>JAIGNE010000017.1:0-19457 GCA_036528635.1 Deltaproteobacteria bacterium
TTGCCTTCGGCTTCCTCCAGATTCGCAGTCACCCGCGACACCCTTGCCGTTCGGCTAACTCTTCCCCTTGCCGGGTGAGTAGTGGACTTGCACCACCAAGTCTGTGCGCCCTGCCGGGCGCACAACAAGAAGGGGCTGCGAAAATTCCGCAGCCCCTTCCTTGATGATTTAACCGAAAACCCGCGCCCGGGCCCTGTTAACGTCTTTTCTGCATCAGTTCAAAGATTGCGCCGCCCGGTCCGCCGGCGTCCACGTAAGCGAATTTCCCCGGATCATGGATCAGCAGGTTGGCGCCCTCTTTGACGATTTTGGCCACCTCCGCATCGACATCATCGACAAAAAACCCGAGATGATGGACGCCCTCCCCCCACTTGTCGATAAACCTGGATTGAAATATTTTTCCCTCCGTACACTGAACAAGCTCAATCTCCATCGGCCCCATGTAGGCAAAGGCCATCCTTATTTTCCAGGGACGACCCTTCGTGTCGGTTCCGCCATTTTCCTTGAATGTCCAGGGGCCGATGCCGAACAACTTTGTCCATGACGCAATGACTTTGTCGATGTCCGTAACGGCGTAACTGATGTGATCTACTGTTTCAAGCTTCATGTTATTATCCTCCATTTTCAATTTTTTGTATTGATTATGCCTTTTTCCTTATTTCCGCGTACTGAACCAGGGCATGCATCGCCCGGGCAGCTTCCTCCGGGGTGTCACAGACAGGGATTCCCGCCCCTTTCAGGATGTCAATGACCATGTCCCGGGCAACCCGCCGAAACCGAGTGGTGATGACCGGCTTGCCGTATTTTGCGGGCAGGGATGAAAAATAATCCGCTCCTTCCAGGGCCTTTTTGGTCAAATCGAGCAGGGGCTTCGGCAGCCCGGAAAAACCGAACATGTCCTTCCAGGCCGCGGGATTGATGGGAACGTTGGAGATCACACCGTCAATGTAATCGCAGCGCAGAAGCTTCTCCACCACGGCCGCTTCTTCCATGCCGGTGCGGAAGCTTCCCGCAAAATCCACGGGATTGCTCGGCCGGGGTGCGTGCGGCGGCAGTCCCGCCATCAGGCTGCGGACGGTGTCGCCGTCCAGCTCCGGCACTTCCAGTCCCAAAGAGGCGCAGGCATCGGCCGTCACCACGCCCTGCCCTCCGCTTCCCAGAATGGCAACCCGCCTTCCCGGAGGAAGAGGCTGACAGGCCAGGACCTCCGCCACATCGAAGGCATGAATTGTTTCCTGCACCCGGATCAGGCCCGCCTGCCGGCAGACGGCGTCAAAAATCTCGTCGGAGCCGGCCAGAGAGGCCGTATGCGACTGTGTCGCCCTGCTTCCGGCGGACGTGCGTCCCGCCTTATAGATCACGATAGGCTTTTTCTTCACCACGTCCCGGGCCAGATCCATGAACCGTTTTCCGTTTTTAAAACCTTCGATGTAGAACACGATGACCTTCGTCTCCTCATCGGAGGCAAGATATTCCAGGTAATCGGCCGCATCGAGATCCGCCTGATTCCCGATGCTGATGAATTTACTCAGTCCATATCCCTTTGTGACGGCAATCTCCGAAAGAGAAACGCCGAATGTCCCGCTCTGGGAGACAAAGGCAATGGGACCGGCCTGGGGCGCTTTATCGAAAGACAGACTCAGCATTCCCGCCCTGCTCCATATCCCCATGCTGTTGGGCCCCACAAAACGCGTGCCCCCGCTCCGGGCGATATTGACCACCTTCTCTTCCAGGATTTTTCCTTCCGGTCCGACCTCGGCAAAACCGGCGGTGATCAACACAACTCCCTTAACACCCTTCTTCACGCACTCCTTCATGACCTCCGGAACTTGCGCAGCAGGTACGGTGATGATCGCCAGATCAACCCTTTCCGGAATATCCAGAACGCTTCTGTAAACGGGCAAATCGCCCATCTTCTCTTCCTTGTTGTTGACCGGGTAAATAGCCCCCCGATATCCCGTCCGCAAGGGACGGTTTAGCATTCGGAACCCCCATTTAGCAGGGCTATTGGACGCTCCGATCACGGCGATCGATTTAGGTTTGAAGATAGGATCTAATTGCTCCACAATCGTTTTCACTAAGGGCACCTCTTTCTATCGATGATTGGCGCTAAATAAATTTGAGGGGAATTTTCAGAAAATCGAGAAAGGAAAACGAAATATCACCATTCATGATAGATATCTTCATGGATTCCGCTCAAAAACAAACCAGGCTCGAACAGGCATAACTCTCCTGCCTGGATGCAATAGGCCAGATACGCATAGTTGTTTTTATGCCCCAAGTCAATTGAATACCAAATGTATTTTCTGGGGCAACGCCTCTACCGCTTTTATCGGGTATTGACCTTTTTCAAGGAACGAAAGCTGACCAGCTTCTGTTCTTTTTCATCCCACAGATTCAGCCATAGCGACTTGAGACTCCTGGCGATGCCGAGCGGCCGGACGGTTTGCAGAACCGGTGTATGATCATGGCATTCCTGCAGCTGATAATTCGGGATCCGGGGGAGAACATGGTGGACATGGTGCAAACCGATATTACCCGTGAACCACTGCAGCACTTTGGGCAGTTTGTAATACGAGCTTCCGTTCAGGGCCGCCTTGACCGGGTCCCAATTTTCATGGCGCGACCAGTACACGCCCTCAAACTGATGCTGAACATAAAACAGCCAGACGCCAATAGCGCCGGACAGCAGCATGATCGGCACCTGGATGATCAGATAGGTTTTCAAACCCATTGTCAGGCTGGCCGCCAAAAGAACGACGACAATGGCCAGATTCGTAAACAGAATGCTGAAGCGCTCATCCTTGCCTTTCCATTGGTGGAGCAATCGCTGGGTAAATAAAAAGAAGTAACCCGGACCGACACCGAGAAACACCAGCGGATTCCGGTAGAGCCTGTAGCCCAGTTGCCGCCTCCCGGATGCGGACCGGTATTCCTCAACTGTCAATGTCCAGATGTCCCCCACGCCCCGGCGATTGAGGTCTGCGTAACTGCCGTGATGCACAAGGTGATTGTGCTGCCAGTAATGAAAGGGCGTAAAAGTCAGGATGCCGCAGATGTAACCCAGAATGGTATTGGCGCGGTGCGATCTGAAAAATGAGGCATGCGTGCAATCATGAAAAAGGATGAAAATCCGCACCAGAAGCAAAGAGGCCGGAATCATCAACGCCACAATGAGGTATGCCGGATAACCCCGGTTCACCAGATGGATGAGCACCGCCCAAAGCACCAGGTAAGGGATGAACGTATCGACGAGCTGCAGGATCGACTTGCCGGGGTCCGCATGCGCATAAGGGGACAACTCCTTGCGCAGTGTCTGGATGGTCAAACCCTTTTGTACATCGCCGCTATCCGGAACCATAGCTCACCTCCCGCAGGCAGACATGATGACCTCATCGCTGGATGCTGCTAATTTAATGACATAACCGGGAACAGGCGATTATGTCCCGGCAAACGATCATCAATCTTATGGATGCTTTAAATTTAATTGACCCGCATTTTAATTGTTTTATTTAAAAATTTCGAGAAATTTATGAACCGGACTTTTTTAAAAACGGATGTCTTTAAAGCTGTCATTCAATTTAATTAATGGTATAGCTGTCTTTACATTCGGACAGGCAGATCTTAACTTATCAAAAACAGATCCAAACAGGGGGGAAAACATGAAGCTTAGCGAATATTTTGACAAAGCGGATGGATTCGGCGTTCTTTCCACTGCCGATCAAAGCGGTAAGGTTGATGCGGCCATTTACGGCAGGCCGCACTTTATGGACGAAGAAACGGTCGCCTTCATTGCCGCCGATAAACTGACCCACGCCAATCTGCAGGTAAACCCTCATGCCGTCTATATCTTCAAGGAAGCGGGGCATTATGAAGGCCGCAGGCTCTATATCACCAAAGTACGCGAGGAAAAAGACAGTCCGCTGATTGATGAAATCCGCCGGAAGAAATATCCTGAAGGGGAAGGTAAATACAAGAGCGGCTCCAAGTTTCTGATCTATTTCCATCTGGACAAAGTGTTGCCCCTGATCGGCGACGGCCAATAAAGATCGGCGCTCTATTTTTTCACAGCGGCAAGGTTTATGAAGCAATACTTTTAACAGCCGCACCCGCACAGAGCTCGCATCCTGAGGACGGCGCGGCGTGAGGCCCCGGGCAGCTTATTCGCAAGTGCGCAGGGAGATCTGACTTATGAAAATTTTCATGACCGGCGGCACCGGTTTTGTCGGAACCTATTTGACCAAAAGGCTCATTGCAGAAGGCCACGCGGTGACGATTCTGACGCAGGCGCCAACCGGCACTGAATTAAAGATGCCGGGCCTTACGTATCTGATCGGCAATCCGAACCTCCGGGGGAAATGGCAGGATGCCGTTCGCGGGCATGACGTCGTTATCAACCTGGCCGGGGCTTCCATCTTCAGCCGCTGGACGGCGGCGCAGAAGAAAATCCTGCTTTCCAGCCGGATCGAAACGACCCGGCATCTGGTCGAAGCCCTGCCGGACGATTCAAGTCACCTCACTTTTTTCAGCACCTCCGCGGTGGGGTATTACGGATTTCATGAAGACGAGGAACTGACGGAATCCGATCCTCCCGGCGATGATTTTCTCGCGAGGCTGGCTTTCGCCTGGGAGCAGGAAGCCGGCCTCGCCCGAAACAAAGGCGCACGAGTGGTCATCACCCGCTTCGGCATTGTCCTGGGCAAAAACGGCGGCGCAATGGGCCAGATGATCCCGCTTTTCAAATATTATCTGGGCGGGCCTCTGGGCAGCGGCCGCCAGTGGTTTTCCTGGGTCCATATGAAGGATCTGGCCGAAGCATTTATCTTTCTGCTTAAGCATACGGATATAGCCGGCGCGGTAAATCTTTGTTCACCCCGGCCCGTCCGCAACAGGGAACTGGGCAGCGCCATCGGCAGGGTTTTACACCGCCCCTCATTTCTGCCCGCGCCGGGCTTCATGATCCAATTGATTCTCGGGGAGTTTGGCTCCGTATTGCTCAAAGGTCAGCGCGTGATTCCCCGCCGCCTGCTGGATGCCGGCTTCTCCTTTCGCTATCCGGACATCGAAGAAGCGATCAAAAATGTCATCACGGATTAGCGGCGGCTCCGAACCAAAACAGGAAATAATTCAATTGACAGCCCGGCGCTCCATTCTATACCATTGCCGTTAACAGGTTTGGCGTCGTCCTGCCTATAATATCTTTATCCAGGTGTCTCTCTTATGAAATTCATGCCGGCTATTGTCAGCTCATTATCAGGAAGCAAGATTCTTAAAGCCAACATCAGCCTGCTGGTAAAGTACCTGCTGGTCATCATCGCGCTCATCACGCTCTACAGCATCCTCTTTCATTATATCATGGCGCTGGAGGGGCAGGAACATTCCTGGATTACGGGTTTTTACTGGACGATGGTGGTCATGTCCACTCTGGGATTTGGCGACATTACCTTTGCCAGCGATATCGGACGGGCTTTTTCCGTTTTAGTGCTGCTGTCCGGCGTCATTTTGCTTTTGATCCTCCTTCCCTTTGTTTTCATCAAGTTCTTCTTCGCCCCCTGGATGGAAGCGCAGGCGCGGAGCCGCGCCCCGCGCGAGCTGCCGACGGACACCCGCAACCATGTCATTATCACCAACTACGATCCGGTAACATCTTCCCTGATTGAAAAACTGACCAACTACAAAAAAGATTACGTCGTTCTGGTTGATGAGCTCGCCCGGGCGCTGGAGCTCTATGACCGGAACATCCGGGTGGCCATCGGCAATATTGATGACCCCCAAACCTATTCAAAACTTCGCGCTCAGAATGCCGCGCTGGTGGTGGCCACAAACAGCGACCAGATGAACACCAACATCACGCTGACCATTCGGGAGGATCTGGAGCATCTGCCCATCGTCACGACGGCGGAGTCGCCGCATTCCGTCGACATCCTGCAGCTGGCCGGAAGCTCCCGCGTTCTGCAGCTTTACGATCTGCTGGGCGGATCGCTTGCCGACTGGACCATCGCGGGCGACTGCAAATCCAAAATCATCGGCCGTTACGAGCAGCTCGTCATAGCCCAGGCGCCGGTCATCGGGACGCCCCTGGTCGGACAAACACTCGTCCAAAGCAAGATTCGCGAGTCTTTCGGGTTGACGGTGGTGGGCATCTGGGAGAGGGGCAAGTTCATCATTCCCAAGCCCGACACGCTCATCGACCGCACCAGCGTTCTTGTTTTTGCCGGAACGGAGGCTTCCGTCGAGAGCTATGACGAAGTTTATGCCTTCTATCAAATATGCAAAGTAGCGGGTGATCCGGTGATCATCGTCGGCGGCGGCCGTGTCGGCCACGCAATCGCCGCCAGATTTGAGCAGGCGGATATTCCCTATCTCATCATTGAAAGGTCCCGTAAGCGAAGCGAAGAAGATTCTCATTTTGTTTATGGAGACGCGGCGGACATTCATACCCTGGAGAAAGCCTGGTTTGAAAAAGCGCCCGCCGCCCTCATTACGTCTCATGATGATGCCACCAACATTTATCTAACCAAGTATCTCAGAAGCCTGAGGCCGGACATGCAGATACTCAGCCGGGCCAGCGAGGACCGCAATGTCTCCACCCTGCACCGTGCCGGCGCTGATTTTGTCATGTCCTACGCGTCGCTCGGAGCCAACGCCATTTTCAATTTTCTCATGAACGAAGAAATGCTGCTTCTGGCGGAAGGATTGAATTTCTTTCACCTGCAGGCGCCCAGGTCCCTTGCAGGGAAAACCCTGCTTCAATCAGGCATTCGGGAGAAAACGGGATGCACTGTGGTCGCCGTTCAGCAAAAAGGGGAAACATCCATTAACCCCGAACCGAGTCTCCAGATAGGCAAAGACGATGAACTTATCCTGATCGGCACGTATGACGCGGAAAGCTTTTTTCTGAAAGAGTTTCCCGCCTGATTCAATTTTTCCCATGTTCAATTTTTCCCATTGACTTGCCCTGGATTTGCATTTAAAATTCCCCCAAGTCAAAAGCATTGAACAAACGTCAAACTCACGGAAATATAGCACAAGGAAAGTCAATATGCTTCTTGAGCGCGCGACCAAACCAACCCGTATCAGAATGATCATTGCCGGTCTGATCATCGGCACCGCGGTGATGGCCGCGGCCGTTCTCGCCTATCATCAATCCGGCGATGCGAGGTTCTGCGGCTCCTGCCACAGCATGAAGCCCGTGCACCATCAATGGAGCGCATCCAATCATCAGCAATTTTCCTGCACCGAATGTCATCTGCCCGACACGCATATTGTCGGCAAAGTCGTTTATAAAACCCGCGCCGGCATCAATGACCTGATTCACGAAACGGCGCGCGATTATCCGGCGGGCATCGGCCTTTCCGCCCATGGCCGTCAAATTGTCACCGGGAACTGCGTTCGCTGTCATGCGTCAACCATTATGAATACGCCGATGGCTGAGGGCGGCGCTGATTGTCTCATGTGTCACCGTTTCCTGGTGCACGGCAGAGGACAAGACAATGGAGGAGTTCATGTTGAAAGGTAATAATATTTTATTAAAAGTCCTGCTGGGCATTGTCCTCATCCTGCTCATCGCCATTCTGGTTCGCGTGTTTTTTCTGGCGCCGGACGCCGCGGTTAAACTGGCCGCCATTCCCGACACCGAGTACGATCCGGCCGTGTGGGGCGAGCATTACCCTCTGGAATATCAAAGCTACTTGAAGAACAAGGAAATGGCGCCGTCGCCCACCGGATTCGGCGGCTCCGTCAAAGAACAAAAATCCGTCAAAGAGCCGGAGATTCTGACAAACTTCAAGGGCATGGCCTTCAGCAAGGATTATACGGAAGACCGCGGGCATCCTTATGCGATGGATGATTTGAAAGAAACCAAGCGCATCGGGCCTGCGACGCCCGGCTCTTGCATGACCTGCAAAACAGCCAATCTGCGCGATATTTACAAAGACCTGGGCTGGAATTACGCCAGGACGCCGCTTACCGAATTGCTGCCGAGGATCAAGCATCCCATCGTCTGCGCCAATTGTCACGACCCGAAAACCATGAAGCTGCGCGTCATCAACCCGGCCTTCATCGAAGCAATGGGCAGGAGGGGCATCGACATTGCAAAAGCGACCCGCAAAGATATGCGCAGCTACGTCTGCGGGCAGTGTCACGCGGAGTACTACTTTGAACCGGAAACGAAGCGCGTGGTTTTCCCCTGGGACAAGGGACTGAAACCCCAGGACATGTATGCCTATTACCAAAGCATTCCGTCCGGCTTTGAATCCGACTGGGTGCATCCCGACTCGCAGGCCAAAATGCTCAAAGCGCAGCATCCTGATTATGAACTGGCCAGCGGCGGCGTGCACGCCCAATCCGGCGTCGCCTGCGCGGATTGCCATATGCCCTACCTGCGGGAGGCGGGCCGCAAATACTCGTCGCACTGGGTGACGAGTCCGATGAAACATGTTCAGGCGTCCTGCCGGACCTGTCATGCCCAGGATGAACAGTGGCTGCTGGAACGGGTCAAAACGACGCAAAACAATGTCTTTCAATTGCAGCGGATCGCGGGGCAGACGATCGCCCGGGCTCACGACGTGCTGGGAAAAGCGGGCAAGGCGCCTAAAGTGAATCAAACGGAGCTGAATAAGGCGCGGGAACTGATCCGCAACGCCCAGTGGTTCTGGGATTTTATCGCCGCGGAAAATTCGATGGGTTTTCATAATCCCGATCAGACGCTGAACACGCTCGGGCAGTCCATCGATCTGGCGCATCAGGCGATCGCCGCAGCCGGCAAAGCTGCCGGGACGCAATATTAACGTAAGCGTGATCTCTGTATGCGCTTTGCAGATCGGACCGGCAGCGGCAAAAGCCGCTGCCTGCTTCCTTTATTAACAGGCCCCGGCATCCAGATGGCCGATATCGTCCCTGTTCATTACTCTGTCAATGTCCAGAAGGATCTTCACGCCCTGGCCGGACTTGGCCATACCGAGGATATAATTGGTATCCAGCTTCGAGCCGAAGTTCGGCGTATCTTCGATTTCCGCCGACTTGACGTTCAACACTTCCGATACAGAATCCACCACGATCCCCATCGCAATTTTATTGCCTTCGGAAGAAATCTCGACCACGATGATACAGGTTCGGTCCGTAGATTCTCCGCGCACCATACCGAATTTCAGACGCAGATCCACCACGGGGATCACCTTACCCCGTAAATTGATCACACCTTTGATGTGCTCCGGTGTTTTAGGCACCGGCGTTATCGGCATCAGACCGATGATTTCTTTTACCTTCAAAATTCCGATCCCATATTCCTCCCCGGCCAAAGAGAAGGTCAGGTATTTCCCTTCCCGGCTGGTTTGTATTTCGGAAACATTCACATCTATTTCCTGTGCCGCTGTCCGCATCTTCTTTATGCCTCCTTGGAAAAACGGTTATGGGAGACGGGTGGGCCCCGCCTCCCCATCAATGCCCTTAGAAATCCCGGAAGCCTTCTTTATCAAAAGGGATTACTTCATCGGGGCGAACGGATGCTCTTCTTTTCGAAACGGCGGAGCCGGCCGCAAGCAACCTTCTGACCGTCGGCTTGGTCGTTTGCCTGGATGCAGCCGATTGAGCTTCCCCGCTGAGATGCGAGAAGGATTCAGATGCGCCGTTGCCGTTGCCGTCAATAATCTCAACCAGTTTATCGACATAACCCTTCATCTGCTCAGCCTGAGCGTTCATCTCTTCCGCCGCGGACGCCGACTCCTCAGCATTGGCCGCCGTACTCTGAACCACTTTATCCATTTCCGCCACAGCCTTGCCGATCTGTCCGATGCCCTGGGCCTGTTCGGCCGATGCAGCGGCAATTTCATCGATCAGCTGACCGATCTTGTTGGAAATAGCCACATTTTCTTTAAACGCATTCTGGGTCTGTTCAGTCAAGTCGCGGCTGTTTTTCACGGTAATAATTGTGTTCTCAATCAGGCTGGAAGTATTCTTGGCCGCCTCCGCCGCCCGCATGGCCAGATTCCGAACCTCATCGGCCACAACCGCAAAACCGGCGCCGGCTTCCCCGGCGCGGGCAGCTTCCACCGCGGCATTGAGCGCCAGCAGATTCGTCTGGAAAGCGATCTCATCGATCGTCTTAATGATCTTACCCGTTTCTTCACTGGATTTGGTCACTTCCTGAATTGCTGTCACCATGTGCTGCATCTGACCATCAACTTTATTCACAATTTGTTTTGCTTCACCGGTCAGGGCCTTCGCCTGCGCGGCGTTGTCGGCATTCTGCTTCGTCATGGAGGACATCTCCTCCAGCGACGATGAGGTTTCTTCCAGCGCGGAAGCCTGTTCGGAAGCGCCCTCGGCCAGGCTTTGTCCGGCGGACGCTACCTGTGACGATGCCGCGGCCACCTGTTCGGAGGCGCTGTCGAGTTCACCGGCAATCCGGCCAATCGGCGTCGCTATGCCGCGCGCAAATACAAAAACGCCGGCAACTGTGACCGCGAGGAAGATGAGCCCGATAATGAGTATAAACCAGAGCAAATGATAGGCCGGCGCCATAAACTCACTGTAATCCTGAGTGACACAGACGCTCCAGCCCGCCAGCGGCACCGGTGCAAATCCGGCAATTTTCCTTACGCCCTTAAAAACATAAGGATCAACGCCGGTTTCTCCCGCAACCATGCGGGCAGCGAACCCTTTCATTCCTTCTGTTTGTGTTGCGTTGATTTGCAGAATCAACTCTTTACTCGGGTGAGCAATGAGCAGACCGGTTTTGTCAATAACATAGCCGTAGCCCGTTTGTCCCAGTTTGGTAGCCGCTATTTTATCCGAGAGAAAGTTGATTCTTACCGTTGAACCGGCAACACCAATAATCTGATTAGCATTCGAATAGATGGGAGCGGCAAACGTTAAAACCGTATTTCCGGTGGCTTTCGATTTGACGACGGAACCGACGGCTGTTTTTCCGCCCTTGGCCTCCCGGAAATAATCTCTTCCGGAAAGATCCAGCCCTTTATTGGCAAGACCTCGACTGCCGGTGATCACTTTTCCGTCGATATCAGTAATAAAAATAATTTCGTAATCATTGCCGCTTTTCTCCACCATCGCTTTGAGTTCTTCGGCGACTTTATTCAAAACCGCCTCGTCCGTCGGATTGGCGGCAGTGGCAATGACGACATCCCGCTGCGCCGCCTGAGTGATAATTTTCATTTCCTCCTGAACGGCAAGATTGGCCATATGAGCCAGCCCCTTGGCCACTTCCATCGACTGCGATTTCGACACATCTTCCAGCGCATTCATCGACCTGTAAATTGAAAATCCGCCAACTACTATCAGTGGCACCAGCACAGCCAGCACACCTATAGCAATCATTTTGAACTTTAAAGAACGCTTACTCATATTACCTCCATTATCCTGCACAATAAATTATTGACGCTTATGCACTGTGCGTCTTTTCGTATATATCTATCAATTTTCTTAAAACCCCCTCCAGGTGTTGAAGATCGCTGGCCGTCGACACAATAAAACGCGGTCTCAACCGGTGCGCCTTCTCCAGCATTTCCGGCTGATTATCCGGCAGCACCAGAACCACGCGCAACTCCCCGAGCATGTCACTCAAATAGATCATCTCCATCAGATCAGCCCTTGAGGCCGCATAGAGCACGCAAATACCAACGTCGCAAATCGGCTGATGCAGCCGCCCGGTCAGCTCCTCAATCGAATGGCATCTTTCGATTTTGTGCCCCGGCACGGCTGATTGGATAATCGACAGCAATTTTTCGCCAAGCCCTGCTTCTTCCGGTAAATATAGTATGAGCCCCACTGGCATCGTTCTCTTTCTGTTTTTCAATGACTGCCTTTCACTGCTGTCATCTGTGTATCAACAAGTGTGCCAATGGAGACTTGACGGAAAATGCGTTCTGATTTCTTATGGATAGGGCAGCCGGATGAACGGCCAGGGGAAATGATTTGATACGGGAAAACAGGATTTGTACTGAAAAACGGGATTTTGTGCCGTTTTTCAGGACACCTTTCCACTCTTCTCAAACAAGGGTCGAACATCCGAAAACGATGACATCATCATGGCAAGGGAATGGATATATGCTGATCGGATCACAGACCGGTTGATATCCTGTAAGTTCTCAACTTCTCGTAAAACCGGGTGCGGCTGAGATCGGCGATCCGTCGGGCCTGTTCAATATCGCCCTGGGTATGCTTCATCAGATCCGTCAGATATTTTTTTTCAATCTGCGCATAGGCGGAAGCCCGCAGCTCTTTCATGGTCGGGAAAGGCGCTGAAACAACGGCGGCTGTTTCATGATGATCCGACGTATTTTCATCCGTTTTGCTTTGCGCCAGTTTGACGCGGATGCCGCTGGGCAGATGCTTGCGGAAGAGAGTCGGTGCGGACAGGGCCGCAGCAATGGCCCGTTCAATGGCGTTAACCAGTTCCCGGACATTGCCCGGCCAGGCATAAGAAAGCAGGGCTTCCTGAAAGTCCGGTGAAAGTTTTTTGGGTTCGATCCGGTTGCGCCTGCAAATCCGTGCGGCATGGTAGACGGCGATTTCAATGAGGTCATCGCTGTGTTCCCGCAGGGGCGGCACTTCCAGCGTGATTGCGCGGATCCTGAACAGCAGGTCTTTACGGAATTGACCGGTCCTGACCATGAGATCGAGGTCGCGGTTCGTTGCGGCAACGAGGCGAAAATCGCTCTCTGTTTCCCTGGCTCCGCCCAGAGGGCGAAACCGGTGCTCCTGCAGCACCCTGAGAAAACTTTTTTGGATGGGCAGCGGAAGTTCGCCGATTTCATCTAAAAAAAGGGTCCCGCCGTGGGCGCTCCTGATCAGTCCTTCGCGACGCTGATCAGCGCCGGTGAAAGCCCCCTTCTCATAGCCGAAAAGGGCGCTTTCGGTCAGGCTCTGCGTGAGCGCGGCACAATCGACCACCACAAAGCTGCCGCCGGCGCGAGAACTGTTTTCATGAATGGCCTTCGCAAAGAGTTCCTTACCGGTGCCCGTTTCACCGGTTATTAAAACATTGGCGTCACAGGATGACGCCTCGGACACTAAACCGTGGCAGGCTTTCATTCTGGAGCTTCCGCCGACGATGCCATCCATTTTTAAGACGGCGGACGGCTTTTTCTTTAATTTCTCTTCGCGGTATTGCAGAGCCCGGATCAGCGTGAGCATCATGGAGCTGATCGAAGAAGGCTTCTGAATATAATCCCAGGCGCCGCATTTTATGGCCAGCTCCGCGCCATTGGCCGTCCCTGCGCCCGTCAGGATGATCACTTCCGGCTGAGATGAGGCATCACGAATTTCCGACAATTTATCCAGACCATTGCCGTCCGGCAGACGAACATCCAGAAAAACAATGTCAAAAGAGTCATTTGCGACGAGGCGTAAACCTGATTCCAGAGTATAGGCGCAACTGACGTCATAGCCGTCTCCCTTGAAAGAGGCGGACAACAGCCTGCAAAACATGTCATCGTCGTCAATAATTAATATTCTGGCCATAACTTTTTCACGCGGCTATCCCGTGTCCAATACCTTCCTGACGACCAGACCCATTTCATTCAGAGAAACAGGCTTCATGAGCAACGCACGAATATTCAGTTTTTGGGCGGTTTCCGTATTGATGGCATTGCTGTACCCGGTACATAAGATTATCGGCAGTTCCGGACGAATCTTGAGGATGGCGGAGCTGAGCTCCGCGCCGGTCATCCGCGGCATCGTCATGTCCGTGACCACCAGGTCAAATCCGCCCGGATGGTCCTGAAACAGCTGCAACGCCTCCAGGCTGGAAGTCACGGCTGTTATGGAATAGCCTAATGATTCAAAGAAGATTTTCGCCATTTTCACAATCAACTCTTCATCATCCACAAAAAGGATCCTTTCCTGACCCCGCAGATCCATATTCTGCTGATGATTTTCTTTGCCTCCGGCTGCAAAAGAGGCGCAAGGCAGATAGACGGTAAAAGTCGTGCCGCATCCCGCGGCGCTTTGAATGGCGATGGCACCACCGGCATTCTTCACGATCCCGTAAACAACGGACAGCCCCAGACCGGTCCCTTCTCTATCTTTCTTGGTCGTGAAGAAGGGGTCAAAGATTTTATCTTTGATGGCAGCGTCTATCCCGTGGCCGGTATCCCCGACGGTCAATTGCGCATAAGCGCCGAGCCGCAAATCAGGATTCGGGGAATCCGCCGGATGAAGAATCTCAATGCCGGACAGCCGGATCGTCAGCATGCCGCCCGCTTCGCGCATGGCATGCGCTGCATTGGTGCATAAATTCATGATGATCTGATGAATCTCCGTCGGATCCGCCAGAACAGGCATCTCCTCCCCCGTAATATCCGGCTTCATTTCAATGGTGCTCGGCAGGGTGGCTCTGAGCAAACCCAGCGCCTCCTTCAGGACCAGCCTGATGTCCACCGGCCTTCGTTCCTGCTCCCGCTGGCGGCTGAAGGCGAGGATCTGATCGACGAGATTTTTTGCCCGTTCACACGCTTTCAGCACCTGATCAAGATAGTCGTTCCGGACAGCACGCCTGGTTTCCCGCGTGGCCATTTCCGTGAATCCCATCATGGAGGCCAGGATGTTATTGAAGTCATGGGCTATGCCGCCGGCCAGAGTACCGATAGCCTCCATTTTCTGGGCCTGCCGAAGCTGGGATTCCAGGCGTCGGCGATCGGTGATATCCCGTATGGATTCGATCGCACCGACAATATTGCCCTTCGAATCCCTCAGTGCGCTTGCTTTCACGAACAAATAAGCCTCACCGCCGCCAAGGGCAGGCATATAGGCTTCCCCCTCCAGAACCCTATCCCTTCTTTCCGTGCGGACGTATTTTGCCTCACCTTCTTCCTGGGGTCTAAGGACAAGGTCAATCAAAATGGGCCTTCGCTCACCGTAAAAAGGCAGGGCATATTCATAGTTGCCTTTGCCCAGCATGTCTCGCGCTTTGATCCCCGTCATTTGTTCAATCGCCTTGTTCCAGGCAATGACCTTTCCATCCATGTCAATGACAAGCGTCGCATCCGGCAGGTACTCGATAATTTCATCCAGACGCCTGTGCGCTTCTCTTAGTTCTTCCTCGGCCTTCTTGCGTTCGGTAATGTCACGCACGGAAATAACGCCGGCAACTCTTCCCTGCAGCATCATCGATGATCCCGAGAGGTCCACCCATTTTTCCCGGCCATCTTTTGTCGTGATTTTAAATTCATAGCGATTTTTTACTGTTTCTCCGCGTTGACGTTTTTTGCCCTCTTCCCGAATGATCTGTCTGAAATCAGGGTGAACAATATCCCAGAAATTCATCGACTGGAGTTCTTCCTGCGTATATCCGCAGATGATTTCGGCGGCCTTATTGACGTAAATCCAACGGTCCTCCTGATACAGTGCCACTGCCGTAGGCGTGGAGTCGACCAGCACCCGGAACTTCTCTTCACTTTCCCGCAGAGCCTCCTCGGCCCGCTTGCGGTCGGTGATGTCCCGACCCACGACTCGAAAGCCGACAGGCTTCCCCGATTTATCCCGAACCAGTGATATGGATACTTCTGAAAACGTCGTGCTGCCGTTCTTGTGCAAGCTTTTGTATTCCACACTTCTCACCGGGATACCGGTTCGATAGACATCATCATATATCTTAAATACGCGTTTGGCTTCTTCGCGCGTTGGATGCCGGTCCCAGCGGGACAAGGCCGCATATTCATCACCGGTGTATCCTGTCGATTTAAGGAATGACGGATTGCAAAAAGTGACGTTGCCCGCAAGATCCATTTCAAGACAGGCATCTTCAACGTTTTCAATGAAATCGCGGGATCGCTCCAGTTCTGCTTCCGCTCGCTTGCGCCCGGTGATATCCTCAATGGTGGCGACAGTGCGTATGGGTCGACCGGCAGAATCGCGGACGACCGTCATGTTCACATTGACCCATACGATCGAACCATCTTTGCGAATGTAGCGTTTTTCCAGCCTGTAACTGGGTAACTTGCCGCTCACAACGCTCTGAAATAGTTCCCAGTCCAAAACACGATCTTCCGGATGCGTAATTTCCGGGACGCGCAGCGCAAGCATTTCATCTGCGGAGTAACCGCTAATTTCACACATCTTCTGGTTGACGCGCAGCCAGCGGCCCGTTTCCACATCAGCCTGCGCCATGCCGATGGAAGCCATCTCGAACATGGCCCGTAACTGCTCTTCACTTTCGCGAAGATCGTCTTCCATTTTTTTTCTTGCAGTGATGTCCTCGTAGAATCCGTCATAACAAATAATCCGGCCGTCGCTGTCTTTGACGGCCCGGGCGCTGACGGCAATTAAGATTTTCGTCCCATCTTTACGAACGCAAGGAACTTCAAATTTTTGCACAATCCCCGTCGATTCGATTTCCCGGCGAAAGACATTTCTGTCTTCGTAGTTTGCGTAAATTTCCTGAACATTTCCTACGCTGCGCATCATGTCCGCCGGAGAGTCATAACCGAAGAGCTTAGACATCGCTTGATTGACGTTCAGGATCCGGCCTTCCGGCGTCGTTTGAAATATGCCTTCCACTGCATTCTCAAAAATATTCCGGTATTTTTCCTCGCTCGCCCGCAGGCTCTGTTCAGCCTGAGCACGGGCAACGGCCGCACCGATCTGCCGCGCAATCGACTCCAGCGAATAGCGGCTGGGAGCGGAGATCTCCGGATGAACCCGCGATGCAACGTTGAGGCAACCGATGACTCGGCCCTGATCGCTGAAGGGTACGATTGCGATCGATCGCAAATTTTCCCGTATGAGGTCCTCTCCGCCCAAATTGCTGATGTCCTGCGTGTTGAAATAAACCGGCTTGCCGCCCGCGAGCACCATCGCCGTTCTTGGGGATTGGGCCGGCGACACACAGTTGGTTTTGATAAACTCGGCGGAGATGCCCTGATAAGAAACCAGATTCACGTTGCCGCTGGCCCGATCCAGGATGTAAATGCCTCCCGCATCCAATCCGGACACATCGATGGCCGCTTTCAGACATAATTGCAGAGAATCATCCAGGGACTTGGCTTCATCCAGAGCCATTCCCAAATCCCTCTGCACTTTGATGACGTGTTCAATGTCTTTCCGGTCGGTGATATCCCAATTTCTTCCTTTCGTGCCCGCATATCGACCTTTTTCGTCGAAATACGGCTCGCAGGCATGACTGATCCAACGAATAGCGCCATCCGGCAGAATAAGGCGATACTCCATTTCACCGGGCAGTCTTTTTTCGTAAAAATCGCTGATGTGCGCTTGATAGATAGAAAGGTCGTCAGGATGAATATTTTTTGAAATGGTTAAAGGGTCTTTCAGGATATCTTCTGCACGAATTCCTGTGACACTCTGCCAAAAAGGAGAAACATAAGACAACCGGCCCCGAGCATCGACGCGATACTCCCAGGAATGAACGACATCCGCCGGTTCGCTTACATTGTGTATTTTCTTCTTCGTTTTCATCTTCGTCTGACTAAACAGAGTGCTTGTGATCAGAGCAACCCGGCGGTCTGAGTATAGTCATGTCAGCTGCATCTTCTCTGATGTGCGGACCGTTTCCATATTCCTTATAGCTCAAACGCCGCTTCCCCGGCCACCGACTGCAGTAAAGCCATCGCGCCGTTTTCCTGTACCGGTTCCCCGCTTACGGCCAGCCAGACACTGCCTTCCGCACCGGCTACGCCGCCCGCGGAAATCAACTGCGCTTTGGCTCCCGTGAGCAGGGCAATGGCATCCAGTTCCGTGATGATTTCGCCGGGCACGGGCAGCAGCCTCGGACCATGAACGCCCGGCTCATTGATCTGGAGGGCCAGGTCATCGAGATTGCCGGTAATGCGTTTTTCCAGGCCCACCGGAATCATCAGACGCACGCGCCGACCGTAATACGCCGGAAGCGACGCGCCGATCGTCCCCGCCTGCGGATGGCCGATCAGGATTGCCGCCCGCCGTCTTTCGAGATCAACGGCATTGGCTCCTTTCAGAATCACATCTCCTTCTTTCAAATCCGCGGCAACGTCGAAAATGGTTTTGCCTTTCTGCCAGACACCTTCCCGGATCACCACATCCCCCGGAAACCCGCTTTCGTCAGGAAGCCGGCCGTCTTCTTTTTTCGGACGGAGGGGAGGCAGAATGATCCCGCGGAAGAAACGATCCCGGCGAAAGTCCTGCGCCTGCCCTATCGTCGCGAGTAATTCTTCAGCGACATAGCCATTGGTCGTTCCGGCGATAATCACAACTGTCCCGCCTTTGAGCGCGGTCAGCACTTCCGGATGTTTGGCAACGGCTTTCCCGATCAGTCTTTTCCCCGCGGCCGGCGTCAATGAAAATTGTCTCATGGATCAAACGCTCCTTTCTCACTTTTTCATGCCTTCTCGCTTTCAAGTGACAACGCGGCGGCCAAAGAAAGCTGCAGTATCAACCCTAAAATTTCCTCTCCGGCAAATAATCTTCCCGGAGAGGAGAAAATATTTCGACGGCCACCGAGTCCTCGATGACTTCTGCGGAGTGCTCTGCGCCGGCTGCGATGCACCAGCTGTCCCCGGCCTGCGTGTCGTATTGTCTGCCTCCCAGCGTGAAAACCATGCGGCCGCTGACCAGATAACCCGTCTGTTCATTGGGATGTGCATGCGCGGGGACGACGCTGCCCTTCTTGAGATGAAATTCCGCAAGCAGGGTCCGTTCTCCGTAAACCAGCGTCTTTTGATCAATGCCCTTGATCCGGGAATGGTAACCGTCATCGCTCTTTTGATAAAACATCGTCATCCTTTTTATACTTTCTCTATTTTGTATTGGGTAACAACATCGACATTGCCTTTCAGCATCGCCCAGACAGGGCAGTAGGTTTCTTCAGCCAGCCGGATGGCTTTCTGCATATCGCCGTCCTTGACGTCGGATGATTGCAGGATGAATTTAAGCGTGATGGTTTTGAGGGATGTCGGATGCGTCTCCCGTCTCACGCCTTTGGCCTGCACCTGAAAACCGGCAATGTTTTTCTTCATGGTGCGCAGCAGATAGACCACCGTTGAGGCACTGCATCCGGCGAGGCTCAGTAATAAAACTTCCAGCCCCGTAAAACCCTGCCCGTCCCCTATCGGCGGATGATAATCAAACGTGACGGCCGGATTGTCCCTGACGATGCCGGAAAACTGAATTTTGTCATTGATCAAAGTGACGGCTGTCTCGATCTGTTCAGGCATATTCATCCCCCTTACAGTATTTTTGTTTTTAAAAGTAACTCATTTCCCTGAACTAATCAAGAACCGGTGTGGTGTAAAATGGTCGGGGAAACGAGCTCTAACCGCTGCTGCCGGCATCTTGACAAATCACCGGCAACGTGCCATCCCTCCTAAAAAAAAGGCATAAAATAAAAGATAAAAGGAGATCATCTTATGGCAGAAATCGTCGCGTTTTCCAAGGAAGGCGGCATTGGTATGATTACCGTCAGCAATCCCCCGGTCAATGCTTTGTCGCAGGCCGTACGGGCGGGGATC
>JAIGNE010000018.1:0-201585 GCA_036528635.1 Deltaproteobacteria bacterium
CGGCTTCCTCCAGATTCGCAGTCACCCGCGACACCCTTGCCGTTCGGCTAACTCTTCCCCTTGCCGGGTGAGTAGTGGACTTGCACCACCAAGTCTGTGCGCCCTGCCGGGCGCACAATAAAAAAGCATCCTCCGGTCATCCGAAGGATGCTTTTTTAAGAAAAATTAATACCGGTAATAGTCCGGTTTAAAGGGTCCATCCACGGGCACAGCCAGATATTCGGCCTGCTTTTTCGTCAGTTTGGAAATCCTGGCAGAAAGCCTGTCCAAATGCAGCAGCGCGACTTCCTCGTCCAGTTTCTTGGGCAGCGTATACACGCCGATATCATACTTTTTAGTGGCTAGTTCAATCTGCGCCAGCGTTTGATTGGTAAAGCTGTTGCTCATGACAAAGCTGGGATGACCTGTCGCGCAACCCAGATTGACCAGGCGGCCTTCAGCCAGAACAATAATCGAGCGGCCCGATTTCAGTGTCCATTTGTCCACCTGCGGTTTGATATTTTCTTTGCGGCAAACCTTGCTCGTTTCGAGGTAATGCATATCAATTTCGCTGTCGAAATGGCCGATGTTGCAGACAATGGCCTCATCCTTCATCATTTCCATGTGACGCCCGGTAATGACGTCGCAGCATCCGGTCGCCGTCACAAAAATGTCCGCAATCGGCGCAACGTCTTCCAGCGTTCTGACCTCGTAGCCTTCCATGGCCGCCTGCAGGGCGCAGATCGGATCAATCTCGGTGACGACCACGCGGGCCCCGAATCCCCGCATCGACTGGGCGCTGCCCTTTCCGACGTCGCCATAACCACAAACGACAACCATCTTGCCGGCCAGCATGATATCCGTCGCCCTTTTGATGCCGTCCACCAGCGATTCCCGGCAGCCGTATAAATTATCAAATTTGGATTTCGTGACGGAATCATTCACGTTGATGGCCGGAAACAGAAGGTCTCCTGCCGCCTGCATCTGATAGAGGCGATGCACTCCTGTTGTTGTTTCCTCCGACACGCCCCGGATTCCGGCGGCTACTTTCTGCCATCTCCCGGGGTTTTTCTTATACGACTCAGCCAGACGTGAAACAATAATGGCGAATTCCTTGTTGTTCACTTTCTGCCTGAGCTGTTGCGGGTTCTTTTCAATTTTGACGCCGTGGTGAATAAACAGGGTGGCATCGCCGCCGTCATCCACGATCAAATCGGGACCCGAGCCATCCGGCCAGGTCAGGGCCTGTTCCGTGCACCACCAGTAATCTTCCAGCGTCTCGCCTTTCCAGGCGAAAACCGCCGCCGATCCCGCTTTGGCAATCGCTGCCGCCGCGTGATCCTGGGTGGAAAAGATATTGCAGGAGGCCCAGCGCAAATCAGCGCCCAGCACTTTGAGCGTTTCAATCAGCATGGCCGTCTGGATGGTCATATGCAGGCTGCCCATTATTTTTAAACCCGCGAGCGGCTTTTTGCGCCCGTATTTTTTGCGCACCGCCATCAGACCCGGCATCTCGTTTTGAGCCAGATCCATCTCTTTTCTGCCCCAGGCAGCCAGGGACAAATCCGCCACTTTATATTTCAAATTTTTATCAATTTCCTGAAAGGCCATATCTCCTCCATATCATTAAAATGTGCGTTGCTGCTGCGAAACACCGATAGCATACCCCCGGAGTGAGTTCAATATCTTTATCCTTGTTGCCGGAAAAATAAAAAAAGCACCCCTGTCAAAAGAAGCGGGTGCTTTTTTTCTATATTTTAAAGACTATTTGGATATTTTCTTTATTTTGTTCTTCCCGTCAACCAGAACACATTTCGGTTTCCAATGCTTCGACTCTTCATCATCAACGGCCACGTAGGTTGCCAGGATAACAAGATCTCCTTTAGCCACTTTGCGTGCGGCGGCGCCATTCAGGCAAATCGTTCCCGAATTGCGCTTGCCCTTGATGATATACGTGGAAAATCTTTCTCCGTTGTTTACATCATATATTTCAATTTGTTCATAGGGCACCATGTTGGCTTCTTCCATTAATTTTTCGTCAATGGAGATGCTGCCTTCGTAATGCAAATCAGCGTCGGTGACGGTGGCGCGATGGATTTTTGATTTCATCATAAATCTTTGCATGGTTTTTTGTGTTCTCCTGTCTTTAAAATATTACGCCTTAAGCGCTTCGCCTAAAACGGAATTGTCAATCAGCCTCGTTTTTCCCACTTTCACGGCCAGAGCCATTACGACCTCTCCCGTGATCTCCCGGACATCTGCAAGCGTAGCGGAATCACATATTTTGATGTAGTCTATATCGGTAAAATCGGCGCTTTTAATGAGTTTTTCCGCCTGATTAATCATAACGGCCGCATCTCTTTCACCATCGGCATAAAGTTTTTGCGCCAGTTTAAGCGATCCGACAAGCGACAGGGCCGATGCCCGCTCTTCTTTGCCGAGGTAAACATTGCGCGAACTCATCGCCAAACCATCAGGCTCCCGAAACGTCGGTAAACCGACGATCTCCAGATCCAGGTTCAGGTCGCAAACCATGCGCTTGATCGCCGCCAGCTGCTGAAAGTCTTTTTTGCCGAAGATCGCGCTGTGCGGTTTGACAATATTAAACAATTTACAGCAGACGGTCGTGACACCGCGGAAATGCCCGGGCCGGGACATGCCGCATAGATTCTGCGTTACTTTCTCGACATCGACATAAGTTTGGTACCCGTCGGGATACATTTCCTGATTCGACGGAAAAAAAATGGCATCAACTCCGACGCTCAGGGCCATTTGTTCATCCCGTTCAAAATCACGCGGATACTTGGAAAAATCTTCCTTGGGTCCAAACTGGGTGGGATTGACATAGATACTGACCACGACGTAATCCGCCGTCCGGCGGGCTTCTTTCATGAGCGACAGATGACCCTCATGAAAATAGCCCATGGTCGGAACAAAAGATATTCTCTTGCCGGCAAGCCTTAAGCTCTCAGAAAGAGTCTGCATTTCTTTGATGGATTCAATAACTCTCATTTTTTCCATAAAAAAAGCCCCCCATCGCGAGACGAGAGGCTTAGTAATTTCTTTAAAATCTTCCTTCCGTCCCAGTCCTTTCGGATCCAAGCGTGGGACGAACCTAACAATAAATATTTTATTTTGTCAAGGTAAATATTACCGGCTACTTGTTTCTTTACAAAAATACTATTTCGGAGTACTTTCAGACCAAAATATGGAGGAGTTATCCTATCTGAGCCCAAATGAAATAAATGATATCCAAAAAAGTACGCATGGCACGATTGAGTTTCTTTTGCGCCGCATGCGGCATAAAGGCGACCTGCCGGCCTTTTCCGAGCACATCATCGAAATCAACAAGAAACTTTCTTCCCTTCATTCGATTAACTTTTCGTCTTCAGGTGATCTTGCCAATGTCATCCTGAAGGATATCTCTCTGACCAATAAACTGTTGAAAGTCGTCAATTCATCCCTTTACGGCAATCTAAGCGGCAAGGTAACGACGGTCTCCCGCGCCGTCTTTCTGCTGGGAGCCGAAAAAGTCAGGATAGCGGCAGCCTCGCTGATGATCATCGATCACCTGCAAAGCAGAAGTCAGACGACCGATTTGAAAGACGCTGCTCTCGTTTCATTTTTCAGCGCCGTTCTGGCCAAGGATGTTGCGGAAAAGATGATGTTCCACGCTACGGAAGAAGTATTCATTTGTACATTACTGCATAATCTGGGCAAGCATCTGGTCATTTGCTATTTTCCCGAGGAGTACACCGAAATAAAAAATATCATGGCCGCGAAAGGCATGGATGAACAGAGCGCTTCTAAAACCGTCCTCGGTATTTCCTACAGCGAGCTGGGCATGGGCATCAGCAAATCATGGGGTTTCCCGGAAAGCATCACCAACAGCATGGATATTATCCGATCTGCGGAAACCAAAGCATCGGAAACGGAAACGGATGTATTTAGAAGTATCGCCAATTATGCAAATGAACTGTGTGTCATCGCGGCCGAGGCGGATGGAGAAAAAAGAGACGAAGCCATGCAGGCTGTTTTTGAAAAATATAAGCTCACCGTATCGCTTCCCGTAAACAGAACGATGAACCTGATTGAAGGCGCGGCATCCCATATCGATCATTACGCGGAAATGTTCAAGATCGACAAATCAAGGAGTCCTCTGTTACGACGTCTGACCGCCTACAGCGGAGAAAAAGCGGCCCGGGAAGCTCAGCCGGGATCACCCGTGCCTGATGCTTCAGCCGCCGCGAGCTCACTTACTGCGGAATCGTCAAAGCAGTCCTCCCGGTCCGAAGAACAAAATGAAATGCTCAAGAGGTGCATTGCGGAAATCAATGAAATGCTCAATTCCAAAATCAGCATCAGCGACGCGATTTACATGATTATGGAAACCATGTACCGCGGTTTTAGATTTAACCGCGTGCTATTTTTCATGCTGGATCAAAACCAGACCAAAATGTCCGCGCGCTTCGGTTTTGGTGAAAACATTGATTCAATCCTGAAAAATCTTGAATTTAAGATCACCCGGTCATCAGACGTTTTCAATATCGCCGTGATGCGCATGAAGGACTTCATCATCGACAATACGAACCCCGCCGGCATCCGGGATAATCTTCCCGACTGGTACCTGAAGATCATCAATGCTCAGTCCTGCTTAATCTACCCTTTGGTCATCAAAGAAAAATGCATCGGCCTTCTCTACGCAGACAAAAAAACGGTCAAAATACTGAACGATGATCAACGGGACTATATGAATATTCTGCGCGATAAAGCGATCTGGGCTATTTTGCACAAACATTAAAATATCCTGCCCCGATCTCCCGTCTGGGAAAGCATAAACCGTCAGACCGCCATAAAAAGCCCCCTCAGTCGGTTAACCTGAGGGGGCTCGTTATATAGACAGATCATGTTTTGGGTGCAGCGGCTGCTACAAATCCTTCATTCGTTTCTTTGCTTCCTGATAGAGCCTCATGACGCAGATGAAGATCGCCAGCATGAACAAGCCCAGCATGAAGTTCGGTGCGGTTCCCAGCATCTCATCCAGACGGTGACCGATGTAGAGGAACAGGAAAGATGCAATCACCATCGCCAGGCCCCAGGCCGATATCATCATCACACCGGTGTAGCCCTGATACTGCTTCTGGTTGATCTTGTGTGTCGCGATCATGATCCTAATCCTCCTTCCTTAGATTTGCTCTGCGTCTTTTTGCTGCCCCTATCAGGTCATGATGTTCTTTACTGCATCAATAACCGGGTTGGTGAACAGCGCCATCAGAATGGTGTAAAGAGCGAAGGCGCCAACAACTTCTGCTGTGTACATCTTGTTATACTTCCGTTTCAGGCTGACAAGAATCAATCCGCCCACAATCAGGCAGCCCAGCTGGAAATACGGGAAATTGGTCGCTCCCGCTGCCGCGTATTCCGCGAATCCAAAGGTTGCCGTTAAGAGAACAACTGCTGCCGCCGCTACGATGGTTCCTAATGTCTTTTTCATGATCTGTTACCTCCTTGAGGGTGTTTGTCTATTTGCCTTACTATTAATGAAATTTGCGTGCCAAAATTCAGAAGCAGCTCATTAATAATCATAAGTATATAATTAGTATAATGTTTTAACAATGTCCGCTAGGGGGTGAAAACCCGAAAACCACCTGATTCAGCTTTTTCTTTCAATGAAATGTTCAATGGCTTGAACGAAATGTAAAGAAGGAGCCGGTTATGCCCCCCGGACTCAATTTTCATTGACAAGATTGGTTAACCGGCTTAAATAAACACCGGAATATAAGGATTCTCCTTATGAATTTCCCTCTACCGGACGAAAAGACATTGCCATGACCATGCCCTTAAAAAAAGACGGCCCGACCGTTCATAAGATTACTTTTAAAAGGGAAGATTCAAATCTTTTCATCTATCCGGCAGGCGAGTTCGGACTGAAGAACCTGACCGGCTTTGTAAGGGAAATCGAACAGGAGATTTCCAGTCAAAAGTTCCAGAGCATCACCATCGACTTTTCCGGCGTCTTTTATTTAGACAGCGCCGCGGCCCTGGCGTTTGTTCAAATTGAAAAAACCTCCGCCGCTCAAAAGATCCCCTGTCAACTGGTAAATTTAAATGACGAGTCCAAGGGAATTTTCAGCGTCATCCATGAGGATGCGCTGTCCCAGGTTCCCTTCAAAGCGGAAGTGTCCCACGACGGATTTGTTCGAAAAGTCGGGCAGGCATCCCTGCACCTTGGCCGCGATTTTGTTAATTTTGTCTCCTTTATCGGTGAACTGCTGACGGCTTTGTTCTACACCCTGACTCATCCCAAAACCCTTCGGGGAAGCGATGTCCTTTTTTATGTCCAGCGGGCGGGCGTGGACGGCCTGCCCATCGTCGCGCTGATCGGTCTTCTGATGGGGCTGATCATGGCCTTCATGTCTTTTTTGCAATTTAAACAATTCGGCGCAAACATCTATGTCCCCGCCCTGGTCAGCTTTGCGATGATCAAAGAACTGGGACCTCTCATGACGGCCATCCTGGTCGCGGGACGCTCCGGCTCCGCTTTCGCCGCCGAAATCGGCACGATGGTGGTCAATGAAGAAGTGGACGCTCTGCGCACCATGGGATTTGACCCGATTCGGTTTCTGGCTGTCCCGAAAGTTCTGGCCACCATTATGGTCGTACCGATTCTGACCATTTATGCCGATTTTTTCGGCATTTTCGGCGGCATGATCATCGGTGTCACCAGCCTGGACCTGACCGTCAACACTTACATCACTCAGTCGATCAAAACGATTCAGGTGTTCGATGTCGTCACCAGTCTGGTCAAGGCCGCCGTCTTTGCCGGTCTCATTTCCGCCATCGGCTGCCAGCGGGGATTCCAGGTACGGGCAGGCGCGCAGGATGTCGGTAAATTTACCACATCGGCCGTAGTTGCGGCTATTTTTCTCATTGTGGTGGCCGATTCCGTTTTCGCCATTATGTTGTATTACATCAAAAGAATCTGAAGGGGTCATCTCTTGGAACCAGCGGAAACAAAACCCATCATCTCGGTGAGAAACCTGACGCAGCGTTTCGGCGACAACATCGTCTTTGAAAACGTCAGCTTTGAAGTCTACAAGGGAGAAGTCCTGGTTATTGTAGGCGGCAGCGGGTGCGGCAAATCAACCCTGCTGAAGATCATGATCGGTTTGCAAAAACCGCATTCGGGCCAGATTTTGTATCAGGGAACGGAAATTATCGGCGCCGGGGAAGATGTCCTCAACGATTACCGGCAGAACATCGGCGTCCTTTTTCAGTCCGGCGCCCTGTTCAGCTCGATGACGATCAAAGAGAACATCGCCCTCCCCCTGCAGGAATACACCGATCTGGACAGCGACTCCATCAGCCGGATTATCAAAATGAAATTAGGCATGGTCAATCTGGCCGGCTACGAAAACCATCACCCGTCCGAACTGTCCGGCGGCATGAAAAAACGAGCCGGCATTGCGCGGGCCATGGCGCTTGATCCCCGGGTCCTGTTCCTCGACGAATTGTCCGCGGGCCTCGATCCGATCACCGCCGTGGAACTCGACGATCTGATCATCAAGACCAATGAAGCCCTGGGAACCACGATGGTGATTGTCACCCACGAGTTGGAATCTATTTACAAAATTGCCCATAGAGTGTTAATGTTGGACAAAGAAGCGAAAGGGATGATCGCCGAAGGCAAACCACTGGAACTAAAAGAGCAGGCAACGGACCCGCGGGTGAAGAGCTTCTTCCTGCGCCAGTTGCCGGCACAGCATGAAGAACAGAGGTTTTATGTCAACTAAAAGCTCAAAATTTTTGATCGGTCTTTTTGTCATTATCGGCGTGGTGATCTGCGCGGTCGTCATCATCTGGATCGGCGCGGCCAGATTTTTTGTAAAAGGCTCTCTCTATGCCGTCTACTTTGATGAATCCGTCCAGGGATTGCAGGTGGACTCGGCGATTAAATACCGAGGCGTGGAAATCGGCAAGGTCCAAAAAATTGATGTCGCCCCGGACTACCGCCTGATTGAAGTGATCATGAAAATCGACCTGGAGGGCGATTTGGAAAAGCACACCATCGCCTCACTGAAAACCGCCGGCATTACCGGTATTGTTTTTATCGAGCTCGACCGGATTAACGGCGGCGAACTGGACGGCTCGCCGCAGCTCTCATTTGTATCGGACTATCCGGTGATCCCATCGAAGAAGTCCGAAATCAGCCGCTTTCTGTCGGATACAAGCGCGATCATGCAAAACATCAAGGATATCGACTTAAAAGGGATATCCGATAATGTAAAAAACACCACCCAGGCCATTGAAAACTTTGTAAAAGGCAAGCGAATCAATAATATCATGGCCCACCTGGAAGCCACATCCGCCAGTCTGGAGCAGACAATCGCCAGGGTCAATAAAACGGTGTCTGAGGGCAACGTGGACAGGGCCGTGAGCGAAGCCCTGGGCATTTTGACGGATGCCCGGCAGTTGATCGCTCAGGCCAAAGGCGAAATCAACGATTTGAAACTGCGCGAGAAAGCGGAGCGCACGGATGCCATCCTCGGAGACGTTGACAAAAAAACAAAAAAAATCACCAGCGATTTGCAGGATACATCGGAAAACCTGCGGGTCACCTCGGAGAATCTGCAAAAACTTTCCGACAGCTTAAACCAAGACCCATCGGATCTGATTTTTACAAAACCCGCGCCGCCGCGCAAACCCATGGAGTAACGAAAGGAATAAGCCATGCGACTATTATTGCTGTGCCTTCACAAAAGATTTGGCTCTCTGGGATTGGTCCTGATGATTTCATCCCTGCTGATCGCCGGATGTGCGACAAGCGGCAAACCGCAATATAACGTGGAGAAATATCTTTTAAGCTACCCGGCGCCATCATGGAATCAGCCGGACAAACTCCCGGCCGCCGTCAAATTCAACCGGTTTTCCATCTCCGCCGCCTATAATTCCACGGGAATGATCTTTCGCAATGATGCCTACAGTCTTGATTCCTTCAATTATTCACGCTGGGCGGTCAATCCTGCCGACATGATCGGCGACAGCCTCCTTGGCGACATGAGAGCAAGCGGCCTTTTCCGGGCGGTTTTCTCCCGCTATGATGCGGAGGACGGACGGTTTGTAATTTCCGGCGGTGTTGAAGAATTTTATCTGCGGATCGATAAAAGCAATAAAACGGCCGTCGTCGGCATTGCCATCTCCCTGCAGGATTTGCGGGAAAAAGAAACGGGAAAAAGAATGATGTATCAGAAGAAATATCTCCGGGAAGAACTTTTACAGAATGCTTCACCCCTGGGATACTGCCAGGCCGCAAGCCAGGCCATGCAAACTCTCTCCCGGGAGATCATCGGCGATGTTTACGCCGCCGTGAAAGCCGCGGCGGAATAAGAGACAGGCAGCTTATGAAAGAAATATCGGTTCAGACCCATTCCCGCTTGGAGATGATCGATATCACGCCGGCCATTCAGAAAGCGGCGCGTGAGGAAAAAATCGAATCCGGCATCGGCCTGGTTTATACGCCCCATACCACCGCCGCGGTAACGATCAACGAAAATGCCGACCCGGATGTTCCCCGCGACATTCTGGCGGCCTTAGACCGCGCCGTCCCCTTATCGGCAAATTACCGGCACGCGGAAGGCAATTCCGCAGCCCACGTCAAATCATCCCTCGTCGGCGCATCCGAACTGGTCATCATTGAAGGCGGCCGCCTGGTTTTAGGAACCTGGCAATCGATCTTCTTCTGCGAATTCGACGGCCCGCGAACGAGAAAGGTCATTATTAAATTTATCAAATAGATACAGGTTATGGGCCATGGGAAATGATCTATTGATCACAATTGATTATTTATTACCTATCGCCTGCGTTTTTTGAATGATCTCCAGCATCTGCCCGTGAATCAATCCATTGCCGGCGACAAGACCCGGTGAAAATAAATTCCACGCTTGCCCGGCCATATCGGAAACAACACCGCCTGCTTCCGTCACCAGGAGACAACCGGCGGCTGTATCCCAGGGCTTGAGTTTCAACTCCCAGAATCCGTCAATCCGCCCGGCGGCAAGGTAGGCCAGATCGAGAGCCGCCGCGCCCGGACGCCGGATGGCCTGCGCCTGCAAAATCATCGCATGGAAGAAGTTCAGGTTATTATCTTTACTCACCCGGATGTCATAAGGAAAACCAGTTGCCAGAAGACTGTGCGACAAATCGCTTACGGTGGAAACGTGCAGTTTCTTTCCATTGAGAAAAGCCCCGCCGCCGCGCGAGGCTGTGAAAAGTTCATCTCTAAGCGGATCATAAACAACGCCCAGCACAACAACGCCCTCTTGCTCCAGCGCAATGGAAACGCAGAAAAAAGGAAATCCATGCGCATAATTGGTGGTCCCGTCCAGAGGATCGACGATCCAGCGCATGGCCGCCTGCTCATTCTTCGCGGCTGATTCCTCGGACAAAATGCCATGATCGGGATACCGGCGGCTGATTTCCGCAAGAATCAGTTCCTCCGACATTTTATCCGCATCCGTCACCAGATCGATGGCCCCTTTATAGTAAACTTGATTGCTCCGGTTTAATTTATCGGCCAGCAATCGACCCGCCGCGCGCGCCAGGTTTCGGGTAAAATCCATAATCTCTGTCATGAAAAGCAGCTCCTTGCCCGATGGCTCCTGCACCGACTTAAAACACAAAGTACGCTAAAAAGTAAGGACAATCTTAAAAGTTGCGATGTATAAGAAATAGTGCTAAACAAAACAAAAATAATGTTTATTTGTGACAGGTTAATGACGACAGAAATCGATGCTGATTCTCCAATAGTTGACTTAAAAAAGGCGCGGGAAAATACAGGGCTGACCCTGAAAGATTTTTTTGAGCGCACGCGGATCAGTGTGGTTAATCTGGAAGCGATAGAAAACGGTCGTTACCATTTGCTGCCCGTCCCGATCTATGCGCGGAATTTCATCAAAATGTATACCGAGGCTTTGGGTGTGGACAGCAAACCCATTCTTGAGCGCTATGAAAATTACCTGCAAACCATTCAAATGAAGGAAAAAACCAAGGTCACGGAAGAACCGCACCAGACGCCTCTCGTTGCAACTCTGGGCCGGCATAAAACCGCCCTGTGGGTTCTGTGCATCGTCATCGTTCTCATCGCCGTATCCTTTATTGTGAGTAGCTATAACAGGCCGGTGACGGATGTGTCCCCGATTGCCGAAACTCCAAAACCTGCTGCGATGATCGATATTCAGGGGCAAAATTCAGCGCAACCGGACAAGCTTCCTGTTGATGTCAATCTGCCAACGTCGCAGAATTTAATTGCGGTCAATCAGGCAGGCACGGACGCAAAGCAGCCAGGACAAAACACGGTCGAAGAACCGACCGCTTCCGCCCCCCCGAAAGATGAAGCAGAAATCGAAGCGCTCATTGACGATGAAGAATCATCCCGCCTGGTCGTTCACGCCACGGAAGATACCTGGATTCGGATTCAAGCCGACAACAAAGAACCTTTTCAGGTTTTACTGAAGCCCGGAGAAAAAATTTCGCATACAGCGGCGCGCTTCAGCATGGACATCGGCAATGCCGGAGGAGTCCGGATTCAGTTTAAAGGGAAAAACATCGAAAACTTAGGCAAGTCGGGACAGGTCATCCACTTGCGCTTACCCTAAAACAATAACACGAAAGAGGTAATATTATGTTTGGAATAGGAGTACCGGAGTTACTGATTATATTGGTTATTATCCTGATTATTTTCGGTGTCGGAAAGCTTCCGGAAATCGGCTCAGCGCTGGGCAAGGGAATAAAGAATTTCAAAAAATCCGTCTCTTCCGACAACCAGGATGCAAATGTTACAACAACGAAGAAAGAGGACGATAAATAGATTCTTTCGTGCCGGCGCTTAAAAGTCCATCAAGCACCGGCACGGTTTATTCGTTAAAAAGGAACATCTTCCATCGGGGTGCCGCTGTTTGATCCGTAAGCCGCTTCCGGTGTGGCCTCACTGCCTGCTTTAGCCTGGCCTTTGGAATCCAGCATTTTCATATCGTTGGCGATAATTTCCGTCGTGAAACGCTTCACGCCGTCCTTATCTTCCCAGGAACGGGTTTGAATGCGTCCCTCGATAAAGACCAGTTTTCCTTTCACCAGGTAATTCCCGCAGATCTCGGCCAGTTTTCCGAAGGTAACAATCCGATGCCATTCCGTTTTCTGAACTTTCTCTCCGTTTTTATCTTTCCACTGCTCATCGGTCGCCAGATTGAAATTGGTAACCATTGTTCCATCTGGTGTATAGCGGACTTCCGGGTCCTTACCCAATCTGCCGATCAATATCGCCTTGTTTACCATTATGATTTCCCCCCTGAAATGATTTGGGGCATCATACATAACAACCGGGCCTGTGGCAAACACATTTTTTGGCTTATTTGGCGCCGGCCCCGCGGCGGACAGGCACGACAATCATGCTTGACTAATCCTCAAAAAGAATATAGTCAGATTGACTTTAAAAAGTGGAGAAATTATGGAAGACAATGATCTTTTAAAGGTTCGCCTGGAAAAAATTGCGGCCTTAAAAGCAGCAGGCGTGGACTTATATCCGAATGATGTGAAGCCCCAAAATACAACAGCCCAGATTATGGCCGAGTTCGGCAATACCGCAGGCGAAGCCCTGGCCCAATTGACGGAAAAATTTTCTCTGGCCGGACGCTTGATGGCCGTCCGCAGTTTCGGAAAAGCGGCCTTTATCAAAATTCAGGACCGCAAAGGCCAGATGCAGTGCTATATCGCGAAAAATATCCTGAGCGAACAGGATTTCTTCATCTTTAAGAAACTGGATATCGGCGATACCATTTATGTTTCCGGAAAGCTGTTTCGGACCAAAACGGATGAGTTAACCGTTGAGGTTGAATCCCTGCGTTTGATGGCCAAATCGATTCATCCCCTGCCGGAAAAATGGCATGGCCTGACGGACATCGAAACCCGCTACCGGCAGCGGCATCTGGATTTGATTTCCAACCCGGCAGTCAAGGAAATTTTTTACCGGCGCAGCCGGATCATTAAACTTATGCGCCAATTCATGGATATGCATGATTTTCTGGAAGTGGAAACACCCATGATGCAGCCGCGCGCCGGCGGAGCTGTCGCCCGGCCCTTCAAAACGCACCACAATGCTTTGGATCAGGATCTCTACCTCCGGATCGCCCCCGAACTATATCTGAAACGCCTGGTTACCGGTGGTTTGGAAAGAGTCTATGAAATCAACCGCAACTTCCGCAACGAAGGCATCTCTACGTTTCATAACCCGGAATTCACCATGATGGAGTTTTACTGGAGCTATGCAACTTACGAGGATTTGATGTCCTTTACGGAAGAGCTGTTCCGGTTTATCGCACAAAATATTTTCGGCGGGCTTACGTTCACCTATCAGGGAACGGAAATTAATCTGACGCCTCCCTGGCGGCGGCTTTCCGTCAAAGATGCTCTTTTGCAGATAGCCGGCATGGAAGAAGCTGACCTGACGGATTTTTCGAGAGCTATTGCCTTTGCCCGCAAGATCGGCTGCGATGTCAAGGAAACCGACCCGCTGGGAAAAATTCTGATGGCTGTTTTCGACGAAGTGGTCGAAAAGAAACTGATCCAGCCGACCTTTGTCACGCAGTATCCGGTTGCCGTATCTCCCCTGTCCCGCAGGAATAACACCGACCCGGATATTGTCGATCGTTTTGAACTCTACATTTCCGGACGGGAGATCGCCAACGCCTTCTCCGAACTCAACGATCCGGCCGATCAGCGAGATCGATTCGTCCAGCAGCTCAAAGAGCGCGAAGCGGGCGATGATGAAGCGCATGAAATGGATGAAGACTACATTCGCACCCTGGAGTATGGCATGCCGCCGACAGCCGGAGAAGGAATCGGCATCGACCGGCTGATCATGCTCTTTACCGATTCCGCGTCTATTCGGGACGTCATCCTGTTCCCGCTTTTAAGAACCAGACAGGAATGAGATCAACCACGGAGTTTATGAAACTGTAATCCAACTGTTACGTAAACAGGATATCATTTAATGCCTTACGAATTCTTTATCAGCAGACGGTATATGAGAGCGAAACGCAAGCAGGTGTTTGTTTCGATCATTACCTTCATATCGATTTTCGGAATTTTCCTGGGAGTGGCCGCGCTGATTATTGTCCTCGCCGTCATGAATGGTTTTGAAGACGATCTGCGCAACAAGATTCTGGGCATCCGCTCGCACATTGAAATCACGGCGGATGTAAGCGGTACGATAAAAAATTATCGGGCCGTCCGTGAAGACGTCGATAAAACTCCGGGGGTTGTCGCTTCCACGCCTTTCATTTATACCCAGGCGATGATCCGCAGCGGCAGCGGCGTCACCGGCGTCGTCATCCGCGGCATGGATACGCAAAGCGCGCCGAAAGTGATCAACCTGGGAAAAATCAAGGAAGGCAGACTGGAATACCTCGATAAAATTCCCGAGGACGTCCGGAAAGAATTGTCCGCGGAGTCCAGAGACCTGTCCGGCATTCTGATTGGAAGGGAAATGGCCCGGAATCTGGGACTTTTTCTTTTCGATACCATCACGATCATTTCACCGGCCGGGGGCATCGCCACGCCCATGGGCATGGTTCCCCGCATGAAGAAATTTATTGTGGCCGGGATCTACGAGTCCGGCTTTTATGAGTATGATTCCACCCTGGCCTTCCTGTCGCTCGCGAGCTGTCAGGAATTCCTGGATATGGGTGATACGGTTTCCGGGCTGGACATCGTCGTCAATGATATTTACAAGGCGGATGTAATCGCCCGCAGCATCCAGAGCAAACTGGGATTCCCCTTCTTCACGCAAAACTGGATGCAGATGAATAAAAACCTGTTTTCGGCGCTCAAGCTGGAGAAACGCGTCATGTTCATTATCCTGAGCCTGATTGTGCTGGTGGCCGCCTTCAATATCATCAGCGCGCTCATCATGATTGTCATGGAGAAAAATAAGGACATCGCCATTTTAAAATCGATGGGCGCCACTTCCGGCACGATCATGAAGATTTTCATTTACCAGGGTCTGATCGTCGGCGTGATCGGAACTTTTTTCGGCTGTATCGCCGGTCTGACCATCGCACTCAATCTACAGAAAATTTCTCTCCTCGTGGAGAAAATTTTCAACTTTAAAATTCTGCCCGGTGATGTGTATTACCTGAGCGAACTGCCCTCGAAAGTGAATTACAGCGACGTCGTCGTCATCGTCATCGGCACGCTCGCGATTTGTTTCCTGTCAACCATTTACCCCGCGCTCAGGGCTTCCAGGCTCGACCCGGCGGAAGCGCTGAGATACGAATAAGAAACCGAGTTCAACGATTAATATGATAACACTGGCCAATTTATCAAAGACTTTTATAAAAGACGGCAACAAAATTGAAGTCTTGCGGGATTTAAATCTGGAAATTAAAAAAGGGGATTCCCTGGCCGTCGTCGGTGTTTCCGGCGCCGGTAAAAGCACGCTCATTCACATCCTCGGCACACTGGACCATCCGACGTCAGGCACCCTCGCGATCGCGGGAAATAATGTTTTTGAGTGGAATGAAAAAAAAATCGCGGCTTTCCGCAATAAGACGATCGGATTTGTTTTTCAATTAAACAATCTGCTGCCGGAGTTCACCGCGCTCGAAAACGCGATGATGCCGGCGCTCATCAGCGGTCTTGCCAAAAAACAGGCGATGGATCAGGCGACTCAATTGCTTGAGGAAGTCGGGCTGGGGCATCGCCTGAAGCATAAACCGGGCGAACTCTCCGGGGGAGAGCAGCAGCGTGTGGCCATTGCCCGCGCACTGGTCATGGAGCCGGAAATCCTGCTCGCCGACGAACCGACGGGAAATCTTGACACGGAAACAGGAAAAAAGATAGAAGACATCCTGATTGATTTGAACACAATAAAAAAAATAACGTTGATCGTTGTCACGCACAACAAACTGCTGGCCGACAGGATGTCCGGCAGAATCGGTCTGCGCGACGGGAAAATTTATGATTTTTAATAAAAAAACGTTCACGATGCTCATGATTCTTCTGCTGTGTTTTTTTACGGAAGCCGGGGCCGAAGACGTCAAAAAAGTTTGTATTCTGCCTTTTGACATTCACACGAGTGCAGAAGGCAGCGCTCTGCAAAGCTCCGTTTACAACCAGCTGAACAAGGCATTCCGGGGTGAAAAGAAAATTGAGGTTCTTGAAGCGGCTGACATTGCCAAAAGCAATATGGTGCCGGGCCAGGAGCAAGCCATCGCCGCCGGTAAGGCCCTGGGGGCGGACTATGTGATCACGGGGAGTGTCACGCAATTCGGCGACACTCTGAACATTGACGCCCGAATCATCGATATTGCCCAATCGTCCGTTTTATCGACCGTATCCGTCCAGGGTAAGGAATCGGCGGGATATGAGACGCTGGCCGGAGAGGTGAAAACAGAAATACTGGGCCGAATGGGACTCCTGGACAAAATCGTTCGGATTGATATCGCGGGCAACCGCAAAATCGGGGCGGACGCCATTAAGCAGCAGATTCGCAGCAGGGCCGGCAATCCCCTGAACGAAGAAGATATCACGGCTGATATTAAAGCCATCTTCAAAATGGGATTTTTCCTGGATGTCAGCGCGCAGGTGAGCACCGAGGCGCAGGGGAAAGTCATCACCTACACGGTCCTGGAAAAAGGGCTGATCTCCGAAATCCGGCTGGTGGGCAACAAGAAGCTGGACAGAGACGACATTCTGGAAGTCATGTCCGTGAAGACGCGGCAAAGCCTCAACCAGGAAAAAATTAAAGACGATATCCAGAAAATCAAAGCGCTTTACGACACCAAAGGCTATTACAACGCCGAGATCACCGACCGCCTGGAAAAAGGGGACCAGAAAGACATCGTCCTCGTTCTGGACATTAAAGAGAATGACCGGGTTTACATCCGTTCCATCACCTTTGAAGGCAATGAATCCTTTACCACCAAAGAACTGGTCAACATGATGACCACGACCGAACGCACCCTGCTGGGCTTCATTATGGACACGGGCATCCTGCAAACCCATCAGATCAAGCAGGATGTTCAAAAACTGACCTCCTTTTATTTCAACAACGGTTTTGTCAACGCCCAGATCGGCGAGCCGGTGATCACGCACGACGCCAAAGGCATTTATATCAAGATTGTTGTCCGGGAAGGCAAACGTTTCAAAATTGACAAAGTGGTCATTTCCGGGGATTACCTGGAGAAAACCAGAGCCGCTTTATTCGAGCTTTTAAAAACGAAAACAGGAAACTATTACAATCGGGAAGCCATCCTGAAAGATATGGAAGCCATCACACTGGCTGCCAATGACGAAGGTTACGCGCATGCCGATGTCAATCCCCAGATCACCTCCCGCGACAAGGAACAGCTTGTGGATGTGAACTTCCATCTGACCAAGGGCAACCTCGTTCATATAGCCCGCATCGGCATTTCCGGCAATACCACGACGCGCGACAAAGTCATCCGGCGGCAGCTGTCCATCGTGGAGGGGGATTTATATTCTTCAAGCAAGTTAAAAACCAGTTATACCAACTTAAACCAGCTGCGCTACTTTGAAGAAGTGGACATCCAGACCGAAAAGACGACGGATAATAAAATGGACATCAACATCCGGGTCAAAGAAAAGAATACGGGGATGTTCATGGTTGGCGCGGGTTACAGCGCCGTCGATGCGGCCGTGATCATGGCACAGGTTGTCCAGAATAATTTCCTGGGTTACGGGCAGACGCTGAGTCTGAAAGCATCGCTCGGCTCCAAAACCAATAACTACGAATTGTCTTTTACCGAACCCTGGCTTTTTGATCTGCCGTTGTGGTGCAAGGCGGACATCTGGAAATACAAAAAAGAATATGATTCCTATACCCTGGATACAAAAGGCGGCGGAGTAACCCTGGGTTATCCGATTTGGACCAGAGTTGTGGGTTATGTCGGCTACAGACTGAGCGTCGATAATATTCAGGACATTAATCGAACGACCGCTTCTTCCTATATTATCACTCAGGAAGGCGAAAGAATCACCAGCTCTTTAACGTTCACGCTCGCCTACGATTCGACCAACGACAACATGTTCCCCTCCAAGGGCATCAAAGCCACCGCATCCGTGCAGCATGCCGGCATGCCTTTGGGCGGCAATACAAATTTCACAAAGTATTCCGGCGCCGTAGCCGGTTATGTTCCGCTTTTCTGGGATATTGTTTTCGGCGCAAAAGGCCGGATCGGTTATCTGCAAAATAATGACGACAGCGACACGAAGATTCCCATCTACGAACGCTATGTCCTGGGCGGCATCAATTCCCTGCGCGGTTTACGCTATGTCGGCCCGGTCGACTCGGGAACCAGCGACGTCATCGGCGGTACGACCATGCTGTCCTTCTCCCTGGAAATTGTTTTCCCCCTGATTAAAGATGCGGGAATGAAGGGCGTCGTCTTTTATGACGCGGGCAATACCTGGAACGGCGGTTATTTTCTCGATGATTTAAGAATGACTTGCGGCGCGGGCGTCCGCTGGTATTCACCCATCGGACCTTTACGGCTGGAATACGGCTATGTGCTGGACCGACGGCATTTGAATGATGACGCCATGGGCCGTTTTGAATTCACCATCGGCATGTTCATGTGAGACAGTGATGAAGACCACCTTCATTGATTGATAGTAGACTAACCAACTGAGAGGAGATTTAAGATGAAAAAAACTATGTGTCTTATTGTGGGATTGCTTTTCGTTTTTGTCTGGACAAACACGTCTTTCGCCGCCGATAAAATCGGTTTTATCAATATTCAGGAGATCATTCAAACCTCCACCGCCGGCAAAAAAGCAGCCGAAGAATTTAAAAAGATTTTTGAAAAAAAACAGGAAAACATTAAAGCCATGGAAACCGACGTCAAGAAAATGAAAGACGACCTTGACAAACAGAGTTCCGTCATGACAGCCAGCGCACGCAGCGATAAAGAAGCCGCTTACCAGAGAAAATTGCGCGATTACCAGATCCTCGTCGATGATACCAATAAAGAACTCCAGAAACGCGACCAGGAATACTCACAAAAAATGATCCCCGAAATTCTGAAATCGGTCCGGGCCATTGCGGAAAAAGAAAAATATACCCTGATTCTGGACATCAGCACCATGCCGATGCCCTACCATGACAAGACCCAGGATATCAGCAAAAAAGTCGTTGAAGAATACAACAAGGCTCAAAACTCCAAAAAATAACGTCTTGGAATAAAATGGGAAAAAGCATTCAGGAAATAGCCGCCCTGATCGGCGGCATGGTCCAGGGCGACGGGGAAAAAATGATCTGCGATATCCGGCCGATTGACGAAGCCGGCGTTGATGATCTCACGTTTATCGCCAACCCGAAATATTTCAAGCAATTGGAGACAACCCGGGCGGGAGCGATCCTTGTTCCGCCCGGAACCGTTGACCCGGACAAAAATCTGATTGTCGTTGCCGATCCCTACGCGGCCGTGGGAAAGCTTCTGGTCGTGTTTTATCCGGTAGACCACGGACCGGCCGGTATCCATCCGGACGCGTATATCGAAGCGGAAGCGATCGTCTCACCTCAGGCAACCGTCATGGCCCGGGCCTTCGTCGGCAAGGGGGCAAGAATTGAAAAAGGCGCGGTCCTTTACCCCGGCGTGTATATCGGACGGGGCGCTTCGGTCGGCGAAGATTCGATCCTCTATGCCAACGTCAGCGTTTATGCCCGGTGCATCATCGGCCGCCGCGTCATTCTGCACGCAGGCGTCGTCATCGGGGCGGACGGTTTCGGCTTTGCCGACCCCGGCGGAAGCAACACCAAGATCCCCCAGGTCGGCATCGTTCAGATTGACGATGACGTCGAGCTGGGCGCCAACACAACCGTGGACCGGGCGACGATGGGCAGGACCTGGATTCAGCGGAACGTGAAAATCGATAATCTGGTTCAAGTTGCGCATAACGTCGTCATCGGCGAGAATTCCGCCATTGCCGCTCAAACCGGCATTTCCGGCTCCACCAAAATCGGGAAGAGCGTTATTATCGGCGGGCAGGTCGGCATCGTCGGCCACATTTCCATCGGCGATCACGCGATGATCGCGGCATCCTCCGGCATCCACAAGGATATCCCAGCGGGCATGGTGGGCGGCGGGGCGCCGTTTCTTGCGCGCAAAGAATGGCTGAAAGTAGAATCCAGCAAGATCAAGCTTCCTGAAATCCGCGTCAAGCTGGAGCAGCTCGGAAAACAAGTAGACGAGCTTGCAGCAAAAATAAAAAAAACAGGTGAAGATCCGACATGAACATTCATCCTACAGCTATTATCGCGGCGGACGCCCGGCTGGAAGAAGGCGTGGAAATCGGCCCTTACTCGATTATCGGACCTGAGGTCACCATCGGGAAAAATACGGTCATCGGTCCCCACGCGGTCATTGATAATTACACGCAGATTGGCGAAGGCTGTCATATATTCCAATTCTGTTCGATCGGAGCCCCTCCGCAGGATCTTAAATTCGGCGGGGAAAGAACCGGCGTGATGATTGGAAACTTCAACACGATCAGGGAATATGTCAGCATCCATCGCGCCACCAGCGCCGATACCGGCATGACCGTCCTCGGCGATCACAATCTGCTGATGGCCTATGTCCACATCGGGCATAATTGCCAGGTAGCCAATCACGTGATCATCGGAAATTCGTCAGGTCTGGCGGGACACGTTCACGTTGAAGACTATGCGATTGTCAGCCCGCTTTCCGGTGTCCATCAATTCTGCCGCGTCGGCGCACATTGTATTGTCGGCGGCGCATCCGCCGTCGTCAAGGATATTCCGCCTTATACCATGGCCAACGGCAACCGCGCCAAGTTGTTCGGCCTGAACCTGATTGGTCTGAAACGGCGCGGTTTCCCGGAAAATGTGATCGAGGCCATCAAGGACGCCTACCGGATTATTTTCCGTTCCGATCTCCTTCTGGACGAGGCTCTCGAAAAAGCCGGGAAAGAAGTGGAAGACTGCCCGGAAGTCCGGCATTTTATCAACTTTATCAAAGAATCGAAAAGAAGCGTTTGCCGCTGAGAGAATAAAATGACAACCGAAAAGAATATCAGAATTGGTGTGGTCGGCATCGGCCATCTGGGCAGTTATCATTTGCAGAAATACGCCAAAATCGACAACTGCCACATAACCGCCGTCTCCGACACGCAAATGGAACGGGCGCAGAAAGCGGCGGATCTCTATTCCTGCAAGGCTTTCACGGATCACCGGCAGTTGATCGGCCTGGTCGACGCCGTGAGCATCGCCGTTCCCACGGGTTATCATCACGCGGTCGCCCGTGATTTTCTGGCGGCCGGCGTTGACGTCCTCATCGAAAAGCCTCTTTGCGCAACGGTGGAAGAAGCAGACGACCTGCTCGCGCTGTCTGCAAAAAACAACCTGGTTTTCCAGGTCGGCTTTGTCGAGCGCTTCAATCCGGCCGTGATGGCGCTGGAGAAGGTGATTACGCGGCCGGTCTTCATCGAAGTGCATCGCCTGCATCCTTTCTTTGAACGCGGCACGGATGTGGACGTGATTCTCGATTTGATGATTCATGACCTGGACATCATTTTGAAGTTTGTCCATTCGCCGCTCACCAGCGTCGAAGCGGTCGGCGTGCCCGTACTTTCCGATAAAATCGACATCTCCAATGTGCGCTTGTCCTTCGCCTGCGGCTGCATCGCCAATGTCACGGCCAGCCGCATCAGCGCCAAGACCATGCAGAAACTCCGCTTTTTCGGGCCGGAGGGCTACCACGCCGTTGATACCCGCAAACGCGAAATCTTATCGCTTGCCAAAATCACGGGAGCCGACGGCAAGCAGCAGATCATTCAGAACAACATTGAGGTAAGCGATCACGATCCGCTGGAAGAAGAAGTGCGGTCGTTCGTCAACTGTGTCCGAACACGCTCGACACCCGTCGTTTCCGGTGAGGAAGGACGAAAATCGCTGGCTCTGGCGGCCGAAATACTCCTGAAAATGAAAACACATAAGGACATACCCGTATGATACCCATGGTCGATTTAAAAAGACAGTACGCAGGGATGAAGACCGAAATTGATCAGGCGGTGGGACAGGTTCTGGAGCAGACGCAGTTTATTCTGGGACCGAATGTTGCCGCTCTGGAAACGGAAATCGCCGCCTACCACGGATTGCCTTATGCAATCGGATGCGCCAACGGCACGGACGCTCTCCTGCTGGCGCTGCGCGCCATCGGTATCGGGCCCGGCGACGAAGTCATCACCACGCCCTTCACCTTCATTGCGACCGCGGAAGTGGTTGCGCTGGCGGGCGCCAGGCCGGTTTTTGTCGATATTTGTCCGGACACCCTGAATATCGACCCCGACCAGATCGCCGCTAAAATCAGCTCACGGACCAAAGCCATCATTCCCGTCCATCTTTTCGGCCATCCCGCGGATATGGCTCCGATCATGGACATCGCGCGAAAACATCATCTGAAGGTGATTGAAGATTGCGCTCAGGCATTCGGCGCAGATTATCAGGGACAACCCGTCGGTACGATCGGAGACGCCGGCTGTTTCAGTTTCTTCCCCAGTAAAAATCTCGGCTGTTACGGCGACGGCGGCATCGTCATCACCCGTGACGAGGCCATGGCCTCGAAAATCAAAATGCTGCGCAACCACGGCAGCGCCGTCCGGTATTACCATTCCGAAGTCGGCTACAACAGCAGGCTCGATGAAATCCAGGCCGCCATCCTCCGCGTCAAGCTGCCCCGGATCGACGAAGCCAACGAAGCCCGGCGGAAAAACGCCGCCGCTTACTGCCGGGCCCTGGCCGGCAAAGATATCGTGCTGCCCTCTGAACGTCCCGGCTGCAAACATGTGTATCACCAGTTTACCATCCGCGTCAAAAATCGCGGGGCCGTTGCGGACGCACTCGCCCAGGCGGGAAGCGCCTCCGCCGTTTACTACCCGGTTCCCCTGCATCAGCAGGACGTCTTTGTGAAAATGTATGACCTGAAAGAAACCCTCACCGTCAGTGAAACCTGCGCCGGGGAAGTTCTTTCGCTGCCGATGTTCCCGGAGCTGACGCCGGATGAAATCAGGCTGATTACCGACGTGATCGATCATGTCCGTTGAAAAAAGCGACATAACACAGAGCATGGACACCCCGCATGCCTTGAAGGTCATGATCGTGGCCGGAGAGGCCTCCGGCGATCTGCATGGCTCCTTCCTGGTCCGGGAGATGCTCGCCATCAATCCCTCCCTTCATTTCTACGGCATCGGCGGCAGCAAAATGAAAGAAGCCGGCGTGAGATTATTAACGTCCGCCGCGGATATCGGCGTTGTCGGCGTCACGGAAGTGTTTTCCAAAATCGGAACATTCATCAAAGTCATCGCCATGATCAGAAAATCCATGGACCAGCTGAAACCGAATCTGGTTATTTTAATTGATTTTCCGGACTTCAACCTGAATATCGTGGCCCGGGCCGCTAAAAAAAGAAACATCAGGATTTTCTATTATATCAGTCCGCAGGTGTGGGCCTGGCGAGAGGGGCGTGTCCGGCAGATCAAAAGGCTGGTCAACAAGATGGCCGTGATCCTGCCGTTTGAAGTGGATTTTTACGCCAAACACGGATTTGCCGTCGATTACGTCGGCCATCCCCTGCGCGATACGGTGAAATCGGAACTGACCCGATCCGGGGCAAGGCTTCATTTCGGTCTGTCCGAAAAGCAGACGACCATCGGGCTTCTGCCGGGCAGCCGGACGGCGGAAATAACCCGGCTGCTGCCGGAAATGATGAAGGCGGCGCAGATCATTTCGCTCAACATTCCGGACGCGCAGTACATCCTGCCCCTGGCGGATACGGTGGAGGACAAAAACGTCGCCGCGATCATTGCCGCGTCGGGCATCCCCGTCAAAATGGTCCGCGGGCGCACGTATGATGTTTTGGCCTGCTGCGACTTGGCCATTGTGACCTCGGGAACGGCGACGCTGGAAACCGGCCTGATGGGCGTGCCCATGGTCATCATCTACAAGATGTCGCTCTTTTCAGCGCTGATCGGCAAACTGTTCATCAATCCGAAGTATATCGGCCTGGTCAACATCATTGCCGGCAAGACGGTGGCTCCGGAATTGGTTCAGCTTGCCGCCACCGGCCCGCGCATCGCATCCGAAGCGCTGGCGATATTGCTAAACGAAGATAAACAACAGGAAATCAGCCGGGAACTTAACAACATCCGGCAAAAACTCGGCGAACCGGGCGCGGCAAGAAGGGCTGCGCAAATCGCCTGCGAAATGATATAGGAACAACTATGGAAATCTTTAAGCGTCTTCTGATAATGGCCAAGCCATATATCCCGCGATTCGTTTTGGCCGCATTGTGCATGCTTGTTGTGGGCGCGATGCAGGCTGCTCTGCCTCTGATCTCCCGGCCGGCGATCGACAAAATTTTCGTCAATGCGGATCTGGCCTCTCTGAAATGGATTCCCCTCGCCATTGTTGGCATTTTCCTTCTTAAGGGTCTGGCCACTTACGGGCAGGTGATTTTGATGAGCTCTATCGGACTGCGTATTGTCGCCGATTTGCGCAACAGGCTCTATGAATGCATTCAGCGGCAGTCGCTGGCTTTTTTTGCGGAGCATCCGACCGGGATCCTGATGTCCCGCATCACTAATGATGTCCTGGCCGTGCAGGCCGCCACGTCGGAGGCCGTCACCGCGCTCGTGAAGGACAGCTTTACGCTGATCTGCCTGATCGGTGTCATCTTCTACACCGATTGGAAACTCGCCCTCATCGGGATGATTGTCTTCCCTTTGACCATTTATCCGATTTCCCGGCTCGGCAAGAAAATGCGCAAAATAACGACCTCGTCGCAAGTCACCATGGGGACGCTCAACTCCCTCCTTCAGGAAACCATCGCCGGCACCCGGATCGTCAAGGCGTTTGGCATGGAAAAATATGAAGGCCGTCGATTCAGCGAGGAAAACGAACGGCTGTTCAGACTCAGCATGAAACAGGTTACCGTCAACGCCATATCCAGCCCCCTGATGGAATTCATGGGGGGCTTAGGCATTGCCGCCGTCATCTTTTACGGCGGTTACAACGTGTTGAAGGGCTACTCCACTCCCGGAACTTTCTTTTCCTTCATTGCCGCATTGCTCATGCTTTACGAGCCGATCAAGCGTCTCACCAACGTCAATAACACTATCAATCAGGGCATCGCCGGCGGAGAGCGAATCTTCACGATCATCGACCGTGTCCCGGACATTGAGGATAAACCGGGCGCGGCAATGCTGCCGCCGATTCGCAAAGAGATCGTCATTGAAAATGTGACCTTCCGCTACGAAGAAGAACCCGTCCTGAAGAACATCAACCTGTCCATCAAGGCGGGGGAAGTGGTTGCGTTTGTCGGCATGAGCGGCGGCGGCAAAACATCGCTGGTCAATCTGATCCCGCGTTTTTACGATGTGTCCGCGGGCCGGGTTTTGATTGACGGTCACGATATCCGCGATGTCACGCTGCAATCGCTGCGCAGCCAGATCGCCATCGTCACGCAGCAGACGATTCTTTTTAACGACACCGTCAAAAACAACATCGCCTACGGCGATATCAAAAGGACGGAAGAAGACATCTACAATGCCGCCAGGGCGGCCAACGCCCACGATTTTATCAGCAGGCTCCCGAAGGGTTATGACAGCAACATCGGCGAGCTGGGCACGAAGCTCTCGGGCGGGGAAAAACAGCGCATTTCCATCGCGCGGGCTCTGTTCAAAGATGCGCCGATCCTGATTCTGGACGAAGCGACATCGTCGCTGGACACGGAAGCCGAAATCGAAGTTCAGGACGCCCTGGATAATCTGATGAAAGGACGCACCACCCTGGTCATCGCGCATCGGCTTTCGACGATCCGCAACGCCGACCGCATCATTGCCCTGGTCAACGGCGAGATCGTCGAGGAAGGCAATCATGAAGCCCTGATGGCCAAAAAAGGTGAATATTACCGGTTGTACAATCTGCAGTTCAAAGACGAGGGAAGTAGCAATGATCGATTGGCAAAGGATCTGGAATGATGATGGTTCGATTCGCCGTTTCAGTCCGATCCGGGCAATCCTCCATCTGAGCGCCCTGCTCTACCGGCTGATCGTTCAATTGCGCAACCGGCTTTATGATCGCGGAATCCTGAAGACCGTCAAACTTTCCTGCCCGGTTATCAGCGTCGGCAACATGACCGTAGGCGGCACGGGAAAAACGCCCTGCGTTATTCTGCTGGCCCGGATGCTGCAGCGGCACGGGTTTCAGCCGGCCGTCATCAGCCGCGGCTATGGCGGCAAAAGTCCCGGGCCCGTCAATGTCGTTTCCGATGGAAAGACGATTCTGCAAAACGCCGCAGAGGCCGGCGACGAACCGCTGCTCATCGCCGGGACGCTGCCGGGCGTTCCCGTTATCACCGGAGCCCGGCGCACGCTCACCGGACAGACGGCCATCGATCACTTCGGCGCCCGGGTGCTGATCTGTGACGATGCGTTTCAGCACCGGCGGATTTTTCGCGATATCGATATCGTTTTGCTCGACGCCCAAAAACCGCTGGGCAACGGACATCTCCTGCCGGCAGGCGAGCTTCGTGAGCCGATCGGCGGCCTTATGCGCGCCTCCTGCATTCTCATGACCCGCGCCGATGAAACCGGGCCTTTGCCGCCGGACATTGTTCGGATTGCCGGCGCAGCGCACGCCCCGATTTTCCGCGCCGCCCATCAGGCGACGGAACTGATCGGACCTGCGCAAGATCAGCGCCTGCCGATCGGCACTCTGCGCGGCAAAAAAGTTTGCGCGTTTTGCGGCATCGCACGGCCGGCGTCATTCAAGAAAATATTGCAGGACGCGGGGGCGGACATCGTTTCATTCGTCCAGTTTCCCGATCATCATCCCTTCGACCGCAATGATCTGGAAGGCCTGACAAAGCATTTTCTGCCCCTTGGCGCGGACTACTGGGTGACCACGGAGAAAGACGCGATGCGGCTTAAGGCCCATCCCGATTTCTATAAAACACTCTTTGTGCTCCGCATCGAAATGGAAATCAAACCATCCGAGCCGTCCTTCGAAAACTTTGTGATGGAACGGTTGCGTGAATTGGTGAATAGAAATTAGTGGATAGTTTATGAACATGAAAATAAAAATTGCCGTCTTTCTTAACAACATTGTTCCTCTGCCGGTCAAACGCGCCCTCGCCGTCGGTCTGTCGCGCCTGGTTTACCACCTTTTGCACAAGCACAAGCTGATAGCCGTTCACAATCTGACCCGCTCCTTCCCCGAAAAATCTCTGGATGATATTTTGTGCATCATCAAAGACTCCTATGCCAGCTTTGCGCTGGTTTTCGTGGAATTCATGGAAATCCTCAAACTCAACAAGGATAACCTGCATGAGTGGGTTTCCGTGAAGGGTCTGGATCATTATGAAAACGCCTGCCGGGAGGGCAAGGGCGTGCTGCTTTTTACCGCTCATTTCGGCAACTGGGAAATGGGCAGCGCGGCGCTCGCGATCCTGTCCCGGCCGCCGTTCTTCATGGCCCGCGCGCTGGACAGCCCCTTCCTGGAAATGATCAGCACCTCCACGCGCGTCAAACTGGGAATCGGCAATCTGCACAAGGAAAACGCCATGCGCATGCTCCTCCCCCTCTTGAGACGGGGAGAACCCATCATCCTGCTGATCGACCAGAATGTCGCCGCCAAGGAAGGTGTTTTTGTCAACTTTTTCGGGCGGCCGGCCTGCGCCACCACCGGGGTCGCGCTGATGGCCATGCATACGGGAGCGGCCGTGCTGCCGATCTTTACAACCCGCATGCCGGACGGCCGGTATTTGACCGAAATCGGCCCGAAAGTGGAGACCGTCCAAACCGGCAACCGCGAACCGGACATGCTGCAAAACACGCAAAACTACAACAGCATTATCGAAGATCATGTCCGCAAATATCCCGGACAGTGGCTCTGGCTGCATCAGCGCTGGAAAACCAAGCGCTGCCAGGCGAAGAAAAAGTCGTGAAGCGTTGTTCGTGAAGCGTATCTCGCATTTCGGGATTTGCGATTCACGAGATGCGGGATGCGAGGGAAAAATCTTGATACTGGAAGCAAAAAACAAATTGCCGCAAACGGGCCTCAACCGAATATTGATCCGCGGCACCAACTGGATCGGCGACGCCGTGATGACTCTGCCGGCGGTCACCTCCATCCGCGCGGCTTACCCCCGGGCGCATCTGGCTGTTTTAGCCAAGCCGCCCGTGGCCGACGTTTACCGCCTGTTTACAGCCGTCGATGAGATCATTCCTTATGAAAATAAATTTGATACCCCGCTCGGCGTATTCCGCCTGGCACACACGCTCCGGCGGAAAAAGTTTGACGCGGCGATTCTGCTCCAGAATGCCATTGAAGCGGCCATTATCGCCCTGGCCGCGGGCATCCGCGTGCGCGCGGGATACAATTCGGACGGCCGCGGCTTTTTACTGACGCATGCAATCCGGCGCACCGCACGTATCTTCCAGGTACATCAGATTGATTACTATCTGGAAATGGTGAAGGCCCTGGGCTGTGCGAATGTCGACCGCGCGCTTCATCTGGATACCTTTATTTCTCCGGCAACAGCCAGGGAAGTTTTGCAGCAATTTTTGCCGGGTCACGAGCGGAAAATCATCGGCCTCGCGCCCGGCGCAACTTACGGACCGGCCAAGCGCTGGCTTCCGGACAGATTTGCGGCGGCGGCGGACCGCCTCAGCGCGGATTTGGATGCGCAAGTGGTGATCTTCGGGGGAAAAACGGACCGGGAAGCCGCCGAACAGGTCCGCGGACAGGCCCGCACGAATATCATCAATCTTGCAGGCAAAGCAACACTCGTCGAGTCGATTTACCTGATTTCCCAGTGCCGGCTGTTTATCAGCAATGATTCCGGGCTGATGCATGTGGCGGGCGCGCTGAATATTCCGACCGTTGCTGTTTTCGGCTCCACCAATCCCATCACCACCTCGCCTGCGGGAGACAAAACGATTCTGGTGCGCAAAGACGTATCATGCAGCCCCTGCCTCAAGAAAACGTGTCCGACGGATTTTCGCTGCATGACGATGGTAACGGTTGATGATGTCGTGGCGGCGGCCAATACCTTATTGAAGAAAAGTTGAAACCCCCATGGAAAAGAGCACGGCCATCTTTCTGGATCGCGACGGAACCATCAATGAAGAAGTCGGTTATCTCGACCGTGCGGACAAACTCCGGATGATTCCGGCTGTTTTTGAGGCTGTCCGGCTGATTAACGAAAGCGGCATGAAGGCCGTGGTCGTCAGCAATCAGGCCGGCATTGCCAAAGGGTATTTTTCGGAAAATTTTGTTCGAAAAATAAACGGCCTGATTCAAAGCGCGCTTCTGGAGAAGGGGGCGCGAATCGACCGGTTTTATTTCTGTCCGCATCATCCGACGGAAGGGACCGATCCCTACCGCAAAATCTGCGATTGCCGCAAACCGGAACCGGGGCTGCTTCATCAGGCCGCGGCTGATCTGGATATTGACCTTGCCCGGTCCTACATGATCGGAGACCGCCTGCGGGATGTCGAGACGGCTCACCGGGCCGGGGCCAAAGGCGTCCTGGTCATGACGGGATACGGACAGGATGCCCTGAAGGATGCCGGACAGGATCCGGCAAACGAATTGAACCAGCCCGATTACACCGCCCACGATATTCTGGAGGCGGTGCACTGGATATTGAAGGATCGAACGTGAACATTTTGATTGTTAAACTGAGCGCCGTCGGTGACGTCATTCACACCCTGCCCTCCCTGGCCGCCCTGCGCCGTCTTTATCCCGACGCGCATATCACCTGGGTCGTGGAAGAAGAAGCAGCGGATCTGGTCATTCATCATCCGCAGCTGGACGCCGTTCTGGTTTTCCGGCGGAAAAGCTTCATTAAAAAAATAAAGGCCGGCCGGTTCCGGGCGGCATGGCAGGAGGCGCGTTCTTTCCTGGCGGCTCTGCACAGCCGCCCGTATGATCTCGTTATCGACTTTCACGGCCTTTTCAAAAGCTCAATCGTTGTCTGCCTGAGCCGGGGCAAAAGAAAGCTGGGATACGATTCCTGGCAGGAATTGAACCGCCTGTTTCTCAATGAAAGAATACCGGAAGACATGAACAAGCACGCGGTGGACCGCTATCTGGATTTTCCCCGTTATCTCGGCGCGGCGGCCGGCCGGCCGGAGTTTGTTCTGCCGATCGATCCTGCCGCCAAAGCCAAAAGCCAGGCGCTCCTGGAGAGCCGGCATCTGGAAAAAAAGAAGTACATTGCCGTCAATCCCGTTGCCCTGTGGGACACCAAATTGTGGGATGATCTGAAATTCGCCCGTCTTGCGGACATCATCTCACAGCGGTTGAACATTCCTGTTGTTTTCACCGGCCGGGACAAAGAATCCCTTGACAAAATCACCTTGAAAATGAGTACAAAGGCCGTCAATATTGGCGGACAAACGACCCTTCCGGAGCTGGCCTGCATATATAAAGATGCGCTGGCCGTTATTACCACGGACTCCGGCCCCATGCACCTCGCGGCAGCAGTAGGCACGCCGGTGATCGCTCTTTTCGGACCGACTGATCCCGCGCGGACCGGCCCTTATGGAACAGGCCACATCATTATCCGGGCGGGCCTGCCATGCAGTCCATGCCTGCTAAAAAAATGCCCGACCCGGAAATGCATGGAAGACATCATGCCCGAACAGGTATTCGCCGCGCTGGAGAAGATGATAGCTGATAGCTCATAGCTCATGGCTCATGGCTCATGGCTCGTAGTGAATCGAAGAAAGATTAAAGTTTTAAGCAATTAAATTTTTTTATCATTTCGGCGAAGGCCGGAATCCAGGAATGGAAAATGAATCAAAACCGACAAACGGCAAAAATCACATTACACTCTGATCGATCAGATATGAGCCATGAGCTACGAGCTATCCGCTATCCACTATCCACCATTCACCATTCACCATCCACCATCCGCTATTTCTTCCTGCTGCTTCTCGCTGTGCTTCTCTTCACGGCGGTTTCGCCTGCCCCGGTCCACGCCGTCTCATCGCCGAATGTTTCCCTGGACCGCGATGTTTACCGTGATATGGAATTCTGGGCGGCGGAAGGCCTGGTCGAAAGTCAGCTTTATTCCATCAGGACCGTTGCCCGCAGTGAAGTCGGCCGGCAACTTGTCCTCGCACTGGGTAAATGTAACGCGCTGAAAACACCGTCCGCAACATGCCGGACCATTCAAGAGAAGTATGCCAGGCTTTATGGCGCGGAAATCGCAGAGGCACGCTCCCCCGACAATATTAACAACCTGTACATAAAACCCGTGGAAGCTTTTTTAGTTTCCTACAACTACCGCTCCGGCCCTTTTTCCGTCTTCAATAATGAAGGCATCCCTTACGGCGACGGCCACAACGCCCTGATTCAATTTCAGACGCACGCCCGCGTGGGGCGCGTCTTATCGTTTTTTGTCGAGCCCGCCTTCATCTATAATCAGCATTTCGGCGATGCCGAAGACGGGAGCCGCGCCGATATGCGCCTGCACAAGGGTTATGCGAAGCTGACGCTCTTCAATGTCGAATTACAGGTGGGCCGGGATTCGCTCTGGTGGGGGCCGGGTCATCACGGATCGCTCCTCATGTCCAACAATGCCCACCCCTTCGACATGATCAAATTATCCAATCCCGAACCCGTCCTGCTGCCCTGGATTTTTTCGTATCTGGGACCGGTGCAATTCAACGTATTTTTCTCCCAGCTCAACGACCAGCGAAAAGGCAGGGAGCTGGCCAATCCCTTTTTGTACGGCATGCGTCTGGGCTTGAAGCCGCATCCGTACCTCGAGCTGGGCGCGTCCCACCTGGTCCTGTTCGGCGGGCCGGGACGGCGCGACATGAGTTTTCGCGAGATCATCGATACCCTGTATGGAAATACCGATCGAAAAGGAGAGAAGACGGACAGCAACCAGGAAATGAGCGCTGATCTGGCCCTGACCATTCCCAACCTCAAAAAATATATCTATGTGGTCGACGGCATCAAGTTTTATGGTGAAATCGGCGCGGAGGACAACGGGTACCCGCCAACGGGCCGGGCCTACCTGGCCGGACTGGCATTTTTCCAGCCCTTTGGTCTGGAGAGAGCGGTCCTGCGCGGCGAATATGCCATTCTGTCGCCCGATAAGGGAGCAGCGGGCTGGTATAATCACGTCACCTATCCCATGCGGTACGAAGATCGGGTATTTGGCCACCACGCGGGCGCCGATGCCGAAGACATTTTCATCGAATGGTCGCACAGCTTTGAAAAGATCTTTTACAAACTGGGTTTTGACCGGGAAAGAAGCGGCATTAAAACGCAAACCTATATACAGACTAAAAATCAGTTTTTCGGAGAAATAGGGTATCGGTTCAATGCCAACGCAACCATGACGCTGCGCTACGCTTACGAAGCGATCAAAAACTTTGGCAATCTTCAGGATGAAAATCAGGGAAATCACTTTGTCGGCCTGGAGGCGGCCATCGAGTTTTAAACGGCGGATATTCAGAATCATGTAAGATGATGAAACGTCAGACCATGTTGATATGTAAGGATTTTAAGTTGATTCCTGCATCGCTTCATGTTATGCACGCTGACGTTAAAATGAACTTGGCATTTCCTGAAATTCCTCCTGATATTTTATTGAACGCGGCTGGAAATATTTTTTAAAAGACATATTCAAGAAAGGTTGACATGACTGAAGAGACAAAGCAATCAGACCCGGTTCAGGGCGTCCATGAAAAGGAAGAAGAAATTGATCTGCTGGAACGGGCGGTAATGATCTGGAATCACAAAAAGCTCATTATGGGGATCGTAGCCGGCTTTACGCTGGTCGTAATTCTTTTGACGCTCCTGATGCAAAACATTTACACCGCCGGCGCCGTACTCAAACCGGCATCACAGATTGCCGGAGCCGGCAAACTGGCCTCGCTGGCCGGTCAGTTCTCCGGCATCGCCAATATAACCGGAATAGCCATGCCCAATCCGACATCCTCCGCGGAGATTGTCAGCCTTCTGAAATCAAACGTTCTCAGGGCGAAAATGATAGAACAATATCAGCTTCTTCCCGTTATATTCCAAAATGACTGGGACGCGGAAAAGAAAAGATGGAAAGAACCAACGCTCAAACAGATTATTCTGGACTGGATACGGCCGTCTTATCCCGGCGTCCCGGAAAGGGAACCGGGTTTCCACTATGTATGGGACGGCATCCGCGAACTGGAGGACATGGTCAAGGTTGATTACAACATGAAGGACGACCTGGTCACCATCACCGTCGAAGCGACCAATCCGCAGACTGCCGCCAAAATCGCCAATTATTTTATCACCACTTTAAATGAGCATATGAGTTCGGACGCCAAGCGTATCGCCTTGATTAACAAAGAGTACCTGGAAAAACAGCTTCTGGAGACAAAGGACCCCATCGTCCAGCAGAAAATCTACAGTCTCATCGCCGAAAAAATCGAAACAATGATGATGGCGGAAGTCAAAGAAGGCTTCGCCTTCAAGGTGCTGGACCCCCCCATGGCGCCGGACAAGAAAACCAAGCCCAAAAGGCCCATCATCGTGATTGTCGGTTTCATGTTTTCGTGCTGCCTGGCAGTCGCTGTTGTATTTTACAAAGCATCCCTGCTCAATATCATCAAAAGATTTACCGGAGGACGTCATGCAAAATAAACGAATTTTCACGATCCTGATCCTGCTTTTCCTTTTTACCGCAGGACATTTCCTTTATATGACGGTTGCCGATTCCGGCAATTGTCAGGCGCAGACAGGAACGCCATCGTCAATCAACCTGAATGACGCAAAAACGATTCAATCGGAATTGCAGAAAGCCGGCATCAATCTGACGCCGGAGGAAGTCCGGAAGGGCAAGGAAGCTCTGGAAAAACAGGGGACTCCGGCAACACCGGGAAAAACGGAAGACGTCAAGCTGGTTCCCGTTCCGGCGGATACAAAAACGGCAGCGGCGGCCGCAGGCGCCCCGGAACCCGCAGCGGAACCTTCGCTTTTCTCCCGCAGCCGGAAAACCGGCAACTATCAGGAAATCACTTCGCAACTGAAGCCCTTTGGCTATGATTTTTTCAGCGGCGTCGATGTAAAAGTTTTAGCGGAACGCAATGACATTCCCGTTCCCCTCCACTACGTGGTCGGCCCGGGGGACCAGGTGAAAATTCTTCTCTGGGGCCGGATGAACAGCCAGTTATCCCTGACGGTTGATCGTGACGGAAAGATCACCATTCCCGATATCGGGCCCATCCAGGTGGCGGGCATGACCTTTGATCAGATGTCGCAGCAAATCATCTCCAAAGCCAATCAGATCGTGGGCACCAACGTCGATATTTCGATGGGTTCCTTAAGAACCATCCCTGTTTTCGTTCTGGGCGATGTCGTCAGACCGGGCGCCTATACGATCAGCGCCCTTTCCACCATCACGGACGCCCTGATGATGGCGCGCGGCCCTTCGGCCATCGGTTCCATGCGGCGGGTAGAGCTGCGCCGGAATAAAAAAATCGTCACCCACTACGATCTTTACGATTTGTTTCTCAAGGGAGATAAGTCGCAGGATGCTGTTCTGCAGGCCGGCGACGTTGTGTTTGTCCCTGTAACAGGTCCCCTGGTCGGCGTTGCCGGAAACGTGAAGCGCCCGGCTATTTACGAACTCAAAGACAAATTCGATCTCTATCACGTTCTGGATCTCGCGGGCGGCATCATCCCCAGCGCTTACACGCAGCAGATGCAGGTGGAAAGAATCATCAAAAACGAAAAACAGGTTGTGATTGATATCAATGACAAAACGCTGGACATGGCCAGGGGCTTCATCATGCAGGACGCGGATCTGGTCAAGATTTTCGCCATTGTCGAAGCCAACGAAAACGCCATTTATCTCAATGGAAACGTCAAGCGTCCGGGTAAGTATTCATATAAACAGGGCATGCGGATCAAGGACATCATTAAGAGCGTACAGGATGATCTGGAAAAGGAAACATATTTTGAGTATGCCCTTATTAAAAGAGAGAACCCGCCCAACCGTGAAATTGTCCTGATCCCTTTCCACCTGGGAAAACTGATGCTGCAAAACGATGCGTCGTTTAACTACGAACTCGCCCCCAAAGACCAGCTATTCATATTTCCCCGGGCGTTGTTTGAGGATAAACCTTATGTGACCATCGAAGGAGAGATCAGAGGCAGTTCCATCGTCATGGGCAAGGACAGCGACCAGGTCGTTACCGAGGCCAGCATGAAGGCGGACATTGCAGATGTTGGCCGCGACAAAAGAATTCTGGAGGAACTGCGGAATATCAAAAGCTTACTGGGCAATGACAGCCGCTATTACCTGTTCATATCCAAAATCGAAGATATTGAAGACGAGATCGCCGCGGAAAAAAGACCAACCCCGGGCGCGCTCAGCTATCTGCAGATTGAAATGGAAAAGATCGGCCGCGCGGATATAACGGACAAACTGAAAAAGCTCGAAAAGAAAATGCATGTGCTGCGCCGTATGAACCTGGATGAAAACATGAAAATCCGCGACGCTATTTTAAGGGCCGGCGGATTGACCACGGACGCAAGCCTGGATAATGGTGAAATCATCCGCAAATATCCGAATAATGAGTATAAGACAACATACTTCAATGTGACCCGGGCCATGGCCAACGATCCCCGGGACAACCTGATTCTGCAGGATGGCGATCAGATTATCATCCACTCCATCTGGGAAAAGAATCCGAAGAAAAGCGTTTATATCTCCGGCAACGTCACCAACCCGGGCACCTATCAATTCACGGAAAATTTGACCGTGCGCGACCTGGTCTTTAAAGCCGGCAACGTTCTGGATTCGGCTTTCCTCGACGACGCTGAAATTACATCCGTTAAAGTCGTTGACGGGAAACTGGGCATCCTGTCCCACCGGAAAATCAATCTGCGTAAAGCACTGGAAGGCGATGCAGACCATAACATTGCTCTTGCGCCCTATGACCGGCTGCTGGTCAAGAGCATTGCGGATTATCAGGTGGTAAGAGTCGTCACCTTATCCGGGCAGGTCAGCTTCCCCGGCAAATACGCCTTCCGGAAAGGCGAAAAATTATCCGATATCATTGAACGCGCCGGCGGCTTTACGCCTTTTGCTTACCTGCGGGGCGCCATGTTTACGCGCCTGCGGGTCAAACAACTTCAGCAGAAAGGTCTGGAAGAAATGACCGCCCGGATGGAAAGAGAATTGCTTTCCGCCGGATCCGAGCAACTGGCCACCGCTTTGTCGAAGGAGGAAATCGCGGCCATGCAGGTGGAGCTGCAGCAGAAAAAGCGGTTCATCGAAGTATTGCGGGACACCAGAGCCACCGGGCGCATGACGATTTATCTGGCGGACGCCAAAACCCTCCGAAACACCGAATACGACTTTGAGCTGGAGGACGGCGACGATCTGAATGTTCCTGAGAAGCACAGCGTCGTTAACGTCATTGGTTCCGTCATGACGCAGAGCAGCCATTTATATTCCGACCGGCTCGGTTATAAGGACTACATCGACTATTCCGGAGGATATTCGTATTACGCCGACTCGGGCAACGTGTATATCCTGAAAGTGGACGGCAGCGCGCTGAAAGTCTCCAGCAACTTCATCGGCTGGAACTCATCGCGGTCCCGGTGGGAAATGACGGCCAACAGCGGAGAAATCCGCCAGGTCGAGCCGGGCGACACCATTGTCGTTCCGGAAAAAGTGGACCGGATCTCCTGGCTCAGGGAAATCAAGGACATCACGCAAATCCTGATGAACATCGCCGTCGTGGCCGGCGTGACCATCAAAATGTTCTAACAGAGCAAAATCACTTTTTACATTCAGGAATCAGATCGGTAAAAAAATCAAAAGCCCCCGGCAAAAACCGGGGGCTTTTATAATGCCCGTTCATCGGGAGCGTGAGCTATACACTTTTTAAATGTTCACAGAACGGACGGAACCTCCCCGCCACGACACCGGCAAGGCATCGTCGTCATCTGATGCCGATCATCTTTTTTACCGGCGTGAGTCGAACTTTTTGGTCGATCCATAAAACGGCCGTATAGATGGCCATGGGAACAGCGAAGCCCGTAACATACATGGCGCCCGACGCAAAATACCATTGCCAAGACAGCCGATCGGCAATCACCTCAATAAAATTCTGCGCGGGAAGCGACAGAAGATAGATCGTGAAAGTCATCCCGCCGAACACGGACAGCAATAATATTTTGCGCTGGCTTTCGAGGAGAAACGCCAGGCCGAAGATAAACAAAAAGCCGAGGATGCTGGAGCCGAACCTGACCATGCCGACCTGTTTGAACAAGAGCAGGGAAACCACGTAGCCGATCATAAGCAGGATGACCTCAAGATTTTTGTTTTGCGCAAACCGCCGCAAATCGAAACCGGATAAGGCGATTCCCAGCGCGTAGAAAAAGAAATAGGATCTCAAGTCGTCGATGCACAAGAATTTCGTCCACAGGGAAGCAGGTAAAATTCGCAGAATCAGCGCGACGACTATCAGCCCCAGCATGGTCATCCAATTTTTCTTTGCCTGGATGATGAGTGGCGCGATGACCGCCAGCATCATCAATGTCGGCAGGAACCACAAATGAGGCAGGATGCCGCTGCCGCGCGGGTCGATAAACGAGTAGAGAACGGCAAAAACATTCAGGGGCACGGCTTTCCCGGCGACCAGGCCCATCGCATACTTTGGAATCAGCATCAGGAGGTTGATGCAAAAATACGGAACCATCAAACGGATAAAGTTTTTTTTCAGAAAAGACCCATAGCCGTATTTGTGAATGGCATCCGTATAGACGACCAGGTAGCCGCTGGCCCAGAAAAAAACCGCCAGTGCGGCATAATGAACTTCATCCGCTATGGCCATGAACCAGGGCGCGGATTCAGTATAATTGGGAATGGAATGATGCAGCACAATCAGGAACATGGCCGCGATTTGCGACATCTCCAGCCACTGCAGTTTATCGGGACGCTGCAGCGACCCGGGTTCAGCTTGCTGCAAAGTATCTGTTTTCATATCATCGCCTCATCCCAAACACGACCACACAATATCACTTTTTTTGTTTTTTATAACTGCGCAAGACGGGCTAAAGAGGCAGACCGGTCCTGCCGGTTATCCAGATCTGATTCTTCCGGGCCCACCGCGTAATGCCTTTTTTCTGCCATACTTTTTCGTTCCCCGGTGTACAGATGATACAGTGAGCCACGTTGGAGAACATTGCCGCCACACCGATACCGCCGCCGCGTAGCTGAAAATAATAATCGCTGCCTACCACAAGAGCGCAATCTCCCATGAAAGTTTTGGAAAAATCCTTGGAAAAAAGACAGGGCAAATGATGCTTTTGAGCTATTTCTCTGAAGTAAGCACACCCTTTTGCATCGGACACGATCATGACGTCATGATCGGGAAACATTTTTTTCAACTCCGCATGAATGTGAACCATTTCTCCCGCATCCAAATTTCTATAAAAAGCCCATTTTTCCGAATAGCGCGCTCCCCAGGTAATATAAGGCTTTGAAGGGTATTGAATGTTTTTGATACTTCCCATATCATTTCTGTCCAGAAGGAATTTATCCAACATTTGGATATCATCGGGACTAATCAGTATGTTTATCAAATTAAAGTAATGCTTATAAACAGATTCCCTCTTAAAAACTTCATTTCTAAATACAACAATAGTTGCTGGTTTGTTTTTACACGCATCCATCATCTCGGTGAAATGATCAAATACGGTTATGCTGATCTTCTCTTTTTCTCCGCTTAGCAATACATGGGGCAGTTCCAAAAGATTGTTGATGAAGGATTTGGCGCTGCTATAACCGTATGCTTCCAGCATGTCCTCCCTGTATTCCCCTGCAAGAATGTATAATTTTGCTTTTTTACCAACCATTGAAAAGTATCGGGCAAGCATGACCATGTTAAAAAAATCACCATAGGTCAGCGGCGATACTTTCGCATCATAGACGAGGATGGCTTCGGCAAAATCATCCGCCTGCATTCTTTTTAAGATGTAATCAGCTTCTTTTTTTTCATCATATTCTTTTTTCATCGTGTAAAAAGGATGAAAAACATGTTTCCTTACAAATTGCACCGCGGGAAACCAAACAGTTTCTCCCTTTGGAAGCCGTAAAATAATCTCTTTTATCTTTTGTTTATATTTCATTTGCGGATGCAGCGATCCAGGCCTTCCTGCGTTTGTGCCAGATGATTATAACAAACGGAATGATGATGACAGTGGCCATCAGATATCCCCAAGCAACGCCGAAACCACCATAATATTTACCCAGGGTAAGCGTTGACAATCCGATCATCACTGCCGCGATAACGGACAGGTGCACAATCGGCTCCTGCTTGTGGGCGCGCATGTAGCTCGAAAAGGGCATGGAGGATACCTGCAGAATCTGCGCCAGTAACAAGATGGCCACGACATCGGGGGCAAACAGCCGCGACGACAATTTCCTGGCCACAGGCATATCCACCCAATTGATCAATATCACAAAAATGAAAATCGACAATGCCGTAATCACCGCCGTCAGTATCACCATCCGGGTGACCCGCCAGAACAAACGGTCGAGCTCCGGATATTTCCGCCGCGACGCATGCATGGCCAATTGGGGGACCCGCGGGCGCAGCCACGAACCGGCCATCAAACCGATGACCCCGACCAGACTCCACGTCATCCCCATTTGTCCCGCAACCACCGGGCCATGGTATTTAAACAGGACCGGCGTAAACAGGTAAAAACAGATGTAGCCGCTCATCCAGGAAAGAGCGATGCGCCATTGCATCGGCAGCATATCGCGCGACCATTTGATTTTCGGACCGTCAGAAATTGAGAAAAGGATTGTTTTGAAGAAACCGGAATAATACTTCCAGAGAAAAAATACCGCGCAGACAATCACGGTGAAACTGGCCGCAGCCGCCGTCCATAACTGGGCGCCCAGGATAATCGCCAGCCATCCCGCAGCCTGGGAGAGGATGCCCTGGAAAAACCGGTACCGGTAAAGATCGGTTACCTGGTTGCATCCTTCCAGCACGGACCAGAGCGGTTGAAAAAGAATTGTTATACCCGTCAATAAACAAAGCGCGAACCACGGAGCGATCCAATTCACGTTCAGATCAGGGGAGGTTGAAAAAAAGATAAACCCCCCGATGGAGAGCGCGACGGCCAATACCGCGCCGCCGATCCCGAACCACTTGATGCCGACCCGGGCGATGCTGGACAATCGGGACAGCGCGGCGGGATCGCCTGTTATTTGACCTGCGGCATCGAGTTTCAGTTTGGCCCATTCATGGCTGGCAAACTGTTGAATGACCGTGCCGATGCCTAATTCCACAAAGGTCTGCAACGCCAGCAACGTCAGGAATGTATAATAATACCCCTGGATTTCCGGCGTGAAATAAGTCGCGATCAAAAGAAACGATACAGGACCTGTGGCCAATCCCCAGATTTTGCTCAAAAGCCCGTAAAGAACCGCGCGACTCATTTCGATGCGATGCGCCATGTCGCTCATGCGCACCTTCAGTGAAGACATATTTATTCTTTCTCCGGTAGGGAACCTGTCAGACAAAGGAAATCATGCTGCGCCCGATAGACGTATGCCGCATTTCCTGCAAGGCTTCATTGACCGATTCCAGCCGGTACGTTAACGAATGCAGTTTGTCGATGGGCAGGTCGCCCCTGCTGTACAGGCTGATGTAGGATTGAATATCTCTGTCCGGGTCGGTCTGACCGCCCCATGATCCGACAATCCGTTTGCCTTTAATCAGTTCGAAGGGATCAATGGATATCGTCATTCCCTGGGGCAGATTGCCGGCCAGAATACACAGTCCGCCGTTTGCGCGAACTGAGCGAAAGGCGGCTTCCATGGCCGTCGGGATGCCGGCCGCCTCGACGGCAAAATCGACCCCCAGTCCGGCGGTGATTTCCATGACGGATTTTACGGCGTCCAGCCGGGCAACGTTTACGGTATGAGTTGCTCCCAGTCCGACGGCAAGGGACAATTTGGCCTCGCTGATATCAAGGGCAATAATTTGACTCGGGGGATGTTCTTTCCCGTGACGGCCGGCTTCTTTCTGCACGCAGTCCGCCATCAATATGGCGGAGAGGCCGATTCCCCCGCAGCCGAAGACAGCCACGCTTTGACCCGGCCGCAATTGGGCGGTGTTTTTAATGATGCCCGCCCCGGTCGGGACAGCGCACCCGAGGAGCGCAGCCTCTTGCAGAGGCATTTCCTTCGCGACAGGCACAAGACGATTCTCGGAAATGACGGCATGGGTCAGGAAGGTCGAAATGGCGCCGGAATTGACGATGCTCCCGTCATTTCTGAAATATCGGGTTGAAGGCGCGTCCTGGCCGCTCCCTTTCATCCAGGTGAGGACGGCATGATCTCCCGGTGCAACTTTTGTCACGCCCGGTCCGGTCGCCAGAACAATACCCGATCCCTCGTGGCCCAGGGTATGGGGCAGAAACTTATCCTCACCTTTCAATCCCTGAATTTCATTCAACTGCGAACGACAGATGCCGCTGTAGGCAATCTGGACCAGCACCTGCCCCTTTTTCAGGGGTGAGGTCTTCAGTTCCTCGATTTGTAACGGCCGATTTATTTCTGTTAATACCGCGGCGGTTGTCTTCATCTTTTCAGCTCATCCTCTTTTGATTATCTGTTCCGACAGCGCCCCGCATCCTTGACGACAGGGCCGCGTTTTGCAATTCTGCCGGCCCGGTTTGTCATCAGCCGATACGGAACATTTTTCATCATGCGGCGCCAGGCCCAAAGGCTTTTGAGGGGATGGCATCTCCGAATCAGTCAGCAATGAACCACCAGTAGTCGCCCGTGTAGCCGACTTCGGTAAATAATTTTTTCCAGTCATCAACGTGCATCATGGTTTCCGCCGTCAGGACCCATTTATAAAGATTTTCCCGTTCCTTTGCGCTTCGCCAGGCGTCCACCGTGACATAACTGTGCTTCCGGCTGACTCTTTCAATTTCCATAAGCGCGGACTTTAAAAGATCAATACGCAAGTTATGGATGGAGTTGATGGAGATGACGAGATCATAGCTCTTATCGGGACAGGGCAGTGTTTCCGCGCTCGCAACTTTCAGATACGGTTTTACGGAAGGCATGGCCTGTTCGATGGCATATTCGCTGACGTCTATTCCCGCCACGGTGCAATCCGGCAGCAGTTCCTTGAAATCGTGCAGAAGAAATCCTTTGGCGCATCCGATATCCAGGATGGAGCAATCGTCCGCCAGTTGATAATGACTTTTCATCCGCCGGGCCACTGCCTTCCAGCGGCCGTCATACTGATATCCGCCGTATCCGCAGCGGCGGTCGCCGTCAAAAAATTCTTTGCCGAATTGTTTTGCGATCCGGATGATGTCCGGCGTTTTTTCCGCGAGCCTTTTGTCATAGTCCCGGTTTGCCGCCGGATGCGTCGCCAGGAGATTTATTTCCGTCATCATCGATTAATGCTCCGTTCTCGTGGATAGTCCGCGTAACTTTGACGGATCAACCATGCCCAGCGAATTTTTCTTCGTGCAGAAATAGATATATTTACAATTATGCTGACTATTTTCTTTTTGATATCTTTCACTATAAAAATCCGGGGGAGGCGTTAAGATAAATTGTTCTGACAGCATTGCATTTAAACTATGCAGATCATTATTCATAAATTGCCTGTCACGATTATTTGAATATAATATATTAAATTTGATATTTTTATTATGGAGATAAAACTCAATCTGTTCCGGCGCCATTTCGCAGAACGAATTTTCATTAATGGCCAGGTCAACATCTATGGTTAAATTTTCGATGAGGAAGGGCGGGACAAAAATCACTTCCGCTTTTTCGAGTTCGTCGTCATTTTTTCCATTATAAAGCACAATCCTTTTCTCCGGACAGACCAGCACGGTCCAGATGATACTCCAGTATAAAATTTCCGGATGATCCACAATATAATATTTCCTGACGGGAAATAATTTCAAAATCTGATTAGCCAATGCCCCGTAACCGGCACCGATTTCCATGCATGACGAAAACAAATCTTTAACCTGAAACAGATTGGATACCGAAGATTGCGCACGCAAAACATCTTCTGTGAGATACTTCTGATGGTAATGAATCGATATCAGATCTCTGTTGTGATCCAGCTCCGAGCAATGATAGGCGGCGGGAATACCTTCCGTCAATGCTTTATAGTCGTTGATGTATTTTGAACTTTCGATATCTTTCAGGCCCCTCATGATCTCCTGGGACTCGTAATAACAGGATGACCAGGCAGACCCTAAAAAGAATCCGAAGCCTGTATGAAGTCGTATATCCTTCAGACTCCTTTCCGATAAATCAAAAATAAACGACAGCTTTTCAATGAAATCGCGCCACAACCTGTTGGGATAGGTCGCGCTTTTGAAATATTGCGTATCTCTCAATTTCACCAAATCCAATATGTTTTTTCTTATTTCTGATAAATTGAGCATGCCAAAAAAACCTCAGAGTATACAAAGAGCGTTATGATCGGATCTTGCACATTTACAGCGAAGCGTCATCAGGTTTAACCAGCATATTGCTCAAAAATTCCGATCTCTCGAGAAAAGGCTCAGGATCCTCTATCGCTCTTCCAAAAATCACCTGTGGAACAACGCGATGATTTGGATTAATTTCAATGTTACAAAAAACCGGTCCGGGATACCGAAGCGCCTCTCTGATCTTTGCCGGCGCTGAATTATTTTTACGAACATTCATGGTCTTGAAATGATACGCTTTAGCAATTTTAAGAAAATCAGGAAAAGCAAGTCCGGTTTCACTGGAGGTTGCCTCATACCGGCAGTCCAACCACTGTTCCTGCGTCTGCCGGATCATACTATACCCGCGATTATTGAATAAAAATATTTTTATCGGCAATTGATGGTAAATGACGGTGGCCAGTTCCTGGATGTTCATCTGGAGGCTTCCATCCCCCGTGATGCATATGATCTGTTTCTTGCTAAGAGCAATACTTGCCCCGATACTGGCAGGCAGCGCATAACCCATCGCCGTATTATTAAAATCATGGAATAATCTCTGCCCTTGCTTCGCTTCGAAAGATTGCATGAGCCAGGCGATGGAACAACCGGTGTCGGAAAATATAACATCACCTTCATTCAGTGCGTTAGAAAGGTGCTTGATGAAGACATAAGGATTGACTTCTTTCTCCCGATAGTTCGCCGAAGAACAAATGGGATACTTCTCTTTCCAATCCGAGATTTTATCTTGCCACCTTTGAATGTTGATCTCTAGCGGCTCAGCGATTTTCCCATTGAAAGATCGGGCAAAAATGCCGGCATCTACATGGATCAATAAGTCGACTGTCACATCCAGCTTAGCGAAACGGTCAAGCTCATTGCGGTCGATATCAACGATTACTTTTTTAGCTTCCCTGGCAAACGAAGTCAATGGCGAACCGGTCATGCGCGTATCGAGGCGGGAGCCGATGGATATGACCAAATCCGCATTCTGAACGGTAAAGTTGCCATAGCGCGAACCATGTGTACCAAATGATCCTGCCAGTAATGGATGATCATGCGGCAGAAAATCTCGCATGGCCCACGTTGGTAAAACGGGCACTCTTAATTTGTCTATCAACGCGCAGATTTCGCTTTCCGCTTTCGACAGACGAATGCCCCAGCCCAGGATTAAAACCGGCCTTTGGGAATTTTTTATTAATTCAATACACTGATCTATCCGGTGGTCCAAATCGCGATCCGGCCATTCCTGTTTGGGGGCAGCGGAATAGGTGCTTAATTCTCCAATAGCGATATCTGCCCGCTGCAGGTTATCCGGCAAATCTATCAGGACCGGTCCCGGTCTGCCCGATGTGGCAATATGGCATGCTTTTTCAAGTTCAAACTGGATTTGACTGGCGTCCTCTATCCGCACGGCATACTTGACGACGGGTCTGAATATATCGACAACATCGGTCTCCTGAGAACCAAGCTGACGAATCCCCATATCTTTTTTCAATCGGAATGTTGAAACCTGGCCTGTGAGACACAAAACGGGAATGGAATCATAGTAGGCGCCGCAAATGCCGGTTAACATATTGGTTGCCCCGGGGCCGCTTGTTGAAATCGCCAATGCCATATTACCCGTTACTCTTGCGTAGCCATCCGCCATCATAGCGCCTGCCTGCTCATGCTGCGGGCATATGTACGCCATGATCGGATTTTTGGCGACGGAGTCGATCAGATGAACGGATGCGCCCCCTGTGACGACAAAGGCATGCCTGATCCCTTTCTCAGCCAGAAAATCGATCACGAAATCTGATAATTTCACAGTATCCTCCGATGGACGGTTATGCGACAGACAAAATTAAGAAGCTGACCAGGGCATCTGCGCTTTTGCGGATATAAACAGAGAACCGTCCTTATAACTTACAGGCATGTCCTCAAGGCGCATAACTTTGGCCCAGTTCTGCTTTTGCGAAAATAGATTGACTGGCGAATTGGCGAAGTGGCGGTATATCGCCTCTGCATTCCCGGCATTTTCAACCTCGACAAAAGCATCTGTGTTGAGCCAGGCCTCAATTTCAGTGGACAGTATAATATCCTTTTCATGTCCTTCCGCATCGAGTTTTATCAGATCCACTGCTTCGATATGTTGATTAATGTCGGCAACGGTAACTTGAAATCGCTCCAAATCACCATAGGGATTTTTCTTTGCCCCCGCAAGATGGCTGGCAGTTGTGTTTCCCAGAACCCTGACAAATTCCATTGTCCCGGATTTATTGGAAACAGCGGCATTATGAACATGGACGTTTCTGCACTCATTCAAGTCGATATTCCGCTTCAAAATCCGATGATGCTCAGGATCAGGCTCGAATGACGAAACGTCATAACCGCACTTGCTGAGAATAATGCTGTGCAGTCCTATGTTGGCGCCAATATCGAGAACCTTTTTGTATTGCTCACGGTTGGCAAAATAAAAACTGAAAATAATAAGTTCATCCAGATCGAACAGGTTCAGCGAGTCAATTGCACCCATTTTGAAATAAGGGAAAACCAGAGAACCAAATGGCTCGAATTTAACTTTTTGAGCCTCCCGGCAGTTAAAGAGCATTTCCACTTCCCGTCTTGCAATTCTCTTTAACAACATATGAAGTTGCGATTTGGGCGAGTGAAAATTACTGATTCCCGGCAGAACCTTCATTAAATCTTCTAAAATCGGGGACGACATCATGGTAATTCACCGACGAATTATAAAATTGTTGCCATATCTTCTGAGCTTATACATATCAGGGTCGCGCACGAGTTTTTCACTCAATTCATCCGTCCCCCATGCATCAGAAACCACACTAAAGTTTCGCCCGCTGACCAGTTCACGGGGAGATTTTATTAACCAGTCACAGCAATCCAGCACATCCTGCATGGATGTAAATTCATCACGGCTGAATTTATCCAGTGTTCGTTTTAAATTATCGCCTGCTTTGGCACCGGCCTTTACCGTCGATTCATGTATCTTTGTTTTTACCCAACCCGGGCCGACAATAGTAAATCGTGTATCGCGAATCTCTTCATCAAGGAGTTCACACATTTTGATTAAAGCGATTTTCGATATCGTATACGCTGAATAATTTACAGGCGCACTATTGGTGCCGCCGCCGGCGAAGAAGAGCACGCACGGCCCCACTTCATTGCTCCTGTTTCGCTTTGGCAACAATTCACGGACGATGCGCATCTGATTCACAAAATTTACGCGAACAGACATTACCCACGCATCAAAATCTACACTATCGAAAGCACCCACCGGATCCTGCAACCCGGGACAAAGCACGAGAACGTCCCATTCACGGCACCGCTCTTGTATTTCCTGACATGCTGATTGAACCGATTCATCTTCCGAAAGATCGCAATTAACCAGACAGACGCCCTCATCAGCAAGCGTCTTCATCGCTGGCGTCATCTTGCGGTATGTGCCGACAATTTGCCATCCCCGAGCAATCCATCGCCTGGCCATTTCATTTCCAATATCACTGGACACCGAAATGATTATTGCGTTCATAGACGTCCTCGCATCATAGATCAAAAGGGTCCCGCAAATGATTTATCCGGCACGTCCAGGAGCTGATCGGGTTTGATCCCGAGATCTTCCCCTGTTTTTCCCGGCAGATGCAAAATTGATCTGACCCTGTTAATAATGTCCAGGGTTCGCGGATAATAGATATTGGCCAAAGCCCGGCTGGTCGGCGTCGGCAAGTCCGGCAACGTCAGCCTTTGAGGAGGTGCCTTCAAACAGCCGAAGGCTTCTTCCGTTATTGATGCAATGATTTCCGCGGCAAACCCGGCGGTTCGCCAGGCGCCATCCACCACCAGCAGACGGCCTGTTTTTTCCACCGAATCGATCATGGCTCGCCTGTCGAGAGGCACGATTGTCCGGAGGTCGATGACATCCGCGGTAATGCCGTCCTTTTCCAGGTATTCCATGGCTTTCATCGTTTCCAGGACCATGTGCGACGATGAAACGATGGTGATGTCTTTTCCTTCCCTTGCCATCCTCGCCTTTCCCAATGGAACCGAATAGATGCCTTCCGGAACGTCCCCCGCGATATTGTGCAGCCAGCGATGCTCGATGAAGATAACGGGATTGTCGTCACGGATTGCGGAAACAAGCAGCCCTTTGGCGTCATAAGGGGTAAAAGGCATGACGACCTTCAGCCCGGGAATATGCGCAAAAACCGACTGAAGGCTCTGGGAATGCTGTGGTCCCTGGCCCCAGCCGCGGCCTATCAGCAGACGTATGGTCAGCGGAACCTTCATTTTTCCACCGAACATGTAATGCCACTTGGCTGCATTGTTGATGATCTGATCGAGGGCCAGAAGCGCGAAGTCTATCCGCTGATGGGTCATGATCGGACGCATGCCAACCAGCGCGGATCCGATGGCTACGCCGGTCATGCCGTTCTCGGAAACAGGCATATCCAGAACCCGCTTATCCCCGAATTGATCTTTCAGGCCCAGCGTTGTTCCGAAAATCCCCTTCGGGTCGGGAACGCCGAGTCCCATGATATAGGTGGTCGGATCTTCGGCCATGCACTGGGCGGTTGCTTCTAAAATGGCTTCTGCAAAGGTAATCTCGCGGGGCATGGAATCCTCTGATTTTCAGTCTGCGTAAAGATGATTGTAAAGGTCTTCTTCCGCCGGGAAGGGGCTCGCTATGGCAAATTGAAAGGCTGCATCAATTTCAGCGGAAATCTCCCGCCTCATCGCCTTGATGTCGTCATCGGCAATAACGCCATCATTCTTCAGAGAGGCTTCTAAATGCTGAAGGGGGCAGCGCCCTCGCCATTCCTGATACTCGGACTCCGTCCGGTAGCCGAGATGATGATCAAAGTCGGGCCCGCAGTGTTCCCGCCAGCGATAGGTGGCAAATTCGAGATAAACCGGGCCGCCGCCCCGTCGGACGTGTTTGAGCGCGCCGGCCGCCTTTTCGTAGATTTCCAGCATGTTGTTGCCGTCCCCGTGATCGGCGTAAATGCCGTAAGATTCGGCAAGCAAAGCATTATTCCTTCGGGCAGGCTGGCGAACAGACAGAGGGGAATAAACGGAAAAGAAGTTATTCTCGCAAACAAAGACAACGGGGAGTTTTTTCAACGAGGCAAAATTGAGGCATTCACTGAATGCGCCTGTTTCCGTGGCCGCGTCTCCCATGAAGACGACGCTTACCCTGTCTTCGCCTTTCATGGATGAGCCCAAAGCAGTGCCCACGGCAATGGGGATAATCCCGCCCACGATCGGCGTCGATCCCAGAAATCCCGCATCGAGATCGACGAGGTGCTGGGAACCTCCTATCCCTCTGGAACATCCCGCCGCTTTTCCGTAAATTTCGGCAAGCAATGCCCGCAGATCCCCTCCCTTGGCCAGATAATGGCCGTGGGAACGATGCGTGCTCATCACATAATCGCGCTTCGAGAGATTCTCACAAACGCCGACAGCAATGGCTTCCTGTCCGATGCAAAGGTGAACGGGACAACGCATTTCCTGCTCTTGATAACGCGCGGCAATGGCCTCCTCGACCATGCGGATACGGAGCATGCCGAAATAAAGCTTTTTTTGTAAGTTATGGTCCATACAGATTCATTCTTTAAAAAACAGCCGGCTATCCCAGCTGATCCATTTTTTTCATGGTTTTGATATTATACCAGAGATCCCGGTCGTCCAGCTTCCCGGTTCTGTAAGCGGCAATGATTTCCAGGATGGCATCATTAATATTATGACTTTGCCGGAAACCGGTAGATAATAATTTATCGGAATTGAGCCGGTAGGAGCGGGGATCATTGGACTCGGATACGATGATTTCCGCCGGAACGTGTTCCGTGACCCTTTTGGCGATATCAAGGATGGAGATATTTTCAAAACCCGCATTATAGATGCCGGGCGCCTTTTCACCCAGATTGAGAAAATGAATGAACACGTCGGTAATATCCTGAATGTTGATGTTCGGACGCGTTTGACTGCCTCCGAAAACGGTTATCCGGCCATTGGCCAAAGCCTGCATCGTGAGCATGTTCACGGAAAGGTCCAGGCGCATGCGGGGCGAGTACCCGCAAACGGTAGCCGGACGGACGCATTGCACGGTGATCCGGTCGCTGTAGCTCAAAAGGACCCTTTCACTGATCATCTTGGTCTTATTGTAATCGGTGATGGGCACCAGGGAAAGGTCTTCCGTGACATTCGCCTCTTCTTTGACACCATAGACGCTTCCGGAACTCGACAGGATGAATTGTTTGACCCCGCAGGCAATGGCCTTCTCCACCAGGCCCATCGTGGCCAGTACATTGACTTCCCAGGAGAGCTTTGCATTGAGGTCGCCGCAGGGATCGTTGGCAATGTTGGCAAGGTGGATGACGGCATCGATACCATCCATGGGCACGGCAGCGACGTTTCGGATGTCACCCTGGATGACGCGGAGATTTTCATGCCCGGACAGATGCCGTCCGAACCACATGATGTCAAACACGTCAACCCGGTGCCCCAGCGATAACAGTTTGGGCACCAAAACCGATCCGATGTAACCGCAGCCGCCTGTTACTAAAATGTTCATGGTCTGTCCTTAAGGTTTATGAATATACTGATAGGGTTGTTTTTTAAGCTCTTCCAGGTTGTCGCGAACCCAACCGATTGTCTCTTCAATTCCCTGTTCCAGGGTGATCCGATCCTGCCAGCCCAGTTGTTCTCTGGCCCGGGAACTGTCCAGAAGATAAGCGGCGTCTTTTCCGATGCGATCATCGACAACTTCAACATGATCGGCAACCGAAAGACCGAGCTGCAGGGCGATCATGCTCACAAGATCACGTATGGAAATATTTCTTGATGTGGAAAAGTGATAGATCTCACCGCTTGCCGCCTGCCGCGCCGCACGGAGTGTTCCATCCGCAACATCACGAATATGGATGAAGGACCGCACGGAATGACCGCCGCCATGCAGCTGCAATTTCCGGCCGGTGAGAAAAAAAAGAATAGCCCGGGGAATAATCCGGTAGAGCTGCTGCCCCGACCCATACACATTGGCGGCCCGGGTAAAGACAACGGGGAAATGATAGGCCCGGTAAAAACTCATCAGGCTCATATCGGCCGCGGCGCGGGATACCGCGTAAGGTGTGCTGGGCTGATAGTCGGTGTTTTCTTTCACCAGGCCGGTGCATGATCCATAGACTTCCGGCGTGGAGATATGAACATACTTCTTGAGGCAGGTTCTTTTTCGCAATTCGTCATGAAAGGTGATGGTCGCAACCGTATTGGTCTGAAACCAGTGTTCCGGATGCTGCCAGCTTTCAGCGACCATACTTTGAGCCGCAAAATTGATGACATAATCGGGGCACTGCTCATCGATTATTTTTATGATCCCTGCCAGATCACGATTAAGATCCATTTGAAAAAAACGAAATAAGGACGAGTTTCTTTTTCGATACGGCAGGAATAACGGATGCGGCTCTGGCGACCGGCTGATCCCGATGGTTTCAATTCCCTCCCCCAGGAGACAGTCGACGAAATTAGCCCCGGAAAATGAATTACTGCCGATGACAATTGCTTTTTCAGTCATGCGTTCCCTCGAAAATTCTTTTCGGCTTTTTGCGCGCGGGCCACGGCGGGATATTCCCGGCACGCTATCTGGTAACTCTCCATCGTCCCGATATCCCGGTGGTAAATATCGTTGGGGAATGTATGAATACGGCCGATGTAGTTTGGTATAACATCCGTGCTGAAGTCAATAAATTCCTTTTTCAGACTTCTCAGATAATCAAATATCGACGGGGTCACGATATAGACGGCGCCATTGGCCCTGTCGCCGGGCGGGTCGGCGACTTTTTCATGAAAGGCCCGGACGCAGCCTCGTTCATCCGTTTCGACAATGCCGCAGGTACGCGGCGTCTGCGTTTTGAAGGTCATCATGGTTATTTCACAATTTGCCGGGCGACTCCGGTGGCAGGCCGCAAAAGCCTTTACATCAAAGATAGACAGATTATCGGCATGAACCAGCATCAGCGATTCGTTGGGATCCTGGCCAAAGAAGTCCTGATTTTTAAGAAGCGTCCCCCCCGTCCCCAATAGCCTTTCCTCATAAACGGTGCTGACGAATTCGTGATAGGGGCTTCCTTCGATGAAACGGGTGACCTTATCCGCATGGTGATGGACATTCACCAGCAGGGGATAAACGCCTCCGTCATAAAGCATGGTGATCCAATGCGCAAGGAGGGGCTTGCCATCAATCTCCACCAGGCATTTGGGAATGCTGTCCGTGAGAGGCTGAAGTCGTGTGCCCAGGCCGGCTGCAAGGAGTAGCGCTTTCATAAATCAGACAAATTGAACCTTTTTATTTCTGTATTAATATCTTTGGGGGTCAGGGGAATATTGCCGATGCGGCCGATCTGGCAGGCAGCGGCCAGGGAGCCGAGATAAGAACTTTTCCAGATATCCGCGCCGACAGCCATCGCCATGGACGTACAGGTCAGGAAGGAATCGCCGGCACCGGATACATCTTTGGGTGCGGTATTGAAAGCGGGAAGCCTGTCGGTGAGCCAGTCGTTTTCTTTTTGTGTATCGGCATGAATCAACACCCCTTCTTCATCCAGCGTTATGATGACATTTTTCGCCGCCGATTTTTTGCGCAGTTTTTCAGCAAGAATCACCAGGCCTGATTCAAAATCGCGAACGGCAAAACGCGCTTCCCGCTCGGTTGGCGTCACCAGAGTCATTTTTTGAAAGCGGGAAACATCGCCAATCTGTGACGATGATTGACTGTCTGCGACCATCATAATCTCTTTCTGATCGCAAATTGCCACAACCTGATCAACCAATGCTTGCGGCAGGCAGCCGTGGTTGAAGTCCGCAAAGATGACTAAATCCATCCCCGGAAGAACGTCTTTGATTTTCTCATAAAAACTATCCCGGATCTCGGCAGAGATGGAATGCTGCCTCAAGTGACTGACTCGTAATAATGTTTTCTGTTTAACGCGAAATCGCTGCTTCAAGGTTGTCGGCCTGCTGTCATCCCGGAACAGATTGACGTGCACACCCTGCGATTCGAGACGCTCCCGGGCATAAATTTGTGTTTCATCCGCGCCGGCTATGGAAAAGAAATGGACATCCGCGCCTAAACCCCGCGCATGAAGGGCAACAATGCCAGCGCCGCCGATAAATTTCTCCCGGGCCACGGGCGTGACGACTACGGTGGGATCTTCCTGAGACATCCCGAGGGCATCGCAGGTGATGTATTCATCAATAATCAAGTCTCCCAGAACGCACACCTTGAGCCCCTGCATTTTGTAGAGGATATCAATCAACACATTCAAATTGAATTGATGTCGCTCGGTATATTCAACAGGTTTTTTGATGGGCCAGAAGGTTAACTCCTTCCATTCCGTGTTCATTAAATCAATGGATGAGAAGCCGATTTCGCCGGACGTGAATATCAGTTTCCCGCCATATTGTCTGAGAATGTCAATTTCCGGATTTTCTCTTTCTTCGTGTTCCTTTCCCTTAACGACAAAAGCCGGCTTTAACTTTTCAATAAACGCTTCAGGCGTTTCACGCAGGATAAATGCGTAATCAACACCCGCTATAGCCTGCAAGCCTTCCAGGCGCAGTTTTTCATCAATGATCGTCCCGGGGGATTGATTATCCATGATCCCGACTGCCAGATAATCGCCGCATTCCCTGGCGAACCGGAGCAGCCGTAAATGCCCCGGATGAATGATATTGAAGTTACCGGAAATGAAGACGACCCTTTTGTTCAAGGATGTCTGCCTGATCAAATTCAAATCATTAATATTCGTCGTCATCAATAATGCCTTTTGATTCGTCGTCTCCGAAAAATCATCTTTTTCCGAAAAGAATCCATGGACCTCATCTTAGAGTTTATGGCGATTATCTCCGGTCCGATAAATCCGCCCCAATCATCGAGAGAAATTTCAAACTGCCTTGGACCATATCCAGTATTCAAAAATAATAACAAATAACGTTTGCCGGATGAAGATTGAAGAATCCGGTGGTCGGCCCATATCAACTCAGGAACTGTTCGGCAAAGCGGGTTTGCCTGATTCATTTATTTTTTCCTGCAATTTGCTTTTGGGCGTATTGGTCAGGCCGAGAACAAAAAAGAACAGGAGCATCCATCCCCTGTTCCCAACGGTGATATTTTCCGTTAAACCGATCAGTCCGTAGAGGGCTGTTAAATAAATAGCCAGATACGAAATCGCATCTTTCTCATTGCGCTTGATGTTCATTAACATCAGCACTATTCTGATAATAAAAAAGAAATAAAAAATGGTCGGAATAAATCCGGTGGCGACGAGCTGCCCCAGGAGTTCATTATGGGTGGTGAGCTCATACTTGTCGTAAAAGTATTTATGGCCGTAGCCAAGAAAGTTAGTGCTTAATTCTGAAAATGCGAATGTCCAGATGATAGCTCGCAATCCCAGCCCGTATAGTTGATCAGCGCCGGCATCAAGCGTCTTTTCCTGAAAACGCTGGATGGCTGTCTGCGTAAAATCAGTCTGAGAGAGGATCAAACCGATCACGGTCATAATCACCAGAATCCCGATCAGCGTTCTTATGCCATTTTTCTTATTGAGCGTGTAATAAATATACAAAACAATAATTGCAGCGAACGCAACGATTGCCGTCCTTGACGCCGCCGTGAAAAGCATCACGCAGGAAACAAACAGCAGGCCTAAGAATAAGAACATGTTAAGTTTCTTATCTCTCAGCAGCGTCATGCCGAGCGTGGGGATGGTCACGATCAATAACGAAATATTCGTGCCGTTGATAAAGTCGTAATCAACGTCCGTTCTCATGTACTGTTCACTTCTGATCAGGTAATAAAGGTTTGATCCCAGATTTAACGTAAAATTTCCATTGGGATCTCTGAAAAACGAATTGACAACATAGAAAAACAGAGCAAGCAGAAGCACTTTAATGATCAGATAATCCGAGACGTCTTTCTTGTTAATGATCCTTGCCGAGAAATAGAATGTAACGGGCATAAATACAAAAACCATGAAATTCTTAAATCCAACCAGGACGTTGTCTTCATATGTGAAATATAATAAAAAGCAGAGCGCCGTATATATAATGATCGCGGTATCCAGCTTGTTGAATTTTAAACTTTTCGTCGCGATGCCGGTGAAAAGAACAGGCAACATAAAGAGCAAACCCAGATGAGTGCTCAGGTTGAAGAGCGCGGAAAAACATACAAACAGGTATATATGTATCGGTTTTATTTTTTCTTGTTTATTCATGATTTATCAGTTGATCGTGATTTATAATCTCTCATTCGACACATAAAACGGTCAGGAAGCATCCCTGATGCCTGCGATCCCGTGAGACACAAAGAACAGGACCGCACGCATAACTCAGTGGCTCACGCCTTCCCGCCGGACGACTTTCAAAAAAGTCATCCAGAGAATTTTCAAATCAAAAAGGAAAGACCTGTTTTTCAGATAATACTCGTCAAATCCGACCTTGATCGGGATCGGCAGTTCATCGCGCCCGTTAATCTGCGCCCAGCCGGTGATTCCCGGGACAAGATGGTGAATCCCCTTTTCCGTTCTCAGCTTGATGAGGTCATCCTGGTTATACAAGGCCGGCCGGGGACCCACAAAACTCATATCGCCTTTTAGGACGCTGATAAACTGGGGAAGCTCATCCAGGCTTGATTTGCGCAAAAACTTGCCGCCCGGCGTCAAATAGCGGTCAGGATTATCCAGGAGATGCGTGGCCACGGCAGGGGTGTCCGTGCGCATCGTTCGGAATTTGGGCATCCGGAAAATGACATTGTCCCGGCCGACCCTGTCCGACCAGTAAATAACGGGACCTTTGGAGGTGAGCCTTACCAGAATGGATACAAACAACAGGGGCAGCGAAAAAAAACAAAGAGCGAAAAAAGAGATGCAGATATCAAATACTCTTTTCCAACTGATATTATTTCGGCTGCCGGATAGAACCATAGGTAACCTGGTGTCGTGCGTCTGACGCTTTCCTTACGAATAATATGTCCGTGTCATCACGATAAAATTCCTTTACAATTCCCCGGACTGCCGCATTTCCCGTATGGCATCTTTCCAGCCGGTTGGCAAATCATATTTCGGCGCAAAGCCCAGCTCTCTTTGAATAAGCCGGCTGTCCACAGCCACATCTTCCGTGTATTTATCGATGGTCGCACGGCTGATCGGCGGATTAAGGCCGGCGAGCGGCATGGCCTTTTCAATCATACCCGCTGCCAGGCGAACCGGGGCGACCGGCAGCGACCAGCGGGGTGCTTTCCGGCCCAGCGCCTGGCACATGACGGCAATGATATGGTCCAGAGAATAATACTCGCCGTCGGAGACATTGTATATCCGGCCCGCGGCATCAGGGTGTTTTAAAGCCGCCACGGCGGCAAGGGCCACATCTTTATCGTAAACCAGGGTGCGGCGGTTTAAACCTTTTCCAATGGGAAGGAAGCGGCCGCGCGCCAGAGATTGCATCAGGCGCTGATAATTCCCCTTGATTCTGGAGCCGTACACGGCGCCGAGGCGCAGCACCGTTCCCATCGGCCTGCCCTGCAAATCTTTGGCCGCAAGCACGATGCGCTCCGCCCGGAGCTTGGTCTCCGCATAAAAAGTATCCGGGTTCGGCGGCGTGGATTCGGTAATAATTTTTCCGTCGGACGGTCCGTAAACAGCAATCGTACTAAAAATCACAACACGCCTGAGGCCGGCCCGAACCGCCGCATTGACCACGTTAGAGGTTCCGCCTACATTAACGCGTTCATACTTTTCCCGGAGGGTGGGAGGGGGATTGACGATATGCAGCAACGCCGCCATGTGGATGACCGAATCGACGCCCTGCACGGCTGCCCCGACGGCAGCAACATCGGTGACGTCACCGATCAGCATTTCCACGCCATCGGGCCAGGCTCCCGCCGGCGGGGGGTCCATGGAGAAAGTGCGCACCGCGCAGCCCGCGTCCAGCAGTGCAGAAACGACACGCGGACCGACGGCGCCGGTCGCACCTGTAACAAGTACTTTCATGATTAAATTGTAAACCTCACAGGTTGATTACCCTTGTTTTGTTCCAATCGATCAGCTTGCCCGCGGCTTCAACACTGACAAATTCAAAATCGTTCAGGAGCTTTTGAAATTTAGCAAACGACGTTTTGAGCCCCACGTACGATTTGAATTTCCGCATGCGCGGAAGGGTATCGATCATCGGTTGTTCGGGATCAAAATCGCGCGCGTGAAAATAGGTCATCATATACGGAGACCGCAAAGCCCAATACTTGATCATCCCATAGGGGAATAAACGAAAAAACCCTCCGCCCGAAAAGACCACATTTCTGCCCAGAACGCGTCGGATATTGATGGGAAACTCCTTCAGCCGGGAACCATTGGCCAGGTTCAGCACGACAGGTTCCGCGTTACCGAAACTGGTAAACCCGCCGTAATCGTGGGGAGCGGGAAATATGGAGCAATCGTATTCAAAACCCAATTCTGCCAACACTTCCAGGGCCCATACATTGCGTTCGGTGATCGAAAAGCCGGGCGCGCGAAAAGCGTTGATCGGCGCGCCAATCAGATCTTCGATGAGTTTTTTCGATTTTTCCGTGTCCTGCCGGAAGCAGTTCCGGTCGAAGCGGAAAGACAGCTCGTGCTGATACGAATGGCAACCGATATGATGCCCCCCTGCGTGGATCCGCCGGATGACGTCCGGATGCTTTTCGGCTATCCACCCGAGACAGAAAAAAGTTGCCTGCAGATTTCTTTTGGCCAGTTCCTGAAGAATCCGCTCTACGCCGCCGTAGATGCGCACCTCGTATTTATCCCAGTCAAAATCAGCGGTGATAAAGTCGCAGTTGTACCAGTCTTCAATATCAAAGGTTAATATGTTCATATTATAAAGTGCGGATTAAAATAAATCCGTATCTCCCCAGCTGATATACCAGGATTGCGGATTGTAAAAGGTTTCCCTGGATATTTTGTCGCCCAGAAGCCTGGCGCCGAAGTGAATTTCCTGCGGAAACATTTTTTCCGGCACCGGGATAAAAAAGAATTTATGAAAGGCTTTGCGATAGACGGAAGCGGGCATGGCCATGGCTGAAATAAGCGCTTCATTGCTTTCCATGCTTGCAGTGATAACGGCATTCAATAATTTTTCAACAACCCCCTTGACGTCCGTGACTGCCAGAATATCCAGAATGAACGATACCTTTCCCTGGTCGCGATCCTGTGACGCCGTGATGATATAGCCTGCTATTTCATTATGGTGCCATGCCGTAAAAAGGCGAAACTGCGATTCGGGGCGCTGGTCGTACCGCCACGACAGGTATTCGAAATCTCTGACGACCCAAAGCTTATGCTGATTGCGGCATTTCAGCCATAAGTCATCCGCCCATTGATCAAATTTTTCCATACGGCGGATCTCGATATTCTTTTGATCCTGCTTCGACAGGCAATGATGGGCAAATTTGACGAATGGTTTATACAGGCCGCCGGCCAATGATCCCAGCAGAGCATTCCGGGTTTTGTGTCTTATGAAGGGTCCCACATCCAGAGGACAGATATGGATGGGCATGGGAGCAATGATGACCCAGTCTAATTTCCTGATGCGCGCCTGGACAACATTGGCATTGGGAAAGCCGTATATGAATTGATAACCTTTTTCGGTAAGATCCTTATAAAGAGATTTGGCTGTTTCAGAAAATATTCCCTGGCCTTTGTATTCCGGGTCAGTCATCGTGTCGAAGATCAGCACACCCAGATGTTCGACGCCATTCACCCATACCCTCAGCAAATTAGCGCCTTCATGACTGATTAGCCGATCACCGTCCCACGCCAGCATGATGGAAATGGGCTTGACCGGGTTCCCCGCTATCTCCCATTGCCAGTGCCGCGCGCTTTCTGTTTTTCCCATGGTCTTGCCGAAAACCTTTTCGAAAAGCGCGATGATATGGACTTCATCGCCTTTTTTGTAGGGTTTGATGGCGAATGATAAATTATTTTTGGGTGAGGCATCAGGCGTTTTCATCATACACTTCCCGGTTATCATAGACGTCAGGCGGATATCTTTACCGGATGGCGGCCGGAAGATGCGCTGGCTGAAATCAGTCATGCAGTTGTGTCCGGATTCAAAAACCAAAGGTATCTTGATATTGTTCTTATTGAACCGGCGGACAAATCCGGCTCATCATGGCTGGATGGGCGACGCTCCACGCTGGCGCTTCAGGCTTTTATAGATTGTTTCATAAATATCAATGCCGTCAAAACTGGCATAATAATCCAGTTTCTTCCTTTGGACATCGATATCCGGTTCTGCCTTTGTTTTACTGCCGTTGTAAACATCGAGTATATCCATTGCGTTTTTTACAGTGGCGATCGGAATCGCCTCGTAAATGCCCGGCGTGGGATGTCCTTCCAATTCATGGAAGATGACGGCATCCGATAAAAAGGCGGCGACAAACGCCATGGAAGAATAGTGTGTCAGGTAGGCTGAACAATTCGGAAATTCCCGGGTAATCAGCACATTGGGCATCCCGTCAAACATCTTGTACAAAGCAGGATTGCCGCGCGGATGCAGCTTGATAACAAATTTATCAACTTTTTCGGCAATTTTTTTATACGCTTCCATAAGCTTCAGGAATTCCTTTTTCTTCATTCTGCCGTCTTCCACCAGCGTCTGCGTGATGTAACATAAAGCTGTTTCGCGCTTCATTTTTTTAACGCGCTCAATCAGCATAAAATCCGGGTAGCTGATCACTTCCGCTTTTTCTGCGGAAAACCCGTATTTATTATTCCAGAATTCTTTATAGTATTCGGAATACAGGAAAACTTTTGCAGGGTGCAGGGCTTCGGCGCCCAGGAAGGTATTTTTGAGCGGCGTTCCCGTATAGATATATTTGAAATATTGATAAAAGAGCGTAACAAAACTTACGTTCAATAAACGGGATAAATGATAAGATGCATTCGCCAATCTTAATCCCTTGCCGAACTTGGTGACGATGGAAAAAAGTTTGTAGTATGCTGAATCCGGCTCAAAACCATGCTGCAGGAGGCATGTCTGAATGCCAAGCGAATTGGCCGCTCCAACCCACAGCTGGTCAATGATCCGATAGCAATCAATAAAGAAGATGTCCGGCTTTTCCTGTTCCAGGAAATTTTTAATTTTCTGATGATTAAATGATTTCAATATCACAAATTTAAAATTCTTCCGGCTGGTCATCGCGGATATGGCCTTACGCTCCATTTCAGCGTCAACATTGCTGGCTATCTCGGCGCTGATAAATGTTGCCGTGAAATTCTTTTCCTTACTGTTCAGGACATTGGCAATCGGAAGCAGGTTCTTGGCCATCAGAGTGGCATTCGATTCAAAAAAAATTGCTTTCATGGGTTCCTCGCCGTTTATATCGGCAGACTGAATTCAAACTTGACTATGCGGTTAAATCACAAGGATCAGGTTATCGTCTGTATTGATTGGCGCCGGCTATGGCGGCCCGCAGGAGAGTGTTGATCCGTGAGGCGTGTCCTGGTGAGTCGGTGATGTGAAGCTCCCGCATGAACACGGGAGCCGTTTCGCACTTATGCCGGCCGTTTCAACTTGTTCATTTCCTCTGCTGCTTTTCTGCCTAAGAACAGAAAGTCGGTGCTGAAAGCGATAAAATTATATCCGGCCTTTTGCTTTTCAATGATTAAGGCGCTGTCGGGCTCTATGACATGATATCCCATGCTCTTGCCGTGAGCCAGACAGACTTTTTCCACTTTGGCCAGGGCTTCCTGAACAACGGGTTTATTGTATTCTCCCGGTATGCCCAGCGAACCGGAAAGATCATAGGGACCGATAATGATGCCGTCGATTCCCTCGGTCTCGATAATTTCTTCAATGTTCCGGACGCCGTCGATATGTTCGATCTGGGCAATCACGACTGATTTTTCGTCCACCCATTTTTTGTATTCTTCAAAACCAAACCCATAGCGCTGTGCGCGATTGAGGCCGACGCCTCTTTTCCCGACCGGCGGGTATTTTGCAAATTCCACCGCCATTTTCGCGTCTTCCCGGGAGCAAACCATCGGAACAATCACGCCGTCGGCCCCGGCATCGAGAACCCGCTTGATTACGACTTCTTCATTTTTGCCGACCCGGACCAGCGCGGCCATCCCGTGGGATTGAATGAATCCGATGAGGATCTGGACTTCGTGATAATCAATCGCCGTATGCTCCAGGTCAATCGTCAGCCACTCGAATCCCGCCTCGGATAAAATATCAATGATGGCCTGATGACCAATGGTGATCCAGGAACCAACGGTGTTTTCCCTGTTCTTTAATTGTTGTTTCAGATTCTGGTTTTTCATAGTGTCCTAAATTTCCTGATTTGCAAAAACTGTTACGGTACCGCCATTGCCGTCTTCGGCAAAGAATGGCGCCACAACAACCCAGTTGATTTTATTGCCGGCCGCTTTCAAAGACATATCTTCAATGACCATCAGGACCTTTTGCCCGGGTGCGGGACAAAGAAATTCTTTGTGGCTTTGACGGCCCTCCACTCTGTATTTCCAGGAGGTTAAAGAAAGGAAATCAAATCCTATGCAGCGCAGGTCGGGATAGTTTTCACGGAGATAATTTGCCGACTCCGGAGCGATTCCCGGGTTATCATTCCAGTAACATTCCTCATGCCTTAAATTTTCAAAACCGGTCCGGATCAGCAGCAGCTCCATGTCCCGGCCCAGGGGGGCCGCTTTTTTGAAATCTTCAATGCCGATTAATCTGGCCCCGGTGCAGGGGATGTCCACCAGCCGGACATGATTAAAAACATAATCATCCACGGGTATCTCGTAGGTCTTTTTCCCGTCCTGATTGACATGATAGGGTGAATCAATATGCGTGCCGATGTGGTTATTGGAGAAGATCCAGGCCGATGAATTGGAGCTGTCGCCTTTTTGAATGGCCGAATTGGTCCTGATAAAAATGCGGTCCCGGTTGCCGTAGGAAGGCGTATCCTGCGAGATGATATGAGATAAGCAGATGTGACGGCTCATAGTGAATTTTTTCTTTTCAGCAAATATTCGGCCCAGTAAAAATCTTCCATATCATCAATGTCGGTGGCTTCCAGCCCTTCCATCGGAAACATCATCGGGTTGGATCCCAGCCTGTTTTTTGTTTTATGATTCGTTTCTTTTGAAAAAATATAAAAACAGGAGTTTTCCTCGTAAATGGGCTCCAGGTCCTGGGTCCTGATCAAATGCTGGGGGTCATGATTGATTGGCGACCCGTCGGCCCAGAAAAACCGGCTTTGCACCGGGGTCACGGTAAACAGGGCATCATGTTCGGTCTGGGCAAAAAATGCCTCGATGGCCTTGTTGATGGTTTCCGTTTTGACCAGAGGGTTTGTACTATGGGTCTGCAGGTAGTAGTCGCCGTTGGTTTGAGACAGATCATATTCAATCAAAGGCTGAATGCTGACCATGTCGCCCAGCAAGAAATCCGGCCTTTCCAGAATCGTTACTTTGAAATGCTCCGTCGCGTTTTTGGCAATCTCCCGGGAATCGGTATTGATGATGATTTCATCAATGTATTTACTCTTGCTCAAAGATTCCATAATCCAGTGAAACGCCGGCTTACCGGCAAGCAGACGGATATTTTTGTCGGGGACGCGCTCTGAGTGGCCCTTCATGGGAACAAGAGCCTTAATGGGTGGGATTCTTCTCATCATATGGAAACCTTCATCGTGATTTTTTTTATTAATTCCGGTTTATGGACAAAATGCTGCGGACCATGCCCGTCGTCGGGAAACATGATCGCAAAAATACCGTTCCCGATGTCCACGTTGATCATTTGCGGTGACGGGTTTTTATAAAACGTCCGGTCGTTTTCTTCTTCATAAGGGATATTCACGGTCATGCCCTCAATGGGAGACCACTTGATCCGCTCTAAACCGATGATGGGGTATTGAATATCGATGACATGCTTATGCGCTTCATATCCTCTTTCGAAATGCTCGATGGTCATGTATTCGCTGACAAGGGCCTTGACGTTGGCGTTGACCGGATAGGTGCCCACTTGAATGTCAGGATTGGCCTTCGCTAAAAATTGCAGGCCTGCGTAAATATCCGGGGAAAGCCCCTTATAGATTTCAATATTTTTTAATTGATCGACAATCATCACAGTCCCCTTTCTAACCAAGTTCTTTCGCGAAATAATCTTTCAGCCACCGGGCAAATTGTTCATCGGCCTCCGTGACGTTTTTAAAAATCCGGCCATAGCCTTTATTGAGGATAAGGCCCAGCTTCGTTCCTACGTTTTTCTTATCCTTGCTCAACGCTTTCTGGAATTGATTGATCTCAATGTCGTTGATGGCGTAACCGGCGATGATCGGGGCGATCACTTGTCTGATTTCCTCCCTGATCGTTTCTGAAATCAATCCCATTTTTACCGAAATGTAATTGGCCATATCCATTCCGAAACCGACGGCAATTCCGTGCGGAACGCGATAGCGGGTCAGGGATTCAATCGCATGACCGAATGAGTGGCCGTAATTGAAGACCTGGCGGACATTCTGGTCAAATTCATCGACCTCGATATACCCTTTTTTTATTTCAAGACTTCGGGCAATGATCCGGGACAGTGCAGTTTTATCATCAAAGGCCTTCAGATAAAGCCCCTTGTACATTTCGAAGTCCTCTTTACCCGAAACGATGAAATAATGCAACATTTCGCCCATGCCGGATTTCATTTCCGCCGGCGTGAGCGTATCCACGAAAGCCGGGAAGATGAAGATGGCGTTGGGGGGATAAAATCCCCCGATCTGGTTTTTATAGTCGCCGAAATTGATGGACGTCTTGCTTCCGATGCAGCTGTCGCCCTGCGCCAGGAGGGTGGTGGGAAAGAAAATCCATTGCACCCCCCGATACATGATGGACGCGATGAAGGCCGTAACATCCTGCGTAATGCCGCCGCCGATGGCCACGAGGCGGTGATTTTTTCGGAAGCCCTGATCAATCAGGGTTTGAATGACGGGAATGATCCCCTGATAACTTTTTTGAGGCTCAACGGCGTCTATGCCTATCGATTGAAACTTTTCGAGTGTTGAAGACAGGTCATTTTTGTAAAGATCCTTGACTTTATTATCGATGATAATAAAGTCGCCTTCCTTTAATTGACCTTCCAGGGTCGCCCGCAAGTCATCAATGAATTGAACGTCGTAATCGTGAATGACCGATTTTACTTTGAAATTATACGTTGGTGAATCCTCCATCAATAATTAAATTCTGTCCCGTAATGTACGTGTTCAACTCGCTGGACAGGAAAGCAACAAAATTGGCAATCTCGGCCGGCTGGGCCAGCCTTTTCACGGGGACCAGTTCCGCCAGGCGCACCAGATCTTCGGGTGTGTTTGTTTTAATGGTCAGCTCCGTCATTGTAAAACCGGGCCCCACCGCATTCACCAGGATGCCGTGTTCGCCTAATTCCACGGACAATGTTTTGGTCAGGCCGACCAGGGCGCTTTTCGTTGTCGTATATAATGAACGGGAATGCCTGGTTTTCACGCTCCAGATGGACGATATATTCACAATGCGTCCGTAATGATTTTTAATCATCAGCTTGCTGACTTCCCGGGCCAGAAGGTACGGGGCTTTCAGGTTGATGCTGTTCATGATGTTGAAATCGCCGATGGACGTTTCCCTGTTCGGCTTGACAATGTTAATTCCGGCATTGTTGACCAGGATGTCGATTTTGTCGAATTGCCCCAGCAGAAGAAGAAAAGCGGCGGTCCCCTCATCGGAAGAAAAGTCGACGTAATGGCATGCTTTTCTGGGATTTTTTTCGGCATTGATCTGATCAACCAGCTCTTTCTCCACGCCCGTGATGATCAGGGATGCCCCGTTATCATACAAAGCATCGGCGATGGCTTTGCCGATGCCCATGGTTCCACCCGTCACGAGGGCAACTTTATTTTTAAAATCGATAATCATATTTTTTCCTTAATCGATAAAAATTCTTTATCCTGCGATAAATAATTTACAATCAGATGGTCGTAAATCATGTGCAGATCTTCAATAGGGCCGTAATCCCCCTTGGGGTTGGGCGTGTATAAAGAGACGGTACACGTTTCTTTAAGTTTTCCTCCGGTAAATCCAATAAAACCGATGGATGTCCCGCCATGTTCATTGGCATACTGAGCGGCTTTAACCACATTCTCCGAGTTGCCGCTGGCTGAAATACAGACGATCGCATCTCCCTCTTCAAAATGACCTTTCAATTGTTCGATGAAAATATCATTAAAGGATGTATCGTTGCCTACGGCGGTCAGCATCGGAACATTGTCGGTTAATGCTCTGACTTTAGGCCTGAATTTCGTAAAATAACGAACGAAGAACATGAAGTCGGCCTGCATGTGCGAGGCCGTGGCGGCACTGCCTCCGTTGCCGCAGACATAAACGGTCTTGCCGTTTTTAAAGGCGGTTGCCATCGCGGCAATGACTTTCTCGAGATCATCGAGGTTGACCTGATCCAGCAGGTTGTCGAGCCTTTTCCGATAATCGGTGAAATAAGTTTGTATGGATTCTTTTCTCTTCAAATGAAGCATGTTTTTTTCCTTTCACGCCAGAAGGACCATCAATCGATCAATCCCCATGGTTTAGATTTATTTTCAACATATCTTAAGAAAACAGAGGCATTATTTCCAATCCTTGTCCTTTTTGCCCTTTTTTTCTTTCTTATCCATCTTGTCTATCTTGTCCATCTTGTCCATCCCGGGTCGCTCGGCATCTTTCCTGGGCAGGTACAAGGCCAGTTCCATTGAGTAAAGAATGGTCTTTTTCTTCTTATCCTGCTTATCAAGGTTTTTGATTTCTATCCGGTTCTTGCCCGGAATCAGATACGAAAGCGGCACGGCATAGAACTTCAGTTCCTGGCGGGTCGGGTAGCTGTCATTCTGTTCCAGGGGCGGAAAAAGTTCCGTCGCATTGAACGCAGAGTCGCTGATTTTCTTCCCGTTTAACCAGACGCCAATTTGCACATCCTCTGAATTGTCTCTTGTTTCAACTCTCATCACAGCCCGCTCGAACTTGACTTTGGAAGTGTCGTCGGGAATAATCACGTCAAACGCCTTTTCATTCGTCGCCGGAAAGGTGCCGAAGTTGGGATAGACAACATAGTCCTTAGGAACGGTTTTCAGAAATTCCACATCCGTTATCCGCTTCAACCCTTCCGTCATGGATTCACGCAGCGCTTCGGGAACATAGTCGTAATTGAAGAAGCTCAGACCGTCGACGCCCCGATAGAAAAAGTTCAGTGCCGTGGCACGGTAAATCTCTATGGTTGTGTAGCGGCGGGTCTTCTTATTCGCCTTGCTCTGGTCCGTCACGTAGTTCATCTCGCCGTAAATCTTGGCGCGCTTGGTATTGGCTTTGAACTCTTCGATGCCCAGTTCCATCGTATGCCTGTAGAATGAGCAGATGTTGATCATGTCGATCAGTCCGCGCCGGTCCCATTCCGGCACATCAAGCCCGGCCTCTTTGCATTTAGCCAGCGTTTCAGGCACTTTCACGCAGAGCTTCAACGTTTTTCCCCGCTCTTTGCCGATTTTGTCCATCATGGTCCTGATGCGGACAACAAACGCGGTCATGACTTTTGTGCCTTCATCCATGCGGTCACTGGGGAAAAATTTCGGGAAGCGCTGGAAGTCGAGTTCGACGCCATCCACGTCGTAATTTGTGCACAGTTCCTCAATGATTGAAAAATAGTAGTCTCTGACGGGAGCCAAAAGATAGTTGAAAAGACGCACCCTGTCACTCCTGGTGTAGGGTGATTCTTTGGAATTCCCCAGCCAATACTCGGGGTGCTCACGCCAGAAGGCGTTGTGGCTGGGCCACTCCGGATCATCCACATAATGGTGGTCGTTCATGCGGTAAGATATGAAAAAATCTTTCCCGTATTTGCGGGCCGCATCAAGGGTATCCTTCACCGGGTCACCGCCGGACTGAAGATACCGCATCATGTAATCGTGGGCAGGAAATTTGCTTAGCGGCTTGGATGATGAATACTTTTTCCACCCGCCATCAACTTTGGACGGATACAAGTTCGTACGCCACATGGTCGGGCAGCACGTGATCACATCCACATCCGTGTCTTTGAGCTTGGCGATAAAAGACTGGATATGCTCCGGACTGTTCTGTTTCTTGTAGGAAACGATCAGCAGTTCATGGTTGAACAGGCACTTGTAATTCACCGTCTTGGAAGTCGGATGATAGGGTGCGGCATGACCTGCCTGGCTGATCAACAGACCGGCGACCAGTAACGAAGATAAAATAATGCCTGCCCTGGAAATCAACCTGCTGAAATATATTACTGCTCCATCGCTTTTCATTTTCACCCTCCCTCATTCAATATCTGAAAAGTTTGGTTTCAAACAACTTTTTATCGACATTCCGCATTTTATTCTTAATCCCCCCAAATCAATGCTGCCGGCAGCGATGGCCGATCAGACCATGATTTGGGAAGATTTCAGCTTAAGTCCCCGACTCGTATATCCTGTCAATAATCCGCATCAGTTTGAGGGCATCTTCAGAGTTACCGCACGTGATGGGCGTATCACTCTTAACGGCATTGCAGAAATGCTCCATCTCGTAGCGCCAGCTGTTATTGGTAAGATATTGAGTTTGTACTTCATCTTTCCACGTGGCCGCCGGAGCCTGCGACCGGTTTTTGGCAATGGATAATATTTCTTCTCCGTAAGACATTGTGGAAGTAATCAAGCCGTTTAAGACCATGTAACCTTTTTCCATAAAGACTTCAAGAGAAAACAAATGACGCCATTGGGTCATGGTGGAATGCAGGTTTGCGACAATGCCCGTTTTCGAATCTTTTAATATGACAAAGGCGTTGTCTTCCACATCCAGCTTCCAGTAAAGGTTGGAAACCTCGGCCTTTACCGTATCAAAATCACCCCCCAGGTAAAGGAACAAATCAAGCATGTGAATGCCCTGATCCATCAGGATTCCTCCCCCGGCCAATTCCTTTTTAGCGCGCCAGTTATTGAAAAAATCGTTCGTTACACTTTTCCCGTATCGGCCGCGCATCCACAAAATGTTCCCGTATGTTTTGGCGTTGACAATTTCTTTCATGCGGACGATGCTGTCATGGTGACGGTGATTAAAACCATACATGAGTTTTTTGCCGGATTGTTTTTCCGCGGCAATGATCTCTTCCATGTCTTTGCCGGTGAAGCAGGGTGGTTTTTCACAAAATACATGTTTGCCGGCCAGCAGGGAACGAATCGTCAATTCTTTGTTTAAAAAGTTGGGCGTGCAAACAATAATCATGTTGATCCGGGGATCATTAATAATTTCTTCATGCGTAAGATTTCGAATAGACTTGAATTCGGCCCCCATGGACGGTTCTGAAATCGCTATCACCTTAGCACATCCCAGTTCATCGATGGCCTGGTGCCTGATCTGGCCCATACGGCCATAACCTATTATACCCACGTTGCTAATCATGACTGATCTAATGCCTCCTCCTGATGAAATAATATTTATGATCAAACGGACCGATGGGAATGTGAGTGAATATTGCCTTGGGAATGAGTGGCAAAGCGCCTTCCAGATCGATGAAGAAGTCAGCCTCGTTTGATGGTTGAAAATGATTGCCGCCGTCTATCCTGGGATTTTTTGATTCAAAGGCATGGATGGTGCGGTACTCCGATGCTTTAGATAAGCATTGCAGGAACAAATCTTCTCTTTCCTGAGAAGAAAGGTCCACGACTTGCAGAAAATCGGCTTTGGGAAAATAATCCAGTTTGCTGTCATATCCGGCATTGATGATTTTTAAATCCAGTTCCGGAAGGATGCCGGAAAGATATTTCAAGTTCCTGAAAATATTCTGGACCACGGTCTCTTCCGGCTGATGGTACTTTTTGTTCTTGCCGAAGTACCGTGGATCGAAATGATTCGGATCATCATCTTTCTGCGATTCTATATCCAGCCCTCTCTTTTTCAGGTATTTTACCGAATCGTGTATTTTATAATTCAGGTCGACTCCGACCAGATAGATCTCCTGAAATCCGAGATACCTGAGAATCTGAAACCCCTCATAAATCACGGTCCCTCCGGGGAATATCTTCGGTAAATCCTGTGAAAATCCTTCTCCATGCTGCTGCTGAAGCCAGTACAGGTTATCGATCCGCCCGATCTTTTCAATATAATTATCCCCCCGGAAATGAATATCCGGCAGAAATGAATAATGCGTCCGGGGTATGAATTCCACAACTTCCCCGAGGATGTCCGACAAGACGATATTGTCGGTTGTCGCATAAAACGTCGGGTCCCAGTTGATCCTTTCGTTCATGATAAAAAATCGGTTGAAGCACATCGTATATTCATTTTTCAGCAAATAGAGGGGGGTCTTGTTCAGGCTGGGCCCGTTGCCCACGATGAAGGCTCTTTTCCCCGTGTATTTGTTTTTCAGATGACGCCAGCGTTCCACCTCTTCAGCATCGTTTACATTGATTCTTTTATACATGGAATAAATTCTATTCAACGATTTGGTGAAAACGGCTGCCACACCATCTTTTTTAAATGTTCGATAGGTTTTGGCCAGCATTAACTTTAACATTCTCGTTATTCCTCAGGTGATCTCTTGATCTGAAAACAAATATTCCCCGGCGGCAGTTATCACCTCAGCGCATTAATCAGGTTTTGTGCGGCATCTTCTTCCATTTTAACTTTTCCTTCTTTCGCATACGACCCCAAATGCGGCGTCAGGACAACATTCTCCAGGGTGCATAACGGACCTTCATAGGGTTCGGCGGAAAAGACATCAATGGCGGCTCCGCCAAGATGACCGGTCGAGAGGGCTTTGTAAAGCGCATCCTCATCCACGACGCCGCCGCGGGCAATATTAATAAGAAATGCTTCCCGTTTAAGAAGGTTAAGTTCTTTTTCGCCGATAAGGGGGGCCTTATTTTTACCGGAAGACACATGAAGCGTAACGATATCGGACACGGAAAGCACATCGTCAAACGCGAGTATTTCCACATGGTTTTTTGAAGCCCAATCGCGGTCGATAAAGGGATCGAATCCGACCACCGTATTCCCCAGTCCGCGAAATAATTCGGCGACCAGTCTCCCGATTCTCCCGAGCCCGACAATACCCACCTTCTTCCCGAACAGGAGATTGCCGGTTTCCTTTTTCCAAATTTTTTTCTTCAGGTTGGCATCGGCCTGAGGAATTCTTCTAAGCAGCGCCAATGTCATGCCGATGGTTAATTCAGCCACCGCGCGGGTTGGACCATCCGGGGTGTTATGAATGGCAATGTTTTTTGATTTGGCATATTCCAAATCCACGTTGTCCATCCCCACGCCGACCCGGCTGATACACTTCAATCCGGGCAATTCGTCCATGACTCTCGCCGTAAGGGGTTCCACTCCGGCGACAATTCCAACACAATCCTTTCCCAATTGGATGACTTCGTCTTCCGTCAGCTTTCGGCCGAAAGGATTGTCGACGATTTCAAAATCATGCTTCCGCAGCAGATCAACAGGAGCGCTGCTGACCTGTCCAAAGGAAGAGGGTGAAACAAGAATCTTATCTTTCATGAGGTCCTCCGTTTTTTATTCACAGATTGCCGGGCAATCTGACTTACCGGTGATTGATCTTCTGATAAAATAGTAGCGGCCGTTATAGGGTCCAAGGGGTATATGTGTAAATATCGCTTTATTAATAAGCTTTATTCCATCTTCTTCATTGACATAAAAATGCACGAGTTCGCTGTTCCACCCTCTTTCGTCCGGGATGAAAGTGCCATTTTTTTCAAATTCCTCGAGTGATGTGAATTTTGAATTTTTAACCATGCATTCCAGGAACAGTTTGTATTTATCGCCTGGAGAATAAGAAAACAGGGCCTCAAAATTTGTTTTGGGAAAACTTTCCACCTTGCTTTCGTATCCCGCATTCATAATGTTAACATCGTAGCGTTTCGCATTTTCACCTATGTAATCCAATGAATTCATGATTTTTTTTATGACATACTCCTCCGGCTGGTGATATTTTCTGTTGGTGCCGAAATATCTCGGATCAAAGTGGTTGGGGTCATCATCTTTCAGCGAAACAATGTCCGTGCCTTTTTCCCTGATCATTTTTGCGGTTTTGTGGATTTGAAAGTTCATATCAACGCCGATCAGGTAGATCTCATCAAAGCCCAGATAACTCAGGATCTGCATGCCCTCATAAATAACCGATCCCCCCGGGTTGACGCAGGGCAGTTCTTTGGAAAACCCCTGCCCCAGTATGTGCCTGATCCAGTATATTTTATGATTGGGCTTGATGCGCTGCTTAAAGTTTCCGCCTTTTACATGAATATCCGGAAAAAATAAATAATCAAAATTGCCGGACATGTCATCAATCTCTTTAACAAGATCGTCCAGCACCAGATCATCTACAGTCAAATAGAAATCAGCCGTCCAGTTAAGTCTTTCATGCATGATATAAAAGCGATTGAAGCACATCGTATAGTCGTCTTTAAGCAGGTAAAGCGGCATTTTGTTTAAACTGGGTCCGTTGCCGATGAGGAATACCCGCCGGCCCCGATATTTATTATGAAGTTCCTTCCACCTGTTTATTTCCGCCTGGTCTTCAAAAAAATATCTTACATACCAGTATTTGATTTTGAGTATGAGCTTATCGGCTAAAGCCATGATGCCTTCGTTTTTGATCGTGCCGATAATTTTTTTGAAATACTTCATGTAAACAATCGCCTCGCAGTTTATGGCTCTCACGGTGCTTCAGCAGTTTTACGTGATCTTTAAGTCCTCTTCAGGGCGCCGACACTGATGAATGGACTTACTCAACCGACTTCCCTTTTCAAGAAAATATATTGATTATGAAAGGGACCAAGAGGCAGGTGGGTGAGTATAACGTTAGGAATTAATTTCAGTCCTTCCTCGCCATTAACGATCACCTGATGATAGGAGTCATCCCAATCTTTTGCATCCCGGAGAATTTTTGCATCAGGGAAATTTTCCATTAATGATTGCGAGCCGGGCTTGTAGCGTTCACCCAGCAGCAGGTGCAGTTCTTCTTCCATGGTATAGCTGAATAAACAATTAAACTCGACCCGCGGAAAAATCTCCAGTTTGCCGCCCACCGTGGCATTAATAATCTTTACACCTGCCGCATCAAAATATTTTTTGGCCGCCGCGTAACCGGGGGCAACGATATCATCGATCCTCGGTTTATGATATTTTCTGTCTTTCCCGAAATATCGCGGATCGAAATGGTTCGGATCATCATCTGCCTGAGAGGTCCAGTCCCGGTCGTTTTCTTTAATGATGTTTTTAGGAGTCGTATAATCCATGTCCACGCCGATCAGATAGATTTCCCTGAATCCCATGTAAGCCAGGATTTGCAGTCCGGCGAGGGCCACAGTACCGTGCACCGCAGCCCTGGGCAGCTTACTGGAAAACTTTCGCCCCGTAAGGAACAGCCAGAAGATGTTTTCACGGTTCTTGATTATTTTTTTAATGTTATGGCCGATGTTGGGATCTTTATCCGGAAAGAAGGCATACTGAATCCGGGGAACAAAAGAATTTATTTCGTCCGCAATATCCATGGCGACACGTTCATCAGTCGTCGAATACATCGTCGGCAGCCAGCTCAGTCTTTCGAACATCAAATTGAACCTGTTAAAACACATCGTATATTCATTGGCTAAAAGATATAAGGGCGTCTTGTTCAAACTGGGTCCGTTGCCGATTAAAAAGGCCCGCTGGCCGGGATATTTATTCTTGATGCTTTTCCATTTCGAAGCACTGAAATAATTACGCGTTAATGCGACTCGTATCTTCCTGAACAATCCTGTTATTTTTTTCCAGACTGTGTCGTATTCCCCTTTTTTCAGCAATTGAATATTATTATTAAATTTTTCAATGAGTTTGAGCATGATGATCACCTTATGCGATAAAATAAGTTAAAAGCGAGACTGAAAGAACAATGATAAATGGTACGATGGATGTTTTCAGTTCAAATTCCCAGAGATTATATTCATATCTTTTGTGTGATTTATGGGACGCATACCACACGCCAAATAATAAATTCGCAATAATCAGAGATAAGGGGAATGAATAGACCCCATAAGTACTGACAAAGAGTGCAACGAAAAGCAGGATAATAAGACCTTGAACGATATTGACCGTATGGGCAACAATATGGTTGGTGATTTGATAAAACTGTAAATGCAGCGATGTGTATCGCTTTAAGAAATAGCCCATACACATTAAACCCCACAACAAAGGATTCGCAAATGTAATATTGCTTTTGATGAGAGGTAGAACAATATCGCCAAAAATTCCGGCTAAAGCACACGACACAGCAAAGGTCATATAGGTTAAAAACATTTTATTGGTGACGATTTTTTTAAGCTCTTTAAAATTATTTTGAGCAAACAGCCTGGCATATCTTGGCTGGTGACTATAAAAAGGAGCATTGGAAAAATCATCAATGACATTGATGATTCTTAAAGAAAAAAGATAGGTCGCGACTGAAGCACTTTCACCGATCTGGGCGTAATATACGCCGGTCAACTGCATCAGACCGTATGACATCAAGTGACTCAACCAGGTTCTCCACGAACTCGGCAAGATGGCCAGGAATATTTCCTTGTCATATCGATATCCCTTGAATTCCCTATACCGTTTTTCATTCACAAAACGAGACAGATAATAATTTCGGATGAAATTGATGACCCGCCATATTTGATTGGATAGAATCGTATAAAGGAAACTTCCCGTCATAAACAAAACCACGGAAGCGCTCAATATAGCCAGCATATTAAAAAGCGTTTCCCAACGCATCACCAACGCTACATTATCCGTGCCCCGCAGATATATTTTGAAAGTATCCGAATAGATGCTTAATCCCGACACCAGAACAACCGTAATCCAGGAAAGCCAGATTTCCTGCTGCCTGGCTACCTGCGAAATTGGCTTGATTAAACTCCAGGTCCCGAATACGGATAAAACCACTACAAAGAACAGCGCAAGCAACATATATATAAGCTTGGTATTTTGAATAATTATTTTTATCAGATCCCAATTGGGTTCATGATCGGTTTCCACCAGGGTGTTGTCTTTAAAGATTCCAATTGATTTCGCTCCTCCCATCGCGAAACCGACTGACCGGATGAATACCGAGTTGAACCCCAGATTAGCCAGGGATTGAAATCCCATGAAGATCCCGAACAAATACCAGAGCGCTATCTCCGACGCACTAAACTTATGGAGAATAAGCGGCGTTAATAACAGCAACGACAAGGGCCTGGAAAGAAAGGCTCCCCAGGTGGTAAAAGTCGGTGAATTCCAAAGTTTTAGAAAATATTTTCTCATATGAAACATCGCCGGGACCGTTGCTTCAGGTATGCGAAGCTTCGGACTTGATACAGCTCCGCACTCTGGGTTACACGGAAGCCAAAAGGTCTTTAATAAAAAGCAGTCTTAAGGTTTTAACATTTAAGATTAAGCCCCGGTAAGAAGGCTCTGCCCTTCAGTTAATTCTTTTCCTGGCCGGTAACCGACATGCCCAAAAGGTCAACTTCTTTCTTCAACTGCTGGATTTCTTCTTCCAGCTTTTCGTATTCCACCATTTTCCGTTTTAAAAAATGGTGGGTGATTTTTGTTTTTTCTTCAATTCCTCTCGGCGTCAAAAAATACAAATAGGAATTTTTGTGCTTGGAATTCTTGAAGTTATCCGCCTTGATCAAACCATCCTCAATCATTGCCCTGATGAGGAAATTGATCTTGCCCAAGCTCAGGCCCAGACGCACGGAAAGATCGCGCTGCGTCAGATGGGGATTCGCATTGATCGCCCTCAGAAGCATCAACGTTTCATCCGTTTCTTTTTTCTTCTTGTGCATCATCATAACCAGAGAATATGTTCATGGAGTGAACGCGGCACTTAATAATCAATTAATTTGATAATGTCAAAGGAAAAAATGAAAAAAACGAAGGGCAAAAAACAACTAAATCCTTCGGTGGTCGGGAGCAACGGCCACACATCTCATGAAAACGTCTCCGCATCTTTGAAGGGTGTGCCGTCGGCATCTTTGGATGAAAGAATGGGAGGGTTTTGCAGTGGCCAGCGAATGGCCAGGTCGGCGTCTTTCCAGAGAATCGTCCGTTCGTATTGAGGCGACCAGTAGTCGGTCGTTTTATAGAGAAATTCCGCCGTGTCGGATAACACCAGGAAGCCATGAGCAAAACCTTCGGGAATCCACATCTGCCGGCGATTGTCCTGGGACAGCTCGAATCCCACCCACCGGCCGAAGGTCGCAGAAGACCTACGGATGTCCACCGCCACATCAAAGACGGCGCCGCGGACGACCCGCACCAGCTTTCCCTGGGGCTGCCCGATCTGGTAGTGAAGACCGCGCAGAACATTTTTCCCGGAAAGGGAGTGGTTGTCCTGGACAAAAGTCACGGCAAGACCGGTCTTTTCCTGCCAGAGCCTCTGGTTGAAGCTTTCATAGAAGAATCCCCGGGCGTCGCCGAAGACGCGCGGTTCGATGACCAGGACATCGGGGATATCGGTCCTACTGATATTCATGGTATGATTTTTCCTTCAGAATTCTTTCCAGATAATCCCGATAAGACGATTTAGGCGTTTCTTCAATCACCTGCTTCATTTTCTTTTTATCCACAAAGCCCAGCCGGTAAGCGACTTCTTCGAGACAGGCGATCTTCAATCCCTGCCGCGCTTCCAGCATTCCGATGAAATGGCTGGCTTCTAAAAGGCTGGTGTGCGTGCCTGTATCCAGCCAGGCAATGCCGCGTCCCAGGGGAACCACATGCAGGCCGCCGCGCCTCAAATAATCCATATTGACATCCGTGATTTCCAATTCACCGCGCGCCGATGGTTTCATTGCCCTGGCAATCTGCGTGATGTTGTGATCATAAAGATACAACCCCGGAACGGCATAATTGGATTTGGGCCTGACCGGCTTTTCCTCAATGCTGACCGCCTTTCCCGCTGCGTCAAACTCCACGACGCCGTATCGCTCGGGATCATTGACATAGTAACCGAAGATGACCGCGCCGTCCTGGAATTCCTGGACGATTTTATGGATGTCCATCTGACCGTAAAAAATGTTGTCTCCCAGAATCAGACAAACAGCGTCGCCCGCGATAAATTCTTCACCCACCAGGAACGCCTGGGCAATGCCTTTGGGCTCCGGCTGCACCTTGTAGGACAGCCGGATTCCCCAGCGGTCGCCGCTACCCAGCAGATCTTCAAAACGGGGGGTGTCCTGCGGTGTGGAGATAATGAGAATGTCGCGAATCCCCGCCATCATCAACGTGGCCAGTGGATAATAGATCATCGGTTTATCATAAACCGGCTGCAATTGTTTGCTGGCCACCAGAGTCAACGGATACAGTCTGCTGCCCGCGCCGCCGGCTAAAATAATTCCTTTTTGAATACCTGACATGGTTTTTCCTCCGGAAATATCGCGCATAGTGGATGGTGAATGGTGGATAGCTAGGGGCATCCATAAACAAACACCGATCTATATATATTTCTTTTTCAATGTTGTGATTAATGCGTTCAACATCTTTCTGATTGCTGTGATTTCAGAATGCAATACTTGTTCACTCTTAATATAACCCAATTTTTCAGCAATAATGATTTGTGTCTCCAATTCAGAAGCAGAACCCAGTGCAATGTATAGAAACTGAACAAATTCTTTGGTGGTGTTCCTTGATGCTCCTTCAGCAATATTGGATGGTATGGATACGGCTGCTCTTTTTATCTGGTCCGTCAATGCATAACGTTCTTCTTTAGGAAATATTTTTGTAATCTCATATATTTTCAAAACCAGAGAAATCCCTTTTTTCCAAACCTCCAATTCCTTATAATCTTTCATCCATCCACCATCAACCATCCACTATTCACTATTCACTATTCACTATTCACTATTCACTATTCACCATCCACTATCCACTATCTATCTCCGTACATTTTTTCGTAATATTCGCGGTAGCTGCCGTCGGTTACGGAGGCGATCCAGTCTTTATGGTCCAGGTACCATTCTACGGTCCTTCGCATGCCGTCGGTAAAATCGACCTTGGGAACCCAACCCAGTTCAGTGCGGATTTTGGCGGCGTCGATGGCGTAGCGTCGATCATGTCCGGCGCGGTCTTTAACGTATGTAATCAGCGATCGTCTGTCATGGCCGTCCGGCAAACGGCCGATTATTTCATCCAGAATATCACAAATGGTGTGCACAATTTCAATGTTCTGCTTTTCGCTGTTGCCGCCGATGTTATATGTCTCCCCGATTTTCCCGCGCTCTACGACCGTCAGGATCGCTTCACAGTGATCGACGACATACAGCCAGTCACGGACATTCCTGCCGTCACCGTACACCGGCAGGGACTTCCCCTGCAGGGCGTTGTTGATGATCAACGGAATGAGCTTTTCCGGAAACTGATAGGGGCCGTAATTGTTGGAACAGTTGGTGATGAGCGTCGGCAAATCATATGTATGAAAGTAGGCGCTGACCAGATGATCGGAGGATGCTTTACTGGCGGAATACGGCGACCGGGGATCATAAGGGGTGGTCTCCTGAAATGCGCCGGTTTCACCAAGAGAACCGTAAACCTCATCCGTACTGACGTGCAGAAAACGACAGTTCCTGCGCAGCGCGCCTGACGGGTCTTTCAGCCACGATTCACGGGCAGCCTCCAGAAGATTAAAAGTCCCCAGAATATTGGTTTGAACAAATTCAGCGGGTCCCGTTATGCTGCGGTCCACATGAGACTCGGCGGCAAAATGAATGACGGTGTCTATTCGCTCTTCAAGAAATATCCGCCGGACCAGAGCGGCATCGCCAATATCCCCTTTCACAAACCGGTACCGGGCATTATTTTCTATATCCGTCAAGTTACCGGGATTGCCGGCATATGTCAATTTATCCAGATTGACGATTCGGTAATCGGGATAGCGCTGCAGAATGTGACGGACAAAGTTGGACCCGATAAAACCACACCCTCCCGTTACAAGGACTTGTTTCATATTTTTTATTCCTGTTTGATATTATTGTCTCCACAATCATGATCAGCTACGAGCTACGAGCTATTTTAAAGAACACTTTCATGTTCCTGCGGCGTAAATTCAGGAATAATATCATTAAGCTTTGCTTTGATGCCCTTTGCGTCGTGGCGTGACGCTATCTTGACCAATTCATCAATCTCAAGATAAAGCTGCTTTTTGGCTTCCTGTGGATTGCCTGAACCATTGAAACAGTTTTGGGACCGGAGAACCATTACCTTTTTGTGGTTCGTAGGCAGGATGTCCTCTCCCACCGTGATCAGTTCTTCATACAGTTTTTCGCCTTCCCGCAAACCCGTAAAGACAATTTTGATATCCACATCCGGTTCTTTCCCGGAAAGACGAATCAGGTCCCGCGCCATATCGACAATTTTTACGGGCGTTCCCATTCTCAAGATAAAGATTTCACCGCCCTCTCCCATTGTACCCGCCTGAAGGATCATCTGCGACGCTTCCGGGATGGTCATAAAGAAACGGTTGACCTCCGGATGTGTAACCGTCACCGGCCCGCCCTGCTCGATCTGCCGGCGGAAGAAGGGGATGACGGACCCGGACGAACCAACCACATTTCCAAATCTCACTGCCATAAACCGGGTGCCATTGCCCTGCTGGCATTGCATGATCAATTCCGTTACCCGCTTGCTGGCGCCCATCACGTTGGTCGGACGCACGGCTTTATCCGTCGAAACCAGAACGAATCGGCTGACCTTATGCTGGACGGCCATCTCCATCAGCACGCGGCTGCCGACAATATTATTGTAAACAGCCTGCCAGGGATTTTTTTCCATCATCGGTACGTGTTTATAGGCCGCCGCGTGAAACACGACGTCGGGCTTATATTTTTTAAAAACATCGTGCATGAGCGCTTCATTCTGGACCCGCCCCAGAATGGCTTCACAATGCTGGCAGTAATACTCGTTTTTCATTTCCATTTGGATATTAAACAGATTGGTCTCACTGGAATCGAGCAGGATAAGATGGCTGGGTTGATACTTGATGATCTGCCTGCATAATTCGGAACCGATGGAGCCTCCGCAGCCGGTGATCATGATGGTTTTGCCGTCGATGTAGTTGCGGATCCCTTCCACATTGAGATGAACCGGTGAGCGCCCCAGCAGATCTTCATAGCTGATATCCCGGAGGAACTTGACGCTGACCCGTCCGTCGATCAGGTCGCCGATGCCGGGCAATATTTTATAGGAGATATTACTCTGCTGGCAGGCTTCCACGATCCGCCGGATTTGATCGCCGCTGGCCGAAGGAACAGCAATCAGGATTTGTTGAATGTTCTCCTTCTTTAAAATCAAAGGCAGGCGCTCTAAAGTCCCCAATACCCTGATCCCGTGGATGGTCCGCCCCTGCTTATCCGGATTATCGTCAATAAAGCCGACCACATCATAATGCAGCCGGTAATTATCCATGATTTCCCGCAATATTTTTTCGCCGGCCTGCCCGGCGCCGATGATCAGAATCTTGGTGAGCCGGGTATGGGCCAGTTGATAATCATAGGCTATCGGATTCGACCGCGCGGCATAGAAAGAACGAATGGTCATGCGGACGCCGCCGGTCAGAATGAAGGTGATAATGCCGTCGGCGATGAAAACACCGCGCGAATATCCTTCAAACCGGGTGGCAAAAAGCATAATCAGCAAAATGAGCGCCGTCGATAAGAGACAGGCCCCGCCCATCAGCCAAAAGTCCCTCACGCCGGTAAACCGCCACAAACCGCGGTAAAGGCCGGCCGCAAGAAAGATGACAAATTTCAGGGGAACCATCCAGCAAAGCAGGTTTATGATTTGCAGAACATTGATATGGGCATACGTAAATTCAAATCGAATCAGATAGGCTAAAGCAAGGGCAGTGACAAAAAGGAAAATGTCCGTTACGATCATCAAATAGAATTTCGGATTTTTCAATTGCGGATTCATAACCATATGCTACTCAACTCCCTGTATCCGGAAAAACACCAAAAACAGTTTTTCTAAAATATTTTGCAAGCGTAGAGGCAAAGAGCAATCCTTCAGGCGCTATTTTTCATACAATACTTTCACGGGAAATGGAACAGGCATTTCTCCAGGCGAAGATGCTTTAAGACCCGCGGATTGTGTCTTGATACAAGGCCGGTGATACCAGCCCTGTTTCCTGATCTGACTTCATGATCTTGATGAATGACTCCTGGAGATCAAGCGATGTCACTGGACAGCCGGGGTTGATCACCGCAACAGGAATCTTTTCCTGTTGCGATACGTTGAGCAACTGCCCTGACATCAAAACGGGCCAGACACCGGCTGTCAAATGTCTTTAATCTTGTACCAGAGCCTGCTGACATGCTCTCTCAAAATCAGTGTGTTGTTTACGAGCCATTGCGATTGCGGAACATACCGGATGGCGGGATTACCCGCCGGCGACGCGTAAAGGTAGCTTGCCGGCAGGGGGACCACATTACTGAAATATTTTCGAAATTCTGTTTCACTTCGCTTCAAGTGAAAAGCCGACGTCACCAGACCGATCCTGATGTCTTTATCGATAAACATCTTGTTGAACTCCACCGCATGTTCATAGGTGTTTTCAGATTTGGCTTCGATGCGGATTCTTTCTCGCGGAATACCGAACGTTTCGGCCATTTGCGCCAGGAGCGCCGCTTCTGATATTTTACCGCTGCCTTTTCCGGAGCAGACGAGATATTTAGCATGATATTCCTGATACATTTGAACGGCGTGAACCAGGCGAACGGTCGTTTGATCAGATGGAAACGTTTTGCCCAGGGCCTGGATGTCATAGCTTCCCCCGCCCAGAACAGCAATAACATCCAGCGGTTTTTTTTCTTCGACCGGATTATTCCGGATGAATTCTTTTTCGACTTTGTAACTCAAATAATTGGATACCGGCGCGATGCTTAATCCGTAGAGTAAAACAATGGTCAGAAAGATGAGCAAAGCTCCGCCTTTTTTCTTGCCCGTGATCAGGCAGATCAGGAAAGAAATAAGAAGAAGGATAAAAATAACAAAAACCGGATCAACAAATGATTTGAAGACATCGTAAATTTGCTCCATGAATTATGGGCTCCCTTTGATTTTTCTTATTTTCAGCTGCTGTTTTCTATGAGTTTCCCGGCCGTGATCACATTTAATCGAGATGCGGCTTTGCACTCCCTGTTACATTCCGTCCGTTATTAAATAAAGTAAGTGTTGATTAATACAATATATATTTCAAGCTGTCAACGCTTCACGAGGATGATTCGCGTTTTGCGCCGTTTTCTTCCTGACCAAAATGCCAGCGGATAATCCGGCCATAAACGGCTAATTTCCTCCGCAGCCCGGCTGCCATACCGAATGTGAACAGGACTCCGGCGATACTGAGCAGCGTATTCACCAGCAGCCTCAGGAAAATGACCGTCGCCGCCATCCGGTAGTAGGCGCCGCTGTGCCATTTTTGTAAAAACTGGTAACGCGACCGATAGAATTCGATGCGCGATCTGGTGTTATGACCGATACTCTGTCCCTGCAGATGATAAATCAAGGCGTCGGGCACCTGATAAACCCGCCAGCCGGCCCGCTTCATGGCAAAGGCCAGGTCCGTTTCTTCGAAAAAGAAAAAGTAGCGGTCATCAAAGAACGAAACCTCGTGGAGCGCCTTTTTGCGGATCATCATGCAGGCGCCGATGGCTGAATCCACTTCCACCGGCGCGGCATGCTCATATCTCTTACTGGGATAACGGCGGGGGAAAAGATATTCCAGCAGCGACGTATTGGATGCAAGGGTCAAGAGCGTCGGAAACGAGGCAACGGAATTTTGCCTGCTGCCGTCGGCGTTCAATAGCTGGCCGCAAACGATCGCCGCCGGCGGATGCGCCTCGGCAAAGTCCCACATTTTTTTCACGGCCCCGGCCGTCAGAATTGCGTCTGTATTGATGAGCAGGGCGTACTTGCCCTGCATGACGGCAAAACCCTGATTGTTCGCGGCGCCAAATCCGCGATTTTCTTTATTGACGATGGTCCTGACCTGCGGATAGTCCGCCTCCAGCATCGCCGCCGAACCGTCGGAAGACGCATTATCCACAACAATGATTTCATAGACCAGCGGCGCTTCCATCGTTTGATAAATGGATTTGAGACAGTCGCAAAGGAGGTCTTTGGTGTTCCAGTTGACAATAATGAATGAGATATCCATTGCACATCACGTTCCGGACAGGTTTCTTTCCCATCTTTTAGCATGCTTCAGAAACACATACCCTGCAGAATTCACCGCAATGACCAATCCGGGAACGCCGTCCAGAAAACCAAGTTTCCAGATATAGCATTCCAGGAATTTCCCGACGGCGTGAAATAATCCGGCCGCGACAAACCAGCCGCCCGCGGGCCGTTCCTGCCGCGCGTAAATTTCCGAAAAATTGTTCATGGTGACCACCTGGTCGGAGATGCCCCGGTAAACATAATGCAAAAAGGGCTGGGTCAGTTCCGTTACCGGGCCTTCCACAACCAGTTTATCGTGAGGATTCACGCCCTGCCATGCTCCCCGGCCCCGGCGGACCAGACGCACTTTACGGTCCGGATACCAGCCCCCATGCCGGATCCAGCGCCCCAGGTACCGAGACAGGCGGGGCATGGAAAAACCGCCTGTGTCCGGCGGCGCGGATTGCACCGCCCGGATGATTTCCGCAGCCAGGGCCTCCGGCACTTCCTCATCCGCGTCCAGGCATAAAATCCAGTCGTGGGCCGTCGCCTCCAGGGCAAATTGCTTCTGGGCGACATATCCCGCCCATGGATTGAAGATGACTTTGGCGCCGGCGTTTTGACAGATTGCTGGCGTGCCGTCGCTGCTGCCGGAATCCACGACAACGATTTCATCGGCGAAAGCGCAGCTTTTCAGCAGGCGTCCGATACGGTCCGCTTCGTCCTGAGCGATCACGGCAATGCTTATCTTTTGTTTTTCCAATTTATAATTCTTTACGCGTCTGTAGTAGGATCGGGCCCGGCTTCTGAAAAATTGTTTTCATCATGAAATATTTAATTTTCTATGATAGGACATTGTTCAAAAGAAATTAAGAATATCCTTTATGCACAAAATTGCCGTGGTCATCCCCAAATATGGTTTAGTCGGCGGCGCCGAACAATTCGCAGCCCTGCTGACTGATCAACTTTCTAGCAGACAAACAGGCGCATTTCAAGTATTTGCTAACCAATGGCCGGCGAATTCCCATGGCATGGCATTTCACAAAATCCCCATTCTCTCCTTTCCCAAATTCCTGACCACGATCAGTTTTGCCTGGTTTGTGAAGCGGCAGCTCGGGCGGCAGGATTTTTCCCTGGTCCACAGCCATGAACGCATCTTTGCGGCCGATCTGTTCACCATGCATGGCATTCCTCATCGCTACTGGGTGCGCCACATCCGGCAAAAAAGCATGAGCCTCTATGACCGGGCGACGGCGTGGGTGGAAAGTCAACTCGTTTACCAAGGCGGCTGCCGGAAATTTGTCGCTGTTTCCAATTTAACCCGGGACATTTTTTTGCAGGAATACCCCATTGATCCCGAACGGGTCGCCGTCATTCATCCCGGTGTTCATTTGCCGGACAACGCGGCAAGAAACAAGGAAGATATCCGAACGGCCGTCCGGCGTGAGCTGGGCATCGGCGCGACCGATCCGGTCGTTGTCTTCGCCTCGATGAATTTTGAAATTAAAGGGCTGGATGACATCCTCCTGACACTGGCCCATCTCCGGCGGCAAAACATCTCTTTTAAACTGATTGTCGCCGGAAAAGGCAATATCAAAAAATATCAAAAAATGGCCGCGGGAGAGGGGATCGGTGATTCGGTTTTTTTTACCGGCGTGGTCGATAAAACGAGGTTAAGCGATCTTTATTCGGCGGGTGATTTGTATCTGATGCTTTCCAAATTCGACACCTTCGGCATGGTGGTCCTGGAAGCCATGGCGGCCGGGCTTCCGGTCATGATCAGCAGCCGCGTCGGCGCGAAGGACCTGGTGCGGGAAGGTGAAAACGGCTTTGTGATCGAGCATCCTTCGGATTACGACTACACGGCTTCCCGTCTCCAATTGCTGCTTGATGAAACCATCCGCCGGAAAATGTCGGCTGCCGCGTTGCAGACGGCTTCTCAAAACACATGGGACACCGTGGCCGCAAAATATGCAGATCTCTATCGGGATATTCTTGCCGCCAAGAATCGGGGTTCAGGAAAGTCTTTCTGAATTCCCTGCGGATATCCGTCAAACGGGTTCTTTTCCAGTACTCTCCCCAGTCAGGGCAAACTGTTTGCAATTCACAATCGGTTGTGTAAAGATTACAAAAATCGTGCCGGGGAGACCCATGCCGGGCCTTCGTTGCGGTTGCCGGAATCCACGGCAGGATGATAATAAGTGAGGATATTGTAATATCAGATGACCGATCAGCCGTCCGAGCAGAATAAAACCAGTCTGTTTCAGCAAAAGATATTGATTATCAAGCTGCAGTACGTGGGAGACACGATGGGCGTTATTCCCGTGGTCGCCGACTTGAAACGCCATGCTCCGGGCTTGACCGTCGATGTCCTGATCCACAAGGAATGCGCGCAGCTGATCGCCCATCACGCGGATATCCGCAAGGTCTGGGTGTATGACCGCGACGAAGCCAAGCATAACTTTTTTTCGGCGATCACTTATCACCTGCCCCTGATCAGGAATTTGAGACGGGAAAAGTATGATATCGTCATTGCCCTGACCCAGGGAGACAGGGCGTTTTTCCTTTCGCGTGCGACCGGTGCGCCCCTGCGTCTCAGCTATCATATCAATACCCTGCTGACCAGGATGATGAATGCCTTTTCAGTTCAGCGAGCCGATCGCAGGCATTTTATTGAAATTGACGTGGATATCCTGAGCTACTTTGGCATCGAGAACCGCGATATCCAATTGATGATTCCCATCCCGGAGGATATTCGCGCGAAAATCAGAAGCGAGTTGTCGTCGGGAACGGCTGCGGATGGATTGAGGGTCGCGATTCACCCCGGCGCAAGAAAAAAAATGAGGCAGTGGAAACCGGGCCGCTACGCGCAAATTGCTTCCCGGCTGCACGACCGGTACGGAGCTTCCATCATTCTTCTGGGCGGCCCCGGAGAAGACCAGCTGCTTGATGCCATTGAAAGCCGGATGGGTTTTCCTGCCGCCCTGAAATCCTGCAATCTCCCACTCATTGATATGGCGGCCGTCTTCAGTGAATGCCGGCTTTTTATCGGCAATGATTCAGGACCGGGTCATATCGCGGCGGCCGTCGGCTGTCCCACCTTAAGTCTTTTCGGGCCGAACTATCCGAAAATTTGCCGGCCTTATATTGCATCAGGCAGCGTGATTTTTAAGAACCTGGAATGCTGCGGCTGCCGCCAGGAAGAGCATTTATGCGTCCGGCCTGAAAACACCTGCATGGACCTGATTGAGGTCGATGAAGTCTGGCTTACCATACAAATGATGCTGTCAAAAAAGCAGAGCCAAGTGAATGGATAATATTACCGTAAGAATCGTGCAGGATTATGAAGGCCCCGATCTGATGCGCCAGACCCCCGGAGGGCAGGGTATCTGGGACGGTATCCGGTTTACGTACGATCCGATCGCACAATGCGATTTCCTGATCGTCCTGCGCAGCCAGATGCGGACCCCTGTTTCCGTCATCTGTCCGGCGGAAAATGTCTGGACGATCGTCCAGGACCCCTATGTTCCCGGTTTCAACGACTGGCTGGTGGAAGGTTATGAACGCTTTTCGCGTATCTATACGCAGATCCCCCGGACCGGCGACAGCCGGCACATCAAGTCTCAGCCGGCCCTTCCCTGGTATGTGAATCGAAGTTATGAAGAACTCCTGGCGATGTCTCCATCCCGGAAGGGCAAATCTCTTTCCTGGGTTCTCGGCAACCAGATGGAGATTCCCGGCCATTTCAACCGACTGGTCTTTTTGGATTATCTTAAAAAGAGAGGAAACCTTACCGTGGATCTTTTCGGCCGGGCCAATCAGTACGTGGCCGACAAGGCCGAGGGACTGCTTCCCTATCAGTACTCCCTGTCGATTGAAAACAGCAGCTGCCCTGATTACTGGACGGAAAAGATAGCCGATTGTTTTCTTTGCTGGACCGTTCCCATCTATTACGGCTGCACAAATCTGGAGGATTATTTCCCGGCAGATGCTTTCATCCGGATTGACATAACCCGCCCCGACGAGGCGCTGGCCCGTATCCGGGAAGTCATGAATCATGACGATTGGGAGAAAAGACTGCCGGCCTTAAAAGAAGCCCGGCGTTTATTGTTGGACAAACATCAGTTTTTCCCTTACTTTTCTGATCTCATCAGGAAAGAAGATGTAAACCGGCCGAAGGTGAAGATAGACATACCGGTTTATCAGAGGAGCCTCGGACGCAGGATTCAGCGCCTGATTTATAAACAAAAAAGAACATTTTGGAGGTTGCACTACAGATATGTTCAGAAATGCCTATAAGGGGAAAAAGGTCCTCATTACGGGACATACCGGTTTCAAAGGTTCCTGGCTGGCCGTCTGGCTGAGAGATCTCGGCGCGGATGTGACCGGATATTCCCTGGCTCCGCCCGGTGAGCCCAGCAATTTTTCCGCCTGCCGGCTGCAGGATAAAATCACACATCTCGAGGGCGATGTACGCGACCTGGAAAATCTGCGGCGTATCTTTACCCGACAGCAGCCGGAGTTCGTCTTTCATCTGGCCGCCCAGGCTCTGGTCAGGGAATCCTATCAGGATCCCAAGCTGACTTTTGACACGAATATCGGGGGCACCGTTAATGTTCTGGAGGCCGCCAGAATGACGCCCTCCGTCCGGGTCCTGGTTAATGTCACCAGCGACAAGTGTTACGAAAACCGCGAATGGGTCTGGGGTTACCGGGAAAATGACCCGCTGGGAGGACACGATCCCTACAGCGCCTCCAAGGGGGCAGCTGAAGTGGTCTTTGCCGCCTACCTGAAATCATTCTTCAGAAAGGAAGCGGGCGCGAGGGAAATCGGCGCGGCTTCAGTCCGGGCGGGCAACGTCATCGGCGGAGGGGATTGGGGAAAAGACCGTCTCATACCCGATTGTATCAGGGCTCTGGCGGGCAGGAAAACCATCGAAATCAGAAATCCGCAGGCAATCCGGCCCTGGCAGCACGTCCTCGAGCCCCTGAGCGGCTACCTGTTTCTGGGGGCCATGCTCGATACAGCGCCAGCCTCCTTCAGCGGTGCGTGGAACTTCGGTCCGTCCGGACGGGATCATCTGACCGTGGGGCAGATCGCGGAAAAGATCGCAGGACTCTGGGGTTCGGGGATGTGGAAAGATATTTCGTCAACAGGCGACACCCTTCACGAGGCCCGCACCCTCAAACTATGCTGCGACAAGGCCCTGGCTGAATTGAACTGGCACAGCACGCTCGCTATTGAGGAATGTCTGGAATACCTGGTGAAGTGGTACAAACTCTTTTATGAAAATGGACAAGTTATGGACATGTATGATATCTGTTCCTCGCAGATCGGTCGCTATACCGCGAGCGCAAAGAAACAGAAATTAGAATGGAGTCTTTAACGCTATATGCCGAAAGCCGTTGCCCTGAGGAAACAGATTTTGGAACTCGTCGGCCATTATTGCCGCGAGAAATTCGGAGACCAATCCTTTGATCCCGCCCGCGACCTTGTCCACTATGCCGGCCGGGTCTTTGATGAGCAGGAACTCTGTAATCTTGTTGATGCGAGCCTGGATTTTTATCTGACGGCAAACCGGTACGCCGAAATGTTTGAAGCAGATTTTGCAGATTACCTGTCCCTGAACAACGCCATGCTGGTTAACTCGGGATCTTCGGCTAATCTGGTGGCCCTGACAACCCTTACATCGCCTAAGTTAGGCGCGCGGCGCCTCCTGCCGGGTGATGAAGTCCTCACCGTTGCCGCCGCCTTTCCCACGACCGTTGCCCCCATGCTCCAGAACCGGCTGGTGCCTGTTTTTGTAGACGTCAACCTGGGTGATTATACGGCGATCCCGGAGCGACTGGCCCAGGCGGTGGGGCCGAAAACGAAGGCCATCATGATGGCCCATACCATGGGCGTCCCCTTCCATCTGGACGCCGTGATGGAGCTGGTCAAAAAGCACGATCTCTGGCTGATTGAAGATAACTGCGACGCCCTGGGGTCCCTCTATCGGGACCGGCTTACCGGCACTTTTGGCCATCTGGCCACTTTTTCTTTTTATCCCGCGCATCACATCACGATGGGCGAAGGAGGATGCGTCGCCACCCGTGACGACGATCTGGCCCGGATCGCCCGGTCCGTGCGGGACTGGGGAAGAGACTGCTATTGCACGGGGGGGGAAAACAACACCTGCGGCAAACGCTTCGGCCAGCAGTCAGGCAGCCTTCCTTACGGTTACGATCACAAATACGTTTACAGCCACATCGGCTACAATCTGAAGGTGACGGATATGCAGGCCGCTATCGGCTGCGCCCAGATGAAGAAGCTTCCCGAATTCATCGTCCGGCGGAAGGCAAACTTTCAGACGCTCAATGCCCTGCTGAAACCTTACGGGGACCGGCTGCTCCTGCCCCAGGCCACGGAACACTCCGACCCGTCCTGGTTCGGCTATGTCATAACGGTTCGCGAGAACGCCGGTTTTTCCCGCAATGACCTGACCCGCTTTCTGGAAGCAAACCGGGTCGAGACACGAAATCTCTTCAGCGGAAACCTTCTGCGTCATCCGGCTTTTACGGATATTCCCTGCCGTCTGGCCGGAGACCTCGCCAATACCGACACAGTCATGAACAGCACGTTTTTCATCGGCGTTTATCCCGGCCTGGATGAACCGCGAATGACTCATGTTGCCGCTGTTTTCAAGCGTTTTATGGATGGAGAACGCCTTCTATAGGCAAAGAGGAAAGGGGTTGCTCTATGGCGGTCGCCCAAAAAATCCGCTGCCGGGTGGAAACCATACTCGATCACGGCAACAGCGTGTACACCCTCTTTCTGAAGCCGGAACGACTGCTTCCCCGGTTCCGGCCCGGACAGTTCCTCCATCTGGCGCTGGATGAGTATGATCCCAGCAGCTTCTGGCCGGAGTCCCGGGTTTTTTCCATTGCCAGTTCCCCCGGCGACAGAGATGGACTCATCCTTTCTTATTCGGTCCGGGGACGGTTTACGGCGCGCATGGAATCGGAGCTGGCCTGCGGACGGCAGGTCTGGGTCAAACTTCCCTATGGTGATTTTGTCATTGAAGGAACGAGGGACGTGGTTCTGCTGGCCGGGGGAACCGGCATCACGGCCTTTACGGCCTTTATCGCCGGTCTCACGCCGGAATACGGGCACAGCGTTTATCTGGCCTATGGCGCCCGCAGTGTCGCGCTGCACACCTACCGCGATCTCCTGGACCAGCAGGCCCGTAAGGTCCCCTCGCTGCATCTTTTTTATTTTGCGGAAACGGGTTGTCCGGAGACAGCAGGCGATCCGGGGGGCGGGTTGACAAGTGGATGTCTGTCTGTTAGTGCTCTCTGGCCAAGGTTTACGGATCCCTTCACGGCGGATTATTACCTTTCGGGGCCGCCGGCAATGCTGAAGGGACTGTCACAGGATCTCATCAGCCACGGCATAAGGCCTGACGCCGTCAGGATGGATGCCTGGGAATAAAACGAAACATCTGAAGGAGCAACTATGAAGGGAAACATCCCGGTTGTCATTCTCTGCGGCGGCATGGGCACGCGGCTGCGTGAAGAAACGGAGTTCAAGCCCAAGCCCATGGTGGATGTGGGCGGTAAACCCATCGTCTGGCATATTATGAAAATATACGCCCATTACGGCTTCCGTCGTTTCATTCTCTGCCTGGGGTACAAGGGCAACATCATCAAGGATTATTTTTTGAATTACGAAGCGATGAGTAATGACTTCACCATCAGTTTAGGAAAAAAGAACTGCATCTCTTTCCAGAGCAACCACGCGGAGCAGGACTTCGAAGTCACGCTGGTGGATACGGGCTTACACACGATGACCGGGGGTAGAATAAAGCGCATCGAGTCCTATATCGATTCGGAATCTTTCATGGTCACTTACGGCGACGGTCTTGCCGACATCAACTTGAAAAACCTGATTTCCTTCCACGCCTCCCATGGTAAGATCGCCACGCTCACCGCCACCAGAGCCCCGTCGCGATACGGGATCCTGGACCTGTCGGACAACGACACCGTGAAGAGCTTCCGCGAAAAGGTTCAGGCGGAGTGGATCAACGGCGGCTTCTTTGTCTTCAATCGGGAAATCTTCCGTTATCTTGATCCGGACTGTATTCTGGAGCGCGCGCCCATGGAGAAGCTGGCCGCCGACAGCCAGTTAATGGCTTTCCGGCACAACGGTTTCTGGATCGGCATGGATACTTACCGGGAGTACGAAATGCTGAATCAGATGTGGGACTCGGGCCAGGCCTCCTGGAAGGTCTGGTAAGCAAGACGCCGGAACATTAAAAAAAACGAGGTGGAAAATTAAAGTCTCGGATTACATAGCTGCTTTTCTAAGCGCTCAGAATATTCATTTTGTTTATGAAGTTGCCGGCGGAATGATCACTCATTTACTCGACGCCCTATACCGGCAGGGGGAAATTCGCCTGATCAGCTGTCACCACGAACAGGCGGCGGCCTTTGCCGCCGATGCGATGGCTCGTCTTACCGGCCGGCCGGGAATAGCGATGGCCACGAGCGGACCCGGCGCCACGAATTTACTCACCGGGATCGGCACCTGTTATTTTGATTCTTCCCCGGCCATTTTTATTACCGGTCAAGTCAACACCTACGAACAAAAAGGAAGCAAACCTTTACGTCAGCAGGGTTTTCAGGAAACCGACATTGTCTCGATTGCCCGGTCCATAACCAAAGCGTCCTGGCGCGTGGAAGCCCCCGGGCAGGTGCCCGGTCTTTTAGAAAAGGCGTACCGTCTCTCTCTGTCCGGCAGACCGGGTCCCGTGTTAATTGATATACCGATGGATGTCCAGCGGTCCGAGATGGATTGTCCGATGCCTGCAAAGCTATCGGCCCCCGCGATGAAAAGTCCGGATAAAAAATTGATGAACGAATTGTTTCAGGACCTGTCGCAAGCCAGACGTCCGCTCATTCTGGCGGGGGGAGGAATCCAGGCAGCCCGCGCCGGACAGCAATTTCGGGACTTTGTTGAAAAAATCAACATCCCCGTCGTTCATTCGCTGATGGCGGTTGATGCCTTACCCTATGCCCATCCTCTGCGGGTCGGTATGATCGGGACCTACGGCAACCGCTGGGCGAACAAATCGATCAGCATGTCTGATTTCCTGCTGGTCGTGGGCAGCCGCCTGGACATCAGGCAAACCGGCGCCGATGTGGAAGCTTTTAGGGCCGGTAAAGTCATCTATCACGTCGACTGCGACGAGGGCGAAATCAATAACCGCGTGACAGGATGTCGATCCGTTCTGACGCACCTCAAACCTTTCCTGGCTCTGGCTGCGGAAATGTCAGCGCAATACCGGATGCCGGATAGCGGCGTTTGGTTGAATGACATTGGAAAACTCCGGCAATCCTGGCCTGATGTGGCAGAATTAAAGGGTCTGTCCGGTATTAATCCCAATGAATTCATGCATGCCCTGTCCAGAGCGTCCAATGCCGCATCCGCCTTTGTTCTGGATATCGGGCAGCATCAAATGTGGGGGGCGCAGTCGCTGGAGATCAATTCCGGACAGCGGCTCCTGACCTCGGGCGGCATGGCCTCCATGGGTTTTGCGCTTCCGGCATCGATTGGCGCAAGTCTGTCTTCCCCGGACCGACCGGTCGTTTTGATTGCCGGAGACGGCGGATTCCAATTCAACATCCAGGAACTGGAAACCATCGTTCATAATAAGCTGCCCGTTAAAATAGTGGTTATCAACAACGAATGTTATGGCATGGTCAGGCAGTTTCAGGAAAGTTATTTTGAAAAACGGTACCAGTCCACCTACTGGGGCTATTCGGCGCCCGACTTTACGAAGATCGCCCGGGCTTACGGAATAGAATCCCTGACGGTCAGCAAGACGGAGGATCTATCGTCTGCCCTGGAACAGATGTGGCGGGATGCCGGGCAGCCTTTTCTTCTTCAAGTGATGATTGATCCCCTCGTCAATACCTACCCCAAGATCGCCTTCGGCCTTCCCCTGACGGAAATGGAGCCGTTTGCCAAACCTATAGAAATGGAAGGGACATAATTTAAGTATTATGGAAAATCCGTTATCCCTCGATTTGGATCATATCCTGAATCACACCCAGGGACTGTGGGAAGAGATAAGAGGTCAACGTCTGTTTATGACCGGCGGGACGGGATTTTTCGGCTGCTGGCTGCTGGAGAGTTTTGCCGCTGCCAATAAGACTCTGGGATTAGGCTCCTCCGTCCTCGTACTCACCAGAAATTCTGAGGCCTTTCGTCAGAAAGCCCCTCATCTTGCCGTCAATCCGGCAATCAGCTTTCTTGAGGGAGATGTCCGCACCTTTTCTTTCCCCGACGGGGCATTCAGCCATGTCATCCACGCCGCGACAGACGCCAGCAACAGCATCGGCGGGGAAGATCCAAAGCTTGTTTTCGACACCATTGTGCAGGGAACAAGACGGGTGCTTGATTTTTCAAAGGCGTGCGGGACCAGGAAATTCCTTTTTGTCAGCTCCGGAGCCGCCTGCGGCAGACAACCTCCGCAATTAACCCATATTCCGGAGGACTTTCCCGGCCGTCCCGATCCCGCCGATCGACCCTCCGCATATGGCAAGGGAAAACGCGTTGCCGAGTCACTCTGCGTGGAATGCGGGAATCGATCCGGAATCGAGATAAAAATTGCCCGCTGCTTTGCTTTTCTGGGTCCCTATCTGCCGCCCGGCAGCAATTACGCTGTCAGCAATTTCCTGCAGGATGGCCTGAAAAGCCGGCCCATCCATGTCCGGGGTGACGGAACCCCCTATCGATCCTATCTGTATGCCGCAGACCTGGCCGTGTGGCTCTGGACGATCATGATGAGGGGAAAAGCGGGAGCCGTCTATAATGTCGGTTCGGAAAAGGCCATTTGCTTTGCCGATCTCGCCAGGATCACGGCAAGGGCTTTCAGCAGCGATCTGGAAATTGTTATAGACGGAAAATCCAATGAGCGGACGCCGCCGGAACGCTATGTGCCCTCCACGGAGAAGGCCAGAAGTGAATTGGGTTTGAGTCAGGAAATCGATCTGGAGGACGCTTTGGCACGAACCATAAAATGGAACCTCATCCAGGGTCAGTGAAGAGGAGGATAACAATTGTCTATCACCGCAATTATTCCTGTTTACAATGAAGAATACCGCATCGAAGCGACGCTCCGCTGCGCGTCATGGTGCGACGAAATCATCGTGGTGGACAAACAGAGCAACGATCGAACCCGGGATATCGTCGCCCGGTACACCGATAAAATTTTTGTGATTGATAACCGCGAATATGACCCCCGGGAGTTCGACATATTTTTGGGGAACGCAACCTGCGAGTGGATCATCCTGCTTACAGCGAGCGATGTTATCCACCCGCAACTGGCCCGGCAGATCCGTGAACTGACGGACCGCCCTGATTTCCCCTATGATATTATCCGCGTGCCTTTTCGACGCTATGTTCTGGGCATGGAATCCACCCGTTCCCCCTGGTACAGTGATCTCCATCCGGCGGTATTCCGCAGACGTATTGCCCGGGTGAAATACGATGACGTGCACAGCGCTCTGGCTCTGGATTCAAAACGGGAATACCGGATGGAAAATTCGCAGGAGGCCTGCCTGTATCACCTGACCCACGAGACCGTGGATATCATGATGGAACGGCATATGCGCTACTGCCGGGCGGAAAGCAAAAATTTCAGCAAGGATATATCTCTTCGCAGTATTTTCAAATCGGTTCTCGATGCGACGTATCGCACCTTTTTTAAACGGAAGACTTTTCTGATGGGCTGGAACGGCATCGCTCTTTCCCTGGCTTATATCAGCTACTTCATGCTGCGTTTTATCTACATCTGGGAAAGTCGCAACTCCAGGGCGGCGGAAAACTACGGAGCAATCCGGGAGACCATCCTCAAGGCATGGTCTCAAAATAATGGAAAATCCTGAAAGGTTGAACATGCCTTTAACGCCGGATCAGATTGGCATCATCATTTCCGTCTATAAAATTGCTCCATCGCGCGAAGAAGACATATCCATCCGCAGAGCTTTGGAAATATTGAATCGATACAGGTTCTTCTTTGTGGCCCCCCGGAGCCTGGACCTGGTCAATTATAAAAAATTTTTTACACCGTCCACAACCGTTGTCAGGTTTAGCGACCGTTACTTCGGCGACGGCCTGGAGGGTTATAACCAGTTGATGCTCGGCAAACAATTTTACGCTGAATTTTTGTCGTGCAAGTACCTTCTCATTTATCATCCAGATGCTTATGTCTTTCGGGATGATCTGATGGAATGGTGCAAGACCGGTTATGATTATATCGGGGCGCCATGGACGGAAGATAAAAATGGTAAAACGGAGCTGAATGGTGTAGGAAACGGGGGATTTTCTTTGAGAAAAGTGGAAAGTTTTCTCCGCGTTTTGGATGCCTGCGATATAGAAACCGTTTCTGAAACGCACGGAATAAAGCAAAGAATTCACAAATTATTAAATAAATTAATTCGCTTGCGAATAAGACTGCAGCGCTTTACGGGAAACAGGAAAGCCGTCTTTTATCGACCGCTGACCTTCAATGAAGACGGTTTCTGGGGGCTTTCCGCACCCGCCATAACGACGGAATATAAGACGGCGCCGCAAGAAATAGCTCTTAAGTTTTCATTTGATACCAGTCCTGATGTCCTGTACCGGATCAATCGGAATCAATTGCCTTTCGGATGTCATGCCTGGGCGAGAATAAACCCGGCATTTTGGAAAAAGCATATCCAGTTCTAAATCAGTTTGATAAAGAGGTGTTATTTATGGGAGGCCACATCAAGGATTCTATTAAGAAAATGGGGAAGAACATCAATTATTTAACCATCCCCAAACAGTCCGTCAAAAAAACACTGAAAGGAATTCAGAAGCGGGCTTTGTCTGTTAAGACGGACATCTCTGATCATCTGGAAACGATGTTTTGTGAAGCCCTGGGCGTCTGCCCTGAATTAATCGTCGAACTCGGCGTGCGCGAAGGTGAATCCACTTTCGTCTTTGAAAGGGTGGCAAAACTCTGCGGATCAACTTTAATCAGTGTGGATATCGACGACTGCCGAAAAGTATTTTCCGATAGAAAAAGTTTTTTTGTAAAGACAGATGATATTGCGTTCGCAAAAGAATTTGAGACATGGTGCAAAGAGAGGCATATCCGACCGCAGATTGATGTCCTTTTTATTGACACCAGCCATTTATATGATCACACCTGCCAGGAAATCTCATGCTGGTTTCCCTTCTTATCCAGGGGATCGAAGGTTATTTTTCATGACACAAATATCACGGATGTTTATTACAGAAAAGATGGCAGCAAGTGCGACGGATGGGACAACGAAAGAGGTGTCATTCGGGCGATAGAGGAACATCTCCATCAATCTTATGATGAGCATCAGGATTTTGTAAGAATCGACGCAGGATTTTTAATCAGACACTATGCTCATTGTGCCGGTCTCACGATATTGGAAAAACTGTAAGGCCCGGAACAAGACACGAGCGGTTTTCGAATTGACGGCGCATTCACCCGCGAAACATGGCAGATACCCCGAAGCGCCGTCTGCAGTCAGGTAACGGTTTTGTCAGGAATATCGGCGGCCGGAACGGGAAAGCACATGAAGCGTCTACTGGATAAATTGTTTCAGGGGAACCGGGCTTCGCAACAGCAATCGTTGCAGGAAAAGTATCCCGAGTACCGCATAGGCAAAGGAACTTACGGAGATCCGAAAATTTACCGGTGGACCCGTGAAGAGCATCTTACGATCGGCGCCTATTGCTCCATTGCCGAGGGTGTAACGATTCTTCTGGGCGGCGAGCACAGAACCGATTGGGTAACCACCTATCCCTTCAGTGTTCTGTGGGATAAAGGAAAATCGATCGAGGGTCATCCAAAAACGAAAGGCGATGTTGTCATTGGCAATGATGTCTGGATTGGCGCGGAGGCCCTGATCATGTCCGGGGTTACAATCGGCGATGGAGCGGTGATAGCGGCAAGAGCTGTCATCTCGCAGGATATTCCACCCTACGCCGTTGCAGCCGGCAATCCCGTCCGGATTATCAAGAAGCGATTTAATGATGAAATGATTGAACGTCTGCTGCGACTGAAGTGGTGGCAATGGGACGAAGAACGCATCGAAAAAGCGCTTCCCTTCCTGCTCAACACAGATATCGGCCGCTTCATCGACCTGGCGGAAAGAAACGAGATATAGAAACAGCATCGGTACGCTATTCGACAAGGCCGAGAAATAGGCAAATCGGCGTTCGGATGATCATCGGACTCATCCTGGACCCGGGCGGGTTGCATCGTGAGGCAGGAAACAAATAAACGTCGGAACCAGACATCACCCGGTTATGTTTAATATGAAGAAGATCTGTGTTATCTACGCAAACTGTCAGGGCAGAGGGATTTCCACATTTCTTCAAAAACATGCCGTCTACAACGATCGCTTTGAAAATCATCTCTTTGAAAATTACCATGTCATGGAAAAAGGCCTGCCTTTGCCCATTGATCTTTTGAAGCAGGCCGATCTGTTTATCCATCAGCCTCTCCCAAGCAAGCATGGACCCTATGCAACGGAAATAGTCACAAGTTACCTTCCGGCAAGTTGTCAGAAGATTTCTTTCCCGTATATTTACAATGATGCGTTGTGGCCGCTTTACGAGGAAAATGATAAAATCGGCGGAGAGGAAATCATCCTCCAATTAATCGCGAAAGGTCATTCTTTAAGGCAAATCATCGACATGCTTTGCGCCGAGGCCATTGATTTTGAGTTTGAAAGGCGATTTCAGCGGTCCATGGAAATTTTGAGGCAGCATGAAGCGGAAACTGATCTTCAGGTCTCGGATTACATTCTGAAAAACATCACCAAAGAAAAAATATTTCTGACCCAGAATCATCAAACCAGCGCCTTTTACATATACTGCATCAATCAAATCCTGGGACGCCTGGGATTTTCGCCTCTTGATCCCACCGGCCCGTTTCATCCCAATGAAACCGGATTGCCGGATTGCTGGCCGCAGTCTCCCTATGAGACCAAACACTACCGATATGCGTATCCCTTTGACTGGAAAATATATTATCCGGATAAAATTGACAGCAACTGGCACCGATTTTACATAAGAATCATCGGGAAAATTTTTTTAAGAAAAAACGCCTCTCGTCTTTCATCTTTGACGACAAAATTATACCTTCGTTGCCGGACACAGTTAAGTTTATGGATGGGGGACGGGTATCTGTAAGGCTGAAAACATTGGACGGCTGTTCCTGACCGGTCCGTTTGCGGAAACTGCTTGGACTCATTAACCTATGCTTTTTAATTCCTACATCTTTATTCTTCTTTTTTTGCCCCTGACAGCCGCGCTTTACTTTTTGCTCCATAAGTACCTGCCGGCGATGTGGCCGCGCCTTTTTTTGCTCCTGGCTTCGCTGGGTTTTATATCGTTCTGGAACGTGTCATTTGTGCTGATCCTGATCCTTTCCGTCATATTCAACTTCGCGTGCGGGTCCATTTTGTCCGCCAAGTCCCGGAAAAACGCAGCCGGTAAAAAACCGGTCTTTATCGCCGCTATTACCGCCAATATTCTTTTTTTAGGCTTTTTCAAGTACTGCAACTTTTTCCTGGAAAACATCAATGCCGTCTTCTCATCTCATATCGGGGCGCTGCACATCCTGCTGCCCATCGGCATCAGTTTTTACACCTTCATGCAGATCGCCTGGCTAACGGATATATACCGTCGTGGAGGATACCGATACGATTTTATCAGCTACTGTCTTTATGTCACTTTTTTCCCTTACGTCATCGCCGGTCCCATCACCTACCATGACGAAGTGATTCCGCAGATGCAATCGGAGAGCGCACGGAGTTTCAGCACCGCCAATCTGTGCCGGGGATTGTTCATTTTTTCCATCGGCCTGTTCAAAAAAACCGCTATCGCCGACACGCTCGCGATTATCGCCGACGGCGGATTTGCCGCATCGGGCTCGCTGACCTTTACCGAGGCCTGGTTGACCAGTCTGTCCTATACCATGCAGTTGTATTTTGATTTCAGCGGCTACACGGATATGGCGATCGGCGCCGCGCTGGTTTTCAATATCGACCTCCCGGCGAATTTTAATTCGCCCTATAAATCACTGAGCATTCAGGAATTCTGGCGGCGCTGGCACATCACCCTGTCGAGATTTTTACGCGACTACATTTACATTCCGCTGGGCGGCAACCGCTCCGGAGAATCCAGAACCCTGATCAATCTGATGCTGACTTTTCTCATCGGCGGCCTCTGGCACGGTGCGGCCTGGACATTTGTTTTCTGGGGGTTTCTCCACGGCGCGGCCCTTTGCGTTCATCGCCTGTGGACGAAAACAGGCCTGCACATGCATCAGGCGATCGCCTGGATATTGACATTCAATTTCATCAACGTCGCCTGGGTCTTCTTTCGTGCCTCCAGTTTCAGTGACGCGATCAGCCTATTGAAAGGAATGGCGGGGCTGAATGGCATTCTGGTATCCCCCAATCTCGCCGACAGCGCCTTCTGGCAAAGCCTGACAGCCGTCGGCATTCGATTTGGCGAATGGCGGGAAAACTTACCCCCCGCTGAAACGCCGGTCTATTTCTTCTGCATTCTCCTCATCCCCTTTGTCCTCATCCTGAAGAATTCGGGTGAGATGCTGAGCCAGTATTCACCGAACTGGAGAAATGCCCTGGCCGTAAGCCTGATGATGATTGCCGGGTTGCTTTTATTAAATGAAACCAGCTCGTTTTTATATTTCAATTTTTAGGCGGATCGATCGTCATGAGTTATTTTAAATGGTTGATGACAACGTTGTCTTTGCTGCTGATTTCAGCAGTGCTCATTGTCACCGTTAATTTTATCGTGGATACTCACGCCATACGCTTAAGCCTGTTTAATATGGCCGGAAACATCCGCCAGGACGCTTATCCGGAGGCCATCAATCAGCATACGTTCAATCCGGAGTTCATCTTTCGCAATCCTGAGAAATTTGATTCCTTCCTTTTTGGATCATCCCGGGTCGCCGTGATCGATGTAACCAAGATACCTTCCGGCCGCTTCTATAACATGTCGTATTCCGAAGCCTTGCCTGCTCAGCACCTGGCTATTTTAAAAACTTTTCTGCAAAAAGGCATCAGGATCAAAACGGTCGTGATCGGATTGGATGAATTCTGTTTCACGCTGCCCGCAACGCATCACCAGAAACAGCTTTTAAGAATCATGCATCCCGATGTCAGCGGTCAGAATCGTCTGGAATTTTTCGCCATGTATTTTTTCCGTAAACCCACGCTCTGGGAAGTCAACACCTGGCGCGATAGAATCTTTTATCATAAGAATGAAAAAAAATTCCTGCTGGATGACCATGGCATGAACCTGGGATGGCTCGAGAAGGAGAAAACCGTCGAAGAAACGGGACTGCCGATTTTTGATTCTGCCATCCGGGAATACAAGCCGATTCGCTTTGGCGCCAAAGAAACGGAGGAAGCTTTAGACGTCATCAAAGCAATCGTGGCGCTGTCCCGGATTCATCATTTTACAATAGTATTTTTCATCAACCCCTTTTATTCCAGGCTTTATCTGAATAACGCGGAAGCGTTCTCGAGCGTAAAAGCGCGGCTGGCGCAAGTAACGGACTATTACGATTTCAGCGGACTCAACTCCGTCACCACAAACGCCGTGAACTATTATGAGGAAAGCCACTACCGTTATCGTGTCGGCGATATGATCGTTTTGCGCTTATTCGGCGGCAACGCGAAAAAGCCGCCGGATGATTTCGGGGTGATGGTGACGCGTCAAAATATCGGCCGTCATCTTGAAAATCAGAAAAGTGAGCTTGAAGATTACCTCAAAACCCGGCATCTGCAATAAGGAATGGGCAACACGGCCGACGCACAACTAAACCGTCATTCTTGCTGCATCCAGCGTATTCTTCATCAGCATGGCAATGGTCATGGGTCCGACACCGCCGGGCACCGGCGTGATATAGGACGCCCTGGCGGCTGCCTCCTCGAAGGCAACGTCGCCGGCGAGTTTGCCGTTTTCCAGGCGGTTGACACCGACATCGATGACGACGGCGCCCTCTTTCACCATATCGGCGGTAATCATCCGCGCCTTCCCTACGGCGGCGATCAGCACATCAGCCCGCGCCGTCACGATAGGCAGATCTTTTGTTTTGGAATGACAGATGGTCACCGTCGCGTTTTGCGCCAGAAGCAGGAGCGCCATGGGCTTACCGACAATGTTGCTGCGTCCGACCACAACGGCGTCCTTCCCGGCAAGCGTAATGCCGGTGCGGGCAATCAATTCCATGATGCCCCGGGGTGTGCAGGGAACAAACAGCGGCGAGCCGGTGACCAGACCACCCACATTGTAAGGATGAAAGCCATCCACATCTTTGTGCGGATCGATAGCGGCAATGACTTTATCGGTGGCAATATGTTTGGGCAGCGGCAGCTGAACTAATATGCCATGAATGAATGCGTCACGATTCAGATCATTGATCAGGCTTAACAGTGTCGCTTCGCTCGTATCAGCGGACAGTTTATATTCCCGGGACAGAAAACCGACCTCCGCGCAGGCCTTGGCCTTTCTTCCCACGTAGACTTGAGACGCCGGATCTTCTCCCACAAGCACAACAGCCAATCCGGGAACAATGCCGGTTTTTTCCCTGAACAGGGAGGTTTCTTCGCGAATCGTCTGACGAATTTCCTGCGCTATTTTATTGCCATCTATAATAATCGACATGCCTAACCTTTCTCCATCCTTCATTTTTCTTGAAAACGATCACCCTGAAATCATGACGCCGTCAGGAAATATGAAGCGCGCCGGTATTCGGGGCAAACACCGGCGCGCTTCACAACCAGTTTATGGTGAATGAATTTATTATTTCACTTGATACTCTTTGATGATCTTCAAAACCTTCTCCACTTCTGCAGGGGGCAGCTTGCCATTGTAAACATAACGGCAAATTCTTTCCTTGTCCAGAATCATCAGGCTGGATGTATCATTTTTCAGCCCCCAGAGATTGAGAATCGTGTAGTCATAATCCAGCAAAATGATTGCGCCTGTTTTTTCCTGCTTGCTCTTAATCACACTCTTGATCAGGAAGTTCGGCATTTTGCTGGCTTTCAGATTGGTGATCCCCAGCGCTTTATAACGGACATTGCGCTCCAATCCCGTGTCTTTGAGCAAAGCATCCTCTACATGCGAATTTAGATCTTTTTCGTCAGGATCAACATAAAAAACGGACATAACCTTTCCCTGAAATTCGGGAGATTGCAGGCTGAAGGCTTTGCCCTTTGAATCCTTCAGAGAAAAATCAGGCGCCTTGTCGCCAACTTTCAGCTCCGCGGCGAAAGCACTGAAAACGCCGCACAATACGATGATCATTACCGCTGTAAGAATCTTCTTCATTTTCCCCTCCTTTTGTGCCCCGGCGGTTGACTGATCCACATTGGGATGAATTCATGCATTGACTTCCCAACCGCGGCGGAATTATAGGGTAAAAAAAAAACACTGGCAAGGAAAAAGAACAAGCGCGTCATCACATTTTCGCAGCTTGAAATTATGCATTTTCTTTGCTAAGGGTGCATCAGTCTTAAGGAGGGCATAAAACGATTAATCTTGTGCGTTTACTGAAAGATTCCGTTCAACGCTTTGCCGAGCGGCCTGTTTTGATTGCCGATGGCGATCGCATCTCCTACAGGCAACTGTATTCTGCGGTTCAAAACGTTGCGCTTTCCCTGAAAAGAAAAGGAATCAAAAAGGGCGACAAGGTCGCCTTAATGCTGCCGAACATCCCCGAGTTCGTCTATTGCTATTTTGCGATCCTTGAGCTGGGCGCCGTCGTTGTTCCGCTCAACACGTCTTCGACCCCAACAGAATTGATTTATCTGCTCAACAACAGTGACGCTGAAATATTTATCAGCCAGACAGCGGCGGAAAAGAAGTATGAGGAGATTAAAGATCGGCTTTTAACCTGCCATTCCCTGTACAGCATTGACTCCGCTGAGATAAGCCTGGATTCCGGGCCGGGTGAACCAGATTCCTTCAAAACCCCGATCGACCCGGATGACCCGGCAGCCATCATTTATACGGCAGGTCTAACCGGCAATCCGCTGGGCGCCGTCCTCACCCATCGCAATCTTTGCGCGCAAAATAATCAGATTCTTCCCATTTTCAGGCGAAACCCGGAAGATGTAGGTCTTTCGCTGATTCCCCTGTTCCATACGTTTGGGGCGACCGTGAATATGATCAACGTCATCGGCGCAGGTTGTTCCACCGTAATGATGGACCGCTTAACGATGGACAGCCTTTTTTCCACCATCGAAAGAGAAAGGATCACCTATATCGCGGCCGTTCCGCGTCTCTACATCGGAATGATCTTTTACGACAAGGCATCCAAGTATGATTTGAGCTCGCTGCAGCTTTGCGCCACCGGCGGATCAGCCATGCCGGCTGATTTCATCCCCGTTTTTGAACAGAAACTCGGTGTCCGCATTCTGGAGGGTTATGGACTGACCGAAGCAGCGCCGGCCTGCTCTTTCAACAGGATAGAATGCGTGGCTAAACCGGGATCCATCGGCCAGGCGCTTACCGGCATAGACATTAAAATTGTTGATGATGCAGGAAACGAGCTGCCGCCAAATGAGGTTGGCGAATTGATTGTCCGCGGCGAAAATGTCATGAAAGGATATTACAAGGATGACCGGGCAACTGGCTCGGTGATCAGGGATGGCTGGCTCTATACTGGGGATTTGGGCAGAATGGACGATGATCATTACATTTTTCTCACCGGCCGCAAAAAGAGAATGATTATCACCAGCGGCTTCAATGTCTATCCCCGCGAAGTGGAAACAGTCCTGAATCTGCATCCGGCAATAAAGGAATCGCTGGTTGTCGGTAAGGAAGATTTAATGCGGGGCGAAGTGGTGAAAGCGCAAGTTGTCCTGCGCAATGCACACCATCCGGATGACAAGGAAATCATCCGGCACTGCAAAATGTACCTTTCCCCGTACAAAGTCCCGCGGGAGGTGGAATTCGTCTCATCCATCTCAGAAAACCGTCACCAGGAAATCACCTGAGGATTTTTTTCTGCGGGTATCAACGGATATTCTCAACGAAGGATCACCTTTGCCGTGGACACGAGACCATTGCCCTATTTCAGGGCCTGCCATTTTGCCAGAATCAATTGCGCCGCTGCCTGATGGCCTGCCGCAGACCAGTGATCGTCATAATCCAGGTAAAATTTTCTGCCATCGGGTGTCTTTCTTACAAAACTTTCGAAATCAACAAAATACATGGATGGATTTTTCAGGGTGAACTCCCGGACGGCCCAGCGCCGGTTATCGGCTTTGTCTGTCTGATACAGAATGGATTTATCCGATGTATCGATGATATAAAATGGTATTTGACCTGCCCGCTCGCGAAGACGATTCAGGCAATAATATAAAAATTCTTGATGTTCCTGGCCGAGCGCGGGCTTTTCGGGCGGATCCATGGGCGGCGGAAAATCATAGCCACGGGGCGGCTTGTCGACACTCAGCGAGGTTTCAATTCTTTTGTCAAACAGCGGCCGGAAGATGCGGGCATGATAAGCTTTTAAGTAGGTTCGCTGACGGAATTTATTCCACGACCAATAGTCGTCCTGCTGACGGGCAACCATGTCCTTATAATTTTTTTCATCGTCAGGACCCGCATGATATTCTAAATCATAATCTCCAGATGCATCTTTATTGATGGCGCCTAAAAGATCATTTGGACAAAAAACGTAGACGACGGCCACCGGTCTGAATAAGTCCCTGTAAAGTTCAAAGCACCGAACGATGCTGTCGATGTCATATCCCGACACGGACAAATTGATAACCTGATAGTCAGGAACTTTCTTCTGTAATTGCTTTTCCAGAATTTGTCCCACAGTCTCGTTCCATTGCACCCCCCAGCCAAAAGCAAAAGAGTCTCCTAAAAGCATGACGTTTTTCCGTCTTTTGGACAAATCCCATTCCGGACCCCGGAAACCATGTGAATTCGTGTCAATGGCATAATCCAGCTGCCCCGGATAATACAGTCGGACATTGCGTAAATTTGGCTGCAGCGTATAAATCAGCCTGGAATGGTATTGACCATAGAGTCCCTGCACAACGGGACGCCTGGCGCCGTAAACGGATTCTTCAATGGTCCGGATTTTGAAAAAAGGCAGAGCGACTTCCACCAGGACCAGAACGATACAGATAGAGAATATCACCAGCAGGATGTTGACTGAATAATCTCTTATGCCTTGTTTTACGGATGGTTTCATGTCTCTTTTCTTGCGCGCCCTCGCCGGCAGGCTGTTTTCCCTCCCCCGGAGGGAGAGTTATTTAAATGCTCATCTTTTTTGGCGCCGGCATCGGCACGGCTGCAATTTCGATCAGAGACGGATCATACTCCCGGGGCTTCTCGTACCCCAGAAGATTCAACAGGGTGGCCGCCACATTGGACAGGCCTTTTTCTTTGATATCCGCCATCCGGTATTCGCCCTGATACAAGGGATCATAGATGATAAAGGGGACCGGATTCAAGCTATGCGCGGTCTTCACTGACTTTGCGCCCTTTTTGTCTATTGTGAACATTTCATCCGCGTTGCCATGGTCCGCGGTGACAACGGCAATACCGCCCATCTCCTTGATAACGGCCAGCAGCTTTCCAACGCCATGATCCACTGTCTCCACCGCAATAATGGCTGCATCCGTCATACCCGTGTGTCCGACCATATCCCCGTTGGGGTAATTCAGTCTTCCGAATTTGTAATCCCCGCTCTTCAGAAGATCAATCACCACATCCGTTATCTCTTTTGCCTTCATCTGCGGGGCGCGGTCAAACTCAATCCGGTCGGAAGGGATTTCCACATATTTTTCAAAGGATTCATCGATATATCCGGAACGGTTGCCATTCCAGAAATAAGTTACATGGCCGAATTTCTGGGTCTCGGATACGGCAAATGTTTTGACCTTTTCCGAGCAAAGGTACTCACTGATGACTCGATCGATCGCCGGAGGCTGCACAAGAAAATGGGGAGGGATATGGGCATCCCCGTCATACTCCATCATTCCCGCATAAAATACGTCCGGCAGAGGTCCCCTCTCAAATTCATTGAATTCCTTTTCAGAGAATGCCCTGGATATTTCGATGGCTCGGTCACCCCGGAAGTTGAAAAAGATCACGGCATCCCCGTCCTTGATCGTCCCTTTGGGCGTCCCCGAGGAATCGATGATCACAAACGCAGGCAAATATTGATCCGTTGCCTTCGGGTCTTCTGCGTAAAAGGTTTTCACGGCCTCGGATGCAGATGCAAACATCCGGCCCCGCCCCAGAACATGGGCCTCCCATCCCCTCTTCACAATATTCCAGTCGGAATTGTACCGGTCCATGGTGACCTTCATCCGTCCGCCCCCCGAGGCAATGGCGTAATCAAGACCTTTGCCCTCAGAGATCTTTTTCAGTTTTTCCTCTGTGGGAATAATATAATCCAGCGCTGTACGCTCTCCCACATCCCTACCGTCAAGAAGGGTATGGACCCTGACCCGCTTGAAACTCAGATCAGCGCTTTTGTCGATCATGATGAATAGCTGCTCAATATGTGAATGGACATTCCCGTCCGATAACAGCCCGATAAAATGAACCGTCCCCCCGTTTCGGGAACGCCGGGCAATGTTCTCCCAGACATCGGTTTGAAAGATCCCTCCGGTCTGGAGTGCCTTGTTGACCAGGCGGGCGCCCTGTTCAAAAACCCTGCCGGCTCCGATGGCATTATGCCCGACTTCGCTGTTTCCCATATCGTCGTCCGAGGGCAATCCGACGGCCGTACCGTGGGCCGCAAGTTGTGTGTAAAGATCGGACTTGAACAATTGATCCAGGTTGGGAGTTTTCGCCTTGAAAACGGCGTTGGATTCATCCGTCTTGCCGATGCCAATGCCGTCCATAATAATCAGCAAAAGCGGTCCCTTTCGTCCGGAAAATGTTTTTAATTTTTCAAGATGTAAAGACATTATAAACTCCTTCGTCGTTTAGCCTATTAGGCTGTAGGCTGCTAGACTGTTAGGTCTACGATGAGCGCTTTCGGCGTTTTTCATGATGACGGCGCCTCGCGCCGCACATCTTAAACTAACAGCCTACAGTCTAATAGCCTATTTACCTATAAAGGTTGGTTTCCTTTTTTCCAGAAACGCCTTCATGCCTTCTTTCTGATCCTGCGTGCTGAAACACTGCGAGATAGCGGAAAGTTCGAGTTTAACACCGCCTTCCAGAGGCATATCAAAACCGAAGTTCATTGCATTTTTAGCCATCTTCAGCGCAAAACCCGGTAATGTTGTAAATTTCCTGGCCAGCTTTTCCGCCTCTTCCAGCAGATGGGTCAGAGGCACTACTTTGTTCACAAGACCGATTTCATAAGCGCGCTCTGCATTAATTTGTCCGCCGCCCAGAATCAGTTCCTTGGCAATGCCCAGCCCGACGAGACGGGGCAGCCGTTGGGTCCCGCCCCAACCGGGCAGAATACCGATCAGGATTTCCGGCTGACCGAACATCGCGTTTTCCGCAGCGATGCGAATATCGCAGGCCATGGCGATTTCCGTACCCCCGCCCAGAGCAAAGCCATTGATGGCGGCAATCGAAGGTTTCCCCATCGTTTCAAGGAACCGCAGCGTGTTCTGTCCCAGTTCCATCAGTTTCATAATTTCGACCGGCGTGGAATTCTGCATCTGCGAAATGTCCGCGCCCGCAACAAAGGCTTTCTCGCCCGCGCCGGTCAAAACCAGGGCCTTGACGGCCTCATTCTGTTCACAGGCCTGGAGCGCACAGGCGAGTTCGCTCATTACATCGTAACTCATCGCATTCAGAACCTTGGGGCGGTTGAACGTGATCCGGGCAATACCATTGTCTACGGCGAGCAGGATATGTTGATAGTCCATTGGCAAACTCCTTTAAAAGTCAAAGAGCCCTTTCTTTGCAGATCGGGCTCTTTGGAAAATCAGTTAATCATACTTACTGGCGTCAGGTTACACGGCGCAAGTATCAACAGGTGGTTTAACCTCTTCTTTACCCATTGCCTTGACAACCAGTTCAGCCAGATCCCAGGCTTGCATGGCCTCCGACATCTGCTGATCCTTGATGCCGTCAGACATCATGGTGAGACAGAAAGGACAACCCACGGCAATCGTATCGGCCTTAACGGCAATCGCCTGTTTGGTTCGCGCATTGTTGATCCGCTCCCCGATATCTTCTTCCATCCACATTCTCGCTCCGCCGGCGCCGCAGCAGAAGCTCTTATCGAGTGAGCGTTCCATTTCCACAATATTAATACCGGGAATGGCTTTCAAGATCTGGCGGGGCTGATCATAGATCTTATTGTAGCGGCCGAGGAAGCAGGAATCGTGATAGACGAACGTGCCTTGGAGCGGCTGATCGAGCTTAATTTTCCGCTCAGAAATCAACTTCGCGATGATTTCGGTGTGGTGGTAGACTTCGAAATTGCCGCCGAAATTGGGATAATCTTTCTTTAACGCATTATAACCATGCGGACAGATGGCAATGATCTTCTTCACACCGTATCCGTTCATGATATCGATATTGGCCTGAGCCAATGCCTGGAAGAGATATTCGTTACCGGCGCGCATGGCGGAGTCGCCGCAGCAGCCTTCTTCCGTACCCAGAATACCAAAGCTGACGCCGGCTTCCTGCAATATTTTCGCAAACGCAATGGAAATCTTTTTACCACGGTCGTCAAACGAACCGGAGCAACCGACGTAGAACAAATATTCGACATTGGGATCTTCAGCCAGTGTTTTGACGCCCAGCTCTTTGGCCCAGTCGCCGCGCAGGTGCGCACCGATGCCCCAGGGGTTGGAGTTGTTTTCCATATTGCGGCAGGTCAACTGCAGTTCCGGAGCGAAATCCGCTTCCGTCAGAACCTTGTAACGCCGCATATCAATAATTTTTGGCACATGTTCAATCGACGCCGAACAATGCTCCATACAATACATGCAGTTGGTGCAGGACCACAGTTCATGCAGGTCAATCACTTCACCGACCAGCGCTTTTCCGGTTGCTTCTTCCGCCTGAGCTTCGCCTTCAGCGGGAACAGCCGGCAATTTCGCAATGATCGCATCCTTCAGGGGAGCCGGCAGTTTCGCAGCAACCATCGCCACCGCGGGATCCGGACATTTTTCCAGCCAGTGTGTTTTAATATCCTGGACGACTTTCTTCGGGGACAGCGGCTTACCGGTCAGATACGCCGGACAGCCATCCTGACAACGTCCGCAGCGCGTGCAGGCGTCGGAATCAAAAATCTGTTTCCAGGTGAATTCCTCTAATTTTCCGACACCGAAAGCTTCCGCATTTTCGAAGTCGCGGATCGGCTCAATATAGCCGGTTGGTTTGTATGATTTGAGGAAATGATTAGCCGGTGTCGTAATAATGTGCATCAACCGGGAGTAGGGGATGTAGGCAATAAACCCGAACGCGAGAAGGGCATGCACCCACCAGCTGATTTTGTGCAGAATTCTGGCTGTATCGAGCTCAACACCCGTAAACGTCCGGGACAAAAGCCACCCCACGAACGACCAGACTTCCCAGGAGGGATTGGTCACGTAAATGCGCAGGGCTTCGGCAATAAATCCGGTAATGATAATGCCGCCGATGAGCAGAAGAACGATGACGTCATCGGGTGTGTTATCGATCTCGCCTTTATAACCCAGACGATCCGGCTTTTTGACAAACCGGCGGTCGAGCGCGATGACGATGCCGATCAGCACGAACAACCCGAAGAGATCCATCAGGAATGAAAAGACTAAATAAAAATTGCCTTTCAGGAAAGTCCAGCTGAAAATCGGCTCTGTAATATGATGCTGCCCCGCGTCAAACGCGGCGCCGAAGATCAAAACAAAAAAACCAAAAAAGATTAAGCCGTGCATGATTCCCGGATAGGGATCTTTCAAGACTTTCTTCTGCAGGAAGACCTCTTGAAGAACCGTCTTGACTCGTTCCTTGATGTTGTCCAGGCGCATTTCCGGCTTGCCCATCGCCTTCCACATCAGCCAGCGACGGTAAACGCCATAAGCGAAAATGACGAGCACAACAGCCAGGAGAGCAAAAAGAATGATCTCAAACGCCGGCAGGGGGATGTTCCAGAATACCTCGCGACCTTCATTACCTACAGAAAATTCATGTCCTTTCATTGATCCTCCAACATAGCTTGAGGGCTGATTCTTAACACCATATCAAGCACCAACAAAGGTCTTTGCCTCTTTTGAAAAGAGGCAAAGACCTCATAAATTGATTATGCAACCAGTTTCTTGCAAACTGCTGTCAACTCGGGGACGACCTTGAACAGATCGTCAACCACACCGTAGTCCGCTTTCGTAAAGATGGGGGCTTCCGCATCCTTGTTGATCGCGACAATGCATTTGGATGAGCTCATGCCGGCCAGATGCTGAATTGCGCCGGAAATACCGCAGGCGACATACAGATTCGGAGAAACGACTTTACCGGTCTGTCCGACCTGATCTTTCTGCGGACGCCAGCCGGCATCAACTGCCGCGCGGGATGCACCAACTGTACCCTTCAGAACTTCCGCGAGTTCTTCGAGAATGCCGAATCCTTCGGGGCCTTTCATGCCTCGGCCACCGGAAACGATCACGTTGGCTTCCGTCAAATCGACTTTGCCGCTCGTGTCTTTCTGAACTTCCAGAATTTTGCTCTTGATGGAAGCTGCATCGACTGCCGCATCTACCTTCACAACGGCGCCGGCTTTAGCATTTTCAGCCGCCGGAAACACGTTGGGACGCAGCGAGGCCATTGCCGGTGTTGAGCTGGTGACGATTTCGCCGAAGCACTTTCCTGCGTACATGGGACGGATGGCGACAAAATTTCCACCATCAATCTTGACATCGGTACAATCTGTGGCAAGACCCGTGGCTAATTTTGCGGCCACGCGTGAAGACAGATCCTTACCCTGAACCGACGCGCCTAAAAGCAGGATCGCCGGATCATTTTCTTTAACCACTTTGGCAACCACAGCTGCGTGCGCTTCGGTGATATAGGGTTCCATGGCGGCATTGTCGCCTACAAAAACTTTATCCACACCGTATTTGCCGAGCTCGGCGGCCAAACCTTCTATACCTGCACCAAGCAGAATGGCGCTGACTTCATCGCCGGTCTGGTCGGCAAGCTTGCGGGCTGTCGAGGCCAGTTCCAGGCTGATTTTCCTTAGCGCGCCGTCCCGCTGTTCTGCTACTATCATGACTCCTTTTGCCATTTTTCATTCCTCCGCTTCTTAATTAAATAGCTTTCGCTTCTTCTCTGAGTAACCGGCCTAATTCCGCCGCCTTTTGCGCGGGCTCATCTCCGCAGATAATCTTTCCGGGAGGTCTGGCCGGAGGTGGAATGGTTTTGGCTACTTTGGCTTTCGCATCGGTGGCAGTACCAACGGCGGCGGCATTTTTCACATCAACCGGTTTCTTCTTCGCTTTCATGATGCCGGGCAGCGACGCATAACGCGGTTCATTGAGACCCTTCTGGCAGGTAACGATGCAGGGCAGTGCTGTTTCAATCAGAAGCTGTGCGCCTTCAATGGGGCGAATCACTTTGACTGAGGAACCGGCGAAATCCAGCTTGGTCACCAGAGTCAACTGCGGCAGCCCCAGGGCTTCAGCCAGCATGGAACCTACCTGTCCTGAGTCATCATCAATGGCGCGCTGTCCACAGAAGATAATGTCGTGGGGCAGAGCTTTAATGACCGCGGCCAGAGCGTTGGCAACAACAAACGCATCGGCATTGTCAAAAGCGGGATCGCAGATGTGCACACCCTTATCCGCACCCATGGCCAGGGCTGTTCGAATGGTTTCCATCGCCCTTGCGGGACCGACGCAAACGACTGTGACATCACCGCCATTTTTTTCTTTCAATTTCAATGCTTCTTCCACGCCAAATTCATCGTACGGATTCATAACCCATTTGATCTGGCCTTCTTCGATGCCTGATCCGTCAGCTTTCACCTTGATCTGTGCTTCGGTGTCCGGCACTTGCTTCACGCATGCAATAATATTCACTGTCAAAAACCTCCTTCTCCTGCACGTCGCACAGAGGGGCGATGCGTGCATTTAAAATTTTCTTCTACCACTATTTTATAAAAACGCCCGATCCTCTCGGAGAGAACCGGGCGTTCATACTACAGTCTGTTTTTGACGATGTCATCAACCACCGACGGATCAGCCAGCGTGCTGGTGTCACCCAGGTTGCTGATGTCGTTAGCGGCGACTTTCTTTAAAATTCTTCTCATGATTTTACCACTGCGGGTCTTGGGAAGACCATCCGCCCACTGAATCTTATCGGGTGTCGCGATGGGTCCAATGACGACGCGGACATGAGCGATCAGTTCTTTCTTCAGCTCATCGGATTTTTCCACACCGGTCTTCAGTGTGACATAAGCGTAAATGCCCTGGCCTTTGATGTCATGCGGCATGCCGACAACTGCGGCTTCCGCGACGGCCTTGTGGGCAACCAGAGCGCTTTCAACTTCGGCGGTGCCCATGCGGTGACCGGACACGTTGATAACATCATCGATACGGCCGGTGATCTGATAGTAACCGTCTTTGTCACGGCGGCAACCATCACCGGTCACATAGTAGCCGGGGAACTGTTCAAAATAGGTTTCCTGAAAGCGCTTGGGATCTCCGTAAACGCCTCTCATAATGCCGGGCCATGGTACTTTGATGCACAGAGCGCCGCTGGCGACTGTGTCGGTAAATTCCTTGCCTTCGTCATCGACCAGCACGGGCTGGACGCCAAAGAAGGGCAGAGTCGCCATGCCGGGTTTGATTTCAATGGCGCCGGGCAGCGGGGTAATCAAAATGCCGCCTGTTTCGGTCTGCCACCAGGTATCCACGATCGGGCATTCGCCGCGGCCGATAACATTATAGTACCAGTTCCAGGCTTCGGGGTTTATCGGCTCGCCAACAGTACCCAGTGTGCGCAGGCTGGAAAGATCGCAGCTCTTTACGAATGCATCGCCTTCTTTAGCAATCGCGCGGATGGCGGTCGGAGCAGTGTAGAAAATATTAACTTTGTATTTTTCAACAGTCTGCCAGAAACGGCTGTAGGTCGGATAGTTCGGAACGCCTTCGAACATGACGGAGGTTGCGCCGTTGCAGAGAGGCCCGTAAAGAATGTAGGTGTGACCGGTGACCCATCCCAGGTCGGCGGTGCACCAGTAGATATCACCTTCATGATAATCGAAGACGATTTTATGCGTGTAGGAACCATAAACCAGGTAACCGCCTGTGGTGTGCATAACACCCTTGGGCTGTCCGGTAGAACCTGACGTGTAAAGGATGAACAGAGGATCTTCAGCATCCATCCATTCGGGTTCGCAAACTGCAGAGGCTTTGGCTAATTCTTCATGGTACCATTTATCACGGCCGGCAACCATATCGCACTTGATTTTATCGCCAACGCGGTTGACAACGATCACGCTTTTCACGGAGGGGCAGGATTTCAATGCATCATCAGCAGTGGCCTTCTGGGGAACAGCCTTGTTGCCGCGGAAGGTTCCGTCGCAAACAACTAAGACTTTGGCGTCGCAGTTGACAATTCTGTCTCTGAGAGCATCGGCGCTGAATCCACCGAAAACGATACCATGAACGGCGCCGATGCGCGAGCAGGCCAGAGCAGCGATTCCCAGTTCGGGAACCATCGGCATATAAAGAACAACACGGTCGCCCTTCTGGACGCCCTGAGCTTTCAAAACATTGGCAAACTTGCAGACTTCTTCATGCAGCATTTTGTAAGTGATAGCTTTTTCTTCGCCCGGCTCGTTACCTTCCCACTGAATCGCAACCTGATTGGCGCGTTTTTCGAGGTGACGGTCGAGACAGTTATAAGAGACGTTGAGTTTTGCACCTTCAAAGAATTTCACATAGATGGGACCTTTTTTAATGTCAAAGTTGTAATCCATCACTTTGTCCCATTTCTTGAACCAGGTCACCTGCTGCTCGGCGATTTCCGCCCAGAATTTCTCCGGTTCCTCTACGGAACGCTTCCACATCTTGTCATAAGCGTCTCTGCCGCTTACCCAAGCCTTCTTTTTTGCCGCTTCCGGAATCGGATATATTTCCTTTAATTGAACTTTTGCATCCGCCATGTTAAATATTCCTCCTAGTTTTAAAGTTTTGTATTAATTACAACGCTTACCTAACGTTTCGCCATAAAACGTATGTTATTTAATCCTGGGATCAAGCCAGCAACGCGAGAGCTTCCGGCACGCTTAAGGTGTGCAATGAGTAAGCGAAAACTCACTGGGGTAGAGGTGTGCACCGCTATTTGCGAACACAAAAATTATCTTTTACCTTAAGCCGCAAAGCGCCTGAAAAAGCCCGCTTGCGTCACTTTTTCATTAAAGATTTAACAACTTGCCCCCTTATGCTCATTTTTTTGGAGGGGCGCCACTTCTGCAAAATGCCGAAAGTGTTGAATCTAACTGATTTATGAACATGAGGTCAGACTTTGACCGCAAGTCAAAATATTCTGGGGATTCCCCTACCCTAATACGACCATCCTGTCAAGAAATATTTAGAAAGGAAAACACCCCAGACACGATGCCATCGTTTCAGAAATAGATTAAAATAAATATTAAATAATATCAATGTACTATATAATTAAGCTACCGGCCGATCAAAGTTGCAGAACGTGCAGGAATGACTTCAAAATAATATGCGGAAATCACAATTCTCAGACTGTCGATAAGTCAATGAACGTTTCTAAAAAACAAGCATCTTATGTTTAAGAGTTCTCGCGTGAGTATGCATGATACCACTCAGGCGCTGGTCATCATCGACATGACTTCATTTGCGCCTGTCCGACCGACACCAGAGGACATCCCAATGGATGCGCTTGACGGGACATCCGTATTGGCAATGCCCGACCATCACCTGCCAGGGAAGTATGAACCGCTTGCAGACAGAGCACCAAGATGATTTTTTTGCTCTGGGAAAGCATCCGGAAAATGGATTTCTTATCCGCACGCTCATCCGCAGCACACTGCCGAATAGTCCAGCGCGTGCCTCATTGAACAACTTTCCCGTTTCGGCCGCTCAAAACTGACACCATCAAACTGGTTGATGACCGACCGAAGGCTTTGCACCTTGAGCATAATCTGTGGAATATCCAGTACCGGACGCGCGGTCATAGCCGCTGTTCTCAAGCGTTCCGGGATTATCATTGCATATGAAAACGGCGTACGCGCCCTTCACGCGGCCTTCTATGTTCCTTTTGTGAACTTCTCCATCCTTAAATATAATGCGATTATGTCTCCACCCCGACAACCCTCCAGTCCATGCAGATATTTGACTTCGACCCCTTTGATCCGGTTCACGATAAAAGCGGGTGATGGCGTCCTGCGGTTTTGCTTCGCGATTCGTCCGGGCATAGACCAGAAAGAATTCCGCACCCCCCGCCAACAATAAGCCGCTTCTGGCCCTTTATTAGGGTAATTGTCTCTGCCATCTTTCATTTTAGTCGTCACCCTGAAAAAATCCGATCCGCGCGGTTCGATCAGTCACTCCGCCGCGAATAAATCGCCACGCAAAAGAAGCTTGGCGCATTTTTCTTTTTGTTCATCCGTTCCATGCAATATAATCGTCGCAAACCATTTTTGCTCCCACACCCAGGACACAGACGAATTCGTAGCCCAGTGTCCCAACCTCATTTCTTCGGTTCGCGGCATTCAATCAGATTTCACTTCGCGGCTGCCGCAAAAATTCTCTGCGAGATTTGATCGTATACGTGCCGAGGGTCATTTGACGGGGAACTCCTCTGACAAAATTGCGCACTTCGTCCCGGATTTTATTCTGTTCTTTCATCATTGTATATACACATATGAGTTTCTTCCCTTTTTCATACAACGGGTCGATCTTTATCCCGCTGCAAAATTTTCAGAACTAAACAGAAAGCAGGCCTAGACTTACCATTATCAGCTGCTTCAAATATAAAAAAGCTCCTTGACTATTGTCCGGTATTGTGACCATGTCGTCAACATAGAGTCATAGAGCGTGCTATTTTTTAGAATACTGACTATCTTTTAATCAATGAGACGCAACCACCGGAACCGCTTTTGTCCTGGTGGTTTTTTGTTAACCGCACCGCGACGATAGCTATGGTCCTGAGGAAGTCGCAGTCGATATCGATACGCCGGGCAGGGACACGCCGGGCAGGTGAGGCATGCAAGCCCTCCCTTCAACCTTCCTTCTCAATCAGGAGCTGGATGGGGGTGATGACGATGCTTTGTGGAACCCCACGGGGGAATGAAGGTTTAACGTATGCCAATGATTGGCATAAAGAGAAAGGGAACTAAAATGAACAAGAATTTGTATGTCGGCAACCTGTCTTTCAAGGTCACGGATGAAGACCTGAAGACAAATTTTGCGGAAGCGGGAGAAGTCGCCTCCGCATCTATTATTAAGGACAAATTTACCGGTCAGTCCAAGGGATTCGGCTTTGTCGAAATGAAAACGGAAGAAGGCGCGACACAGGCCATCCAGAAATTTAACGGCGGCATGCTGGACGGTAAGGCCATCACCGTCAATGAAGCCAGACCGAAGAAAGAATTCGGCGCCGGCGGCGGTGGAAACCGCGGCGGTGGCGGCGGCGGATATCGCGGCGGCGGAAATCGCAGCGGTGGCGGTGGGAACCGTGGCGGCAGATACTAGCCTCTACTGACAAATCTATATTCTAATTAAAGAGCAGAAGGCTGTTGATCACAAACCTTCTGCTCTTTTTGTTTGGCGGTGACGTTGAAAAAGGCAATCAACGGCATCAGAACAATCATAACCGGATTAGTTTTTTAATGAATAGCTTCCGGAATTCCTTGTACCGCATGCTTATTCGGCGATTTCCGTTTTAAACTTGGACATGATGGCCGACAAACTCTCCGCATTACCGGCATTCTGCTGCGTCGAGACATTCATTTCAGCAATCGCCGTATTCACCTGATCGATTCCGCGAGACTGCTCCTGCGAGGCAATTGAAATATTTTCCATCAGATTGACCACCTGGTCTGAACTGGATGTCACCTGATTAAACGCCGTGCTGGTTGCGTGGACCAGGCTTTCACCATTCTTAACTTTCGTGACGATATCCTGAATCAGGCTCGATGAGTTGTGCGCCGATTCCGTCGCGCGCATGGCCAGATTTCTGACTTCATCGGCGACAACAGCGAAGCCCGCACCCGCTTCGCCCGCACGTGCTGCCTCCACGGAAGCATTCAGCGCCAGCAAGTTTGTCTGAAAAGCAATTTCATCGATGCTTTTAACAATCTTCTGGGTCTGCTCGCTGGCCTTGTTTATTTCTTTCATGGATTCGGTTAGTTTCCCCATCGACTCGTTCGCTTTGTGAATGGCTCCCTTGGCCGAAAGCATCAATTGGTTCGCTTCTTCCGTGTTCGTGGCATTCTGTTTGATCATCGATGCAATTTCTTCCAGTGACGCGGAAGTTTCCTCGATGGACGCTGCTTCTTTAGACGACAATTCAGTCAAAACCTCCGATACCTGCAGGGCATGCCCCACAGCACTATTCATTTTACTGCTCACCGTGTTGACTGAATCAATCAACTCCCCGATTTCATCACTGGACTTCAGATCGATATTCTGAGTGAGATCGCCATCGGCCAGTCTTCTCAGCACGGCAATGGCTTCCCCGATGGGGTGCAATATCTGCCGCGTGATGTAAATGGTCAGGACAAAAGACAGGACGACGGCAATGATAAAGATGACGACAAACGCCGTTAAGGTTAGGTAAAATCCGGCCATGGAAGCGCTGTAGGTATCCTTGCCCAGTTTTTTTTCATAATTTAGTAACTCAGACAGGCTCTTATTGAGAGCCGTGTATTTTTTATCAACCAGCATCCCGGCGGAAACGGTTTGAAACGATGAGGTTGAATCGCTCATCGCCAGCTCCAAAAGCTTTAAAGCCGCTTTCTGATACTCGAGAAGATTTCCCAGAACAGTGTTGTAGAGTTTCTTTTCCTCAGAACGCAGCTTTGCAGATTTTAATGTTCTCCTGATCAGTTGCGCGTCTTCCTCCATCGTGGTCGCGACTTTCCTGGACAGGTCGGCAATTTCCTGCTGGTCCTGCATCCAGTTGATCATATTAAAAATTTTGTAGATTGTCCCGTTGACAGTGGCGATATCCTGACCAATCTTCGAGCTGTTTTGATATTCCTGAAAGCGATTGCTGTAAATATCATCGATCGCGTTCTTCAATGTCCAGAAACTGGAGAAAGTACCACCGGCCAGAATAATCAGGAAAATAAAGACAACGAGCGGTGACAGCAACATTTTATTGGCTAATTTCAAGTTATTGAAGAATTTTTTCACAACACTACCCCCCTATCTCATAATTTTTTTATTGGACAGACTGACCGGTGTTATGATCTTGAACGAAAATGACATTTAAGCGTAGAAATGAATTTTAAACGATAATCCTCCTCAACGAAGAAAATCCCTTACCAATTATTTCGGATGACTTTCGGCAAACTTGAATAAAATCTATTTACTGGAATTAATATACTCGGTAATTTTGGACGCGATGGTCTTGACGACATACTCAAATTCATCAACATCCTTATCCAGAAGCGTCATGCGGAAACCAAGCAGCGGCGAAAAAAACGATGTCAGGGGCACAACGCAGATTCCGGTGGACGCCAGAAGATAGTAAACGAATCGTTTATCGTATTCAATATCCTTCGTGAGACTCTCCACATAATTTCGTACTTCCGGCTGCGCAATGGGCAGGGATTGCCGTTCGTTGAGTACTGACTCGTTGAAAAGGACCGTCATATAAAACGCACCGTTGCTTTTGTTGGCGATCACAAAAGGAACATCCTTCAAAACGCCATAAGCGATGGCTGATAATTTCTCATAATGTTGCGTCCGCTCCCTCAGGTAATTGGCATACTCGGGATGTGTCATAATCCGGGGAATCGCCATCTGGGGCAAAGTCGTGGAACACACTTCCGACATTTTCTGATGCAGAATCGTGTTGATGAAGCGGGCAAAGATCGGGTCTTTGTCCGCATTATATACTTCCATCCAGCCGCAGCGCGCGCCCGGCCAGGGGAGTTCCTTGGATATTCCTTTCATGGAAATGCCCGGCACGTCACCGATGACATCGCCAATCGGCACGGTTTTTTTACCGTTATATACAATGTTGATATAGGTTTCATCGGAAATCACGAACAGATCGTTTTCCCGGGCGATCCGGACAATATTTTCCAGCGCCTCTACGGGATAGACGAAACCGGTGGGATTGTCGGGATTGATAATGAGAATGCCGACAATTGCCCGGTGACTTCTTACTTTTTGTTCCAACTCGCGCAAATCCGGATGCCAGTTGTTGTATGGATTCATCCGGTAAGTATTGGGCGGAAATGACGCATGAAGGACTTCGGCCATCAGGTGCGTGGAATAGGTCGGCTCCGGCATGATCATGCGGGCGTCGACCTGGATCGAACTGTAGGCGCGGGCAATCGCATCACCGAGACCATTGAAGAAAATGATATTTTCCGGCGTGATCTGAACTTTACCGCGTGCGTTGACACGGTCCGCAATAAACTGACGGGTAGTATCCACGCCCTTGGTCGGAGAATAGGCGTACGAGACGTCTTCCCTGAGGATATCGATGAGGACTTCCTTCATCCAGTCGGGAATATGCTCACCTTTTTGGACCGGGTCTCCAATATTTTCCCAGATGATTTTCAATCCGTATTCCTGCATCTTTTTAGCAATGAGCACAATATTGCGAATTTCATAAGTCAACCCGCTGCCACCGCGTGAAATTTCAAAACGCATAAGTTACTTAACTCCTTAGATATTTGTATATTGACCCATAATACATATTTTTCAATTTATCCAGAGTTTTTTAACTTTTTATGGCATTTGCGTACCGAGCAATCATTTTCTGTAGGACAAAAAGACTGTTTCATGATATTGAGGCGACCGAGGCTGGAAAATACCCGTTGATCAGGTAGGAATCCCATAGCAGGAAAACCATCTCCGTATTCCTTAATGCTTGCAAAAAAGTCTCACTCATTAACAATAAAGGACAACGATTATGGACGACACAAAAACTTTTGCTGAAATGTTCGAGGAATCTTACGCGACCCCTAAACGTTTTGCCGTGGGCGAAAAAGTGGAGGCTTTGATTGTCAAGATATCCCCGGAATGGATTTTTATTGATCTGGGCGCCAAAAGCGAAGGTTACATTGATAAAAAAGAATTCCTTGATGATGCGGGCAATCTGACGATCAAGGAAGGTGATACCGTCACCGCCTACTTCCTTTCATCACGTCACAGCGAAAGGCTTTTCACCACCAAGCTGCTGGCGCGCAAAAGCGTAGATGAATTTTTAGTCAACGCCTATCAAAACGCGATTCCTCTGGAAGCAACCGTCGAGAAAGAAGTTAAAGGAGGCTTCTCCGTAAGAATCAGCGCCAGTGCCACCGGCTTTTGCCCCTTCTCGCAAATGGACAGAAGAAGAATCGAAAATGCAACGGATTTTGTCGGTAAAAAATTTGATTTTATCGTCATCGAATATGGGGAAAACGGGCGCAAAATCATTCTATCGCGCCGGCCTCTGCTCGAAAAAATCGAACAGGAGAAAAAAGCCGCGCTGAAAGGTTCCCTGCAAAAAGGCATGACGGTGCAGGGCGTAGTGACCTCCGTGCGCGATTTCGGCGCGTTCGTCGATATCGGCGGGATACAGGCTCTGCTGCCGGTTTCCGAAATGACCTGGGGCCGGGTAGAAGATACGAAATCGCTCTATAAACCGGGCGATACTATTGAAGCCGTGCTCATCAACCTGGATTGGGACAACGATCGCGTAACGTTGTCATTTAAGGATACGCTGCCCGATCCGTGGAATGACGTCATACGGAATTACGTCGAAGGCAGCATCCATAAGGGCAAAGTATCGCGGTTGACGGATTTCGGCGCATTTATCACGCTGGAAGCAGGTGTGGACGGGCTTTTGCATATTTCCAAACTGGGCAAAGGAAAAAAGATCAAACACGCCCGCGATGTCTTGTCCGAGGGACGCGATATCGACGTGAAGATCGAAAAGATCGACCGGGATAACAAAAAAATCTCTTTGGATCTGGCTGCCAACAGCGAAGAGAAGAACGGCTCGGAGCAGGAAAGCGACGATTATAAGAGCTATATGCCCAAAGCGCCCAAAACCATGGGCACGTTCGGTGACCTGCTGAGCAAGGCAAAAAAGAAGAAGCCATAGGGATCAGTCGTCTGCTCCCAAGCTATAAAAAAATATCTAAAAAAACAAAGGGGAACGGTTCACAACCGTTCCCCTTTTTAACATGTTCATCTTGATTCTGCTGAAGATAACTCTCACCAGGCATTGGAAAAGCAAATCGCCGATTATTTGACAATTGCCAATGGGACCAAAAGAATTTCGTCAATTAATTGACCATATCCGATTACTTAAAAGATATTTCATGATCACTAAAGACAATATATAAATGATTTTGATGATATATGCATTAATTCATACACGGAATAGTCTGGCACCAATATTGCTAAATATTTTATTAATGCACCAGCTTCTTTGCAGGGAGGTTTTAATTTCCAAATAACCATGCAGAGTGATGCGCATCAATTTTCTCAGGGAAATACATCATGATTGATAATAAAGATATTCAAAATTATTTGAAGGCGATCAATAAATCCAAAGTAAACAATAACTCTTCTTCCAAAGGCGCTTCAAACATTTTCTCACAGAATGATCGACAAAATAGTATGGAACCCAATAAATCTAAATCATTGACTCATGTTTCGATAGATCCGAGTTGCGACATTCGCGGAATTGAACGCATGGCGTTTGGAAAAAATGTTGTTATCCAAAAAGACTGCTGGCTGAATATTGCATATAATAATCCTGCCCCTGGCCCAATGATAATGATCAATGAAGGGACGAATATCGGCAGAAGATGCACCTTGTCGGCAGCCAACAGGATCAGCATAGGCAAGTTCGTCCTGATTGCACCTAATGTCTTCATTGCCGATACCCATCACGAATATCAGAAACTTGAAGTTCCGATTATGCATCAGGGAATTACCACGCACGATTTCCAGGTAGCCATTGGGGATGAAACCTGGATTGGCATCAATGCGGTGATCATGGGCAATGTGAAGGTGGGAAAGCATTGTGTGATAGGGGCAAATTCCGTCGTCAATAAGGATATTCCCGATTACTGCGTTGCGGTGGGGAATCCGGCAAAGATTGTAAAGGTATATGATGCCAAAACCGGTCAATGGGTAAGAGTCAATCAAAGTAACAATCTTGACATATGCACGGCTGACCCGGCACAACAGCTTTCAGAAGATACTATCAAGAATTAAACCGAAAGAATACAGGTGATCACGCATGCATCAAAGTTCATTTAACATCATCACACAATTCCGAACACTTGTAGAAAAGAACTTTCCGCAGGATAAGGTGAAGATTCTGGATGTGGGAAGTTACGGAGTGAACGGTACTTATAAAGAAATATTTTGCGATAAAGAAAAATTTTTATATACCGGCCTCGACGTCAATCCCGGGCCTAATGTGGACTATGTGCCGGCTGATCCATACGATTGGCCGGAACTGTCCGATGAATCGTTTGATGTGATCATCTCCGGTCAGGCTTTTGAACATATCGAGTACCCCTGGTTGATTATCGAGGAAATGAACCGGGTTCTCAAGAAAAATGGATTGATCTGCATTGTCGCTCCCTCGCGCGGCCCGGAACACAAGTATCCGGTGGACTGCTGGCGGTATTATCCGGACGGGTTCCGCGCCCTGGCGAAATGGGTAAATCTGGAAGTGCTGGATGCAAAAACGACCTGGGGGAAATCGGGCTTTACCGACGGGAGCGATCAATGGGGCGATTCGTTCTGCATTTTGTTTAAACCGGAAAACCAGGCCAAAATGGTCAAACACGAGAAAAAAGTCAAAAGCGCGGCCCCCAGCTTGATCAACCGCGCCAATCCCTTAAAACAGAACAAGCAGACGTCTTATTATGGTTTTGCCAGACCCGAGGTTGTCGAGGCCATCATTAAAAATAAAATATCCGTGAACAAGGTGCTTGAGATCGGCTGTGCCGGAGGCGCTACAGGAAAGCATCTCAGAGAGCGGCTGCCGGTTCAGACTTACGTGGGAATCGACATCTCGCCCGAAGCAGCGGACAAGGCAAGAAATTATCTAGACCGGGTCATTGTCGCCAATATCGAAGAAACCGATCTGGCCTCCGAACACGGGCTGAAACCAGGCGAGTTTGACCTGCTTTTGACCCTGGACGTTCTGGAGCACCTTTATGATCCGTGGGATGCGCTTGCCGAACTCTCGTCCTTTGTCAAATCCGGCGGCTATGTTGTGGCATCCCTGCCCAACATTCAGAACATTACAATCGTGCAGGACCTGATCAGGGGCAACTGGCAGTACCAGGAGGCCGGAATCCTGGATGCCACACATCTGCGCTTTTTCACGATGGAAACTGCAAAGAAGATGTTCGGCGGCGCCGGACTGACCGTGAAGAGCATTGAATACGTGATCAATCCGCCGCTTGATATGAAAACGGTGAAAGAATCGGGAAACAGATTCCGAACGGAAAATCTGGAAATTTCCGATCTGACCAGAAATGAACTATTACAATTGTTCACGTATCAATACATTTTAATCGCGCAGAAAGAGATTGCGCAAGAAAATCATTCATTGCTCCATTTCGAACACAACGATGTCGTTTCAAACCTGACATCCATTGTTATTTTAACCTTCAATCAAATGGAATACACGAAAAAATGCGTCACGAGTCTTCAAAAGCACACACCCGAACCTCATGAGATTATCTTTGTGGACAACAGCTCGACGGACGGCACTGTCCAATGGTTGAAGACACTTGCACAGAAGAACAAAAATTATCAGCTCATTGAAAACAAGCAGAATTTGGGCTTTGCCAAGGGCTGCAATCAAGGCATCGAGGCCTCACAGGGTGAGTTTATTCTGCTTTTGAACAACGATGTGGTCGTTGCCCACGGCTGGCTTTCGGGTTTGGTGGATTGTTTGCGGCATGCGCCTGATGCCGGTATCGTCGGCCCCATGACCAACAGCATCAGCGGCCCGCAACAGATCAGCGATGATTCCTACCGGTCCGTGGCTGCCCTGGATAAATATGCCGCGCAATTTGCGGAAAAGTACAGTCACCGGCGAATTCCATTAAGACGGATTGTCGGGTTCTGTATGCTCTTCCGCCGGATGTTAGCCAAGCAAATCGGGGGACTGGACGAAAGCTTCGGCACGGGTAATTTTGAAGATGACGATTTATGCCTGAGGGCCGCCGTGACCGGATACAAGAATTACATCGCCGGAGATGTCTTTATCCATCACTTTGGAAGCCGGAGCTTCATCGGCAACAAGATCAATTACAGCGCTTCTCTGGCGGATAACAGAAAAATCATCGATAAAAAGTGGACCCTTAACGCAGCCAGCCCCGAAGGCAAAAAGCTCCGGATTCTGAAGACGACGGAGCTCGCCGATGATTATCACCAAAAAGGTAAAACGGATCGGGCAATTGAAACGCTGATTCAGTGCATTAAGCATACGCCGGACGCGAAGGAAATTTTTTTTGAACTGGTCCGCATTTTTCTTGAATCCAAAAAGTTTGCCGAGGCTTGGGAAGTCGTCGGGACCATGCCGGATGCTGTAAAGAACAGCTTGAAGGGCTGGGAATGCGCAGGCTACGCCAAAGAAGGCCTGGGGCTCAATGATGAAGCAGATCAGTATGCGGATAAAATATTAATATCTGATAAAAACCACCCCGCAGCGCTGAATCTGAAAGGCATCCTCGCCTTTAAACAAGGCGATAAGGAAAAGGCGCGGGACTACTTCATGAACGCGATAGCAGGAGATCCGGGGTATGGAGAAGCCTGCGCCAACCTGGGCGTACTCAACTGGGGCCTCGACAAAAAAGAAGACGCACTCATATCCCTCCGGAAGGGCTTCATGCTGTCTCCGGCCATTCCGGATTGCAGTTCCCTTTACTATTCCGCCGTATCATCCCTGGATATCATCAGTGATGCAGAGATCGACTTTCGCGAGGCTTGCCGACTTTATCCCAACAACAAGAACCTTGCCTTTTTGTATATCGATCTTCTTATACGCCAGGGCCGGTTTGTTCAGGCAATGATGAGGATCGAGGACGCGCTCGCCTTGTTTGGCCTGGATGCGGAAACACTGGACGCCGCTTTGGCTGTTCGGGAAAAGATCGGTCCTTTGCAGATCGAAAAGGCGTCTGCGAAAAACACGCTGTCGCTTTGCATGATCGTGAAAAATGAAGAAACCGTCCTTGTTGAATGTTTGAAAAGCGTTCGCGACGTCGTGGACGAGATGATTATTGTGGACACGGGTTCCACGGATAAAACCATCGATATTGCCAGGGCCTTCGGGGCCAAAGTTTTCGAATTTCCCTGGACGGACGATTTCTCGGCAGCGCGCAATCAATCACTGGCGCAGGCAACCGGCGACTGGATTTTAGTACTCGACGCCGACGAAGTGATCTCCGGCCTTGACCATCAGCGTTTACTCGCAACGATCGATACAGGGAACAGACGGACGGCCGCATTTGCGATGGTTACCCGAAACTATCTGGAAAAGTCCGGAACGGCAGGATGGACGAAGAATGACGGCCGATACCCGCAGGAGGAGAGAGGCGCGGGCTGGTTTGGCAGCAGTAAGGTGCGGCTGTTCAGAAACAACAGCCTCGTCCGCTTTGAAAATCCAGTGCATGAACTTTTGGAAGCATCCCTGCGCAGGCAGGGAAGCCACATCGGTAAATGCGATGTGCCCATCCATCATTACGGCAGACTCGATCGCGAAAAGCTCATAGCCAAAGGCCGGGAATATTACGCGCTGGGAAAAAAGAAACTGGCGGAAGCCGGTGGCGGCGATTACACCGCGCTCAGGGAACTGGCCGTTCAGGCCAGTGAACTGGGCAAGTTTGACGAGGCGGTTAACCTGTGGCAGCAGGCATTAACGCTGATTCCCGTCGCACCGGACGTAAACGCGGCACCGACGGTAGAGGCCCTGTTTAACCTGGCGTATAACTTTATTCATACGGGCAAATATCCCGAGGCATTAGAGTCTTCCCGAAGGGCGTTCGAACTCTCACCGGAAACCAGTGATGCCCTATTGAACTATGCTTTGAGCGAAATGCTCACAGGCAATGTTTTAAAAACCAGGATGCTGCTGGAGGAATCGGTGACGGGCGAAAAGGAAACTCCCTCACTGACAGCCCTGCTCGGCGCTTCCTGCCTTATCGGCGGCAATACTGATCAAGGTTTGGATATATTCAGGACACTGGCAAAAAGGAATATTAAGATTGTCTTGTATCTCAATTCCTTCCTGGAACAGCTCATGGAAAGTGGACAGATTGATTATTTCAACCGGCTGTTTGCCGCAATCGTTTCGGGAAAACTTGCCAGGTCCGAAACGCTCAGCCCTAACCTGACGCCCGCCTTGCACAAAATCGCCGAACGATGCCGTGCCGAAGGAAAGAAGGACGAAGCTTTACGCATCGTCAATACAATGATTGAAAGCAAGATCAGCGACAAGCAAACAGAAAAACTGCTGGAGGCGTTGCAGAACGTGTAAATAGGGATCGCTGAAGAAATGAAAGCGGTTATGCGTCAATCAGCTGTTACTTTTTGCGGATCCAGATACTGCCACCGGTATTGATCAGACAAAGAGGCATTTTCTCCCGAAAGAACGGCTCATGGAAATGAGTCATCAAGGTGTTCATCAGCACAATCCGAAATTGATTGTTGTATTGGAGGAATGACCGCAGCATATAGACCTCGTTCCAGAAACTCCCGCCATAGATCCACTCCTTCGGGTATTCGAACGGGAAAAAGATATCGTGAAAGTGAAGGTTGACACCCGAAGCGAGGGCCGGCAGTATTTCAAAAAAGAGACGATTGACATCGCTGTTGATCTTGCTGACATGGGTGGAGTCGATGAACAGGATGTCATTTCCCTCCAGAGCTTCAAACACCTTTAAATCAACGTCCTGTAGACGTTCGGGAATGATCGCCATCTTGTTCTTGTCATCTTCCTTGATGAGAGACATTAACCGATCCGGATACGGTTCAATGAACGTGGTTTTGATGGAGTCATTGAAGAAAAGCTCATTGGTGTCCAGCGTGACGCAGGACGAAAAACCGGAGCCGATTTCGATAATTCTTCTGGGCTTCAGGTGCCTGATCATGCAATGCAGAAAGACGGCATCCGAGTAGGAATACATGGGATTATCAAGGTAGAAACGAAGCCCTTCAACCTTTTTGGAAGGAAGGGACATGCTTTCATAGTACGAACAAAAATCTTCCAGCAGTTGGAGCTGCATCGACTCATGTAATTCAATCCCCGGAATATGACGCGTCATCTTCCCGAAAATCTTTGCTTCATCCCGTCTTATTTCCTCCAGAGAAGGAATCGGGGAATAGAAATGCCCGGGCGGAACGCATCCGTATTCCGAACGCAATTTATTCAGCATGGAAAGAACCTCTTCGGAGCTGAACAATCGCTTGCCGTCAGGCTGAAGTGCCGTTGATGCCGGCGTGGTTTTCAGTCGTTTTACCGGATGTTTTTTCAATAGCCTCTCCCCCTCCGGAGCCGATACTTTGCCGAAACGCTCCGAGACATTACGAAACGCGTTGTGATCCTACTTGATTCGACAGAGAATTAAAAGAGATAATGCTGAAGAAGTTCATATAGAAGGGAATAGGCAAAAAACTGTATGGGCGGCTGAGGTGTTCAATCCGCCGGGCTACCGCGCAGTCCCGCGGCCAGATTAAGGTTGATGTCGATAATGATCTTCAGCTTTTCCGGCTCGGGATACGCCATGATCTGAATGATTCTGTTATCGATAAAAACACTGAGCGTCAGGAGGTTATTGCGAATCCCGATCGGTAGTGGATTGTCGACCTTCACAATCTCACCCTGCAAAATACTCCAGACCATCTGGTTGGTTCTCAACGCCTCGGCGAGTACTCTATCCCGGTCGGGACTGTCCCAGTTCTTCCGACAATCGGACAGGAGGAGCGCACAATGGGTCAGTGCGGCGGCTTCGATTTCTCTTCCGGACATACTTGTGTTCCGTCCGGTTCTATAAGCATCGAGTTGCTTCGTGTACACCATTGATGACCTGCATCATATCTTTCGGAGCTGAAACACCGGATCACATTCTGTCGGATGAAGGATCATTAAGTGTCAACAACGATCCTTCATCGATTCCACGGTTTTGCGCCGATCATTTTTGTGGGTTTTCGGTTTGCGTCAATTGCTCTCAGCGTAAAAGCTGACTTACTCGGCCGCACTGCCGCGCAGACCCGCTGCCAGATTCAGATTGATGTCAATAATGATCTGAAGTTTTTCCGGCTCCGGATTCGCCAGGACTTGAATGATTCTTTTGTCGATGAAAGTGCTCAGCGTCAGAAGGTTTTTGCGGATATCGAGAGGCAGGGGATTATCATCTTGCACGAGTTCCGCCTGCAAAATACTCCAGACACGCTGATTGATCCGAAGCGCACCGGACAGGACTTCCTCACGATCGGGGGCATCCCAGTTTTGCTGACAGTTGGAGAGCATCAGCGCGCAGCGGGTCAACGCGGCTGCTTCGATCTCTCTTCCGGACATATTGGTATTCTGAGCTGCCTTATAAGCATCAAGTTGCATTGCGTACACGGTTGATAACCTCCTGTTCATATTCGATGAGTTTTTTCGTCAGTTTCAGCGCCTGATAATACCTGTCGCTCAGTATATATTCGCTGATCTCCTGCAACATCGGCTTTCTGCTGGGAGCCGCCCGGGCGACATCCTTGACCAGTTCCCAGAATGTTTTGTGATGCTCCGCAAGATTGGTTCCATCGATATACATCAGTTGTATGGCGAAATAAATTCTCTTGCAGGGCGTGTTGGCCGAAGCGAGCGTCAGAATATCTTTCTCCCGCAGGATCGGCACGTCGTTTTCGAGCACAAATGTACTCTTCGCATCGCCATTGGCAATGACCGCGCCGCCTAAAATGAATTTTTCGTGCGGCTTCAGCGTAATTTTCAGGGACATAACAAACCTATATCTCCAGCTTCAGAATCGACCCGGGCTGAATATTGTCTTTCGACACAGCCAGCTTTTGGCTTAATGTATCCCGAAGAGACAGGAGTTTGTCAAGGACATTAGCGATTTGTTGATCAGTCGCTTCATCCTTCAGCTTCTCTCCGGAAATGGCTTGCTTCAATTCCGGACTGAGTGCTGAACGTTCGATCTCCACTTGGATGCTTCTGATCTCGCCGATGAGATCCATTCGCTGATAGGTTGCTATCGGGAAAAAAGGCGGATCCTGAACCAAGTTCAAATCCTGCCTCTGCTCTATCGAATTGACGCGTTCCGTAATCCCCAGCAACTGGGCGTCATAAGCTTCGGACTCCGGAATGAGTACCGTGCTGCTCCGGCCGGAAGACAATACCAGTCTGTTCTCGACGCTCGCCGTGCCGGAACCGCCAGATCGGTTCGCGTTCGGTAGTCCCTGAAAAGGGTTAATGTTATTTATTATCATTGTGATACACCATATGGATCAGCTGGGGAGGAATTCTTCCTCCCCAGCTGATGTCTGGTAAATCTCTACTATTGGAACAATCTCAGAACGGACTGCGCCGCCTGCGCCGAGAGACTCAAAGCGGTGGTGGAAAGAGACTGACGAGTCTGCAGCATCAACATGTTGGCGCCTTCTTCGTTGGCGTCAGCCGCCGTCAGCAGGTCGGAACCTGCGGTCAGCGTGTTAATCATGTTCGTCGAAAAACTCTGGCGAACGGTAATGACGCTCAGATTGCCGGACAGTTTGGAGGATTCCGAACGCAAAGTCACTAAAGCGTCATCCAGCCTCGTGATGTCGGCATCAATATCACCGCCGGCGGTCCACGTTGCCGCGGTAATGTTCAAACCAGCCGATGATCCGTTAAAGCCTGCCACGTCCAGTTTGTGATCACCTTCAAACTTGACGGAAAGGGTATCGCTATCCAGAAGGTTTTTGCCCTTATACCCGGAATCTGCCGCCAGGGTATCGATCTGAGAAAGCATTTCGGCATACCGCGCCTGGAGACTGCCCAGTTCAGTGTCTGCCGCAACCAGAGTCTCTACCATCTTAGCTGCATCGGACACCACAACATCGCCCGCCGCTAACGTGGCCGCGGAGTTCGAAATCGTCAGAACGCCATTGCTGGCAGTCGCCGAGTAATCGGCCGCCGTAATGGCCGCCGTGTTGTTGATCAGGTTGGCCATGGCCTGCGCGTCGATAACGTCATCTCCCGTCACTGCAAATTCACCGGCGGCAAGAGCGCCGTCGGCTGTCGTGACGGTTGTTGCGGAGGCAATGGTGATTTCGTCGCCTGCCGCCGTGCCCGCTTCAACTGTCGCTGCGGTCAAAGCCGTTGTTCCGGCCGTGATGGTCAGAACACCGGTATCTTCAGCAATATTATAAGCACCGGCCCCCAGAACAGCCTCAATGGCTGTGCGGAGTGCTAATGCCTTCTCCGACGCCGTAGCACCGGAAATGGAGAATTCACCCGCGGCAAGAGGCGCCGCTGAAGTGTCTGTGGTATCGATGGCAACTGCCCCTGCATTCGAGGTCGTCACGGTATTAGCGGCCAGAGCTGCGGTGCCCGCCGTGATCGTGAGGACATCGTTATTTCTCGCTACGGTATAAACGCCGCCGCCGCCCGTTCCCTGATTGGCGTTAATCACCGCTTGGAGAGCTGTTGCGTCAGCAATCGCATCGCCGGAAACAATAAATTCTCTTTCACCGGCCGTAAAGGGAGTAACCGTGGTGTTGGCAGCAATGGTAATAGCGCCTGTTTCTTCCACTGACGTTGAAGTCATCGTTCCTGTGCCGGCCCAGATAACAAACGAATCAGCGTCTGCCGCACCGGTTTCATCAATGCCGTACGCTCCAACCGTAAACGCGGGTGTATCCGTTTCAATTAAAGCCCGGAGTTCAGCAAAACCTTCCGCCTTGCTCGCGTTAATGGAGAATTCGTTTGCGCCTGCGACTGCGGCCGCAGTGGCCATATAAGTGTTTCCGCCTACGGTAATTGTATCACCGGCCACAAGAGCGTCGAAATCAACGGTGAAGCTATCGTAAGTTGTCGTTGCGGAACCGGCAGTCGCTGTGTACTGCACGCCGCCTACGGTGATCGTGTCGCCGGCTGCTATCGTGTTTGCGGAAAGATCGATGCCGATGGAATCTTGAACTGTCCCGGCATTGCAGGCCGTAAAGGTCACGCCGCCCACTTTAACCGTATCACCTGCATCTATGGTATTGGAGACGGTCACGGAAAAGCTGTCATAAGATGTGGATGTGGCAACAGCAGTCGGACCCGCGGTCAATACTGTCGCGCCGATCTGGATCGTATCGCCTTTTTCAAGACCATTAATTTGAACCGTTTCGGTACCGAAGCCGGTGCTGACCTCGGCGCTCAGAGCAGACTGGGCAATACCTTTGGCCTGCTCGATCATCGAGGAGATCGCCGTAATGCCTTTGTCGGCGGCGGTGATCGTCTGAACGGCCTGCCCCATGGCATCCTTCAAACTGTCAATGATCGATGCGCGGGAGTTCAACGCCTGAGAAGCGAAGAACGACACGGGATTATCCATTGCTGAATTGACTTTTTTGCCTGTGGAAAGACGGCTCTGTGTGCGGTTTAAAAGATCGACGGTGTTCTGCAAACTTAAAAGATTGGATCTCATTCCTGAGGTTAATGATACATCGTTGATAGCCATAATTTTTTCTCCTTTTCTAGGTTGTTTTTCTGACCATTCTGGTCAGTGTTTTTGTTTTGCCGATGGCTGTCGGCTATAAATTATTCCATTTTTTGACCGATCTTGTCTGCCCACCTCCTTCTTAAATTTATTGCTGTTTGCTTTAAATCAATTATCGGAATCGGCTAAAAAAACTTTAGCGGTTTTAAAATGTTTTATGAAAGCTATAAAATTACAGTCTCTTAGGATTGAATCTCTTCTGTGGGCCGTGGTGGATAATACGTGTATTTTGTGATCTCGGATCAATGATCACGCGGCAGGACTCGCCAACGTTGTCTATCCCGATTCACCTGTCGGTGACGCCGGAGTCAATCCTGTCTCTGACTGATTCTAACCAGGAAAATTATGCCCTGGAGAATAGGGAAAAAACGCCATCCGGGATCGGACCTCTATCGACAATTCATCATATATGTTTTAATAATAGTAACTTATATAAATCATCTCCCAGGTTTTCATTTGGCATATTTCCTGCATTACTTTTTTTTGACTTAAAAACTGAATACCCGGGAGGCAGCTAATGATTATCCAGACTATTTGTTCCTTTCTTGTTTTAATAGGCATTTTTGTCCTGTCATTCTGTCTGGAAGTACGCGAATTAGGACTGGCTTCCAACTTAAATGCCGTCGTCATTGTTTTTGGCGGAACACTATTTGCGACCCTGCTGGCCTATCCTCTGTCCAAACTGACAATGACCGCAAAGTTTTTAAAGCGGTCTTTCAATGGCAATCAGCATATTCACTGGACGATTCAGACACTGGTCAGACTAGCCCGCATCAGCAAAAAGGGCGGTGTTCTCGCGCTCGAGCGGGAAGGGGACAAGTTGCCAAAAGGTCTCATTCGCACGGGTGTCGGGCTGATGGCTTACAATTTCAGCCGGGAAAATGTGGAACAGATTTTACATAAAGAGGCTTTGCTGACTGTCAATCAATATGAGACAGCTTATAAAATTTTGTGCAGCATGGCCAAACTGGCGCCCGCGATGGGCCTTGCCGGTACGGTCGTTAATCTTATCCGCACCTTCGGACATCTCAGCTCTCCGCAGAATCTCATCGGTTATATGGCGATTGCCTTACTCAGTACTTTCTACGGGGTTGTCCTGGCCAATATCTGTTTTGTCCCTCTGTCCAATAAACTTCGTGAATTCATGGATCAGGATTTATTGAGAATGGATATGATCAAAGAGGGCATTCTGGACATCTATGACGGCGAGCATCCCCGTGCCCTTCAGTACAAGTTGGAGACACTGGCCGGCATTCCATCGGCACCCTATGCGCCGAATATCAGTCTTGTAGAAACGCCTTTACAAACGAGTCAGGGAAACGGATAAAACGTTATGCTCATATCGCCGGAACAGCAACAAAAACAGCTGCCTCTTCAAAAATCCGTAAGACCGCTACGCTCGCTGAAGAGTGCAGTGGAACCTGTTAATAGCAATGAAATCTGGCTTTTAACCTTGAGCGATCTGTTGATGCTGCTGATGATATTTTTTGTTTTCCTGCTGGCCTCCCCGCTGGTTCAAGCCGGTAAATCCACTCAGGCAGGGCCGGTGACAAAGCCTGCTGCGCAACCACCGGCAGCCGTCGAAAAGCCCGCAGCACCCCCCATCGTCAGCCGGATCCCTGATTCACAGAATCCGCCGGCGGCAACGATGGAAGATGATTTGCACCGGATCCTGGGTCAACAAGATGACCGGACCGGTGTAACGATCGAGCGTCGATCTCAATTTGTTGTGATCACTTTTCCCGAACAAATTCTTTTCCATTCAGGACAAGCGCAGTTGAGAACAGCCGCCGGGCCAACGCTGGAAAAAGTGGCCGCCTTCATTATCAGCCATCCGGAATTGTCTGTTGAAGTTCAGGGTCATACCGATAACCGGCCTATTCGCAGCGAGCGCTATCCCTCCAATTGGGAACTGTCCGCGGACCGCGCCACCCAGGTTGCTAAAATGCTCGTGGGGCTGGGCGCCAACCCGCAGCAAATTGCAACGAAAGGTTTCGGCGAATATCACCCCATCGCGCCGAACATCAGCGAGGCAGACCGGCTGAAAAACCGGCGTGTGGAAATTCAATTTTCTCTTTCCCAATCCTAAACGAGTAGGGAACAGCCGTCCGTCCGGGGCATCCAGCAGGTCACGAGAGCCCTGCAAAACAATGTTTCCTGTCATTGCGAACGAAGTGAAGCAATCTCGTGGGGCATCGTATATTGCAGGAATTGCCACGCCGCTTTGCTCCCCGCAATGACAGAAAAAATGGGATTAAAAGCCGACAATGGAAAGCCCGATCGTGCCGACGAGCGCATGAGCGATCCAGACACCCAGCAGATTATGGGTGCGGGAATAGAGCCAGCCGAAATAGACACCGGGAATAAAAACCAGCAGAGCGATTTCCAAGGACATGAACAGGTGCATCGTGCTGAAGAGAAGATTAGAGACCAGAATGGCCAGAGGAACTTTATATTTTGATGATAAGAATTCTTCCAGCGGTCCCTGCAATCCGCCCCGGGAAAGAAATTCCTGAAGCGGGGCTACAATCAGAATATAAATGAACAGGAATGTCCACCAGGTTTTCGGGTCGGCATTCATGACTGCAATCCCTTCAATCAGCGGTTTCCCCATATAACCGGAAACGTAGGAAATGAGTATCCATTTCAGGCCGAGAATGATGACACCGAAAGGAATCGTGAAAACGATTCCTTCAAAAATGGCTCTCTTCCCGTTTTTTAAGGTCAGTCCGAAAGTCGAGAGCGGGAAACTGGATGTTTTCATGAAAATGACAAAGAAGATAAAAAAGGCGAGGGTCAGCGGCAGCGTGATGAAACTGCTGTTTTTGCCGACATTCATCACATACTTCAGACCATCCAGACTGAAGGTAAACAGCGAGAGCATAATGACGATATAAACAAAAAAATTGCCCAGGGTGACGCGGGTTTTAAATTCGTCGAGCTGTCTTTCCATGGCCTGCAAGGCCACATCATTGGAGTGGCGAAGCCGCTGGCCGATATTTTTCGTCAGGTGATAAAAGATGCTGTAGATTGCTTTGTCCTGATTGGCAATCGCCTGTAAATCGTCAAAGGATATGCTGCGCAAATGACACTGCGACCTGGCGCAGGCGGAAGCCGAACGAAGCCCGCTGTCCAGCAAAGATACTTCCCCAACCGTATCACCGGCTTTTAATGTAGCGATGGCATGATTTTGTTTATGTTTGGCATTATAACGACTGATTTCAAGAACGCCGTCAATGATCAGAAATATCTCCTGGGCCGGATCTCCCTCCCGCATCAGGTAGCAATCTTTTTCCAGAGTAATTTCTTTACTGATGGAAAACAGTGTCTTGATCTGCTCTTCGGTCAGACCTTCAAAAAGGGAATTTTTTAGGGATCGTTCGTATGCATTTTCGGCGGTGATCGGATCGTCTGATGCCATATTTCAACCTTGTATCGGTTTGTTACGCAGCCAGCGGAATTTCGTTTGGAGTATATGAACATGTTACCTGTGTGTCAAGATATTATCAGGACGGCAAGCCTTTGGAATCGGGAAGAAAAACTTCTTGTTAAATATCCATGAACCATGATTTATATGCACCCGGGGGGTTGAGTTTATGCCCCGCAGGACTTAAATTGCAACGGATGATGCTTTGATTGAAACAGGAACTCTTCCGAAGGCCAAAAGTAAGGACGAAGGTGTAGAAATATTATGGGATTAATCCGACTGTTAATGAGTGATCCGGCCGCTTTTATCATGCTGGCTGTGTTGCTTTTGTATTCCGTGATCTTGCATGAAGTGGCGCATGGCTGGGTAGCCTGCAAGATGGGTGACGAGACGGCTAAATGGCTGGGCAGGCTGACACTGAATCCGATCAAGCACCTGGACCCCATCGGCTCGCTGATGCTGCTGATTGTCGGGTTCGGCTGGGCCAAGCCCGTGCCAATCAACCTGGAAAACATCCCTGCTCCCGAGAGGCGCAAGGGTTTGATTCTGGTTTCCGCCGCGGGTGTTACGGCCAATATCATCATTGCTTTTTTTGCGCTGCTGTTATGGCGGCTCACCTCTCCCGAGCCGGGCGGCCTGGTTTATAACGTGCTTTACATGTTGTCCTATATCAACATCCTGCTGGCAGCTTTTAATTTGATCCCGATTCCGCCGCTGGACGGCTCGAAAATTCTGATGGGGTTCACGCCGGAATCATTCAATCGCGTGCTGTATCAAATCGAACCTTTCGGTTTCTTTATTGTGCTGGGCCTGCTGCTTCTGGGTGCGCTTAACCCGGTGATTGATGTGCTGCAGTATGGCATCATAACTTTTATATCTTTATTTTTACCTTCTTAAAGTGAAGGAAAGGAGAAAACCATGACGACATTTTCGGAGCTTTTACAGAAAAGACGGGCGATCCGGGATTTTGAAGACCAAGAGGTGCCCCTGAAGATCATAGAGGAAATTCTTCAGGAATCAACGCTGGCGCCATCCGCCAGCAATAATCAACCCTGCCGCTTTGTCGTGGTACAGTGCCGCAAGACGATCAAGGCGCTGTCCGACGAAAGCAAGGCCAATCTCCTGCGGGATAATGCTGATAAGAAGATCAAGCTCAATTCCGATTACGTTGCTTTTCTTCAAAACGAAAATTTCAATGTATTTTACAATGCGCCCTGTGTGATTTTTATCGTCGGCGCAAAGGCGGTGGGATCACTTGATGTGGACGCTGCGCTGGCGGCAAGCTACATCATGTTTGGCGCCGCGGCCCGGGGGCTAGGCACCTGCTGGGTTGCCCTGGGCGCGAATATTCGCGACCCGCAGCTCAGAGGGGAGCTGGGAATGTCCGAAAATTTCCGGATTGTTGCGCCGATTATTCTGGGCTATCCCAAAGCCATACCCTCAGCCTCTGAACGGCATGCGCCGGATATTATCCGCGTCATCACGGAAGCGCGCTGATGGTTGGCTAAATATCTTTGGCCAGGGCTCCAAGTCCGGCGGCGAAATTTTTTCTCCAGTGGATGCGGATGATCTTGCGGCCTTTATCCAGAAGCGCGAGGCGATCTCCTTCAGACTGCGCGACTTTCAGTTCTCCAAAGGTCAACGAAGAATCGGGTTTACCAAGATCATCGGGGATTGGCTGATCCACTTCGTTTTCGCCGGTAAGCTGAATAAAAAGCCCCCGGCCGGCGTCACCCTTATGCAACTGGCCTGTTGAATGCAGATAGCGGGGACCGTAACCAACCGTCACAGCCATATTATATTTGTGAGAAATGGCCTTCCGTAATTCCTCCAGTGCTTCATCGATTTGCGGCGACGGACTTAAATACACCTGCAATCCCACATAAGCGTTAGCCGTCGATCGCGTCAGAAAATGGGATAGCGCCTCGGAAATCGTTTTACCGGAGACCTGACCATAGACTTCGCAGGTGTCCACGACAACCGATGGTTGAGCCGCGGGCCACGCCTTCGTTTTCTTGTATTCCGCAATGACTAGATTCGTGTTCGTTTTGGTTGCTTCGACATCCGGCTGATCGAACGGGTTAATCCCCATGAGATGCGCGGCAACGGCCATCGCCATTTCCCACAGAAACATCTGGCCACCCAGATCATAAGCATCCGTAATACGGATTTTCAAAATAGGATGTCCGGCGCCCGCCAGTTCCGTTATCCGTGAATTCCATTCATCATGGTCATGATAAAAAAAGACAAAAACACGGTCTTTTCCGTAAGCGTCAATTTCAATGGGCGGTTCATTCAATACGGGCAGAATTCCTTTGCCCTCTTTCCCGGTGCTCTCCGCAATCAATTGTTCCAGCCACTCGCCAAATGGTTTCCAGAATGGTGGAAGGATCAGGGTTAACTTGTCGCGGCCGTATTGCGTCAGGGTCCCCAGAGCTGCGCCTAAAAGACTCCCCATGGAGTCTGCTTTCCCGGAAAAGAAATCGGCTTTCTCCTGTCTGGCAACAGCTGCTGCATTTTGCAGAAGTTTTTCAATCTGAACGCCGATTAATGCCGCAGGGATCATTCCCACCAGGGAAAGCGCCGAATAACGGCCGCCGATATTGGGATTGTTGGAAAAAACATAGGGAAGCTGCAATTGCCAGGCCTGTGAAAGCATCGGGCTGCCTTCGTCGGTTATGAACATAAAATGCTCGTTTGCCGAAACGCCCTTTTTCTCATCGGCCAGATTGTAGAAATATTTAAAAAGCGAGACAACTTCAAGCGTTGTTCCCGATTTGGAAGAAACAATAAAAAGCGTTTTTTCCAGGTCGAGCTTTTCAGCCATGCCGCGGATGATCAACGGATCGGTCGTATCCAGAATTTGCAGCCTGGGAAAACCCGGCGCGCTTCCAAACATGCTGCTGAAGACTTCCGCCGAGAGACTCGATCCACCCATACCCAGGAGGACAACCTCTTCGATGCCACCATGCGTAAAGGGTTCCAGAGAGTTGCGGATACTGCTGACATTTGAGGAGGTTTCCACCGGCGCATGCAGCCAGCCCAGCCGATTGGAAATTTCCTCAGGCGTCGGTTTCCAGACGTGAAAATCGTTTGCCCAGATACGCGCCGCAATATTTCCACGGCGCATTTTTTCGAGCGCATTGGTTACAGCGCTTTGATAGGCACCGAGTAAAAACGAAATCCCGATCGTCTGCATGGACTATCCTCTCCTTCGTTAACGAGCCAGCAGCATTTCTTCGGCCAATGCGGCGATATTCGCAGACGTGAAGCCGAATTTTTCATAAAGAACCGGTCCGGGCGCCGATGCGCCGAAGGTTTCCATACCCAGTATTTTTCCTCTCAGCCCCACATAATGCTCCCAGCCCAGTTTGATACCGGCTTCCACGGCCAGTCGGGCGGTTATCTGCGGAGGCAACACGGCATCCCGGTATTCCCGGGGCTGGCGGTCGAATATTTCCCAACTGGGAATTGAGACCACCCGAACCTTCGTGCCACCTTCGGCAAGTTTGCGGGCTGCCAAAAACGTCATCGCAACTTCCGAACCGGTGGCGAGCAGGATCAATTCCGGATCAGGTGACGATTCCCAGAGGATGTAGCCGCCCTGTCTGACACCGGCGGCCGGAGCACAGATCTGCCGATCCAGCACCGGCAGATTCTGACGGCTGAAAATCAGCGTGGTGGGACCCTTGGTGTTCAGAACTGCCAATCGCCAGGCTTCCAATGTTTCATTCGCGTCTGCCGGACGCAGCACGGTCATATTGGGAACCTGCCGCAAATTCATGATCTGCTCAACAGGTTGATGCGTCGGACCGTCTTCGCCCACACCGATGCTGTCGTGCGTGAAAACAAAAATGACGCGCAAACCCATTAACGCGGCAAGCCTCATGGGCGGGCGCATGTAATCGGCAAACGTTAAAAAAGTTGCCGTGTAAGGAATCACGCCACCATGCAACGCCAGACCCACGGCAATGGAACCCATCGCATGCTCCCGGACACCGAAGTGGATATTTCTTCCCGAGTAATCCCACGCCCCGCCGACCATGCCGTGCAGGCCGTCCGCAGGCAGAGCCGGACTTTGGAAATCACCCAGGCCTTTCAGCCAGGTAAATGTTGACGGATTAAGATCCGCCGAGCCGCCGGCCAGCGGCGGCACTTTTGACGCCAAATCCTGCATGACGATCTCGGAGGCTTTGCGGGTGGCCACATCCTTCGAGCCGGCGGGAAATTCGGCAAGCGCAGCATCCCAGTCAGCGGGCAGTTCGCCGGAAAGAGTTCTTTCCAATTCAGCGGCGAGAATCGCGTCTTTTTCCCGGTATGCCGCAAGCATTGTCAGCCAGTTATTTTCGATTTTTTTACCGCGGGAAACGGCCTTGAGAAAATATTTGCCGACGGGATCAGGAATATGAAACGTTTCATCCGCAATCCAGCAAAGCGCCTCTTTTGCGCCTTGCAGTTCCTTTTCCCCGAGCGGCGAACCATGCGCGTCGCTGCATCCCTGCTTGCCGGGCGCGCCGTAACCGATCGTCGTCTGCACGCAGATCAGCGAGGGCTTGCCGGTTTCCTTTTTTGCTTTTTTGATCGCCCGGTCAATGGCGGCCACATCATTGCCGTCCGCTACTTTTTGCACCTGCCAGCCGTAGGACTTGAAGCGCATTTCAATACTTTCGGTAAAGGACAATCCCGTGGAACCGGCCAGGGACACCTTGTTGTCATCATAGAGGACAATGAGTTTTCCCAGACGCAAATGGCCGGCCAGGGCGCAGGCTTCCGCAACCACGCCTTCCATCATGTCTCCGTCGCCGGCCATGGCATACGTGAAATGGTCAATGATCGGTTGCCCGTCACGGTTGAACCGTGCCGCCAGGTGCGCTTCGGCAATGGCCATACCGACGGCGTTCGCCAGTCCCTGTCCCAGAGGCCCGGTGGTCACTTCCACGCCTGCCGTATGCTTATATTCGGGATGTCCCGGTGTGCGGCTGCCCCACTGACGGAAATTTTTAATATCGTCCAGCGAAAGATCGTAGCCGGTCAAATGCAGAAGGGCATACAAAAGCATCGAGGCATGTCCGGAAGATAAAACGAAGCGGTCGCGATCCGGCCACTCCGGATTTTTGGGATTATGCTTCAGGTGTTTCGTCCATAAAACAAAAGCTGCCGCCGCCGCACCCAGAGGCATGCCCGGATGCCCGGATTTGGCCTTTTCGATGGCGTCCGCCGCCAAAAAACGTATGGTATCAACACATTTTTTCTCCAACTCGTTTTTGTCAGACATAAAGTCTCCTTAAAGGGTTTGAAGGTATTTTATTAGAACAAAGATCAAATTATTGCACGAAAAAAAATATTCATGGATTCCCGGCCCCTGTATCAGCCAACCATGTCAGGTATTCCTTGCTGCCTTTAACGATCGGAACGGCGATAATCTCAGGTGTCTCGTAGGCATGCAGATTCTTTATGGCAGTTTCGACTTCGTCGAAGAGGTCTTCACGGGTTTTGATCAGACAGAGGTATTCCCGGGAATATTCCAGTTTGCCCCTCCAGAGATACATGCTTTCAATGACGCCTGTAATCTGAACACAGGCAGCTAACTTCTTCTCTATGAGATGCCGGGCGATAGCCTGCGCCTGCTCCCTGGTTTCCGTCGTCGTCATCACCTGAATAAATGACATCGTTTCTCCTCCCGAACCATCCACTATTCCCTATTCACTTTTTTTACTCATCTCATACATCATAATCGCTGCCGCTTGCGGCAGGCTGAGTGAATCAGACTGTTCGTTGCCGGGAATGCGCCACCGTTCGCTGACTTGCTCCAGTAGTTCGTCCGTCAGACCATGGCTTTCGCTGCCCAAAAGCAGAGCTGCTTTCTTCATCAGGGGATGCGGCAAAAGACCGCCATGAACATCGCTGCCGATCAAAATATGGTCCTTGCTGATTTCGGGAAGAGCAGCCCAAACATCAACATCAGACAAAACGGTCAGATGAAAAATGCTGCCCATGGAGGCCCGGATGACCTTGGGATGGGTCCAGTCCACCGATTTTTTCCCCAAAATGATGCCGGTAAAGCCAAACCACCGGGCACTGCGCATCACTGCGCCGAGATTTTGAGGATTGGCTATTTCATGTCCAATGACCAGGTGTCCTGAGGCAGACGTAAGCCACGATGCAAGGTCCGGCGGTTCCGGGTTGCCGGCAATTGCGATCAATCCTTCCGGTTCTTTGTCCTGGCTTAATTTTTTCCATTCCGAACGCGACAGCTGATAGACGAAACTCTTATCCTTCAGCGGCGCAATCAATTTTTCCCAGTATTGAACTTTTTCCGGCAGGACGAGAATCGCTTCCACCCGCCAGTCGCTTTTCAGGAGTTCTGCGACAACCTTCACTCCTTCGGCTAAAAGCAAGCCGTCCTCACGGCGAAACTTGACCTCGGTAAGTCTTGACCATTTTTTCAACTGGTTTTGAGAAACGATCGAAAAATCTCTTTGCATCCTGATGCTACTCCTTCATGGATACCGGAGGAACCTCGCCTTCTTCTTTATCCGGCCAGATGACAGAGGATAGGATCGAAACAACGAGAATCGAGGCGATGACCAGCAGCGAGGCCGCGACCGGAACATGGAAAAAATCTTCGATGAGCATTTTAACACCGACAAATGTCAGGATCGCCGCCAGACCATAATGCAGAAGATGGAATAATTTCATTAAGCCGGAAATGGCAAAAAAGAGCGAGCGGAGGCCTAAAATCGCAAAGACATTGGATGTATAAACAATGAACGGGTCTTTGGAGATCGCCAGCACCGCCGGAATAGAGTCAACGGCGAAGAGGATATCGGTGGTTTCCAGGGCAAGGAGAACCGCCAGCATCGGCGTCGCATATCGCACGCCGCGTTTCTTGATAAAAAATTTCGCGCCGGAAAATTTCCTGGTGACCGGAATAAAGAAGCGTAACAGTTTTATTGCAATATTCTTGTCGGGATGGACTTCCGTCTGCTTGTTCAGCGCCATCTTGATACCGGTAAAAATCAGAAAAGCGCCGAAAATATACATGACCCAGCTGAAGGTATTGATCAGCGCAACACCGGCAAAGATAAAGATCGCCCGCGTCACCAGCGCCATTAAAATTCCCCAGAACAGCGCCTTGTGTTCGAAGGCATGCGGGACATTGAAAAAACGGAAAATCAACATGAAAACAAAAAGATTATCAATGCTCAACGAATACTCGATGAGATATCCGGCAAAAAATTCCAGTGCCTTGGCATGGCCATAAAAAAAGTAAATACCCGCGCCGAACAAAAGCGCCAGCGTGACCCAGAAGGCAGTCCACATCATGGCTTCCTTCATTTTTACGACGTGAGTTTTGCGGTTGAAGACACCCAGATCCAGAGCCAGCATGCCCAGAATGACAACCGTAAAGATGATCCACCACCATATCATGAATTGAGTTCCTCAGGTTATATTGAACGACCCAGCGCCTGAGCCGCGTTATGAATGACATCCCAGGCCGGACTGAATGGCGGGGCATAAGCCAGATCCAGATAGCCGATCTGGCCGAGATCCATATCCGACCAGAGCGCGACGGACAGTGTATTGATCCGGCCCACGACGCCGTTTGTACCGACGGCCTGGGCTCCCAGCAGCTTGCCCGATGATCGGTCGGCAATCAACTTCAAGCCGATTTTACTCGTCCCCATCGCCTGCACCATTGCATTGCCCCAGGTGATATTACTGACCGGCGTATAACCCGCTGCCAGAGCTTCTTTCTCGGAAAGTCCCGTGGCCGCGCATTCCAGATTGAACAGCCGGAAAGATTGGGCGCCGACAATGCCATTAAATGTCAGCGGTTTGCCGCCGATATTGCGACCGGCGACACGCCCCTGTTTATTGGCGATATCGCCCAGTGGAATGTTCACGAAGCGCCGGCTGATCCTGTGATAGGATTCGCAGCAGTCCCCCGCGGAATACACATTTTCCAGAGAAGTCTGTTGCGCAAAGTTGACGGCGATTGCGCCGGATTTGCCTAATTCCAGACCGAGCAATTTTGCCAGATGCACATCCGGTTTGACGCCAACGGCCAGCAAGACCATGTCGCATTCCCGGTTGCCCTTGTCGGTGACCACGCAAAGCGGTGCGTCTTTCCCGTTTTCAATGGCTTGCGCCGCGGTGTTTGCCGCAAATTCCACACCATGTGCCTGAAGTTCTTCAAGCATGACGGATGACAGAGCCGCGTCCCAGCGGTTGGCCGGCAGTGCGCCATTATGAATAATCATCGTCCGGATGCCCGCGGAATGGAGAGCTTCGGACATTTCGAGAGCAATAAAACCACCGCCGATGATGATGACGCGTTTGGCATTTTTATCTCGAAGCCACGTCTTAATTTTCATCGCATCTTCGAGATTCCTCAGGGAGAAGACACCGGGAAGGTCAATGCCCGGCATATCCGGAATAACGGCAGACGTGCCGGTGGCTATAACCAGCGTGTCATAGGTTACCCGGCGCCCGTCCCTCATTTCAACGATATTCAGGGCTGAATGGATGTCGACAACTTCGGCGCCTAGTTGTACGTCGATACCGGCTTTGAGAAATTTCTCGGGTGTGCGGGCGATCAGCAGATTTATGTCGGGGATGAGATCACCGATATAGTAGGGAGTCGGACAGGATGCGTATGCGGCAAACTTGCCTTTTTGCAAAACAGTAACTTGCAAAGACGGGTTGTTGCGTTTTGCTTCGGCGGCTGCGGATGCGCCACCCGCACCGCCGCCAATGATAACTAAACGATTCCCCATATCACACCCTCCGCATCATGCCTTATGGATTGATGCCTGCCTGCGCCACAAGATGATTGCGATACCCGTCAGCATCATCACTGCACACAGAACTTGTCCCATCGTGTTGAATCCGATAACAAATCCAAGATGCGCGTCCGGTTCGCGGAAAAACTCGATCAAAAAGCGCACCAGACCATAACCGAAAATATAAAGACCGACAGTGAATCCCGTGAAAGGATTGCGTTTGCGAATCAGCCAAAGAACGGCAAACAAAAACAGGCCCTCGAAAAGTGCTTCGTAAAGCTGAGAGGGATGCCGCAGACTCTGCGTTGCATCCAGCGGAAAATACATACCCCAGGGCACGGTGGTCGCGCGACCCCAGAGTTCGCCGTTGATGAAATTGCCGAATCGGCCGAACATATACCCCAGGGGCGCTGCCGCGCATAACCAGTCGCCGAATTGCCAGACATTAAGCTTGTGTTTGTGGCAAAAGTAAACCGAGACCAGAACGACGCCGATCAGTCCGCCATGGTAAGACATGCCGCTTAAACCCACAAACCGAATGCCACTCGAGAAATCGAACGGCAGGATGATTTCCAGGGGATGCGACACATAGTAACTGAAATTATAAAACAGGGCATAACCGAACCTGGCTCCGATAATCAGACCGACCATCGCCCAAACCAGGTAATCCTGAAAATTTTCTGTCGTCAATGAAATTTCTTTACGCTTGATCCGGTAAGCAAACAGGAGATACACGACGGCAAAAGCCACCAGATACATCAGACTGTAGTAGCGTAACTGAAAAGAGCCGATGCTGAAAAGTGTAGGGCTGATACTGGATGGTAAATGCTGCCAGACGCTGATCAATGATTCCATTTTCCGCCATTTTCCGGATTTGAAGATCCTTAACGAATTTTTTCAGTTGATGAATGCCGTGCGCGGTTTGATCCGGTATACCCGGAACAAAAGACCACTCCTGCAACTAATAAGTTTGACCTTTCAGGTCTTCGATATAGAGCTCAGCGTTGTGCACGGCATTAGCGCCGTCACCCGCGGCGGTGACCACCTGACGGAAGTTTTTGTCGCGGCAATCCCCTGCGGCAAAAATACCAGCTGCATTGGTCTGCAGTTTTTCATCCGTCATAATGAATCCGGTTCTGTCCATTTCCACCAGCCCTTTGAACATCTCCGTATAAGGCAGTCGACCGACAAAAATAAAAGCGCCGTCGACGGGAATCTCGCTAATTTTACCGGTGCTTACATCCTTTACCTTAACACCTGTAACAAAATCACTGCCGGTGATTTCTGCAATGGTTGCATTCAAGATAAATTCGATTTTTTTTTCGGCGAAGGCTCTTTTCTGCAACATTCCGGCCGCTCGCAGACGATCCCGGCGATGAACCACAATGACCTTTTTTGCAAAATGCGTCAGAAAAAGCGCTTCCTGAATGGCTGTGTCGCCGCCGCCCACCACCGCAACATCGCGATTACGGTAAAAAGGCCCGTCGCAGGTAGCACAATACGATACACCGCGCCCGGCAAATTCTGCTTCCCCGGGAACTCCCAGGCTTCGCCACATCGCCCCGGTTGCGGCAATAATGCTCAGGGTCTTGTATATTTTGTTTCCGGCCTTCACTTCCCAGACAACCGGAGCAGCGGGATTTTTCCCGATAGCGGTCACATCCTGAGGCAGAATTTCCAGACCGAATTTCAGCGCCTGTTTTTTGAAAAGCTGCATCAGTTCAAAACCATTGATGCCGTCGGGGATACCCGGATAATTCTCGATCATATCCGTCATCGTAATCTGGCTCACGGTTCCCGCCCCTTCAATAAGCAGCGTTTTGAGCGTCGCCCGCGCGGCGTAAATACCGGCCGTGTAACCGGCCGGCCCGCCACCGATAATCACGATATCATAATCATATTCCGGCAGATTGGCCTGAGTCATGGAAAATCTCCTATTGTTTGATGGTTGACTTTAATCAGGAAGAGGGAATTTTGTAAAGATTAAATTGATAGGGTATTAAGCAACGCCGGAAAAACCACTGTATTCATCAGCGGATGTATCCATCGCTTTGCCGTAGGCGTCGAGTCCGGAGAATTTAAAAACGATGTGATTGGGATCAATCGTCGCATTGGCGGTCGAATTCTGGGAAAGCCGGAAATAGAGCGTGGCCGTATTGGTTTTCTTATTGAAGGTGACATAGGAGGGCGAGGGTTGAATAACGGCTTCCCCAGCCGGCGGTTTGAGGCCGTAGTTGTACACTCCGCCGTTCTGGCCGAGCGATGCCCGTGAAATTTTCCAGTTATCGGGATTGATAACAGATGCTTCATCCATATCTTTGGAAAACGCGACGTTCATCTCAAAAAGCTTGGATTTGCCGGCGGCGGACAAGTCGCGGCTGAGCGCTGAAACACTTGTCTTTGGTCCCAGATGAACGTTGAATCCGTTCGGGCTGAGCGCACCGATGATTCTCGGCTCCCTGGCCAGCGAAATATAGGCATCCAGGGTGGCTACTTTGTCAGAGCCCTTGGCGTCCAAAGTAGCCGACAGATCCTCGGCCTTTTGAAATTCACCCATGTCGGCATAGACATAGCCCAGTTCCAGATAAGCCAGCTCAAAACCTTTATTGACACGAATGGCCCTGTTTAACTGAGTCGCGGCTTCTTCGAGATTACCGCTCAGATGGGCGACCTGACCCAATCCATAGAATCCTGCCGCGCTTTCCGGGGATAGCCTTGTCACGGCGGCAAACTGCTCACGCGCCTTGTCCAGTTCTGCCGCGGTAATGTAGGATTGCCCCAGTGAATAACGGCTCTCTTCATCCTCGGGATTCAGGTTGACCGCCGCCTCGAATTCCGCCAGCGCCTCCTCCGGCAAACTTTCCTGCAGATAGATATCGCCGAGGGCCAGATGGAATGTATCATTGGTCGGATAAATCCGGATGGCTTCCTTATACGTTTTAATCGCCTGGTCTGTTTTTTCCTGCTTCAGATAGGCCTGACCGATAAAGTCGTAGGCTTTGGAGGAATTATCGGAACGGGGCGAAAGCGCCGCCGCCCTTTTAAAAGAATTGATAGCCTGATCATATTTCTCGGATTGAAATTGATCAAGTCCCTGCGCAAGAATCGTTGCGGCCAGAGCATCCATGTTGGCCTGTGTATTGGCTGTTGTCGAAGCAAATAAATAATCTATGGCATCCGAGGATACGCCCCACCCCATATAATCTCCATTAACCCATTTATTCTGTCAGCTGTTTTATTTATCGGCACAGGAAGAGAAAAACTTGATTACGTATGTAAATAATTGATTTTATTGGTGCCCCTGGCGTGAGTCGAACACGCGGCCCACAGATTAGGAATCTGTCGCTCTATCCATCTGAGCTACAGGGGCAACCTTTGTTGATGTTCCCACAAGATGCGGCGATTTAACATTCTTTGCACGGGCTGTCAACCTCCGGGCATCACGTGCCGGCGAAATCCTTCAGATGCGTTTCCAGCAAACGCCCCGTATCAAAATTTACTAACTTCAGATTTTGCGGCTTTGTGCCGACAAAAGCGCACCTGGGAGCCAGTCCGATCAATTCAGACTCCAGAATTTCAACACCACGCTCGGCCGCCAGCATCTCCACTTGTTCATAAATCACTTTGAGCGGTGTTTCTTTACAATTGGTCAGGTTCATGGACACCTGCGCCAGATGCCTGCTTTTCAAAATGACGCCTATTGCTCGCACATGTTTCAGGCCACCGCTTTTTTCCCGGATCAGAGATGCAATTTTCTGCGCTAACCTCAAATCATCACAATTCAGATTGATATTAAAGGCGACCAGCGGTTCGCGTGCGCCCACGGCCGTTGCGCCTGCTCGCGGATTAAATATCGGCTTACCGGCATCCGGAGCATCATTTGGATTGGACATTTTTTCGGCCAATGCCTCATACCCGCCTCGCCGGACATTCGCCAACTCGCATCGTTCGGGAACCAGTGCTGCCTGGCCATAAAAATAAGCAGGAACTCCGAATCTTTCATATAATTGCTGACCGAAGAGATGCGCCAGATCGACGGCGTCCTCCATTTTTGTTTTACCCAGCGGAATGAAAGGAACTACGTCAACAGCCCCCAGTCGCGGATGGACGCCGGTCTGCTTGCGCATGTCAATCAGTTCCAGGGCTCGACCCGATGCGGCCAGCGCTGCTTCCAGGACATCTTCCGATTTTCCCAGAAATGTGAAGACACTCCGGTTATGATCAGTGTCTCCGCTGTAATCAATCAGGCGGATACTGGAAAAAGACTTTAACACGCTGGCAATCGATTCGATCTTATCCAAATCGCATCCCTCGCTGAAGTTCGGCACACATTCGATGATTTTCATGTCTATACCTGATAGAATTTGAGAGTCGGCAACTCCACGCAGGTGAGTCTGCCTCCAAAAACCGCGCCAGTGTCAATACCGATCTTATTCACGGTAACCAGCGGCGCATTGAAATGGGTATGCCCGAATATGACCCGCTTCCCGAAATCATAGTCGGTATCGATAAATGCCTGCCGTATCCACTGTAAATCATAGATATCCTGTCCTGCAAGCGGTATCCCGGGACGCAAACCGGCATGTACAAAGATGAATTGATCTGTTTCGTAATACGGCAAAAGCGAATCAAAAAAACGCAGATGTTCCCCGGAAATCTTTGATCTTCTTTCCATCGGAGCGTCCGAGCGGGATATGCCATACGCGCTGAGTGTCGGCTGACCGCCGTTGGCAAGATACATATCCTCACTCACACCGTCCAGATAGCTCATCAGCATGGATTCGTGATTTCCGCAAAGGCAGAACACCTTTTGATACTTTTTTTGAAGATCTAAAATATAATCGACCACTTCCCTGCCTCCATAGGCGCGGTCAACATAATCGCCGAGCAAGACCAGCGTGTCGTTTATCGGGTCGGCAGCAATGACTTGAATCAGGTGCCGGAGTTTATCCAGACAACCGTGGATGTCTCCGATGGCAAAATATTTATTCATCATTATTTGCCGTCACGCTGGACATTTAATCCAGCAGTGCGGCTGTAAAATCCTTACTGTCGAAGGTTCGCAAATCATCCAGTCCCTCGCCGACTCCAATAAAACGCACCGGGAGTCCCAGTTCGCCGGCGATACGCACGACAACTCCGCCCTTGGATGTTCCATCGAGTTTCGTGAGTACAATCCCTGTAGCACCGATATCCTCTTTAAACATTTTGGCCTGCATGACCGCGTTCTGGCCCGTTGTCGCGTCCAGGACCAGCAGAATCTCGTGCGGCGCTCCCGGCAATTCTTTTCCGATGACCCTTTTAACCTTTTTGAGTTCTTCCATCAGGTTGGTCCTGGTGTGCAGCCGGCCGGCTGTATCGACAATAACGACGCCATTAAAACCGGCTTTGATCTTGCCGACTGCATCAAAAACAACAGCGGCCGGATCGGCATTCATTTTCTGCTTGAGCACAGGCGCGCCGACTCGAGTTCCCCACACTTCGAGCTGCTCGATGGCCGCCGCCCGGAACGTGTCGGCAGCGACCAGTAAAATTTGATGCCCGTCCTGGCGAAGCAGATTGGATAATTTACCGATGGTCGTTGTTTTACCGCTGCCGTTAACGCCAATCGCCATAATGACAAACGGCTGGTTCTTTGGAATCGTCAAAGGCTTTTCCATCTGCTGCAGGATCGCTATCATACGTTCCTGTAAAACCTTTTTAATCTGTGATGCATCCTGCAGCTCATTGCGCTTCACCCGCTGCTTGACATCATTAATCAAATCATAGGTAAACTGCGGGCCCATATCCGCCGAAATCATCAGTTCTTCCAGTTCATCAAAAAGGGCCTGGTCCAGAACCCTTTTGCCGAAAACAAGATTATCCAGATTCTTCGTCAGGGCGCTTCGTGTCTTCGTCAACCCTGCTTTTAATTTATCCAATAAACCCACGTAACCACAAATTCCTTTCTTAAATCTTCATCTTACGTAACCAATACCCGTCTATCCACAGATGAGCTATTCACCTGGATAGTCCGACTATTGCTATGTTCATAACGATTTTCTTGGCTAAAGTAAAGGAATGGATTAGTTCAGGTTGACGGAAACCAGAGACGATATGCCCTGTTTTTGCATGGTCACACCGAAGAGCGTTTCGGCGACTTCCATCGTACTCTTATTATGGGTAATCATGATGACCTGGGACTTCTCGGCAACATCCTTAATCAACCGGTTAAACAGGTTGGTATTCGCATCGTCAAGTGCCGCATCGACTTCATCCAGAATCAAAAACGGCGTTGGACGATACAGCAAAATAGCAAAAATCAACGCGATTGCCGCAAGGGATTTTTCACCGCCCGACAGGAGACTGACGCTTTGCGCTTTTTTACCCGGAATTTGAATATCGATATCCACCCCGGTTTCCAGGAGATCATTCTCATCGGTCAGCAGCAGTTCGCCGCGGCCACCGGGAAAAATATGAGCGAAAGTATCCTTGAAGCAGATATTGACCGCCGCAAAGGTTTCGGCGAATCTTTCGCGGGATATTTTATTGATCCGGGTGATCGTCCGTTGCAGTGAAGCCAGCGACTCGTTAAGGTCGGCCAGCTGCGTCGTCAAAAACTGATTGCGTTGATCGAGTTCCGCATACTCATTGAGCGCCAGCAGATTCACCTCGCCAAAATTATCGATCGTCTGCTTGTCTTTTTCCAGGAGCGCACCGAGCTCGGCGACCCGGTTATCATCCACCGTCGTGAAGTCCGCCATTATGGCCGCCAGATCAACGCTATGCTTCTCAGCGACTGCCCTTTGCAGATTTTCGATGTTCAAGGACGCTTCACGGCATTGCATTTCCAATTCATTTGCCTGTTTTTGCAGGTCATCCAGCTTCTTTTTGATATCCCGGATATCGTTTTCCTGGACTTTCATGAGTTCGTCTTCGAGCGCCCGCTTTTCTTTCATTTCGGTTAAAACCGCTTCGCAGGAGGCGAGGGCCTGATAAAGCGACTGCAGCGCTGTCTGCTCCACCTCGACGGCCGCCGCTAGTTCGGTTATCTGGCTTTTACAAGAGACAATTTCTTCGCTTTTTCGCTCCACTTCACTTTTATTGAGGCTAAGATCATGCTGCAACCGGGAGATGGTTCTGATATCAGCATCTTTTTTCTCAGCCAGCGAAGCCAGCAGAACTTTTTTCTCCGTCAGACACCTCTCCTGTGCATCAATGGCCGCACGTGATTGTTGCCGGCGGTTATTGAACACGGAAATGATTTCGTTAAGCTCTTTTTCCGCCGTTTCCTTCTGGATCACCTCCGCTTTGATCTCCCGCAGTTTTTGTTCGGCCTGGGCCTCTTCCGTCTTAATATTTTGGCGGTTGAATTCGAGAACGGAGATTCGCTGTTTTAATCGTCCCGTTTCATCTTCGAAACGTTCCATATCCTTTTTCCGTCCGTTAATTTCGATTTCCAGACGGTGTGCCCTGTTCTTCAATCCGGTAAGTTCCTCATCCCAACGGGTGATCGACGAAATCAGTCTCTTCTTTTCCTGTGTTTGAACCTCCAGTTCAGAGGAAAGTTTTTCGACTTCTTTTTCCAGCTCCGCAATCTCTCTCTTCGTCGCCAGCAGACTTTTCTCTACCGCTGATCCGCTGCCGCCCGTCACCACACCATGAGGACTGATAGTGTCGCCGTCCGGCGTCACAAAGGTTCCCCGAAAACCGTTTTTCTTCCATAGAGTAATTCCGGTTTGAATGGAGGGTGTCAATAAAACATCCCCGAGGAGACAATCCGCAATCTTTTTAAATTCTTCCTGGACAACCACTTTGTGCAACAGCGGTTCTGCTTCCTGGAGATGCTCGGCACTATAAGTTTCAGCATAATTACCGCGCAGTTCCACCGGCACGAAACTCCCGCGGCCCAGCTGATAATTCTTTAAATAGTCAATGGCCCGTACGCCTTCTTCCTGATTTTTCACAACAACATACTGCAGCTTATCGCCCAGGACCGCTTCCACCGCCGATTCAAATTCGCGCGGTACGCTAATGTGATCAGCGACGACACCATAAAAGGTGTCCGGACTGTTCTGCTTCTCAATGACCTTTTTCACACCATCATTGGACCACTTGAACGCAGCCTGGAACTCCGAAAGCGACTGCAGGCGCGATGATTTGCCGCCGGCCTCTTCTTTTATTTGCGTGATTCGCTCTTCGACCATCCGCAAATCCGATTTAGCTCTTTCCAATTCATCGGCTGCTATTTCCTTTTGATCAGCAAGGCGCGTGATTTCATCTTCTTCGGCCGCCAGACCCGTAATGAGCTCTTGCAGTTTGCCCGTGAGTTCGGATAGCCTGCTCTTGTCCTGTTCAATTTCACGGATTTCCCGTTCCTCACGCTTTTTGAAATCCTCCATGTTTTTAGTAAGGCTGGCAATGATGTTGTTGAACTTGGCCAGATCCTGCATGACATCGATGTAGCGGATTTTATGTTCTTCCAGGCGGGAGTTGATTTCCCGGTCGCCTTCCAGAAGTCCTTGAACCTCCCGCTGACCTTCCTCAAGATCATTTTGGAGCCGGGTCATTTCGCTTACAGCATCCGCCGCTTTTTTCTGCAGATTTTCGACCTCGACAATCAGACCAGACTTCTTCTGCTCCATCATATCTATTTCGGCCTGATTCTTTTGTTTGCGTTCCGAGGCTTCTGCTATCCGGCGGCGCGAAAACTCAATATTTTTTTCCTTAATGTTTATGGAATTTTTTATTTCAAATAGTTCGGTTTGACGGCGGTTGATCAGCTCGTCCTTTTCCAGCAGGTTCGCTTTTGCTTCATCCAGCGCGGATTGCTTCGCCTCCATTTGGGCTTTAACAGCTTCAGCTTGCGCGAAGAACTGGCCGCGCGAGTCCTGCAGTGAGGCATTTTTTTCGGCGAGTTTAGCAAAGCCCTGCTGGGATAAAACCAATTCCGTTTCTTTAATACGCAGTTTTATTTCCTTGTATTGCTCAGCCTTTTTCGCCTGCCTGGCGATGGCGTTAAGCTGCGATTTGACTTCTTTGTGAATATCATTGAGACGTAAAATATTCTGCTTGGTGGCATCCATCTTGCGGACAGCGGCATCCTTGCGGCTTTTGTATTTGGAAACCCCTGCCGCGTCTTCAATAAACAGGCGGCGGTCTTCCGGTTTTGCTTCTACGAGTGAAGACACGGAACCCTGTTCAACCAGGGAATACGTTCGGGCCCCGATACCCGTACCCATAAAGAACTCTTTGATATCGAGCAAACGGCAGGGCACGCGATTAATGCAGTATTCGCTTTCCCCGTCCAGGATGACCTTTCGTGAAATGGATACTTCCGTCAATTCGCCATAAACACCGGGAAAGCTCGATCCATTATTCGCCAGCGTCATGACCACTTCCGCCATGCTCACGGGAGCAGCGTCCTCGCTGCCGTTGAAGATTACATCGTCCATTTTCTTCCCGCGCAGCGCTTTGACCCGCTGCTCACCCATTACCCAGCGGATAGCGTCAACGACATTGGATTTTCCACAGCCATTGGGCCCGACAACCGCATTGACGCCTTTGGAAAAATCAATGACGACCTTGTCACGGAAAGATTTGAAACCTGATATCTCCAGCCTTTTTAGTTTCATAGCGTATCTTTATTCAAAGTGCTTAAATTTGGTCAAAGCCTAACAAAAGAAATTTCCTTTGTAAAGCGAAAATACAACAAAATGTATTCATGAAAAAATCATACCACAATATATAGTGCTTTGGGCATTGGAACAAGAAAAAACTGATTTGATGAATAGTGCTATTTCCAGCCGCAATTTGACGGACACAACAGCTTCCGTCATCCTCGAAATCGGCAATCATTTCAGGCTGAAATTTATGAAATAATTGATGATTGCAGAAATTCAGCCGATTTTTTTGCAGGTGTGAACGGTTGGGTATACCTAAGACAACACTCGAGAATGATTTTTATCGTCTTTTTTCACAGGGGGCCAATAAGGGCATGGTGCTGAATCAAAACCCCAATCAATCGATTAAATTTAATAAAATCAATATATTGTTGCATTTACACGATTGCGTGTAATGCTCGCAATAGCTCACAACACGAAATATATTCAAGAAGTGAAAGACTGCGCATTTGCTTAAGGCATCGTCAATCACTTTCGTTCAGCATGCCTCTAATTGCTTCAGGAGCGGTTGCCTGAGATTTAGCATCCAATTCAAACGAATTCATGATCGGATTTTGGACGGTCCGGTAGGTATATCGGACGGGAACAGCTATCCCGACAAATGCACCCATGGGATTATTTTTCATCGGGAAGAGTTCCTCCAGCTTCGAAAAAAAGCCGTAAAGCGGACTGGGAAGGTAAATCACCGACCCCCATGTCATGGATGAAGCCGCCAAGGTCTGGTTGATAATGGATTGCATTTCGCCTATAGAGAAAAAATGGACGGCGGAGGTGACTGTTAATCCAAAAAGCTTCCGCACGGACTGCTTTGTCCCTACAAGAGAAAGTGTATTGAAAAAACCGACAAAAATGCGTCCACGGCTGACCCGAACTGCCTCTGCTATGATTTTTTGCGGGTCATCCGAGGTCTGTATGCTATTGATGATCGTGACAACATCAAATTCATTATCCGAAAAAGGCAGATCCACGGCATGTCCGTGAACCAATTCGCACCGATGGCCGAGTCTATTCCGGGCCTGTTCCAGAGCTTCAGAGGATGAATCAATACCGGTCAGGACACATTTCTTCTGCTGGAACAGGCGTAGAAAATCTCCTGTGCCGCACCCGACATCCAGCAAGGATTCACCCGCAGCGGGATTCACCAAATCTAAAATTAACTTTTCCTGTCGGGAGTATATGTATCGGCCCAGTTCACTTTCCAGCCAATGGTCTCTTAATGCGGTCTGAAGCGGAGCGGACAGCATGAAGCGAACACCTCATAAATTTTGTCATTGCCACCTAAACTATTCCACCGCTGTCTCGTTGAGACGGGCAGTCATCCAGGTAACGCAACGCTCTTTTATTATACTCAGCGTCCCGATTATTGCATCAATAAAATTATCAGCCGCCGATATCTGACATATCGCGGTGACATTTTTTCAAATGCCGGTCTGTGCAGTCCAAGTCATGCTTTTCCGGCTTCAACAATATCGCTTGCCGGATAAGGCCGGCCAGTTCTTCGTCATCACAGCGGCGGCTTAAAGACGCCCTTAAATCGATTTCTGCGTCTTTAAGCAGACAGGCTCGCAGCTTACCGTCTGCCGTCAGGCGCAAGCGGTTGCAGGTTGAACAAAAATGATCGCTCACCGGGTTAATAAAACCAATCTCACCTAATCCACCTTTAACCTTGTATATTCTAGCCGGTCCATCTGATTTGCTTTTCTTCCCCGCTAAGGGTTCAAGCTGGAAGTGCTGGCTGATTCTAGTGAACAGCTGATTCGTCGGCAGAAAGTCATCCGGTTGGTTTGCATTAACATCGCTAATCGGCATAATTTCAATGAAACGAACCTGAAAAGCTTTCGTAAGCGCCAATTGCGCAAAATCAACCACTTCACTATCGTTAAAACCTTTCAGCACAACCGTGTTAATTTTGATAGGATAAAAACCGGCCTTTTCTGCCGCGGCAATCCCCCGAAACACATCGTCAAGATTCCCCCCCCTGGTGATTTGAAAGTATTTTTCTTTATCCAGGGAATCAAGACTGATATTTATCCTGGTAATTCCGGCTTGAAAAATGCTGTCCGCATATTGCTCCAGAAGGATGCCGTTTGTTGTCAAACTGATATCCTGAAGGCCTTCTATCTTTTTCAAATCCTTAGCAAACTCGACAAAACCGCGACGTACAAGCGGTTCGCCACCGGTTAATCGGATTTTGATCATTCCCAATTTAACCGCCTGAGAAACGATGCGAATGATCTCTTCATATCGGAGAATATCTTCATGCCCTTTCAGCGAAACGCCTTCTTTCGGACGGCAATATGAACAACGTAAATTGCACCGATCTGTGATAGAAACCCGCAGGTAATTTATATCTCTGTCGTATTTATCCAGCATCACTTTAAACTTGGGAACTCCTTTTTTTCTGACTGACGTTCAATAACATAAACATCGACACAACACAACTCCAGCATATGGCCTGCGGAACAATCTTACAAATATTCGGTTAATCTTATATATGCTCGAAACAAAAAGTGAAATGTTCCTTGACATAGCGCCCTTTCTCGTTTAAACAAAAATTAAGCGAAGTTCCTGCCTGTTGTTGAACAATAAGATCACGTCAGAGCAAGGCAAAATAATCTGGGGTTTTTATGGATAAAGTACCTATTACTAAAGAGGGTTTTGATAAATTAAAAAAGGAATTGGAAACAATTAAAAATGTTTCCATCCCTGAAAACGTCCGTGATATTGAAGTAGCGCGTGCCCATGGTGATCTTTCTGAAAACGCGGAATATGCAGCTGCAAAAGAGCGTCAATCCTATTTATACGGTAAATCACAGGAGTTGGAAAATAATCTGGCTTCCTGTAACATTATCACTTTAACAGGCAAGGTAAGCAACAAGGTTGTTTTCGGATGTTTCGTGACAATCGCCGACAGTGACGGCGGAGAAGAAATCAAATATCAACTGGTCGGTCCTTTTGAATCGGATATCAATCAAAACAAAATTTCCGTAACATCCCCGATTGGAAGAGCGTTAATCGGAAAAAGTATCGATAGTGAAATTATCGTAAAGACACCCGGCGGAACGCGTAATTTTCAAATCATTGACATTTCAGTCGAATGATTAACTGATTATTTAGAAAAAATATTTTTCAAAAAAAAGGCAACTCATCTTGGTACGAGTTGCCTTTTCATTCTTATTATTAATGACAGTTCTACATTGATTTTTCAGCTACACTAATCCGGTTGATCGCACGCATCAGAGCTAAGCGCATCTTTTCGTAATCGTTGTGCTCCTTGGTCATTTGCGCCAGCGCGGCCGATGCCTTTTCTTTTGCTTTCACAGCTCGATCCTTGTCAATCGCATCGGATCTTTCCGCTGTTTCAATTAAGACGGTAACCTTACTCCCTGTTATTTCCGCATAACCGGTATTGACGGCATAATTTGCTTTTTTACCGGCCGCAAGAAAATAAAGCTCTCCAATATCCACAGAGGTTAAAAAAGGTTCATGTCCTCGTAAAACGCCAAATTCACCTTCGGTTCCGGGGATGAGCACTTCATCAACTTTCCCGGAAAAAACCATTTTTTCCGGAGTGACCACTTCAAGAATTATTTCTTCCGACATTGAAATCCTCGCTGATTAGGAAAGCTTCTGGGCTTTTTCTACGGCCTCTTCTATGCCACCGACCATGTAGAAAGCCTGCTCCGGTAATTCATCATGTTTGCCTTCCAAAATTTCCTTAAATCCTCTTACCGTATCAGGGACGGAAACAAATTTCCCTTCCGTTCCTGTAAACTGAGCGGCAACGAAGAAAGGCTGCGACAGGAATCGCTGAATCTTTCTGGCGCGGCTAACGGTCAGCTTGTCGGCTTCGGAAAGTTCGTCCATACCCAGAATGGCAATGATGTCCTGCAAATCCTTATATTTCTGCAACGTCACCTGCACCTGTCTGGCAACCTGATAGTGCTCCAGACCGATAACATTCGGGTCAAGAATACGCGATGTTGAATCCAGAGGATCCACCGCGGGATAAATTCCCAGTTCCGCGATCGGACGGGACAAAACGACGGTTCCGTCAAGATGCGCGAAAGTGGTTGCCGGCGCGGGGTCAGTCAAATCGTCCGCGGGAACGTAAACACACTGAACGGCTGTAATCGAACCTTTGTTGGTTGAAGTAATGCGTTCCTGCAATTCACCAAGGTCGCAAGCCAGCGTCGGCTGATAACCAACGGCCGAAGGCATACGTCCCAGCAGAGCGGAAACTTCAGATCCGGCCTGTGTGAAACGGAAAATGTTATCGACGAATAAAAGCACGTCCTGGCCTTCGATATCGCGGAAATATTCCGCATTGGCCAGCGCCGTCAAAGAAATTCGCGCGCGTGCTCCGGGCGGTTCAGTCATCTGCCCGTAAATCAAAGCGGCCTGTTTAATAACGCCGGATTCCAGCATTTCACGATAAAGATCGTTTCCTTCACGGGTTCTTTCACCCACACCTGCGAACACGGAAATACCGCCGTGGTGCATGGCGATGTTATGAATCATTTCCATCATAACGACGGTCTTGCCGACACCTGCTCCACCGAACATGCCCATTTTACCGCCACGGGGGAAGGGGACCAGAAGATCAATAACCTTAACACCTGTTTCCAGAACGTGAACGGATGTGTCCTGCTCAAGAAAAGTCGGTGAAAGTCTATGAATCGGCATGTGAGTCTCAGCATTAATGGGTCCCAGGCCATCCACGGGACGACCAACAACGTTCTGAATCCTGCCGAGGCATGACTTGCCGACGGGAACGGTAATCGGCGCTCCCGTATCTTTGCATTTCATGCCGCGAACCAAACCATCGGTAACATCCATAGCGATACAGCGGACAACATTGTCGCCCAGATGCTGCGCTACTTCGACAACCAGGTTATCTTCATTGTCGTTGATCGCGGGATTGGTAATTAAAACAGCGTTTAAAATGCTGGGAAGTTTCCCCTCTTCAAAAGCCACGTCAACAACGGGTCCAATAACCTGAACAATCTTTCCGATATTCATAACTATCTCCTTACAAATAGTCGCATTAATATATTTTACATGCGGCAGCCTGCCGCAGAAAAATTAACCTTTCGCCAGAGCTTCGGTACCACCAACAATATCCATCAACTCCGCCGTAATTGCCGCTTGTCTTGCCTTATTCATTTTCAGCGTCAGCGTACTGATTAGTTCCTCGCAATTGCTGGTTGCGTTATCCATAGAAGCCATCCGCGCGCCGTTTTCACCGGCTGACGTTTCCAGAAGAGCACGATAAACCAGAACATGGACGTACATGGGCAGCAATTTGTGCAACAAAACTTCATCCGATGGTTCATAAGTATAATCAAGGCGTTGATCGGCATCCATTTCGGCGTCCTGGCCAATCGACGGCAAAGGAAATAACCGCACAACCGTAGGCTTCTGGACGGAAACATTGACAAATTGGTTATAAATTAAATACAATTCGTCGTATTCTTCTTTGATAAAAGGCGTAATGACTTCGTCAGCAATGGATACAGCCAATGTCATGTCGAATTTGCTTAAGACATCAACTTTTTGCGCAATAATATTTGCTTTTTTTCTAAAAAAATCCCTGCCTTTGCGGCCTACGCTTACCAGAGATATTTCTTTACCTTCTTTTGTTTTATCCCGTAAAAATCTTTCCGTCGCTTTAATCAGGTTTGTATTAAATCCACCGCATAGCCCACGGTCGGATGTCATGCAAATAACTCTGATTTTCTTGGGATCACGGGCCGCCAGCAATGGATGAGTCGAGCTATCCACTCGCAAAGCAACACTGCTGAGAACGTCCATAAACTTTCCGGCATAGGGCCGGAAGTTTTCCATCTTCAACTGCGCCGATTTAAATTTAGACGCGGCAACCATGTTCATGGCGCGCGTAATTTGCTTCGTCTTTTGGACGGCGGTAACTTTTCGTTTTATGTCTTTAAGCGAGGCCACTGAAAATTCTCCTCAACTGTTTATTTTTAGTCAGCAATCTATTCCGCCACAAAGACGGAGTCGAATGCCGACAGAGCGTCCTTCATCTTCTTTTCCAACTCAGGCGAGATAATTTTCTTGTCTTCTATTTCTTTCAGAATATCAGGATGCTTGCTTTCAATAAAACTTAACAACTGCTTTTCATAGATCTGGACTTTATCAACATCGACTTTATCAATAAAGCCCCTTGTTCCCGCGAACAGCACGACAATTTCCTGCCCCAGAGACATTGGCTGGTATTGGGGTTGTTTAAGCAACTCAACCAGACGGACACCGCGGTCCAACTGCGCCTGTGTGGACTTGTCCAAATCGGATCCGAATTGGGCAAATGCCGCCAGTTCACGGAACTGGGCCAGATCAAGTTTCAGCGTGCCGGCAACCTGTTTCATCGCCTTAACCTGGGCGGCGCCACCGACGCGGGACACGGATAAACCGACGTTGATAGCCGGGCGGATGCCGGAGAAGAAAGAACTCGGTTCAAGATAAACCTGGCCGTCTGTAATCGAAATAACGTTTGTGGGAATATAGGCCGACACATCACCTGCCTGGGTTTCGATGATCGGCAATGCGGTCAGCGATCCACCGCCCAATTCCTGGCTGACGCGGGCGGAGCGTTCCAGCAGACGGGAGTGGTTATAGAAAATGTCGCCGGGATAAGCTTCACGGCCAGGAGGACGACGCAAAAGCAGAGAGATTTGACGATACGCAACCGCCTGTTTAGACAGGTCATCGTAAATAATCAATGCATCCTGGCTTTTATCTCTGAAATATTCACCAATACTGCACCCGGCATAAGCCGCGATGTACTGAAGGGTTGCCGGGTCGGAGGCGCAACCCGCGACAACGCATGTATAAGACATCGCGTCATGCTGCCTTAACTTTTCGACAATCTGCGACACGGTGGATTTCTTCTGGCCGATGGCGACATAAATACATTTTACACCTGTGTCTTTCTGGCGAATGATCGCATCGATGCAAATAGCCGTTTTACCAATCTGGCGGTCGCCAATAATGAGTTCACGTTGGCCGCGTCCGATGGGTGTCATGGCGTCAATGGCCTTGAGGCCCGTGTACATCGGCTGGTTAACGGGTTGGCGAGCAATAACACCGGGAGCTACCATTTCAATACGGCGAAATTCAGTGGCTTCAATGGGACCCTTGCCATCCAGCGGTGCCCCCGTTGCGTCAATGACACGGCCGAGCAGTCCTTCACCCACAGGAACCTGCGCAATTTTGCCGGTTCTTTTAACGATATCGCCTTCTTTAATATGGGTAACTTCTCCCAGAACGGCAACGCCGACGTTATCGGCTTCGAGGTTAAGAACCATGCCCAGGATGCCGCCGGGAAATTCGAGAAGCTCCATGACCATGGCGTTTTGGACACCGTAAACTCTCGCGATACCGTCACCGACGGACAAGACAGTTCCTGTTTCGCTTATATCCAGCTTTTTTTCATAGCTTTTAATTTGCTCAGAAATGATTTGACTAATTTCTTCCGCCTTGATTGTTTCCATGCCTTATCTTGCCTCCCCTAAGAGATTCCTCATATTATTCAATTGGTTTTTGATGCTGCCGTCATAAAGCGTATCACCAACACCAATAACTATGCCACCCAATAGGCCCTTGTCATCTTCCACTGTAACTTCAACGTCGCGGCCGGTTATTATTTTCAAATTAGATGTTATGTAATTCTGCATTTCACCAGACAGAGGAAATGCCGTCTTCAGAGTTACTCTCACTTTCTGAAGTGTTTCATCCATCAGCTGCCTGTAGCAGGTTTCAATATCTGGTAGAACATCTATCCTTTTCTTATCTATCAGCAAATTTAAAAAATTGATCGTCATCTTAGAAAGCGATAATTTGCCGATGATCTGTCCCAGTACCTTTTTCTTACTTTCCTGATCAAAAACCGGATTGGCTAAGAAGCCTCCCAAATCTTTGTTTTCTCCAACAATTGAAGAAAATTGCTTGAGTTCGCAATAATATTGCTCCAGCTTTTTTTCTCCCTCGGCAATTTCAAAAAATGCGCGAGCGTATCGTTTTGAAATATTGCTGATCAATTTTTGTTCACCACCTTATCCACATATTCCTTGACCATGGTTTCATGGTCCTGTGCTGTAATATTTTTCTTTAATATTTCTTCTGCCATTTGCACGGAAAGAGCCACCGCTTCACTGCGCAGCTGACCGGAGGCTTTTTTCAATTCCTGTTCAAGACGCGCCTGAGCATCCTCTTTCATTTTCTGAGCAACTTTATTGGCATCTTCAACAATTTTCTGTTTTTCAACAACACCCTGGGCTTTGATCATCTCAAAAATGCCGTCGATTTCGAGAGACGCCTTGTCAATCTTTTCCGCATATTCCCTGTATTGTTTTTCGGCATCCGCTTTTTGAACGGCGGTCGTTTCCAGAGACTCCTTGATTTCCTGACGCCGGCCTACAAAAAAAGCCTTAATTTTAGGGGCCAGCATCCAGACTAAAAACCCGATCAGAATGGCTGCGTTAAATGTTTTCCACGCGAAGTCAAACCACTTGTTCCCGTGACTCTCGCCGCCTTCACCCCCCGAGGCAAAAGCCACGCAAACGGAAATCAAAAACATGACAAGGGAAAGAAGCAGCGAAAATTGAATCGAACGGCTAGAAAATTTCATTGAACTCTCCTTCCCAGAACTTTTTCTGCAATTTCCAGGGAGAGCTTACGGGACTGACTGTTCAGTATCTGCCGGGCTGCCTGCATTTCCTGATCCATCTTCTTTTGAGACTCCTGAGCCATCAATGGTATTTCATTACGAACGGCATCCACGATGTTTTTAGCCTGCGCCGCGCCTTCGCCGATAATTTCTTTTTTCAGCTCAGAAGCACCAGCCTTAGCCTTGTTGAGCTTTTCGTCATACTCGGCAGCTTTTTTATCAACAGAGTCCTTGAAAAGCTTGATCTCATTTTCAAGTTCTTCAAGCTGCTTTTTACGGCGGTCGATAATGGATAAAATGGGTTTATAAAGAAGATAATTGAGGATGAAAATTAAGGCTATGAAAGTAGCCATCTGAACTAAAAGCGTATAATCTGGAATTACGGTAACCACAACTTACCTCGTCGTTTTTTTTCATAACCGATTGTCCCTGATAAAGCATTTTACGAGGAACAATTTAACGGATGAAATAAATTTTACCTACATTTCAAACAGCGAATCTCTGCAGTGATTTATTTCAGAAACTAAAAGCTCAATTACCGGGCTTATGCTGAACCTAGCCACACCGCGAGGACGGGTGTTACTAATCACACCCTTGTTTGGTTGTCAAGCTTTTTTGTGACCGGCGGTCTGTTTTTGATACATTCGATATTAAGATAATTGAAATAAGTATTTGAAAGGACTCAATCCACTGCCGGGCTAATATTTTTTTCTTCTTTCGATTCACTCATATGAGACCTGCCGTCAAATAGAGCCCCTTCCTCCATAATAAAGACCGGCGTTCGGACATCGCCGAACAATTTGCCCGTGGAGTGAATATTGATTCTCTCCTTGACCTCAATACTGCCTTGAATTTCACCGCCAATATAAATGCTATGAACCACGATGTTTGCCTTGATTAAAGCGCCTTCACCGACATCGACAGACCCCTTCCCGTAAATCTCTCCCTGAAAATCACCATCAATACGCACATTGCCTTTAAAAATGAGCTTACCGATAAATTCGGCGCCTTTCCCCAAAAAAGCTTTCGTATCTTCAACATGCTTCTTTTTCTCCCACATGCCCTTCTCCTTATCATACCGAATAATAAATGGATTACCGTTGCAGAATAAATCTGCGCACGCTCACATTCATCAACAACCCGATTGCAGCCAGTAATGTCACGATCGCCGAACCGCCGTAACTTAAGAAGGGCAATGGGATACCGACAACCGGCATCATGCCCAGAACCATTCCCATATTGATAACCACCTGCCAGGTTATCAAGGCGGTTATACCGAACGCGAGTATCGTGCCCAATAAATCTTTTGAATGCAAGGCAATTTTTAAACCCCAGATAATCAACGAAATAAACATCACCATCAATACGAGTCCGCCGACAAATCCCCACTCTTCGGCAAATACGGAAAAAACAAAATCGGTTTGCTGTTCAGGTAAAAACTTCAATTGCGTTTGAGAACCTTTTAAAAATCCTTTGCCAAGAAATCCTCCGGAACCAATCGCGATCATGGATTGAATGATATGGTAACCCGTCCCTAAAGGGTCACTTTCCGGCGAAAGAAAAGTCAACAATCTGTCTTTTTGATAGTCTTTTAGAAATAACCAGGCGACAGGCATCATGACTAAGGCGCTGACTACGGTAATCAATATGGATTTCCAATTCATCCCGATAAAGAGAACAATCGAAGCGGAAACAATGATAATCATCAATGCCGTTCCCAGGTCCGGTTGTTTCAATATCAGGACGCAAGGAAACAGTACAATCAGAAAAGGAATAAACAATTCCCGCAGCAAATAAGGTTCATTAGATTTATGATCATCAAAATATCTGGCCAGGGCGATGATAATGGTTACCTTCATCAGTTCTGACGGTTGAAACAAAACGAAGCCGAATGATATCCATCGTTGCGCACCGTTGGCCGTATGACCGAACAGGGCAACAAAAATCAGAAACGCGACCGTCACTGCGTAAATAACATAAGCAGCCTGATTAATAGCCCGGTAATCAATTAAAAAAGCGACCATCATCAAAAACAAACCCAGCAAAATCCACTGCAGTTGCTTCAGGTAGAGCGGTGATTGGTTATCGCTGAGACTGAAGCCGGTGGAATAAATATTGATAATACCGATGGCGCAGATAGACATGACCAACGCAAACAGCGTCCAGTCGAAGTACTGGAATATGCGGCGATCATATTTTAAAAAAATCATTTATTCCTCTTTTACAAATCCCGGTTGGAAGCGTCAAATTAATTAAAACCTGATCAGTTTTCATCCTGATCAGTCATTGAATAGTTTGCGGCCATTTGGGCTGATCCGCGTTTTTTCTTGCCATCGAAATAGGCATTCAGAATCTTACGGGCAATCGGCGCAGCAACAGAACCGCCGCCGCCAGCATTTTCAGCAACTACAACAATCGCAATTTCCGGATTTTTCATTGGAGCGTAACAAACAAATAAAGCATGGTCTTTATGTACGGCGGCTACTTTTTTTAGACGACGAGCTTTTTCGTCTTGCGGCAGCCCGATGACTTGAGACGTTCCCGTCTTGCCGCATACATCCGCATGAGCCCTGCGCGCTGCAGCACCGGTGCCTCCCGGTTCATTGACAACCCCCCAAAGAGCACGACTAAGGGTTGCCATAGTTTGCGGGCTTAATTTCATTTCTCCCATTTTTTCCGGCGCATATTCCTTAACAATGCTGCGATCGGACAATTCAATCCGTTGAATCAAATGAGGCCGCCACCGGGTTCCTCCGTTGGCGAGAGCACTGTATGCCTGCACTAACTGCAGCGGAGTTGTCAAATTAAATCCCTGGCCGATCGATATGGATATCGTTTCGCCAAGCTGCCATGGCTCCTTGATGCGTGCGAGTTTCCAGTCTCGCGTGGGCACAAGGCCTTTTCTTTCATGAGCAAGCTCGATACCTGTAAGTTCGCCTAAACCGAACAGCCTCGCATAACGCGCTATTTTATCCACCCCCAGCATTTTACCAACTGTATAGAAATAGACATCACAAGACTCCACAAGCGCCCGGTGAAGATTAACCGACCCATGTCCATGTTTTTTCCAGCAACGATAGGCTCTGTTGCCCAGCTCAAAAGAGCCGCTACAGGATATCCTGTTTTCAGGTGTAATGATACCTTCTTCCAGGGCTGCCGCCGCCACGATCAGTTTGTAGGTTGAACCAGGCGGATATTGTCCTGAAATGGCCCGGTTAGATAAAGGATTCAGCGGATTCTTTTGCAGTTTTTCCCATTCATCGCGGGCAATGCCGCTGTTAAATAAATTCGGATCAAAAGACGGCAGGCTGACCATCGCCAGAATCGATCCATCCCTGGGATCCATCGCGACAGCCGCACCGGCTTTGCCCTCAAAAGCTTCCCAGGCCACTTTCTGCAATTCGGCATCTATCGTCAGCACAACATTGGAACCGGAAACAGGATCAATCCGCCCTAAATTCTTAATGACTTTGCCAAAGGCATTGACCTCGACCAATTCATTCCCACGGTGACCGCGAATGTAAGAATCAAGGACTTTCTCAATACCATGCTTTCCTGTGATATCACCGGATGAATAATCTTCGCCGGTCTTCTGCAATTCTTCCTTACTAACTTCGCCCGTATAGCCGATAATCGGGGCAATAATTTCACCGTCCACGTAAAGACGGACCGGTGTTACATCAATATAAACTCCCGGCAACTCGGTTGTATTCGTTTCCACCAGGGCTACTTTTTCTATGCTGACATTCTTTTCCAAGCGAACAGGGAGGTAGGGCTTAATGGTTCTGGGCAGCGGTTGATCGGATGCGTACTCGATGGTCTTGGTTTTGTAAAGATCCTTGATTTTTTGCACCAGCAGTTCAGGCGCCACACCTTTCGTAGGCATATACAACACATCAAAGGACGGACGGTTGTCCACGATGACTGCGCCATTGCGATCCGTCACCAAGCCCCGCAGTGGTTGAATCTTGCGAAAACGAACGGCGTTGTTTTCCGACCGCTGCTTGAGCTCATTTCCCTTGATAACCTGCAGGTACCAGAGGCGAATCAGCAAAAGAGACAGGACCAGACTAACCAGAATAATGACGAATTTAAGCTTCTGCCGAAATTCCGCCGGTTCCGGTCCGTTGCGGAGGTTGCATAGTTTTTCCATACATCAATCCTTCTACTTTGCGCATCACATAAAAAAAGCCGACGGAGAGAACACTGATCATCAGGGCCTGTGGCGCAAAAACAAACAACATGTTGCTCAGCATGTCATATCCAAATGCAATATTGTAAATCAGAACCAGCGCCAATGATTCCAGCAGAGAACAAATCGCGCTGAAGCCGGCGATGAGATATAGTTTTTCTGAAACAATCCGCAAGGAAACAAAAAAAGAAAGTAAATAAATACATACATAAATCAGTGTAAACAAACCCAGAGGCGCTCCGGACACGCAGTCGAAGACAAATCCCATGATGAACGGTAACATAATTCCTTTCACCAAATCCAAACGAAATCCGGCATAGATAACGACAATCAGCGACAGTTCCAGTGTAAGCCAGCCCGAAAAAAAGATATCGGCCAACGTCGTTTGCAGGACAATCAGCAAAACGGTCGCAAAAGGCAATATCAGGTAATACATCATTTAACGATCATCTTTCCCGTAGAAACGTCCTGTTGGTAATCCGTTAACACTAAAACTTCTTCCAACGTGGCAAAATCAGCAAAAGGGGCCACCCGGATTTGGAGGAACAATCCAACATCCATGCGATCCACATGACTCACTTTGCCAACCAGTAATCCCTTCGGGAAAATGTTGCTCATTCCGGACGTCACAACCAAATCGCCTTCCTTGACGTCCTGAATTTTCGAAATGTACCTGATGATGCAACCGCGTGCCCCCGCCCCGCGAACAATGCCCTGTACCCGTGTCCGTTGAATCAGCACATCAACATTGGAATTCTCATCAATAAGCAGGAGTACTTTCGAACTGCGCCAGGAAACATCCGTCAATCTGCCGATTAAGCCGGGAGGTACGAGGACCGGCATTCCAGCTGCAAGGCCTTGCGTACTGCCTTTGTCAATCCAGAGTGTCTTGGAAAGGGCTGCCTGTTCTTTGCCAATCACCCGGGCAGCCAGATAATTGTGCTGGTGATCATCTTTTAATGAGAGGAGCTGTTTCAGCCTTTGCGCTTCCAGATACCCTTCTTTGTAAAGGATCAATTCCGCCTGAAGTCCGGCTATTCTATTTTTGAGATTTCGATTATCTTCTTCCAGTCCTACCAGATGAATATAGCGCATCCACGCGTTTTCAACACTTTCAATAGACGCGTTAAAAAGTTTTTGAACGGGTGCTGCCATCTCCAGCACCAGCTTTTTTACAACTCCCGTGCCGGAATCGTACTTCAAACTATACGAAAGCAGGATAAGAGCGGCGGCAATGACAGCACCAACAAAGATGACGGTTCGATAATTCTTAAAAAACATTTTCTACCTAATATCATCCGCCAGCGAAGACTGATTCAGCAAAGGACATCAGACCTGAATAGTGACCTCTTTGAGAACATCCAGTTGATCCAGCGCCATGCCTGCGCCTCGGGCCACAGCGGACAGAGGATCATCGGCAATCGCAATCGGCAAACCCGTTTCTTCCCGCACCAGAACCTCGATATTTTTCAGCAAAGCACCGCCTCCGGTGAGGACAATGCCGCGATCCACAATGTCGCCGGCCAGTTCCGGAGGAGCATTTTCGAGAGCGTCTTTAATGGCATCAACAATCAGCGTGACCGGTTCTGCAATCGCTTCGCGGATTTCTTCCGAATTGATTTCGATGGTTTTGGGAATACCCGAGATTAAATCACGTCCTTTGACGTCAATCGTTTTGATTTCATTCAGCGGATAAGCACAGCCGATTTCCAGCTTGATGATTTCGGCCGTCCTTTCGCCGATGAGCAGGCTATACTTGCGCTTCATGTACTGGACGATTTCCTCGTCAATTTTGTCGCCCGCCACACGCACAGATTTGGCATATACAATGCCGGCCAGGGAAATAACGGCCACTTCGGTCGTTCCGCCGCCAATATCGACCACCATGGAACTGGTCGGCTCGGCAATCGGCAACCCTGCGCCAATCGCGGCTGCCATGGGTTCTTCGATCAGATAGACCTCCCGGGCTCCGGCCGACTCGACTGTTTCACGCACCGCGCGGCGTTCCACCTGGGTAATCCCCGACGGCACGGAAACAATAATTCGGGGACGCACCAGCGATTTACGGTTGTGAACGCACAGGATAAAGTGTTTCAGCATGGCTTCCGTAATATCGAAGTCAGCGATAACGCCATCGCGCATGGGGCGGATGGCTATAATATTACCGGGTGTCCGGCCCAGCATGCTCTTGGCTTCGTTACCGACCGCCAGCACCTTTTTCATCCCCCGGTTATCCTTATGCACGGCGACAACGGAAGGTTCATTCAAGACAATCCCTTTCCCTTTCACATAAACAAGCGTATTGGCAGTTCCAAGATCAATTGCCAGATCATTGGAAAATTTTCCTAAAATATAATCGAACAGCATGTGGCCTCCTGATTTTCTTTTAATGTATCGTATTTATATATTTTTTGGTCTATATAGCATTTCATTCTCCTAAGCAACGCATTTTTAAAATGTATTTGCAATTTGTAAATGACTGTAATACTAACGTTTCAGATGTTGCTTATTTTGAGTTGTCCCATATTCTCTTTTGAGGTGATTATATGTTGAAATTTTTCCGCAAGCACGCACGAGGTTGGTTCATGCTTGTCTTCATGGCCATTATCATTTTTGTTTTTGTTCTTTATTTCGGAACAGACAGAGGCTCACAAACGACCAACGCTATCGCGGTTATTGACGGAAATGTCATCAGCGAATCCGAATACTATAATGAATATTCAAAAATGACGGATATGATGAAGGCGCGTTACGGCGGCGCCTTGACTGCGGACATGCTCAAACAGATGGATTTGAAAAAAGCAGCTTACGATAATATCATCAATCGGCAGATCATCATTACCAAGGCCCGGGATCTAAAACTGCAGGTATCCGATGATGAATTGAAGCAGATGATCATGGCTATGCCGGCCCTGCAAACCGATGGAAAATTTGACAGCTACAAGTATCAACAGTTATTACGTTACAATAAGTTGACGGCTGATGATTTTGAAGCGAGCCAGAAAATTAATCTCGCAGCGGGCAAAATTGAAACGATTATCCGGGAAGGGATCAAGGTATCCGATCAGGAAGTTCTGGATCTCTATGCTCTGCAGAATCAAAAAATCAATCTTGCTTTTGTTCAAATAGCCGGCCCTGATATTTCCGGGCGGCAGGTCAACCCGACAACCGATGATCTGGAAAATTATCTCAAGAATAACAGTAATGCCTTTCGCATTCCCGAACAGGCCAAGATAAAATATCTGTATTTTTCCGCTGAAATGTTTTCTCCGGCCGAAGTCAGCTCAGCCGATATCAAGGAATATTACAACCGGCATAGAGAAAACTACAAGGGTAAAGACGGAAAAACCATGGGGCTGGAGCAGGCCACACCGATGATCCACAAAGAACTGCGGCAGAACCGCGGAATGCAAAATGCCTACCCCGAGGCCAAAAAAGCGCATGATACCATCTATCAAGAGAATAATTTTGACGATTATGCCGCTAAGCATAATCTCAAGGTTCAGGTTGCCGATTTTTTCCCCCTGAACAGACCGCCTCAGGCTTTCGCTTCCGTTAAAGATCTGGCCGAGCAGCTTGGAGGTTTACAGAAAAATGATATCAGCCGCGTTCTGAATGCCGACACAGGCTATTACCTGGTGCTCATGACTGACAAAAAGAGCGCTTACACACCGCAGCTCAAAGATATCATGACGGAGGTACGGCAAGGCTATATTAAGAGTGAGCAGGATAAAATCGCCGCTGAGGAAGCCATAACCATGCTGGAAAAATTGAGAAAAGGAGAAAGCCTGGAAAAGCTGGCCTCGGAAAAAGGCCTCAAAATCCAGGAAACTGGTTTATTCCAGGCCGGCAGTGTTATTCCGAAGCTGGGTTCTCACCCGGAAGCCATGGAAGCAATTCTGTCTCTTTCCTTGAGCCATCCCTATGCGGAAAAGCCCATGAAAATGAACAACGCGAATGTGCTTTTCAAGCTCAAAGAGGTGAGCGCGATGGATATGAAAGATTTTGAAGCCAAAAAAGAAATCTACAGGAAAGTGGCGATGAACCTGAAACGGGAAGAAGCGATGAAATCATGGCTGGAGGGAAACAAGACAGCTATGATTAAAGAAAAACGGTTGAAGCTTAATAAAGAGGCAAAAGATTTATAGAAGGTGTCATTCGTTTCAGTTCACTGCGTTCCCGAAATTCGAGTCTCACTAAAAAAAGGGAAGAGCCGGTTAAGGCTCTTCCCTTTTATGTTTGGTGGAGATGAGCAGGATCGAACTGCTGGCCTCTTGAATGCCATTCAAGCGCTCTCCCAGCTGAGCTACACCCCCAATAGTACTTCTGGAATTTCGATGCCCCCTTAACATGCCCATTTGTGGCTTGTCAACAGTTTTTAGCTTGACATTTTGCCCCCCGTCTATATAATCGCGCCCGTGCCGGAGTGGTGAAACTGGTAGACGCAGGGGACTCAAAATCCCCCTTTCCTTGCGAAAGTGTCGGTTCGATTCCGACCTCCGGCACCAGCTTATTTCAAAAACCACAGTTTTTTTTTGATTGCCGCGTTTTCTATTCGTGAGACTCGTGCAAGTCCATATCAATACCGCCATGGTTATGAAATTCCACCTTGAATAATCAAAGGAAGTCCATGAGAAAATACATAAAGACAACTGATATCCTCCTCGTTTTGATCAGTCTTTTTTATTTATGGGGCTGTTCTTCCGGCACGGATAACAGGCCGGTAACAGACAGCATGACTGTAAAAACAAGTATTGCCATATCGGATGCCGAGGATAATCCGGCGGTTGTTGAGTCAACCGGCACAATACGGCTGGAGTTCAGCAAACCGTTAAACACCAACACGGTCAATGGAAGCATAGAGCTTTACAGGGTGAAGGCATCAGGTGATCTGGAAATCGTCCCCTGCAGGACGGAAAGCACTGAAAACCAAGTCTTGCTGATCAAGGCAGACGGAAGAAAATTTAAGGAAGGTGAGGAATACAAGCTTCTTGTAAAGAAGGGCATCCTGTCCACCGACGGTCTGACCTTGGCCTCGGATTTTACGGGTTTCTTTGCAACGAATCATTCTTTCAGTCTGGACAATACCCCGCTTACCGGTTTAACAGACAGCCGGGCGGCCATCGTCTGCATCAGCGATCTCCATATGGGAGACGATCGCAGCTTTACACTCAGGTACGGCTGGCTGAGAAACAATCGATCTTTACTGACAGGCTTTCTCAACAAAATCAGGTTGTCGCCTAATGTGAAAGAATTGGTCATTGCCGGAGATCTGTTTGACGAGTGGGTGGCTCCCATGGATGTGGAACCCTTGAATGGGATGACGCTATCGGGATTCGTCGATTCCATCGCAGCGTCCAATCAGGACATCATCGATGCCTTCAACAAAATCATTCAGGACGGATTGATTAAAGTAACCTATGTTCCCGGCAATCACGACATGCTGGTTACATCCGAAGATATCGCAAGAATTTTCCCGGGCATATCACAGGCACGGGACGCGCGGGGATTGGGCACCTATGCTCCGAGGCAGGAAATCATTATTGAGCACGGACATCGATATGATTTTTACAACGCACCGGATCCATACTCCAATAGAGACATCGCAGGCACCGATTCTCTGTTGCCACCCGGTTTCTTCGTTTCCAAGATAGCGGCAACGTCCGACATGGAAAAAATCGGTTCATCCATTAAAACAGCGGCGGCAACATTGGACACAGCCAATCAAAGCCAACACAACTATTTCTTATACTGGGTCGCGTGGGAAGCGATCCTGTCACAAAGACCCGTCAAAGAATCATGGAATGCAAAGATCATCAAGACCGGAATAGATGGATATTCGTCTTTATACGCCATCAATGATTTAATCCCTTACGATAGCGGCTGCGGAAAACTCGATGTCAATCTCTACAAAGGGATACAGGATACCTGGGATGAAAGGCAACAAACCAATCTTGTACCGGCACCTATTCCAGCCGCTGAAGCCATCGCGGCCGGCGCACTGGACATCATTTTAGACGCACAGGCATTGCAGCAGTACATTTTAATTCCCTCGTCCAATAAACGGATTGTCGTCTTTGGACATACCCATCAAACAATTCTCGTTCCATACCCGGCATACAAAGCTGTCTATGTTAATACGGGCACATGGATTGACAGTGTAAAGCCACCGGCAACTTTCGCTGTCATCATCCCGCCCCAGAATGATTCCGCTACCGGACATATTACAACCTATCAATATCTGATTGATGGAAATCTCAAAAAATTAGATGAGGCCGTTATTACCTATTAATAACTTCCAGCGGACAACTACACTTCCGTTGGAACGGGTGCGTAGTTTTTCAGAAAATCGATGAATGTTTTATGATGCAGGCGGAACTCAAATTGCTTGAGATAAATTAAATAAAACCTGCGTTCAATCCGGCTCGCGGCCATAGGGATCTCAAAAAGCGTTTTCGCGGCCAGTTCTCTTCGCACCGCATGAACGGACAGGACGGATACGCCGAGCCCTGCCATGACGGCTTCCTTGATCGCTTCGGAGCTGCCGAATTCACCGCAAACGTTAAATTGCGAAAGGCTCGTTAACTTTACCTCTTTAAGATGCGTTTCGAAAACATCCCGCGTTGCCGATCCTTTTTCCCGCAGAACAAAAGGCTCCTGCATGAGTTCGGACAAGTCGACCGAACGTTTTTTCACCCAGGGGTGACGTCTGGGAACGACCAGAATCAGCCGGTCATTCCAGACGGGTTCCGCCACCAGTTTCCGATTGAGCGGCGCTTTGCCGATGCACCCGATTTCCACTTCGCGGTCGAGGACCATGTTCAGAACTTCTTCACTGTCTTCCGTTTTGATAAAGATCCGAATGTCGGCATGATCTTTCTTAAAAGCGCTCACGGCATGCGGAAGAATATAGGTCGCGGGAATCGTGCTGGCGCCGATATAGATGTCGCCGCCCGCATGTTCGTGCAGCATTTGAATTTTTTCGCCGGCCTCTTTTCGCAACTTGACCATCCGCTGCGCTACGTCATAAAGGATTTTTCCTTCCGGCGTCAAAGAAACACCGGCATTGCTGCGGTTCACCACTTTGACACCCAGGCAGTCTTCCATATTGCGGATATTTTTGGTGAGCGCCGGCTGCGTCAGCAGCATGCGTTTGGCCGCCCGGCTGAAACTGCGCTCTTCCACGAGGAGTATAAGCGCCTCCATTTGCTGAAGGGTTACATTTTTTAATCGGTCATCCTGCATATGAAATATTCATAACATATTTGAATTTTAACCACAAAGTCTATATCGACCGGTCCGACGATAACCGGCTCCTGTAGTTTTGACAACGCGCTGTGCTTTGCCATGATAGTTTTTGCCACCATGCAGATCAGTCTCCGGAGAACATCCGGGCTATAAGCAGGAATTATTACACTGGCGGAAATGTTTGAAAAGTGGCGCTGGTAACGGGTGGCAGCCGCGTCATCGGCAGGTTCATCGCCACGGACTTGCCCACGCGGGCGCGGCCTTATTTCTGGCCTCACCCGCATGGGCTTTCGTGACCGGACATATCATGGTCGTTCATGGCGGACAAATCGCCAAATAGAGCCGATTGAAAGCAGCGCTGGGACAGATTAAAGAGAAAACCCGGTTGCAGCATGACTGTCCCGGGCTTTCTGCATCAGAACTTTACGTTGACGCTGAGAAAGCCGACATGGGCCCGGTAGGACTGGTCAGCATAAGCCCCTGTCAGGTAGCCCGTGGTCCCCGGCACGTAAAGATAATTACTGTACTGGGAATCATCATACGAGAACGACTCAAAGGCATAGGTTGCCGACACGGCCACCATCTTCGTCACCTGAAACGTTGCCTTGGCCACATAATTGTTCAGATGATAATTGTCCCACGCGCTGAGGTCAATGTTATCCTGCGTCCGCCCGGCGGGCAGGGGTAACGCTCCCAGAAGGTAAGTATAATCAATTGTCCCGTCGGATTTGATGGAATTATGCATGAGACTCAAGGTTAATTTGTCTGTAATGATGGTAATATCGGCTCCAACACCATAGCCGTATGAATTTTCCTTGGCATCGGATGTCCAGTTGAAATTCGCTGCTGTCGGCGGGGTCGCCGGATCGTCGTTTGTGGCTGCCTGACGCTGGAACTGGGCAAGGGTGCGTTGCTCGAAATCGAAATAGCCGAATAACCGCAGCCGCTTGTGGATCTGCCAGTCTACATCCGCATTGACTTCATGTGCCTTATTGTCCGTCAGACCGAGGATCGTATCGTTATAGTTGCTGTGCTTATACTTGTACCCGACATTGAGACTTAACGTCTCCCAGGGGAAGAACTCGACGGACGCCTTATAGGTGTTCCTGCTCTGGGCCGCCGCATCGAACCGCCGGACCCATGGTTCGAGATTAACAACAGGGGTTAACGGAATACCGAAATCCGCCGCCCGGTTGAGATACTCATAACCCACCTTGGCGCTCATGAATCGGAGGCCGCTCCATTTCAGACCCAAATCAATAAGATGGTCCCGATTTTCCGGCAAATCTTCCCGCTCACGCTCCGTCTTCGTAAAACTGTAGGCGGCATTGAAGTAAAGTCTGGCCGGCAATTTAACACCGCCCTCAATACCATAGATGTTCTTGCGGTAATCAAAGAGATGGTTGGTCAGTATCACCGCCCCATCAATCGTTGTAATGACATCGGACTTATTGTCTTTGTTATAATACTTGTAAAAAACCTTCGCATTTAAAAAGGGCACCGGATTCGACGTCAAGGCCAGATTCAATTGGTCCGTGCTGACATTGCCGTTGAAATCCGGCTTGCTCAATGTAATTCCGGTCAGCCCCTGGATGCCGATATTGGAGCCGGCAGCCGTTACGTTGGACACATAGGCATTGGCCAGCCGCACGGACGAGCGGGCCCGGGCTATCGAGAGATCGGCACTGAACTTACTATGGAAGGGAAGCGCCACCCCCCCTTTGAAACCAAACTTGTGATAATCATTTTCCGGCGGAAGGTACAGCGTGTCCGTTGCCGCCGCCGTATTTACCGTGGCGGGATTGCGGAAATTCTGCAGACCATCGCCGTTTTCAAACCGGCTGTATAAATAGTTTACTGATAAAAAAAGCGGCTTGGTCGAATATCCCGTCTCCAGTTTGATATTACTCGTCGCATAATCAATGTTTGTGGGCAGCTCGATGGCGATCCCGCCGGGCGATGTTCCCGCGACGCCGAGGGGATAGACACCCGCCTTCTTCTGATGATCGATATTGACATCAAAATAAAAAGGATTGAAGAAATCAAACTTGAGATCGCCTCCCATATGTTTCCGCTTGACCGTATAGTCGAATGTGTTCCATGCAAGCGGATCCGTCACCGGTGCCGGCCCGGCATAAGTCAGATAATTTGTGCCTACACCGGAATAGAAGCTTCTGGCGTCATACGTAAAGTTATGGGGTATTTCATCGTAAAAAACCTTCATCCGAAAAAAATCCCACCAGCCGCCCTCGAGGGCGTAGCTCTGGGTATCATAAAAAATATCCTTCGACTCGAATAAGACAAATTGTTTCGCCGTGTCATACTTCAGATTAACACTTCCGTAAGCCCCGTCCCGGATGTCCCTGTATTCGTTGAATTTGGCGCTTGTGTCTTTTCCTTCCCGGATAACACCGGTAAGCGAGATGTCACCGGACAGTTTACCCTCTTCACCAAAGGCGGTTCCCCAAATCCCCAGGATCGCCAGAACCGTTACGATAATTTTGATTCCTTTCATGGGTCACCTCCTATCTGACCAGTGTTTTTCCTCGTGACGAGGGACCTGTGCTGCCATGGACTTCCGAATGACAATTCAAACAGGAACGGGCAAACATCCGGTTGGACTGCGACGCACCCCCAAAATTATTGAAACTTGTATAGATGGTTCCCGGATGACGCGTCGCGTCATGGCAACTCTGGCAAAGTTGAGGCACACGGTGGGTCAGGAGCTTCCCGTGATTACTCCCGTGCGCGGTGTGGCAGGTCTGGCAGTTTTCTTCAACCGGAGGATGCTCCCAGAAATAAGGACCGCGTTTTTCGGCATGGCACTTGTAGCAGAGGTCATTGATTGATCCGGCCTTGATCAGCTTCTTCTCGAAACCGCCATGATGGTCATGGCAGTCCGTGCATTTGACTTTGCCCTCTTTGATGGGGTGATGCGATTGCTTGGTGATCTGCATGCGCAGGCCGCGATGACAGGAAATACACAAATCCGGTTGGGCGGTTTTGAGATTCATCTTTTTGCCGGAATGAACCGTATGGCAGTTGTCACAGGAAACCCCTGCTGTTTTATGCGCGCCCATGTCCCAATGGGCGAGGCTTCGTGACTCGGCGTGGCATTCAAGACACTTGGCGGATTTTGCCGTCCCATCGATTTTTTTGTCGCGGAAAATAAAAATATCGATGCCACCGCCGCCGCCTTTTTGAATGTGGGATTTGCCGTCTCCATGACAGGATTCGCAGCCTTCAGCATTGGCAGGGCTTTTACTGATTGCTTTTTTTGCATGGGGAGAGTTGATGTAACTGTTATAATGCCCCGAATGGCAGGCTTTGCAGGTTTCCACTCGACCGCCTTTTTCGGCACCCACCACCTGCAGAGGAACAATGAACCAGCCCATCATCACACCGGAAAAGAATAAAAACGCCAGGAATTTTCTTTGCATCGCAACCTCCCTTTTGACACTTGCACTCTGCAAACGCCCCATCCATCCCCTTTAGCCATAGCAAACGCTTTCGGCTTGAGTCGACAAAACAGTCACGCTCAAGGGGCGCATTTACATTTACATACTGTGCAGACCACAACCGGTTTCCGACAATGGTTAATGCTCAAAACCTTTACCAAATCCGCTGCAAAGACAAACAAAAACACTGCTAATGAAGTTAACCTAGGAGTGCATCTCAAATTGTCAAGCGTGTCAGGCATTTTTTTTATGCGGACGCTCGAGGGACTTCATTCCCACATCACAATAGGCATTATTTTGAAATAAGGACTTCCACCTGGAGGAATGGTCGCGGCATCAGGGGAAGCGCCCGGCACTCTAAAATTAATGTCCCCTTGACAAATATTTTTTGCTCCCTAATTTGTACGCATGGAAAGTTATCCATTGTAATGTGTGTGGACGTCTGTCCCGACGTTAACTTTTTCCGAATACCAAAGCGCCGGATATTTTATACGGCGTCCTGTAGCTAATGGAGGTTATGATGGAGAAGTGCAACACCCATTTTCTGAAAAAAATCGTTTTCATTTCCATTTTGATGACGGCCTTCACTTTTTTCGCCGCTGCTCATGTGGCAGCCCAAAGCGGAAAAGCCTACATTTCCACCCAGGATGGATCAAAGCTGCTCGTATTCAATCTGGCCGACCGCCAGCTGATCAAATCCATTGATATCTATACACCGACTCTTCTGGCGCAGGTCCTGCCGCCTAATGCAAACGACGTCATCGCCGTGGGTGAGTATATCTTCATGACAGTACCCGGCGCTGAAATTTCCCAGGCGGGCCAAAATGCGCTCAAGGTCATCGACACACGGTCCGATACAGTGGTCGGTACGATCAAGACGGACATGACTCCTTCCGGTCTTCTTGAATACCAGGGGCGGATCTACTTGGTGAACCGCTATGGCAATACCATCCAGGAGATCGATTCCCAAACCCTGAAGATTGTTCGCACCATTCCGTTTACACCCCCCGGACCGGCACCCCTGAACAATCCGCTGACCATGGAAATCGCCGGCGGCAAAATTTACCTTCCCTTCCCCGGCGGATTGGCGAGGCCGGGAATGATTCAGGTACTCGACCTTAAGACGGGCCGCCCCCTGAAGACCATTGAATTCAGTACCGTCAGCGCCTATGGTCCCATGGCCATTAAAAAAGTCAGTGAAGACAAGATATACCTGGGCGGCATCCGGAGCATCGGTGTCCTGGATACCCGGTCCGACCGCATCACCGGAAGCATCATCCTTTCCGGCAGAGAGATTTATGTTCAGTCTTTCGCCCTCTATGAGGGAAAAGTTTATGCGGCAAACGGCGTGAGCACCGTGAGTGTCATTAATCCCCAATCCGGCGAGCTCCTTGCGGAAATTGACACAGGCTACCATGATTATGCCTGCCACCTGAGGGCCGGTATTGCCGCCGCCGCAGGTAAAATATTTGTGGCTGATGCCGGGCGCGGACTTAAAATCATTGATGCAAAATCAAACAGACTGGCCATGACCATTGTTTCCGACCAGCCCCTGGGCCCGATTGCCATCATCGGTGCGAAATAAAACAATTCCGAACCCGAAAGGGGCGAAAAGAATCTATGCTCTTTTCGCCCCTTTTTCGTAGAGAGCACCAATCATGGTCGCAGATCATGATCTTGCTTCAGGCGCACAAAGCACTGATTATTTTTCATCTCCAGCATCCGTGAGCCGAAGTGTTCGCAAGGATTAATGTCCGGCAGGTCGTTTCCACCTCCTTTTATACCCCCATAGAACTCCCATTGCTATCTATGAAGACGTACAATAATTTAACTTAGTAAAGAAAGAAGATGTGACTTCTACATAAGTCAAAAATTGCACAGAATGGACGGAGGAAAGTAAGCCTATGAAAAAAATAGAGGCCGAATGACCCCGCGTCCATGACGAAACCGAAACAAAAATGGAAAGGAGACAGTATGAAGAGAATTAAATGGGGCACCTTTATTAGCGTCCTGCTGATAATAATGATGGTGGGTTCAGCCGTCGCTCTCAATAGCTATCTGGTAGCTTTCCGGGCTCAATACGCCGGAACCACGGGGAGCGCGCTTGATACCTGCAACCTGTGTCATCCCGGCGGCAATACAGGCTCTCTTAATTCCTATGCAACGGCCTATGCAAATGCCGGATATATTTATACCGCCATTGAAAACGTCGATTCCGATGGCGATGGGTTCACAAACATCGTGGAAATCAATGCGAGAACCTTCCCCGGCGACGCGACCAGCTTCCCGGCCGTTGATACAACGCCTCCCACCGTAACAGCTTTCGCCATTCCGGCAACGGCCTCAACGCTCATCGTTCCTATTACCACCTTTACCGCGACGGATAACGTGGCGGTGACGGGATATCTCCTGACGGAAACGGCCACGGCGCCGGCTGCCGGAGCCGCCGGCTGGACGGCGGCTCCACCCGCCAACTACACTTTCGCCACTGCCGGAACAAAGACCCTCTATGCCTGGGCCAAAGACGCCGCCGGCAATGTGTCCACGTCCCTCAATGATACCGTTGTCATTACACTGGCCGACAATACACCGCCTGTGGTAACGGCTTTCGCCATTCCGGCAACGTCCGCGACACTGATCGTCCCCATTACCACCTTTACCGCGACAGATAACGTGGCAGTGACGGGTTACCTCCTGACCGAGACGGCCACGGCGCCGGCTGCCGGAGCCGCCGGCTGGACGGCCGCTCCACCCGCCAACTATACTTTCGCCACTGCCGGATCGAAGACCCTCTATGCCTGGGCCAAAGACGCCACCGGCAACGTGTCCGCATCTCTCAGCGCGCCGGTGGTGATCACGCTAAGTCTGGCTGCGCCGACAAATATTGCACCCGTGGATGGAAGCACTGTCGCTTTAAGTCCCACCCTGCAAATAACGACCGTATTCCCGGATGCAACGGGCAATTCGCACCAATCCACCAACTGGCAGATTGCCGCCGATGCAACTTTTGCCGCGGCCGGCATTGTCTTTTCAGATATGGCCGATGCGACCCATCTGACCTCTCTGATCGTTCCTCCGGGGACACTGCTTCCCGCCCGAACTTATTATTGGAGGGCCTCCACCATCAATACTGCCGTTCAAACTTCCGCCTACTCCACGCCTACCTCTTTTACAACGCAGGCCGTGGTGATGGATGCAGCAACGGGGACGGTACCCGATGCACTGGCGGTAAAAAGCGGCGGCGTTCAGATAACGGATCTCTCATCCCTGACACCGGCCCAACTGGCCGCCGCCGGGAACATTTCCCCCCAGCTTGTCGCGGGCCCCAACAGTGTGCCCCTGGTGAATGCCGGCGCCGGTGCGGACAAGACGCAACCGAGCATGATGCTGGTTAAATCAAACGGAGGCACGGGCCAGAATGTCCTGGGAATTGTAACCCCCGCGGGAACAGTCATCGAAAATCTGACGACGACAACGACATCCAGCAGTGCATTTGGCGGAGCGCCGACGCCGCCCAATATTAATTTCCCTTATGGTGTTGTTTCTTTCCGGATCAGCGGTTTGACGCCCGGAGCGTCTCTGGACGTGACAGTTTACACCCCGGCCGATCTGCCGGCGGGCGCCATCTGGAGTAAATATTCGCCATCGCGGGGATGGTTGAAGATCGATGCGGCCGGCATCTATGACAGTTCGGGCAATTTCATCAATGCGAATGCCAGATTCAGCGTCATCGGCGGCCGGGGCGTTCTGACCATCCTGGATAATGGTATTGCTGATTTCAGCACGGAAGTTGCAGCCGGACAGGCGATTGTCCTTGATCCGGGAGGCCCCGGAATAGCGACGGCAGGGGGACCGGTACCCGGTGATGGAGGAAACAGTGGCTGCTTTATCGCTACGGCTGCTTTTGGATCGGCCATGAACCCCTATGTCGGTGTCCTGAAAAAATTCCGCGACACGTATCTCATGGCTTCTGCAGGAGGTCGCCTGTTCGTTAAGGCCTATTACCGGCTATCGCCGCCCATCGCCAAAACGATTGCAGCGAACCCCTGGCTTAAATATGTCGTGCGGATAATGCTCCTGCCCCTGATCGGGTTCAGCCTTCTGGCATTGCAGGCAAACCTGGCAGCCGCCATCCTGGCCGCAGTCCTGTTCTTTGTCGCCATTGGGTTCGCCAGCTGGAAAATCTACCGCTCCAGAAGACGGTTAGCGACGAGTTGAATCACGAATAAGGTATCATAGCGGATTTGGTTAGAAAACTCCCATGCGTCAAAGGCGCATGGGAGTTCTTTTTTCGTTACAGCGAAATCTCGAAATTCTTAATAATCCCTAGAATTTTACTTTCGGCGCCGCCTTGGCTTCCTTGGGTGCTTCAAAGAAGGCTGCCTCTTTAAACCCGAACATTCCGGCCACAAAGTTTGCAGGGAAGGTCCGAATGGCCTGATTGTATATTTTCACCGCGTCATTGTATCTCATTCTTTCCACGGCGATCCTGTTTTCCGTTCCAGCCAGTTCATCCTGCAGCTTCAAAAAATTCTGATTCGCTTTTAAATCCGGATATCGCTCAACCACGAGCATCAAACGGCTCAAAGCGCTCGACAATTCGTTATTCGCTGCAATCTTATCGGGAACAGATCCGGCGCCTCCGACCTTGGAACGGGCAGTGGTCACTTCGACCAGAACATCTTTTTCATGCTTGGCATATCCCTTCACCGTTTCCACAAGGTTGGGGATCAAATCATAACGCCGCTGCAGCTGATTTTCGACCTGCGACCAGGCCGCTTTGATCCCCACGTCCATCTGGACAAATTTATTGTAGTTGCCCGCAAACAGTGAATACAAAGCAATAGCCAGAACAGCGATAACCGCTACCACAATGATAATCTTCTTTCCTGTCGACATTTTCCACTCCTCCATCATGCTAAATTATTGTAAACAATCGATAGTGTGACATACATTTTCTACTTCCCGCAAATACTTTTTAAACACGTCGATTACTTCGCGGCCGGAAAGTTTATCCGTACCTTCTCTTATATCAAAGCACAGCATGAAAACCGCTGCGTCAATGCCGAATACCTTGTTCATCTCCTTGATGGTTTCACGTTTGTTATGAGGCGCCTGCATTTGTTTTAAATAGATCATCGCATTAAAAACGGAAACAAATGCCGTCAACGATTTACTGATCAGTTGTCTTATGGGGCGCGCCGACCCTTCGGATTCCAGATACCCTTCACGAAGCAGCAGAATCTTCCCCTTGAGTTCCCGCTCTATCTGCAGCCGCAGGTCTTCCGGTTTAAAAACCAACGACTCGAGAACATTTTCGCCATGGATTAAGATCGAATTATTCTTCATATTGAGAAATTCAATGGGGTAAGCATCCAGTGATGACTCAATAAAAGCTTTGGTCATCACCAGCGGTACAGCTACATTACGCTTTTTCCAGTTCTTCACCAGAGTAAACCCGTCTTCCAAACGGTTGATGCCTTCATCCGTTAGGACAACCAGGATATTAATATCCGATTTTCCCTTCACGTAAGACCCGCCAGCCGCGCTGCCGTAAAGCATCAGCGAAACCAAATCCTTGCCGAACGTCTGGAGATAGTCCTGGGTTAAAGGAACAAAAATGTCTTGAGGTTGATCCGGTATTTTTGCCATGTTCTCCACCTTGAATATTGATTAATAATCGCCGCCTGCTCCGCCGCCGCCGCTTCCGCCGCCGCCGAAACCGCCAAAGCCGCCGCCGAAACCGCCGCCGCCGCCACCGCCCCGGCCACTGCCACTGACCAGGAGCAGCAGGATCCAGGGCAGCATAGACCGCCCCGTTTTGGTGCCCAGAAGTACGGCCGCAGCAATTAAAAAGAGGATGATCCCGACAATATTAAAGCCCTTCTTCTCCGGACGGGCTTTTGTCTGGTAAGGGGACGCCACACCTGTTAATTGCACACCGGCGTCTTTCGCAACATAGGCGCCGCAGGCAAACATGGCATTGTATAGGGCCTTGCCCGTCTCACCCGTTTTGAGATGAGGAACAACATACTTGTCCCGTATTTCACCGACCAGCCCATCCGGTAATATTCCCTCGACGCCATAGCCGGTTTCAATGCGAATTTTCCGCTCTTTGATGGCCAGAAAAATCAGGACACCCTTGTCCTCGCCTTTTTTCCCAATGCCCCAGGCTTTATACAAACCATTCGCATAAAGGTTTATTTCTTCCGACGGCCCCAGTTCCGGCACAGTGACCACGACAATCGCTGTTCCTGTTTTCTGTAATATCTCGTGCGCCAGTGATTCCATTTTAGCCGCGTTGGCCGAGTCAATCACATTGGCAAAATCATTGACAGCCGTCCCTCTGTGCGACGGGTACTTTTCCGCTGCCCCGGCCATGCCGGCCGCGATCACGATAAAGATGGCCGCGCACAGGAAAAGTAATGTTTCGCGTCCACGATTGAAACAATTATATTTTATTTTCACAAATTACCTTAAAAGAATATCCATAACAGTATTGCCGCGCTTACGGGCGGGTGACTATTACGTAAAGCTCCTCTGCTGTCAAGGCGGAAATATAACCATGAGACTATGCTTCGGCAAGAGCGGGTCTCCGACAATCCCCATTCGAAGTGAAAGCACATTTTTTTTCAGCAATCACCGCCGCCGGCCGGCGAGATATCATCTTTCATAAAGAAATGATATAAGGACAAAAAATTGTAGACATGAGCCCTGATTTTATAACTTATGACGCCGAAAATCATTTTAATCCACCCGCCCGTCGTGAAACCTTCCGAACCGCCCGCGGGGATTGCGAGGCTGTCGGCATGTCTTGCGGCAAACGGCATCGCGCATCAGCTGATTGACGCCAATCTGGAAGGCATTCTCTTTCTCACGCGCCAGGTTGCTAAAACCGGCGCGTCTTCCGGACGCTGGAGTGTCCGCGCCTGCAAAAATCTGGAAGATAATCTGGCGGCCCTGCAAAATTCCCGCACCTTCAGTAACAAAAGCCGTTACTCCCGCGCCGTGCTGGATATCAATCATGTCCTGACTCTGGCCGGGAAATCCTTTGATGTTAACCTTTCCCTGTCGGATTATACAGACGGCAATCTATCACCGGTGAAAACCTGTGACTTGATCCGGGCCGCGGAAAACCCGGAAGTGAATCCTTTCTTCTCCTATTTTTCCAGCCGTCTGGCCGAGGCGCTGGCGGAGTCTCCGGAATTTATCGGCTTTTCACTTAATTATCTAAGCCAGGCGCTTTGTACGATGGCCATGATCGGATTTATCAAAAAAATCCACCCCCGGCAGAAAATTGTTCTGGGCGGGTCCCTGATTACATCCTGGGTTCAAATTGCCGGCCGGACTGATCTTTTCCCGGGCCTGGCTGACGAAGTCGTCACCGGCGCGGGAGAGGAAAAATTACTGACGTTGCTGGGTATCCATAGTGCTGTCAGCGGCTCCACAACTGATTATCATCTTTTGACGGAGAATCGCTATCTTTCCCCGGGTTTCATCCTGCCTTACAGCGCGGCGCGCGGGTGCTGGTGGCGCAAGTGCGCGTTCTGTCCGGAAAAGGCCGAAGCCAATCCCTATCTGCCCGAAACCGCGGCCCGGGTTACGGCTGAATTACAGATGCTTGCGCAGGAAACGCATCCGTCATTGATTCACGTTCTCGATAACTCCATCGCTCCCGCTCTTCTAAAAGCGCTGGCCGGAAGGCCTCCGGGCGCGCCCTGGTATGGTTTTGCCCGCGTCACCCGGCATTTAACCGATGCAGATTTCTGCCGGGCATTGAAAGCCGGCGGGTGTGTGATGTTGAAACTCGGCATTGAATCCGGGGATCAAGCCGTCCTCAACGACTTAAATAAAGGCATCGATCTTACCACAACTTCGGCTGCCCTGAGGACGCTCAGGAAGGCAGGCATTGCCACCTATTGCTATTTCTTATTCGGCACACCGCCGGAAACCACAGCCAGCGCCATGAAAACACTGGATTTTACAGCCAGCCACGCCGACTGCATCGACTTTATGAATCTCGCGATCTTTAATCTGCCTGCCGCCAGTGTGGAGGCGAAAACCCTCGCCACGCAGGATTTTTATGAAGGCGATTTATCCTTATACAAAAGCTTCCATCACCCCGGGGGCTGGCAGCGGCCTGATGTCCGCACTTTCCTGGAAAAAACATTCAAGAAGCATCCTTCCGTCGCACCCATCGTTTTGCGCACACCGGAATTTTTCACTTCCAACCATGCGCCGTTTTTTACTTTTCTAAATAAATAATTTCACTCTCTTGACAACGTCTAGATGTTGTGTTTAATGGCATTCATCATACTACATGTAGTGTTTTTTAATTCTTTAACCTTTTAATCACTGGCCTCAAAGGAGTTCACTTCCATGGAAAAAAAGACTTACACCCCCATCATCCCGGAATTAACGAAAAACGCGATTACTGTTCTGGAGCGGCGCTATTTGAAGCGCGATAAAGAGGGGAAAGTACTGGAGACTCCTGTGCAAATGTTTCGGCGCGTGGCCGATACGATTGCCTCTGCCGATCAGAAGTTTAATGAAAAAACGGACACCGCCCTGGTTGCTGAAGAATTCTATCGCATGATGACGCAGTTGGAATTTCTGCCCAATTCGCCGACGCTCATGAATGCCGGGCGTGAACTGGGGCAATTGTCCGCCTGTTTTGTCCTGCCGGTCGGAGATTCAATGGAGGAGATTTTCGACGCGGTCAAGTTCACCGCGCTCATTCACAAATCCGGCGGCGGCACCGGCTTTTCCTTTTCCCGGCTGCGTCCGGCCAATGATGTCGTTCTAACCACCACCGGCATTTCCAGCGGACCGATCTCTTTCATGCGCGTTTTCGACGTGGCGACGGAAACGATCAAGCAGGGCGGAACCCGGCGGGGTGCCAACATGGGCATTCTGCGCGTCGATCATCCGGACATCATGGATTTCATCATGTGCAAGGCCGACAAGAAGCAGTTGAACAACTTCAACATCTCCGTGGGGCTGACCGAAGCCTTCATGAAGGCAGTAGAAAAAGATGAAAATTACGACCTCCTCAACCCCCGCGACGGACAGGTCTCCGGAACACTCAACGCCCGCAAAGTTTTCAACCGGATTATTACACAGGCCTGGGAAAACGGCGAGCCGGGCATCGTGTTTCTCGATCGGCTGAACCGCGACAATCCGACGCCGCATGTCGGAGCCATCGAATCCACCAATCCCTGCGGAGAGCAGCCGCTCCTGCCCTATGAATCGTGCAACCTCGGCTCCATCAACCTCAGTAAAATGGTTCAGGATGGCCAGGTTAATTGGAAACGCCTTGGCGACGTGATTCAGCTGGCCGTGCATTTTCTGGATAATGTCGTGGAGATCAATAACTATCCTCTTCCCCAGATTGCCGAGATGACCCTGGGGAACCGCAAGATCGGACTGGGCGTCATGGGCTGGGCGGATATGCTGATCGCTCTGGGCATTCCCTACAATACAGAGGAAGCGATTGAACTGGCCCACAAAGTCATGGGGTTCATCAATGAGCAGGGGCATGCCGCATCGCAGGCACTGGCCAGGACCCGCGGGACATTTCCGAATTTCAAAGGATCCGTCTATGATAAAAAAGGCGTTTTGCCGATGCGCAACGCCACCGTAACCACCATCGCCCCTACCGGAACCATCTCGATTATGGCCAATTCCTCTTCCGGCGTGGAACCGCTTTTTGCCGTGTCTTACATCCGGCAGGTTATGGACAACGATATCCTGGTGGAAGTTCATCCTTATTTTGAGGCCATCGCGAAAGACAGAGGGTTTTACTCGCGCGAATTAATGCAGCGGATTGCCGAACACGGCACGCTTCATCATATTGATGAGATTCCGGAGGACATCCGCAATCTGTTTGTCACCGCGCACGACATCACGCCGGAAGTGCATATCCGGATGCAGGCCGCCTTTCAAAAGCATACCGACAATGCCGTCAGCAAAACGGTCAACTTCACCAACGGCGCTTCCGTTGCCGATGTCGCCCGCGTCTATGAGCTGGCCTATCAGCTCGACTGCAAGGGCGTCACGATTTATCGCGATGGATCCCGCGACCAGCAGGTGCTGAGTGTCGGGAAAAAACAGGAAGCGGCTCACCCCGCAAGCATGGATAAAGACAAATCAACGACCAAGCGTGAACGGCCAAAAATCCTTAAAGGCTGGACCTATCAGATGCAGACCGGCTGCGGGCCGCTTTATGTGACGGTGAACGAAGACGCCACCGGCTTATTTGAACTCTTCACCACGATGGGTAAAGCGGGCGGCTGCGCCGCCTCCCAGAGCGAAGCCATTGGACGAATGGTATCGCTGGCGTGGCGCAGCGGGCTTCAGGCGCGCCAGGTCATCAAACAGCTGCAGGGCATTTCCTGCCACTCGCCATCCGGTTTCGGTGAAAATAAAATCCTTTCCTGCGCCGACGCGGTGGCCAAGGCGATCCAAGCGCACGTGGAAGCCAACGGCGGCAAGGTGCAGCATGAAAAACGCGTCTTTAGCAAAGGCGCCTGCCCCGATTGCGGCGGCATCGTCGAGCACGAGGGCGGCTGCATGGTCTGCCATATCTGCGGCTACAGCGAGTGCGCTTAATTTTTTTCTAACAAAACTGCACTGAATTATTCCCCTCTTTTTTTAAGAGGGGCCAGGGGAGATTTCTGCGACATGGTATTGATCGCCTGTTTTATATAATTTCTTTTAACTGAAATCGCCGGTACGGAAAAATCAAACCAATCCTGAATGGCCATGTCCGTCCCGATACCGTGCATAAAGTTATAAGCCGCTTTGGTCAAACCCTGCGCAAAAGCCTGATGCGCGATACCGCTGTGATCGTCGTGCACAAGATCATTTTCGGCAAACCCGCCGTCCGGACGGTCTGATATCGTACAGGAATATTTCTGCGGATTTTTTCCGACATCACTGTGCACCGTGGCGGTAAATCGATGCCAGAAAGCGGATTGAATCAGCTCCTCGTGAAAGAACTGACGGACAATCTCCAGGGCATCAACGGTTTCCTGAATGGTTTGTGTCGGAAAGCCGTACATCAAATATGCGTGCACCATGATGCCGGCCTTGCTGAAATAGCTGCATACCTCCGCCGCCTGCCGAACGGTCACCCCTTTATTCATTAACTTCAAAAGCCGGTCAGAAGCCGCCTCCAGCCCTCCGGTTACGGCAATGCAGCCCGACGATGCCAGTAGCCGGCAGAGATCCTCCGTGAAGGCCTTTTCAAAGCGGATATTGGTCCACCAGGAAATCCTGATTTTTCTTCTCAGCAATTCCTCGGCCACATCTTTCAAGACGGCAGGCGGCGCGGCCTCGTCCACAAAATGAAAACCGCAGTGTCCTGTTTGAGCCATGATCTGTTCGATGCGGTCCACCAGGACGGCGGCGGGTGCGCTCTCATAACATCTGATATAAGGAAGCGATGTATCGCAAAAAGAGCATCGATGCCAGTAGCAGCCACGGGCAATGGTCAGCTTATTCCAGCAGCCGTCGCTCCACAGGCGGTGCATCGGATTGGCCATTTCAATGAGCGATAGATATTTATCCAGAGGCAGGTCCGAGTAATCCGGACAACCGGTCCCGGCATGAGAAAAATCGGGTTCCCGATCATTATGGATATAGCGTACATAACCATCCATCCGGATAAACGTTCGGGTAAGTTCCTCCTGTTTCTTTTCCCCCTGGAGAAACTGAAGGATGTTTAAAAAGGGACGTTCGCCGTCGTCGAGGGTTATGAAATCCAGATTGTCAAAGACCGCGGGTTCCGACAGATTCCGGAGTTCCGTATTCACAAATCCGCCGCCGGCAACTATTTTTATGCGGGGGAAATGCTTCTTGATGTATTGGCCGCATTTTAATCCCGCATAGAGATTTCCGGGAAAGGGCAGGGTGATCCCCACAACATCGGGGCAAACCTGTTCAATATGACGTTTGAGCAATTCCAGCAGCCGGATCTCCAGAATATTATCCGGCAGCTTCAAGGCAGCCTCAAGCGGCGCAAAAGAATGCGCCGACAGGCCCAGCGATTCTGCGTACCGGCTGAAACCAAACCAGGGCGTTACCGCGTCTTTGATGAGATCGCCGATATCCTCAATATAGCGTGTTGCCAGAAACCGGGCTTTATCATTCAGCCCGCTGTTTCCAAATGACCATTCCAGATCAGGCATGGAATCAAATCGGGAAGCTCGCGGCAAGAAGGTTTCATTGCCGATAAACTGGGCCAGCGTATTGTCCCGGTACTGCAGGAAACTCATGACCCGGTCTATCGTTTCAATGAAGTTTGTTTCATTCTTGAGAATGTGACGGGAATTTCGGGAAATCTTCCTGCCCGCCTGATGAATGGAATCGAAAAGGTTTTGAAAACCTTCCCGCGAAAAAATGGCATTGATCAGTTCAATCCCGAGGTCAGCCTGAAAGACGTCATAGCCTTGCGATCTCAAAAAACCCTTTAAATATGGCGTTGCCGGATACGGGGTGTTAAGCTGGGTAAAAGGCGGTGTAATGAGGAGTGTTTTCATAGGCAATGCCTGTCAGTCTTTGGTGCCATAACTCTGCATGATAAGTGCGTTCCGATTTCTTCCTGGGCGTTTATACAATTTGTCAAAAGCTTTTACAATTAGTAAATGCGGTGAACAAACCCTTCATGGTTCCCGGGAAACGGGAGGTTCCATGGGTGGAGTTTGAGGGGTTGGATGCCTCTCACAAGTTTTCCACGCGTCCTTCCCGCAAAGACGGGGAGAACAATAACGTCCCGGTTGAAATTATAAAGGCTATGGTCCGCAATTGTAAATCTTTCCTTACCTTCTGAAAGATGGTAGTTTACATACACGGTTGTATTGAATAAAAATTCGGGATTGTTTTTTGAAAAAACTGACACTCATACTGGTATCCATCCACATTAAGGATTCGCCGCAGGCTGTTCCTCTCGCCGCGGCTTCACTGAAAGCGCAGCTCGACTCCCTGCCATCGATCAGCGAGAGGCTTACGACATCGTTCACCGACTACACGGTCGATCACTCCGCCGATTTCATATCAAAAGACCTTTCCAGAAATATTCCGGACATGATCGGCTTTTCTACATACCTGTGGAACAGACAGCTTGTAGCGGATGCCTGCCGCATCATCAAAGGGAAATTCCCGTTTGTTATTCTCTTCGCCGGCGGTGCAGAGGCAACAGCCCTTCCTTCAGTCCTGCTCGATTGCTCACCCTTTGACTTTATTATCAAAGGCGAAGGTGAGATTGTCCTTGCGGAAGTCATGAGCAGGCTGCTCACAGGTGACACACTGGAAAACATACCCGGGGTTTTTGTTAAAGGGGCGAAACGGAATCCGGGAAAAGACCAGCAGCCCGTCATGGATCTTGACGCTCTGCCTTCGCCATATCTCACCGGCACACTTGATCCGGGCAGATATTCCGGCCTGCTATGGGAACTCTCCCGCGGCTGTCCTTTTAAATGCGGTTTCTGTTTCGAATCGCGGGGTGTGGCGGGCGTGAGAAAAATCTCTTTAGAACGCATCCGGAAAGAACTGGAAATCTTCGAAGAAAAAAAAGTAACCCAGGTCTTTGTCCTGGACCCGACATTCAACTGCGACCTGAAGCGTGCAAAAAAAATTCTGCGTCTGATTTTGAAAACAGCACCGCTGATTCATTTTACTTTTGAAATAAGAGCAGAGCTTGTCGACCGTGAAATTGCCTTGCTCTTTTCCCGGATAAATTGCAGCCTCCAGATAGGACTAGAGAGCGCGTCCTGCAAAGTGCTCGCCCATGTCAACAGAACCATCGACCCTGTTCAATTCGCCGAAAAGATATCCCTGCTGAATTCCGCAGGTGTCATTTTCGGGCTGGACCTGATCTACGGGCTCCCCGGCGATACCTTCGACGGATTCCGGGAGAGCCTGGATTATGCGCTCCGACTGCAGCCGAACCATCTCGATATTTTCCCCCTGGCTGTTCTGCCGGGGACGGCCCTTTATGATCAGGCGGAATCCTTCCGGCTGAACTTTCTCCGAGATGCTCCTTACACGCTTATCTCTTCGCCGGGATTTTCAGAATCAGGCATGGCCCGGGCCGAAGGCCTGAAAAATGCCTGTGACGTATTTTACAACCGCGGGGGCGCCGCGGGCTGGATGTTTATGGCCCTGGAAACCCTCGATATAACCCCCTCCGACTTTCTTTCCGACTTCGCGGTGTATTTATCGTCCTATAAACAACCGCTCACCCTTACCAGAGAAGAGATTACCAGGATGCAATCTTCTTTTATCAGGGAGCAGTTCATCAGACACAACAAAAAGAACCTCTTCCCTGTCATGGAGGACATCATCGCCCTTCACGGCGCACTGAACCGTTCGCTTTATGCAGGGCCGCTCGCGGCACCAGGCGAGGGCGGGTTTAATGATGAAACTGTTTTCAGTTTATCGCCCGGAACGATTTTGCTTTCATTAAAATACAATTTCGATGAGCTCATGACCGTGGGCGAACTGACCTTCGAAGAGTTCCTTGATTTCTATCACCCGCAGAAAACAGACCTGGTTGTTTATAATTGCGGCGGAGCGGTTAAAACACAGGTGATCGATCACCCGTTAAACAGGCTCCTTAACTCCCTGACCGGTGTCAGAACACTCAGGCAGGCCTGTAAAAAGGAAAAGATTAAAGCCCGCAAGGAAGTTGATGAATTTCTTGAATTCGCGGTTAAAGAACAGATCATCCTGACCCGTTAATCTGCGCCGCCCCGGCCGGAAAACTAACCCAGAGCTTCCCTGACCTTCCGGGACAGAGCATAAATTGAGAAAGGTTTCTGGAGAAAGAACCGGCAACCGCGTTCGATAATCTGGCTGGCCTGGCCATTCCTGCTGTAACCGCTGCAAAGAATGACTTTTACGCCGGGGTTCAACGCTTTCAAGCCGTCAAAGGTTTCCCCGCCACTGATTCCCGGCATAATCATATCCAGCATAACCAGATCAATGGTGTGATGCCCTTTTTTATATATTTCTAAAGCTTTCCGACCACTGCGTGCGGTAATAACATGATAGCCCAGACTGGTCAGCATGTTCTTCGATACCGTCAGGACCGCTTCTTCATCATCGACTAAAAGAATGGTTTCCCTGCCCAGTTCAACCTTTTTCTCGACAACTTCTTCCTGAACCACTTCTTTTTCCAAGGCGGGAAAATAAAGGTGAAAGGATGTGCCCTGCCCCTTTTCACTGTAAACGTTGATGATACCGTTATGACCTTTCACAATTCCATACACCATCGCCAATCCCAATCCGGTACCCCGACCCATTTCCTTGGTCGTGAAGAAAGGCTCAAAGATGCGCTGCCTGGTCTTTTCATCCATGCCGACGCCTGTATCTGTCACGGAAACCCTGACGTGCGGACCAGGCGTGACCTCAAAGGCTGCGTTAAAGTCTTCAGTCAAATTAACATTAGACGTTTCCAGGATAAGTTCTCCGCCACCCGGCATGGCGTGCCACGCGTTCACATAAAGATTGAGGAAGACCTGCTCGATCTGGCCGCGATCCACATCAATGGTCCAAATGTCTTCCTGAAATTCTTTTTTAATTTGGATTTCCTTCTTGGTACGGCCAAACATGTTAGACGTCTTTTCAACAATATCGTTGATATTAGACGGCAGTATTTCAAATTTTCCGCCCCGGGCAAACCCGAGGATTTGGCGGGTCAGATTAGAACCACTTTGCACCAATTCTTCTATCTTGCTCAATGGCTCATAATGCTCATCATTTTTCTTCATTTTGAAAAGCATCAGAGAGGCATAACCCTGAATGCCCATGAGCATATTATTAAAATCATGAGCTATACCACCGGCCAGCGTACCGATAGCTTCCATCTTCTGGGCTTGTTGAAGGCCGTTTTCCAGGCGTTTCTTTTCCGAAATATCAATAAGAGAACTGATTTTCTTCGACGTGCCCGGCACGAAAGAAACGGTTATGAAAATATCTTTTATCTGTCCATTAACATCCATGGCCCGGAATTCGTAATTCTTGGGGACGAACTTTGATGATGTTGCCCGCTGAGTTTCATAGTTCATCATTTTTTCCAGGTCTTCTTTTTTAATGAATTCACCCCATTTCCGACGCCCCTCAATCATCCCGCGCTTTAGCCCAAACATATTTTCAAATTCTCCGTTGACAAGGGAGATGGTGCCGTCTTCCTCCGTGATCAGCATCGCCGTGCCTGTCGATTCAAAGAAGGCCCGATAGCGGGATTCCGATTCTTTGAGCGCCTCCGTCCTTTCCCGGATTCTTTCTTCAAGTGTCTGATTATATCCCTCGAGGAGTTCGCGGTGACTCTCCAGGCTTTCCGCCATTTCATTGAACGCACTGGCCAACACGCCTATTTCATCATGGCGTTGAATGGCAACGCGATGGAAAAGTTTCCCCGCGGAAATTTCCCGGGTCGCCTGTACCAGCGTCAGCAGGGGATTAACAAAGCGATTTAACAGTAATACCAGCGAAATAATGGTGATGCCGATGACGGCCAGAGCGATAATCATTGTCGTGATGATCGTTTCGCGGATCGTGGCATTGGTGCTGTCCTGAGAGAATTTGGCATTTACCCGGCCCAGCAAAAGTATCCGCGCGTCCATTGGCTTAGCCTGAGTCAGGCTCAGTTCCTCTTCGTGAGGGGCCCATACCGGCAGTCCGATGTATAAAAGGCGGCTATTGGTTTCCAGATGCATTTTCTCCGGATTTGCAGCGCTGACTTTCGGCAGGCTGTTGTCCGGATTTTTGACGTTGCTGAGTTGGAGGAGAACCCGACCTGACATATTTTCCACGGTAACAGAGACAACATCCTTGTTCTGAAGCATGGCCTGGGCCAGCTTTTGAATCGCCTGATGATCTTCAAGCAGCACGGGATAATCACAATTTCGGGCAAAATTCTCCACCAGCCCGACCGCTCTTTTTTTAAACTCCTCTTTCAAAAGGGATGTCTGGGTTGTAATCAAATAAGTCGCCATCACGGAAACAACAGCCGTGATCATGATAACGATGGCGGCGATCGCCTTGATTCTTATCCCCTGAGCGTAACGGAAATCCATGCTGTTCTCCACTCAAATTCAGTAGGTCTGATGAACCGTCTTCAAAAACTGAGAAGAAAAATCAATGTCCATCATCCGTCCGACTTTTTCATTGATCGCAATCCTTGCTTTGCGCGGGCGCCATATTCTGGGCGCAGGCTCTCCCCGCTTCGACAGGACAATCGCCTGAAGGGCAAGCTGCCGACCCATATCCGTGTAATCGCCATAGATGGCCAAAAGCGCACCCGCTTTGGCAAAATGAGGCGACAAGCCAACAACCGGAATTTTTTTTCGCAGGGCTTGCAACAGAATATACCGGGTTGATTCCGGCGTGTAAGCCGATGGATCGTAAATCGTCCAGAGAATATCAACACGATGTTCCAGATTCTCCAGCGCGGAAGGAATCTCTCTGATGGTACGGACCGGCAAGGCAACAAGTGAAAATCCCGTTTCTGCAGCGGCTTTTTTTGCCTCATCGATCAATTTCTGATTATGGTCCGGATCATAGAATACACCGATCCGTTTGCTTGACGGCATGGCCTGGCGCATGATCCGGAATTGGAGCAAAGGCGCAATATCCAGGGAAATGCCTAAAATCCCTTCTCTGGCCGACCAGGGGCGGGCGTTCTCCTGGGTTACCATCGAATACAATACGGGAATATTTTTAATCCGCGCGGCTTGCTCCAGGGCTTTAACCCCCACGCAGATCAGCATGTCCGGTTTGACGCGGGTGATCTGACTGAAAATGTTGTCAAAATCATTCCCGCCTTCGACATGAGTCAGTCGAATGGCAATGCTGTTCTCCTGCATTTCCATCTTAAAGCCTGTCAGGATATCCTCAACAGGAAAATTGCCTTCGCTTTTCAGTACCGCCACCGTCAGATCAGCGCCATACCCCACCGTTTGCTCGGACAAAATGAAGACGCAAAGCAATAAAGCGTAACCTGCGCTTCGCCGAATCATTTTCAGGATTGTCCTATCAGGAGGCATCCGTTGTCCGTCAATTGATCTCAAAAAACATATCCTATCTTCAGCCAAAAATTCCGGCCGTTCTGGGGTATCGATTTCTGCACATGATCCGTGGATACGGGATCGGCATAATGGGCATCAAGCAGGTTGTAAGCCGCGGCCGACAGGGTTAATTTCTTATACTCGGCGGACAGGTTGATGTCCGTGATAAAAGCGTCACCAACATCCATCCCCTCGCGATCCAGCCGATTGCCCATATAGCGGCACTGTCCGCCAAGAAACAAAATATTCTTATACAGAGATATTCTCGCACCAACCTTCACCATATGGCGGGGTGAGTTGGCGAGCCACCGGCCTGTCTCCTCATCACGGGTATCCTGATACGTGTAACTTGCATCACCTTTCAGGAAACCCGGCCAGTTTATTTCCAGTCCCAGTTCCACCCCGTCGCTTTTGACTTTGCTGACATTATAAAACTGCATGGACCCATCGGCATTCTGCTCCTGATTGATTAAATCCCTGGCGATATAATGAAAGCCGGAAACGATTGCCTTCATCGTGGGCGAAAGCTCCTGCTCGACGACGATTTCAAACGTGTCAATGATTTCCGGCTTCAGATCCGGATTGGCCCGATACAAACTCGGCGCCATATTAGTAGCATAGTAAAGCTCGTAGACGTTGGGCGCCCGGAAAGCCTGACCATAAAGGAGTTTGATCGCGTTGGTCTTTATTGGGGTTAGAATCAGGCCTGCTCTGGGGCTCAGATTGCGTCCAAAAGTGGAGTACTGGTCAAAGCGCAGTCCTCCCGTGAAGCGCAGCCAGGATGTGATATCCCATTCGTCCTGGCCGTAGACAGACCATGTTGTAAAGGTCCGATGATCATCAAGATAGTTCAGATAAGGCGATTCATCATAGTTCTTTTGCGTGGCCTCCAGATGGTGAATCACGTCAGCGCCGATCAGAAAGAGATGCGAGGATATTCTTTGGTCATAGACAGCCTCGCCGCCGATTGATTGTCCAACGACCTCATCCCGGTTGACCACCACCGGGGGGGAATCAAAAGGGTATTCTCCCTGGAAGCGATACCAATCATAGAAAATTCTTGTTTTCAGATTTTTATCGTCAGCAAGGGGGTGCTCCCATTTCACCTCCGCAAATATCTTTTCATCGATCGTTTTTAATCGGTTATCATTAAAGATACTTCCGTAAACGGCCGTGGGAACAATTTTTTCCCTTGATACCGCGTTGGCCAGAAAAGTCACCTCGCCTAAAATGGCCTTCATTAAAAATTTCCGGGCCTTCTCTCCGTCACTGTCTCTCGCCCACCCGGTGGAGCCGGAGGATTCCATAAATTCCGGATAATGAAGGTCCTGCCCTTTGCTGTTAACAAAACTTGCCGATATCAGCAGATCATGCTTGTCCCGAAATTGTTTACCATAAGCGATACCGCCGCTATAGGTATTATAACTTCCCCCTTCTATTTTTGCGTACAGGCCGTTGATGTCTTTGCCACTCTTGGTAATGACGTTGACGACACCAAATGCGGCATTGTTGCCGTAAAGCGATGATCCGGGACCGCGGATGAATTCAATTTTCTTAACGAGGTCCATATCCACGCCGAAACTGTGTCCCATAAAAAAACTGCCATAGATGTTATCGTTCTGGGAATGGCCGTCAACCAGCTGTAAAACGCGATTTCCATAATCCCCCAGACGGGCAAATCCCCGGACGCCTATATACTCGTAGTTTCTGTCGGAATATGAATAGAAACTGCGAACATTGTTCACCGCATCAGTCAGGGTGCGGTATCCGTGGCGTTTGATGTCTTCGTCCGTTACCAGAGAAATCGACGCCGGCGCCTGCTTGACGGACTGCAAGTGCTTTGCCGCCGCATATACATCCTCAATTTCAATAAATCCCAACTCCTCCGTTTCCGGCTCTTCGCCATGAACAGTCATCAGGAGTCCGTGGCCTGAAGAAAAAATGATGATCAACAAGAGGATTAAAAATCGCTTTCCCATAAGGATCGTGGTTCGTTTTTCAGACAATGCCATCTTGCTTCTCTCTTCTATTTAGATATTATGTACTCTAAATTTAAGGTGTTACCGGGCGGGATAGGCTGTTTTTTCAGAAGAGCCTGACTAAAGCCGCTCATGCGATTCCATTTTCAGAATACCAACATTTTGTATCGGTAAATGGCAGCCCATTATTGAGGTAAACAACCCTTAAAATATCTTTTTTGCTTAAGGACTATAAAACGATTGAAGATCAGGCATCACAAAAAAATTCTTTTCATAACAAAAGCGTAGGGTCATAACCAGATCAAGCAAGGCTAAGCTGGTTCGGCGCTGGCAGGTTAATTTTTATATTGTCCTTATCGCGAAATACTCATCTTTTCCTCGTCCATCGACTAAACAACTTGAAAATTTAATACTTTGTGAGCTAGAGTGAATGGTAAAAAACGAGTAAAACGGAGAAACATCCATGGTCCGGCGAGTCGTGATCCGATCAGCCATTTTCCTACTGGTCCTGTGCCCCTTTCTGTTCGCACAGGCCTATGCCGAATCCTGCGAGAAGATCGTCCGGGATGTCAATATCAGGCTTTCACCCGGAATCGATGAACAGGAACTGATCGGGATCATCCGTAATCTGAACCATACCAACAACAAAAAACTGCCGGCCAAGTTCGTGAACAAACAGACGGCCCGGTCATTGGGATGGAGACCCGGCAGGGATCTGTGGTCCGTAAACGCCCTGAGAGGTTCCAGTATCGGCGGCGACCGGTTTCAAAACAGAGAGAGACGCTTACCCAATAGAAAATGGCGCGAGGCGGACCTGGACTATAGAGGCGGAAGGCGGGGCGGCAAACGCCTCGTCTTTTCCCCCGACGGTGAGCGATTTGTAACCATAGACCACTATAATACCTTTACGGAGGTACCTTCATGCCGGTAAAACGATGTACCTTAAACGGTCGTGTCATCCGTTCGCTTGATAATCTCTATGATCGGCTCGTAAGCCGGCTGGCTCTGCCCGCGCACTTCGGCCGTAATCTGGATGCGCTCTGGGATGTTCTTTCCACGGACATGGAAGGACCGTTCGAGATCGTCTGGAAACATGCCGATGAATCAAAGCAATTCATGGGCAGAGATTATAACCGGGCCGTAAAGCTTTTCTCGCAATTGGCAAAAGAGCGGGATGATTTCAAACTGACCATCGAGCCGTGAGACATTTTTTCATTCGTGGATTATCCATTTCAATCTACGCTGAAATGAAGACATTCCAGCGCAGATGAATGTCATTATTTCATAAAATGGTAGTGGGAGCCGAAACGCTCAAACGCCGCTTTGTCCAGCGCTTCCTGATGGCTCGGGTGGGCGATGCTGATGATCAATCGCGCCCGTTCCTGCAGCGACCGGCCGTAAAGGTTCACCGCGCCGAATTCCGTCACCAGCCAGTGCGCGTGGGCACGCGTGGTCACGACGCCGGCGCCGGGAAGCAGGACGGGGGCAATTTTGCTGATTCCTTTTTCCGTTACCGACGGCATGGCGATAATCGCCTTGCCGCCCCGCGATCGGGAGGCGCCGTAAAAGAAGTCAATCTGACCGCCCACGCCGGAGTAAAATGTCGTCCCCAGGGAATCGGCGCAGACCTGTCCGGTCAGATCCACCTGCAGCGCGGAGTTGATGGCCGTGACCTTCGGGTTTTTCGCGATGATAAAAGGATCGTTGGTATAGCCGACATCCATCATCCGCACCTGGTCATTGCGATGCGTATAGTCATATAAGGCTTTTGAACCCAGCAGGAACGTTGCCACCATCTTCCCCTGATCAATGGCCTTCATCGCGCCGTTGATAACGCCTTTTTCCGTAAGTGGAATCACGCCGTCGGCAAACATCTCCGTGTGAATACCCAGATTTTTGTGCCCGGAAAGCTGACTGAGCACGGCGTTGGGAATCGCGCCGATGCCCATCTGCAGGGTGGCGCCGTCTTCGAGGAGCGCCGCGCAGTGCCGACCGATGGCCGTCTCCAGGGCATCGGGCGCCGCAAAATGAAGCGTTTCCAGCGGCGTATCGTCTTCTACAAAAACATCAATTTTATCGATGGAAATGAGCGCATCGCCGAACGTGCGGGGAACATGCGGATTGATGACCGCAATCACGGTTCGGGCGCTTTCCATGGCGGCCAGTGTCGCATCCACCGATGTTCCCAGGGACACGATGCCCTGCTCGTCCGGCGGACAAACCTGCAGCATGGCCACATGGCACGGCAGATGACCATCGCGATACAGGCGCTGGGTTTCGCCCAGAAAGACCGGAATGTAATCCGCATATCCCTGCTGTGTGTGCCGGCGGACATTCGGGCCGACGAAAAAGGAATCCAGCTGAAAAATGCCTTCAAACTCCGGATCAGCATACGGCGCCGGGCCTTCCGTGTGCAGATGATGAATATGAACGTCACGCAATTCGCCGGCGCGGCCGCGCCGGCACATGGCGTTGACCAGACACTGCGGGGAACTGGCCACCGAGCTCAGATGAATGTGATCGCCTGACCGGATCACCCGGACGGCTTCGTCAGGCGTTACGATTTCTATTTTCTTTATTCCCATGGGCATCATCCTTTCTATTTTACTATGGCAAATATCATCTCTTTTGACAAGCAGCTTGACAGGCTAAATACCCTCCTTAAGATAGGACTGACCGGAAAACCGCCGAGCCTGCATTACGCCGCCAGGATTTCCACGTGTATCACTGCCAAAAAGGCCTCATTCCGTGACTGCGTTTATCTGAAAGGAGCGCTCCCCATGACGATCAGAACAAGACAGGATTATATGGATAGTTTACGCCGGTTAAAATTAAACCTCTGGATGTTCGGAGAAAAAGTCGCTGCTCCGGTCGATCACCCGATCATTATCCCGTCGATGAATGCCGTGTCTTTTACCTACGAGCTCGCGCTCGATCCGCAGTACGAGGATTTGATGACGGCGACGTCGCATTTGACCGGAAAGAAGATCAACCGTTTCACCCATATTTTTTCCAGCACGGAAGATCTGGTGAAGAAAGTGCGCCGCCAGCGAATGCTGGGGCAGAAAACCGCCTGCTGTTTTCAACGCTGCGTAGGAATGGACGCGCTCAATTCCGTTTACAGCACAACGTTTGAAATCGACGCGAAACTCGGCACGTCTTACCACGAAAAATTCAAAAAGTTTCTGCTTTACGTCCAGGAGGAAAACATCGTTGTGGACGGCGCGATGACCGATCCGAAGGGCGACCGATCACTTGCGCCGCACGCTCAAAAAGACCCGGATCTTTACCTGCATGTTGTGGAACGGCGGCCTGACGGGATTGTGGTGCGCGGCGCGAAGGCCCATCAGACCGGGATCGCCAACTCGCATGAGATTCTCGTCATGCCGACGATCACCATGCAGCAGAAGGATAAAGACTACGCCGTGAGTTTTGCCGTCCCATCCGATGCACCGGGCATTGTGATCATTTTCGGCAGGCAGTCCTGCGACACGCGCAAAATGGAAGGCACGGAGATGGATGTCGGCAACAGCAGGTTCGGCGGTCATGAGGCGCTGGTTGTTTTTGACAATGTGTTCGTCCCCCATGAACGGATCTTCCTGAACGGTGAAACGGAATTCGTCGGGATACTGGTCGAGCGCTTCTCCGGCCATCATCGGCCCTCTTATGCCTGCAAAGTCGGCGTGGGCGACGTGCTAATCGGTGCGACCGCGCTTTCCGCCGATTACTGCGGCGTAGCGAAGGCTTCGCACGTGAAGGACAAACTGGTCGAAATGACGCACCTCAACGAAACCATTTATTCAAGCGCGCTTGCCTGTTCGACGGAAGGCTGGAAAACGCCTTCGGGGGCCTATCAGATCGACCAGATGCTGGCCAACGTCTGCAAGCACAACGTCACGCGTTTTACCTATGACATTGCCAGGCACGCCGAAGATATCGCAGGCGGCCTGATGGTAACCATGCCTTCCGAAAAAGATTTTCGCCATCCGGAAATCGGCCCCTATGTCAACAAATACTTTCAAGGCGTACCCGATGTATCCACGGAATCCCGCATGCGGGTGCTCCGGCTCATTGAAAATCTCACTCTGGGCACGGGCGCGGTGGGCTACCGGACGGAGTCCATGCACGGGGCGGGCTCACCGCAGGCACAGCGGATCATGATCGCGAAGCTCGGCAATTTTGATTATAAAAAAGGGCTGGCGAAGGTCATTGCGAAAATCAGGGAATAAGGCTGTAGGCTATAGGCTGTTAGGTTTATAGGGAAGCGCTTTCAGCGCCTTATAAAATAAAAAAGGCCGTAGGCCTGCAAAATAGACCTACAGCCTGCCCAGTCTACAATCTATCAGCCTTTTAAAAACTCACGGATGTCGCGGGACAATTGATCAGCTTTTTCCAGAAGAATTGCGTGTCCGCAGTTTTCATAAATGATCATTTTTGCCGCGGGCAGCTTCTGCCGGAAATCATCCGCCAGAGGGATCGGGAAGATCGGATCGTCCTGGCCTAAAATGATCAGGGTCGGCTGAGAAATATTTTGAGCCCGGCTGTTATTATCGAAAACGCCGCAGGCGGCAAACTGCCGTAAAAAAGCAAAGAGCGGCTGCGGATGCTTCATGCGCAACGCGACGGACTGATCCAGAAGATCCGGATGATTTTCGGCAAAACCCGGCGCGGCCATCATCGTCATGTCCGTGCGATAGATCTCCGGAGGCGTTTTACCCATGATGGCTGCGGTTGTTTTCTCCCAGAAAGGCCTGCCTAATTCCTGAGATCGTGGCCCGCCCATGCCGGTCGCCACCAGAACCAGGCGATTCACAACATCGGGACAGGTCAAGGCGATTTCCTGGGAAATGAAGCCGCCCATCGACAATCCCACGACATGGGCCTTGGCGATGCCCAGCGCTTTGAGCAATCCCACGGCATCAGAAGCCAAAAGGGGGATGGAGTATTCCTCATCCGGCTGGTCGCTCCGGCCGATACCCCGGTTATCCAGCGCAATCACCCGAAAGTCTTTGGATAGTTCCCGTATCTGCGCAAACCACAAATCCATCGGAAAGGCCAGGCCATTGATGAGCATCAGCGGCTCGCCCTGTCCCTGTTCTTCGTAATAGATTTTAATTCCATTGACTGTCTGGTGCGGCATCCGAACAAACTCCTTTCGACGGGTAGATAATTAGGTAGGAGGCGGGGTCACCCCCGCCGTCCTCCCACACCACCGGACGTGCGGTTCCGCATCCGGCGGTTCATTGAACACGCTGAAGTCGTCGCATCGTATCTTGCAGCGACACCAACCCTA
>JAIGNE010000019.1:0-271407 GCA_036528635.1 Deltaproteobacteria bacterium
CAGTGGTTTATATACGCGTTGGAGACTCTTTTAAGAAATGGTCAAGCGTCTGTGCTCGAAAATTATTCTTCATGCGCGTGGTCGTTTCTATGACTTCAAAAAAAGAGGGCTTACTTCTCAGGAATCAAATTCTCAAATCGCAGTTGCACCGGGGCATACGTGAGCGAATATGCCCGAAACGTTGTGGCTCTTGGCGACATGGAGCATCAGACGGCCGAACTGTTTGAGCCGAAGGCGAGTTTTCGGCTGTCGCGGAATGAGCCTTAGAGCCACAGTTGCAGGGCATGCTGAGCGATGGGATGCCCCGGTGCAACTGCCACCATTCCAAAATCCTGGATTCCGGCCTTCGCCGGAATGACGATGGAGAAGATGGCCACGCGAACGAATTCAATGGACACAACACTTAATGCAAAAGGACAAAGCATCAGGCAACCAACGGGTCATTGATTTTTCAGCTTTAGCGAGATTATCTGATTATTTCCTTGATCGCGTCATGGATGTCGGTTTTCATAAAACTGTTGAGCTTGCGTTCAACCGGAATGACCTGTCGCCGGTCTTGAAGAATCAGGTTGTGTGCGTCCTTCTATTCTTGCTCGCCTGCTGGCTCTGCCTGCCGCGCCGGTCGTTTTCTCTTCTTCCTGCCTCGCGACGCGCCGCTTTACGCTATGGTTGTTCGGCGACTTGTGGTAAGAAAAATCACACCAGCGTTCAGCAAGGCTCTCCCAAAAGGAGATCATGATGAAAAAGCCCGCGTTCTTTGCAGCACTATTTACATTTATTTTCTTTCTGAGGCGATTCAATCATCATCCGCAGGTCGCAGGAGATAAAAAATGAGCAGCTCCGGACACTTCCTATCAAAGATATTGCAGGCTGTCGTATATTTGGCCCTCGCCTTACCCGTTTTGTTGATTCTCTATATGTTTTCCGGCCACGGAGCGCTGGACGACATCACATTATATACCAATACCCTTATCAAAATGCTGGCGCTTCTCGCGCTGGCTATATTTACGGCCGCGTCATTCATCATAGACAAACTTCGGAAAATCACGACATCGAAAAAAACCCTGATCATCTCTTTTGTGACTGTGGCCGTTTCCCTGTATTTCGCGTCGAATGTCCTGCTTCCAAAATATATCCGCCACGGTGCCGTATCCCCCGCCATTTTTTTAAAGAGCAGCCAACTGCCGAAATCATTTCGTTTTGCGGCAGCCGGTGATGCGCATATAGGAAACGCGCAAAGCAGGACCGACCTCACGTTGAAAATGATCGACCACATCAGGCGCGATCCATACGATGCGTTTTTCCTGCTCGGCGATCTTGTTGATCTCGGTTTTGATTACAGCTTGTGGGTGAAGGCCTTCGGGGACATGGAACCTTTAAACGGGGTCATGCCGACCTGCTATATTCCGGGAAATCACGATACGATTTTTGGCGGGGCTGAATTCTATAAACGATATGCTCTCCCCGACCCTGAAGGAAAGATGTGGAGAAGAATAGATATTGGCCATATTCATTTTCTGATCCTGGATATTGAATGGGTGGCGCAAACCTACACCGAAGAACAGGCAGACTGGCTGCAAAAGCAGCTTGCGGACATACCCCGAAAAGACTGGTGCATCGTCATGAGCCACACGTTTTATTACTGCTCGGGAAGGAATAAAGACGGCTGGAATTGGTACGACAACAGCCGTTTAATAGCATTGCTGTGTCCGCTTTTCGAAAAACACGGGGTCGATCTGGTTTTGTCCGGTCACATGCATCACACGGAAGTACTGCAGAAGAACGGAGTGACTTACGCCGTCATGGGTTCTTTCGGCGGCAGCCTTGATGAAGGAAGGAATTACATATCCCCGGCCAGCATCTGGTACAAGGCCGGTCAGTATGGTTTTGCGGATGTGTTCATCAACGGCGCGAGCGCGAAATTAACTCTAAGAAGTCCGGAGAATGAGGAAATCTTCAGCATGGATTTAACGAATAGATAAAGTCGATTTACACCAATGCGATGTCAACTTGATCCCAGGAGCCGCCGGGGATTTTCAACCATCAACGTATGGATTTGGGCATCGGTGATGCCGGCATTTTTCAGAGCAGGAAGGATTCGCCGAAAGATGTTGGTATAGGACCAGTTCGGCATCAGCGCTTCTATTTGCGCAGGAAGGCGATTCGGCCACATCCCGCCCCTCCCCTGAGACGCGCCGACATAATCGTGAGAGATCATAATTTTTTCGGCATATCCCTCGCCGATAAGCGCGGCCAGGGCTTCGACCCGCTGCTCGTCTTTGACGTAAACCTCGAGCCCGAAGCGATCGTAAGCCATGCTGGCTCCGGTCTGCAGGACTTCCTTCTGATCCCCCTGATCATCGCTCCCCAGGTTATCGCACATATGGCCGATCATGATGCGTCCCGGCGCTGCACCCTCCGCCAGAAGGAATTTTGCCTGCTTTGGCCCTAATGTGCCGCCTTCCGTATGCGTGATAATGGGAACACATGTTTCTTTTGAGGCCCGTGCTGCGGCAGCCAGGACCGCTTCCTCGCAGGGGGCCATTCTGTTTTGGGACGTAGCCACCTTGATCGCCCCCGCCCGTACTCCGGACCGGCCGATTCCGACTGTAATTTCGTACATGAAAGCATCATAGAGTTCGGATTGCAGGTCGCCCGCCCCGAGCCTGTCTCTTTGCTTCAGGTAGGCCCACTTGCCGTACTCTTCGGTATATCGGCCCGTTGAGCAGATGATGTGGACCCCTGTGCTCTCCGAGACAGCCTTCAGGATCTCGACATCCCGACCCAGATCAGGCGGTGTCGCTTCGATAATCGACTGCAGGCCCAGATCCCGTGCCGGCAGCAGCGCCTGTATACAATTTTCGATCATCTCCGCCCGGCTCAGACCTCCCGGCAAGGGATCGCACTCCCATCCCGAAAATCCAATCACGCAATGCTCATGGACCAGAGTCTTCCCGAGCTCACCAGGTAAAATTTGACCGAGTACCGTATTAATCTTTGCCATGCGATCTCCTTAGTGGACGATAGGAACTTCAAAATATCCATTCGCCTTATTCCATCTGACAGGATGCCGATGTGGTTTTTTTTCCGCCCGATTGTCAGACGAGGTTTTCCGGGAAGGAGAACCGGATGACTTCACGACCCCGTCTTTAAACTACTTTGTTTTCATGTGGGTCACTGTGTCCCAGTCCGCGGGAGGCGGATTTTTCAAATACTCCCCACAGCGTTCTATAAACATCTGCGCCACAGCATCATTCGGAAATGCTTTGAGCAGCTCGGAATAGCTATCCCTGGCCGATTGAAAATCTCTGTTGACGTAAGCGTCAAACGCTTTTTCGGTAAGTTCTTTTAATTTCCAATCGTCGGGCCCGGCAGCGATATCGGGTTCGGCAGATGATGCGGCCAATAACTGATAAATCTTGACGCCGAGAAGTTTACCTTTGACGGCAACGACATCAATGGGCCGGAAACAGAATTGGTCTTTTACGGCTTCATAAGTCGTTTCGCCAACGATGATATCCGTCCCGTAATACTTATTGATGCCTTCCAGGCGCGACGCCAGATTAACGGAATCACCGAGGACCGTGTAATTCATGCGGTCGCTTGATCCCATATTGCCCACGCTCACTTCGCCGGAACTGATTCCAAAGCGCGTGTGAAGTTCGGGCTTGCCCTGGGCCGCCCATTTTGCATTCAGTTCTTTGAGTTTGGAAAGACATTGCAATGCCGTAACGCAGCTGTGATATTCATGGTCTTGATCTGCAAGCGGCGCTCCCCAGAAACTCATGATCGCATCTCCGATATATTTATCGACGGTTCCCTGCCGGGCCAGGATGATCCGGGTCATACCGTCCAGGTATTCGGAGATATGCAGAAGAAGCTGCTCGGTGCTCATGCCTTCCGCAATCGTCGTAAACCCCGCAATATCCGTAAACATCATGGTGAGACGGCGCTTTTCTCCGCCCAGCTCAGCGCCTTTTCCCGAAACTATGAGTTGTTTGACCAGTGTGGCGGGCACAAATTTACTGAATGATTTCAAACCATGCTTCATGGACGCCAGCGCGTTGGCGATAATACTGATTTCATAAAAGAAAGAATTATGTCTGACGGATTCATCGATTTCCAGATACTGGATCCGGTTCATGTCTTGAGCGATTGCCCGCAGGGGACGCAGGATGCGGCGAGAAAATATGATGATAATGATTAACGACATAAGCAAGATGGCAACGGATATCAGAATGACTTGAATAATGGTTTTTCTCAGGGGCCCGATAAAATCATCGATCGGAACAAGCACGCCGATCATCCAGGGTTTGCCGTAGCTTTCCGGGAAATTTTTAAAACTGGCCAGATACTCCCGTCCTTCGGATTTAAACCGGATGTTATAGGTATAGTTGATGGATTCCAGAATGTCGGGAATTGCAGCCCGGATATCGCCCGATAAATTCTTGCGAAGGATTATCTTTTTTTCAGAGTCGTTGATGGCATAAGCGCTCTCCAATGCCCTGCGCTCGCTTTGATCCAGCCGTTTGATTCTGGAAATATAGTCCCGATAGTTCAACCGGGCGGGAATGTTCTGGGGATTGCTCAAATCGGATTTGGCTTTGTATTTTTCAAAGGCATCCGCCAGAGGTTTGTTTCCCACCTGGCTTGCGTGATTAAGCTCACATTTGGCCGGTTCCCCGTCCGCCGGTTGATCGCAACGGGTGATCTTTTCGCGGTCGGGATAGGCGATCAGTCTGCCGTCCCCATCCAGGAGAAAGGCGATGCCGTTTTCTCCGGCATGAAGACGGGATGAAATTCCTTTTTTTAAGGAAAGTGCAATGCCTGCGGAGATGACCAGCTTTGTGTTTCCGTGTTGATCGACAACCGGTTCGGCGTTTGCGGTGCCAAACTCTCCGTTTCGATAGACCCGGATGTCCGTCCAGATGTTTCCCTTCTTTTGATCTGCTTCCCTGTACCAGGACCTTTTTTGGACATCAAGACGAATCCGGTGCGATGGCACAACCTCTCGCCCGATTTCTTTAAAATTCTTGTCGTAATAGGCATAGTATTCCGATTTCCGGGGGCTTTGCCGGTCTGCATAATGCGACCGGTAAACGACTTCCGCAGGGAGGGGTTTTGATCGATCCACGCTGTAGGAGGCGTCTTCGAATATTTTTCCCATGCTGACGAGCGAGCCTGCCGCGTCTCCTACGCTGATGGAAAAAATTTCCCTCTGGGCTTTGAGCTGACCGGAAATCATGGAAAATATTTTTTCCTTGTGGCCGCGGATATTGTCAGCCTCTTTGAGGCTGAACGCAGTGGCTCTTACCGTACGCCGGGCCGTCGACATATAGCGCAGAACGTCTTTGGAAATCCCGGCATTGGTTGCCCGCATCATCTGCCTTGCGGATCTCAGGGCAGCATCCGACGTTTGGATGTAGGTATAGGTCAAAGTGAATATCGATGCGATCGTCATCAGAAGAATAAAGAAAGTTGCAATGGCAATCTGCAATCTAATCTTGCCTCTGTCCAAGAGCTTCATTGCGGCATTATCTTTTTTCATCATGATTTCCCTTTGCTGTTGTTGTCGTTTCTTGCATGCGCAAATATGATTACGTCTTCGTTTCTTCCGAACGGCTGCCCGGCAATTCGGGGCAATTCCAACATAACACTCAACGATCTTAAACCAATGAAGCCCTGATGTCAGGAACAACAGATGCACATTGTGAATTTTCCAACTTTCGCTGATATTATCGAACGATTTCCTTTATCGCCTCATGGATGTCGGTTTTCATAAAACCGTTCAGCTTGCGCTCAACCGGAAAGACCTGCTGCAGGTTTTGAAGAATCAGGCTGCGTATCTCGTCGGTCTTTCCGTAGCGGATTAATAAATCCTGAACCCTTTCTTCGAGGGTCACTATTTTGTCGTGCATCACCCGCTTGTCGGCGTAGTAAATGATTTCTTTTTCCACGATCGGCCCTGCCGGATTCAAGTCGATTGCGACATGCTGTTCAACAATTTCGGCAATCAGCGGAAATCCCAGTTCGCGCAGAAGAGCACCGCCTGAAGCCGCATGCTTTTCTTTTGTTTGAAGTGACCGGGTCTTGGTAATGTCGTGAAGCAGCGCCCCCGCAACGACCGCATCCCGATTAATGGAAACACTGTCTATAAGATTGTCGGTAATGGCCAGGGCCACATGCATCACCTGAAAGGAATGTTCGACGATGTTGGGCAGCATGGCATACTGGGCCATGAGTTCTTCACATTCGGCCAGGCCCGGAATTCTGTCTGTATTATTTTGCATAAAATGTTCTGCTCAGTTCCTATCTAATGATTCGCAGCCTAGCACAAACTCAGGAAATAGAAAATTGAACGCCTCATGAAAAAAAGCATGGGAGTAACAGAGTGAGGCTGTTAACTTATTCCCTGATAAGGGGAACGAGAGTGCATCCCCTGTTGTTCCCGAATCCGAGTGCCGCCGCTATTCAATCGGGGGTGAAGATGTTGACCTTGTCTTGGGAAACGACCGTCCCCGCAGTGCCGCAAAAGTCTTCTCCAAGCATTGCTGAAAACAGCGATGGGTCGGGTGGTGTAAAGGCCGCAAAACGTTTGCCATTTTCTTCTTTCCCGATGACAACGCCTTTGCCCGGCAAATTGTTCCGGTCGTAAATCACAGTGTAGGTCTCCACCGTTCCCCGCCCCGAAGGCGATGGATCAATCTCGTGTTTGGGCCGGAGGTCAACGGCTTTCTGGCAAACACTTATATCGGCTGCAGCCGCCGCATTGTCTTTTGGAGGCGAGGTTGCGCACACGGCCGCCGAGTGCTTGGTCATGTAAAAAGAATTGCCGGTGACAAGGCCGGTCTTGCCGGGATGCTGACGCAGAACCTCAACCATTTGCGCCATGGCGTGCATGACGTAGTTGTTTCCCGGTCCGCCGAAATAGGGAAGCCCCCCGGTCACGGTCAGCGGCCGGTCATCGTTTTCGGCAATGCCCAGCATGTCGCGGGTCACCTGCACGGCGACCGGAAAGCAGCTGTAGAGATCGAGGAAATCAATGTCAGCGATGGTCACGCCGGCCTGCGCGAGGGCCGTCCGGCCGACGATCTCAATGGCCGGGGAAAAACCGTAGCCCTCTCTCTCAAGGATATGCCAGTGATCGCTCGCTTCCGCATAGCCATGCACATACACCCACCTGGACGGGTCAACACCCATCTTCCGGGCCTGCGCCTCCGATGTAACGATGAGGGCGGCTGCCTGGTTGACCCCCAGCATGGCATTCATTCGTTTGGTATAAGGAAAAGCGGTGTTGCGGTTGGCATCCGAAACGGTGATGATTTCCCCGGGCGTGAGCGATTCGCGAAACCAGGCCAGGGGATTGTTTGCCGCCACTTGTGAAAAGCGGCTCATCAGCTCGCCTAGCTTGCGGGTATGATCCGTAATCGTGCGTCCATACCGCTGGCGCAGGGCGTTTTCAAACATGGGATAGCATGTTGCGGGAAGCGAGAGACCATGAATGTGTTCTGTCTCGCAGGCTCCGTCAAACAGCCCCAGATGAGTCAGCGGCGGAAGGCCCGGGCGCTCGGATGTTACGTTCCAGCCGGTAAATGTCCCGGAATTTTTCGCCTGCTGCATGGTGTGCTGAGCCTCGGCCCCGGTCAGGATAACCAGCGAGGCTTTGTTTTCGGCGACCGCTTTCAGGGCATGGTGCAGCATGGCGTGCGGCATGATGCCGCCGAATCCCGAAACCATGCAGCGCGCATCGGGAAGATCAAGTTTATCGGCCACGAAGCCCGGCGGGTTGATGATGCCGTCATCGGAAAAAAGCGACGTGGTGACGAGCAGGTCAGCCTTTTGCAGGCACTGCCTTGTCACACCGGCATCCTGTGCCGCAACCGTGACGGCCTCGGCCATCAGGTCCACAGGCGAGCCGCCGATAACAGATGACGCCTCCTTTTTTGTCACCTGGCCTGCACCGATCATCACCGGAATATTTTCGGAAGCCATCTTTAATTTCCTTTCCTTTTATTTTTCCTGTTCTGACGTGTCTTCGCTTCTTGCCGGAGGGAGGATAGAATGCAGAACCTCTGCCCACACACGCTCCCATCCGCCGGTAAAAAAGTGATTTTGCGCCTGGGGAATCGTTTCCAGGGGAATGCCGTGCTTTCCGGCCAGAACCCTGACCGTTGCCGCCGGATACCAGGTGTCTTGTGCGGCCATGAAGATGCGGGTGTGCGCGGCAAATCCTGCGAGCTCCCGAAAAGCATTGTGCCCGGGCAGAAAGAGGTTCTCCAGAAACGCACCGATGTGCATGCGCGCGGGGACGCAGTCGAGCAAATGTCTGTAGCCGTGCGATTTCCATATATCGGCATCAAGCCATTGCGAATCGGCGAGCACCCGCCGCACGAGGGTGTCGTCTTGCGTATAGGCGCAGAGGATATCGATAAATTCAGCGATGGTATTTCTTTGATACATCGAAAAGAGCGATTCGCGCGAATCCAGCACCGGCGCGATCAGTACGAATCTGTCCGGCGGGCGAAAGCGCGCTCCGAATTGCAGGCAGGCGTTTGCCCCGGCGCTGTGGCCGACAATGACCAGGGGCGTTGCCCGCGGAACGTGGGTTTGAATAATTTCATTGAGGTCGCGGGTCATGGCATGGATTTCCATTTCGCCCTCAGAACGGCCATGACCGCGTGGATTATAGAGGATACAGGCTACGCCTCGATCTGTAAAGTTTTCCACCGGCGTCCGGTACATCTGCACCGCGCCGCCCATGCAGGGCCAGACGATCAGGCAGGCTTTGGGGTTTTGGGGCACTGCACCCAGGACCTCCAGGCGGATACCGTCTCTGTTCAGGAATGTCTGTAGCGTGTTGGCAACCATAGCGGTCAGAAATTAGCAGAAATTCCTTGTTCCGTCGATGAGAAAAGCCGGAGGAAGCGGAGGCACCTTTTTTGCGGTCGGGACCGGTTGACCTGATGACCGGAGCGGTGGTAGAGTGCTGAACAATAAAACGGGAAGACAACAGGCGATGATCAAAGCAATTTTCTGGGACAATGACGGGGTGCTGGTCGATACGGAGGGCATTTTTTTTCGGGCCAACGAGGAGACGCTGGCGGGTGTGGGCATTTCCCTGCAATGGGAACAGTTTGAAGAAATTTCTCTGACCCATGGAGGAAGCGTGCTGCAGCTGGCGGAAAAACCGGGGACGGATGCATTTTATAAATTGCGCCGCGACCGCGATGCCCGTTATGCCGATTTGCTGACCCGCGAGCCGCTGGTGATTGACGGCGTCCGGGAGGTGCTGGATGCGCTCCACGGAAAATACGTGATGGGCATCGTCACGAGTTCCGGGCAGGAGCACTTCGAGATCATTCACCGGCAGTCGGGGCTCCTGCCTTACTTTCAATTTGTTCTGACCATGAAAGACTGCACGCATTTCAAGCCGCATCCCGAGCCGTATCTCAAGGCGATGGAGCTTGCCGGTTTCCCGCCGCAGGAGTGCCTGGTCATTGAGGATTCGCCGCGCGGTTTTGCCGCCGCCCTCGGCGCCGGTATCCGGTGCATGGTGATCCCGAGCAAATTCACCCGCGGCAACCATTTCGCGGGGGCATACAGGGTCCTGAACAGCGTTAAGGAACTTCCATCGGTGCTGGAGGGACTGGAGAGTGAATCATGAGGGCAGGGCGCCTTTTGGGCTCTGGTCTCTTCCTTCCGGATCAAGCGTGCCGTTCATTTTTGGCCTGTTATTGCCATTCTTTTTGCGCGGCAGATGGTCGTAATGTGTAAGCATCGACCGGGTGGATCGAAAAAAACCGCATTTTTATTTCATTGACATCAAAAGATGCTTTTCTTATAATTCCGGCAAAGTAAATTCCCGTATCCATACAGTGTATTTATGAAACACACTTTAAACGATGAGGAGCGCAGCCGGTTGAACCAGAGCATCGCCGATGCCGAGGCGCGCACGGGCGTGCAGATCGTACTGACCGTGGTCGAGCGAAGCGATGTTTATGCCGAACTTCCCTGGAAAGCCTTCGCGCTGGGCGCCTCCTGTGCCGGTCTTCTGGTTTTGATCATGAATGCCATATGGCCGTTAACCTCTCCCACGCAGGCGATGTTTCTGGCGATGATCATGATGCTCGTGCCGGCCGCCGGTTTTGCGCTGCTGACCGTTTTTGTTCCGGATTTTGCCAGGCTCTTTCTTCCTGCGCATCGCGCGGAGGCTGAGACCAGGCAATACGCCGAATCCCTTTTTCTGTCGCGGCAGCTGTTTGCCGCCCCGGAGCGCAAGGCGGTTTTGCTGCTCGTCAGTCTCTTTGAACGGCGCGTTGTCGTCCTTCCCGATACGGGGCTCGTCCGGAAATTAAATCAGGGAGCCACCGCAAAGGTTATCCAATCCATGCGGCCGCATCTTGTTGCGGGCCGGACCGCGCAGGCGCTGGAAGCCGGGCTGCAAAAGATGGAAGAAATGATCGTGCAGCCCGAAGTCTCTCATGAACTGCCCAATATTATCGAGGAGAAGGGAGCATGAAAAAGGCACTGCTTTCCGCAGGGATCGTTGTCCTGTTATTTGCGGCGTTTTCCGCCTTTGCCGTGGATGTTCCCTTCCTGACCGGACGCGTGACCGATGATGCTCAAATTCTGTCGGACGAAACACGTCAATCCATTACCGAACGCCTCAAAGCCCACGAAGACAAAACGACCAACCAGATCGCCGTCCTGACGGTGCCGACGCTGGGAGGCGTCGGAATTGAAGAATATGCCGTCCTGGTCTTCAAGGAATGGAAGCTGGGTCAGAAGGGCAAGGACAACGGCATTCTCGTGATCGTGGCACCGAAAGACAGGCGTATGCGCATTGAAGTCGGCTACGGGCTGGAGGGCACGATGCCTGATTCCACGGCCGGCAGCATTATCCGCAACGTCATGACGCCTTTCTTTAAAAACGGCGACTATAACGACGGCATCGATGCCGGTGTGCAGGCCATTGTTGCCGTTCTGGAGGGCGGCCGGGCGCCGGAAGAAAGCGGCGCAGCGGCGGCAAAGGAATCGTCCGGTTTCAACCTGGAAGTGGCGGACATGTCGATTACGGAGCGGATATTAATCGGCGCGTTTATTTTCGGCATTATCGGGCTTTTCACCGTGATCGGCATTGTTTCGCCCGGTGCAGGCTGGTTTCTCTACTTTTTCCTTATCCCTTTCTGGGCCATGTTTCCCATCATGGTGGTCGGCACCACCGGCGCCCTTTATCTGCTGATCGCGTATCTGGTGATTTTCCCGGTGGCGAAGCTGCTCTTGGGCAGGAGCGACTGGTATGATAAAGTGGCCAGGTCGCTCAAAACCAAGGGCAGTGCCAAAATCGGCGGCTTTACCTTTACGTCCGGCGGATCCGGAAGCTCCTGGAGTTCCGGCAGTTCCGGCGGTTCGAGCTTTTCCGGCGGCGGCGGTTCATCGGGCGGCGGCGGTTCATCCGGAAGCTGGTAACGGCTTTCGCGAGTCACCTTATCACCCGGGGAGAAGTTATTCCCGTCTATTTGATCTGAAGCAATTGCATCCTGATTTGATTGGACAGCGCGTACCATCTTTGCACGCCGTTTTCGAGACGGTAATAGTGGAGAATGTATGCCGCCGACAGGACGAGCAGGAGCGCGGTCAGAAGCAGACAGGGAATGATAAAATGAACAATGGTGAAGCCGAAGGCCATCAGGAAGAACAGGCAGACAAACATCATGGTGATCAAATGCGCCAGCCGTTCGTGCTGCATCCATGCAATCTGCTTGTCATGGTAGGCCAGCAGTTCGCAAAGCGCTTCCTGTCCGGGATTTGTCCCCATGAGATCTGAAACATAGCGTTCATGCCCTTTGATATAATCGATCATAATATGCCTTTCTGTCTCTAAAGTATTTACCTGATCCTGGGGAAAAACATCGGTGTCTTATTCCTGTAATGGCGATAGTCATTTCCCAGGCGCATTTCCAGTTCGGGTTCTTCTATCATTTTTATTTCCGCAACATTCAATAAAATAAAAAGCGGCGTGAATAGGAACATCAGCGAGATGGATTGGAAAGCAGAGCCCAGTCCGAAGAGCATCAGGAAAAGTCCGCTGAGCATCGGGTTGCGGGTGTAAGCATAAGGACCGGACGCGACCAGAACGGGCGGCGGATTGAAAGGCACTGGCGTGCCTTTCACTTTGATGAAGTTCATCAGACACCATAAAACCAGCAGGAGGCCGGGGGCAATGAGCAAAACGGCCAGAAACAGGTGGAGCGGTGCCGGCGGAAAGAGGGGGAGTTGAAGCGCTCTGTCCAGAATAAGCGCGCCCACGCCAAATAATGCGGCGAGGAAAGCATAGGACAATCCGACAACCGGCGTCAGGATTGTCCGCAGTTTCCGGCTGCCGGTTGCAATCCTGTAAATAAGATCGATCCATCCGGCTCTTAATGTCATTTTATGGTCTCTGTCTGCGGGAATCATCGTTTCAGCCCTCCTGAACGGCGCCTGAATTGCTTCCCGCGCGCGTGGCCGGGTCCTGGCGGTAGAATCCCTTCAAAACGCGGTAAAGCTCCGGCGCGGATTTGCGCATGGCAAGCGGCTGATCAAAAAAATGCTCCGTGGCCACGGCGAAGAATTCCGCTTCATCCGTTGCGCCGTATTCGTCAAGGAACGTGCGCCTGCCTTTTTCAACATCCTTGAGCAGCCGCAGGTATTCGCGTGAACAGGTTTTAATCCAGTCGCGGTATTCCGCGCGGTCGCGCAGGCGGGGCGTGCCGTTGGCCGCGCCGTTCTGCATATCCAGCTTATGGGCGAATTCATGATAGACCACGTTATAGCCCGAACCGGCATGGCGGATGCCTTCCAGGACCGCGTCCCAGACCAGAATCAGCGGCCCCTGTTCAAAAGCCTGGCCGGTAATGGGGCCGGCGGGCTCCAGGGGTTCCAGGGCCATTTCAAAAAAGCCCAGCCTGCGTTCGGGTAAAACGAGATCGGCAGGGTAGATGATGATCGTTTCTACATTATCGTAATAGTCGTGGGGAAGATTCAAGACCAGGAGGCAGGCTTCCCCGGCAATCGTGACGCGGATTTCATCCGTGAGGTCGAGTCCGCCGCAGCCCTCCCATGATTTTTCAGCGACGAAGACCCGGATGAGGGAATGCAATCGGGCGCGTTCGTCATCATCGAGCAGGCTGTAATGAGCCATGTGGCGGCGAAGGATGTCGTCCCATCCGGCCGGAAAAGGCGCGCGGGCAAGGTTCCGGCGGCGCCGCTTGGCAAACCAGTTAAACATTCTGATCCTCTTGACCCGTCTGATGAATCAACCATCTCGCAGCAAGCTGCCGAGATATGAAATGAACGTTATGGCATCTTGGCAGGCTGCGGAGAATTAACGCTCGTCCCGCGTGAGCGGGATTAAATATGTATCATAAAAACCGTGATATGAAAAACGTCATTTCGCGGATGGCTTGAGTAAAATTTCCATTGAAACAAAACCGCAATCACGTTAAATTGCCGCAGTGAAAATAATGATCAGGGAGGATGAAAAATGAGAAAAATTCTTTTGGCCATGGTCTGTATGATCATCATGCTGTTTGCGGCCCATGCGCCGGCCGAGGACGTAAACCAGGCTCAATCCTATAAACCCTATAGCTGGAGCGGTTTTTATTTTGGTTTCCAGGGAAGTTATCAGCCGGGAACCAGTGATTGGGAACCCGATGGGAGTCCCATCTGCATTAAGAATGACACCCGCGGCGGCATGGGCGGATTTTATATCGGATACCTGTATCAAACGCCCGTGAAAATTGTCGTCGGCATCGAAGCGGAAGCCAATTACGGGCGTGTTTCCGGTTCTTCAGCCTGTCCTAATCCGACTTATTCCTGCCATACGGAGATGTCCTGGATCGGGTCAACGCGCGGCCGCTTCGGTTATGCGCTGGGCCGCTTCATGCCCTATGTCTCCATCGGGTGGGCATACGCCGGCGCGGACACGTATGTGACCTATTTGCCTACGGGTGAAGACTTCGGCAGTCTCAATTCCTACCTGGGCTGGACGCCGGGCGCCGGTTTTGAATTTGCCGTAACCGACAATTTCCTGATCCGCGGCGAATATGCTTACTACGATTTCGGTAAAAGAAAAGTAGACATTGATGATGTCGATACGAATGTTCGTCTGACGAATCATGCGTTCAAGCTGGGCCTGGGACTCAAGTTCTAGGCGGGTCCCGTGTTGAAAAGGGCTGGCAAATCAACCAGCCCTTCCGGGGCGGAAAGGCTCCGGGCTTTTCCTGCCTGCCCTTCCAGTTGCTTGCCCGCGGTCCGAGGCGCTCTGCCGGGAGCGCCTTTTTCAACCATCATCCCGACCCGCGTCGTCTCGATGTTGAATGGAATTAAACGGACGGACCGAGAATTTCGCGGATCTTTTTGGAAAGATCTAAAATACGGAAGGGTTTCTGGATAAAACCCCTGCAGCCCCGGTCCATGATTTGCTGGGCCTCGCCATCGACGCTGTAGCCGCTGGAAAGAATGACCTTCACGGCGGGATTAATTTCCAGAAGAGCGTTAAAGGTCTTGCCGCCGCTGATTCCCGGCATGATCATATCCAGAATGACGAGATCGAATTCCTGCCTTTTTTCCGTGTAAATCGTGATAGCTTCCTGACCGCTTCCCACCGCGGTAACCCGGTAGCCGAGGTTCTTGAGCAGTTCTTTTGTCGGGAACACGTTGCTCAATTCATCATCCACAATCAGGATATTCTCCCGGCAGGTTAAGGGCTGCTCCTCGCGGGAAATATTCTCTTCGCTCAATTTGTTCTGACTGGAGGCGGGAAGAAAAATCCTGAAAGTTGATCCCTTTCCCGGCTCGCTCTCCACGGTAATAAATCCTCCATGGTTTTTGATAATGCCGTAGACGGAGGCCAGCCCCATGCCCGTGCCTTTGTCCGGCCGCTTCGTGGTGAAAAAAGGTTCGAAAATCCTTTCCCGGGTTTGAGCGTCCATTCCTGTCCCCGTGTCCGTGATGGACACCTGGACATATTTCCCCGGACGGACGTCGTACGGCTTCACGTCCGCATCGCTGAAGGTAACATTCCGCGATTCAAGATAAATATCTCCGCCCTGCGGCATGGCCTGCCAGGCATTGATATAAATATTCAGGAATACCTGGTCGATTTGTCCCTGGTCCGCATCCACGATCCAGAGATTTTTCTCCAGGTGGTTGCTGATGGATATTTCTTTCTTCGTCCGGCTGAATATCTCCGCACTTTCTTTAAGCAGTTTATTGAGGTTGATCGGTTTAACTTCATATTTGCCGCCCCGGGCAAATCCCAATAATTGACGGGTCAGATTGGCTCCGCTTTTGATCTGCTCCTCAATCTTCTGGAGCCTTTCATGATGCGGATGGTCCGGGTGAAGATCCATCCTGGTGAGCGAGGTGTAGCCCTGGATGCCCATGAGAATGTTGTTGAAATCGTGGGCGATGCCGCCGGCCAGTGTTCCGATCGCTTCCATTTTCTGGGCTTGAAAAAACTGCGACTCGAGCCTGGCGCGGGCCTCCTCCATCTTCTTACGCTCGGTGATGTCACGGGTGCTTCCCTGCAGGCCGACGATTTCCCCGTGACTGTCGTACAGCCAGGTGGTGGAGACTTCGATGTCGAGCAGGGAACCGTCTTTCCTGTACTGCCTGGTTTCAACGATCCGGCGTTCGCTTCGCAGATCGGGCGGCTTTGCCAATTCCTGAAAAATTTCCGCCATGACCCACGGCACATCTTTTTCATAAAGATACTGGTCAATCCCGATCGCCATCACTTCTTCCGCTGTAAATCCCGTCAGATCTTCAACGGAGGGACTGACGTAGGTAAAACGGCCCTCCAGATTCATGGTCCAGATCACGTCGGATGAATTATCCGCGATGAAACGGTATTTTCTTTCGCTGTTGCGCAGCGCCTCTTCCGCCATTTCCCGCTCCGTGATATCCAGAGCGGTAAACGTCACGCCTTCGGAAAGATTGGCGGGATTAATCGGCGTGGAGCTCATCAGGATTTTAATGATGCCGCCATCTTTCCGCATCCAGCGCGTTTCTACCGTTCCTGTTCCCCGCTCGGCGATTTGCCTGTATTTCTCCTGGCCGACAAATTCATAATCTTCATCCGAAGGATATAAAATTCGCGCGCTCTTTTCGAGCAGCTCTTCCCGCGAATAGCCCACCATTTCACACACACGATCATTGACCTGTTTAAGGATTCTATCGGATACAAGACCGATTCCGATGGGAGCGGCAAGAAAGATGCTTTTCAGGGCAGACGCGCTCCTCTGGAGGGCTTCCTCCATTTGTTTTTTTTGAGTGGTATCCGCCGCGATATGGATGACCTGCTCCAGGCGGTTTTGGTCGTCAAAAACAGGGATGCAGGATATATGGGAAGAACGGCCAAAGGCTTCAACGTCCATATCGGCTGTTTCCATTTTGCCGGAAAGGATGAGCTGTGCTAAAGGACATCCGGCGGGATGTGTCGTCGTTTCCCGGCCATGAAATATCTCATGACATTTCTTTCCCAGAATATCCCCGGGCGATAAACCCGAAGACTTGATGAGAGCCTTGTTGGCCGCCAGAATGATATGTTCGGGGCTGATGATCACCGTGGGTTCGCCGATGGCCTCAAAAATGCTTTTCCATTCCCGCTCGGTCTTGCTGATGAGTTCCTCCGCCCGTTTGCGGTCGGAAATGTCCCTGATATAGCCCAGGGATGCGGGTTCTCCACCGTATGTAATAAGGGAAGATGAGATTTCAACATGGATGATGGATCCATCCGGTTTGAGTATTCTGCATTCATACCGGGAGGGAGTCGGTTTGCCGGCCTGTCTCTGCCGGATCATTTCCTGAATCAAGGCCCGGTCATCCGGGTGAACGCCGGACAGGAATGGTTTTTGTTCCAGTTCGTCAGGAGACTTACAGTCTGCCAGTTCTAAATACCGCTTGTTGTAGAAAAGACGCTTATCTTTCCGAACGATCACAACGGCTTCATCGGAGTGTTCGGTTGCCAGCCGGTAAAAGGCTTCCTGATCGCTTTCAGTGCTAAGTCCGGGGCGACAGGTTTCCCGGCGCAAACGTTCGATTTCGGCAATGAGCTGCTTCTTGGTATTTTTGATATCTTCCACGCTGCTACCCCGGATCAATCATCGCTCGTTTAAATTGCTTCTTTAGCGCAATTTTCAACTTCCCGCCGTCAGGCCGTTTAAGAAACCCGAAACTTGCAGAATCACCGAAAGCGTTGGAAAATCATCAGGGGAAAAAAGACTGCATGGGTCCCCCTGTTTGGGATATAATATAACAGAATATTTAAATAGATCAATGTGAGAAATTATGCCGCACGCTTTGTGGAAGATATTTAAGAATTCGTGATCAGGTGGTGCAACGGATCGGACGGGGCAGGGCGGTTGGAGGCGATGTGTATTTAATCCTGGCGGATGCCGTTGTGGTCATTCATTTTTTATTCATCGTTTTTGTTGTGGCCGGCGGTCTGCTCGTCATCCGCCTGCCGCGTCTGGCCCGGGTGCATGTCCCCGCGGTTGTCTGGGGAGCGGTGGTCGAACTTTCCGGATGGGTTTGTCCGCTGACGCCGCTTGAAAATTACCTGCGCTTTCTTGGCGGCGGCAGCGCCTACGGCGGAGATTTTATCGGGCGATACCTTGTTCCGGTGATTTATCCCGCCCATCTGACGTCCTCCACACAATATGTCTTGGGCGGTCTGGTGATTGCCTTGAACATGCTGATCTATGCTTTTATTCTGAACAGACGGCACGTTCGTCATCATTGGTGATCCTGCTTAAATTGATGGTGGTTCAGCGGGCGGCTCTGCCGGTATTCAGGCGCATCGCCTGATTGACTTTTCCGGGCTAACGGCAGAAACGATCATGTCCGAAAACGGCTGGCATAAGCGACCGGAAACAGGTATGAAGCTTCCATGACATCTGAACATCAAAAAATGTATGACGCCATGCTGGCGCGCGACTACCGCTTTGACGGCAAATTCTTCGTCGGCGTCAGGACAACCGGCATCTATTGCCGGCCGATCTGTCCGGCCCGGCCGAAAATCGAAAATGTCGAATTCTTCCCGTCAGCGCCCGCTGCCGAAAAGGCCGGGTATCGTCCGTGTCTGAGGTGCCGTCCGGAGGCGGCGCCGCTCTCGCCCGCCTGGTACGGGAAATCCGCCATTGTGCAAAGATCCCTGCGCGCCATTATCAATGACGGGCTTGCCGGCTTGTCCGAGGATGAATTTGCCGACAAATTCGGTGTGACCGCCCGGCACCTGCGGCGGCTGTTTGTGAGCGAAATCGGCAAAACCCCCCGGCAATTCTTTGAAGAACAAAAATTGAACCTGGCCCGCAAAATGATTGTCGAGACGCGGCTGCCCGTAACCGACATCTGCTATTCGGCCGGCTTTCAATCGCTCAGAAGATTCAATGCCGCTTTTAAGGCGCGTTTTTCGAGAACGCCGATCGCACTGCGCAAGGCCGGACCCGATCAACCGGGCGAATCGTCCGTGACGAGCATCAGCCTCAGTTATCGGCCGCCCTATAACTGGCGGGCCCTGATGACGTATTTGATGCGCCATCAAACGGATCACATCGAGGAGATCACGCCTGATGCTTTTATACGCTATTTCCCGACCCGAAAGGGCATCGGAAGGGTGATTGTCAAAAATGAGGAAGCAAAGTCGCGGCTCGTTGCTTATTTTGACCGTTTCGATCACGAGCAACTTTATGGTCTGATTCAAAATATCAGAAGGTTGTTTGATCTGGATGCCGATCCGCTCCTGGTTTCTTCACAATTTGAACGCATAAAATTATTGAAGAAGCTTGACGAGAAATCGCCGGGCGTGAGGTCACCCGGATGCTGGAACGGCTTCGAGACGGCGGTCGGCATTATTCTCGGGCAGGTTGTTTCGATGGCGCAGGCACGCCGGAATATGCTGCATCTCCTTCAGTCTTATGGAGAAGAACGCCAGTGGCAGGATCAGAAAGTCTTTATCTTTCCTGCGGCAGCCAAACTGGCCGAATCCGATCTGAACGCCGTGCCCGTCACGCAAATCAGGAAGCGGACCATACGCGAGCTCGCCTGCAAAGTCGCCGCAGGAGAGCTGTCGCTTACCGCCCATCAGGACCCGGCCGGTCTGAAGGAAAAACTGAGAGCGATCCCCGGTATTGGCGACTGGACGGCCGAATACATTGGGATGCGGTGCCTCAGCGATCCGGACAGTTATCCGGAAACGGATTTGATCTTAAAGCGGGTGGCTGATCTTGAACGAGGGTTGGATTTAGAGCAGGCCAGGCCGTGGCGGGCCTATGCTGCTTTCCTGCTCTGGGATGCTTATGCGGGAAAACTTGTCAAGAAAAGGGGGAAATAAAAATGGAACTCTACGTTAAACACATGCAGACGCCGGTTGGAAAAATCACGCTTTATGCGAATGAACGGGCTGTGGTCGGCCTTTATACCGGAAAGTTTAATACAAAAGGCCTGCCGGACCGTTTTCAATCCGCCCGGGAAAGAGACACGCCGGTTCTTTTGAAAGCCGAGAGGGAAATCGCCGACTACTTTGCGGGGAAGCTTACGAAATTCACCGTGCCCGTGGAATATAAAGGGACGCCGTTTCAGGAGGCCGTGTGGCAGTTCCTGCTTACGATCGGACACGGTGAGCTCCGGTCCTATGCCGATGTTGCCGCGAGCATCGGAAAACCAGCGGCCTGCCGGGCCGTGGGCGGCGCGGTCGGACGTAATCCGGTATCAATCATCATCCCCTGTCACCGCGTTATCGGCTCCAATGGAACGCTGACGGGGTTTGGCGGCGGTCTGCCCGTGAAGACCCTGCTCTTGCAGACGGAAGGACGCACCGTCAAAGGATCAAGGGTTGCCTGAAGAGCAGCTTTCCTCCGCATCCCGGGGTTTCCACAGCGAAAGCTTTGCCGGCCGGTGGAATTTGCCCATGAGCCATTTCCAGGGAAAGAACATCGACACCCGTTTCTGATAGGCGATGTATTCGTCGCCGAATTCCCGGATCAGCTTGCGCTCCTCCAGGCGCGTTCCGATGACGACATACACGGTCAGGATGGTATTCACCAGCAGGCGCGTTCCATCAAGGTCCTGAGCCCAGAAGAGGAGCAGCGCTCCGGAATAGAAGGGATGGCGGATCAGTCCCAGGACACCCGTCGATACGATGCCGCCAGGTTTAGCAGCAGTGGGTCGGTTGCCCTCCAGTATCTGGCTCGCGCCGAGAAGATGCAGGAAGCTGTAGTGCCGGAGCGCCGCGGCAAACAGCAGCACCCCGGCCAGAGTGATGAGCCATTTCAGCCCCAGGAGTGGACCATCCCAGGTGAAGAAGGCGGGACCGGCCATCCGCGCTGTGTACCAGAGAAGTGGAGCGATCGTAATCAGCGCCACCGCGTTGTAGAAGAGGCGGTAAAACCGGTAATGACGGCCCAGCCGTCTTTCGGCAAAGTCCGTGACGGCAATCGAAATCAGCACGCTGTGCAGGGTGACAAAGGCAATCCATCCCAGTGCGAGCAATAAATATTCTGCATGGGCGGTCATTGTTCATTTCCCCTGGAGTGCCGGGACGTTCTGCGGAAAAGCGCCCCGAAGATAAACCAGAGCCCCAGGCCGACAAGCAGCGCCGGCCAGAATAAGCCTGCCAGTTCGGCGGGCAGCCAGTGCGCTTCCCGCCCCAGCCAGAACAGGCCCACCACGATGAACAATATTCCCCAGAAGGCGCCGCCTTTCCGGCCGCACATCCGGCCGCATGCATTCCACATATTTCTGCTTTCGTTCGTTTCTTCTTGCCTGACCATTTTTGTTCTCCTTTCGTGTTTCTCTCGTTTGGCTTTCGGGGTATCAGCCCTCGGGGGCGGACGGGGCATCCTTTTTGGATCCGCCGCAGCACACGGTCATCATCGACTTCATAGCCTCCATGTTGACTTTTCCTTCCTTGTCGCCCGGGAATGATTTCATCATGGCCTCGCAGGCGCTGAAATCGATCTTCGTCTCCTTGCCTGCCGCGGGACAACATGACTGCATCCGGGCAAAGCATTCGGCAAACCCCATCTTGCTTTTGTTTTCTTTTTGTTCCGTCATGACCTGGTTCTCCTTTCGATATTTCTTTATTTCGATATATATCGAAATATAATATTCCGAATCGGCCTGTCAAGAAAAATTTTTTCAGGCGGCAATGGGATATAAAATAATGAGGAATGACGGTGGGTTGTAGATGTATATAATTTAGGGCCGGAGGCGATCCGGCCCGGGAGGCTCTGGAAACCGGCTACTTTTTTCCGGTGTTGCCCGTCAGATAGTCGACCATCAGACCGATGGTTTCATCATCGGGTTGTCAGAGGATGGTTTGACCCTGCCTGTCGCAGCGGATGAGGCCGGCGTTGCGCAGTTCTTTGATGTGGTGGGAAATCGTGGAAAGGGCGATGTTGAAATTGCTGGCCACGGAACAGACGGGCGGCAGCCCTTTCTTTTCGTCCATAGCCGCCTGGCCATGGCCCAGCCGGATTTGTTCAAACACGCTAAGCCTAGTCTCGTTGGACAGGGCTTTGAAGGCGGCGGACAGGCGGGCCATGTCCGCCGGGGGCTTGCGTCGGGAATTTTGCTTGGTGTGTTTAAGCATCCTGGCTTTCCTCCGGGCTAAGATTAAGAAGCTTCTAAATATTTCGAAATGTATTTATAAGATTTGCGATGGACTGTCAAGCGATCGAGCGCGTCATTCCCGGATTTTTGCCGCAGTGACGGAAGAGACCCCGATGAAATGATCAGGGCTTTGCCGCGATGGCGAAGGCGGGGGGCATGTCGTAACCGGTGGGTGGAAAAGGGGTGGGTGAAATATTTACACCCACCCCGGGATTAAGCTACTGTTCGAGCAGATAAGAGGCTTCCGGGATTTCCATCACGGAATTATCGCCTTCCTTGATGACCCGGAGGATCATTCCGACGTCGGGCAGAATGTTATGAGCGAAGAATTTTGCCGAGGCGATTTTGCCGGCATAGTAAGGATATTCGAAATGCTCCTTGCCGATGGCGTCGATCTTCTTCTGGGCGATGAGGGCATGCTCAAGGAGCAGCTTGGCACCGTAGATATGGCCCGTTGCCCGAAGAATTCGCGTGGCAAAGAAGCCGATCATGCCGAACTTGCCCTGGCCCAGATATCCGGCCATGGTTGCCTGGATTTCTTTGTATTGATTCAAGGCTTCGGCGAGCAGAGCGACTTCAGCGCTCACGACTTTATCATCTTTGTTGTCGGCAACGAATTTTTCGATTTCCGCAAACCAGAAATTGAAAACCTGCCCCCCGGCCATCATCCACTTGCGGCCGATGAGGTCCATCGACTGAATAAAGTTCGTTCCTTCCCAGATCGGATAGATCCGGCTGTCGCGAAGCTGCTGCGCGATCGGGTAATCCTCGGAGAACCCGTAACCGCCGTAGCACTGCATGGCCTCGGAAATGCTCAAAAACGCCATATCCGAACACCAGGCCTTGACGATCGGGATGTTGACTTCCACAAAAGCCTTCGCGCGTTTTCGTTCGTTTTCGTCGGTCGTGTTTTCCGCGATATCCATGCAGTAGTAGGACATGGAAATCATCGCCCGGCTGGCGTCGGTGATGGACTTTTGATACATCAGCATGCGGCGCACATCTTCATGATGAATGATGGACACGCGGCCGGCCTTGGGATTGGTGATCTGGCGCCCCTGAATACGCCCCGCGGCATACATCGCCGCATTGTTGTAGGAAACAGTGGCTGCCGCGTTGGCCGCCAGTCCCGTAACCGTTCGCTCTTCATTCATCATCTGGAACATCTGGGCCATGCCGGCGCCTTTGCCGTCCACGGGCGGTTCGCCTAGGAGGTAGCCGCGGCATTTGTTGTCTTCGCCGAAGTTGATGATGCTGGTGGCTGATCCGCGCAGACCCAGCTTGTGCTCGACGCCGCCGCAGTTGACATCGTTGAATTCGCCTTTTTCGCCGGATTCGGTGGGCCAGTACTTGGGGACCACAAACAGGGAGATGCCCTTGGTGCCCGGAGCCGAGCCTTCGATGCGGGCCAGTGTCAGGTGGATAATGTTTTCCGTGATGTCCTGATCGCCGCCGGTGATGAAGCACTTGGTGCCGACGATCTTGTAAATCCCCGGCTCATCGGTCGGGGTGGCCTTGGTGACGATGTCGCCCACGTCCGAGCCGCTGTTGGGTTCGGTAAGATCCATCGTGCCCGCCCATTGCCCGGAAAACATCTTGGGCAGAAAAATGTTTTTGACCTTATCGCTTCCGAAGTCGCGGACCAGGCCCGCGGCTCCCGTTGTCGCCATGACGTAAGGTCCGGAAGCCGCGTTGGCGGCGGCCAGGAATTCATTGGTTGCGCCCATCACACACAAAGGCAGGGAACTGGGATCGGTGTGGTCGGCGTTGCTCGATCCCAGACCGTTTTCCTGAACCGTCCAGTACGGCTTCTTGAAGGACTCGGGGGTGGTCACCTTGCCGTTCTTATAGACGGCGTGGATGTTGTCGCCGTCCTCGTTGGTGGGGGCGACGGCTTCCTTGGCGATTTTCATCGCGTTATCCAGGATGGAGTCAATGTCGTCGACAGTGTAGCCTCCCTGAAATCGTCCTGCCTCGAAGATCTTGGACAGGTCAAGCCATTCTTTCAAATTAAACTTCTGGTCGCGTGTGGAATACAAAAAATTTGCTGCCATAACCTGGGTCTCCTTCCTTTGCCCGTTCTATAATTGCTTGGGGACAGCGGGCATTGTAGGAAAAAGCTGACCATAAGTCAACATGTCATAAATATAAAGATGTTGATAAGATAGGCGCTATCTGGTATTTTCTCTCCATGCAAACGCCTTTTCGCCTCAACGATTTTATTTTGATTGTCGTGGTCCTTTCATCCATGGTCGCGGCGGTTGTCTTTCCTGATTTCGGTTCCCGGTTTCAGGCATTTCCCTTTTATTGCCTGATGGTCAATTTTTTTCTGAGCTATCTGTCCATCGATCTTGCCGATGTCTGGAGAGCGCTCCGGGGCCACAGCGCGCAGATCATGGCATTTACAGTGATGAAACTGGCCGTGCTGCCGGTCATTCTCTATTTTGTATTTTATGTTTTTGCTCCGGATTATGCGCTTGCCGCCCTGCTTCTGACGGGGGTTTCCACCGGCGTTGTTTCACCGATGATTTCGAACATGGTCAAAGGCAACAGCTCGCTCGTACTCGTGGTCGTGGTGATTACCTCGACGCTTGCGCCGTTCACTCTGCCCGCACTCATAAAAATCGTGGTGGCCAGGGATGTGGCAATATCGTTTCTGTCCATGCTCAAGATGCTGGCGACGGTTATTTTTATTCCGATTGCCATTGTTGAAATGATTCGCTACCTGCTGCCCAAACTGGTTGCGCCTGTTCTCCGGGTTCAATTTCCCGTTTCGGTTTTGATGTTCGCGTTGATCAACCTGGGTGTCTTCTACCGTTATGCGCCGTTTTTCAGGAAGGAACCATCTGTGATTATTCTGGCGCTTGTCGTCGCCTTTGTCCTGGCGGCGATTTACTGCGCGGTGGGGATCTTCTTCTTCCGGAAGGGTCCTCTGCCCAATCAGCTCGCCGGCGCGGTCATGCTGGGCAATCTCAACAATGTGCTGGTCATCGTATTTTCTTCCCAGTTCTTCGGCCCCGTCGAGCCGCTGGTGGCCGCGATGTACATGATTCCCTTTTTCGTGATTGTCATCCCGCTGCGCTATTACCACCACTGGAAAACCGAGATGATGACAGGCCGTCATCATCACTATCATCACGTTTAAGTTCCGCGTTCCCGGACGTTGAATCATCTCCTGCTCACCGAAAACAGGGCTGCCGCTTTGCAGATGGCGAAGATTTTTGTATCGCGCCGCCAGCCGGTTTGTCTCATCCACTTGCGCTTCTTCTTCAAGGTGCATAAATTTTTTTTTACGTTTCAATACGCTGGCCGGCGAATGACGGAAGGGCCGTTATGCGGAGTTAAATCGCTACCGTTATGCGATGGCGGAAATCACACCGCATGATCCTGACCCGAAGGCTGCTTGCGCGGTAAACTGGCCGATCCATTCTCCGAAAGTGCGGCATTCATGTCATCCGTTTTAATGATATTGAAAAGTCCGAATATTCTTCAAAAAACTATTATTTCTGAAAAAGCTTTATGAAAAATAGTTGACAAAAGTTTACTGATATGAAATAAAAGTTTCCTAAATAGGGACAACGAAGATAGTTGTTGTTCTTAAAATCCAGCGTGAACGGCCGATGACAACCTTCCTGTTCGGGGAAGGCGAAAGGTTTCCTGAAATGAAACAACAGCCCCTCATCGATGAAGCTGCTATCGGAAAAAGAATCAAATCCTTGCGCAACGCAAAGCGGGTCACGCTGGAGGACCTGGCTCTCCAGACCGGTTTTACCAAAGGCTATCTCTCCAAAGTAGAAAAATCGGAAAAAGCCCCTCCGGTTTCCACACTGGGCATCCTCGCCCGGGCTCTGGACGTCAGTATTTCCAATCTCCTCGGGGAAGACGGCCCGGCCACCTCCATCAGCCTGGTTAAGAAAGCCCAAAGACCGAAAATCAGAAGAACCGGAACGAGTGTTGGTTATTCTTATGAGGCGGTGGCCCAAAACTTCAAGAATAAGATGATGGATCCCTTTGTTCTGACGCTTCCCGTTCATCCCAAAAAACAGATTCGCTATCAGCACGAAGGTCAGGAAATACTCTTTGTTCTTGAAGGAACCATGAAATTTCACCACGGAACAGAAGAATTAATAGCTGAAGAAGGTGACTGTGTGTACTTTGATTCCGGCATTGCCCATTTTGGAGAATCCGTGGGGAATAAGGCGGTCAAATGTTTCATGGTCATTCTTAACTCCGGGACAAAATAAAAGCAACGCGGTCATCTCCGAAGTATGGGAGACCCTGCTTCACTTTCCGGGATGACCGAAACAGAAAGGAAAAGACATGAGCGACATTCCCGTCTTTTTTCTCCACGGCCTGGCGTACGCCGGACTTCTTTTTCTCGTCTCGGCGGGCCTGACCCTTATTTTCGGGATGATGAATGTCCTGAATTTTTCACACGCGGCCATGTACATGGTAGGCGCTTATCTGTCCTATACCATCATCATGCAGCTGACCGGCCAGTTCTGGATGGCGTTGATCCTGTGCCCGCTGATCCTGTTTGTCATCGGCGCCCTGATCGAGCGCTTCCTGCTTCGGCGGGTGCACAAATACGGCCACGTGCAGGAACTTCTCCTCACCTTCGGGCTGGCCTACATCATCACGGAACTGGTCAAATGGTACTGGGGAAACTATCCTCTGGCCGTCAACGTCACCGGATTCCTGAGCGGGACCGTTCCGATTTTCGGCATTACGTATCCCATCTACCGGATCTTCATTTTTATTTGCGCCATCTTTGTCGGAACAGTCATGGCCCTGATTCTTTACAAAACGCGCCTGGGCATCATCCTCCGGGCGGCCGTCAACGACAGTGAAATGACCAATACCCTGGGCGTGAATGTTCCTCTCGTGTTCATGGGCGTCTTTGCCTTCGGCACGGCGCTTTCCGGATTTGCCGGCGTGATCGCCGGTCCGCTTCTTTCTACTTTTCCGGGCATGGCCCAGGAAATTCTGCTCGATGCTTTTGTCGTGATCGTTGTAGGCGGTTTCGGAAGCCTGGGCGGCGCCGTAGTGGCCGCACTGCTCATCGGCCAGCTCCAGGCCTTCGGCGTTCTCCTGATTCCCAAGTTGTCGGTGGCCCTGATTTACCTGCTCATGGCGGTCGTTCTAATCGTTAAACCTTCCGGGCTTTTTGGGGAGGAACAGTAATGAAACAGAAAAGCATTTCTTTAATCACAATCCTCGCGTTATTCCTGGTGGGAGCCTTCATGCCCTCCCTCCTGAAGCAATATCATCTGAACATGCTTACGGAAATTATCATTTTTTCTCTCTATGCCGTGAGCTACAACCTGCTTCTGGGTTACGCAGGTCTTTTGTCTTTCGGCCATGCCGCTTTTTTCGGCCTGGGTGCCTTCGTGACAGCCGTGGCGATCATCAATATCCCCGGAGTATCCCTGTGGAACGTTATATTAATCGGCGTGGCGGCAACGGTTATCGCCGGCTTTGTCCTGGGCGGTCTGCTCCTGCGGCATAAGGGATCTTATTTTGCCCTGCTCACAATGGCTTTCAATGCCCTCTTTTATGCCGTTGCGACCAAATGGCATTCCGTGACCGGCGGCGACGACGGACTGAGCATCACCCGGCCCGACCTGAATCTGGGCTTTACGACCATTCCACTCAACAGTCTGACCAGCTTTTATTACCTGACGCTGGTGGTCATGGGTGCGGCGATTGTTTTCTGCTGGTATTTTACGCATACGGCGATGGGTAAGACGGTGGTGCTGATGCGCGAAAACGAGGACCGGATGAAATTCCTCGGATACAACACGAATATCAGCCGCCTGATTCTCTTCACCTTTACCGGAGCGATTGCCGGTCTGGCCGGCGTCTTCTATACGTTCCATTTTCAGTTCGTATCCATTTCGGCCGTCAGCATCGACATGACGACGGCGGTTCTGCTCATGGCTTTTGTCGGAGGAACGAAAACATTCTGGGGACCCATCCTGGGTGCCTTCGTTTACATCATTCTCCAGAATTATCTGAGCAACATCACGGACCGCTGGCCGCTGGTGATGGGCGTCATCTTCGTACTCATGGTTCTGTATGTTCCCGGCGGTCTGTCCGAAGTCCTGATGAACATCAAACAGCGGTTTTTCGGAAAGAAAAATAATAACGGCGATAAAGCCGCCACGCCGGAGGAGATGACAACATGAGCGATTATCTTCATATCCAGGATATTCACAAAGACTTTTCCGGTTTGCAGGTTCTGACCGGTGTTGAATTCAAGGTCAAAGAAAAGGAACGCCACGCCGTCATCGGTCCCAACGGTGCCGGAAAGACGACCCTGTTCAACATTATCAGCGGCAAGTTCAAACCGTCATCCGGGGCCATCCTTTTCCAGGGAAAAGATATATCCGGGAAACCCGCTCACATTCTGAACCACCGCGGTCTGTCCCGTTCATTTCAGATTACCAACGTCTTTCAGGAATTGAGCGTCTTCGACAATATTCAGGCCGGAGTGCGCTCTCAGGCCGGATTGCGTTATCATTTTTTTAAAGTACCCGCTCATGACAAAAGCATCTGTGAAAAAGTGGAAGCCATCCTCGAGGCCGTCGGACTCACAGCCGTCTCGGACCAGCCGGCCAGTTCGCTGTCTTACGGCAAGCAGAGAGCCCTCGAAATCGGCATCACCCTTTCGACGGAGCCGGAGTTGATTTTGCTCGACGAACCCACCGCCGGCATGACGCGCGAGGAAACGGATCAGGCCGTCAAAATGATCGACAAGGTAACGGCCGGTCGAACGCTGATTGTCATCGAGCATGACATGGAAGTGGTGTTTTCGCTTGCCGATACGATTTCCGTTCTTCATTACGGGACGATTCTCGTCTCCGATACGCCGGAAAAAATTCGCAACGACCAGCGGGTCAAGGACGCCTATCTGGGGGAAGGATAATTATGTTAGAAGTCAGAGATATTCACAGCTACTACGGCAAAAGTCATATCCTGCACGGCGTTTCCCTGGATTTAAAAGAGGGAGAAATGGTGTGTCTCCTCGGAAGAAACGGCGTCGGCAAATCCACTACCTTAAAGAGCATCATGGGCGTCGTCACACCGCAGCAGGGCAGCATTCGATTCCATGATCAGGAATTAGTCGGCCTGGCACCCTTCGAAATCGCCCGCCTGGGCGTAGGCTATGTCCCCGAGGACCGGCGGATTTTCCGCAGTCTCACCGTTCACGAGAACCTCCTCATGGGAATGAAAGGCGGGAAAAAAAACAGCGCCGGGGAAGGGGGCTGGACCATCGAGCGGGTCTATGACCTTTTTCCCCGCTTGAAGGAAAGATGCAACAACAAGGGCAGTCACCTGTCCGGCGGCGAACAGCAGATGCTGACGGTCGTGAGGACACTGATGGGAAATCCGAGGCTCATTCTGGTCGATGAACCAACGGAAGGGCTGGCCCCGCTGATTGTCAAGGACGTACTGGAGATGCTGGCAACGGTTCGAAAATCCGGCGTGACCGTCCTCATGGTGGAGCAGAATTTCAAGGCGGCCATTAAGGTGGCGGACCGTTTCTATATCATGAGCAAGGGACAGATCGTCTTCTCCGGGAATCAGGCGGAGCTTCTGGCCGCGGAGGATGTCCGAAAAAATTATCTGGAAGTGTAAAGAGGTCGCAATCCGTCCTGATCTGGCAAAGCCGGATTGCTGAGTTGTGCGAAATGCCTGGTCACTGCTTTTATGTGTTTATTGAGCGTGAAAAAAGAAATGAACAACAGAAAAATGGGAGGTGTTTTATGAGAAAAAAGATTGTGTACGGTTTGTGTTTTCTTACCATGGTCTTCATGCTGGCAATGCCCGGTTTCGCAGCGGCAGCCGGTGACACCATCAAGCTCGGCGTCACGGAGCCCCTGTCGGGAACGTTCAAGGACATCGGTGAACGCTATCTGGATGGCGTGGAGTACGCTGTTAAAGTCATCAATGAGACCGGCGGACTTTTGGGGAAAAAAGTGGAAGTGGTCCGGATTGATTCCGAGTTGAAACCGGACGTGGCAACCCGCAAAGCCCAGAATCTGATTCTGAAAGACGGCGTGAAATTCTTCTGCGGCGGTACGGGAAGCTCGGTCGGCGCCGCCATGGAACAGCTGGCGGAAAAACAGAATGTCATCATGTTCACCTACGGAATGGACGCCGCCAGCATGACCGGCGTGAAATGCAGCAAGAATTTCTTCCGGCCCGGCGGCAGCACCGACGGCCGTTCATTCGCTCTGGCGCAGTTGATCGCGAAACTGGGTTACAAGAAGGTCGCGATTATCGCCCAGGATTATTCTTTCGGTCAGGAAGCACTGTCCGCTTTCAAAAAAGAGATGGCCAGGATCAGCCCCGCGACGAAAATCGTCGCCGAACTCTATCACCCGGCCGGCACCAAGGATTACGGCCCTTATGTCAGTCAGCTCATTGCGGCAAAACCGGATGTCATCTTCACGCCGAACTGGGGCAATGATTTGACGCTGCTCCTTAAACAGGGACGTCCCATGGGGATGAGCCAGAAAATATTCTCTTACTATATCAATGACGAAGTCACCATCGACGCGCTGGGCAATGACAGCCTGATGATCGGCAATATGGGAGCGGAAATTTACACGCTGTCCATTCCCACCAAGAAAAATGAAGCCTTTGTCGCCAAATTCTACAAGGACAAAGGATATTATCCGACCTGGCTGCGCGGCAAAGCATACATCGCCACCATGTTCTGGGCGGAGGCCGTCAAAAAGGCCGGAACGACCGACGTAGCGGCGGTCATCAAGGCGTGGGAAGGCCTGTCCTATGACGGCCCTGCCGGCGTCTGGACGATGCGAGCCTGCGATCACCAGGCCCAGGTTCCTTACTGGTACACTGAAATTGTGGCCAAGAATAAGTATTTCAAACATGCTTTCGAAGCGCCCAAGGGCATGACTCCCGCAAAGGATGTGGAAGTGCCCTGTGCGGATACGGGCTGCAAGATGAAGTAGCAGCAAAACAGTTTTTGGAATTAAGTTTGATGTTTTAGATCGCCCATTCCCTCCTTACGGGATGACCCCGGACATCCCTTGTGATGAAAGGGGTCATCCATCTTAAAAAAGAGGGGGAGAAAAGCGATTTCGGGTTCAGAAAAAGCGAGGATATAAAAATGGGAGACGCTGACGGCAAGGTCATGAGCGCCCGGGAGGCGATTGCGAAATTCGTCCATGACGGCGATGAGCTGGTGATCGGCAATTATACGGTGGGAAGCTGCGCCGAACTGGTCTATGAGATTGCCAGGCAAGGCAGGAAAGGCTTCACCCTGTATTCACAATCCGGCATTTTCGATGTGGAGGTTCTGGTTGCCGCCGGGTGTGTCAACCGTCTGGTCACGACCTATGTCATGCGTTCCGGAGGCAAGAAGGGCGGCTCCGCGGTCGAACGGGCGCTGAACGCGGGAACGCTGGAAATCGAGGATTACACCAATTTTGAGTATAACGCGCGGCTGGTTGCCGGCATGCACGGGTTTTCCTTCATGCCGGTGCTGGAAGGGGTCATGGTGACCGATATCTTCCGCAGACGCGGGTTCATGGGCGAAAACAAATTCCGGGTCATCCAATGCCCTTACACGGGTAAAGACAAATTAACCGTACCGGCTGCCTCGCCCGATGTGTGCGTCATTCACGTTCAGCGGGCCGATGCCGAAGGCAACGCTCAATACTGGGGCGCCATGGGAAGTGTGGCGGCGGCGGCGCTGGCCAGCAAAAAAATCATTGTCTCCTGCGAAGAGATTGTCGATCACGATATCATCCAGTCGAGCCCCCATCTGACGATTATTCCGGCGTATCGGGTTAATGCGGTGGTCGAGGCCCCCTGGGGCGCCCATCCCACGGAAGTGCTGGGATACTATAATGTCGATACGTTCATGTATAACGGTTTATTTACCTCGGCTGCGGCCACCGCTTCCGGGCTTGCGGCCTGGATGGATGAATGGGTTTACGGCTGCAAGGACCGTGCGCACTATATTAACCATTACATTGCGAAGTTCGGTTCAGAGACGCTTGATGAACTCAGGGCCAAACCCTTTTACTCCGCGCCTGCCGACTACGGCTCGGCCTTTACCTCGCACTGGGACCGCGCAGGCCGGGAAAGAAGCATGGGGGTGACGCTTCCGGAGCTGGAAAAATTACTAAAAGACAGAGGGAAAGTTTATGGGTAAACCTTATACGCTCGATGAACTGCTGGCCATTGCGGTGGCCCGTGAAATTCATGATTATGAGAATGTCGTCCTGGGCGTCGGCGTGCCCATGACGGCGGGAGCCCTCGCCAAATCGCTTTTGGCGCCTCACGCAACGCTCATGATGGAATCGGGCATCGTCGATATCCGCCCCCTTTTGTCGCTGAATAATATTGCCGATGCGCATTCCGCCCGCGGATTCTCCTACGCCACGGATCTTTTTTCGGCTTTCACCGCCACCTACCGCGGTTTCGTCGACGTCTGTTTTCTGGGCGTGGCTCAGGTCGATAAATACGGCAATCTCAATACGACCGTTATCGGCGATTATGAAAAACCCACCATGCGTCTGCCGGGGTCCGGCGGGGCGGCGGATTTCATTTCCTATGCCAGGCGGACCGTCCTCACCATGCGGGGCGGCGCCTTTGTCAACAAACTGGATTATTTCACATCCCCCGGTTACCTCGAAGGAGGGGACAGCCGGGACAAAACGGGTTTGTTTCCCGAAGGCTCCGGGCCGTCGGCGCTGATCAGCACCAAAGGCATTTTCCGTTTTGATGCGGCAACCAAAGAGATGTACCTGGCGACGATTCATCCGGGGGTGAGCCTCGAATCCGTCAAAAAAGACATTCCGTGGGATTTGCAGGTATCGCCGGATCTGGCTGAGACCGAACGTCCGACGGACGCGGAAATTGATTTCATCCGCAATTTCGCTCCGGAACTTTCCGCCGGCCGTGAATTGACCGTGGAATTGCGCAGCGCCGCCATTCAGAAAAAAGCGGAACTGCGCGCCGGGAAGAATGCATAACCCCAATGCGGGAGGATCATATGAAACTGAAAAATAAAGTGGCGATTGTTACGGGCGCCAGCAAGGGCATCGGTAAAGGCATTGCGCTGCGGTTTGCCCAAGAAGGAGCCTCTGTCGTCCTGGCGAGCCGAACGCTTTCGGTTCTGGAAGAAGGCGTCCGGGAAATCAAGGCGGCGGGCGGTGAAGCCGCGGCCATTTCCGTTGACGTGAGAAACGTTGAAAGCATCAATGATCTGGTTAAAAAGACGGTTGCCCGGTATGGCCGTCTGGATCTGCTGGTCAACAATGCCGGCATCACCATGGGTGGTCCGTCCGAAGATCTTAAGCCGGAAGACTGGCGCGCCGCGCTGGAAACGGATTTGTTCAGCGTGTTCTATGCATCTCAGGCGGCGGCGCGCGTCATGATGCCCCAGGGCGGCGGCAACATCATCAACATTTCTTCGGTCAACGGAATTCTGGCCGCGCCCCGGCGCGCCGCTTACTGCGCCAGCAAAGCGGCGGTGAACGAGTTGACCAAGGTATTGGCCATTGAATGGGCCGACCGGAAGATCCGCGTGAACGCCATCGCTCCCGGATATATCCGCACCGAGCTTGTCCAGGATGTTATTGACAAAGGTGCGATTTCCCTGGAGGCCATTTTAAAGCGCACGCCTCAGGGCAGGATCGGAGAGGTTGAGGATATCGCCTCGTTGGCCGTCTACCTCGCCTCCGAGGAATCCGCCTACATGACCGGCAGCATCGTCAACATTGACGGCGGCTGGCTGGCCTACGGCTATTTATAAACGACGGAAGGGTATCGATTAAAAGCGAATTTTATCATCACAAAAAAAGATTGCCGCAAGTTCGATGGCAATTCAAATGAAATGGGAGTTTCACTATGAAAGACAGAGAAGTGGTTTTTGTTGAAGGCGTGAGAACAGCCTTCGGACGGCTGGGCGGAAGCCTGAAAGATTTTACCGCGGAAGAGCTGGGCAGCATCGCCCTGAAAGGGCTGGTTGATAAAACGAAGATTTGCGAGCGGGGCGTTGTCGATTCCGTATTCGCCGGAACGGCTTTTCATGTGGCCCGGGCTCTTGATCCGGCCCGCTGGATTGTGCTGGATGCCGGTCTTCCCGTGACGACAACGGCCTCTTACGTGGAAATGCAGTGCGGTTCCGCCATCGACAGCATCAATCATGCGGCCTGGAAAATCCTCTGCGACCAGGCGGACACCATTATTGCGGGCGGCATGGAATCCTTCAGCCAGCTTCCGTTTAAAGTTTCTTCGAGCACCCCGCCTTATCGCATTACCCCGCCCAGACAGCTGGATTATGAGCTGCAGCCGAAACCGAAAGAAGGCCGGGCGTATCCGCCCTTTCAGATGGGCCTCACGGCGGAAAATTTACAGGTGAAGTACAATATATCGCGGCAGGAGCAGGACGAATTTGCTTTTCGCAGCCAGACGCTGGCCAAAAAAGCGATGGACGCGGGCTATTTTGAAGATGAAATTATTACCGTCTTTGTGCCCCAGGGAAAAAAGAAACCGCCGCTGGAATTCAGGAGAGATGAACATCCCCGGCTGGAACCCCTGGAAGCACTGGCCAAGCTGCCGCCGGCTTTCCAGAAAGACGGAGGGACGGTCACGGCGGGCAACGCATCCGGCCTCAATGACGGCGGCGCCTTCGTTTTGATGATGACCGCCGAGAAAGCGAAAGCCTGGGGTTACAAACCCTTTGCCCGCTGGATCTGCGGCGCGGAATACGGCGTTGATCCGTCCATCATGGGCATCGCCCCCGCCCATGCTATCCCCATTGCCCTGAAACGGGCGGGTTTGAAACTTTCCGATATCGATGTGATTGAATGCAATGAAGCCTTTGCCGTCCAGAATCTTGCCGTCATCAAAGAACTGGAAAAGCAGACCGGTGAAAAGATCGATATGAATAAATGGAACCCGCTGGGCGGCGCGATTGCCTTCGGCCATGCCAACGGCGCCTCCGGAGCGCGCTGCGCCATCTTTGCGATGAAGCAGCTGGAGCGAACGGGCGGCCGGTATGGTCTTTTTTCATCGTGCTGCGGCGGCGGCCAGGGAGTCGTTTCCATCATTGAAAACCTGAGGCGGTAACGCTTCCGTTATTATTCGTCAGGAAGCGGACAAACACGGTCAGGCTATCATGTCCTTGTTCCACCCGCTCCAGACGGTTTTAAATTTATTTGCCCCTTCTTTGTTTGGCCCCGGGCCCCCCCACGTGACCTTCCCCCTTGGTCACCGGGGGGCCGGGGTATCCTTGCCCGGAAATGTCCGGTCATTTCCTTGCTGCCTTTGCAATTCCGGTTAATCCATGCGGGAACTGACCGTGATTTTACCTCCGAGGTGGCTCCCGCTGTCGAGCACCAGCGTCTCGCCGGTGACCAGTTCGGCATCCTCAATAAAATAAAGGATCGTGGGCGCGATGGTCTCCGGAGTAGCCGTCATGCGGAGCGGCAGGGTTGCTTCCAGATGGTTCTTCAGTCTTTCGTAATTTTCAGCGCCCATGCCGCTTTGCAGCCATTCTCCCTGGATGAATCCCGGACAGACCGCATTGACCCGGATTTCGGGCCCCAGCGCGCGGGCGAGCGATCGGGTCATGGTGATGAGAGCCCCCTTGGAGGCGCAATAGGCCACGGAACTTCCGTTGCCGTTTATTCCGGCGGTCGAGGCGATATTGACGACGGAGCCTTTCCCGATCTTTTTCATGTGAGGGGCCACCGCCCGGATCATCTGATAAGGCCCCACGAGATTGGTGTTGTAGATGCTTAAGAAGTCTTCCTTCGTCAAGCCCTCCAGATCATCATGAGCGCAGAATTTCGTCGTTCCGGCGTTGTTCACCAGGGCATCGATGCGGCCCCATTTAGCCATGGTTTCACTGACCAGGCGCCGGCAGTCTTCATCTTCCGCAACATTGGCCCGGCACAGCAGCGTTTCGGCGCCCAGGGCCTCACAGGCCGCCTGGACGTCCCGAGCTTCCTTTTCGCTCTTTGTGTAGTTGATCACCACATGGTAGTGTTTTTGGGCCAGCAGCCGGGCTGTTGCGGCGCCTACGCCCCGGGATGAACCCGTGATGATGGCAACGCGTTGTGTGTCTTTCATAAAGAATCTCCTTGTCTTTTAAAAATGATCGTCATTTCCAGACAACCCTTGACGATTGTCATCTTGCATAATTTTCGAAAGACGTCAATTATCGTGTATCATAGAAGAGACGCGTACTGCCCGATCTCCGCAAGAAAGCAGCCCGCTGCCGGAAAGCGCATCAAGTCATCTTTAAAAGGCTACAAGGAAAACGTCAGATTGACTAAAACGCCGGGTCCGAATGACATAGTCTTCCGCGTCCCGGCAAAGTTTCTTCCCGCGCCGATCATGGCAGCGGATTGTTCAAGTCTTCTTCTTCCCCGGCCGCTTCTTCTTTTTTCAGCGGGCATGGCTTATTCTTGAAAAATTCATAGTAAAGCAGCGGCACGGCAATGAGCGTCAGCGAGGTGGAAGCCACGGCGCCGAACATCATGGCGATGGCGAGTCCCTGAAAGATAGGGTCGAAAATCATGACGAAGGACCCGACGACCACGGCCGCCGCCGTGAGTACAATGGGCCGGAAACGGACAGCCCCCGCGCGGATCAGCGCTTGTCGCAGGTCACCCGTGTCGCGCCACTCCATCTGGATGAAATCGACGAGCAGGATGGAGTTGCGCACCACAATGCCCGCCAGCGCAATGAACCCGATCATCGAGGTCGCCGTGAAGAAGGCGCCGAAAATCCAGTGGCCGGGCAGGATCCCGACCAGGGTGAGCGGAATGGGGGCCATGATGACGAGCGGCGTCACAAAGCTTTTGAACCAGGCCACAACCAGGATGTAAATAATAATGAGGACGACGGCAAACGCCAGGCCCAGATCCCGGAAGACTTCATACGTAATGTGCCATTCCCCGTCCCATTTCATTGCGTATTGATTCTCCAGCCAGGGCTGGACGGATGAATACTGTTTGAGCTCATACCCCTCGGCCAGTTTCAGCTTTTCAATATCTTTCTTCATCTTCAGGATGGCATAAACCGGGCTTTCTTCCGTTCCGGCAACATCACCCGTCACATAGGTGACCCTCTTCAGATTTTTGTGATAAATCGTCTTGTCTTCGATCCCCTCGCGGACCGTGATAAGCTCCGCGAGCGAAACGAGTTTTCCGGAAGGCGTGGGAATCGTAAGCGACTGCAAAGCAGTCACATTGGACCGCGTGGCCTGCGGCATGCGCAGCAGGATTTCGACGGGCTCCTTTTCGGTTTCCATATGCGCGAGCCCGGCCGGGGCTCCGGCCAGTGCAATCCGGAGTGTCCGGGCGACAGCCTCCGTGCTGATGCCGCTTTGGGCGGCTTTTTCCCGGTCGACCTCAAACGTGAGTTTTCGCTGATCGTCTTCCACAAACCAGTCCACATCGACGACGCCGTCGGTCTTTTCAAAGATATCCCGCACGGCTCTGGCGATTTCGATCTGGCGCGATGTATCGGGACCGTAAATCTCCGCAACCAGCGTACTCAGGACCGGCGGACCGGGCGGCAGTTCGGCGACTTTGATCCGGGCGCCGTAACGGTCCGCGATTCGCTTCAGTTCCGGCCTGAGGCGCCTGGCGATATCATGGCTCTGGTCCTGGCGGTGATCCTTGGACACGAAATTGACCTGGATGTCGGCCACGTTGCTCCCTGTGCGCAGAAAGTAGTGACGGACCAGGCCGTTGAAATTGTATGGCGACGCCGTGCCCGTATAGGTCTGGTAGTCCGTCACCTCCGGCACCGTCTTCAGATACTCCGCGAGCTCCCGCGTCAGCGCGGCGGTTTCCTCCAGCGTCCGCCCTTCGGGCGTATCGATGATAACCTGTAACTCGCTCTTGTTGTCGAAGGGCAGCATCTTCATGGTGACCTGCTTGAGCGGCACGAGGACGAAGGCCAGTAGAAGAAGCGCGAGGATGACCGAGAAAGCGATGATACGTTTTTTCCGCACATCGACCAGGGGGCCCAGTATTTGATCATAGAAGCGGGCCAGCCCTTTTTTCTCCCCTTCCTCTTCGGGTTTGTGCCGGACATTTTTCAGAACGATATAGGCCAGCCAGGGGCTCACAATGAAGGCGACCAGCAGCGAAAAGACCATGGCCGCCGAGGCGCCCACCGGGATCGGCCGCATGTAGGGCCCCATGAGCCCCGAGACGAAGGCCATGGGCAACAGGGCGGCAATGACCGTGAAGGTGGCGAGTATCGTCGGATTGCCGACTTCATCCACGGCATAGACAGCGGTCAGGGGTTCGATCCTGTGCATCCGGAAATGGCGGTTGATGTTTTCGACGACGACAATGGCGTCGTCAACCAGGATGCCGATGGAAAAGATGAGGGCAAACAGCGTCACACGGTTCAGGGTATAGCCATAAAGATAGGTCGTCAGAAGCGTCAGGGCGAGCGTCACGGGAACCGCGACGGCGACGACGATGGATTCCCGCCAGCCCAGGAATACGGCAATGAGGATAATCACGGAAATGGTGGCGAGCAGCATGTGAAACAAAAGTTCATCGGATTTGTCCCTGGCCGTTTCCCCGTAGTTGCGGGTCACGGTCACCTGGACGTCCCTGGGGATCAAGGGGCCTCTGAGCGCATCCACTTTGCGGAATACTTCATCGGCGACAATACTCGCATTGGCGCCCTTCTGCTTGGAGACGGCAATGGTCACCGCCTCATACTGACCGGCCGGGCTGCCCGCAAGCCCTTTTGCCGCCGCCTGCGGACCCAGTCCCATAAAAACATAATTTGCCGCTTCCTCCGGTCCGTCGCTGATCTGCGCGACGTCTTTCAGGTAAACGGGGCGGCCGTTAAAGACATGAACGACCAGGTCCTCCACATCCCGGGACGACTTGAGAAAGCGTCCCGTCTCCACGATCATCTCGCGGTTGCCCGCGGGAAAAACGCCGGACGGAATAACGACGTTGGCTTTCTCCAGCGTGTCCATGATCTGAAAAGCCGACAGGCGATAGGCCCGCAGGCGCTGCGGGTCCAGGACAACCCGCACCTGGCGGCGCTGTCCGCCGATGATCGAAAACTCCGAGACATTCGCATTTTTCTTCAGTTCCCCGCAGAGGCCGGTTGCCACCCGCCGGAGTTCATATCCGGTATACTGAGGATTTTGACTCCAGAGGGTAAGCGACAGGATGGGAACATCGTCGATGGATTTGGGTTTTACGATGGGCTGAGATACGCCCGGCGGAATCAGATCGTAGTGCGACATCAGCTTGTTGTATAGCTTCACCAGGCTCTCTTCCATGTTTTCGCCGACATAAAAACGCACAATGGTGATATTAAATCCCGGCCTGACAATGGAATAGATGTATTCGACCCCCTTGATCTCCGAGAGGAATTTCTCCATGGGGATCGTGACCCGTTCTTCAACCTCTTTGGGCGACGCACCGGGATAGCTCACATAGACGTCCACCATGGGAACGTCAATCTGGGGTTCTTCTTCGCGCGGGGTCACCAGGACCGCAAAGAGCCCGAGGAGAAGCGCGGCTGCGATAAGGAGCGGCGTCAGCTTGGAGCTGATGAAGGCGCGGGCAATCTTCCCGGAAATTCCGATTCCTGTCATTTTAATTGCGCTCCCGAAATGATGCCGCCGTCGATGACCCGCTCGATTCCCCCTGTTACGACCCGGTCGCCGGCCCGAAGACCCGACAGGATTTCCGTGCTCCCGGCGGACGCGGCACCCGCGCGGACCAGCCGATAGGTCACGATCCCCTGCGGATCGACGGTGTAAACACCCGTCAGCTGTCCTTTTTGAACAATGGCCTGATCGGGGACCGCAATCGTGTCTTGCTTGCCGGTGGGTATTCTGATGCGGGCAAAAAGTCCGCTGCGGGGACGGACATCACCCAGCCCCACTTTGATGGTAAAGGTCCGGGACTGCGGGTCAACGGCGGGCAGCACTTCCCGGACAGTCCCCTGGAGGGGTTTGTCGAATGTTTCAACGACGGCCTCTACGTTCATGCCGGTTTTTACTTTGGTTCCCATGCCGGAATCAATTGACGCTTCGATATGGGAATTTCCTCCCCCTTCAATAACCAGGAGCGGCATGCCGGGACTCGCCATGCTGCCCACATCGATGCGTTTTTCCGTCACCTGTCCGGCGGCAGGCGCCGTGACCCGCGCAAAAGACAGATATGTCCGGGCCTCATCCGCCATTGCTTTCGCCCGTTCATAGTCTGACCGGGCGACTTTCTTCTGCGTCTCAATCTGATCCATCTCCTGGCGGGTCAGGGCTTTGGCCTCATAGAGGTTTTTATATCGCTGCCAGGTCCTTTCGGCGAGCGCCGTGTTCTGTTTTGCCGATTCCAGCGCCATGGAGGCGGCGCGCACGCGCTCCCCGGCGTCCGGCGCGTCGATGGTCAGAAGCAGCTGTCCGGCGCGGACGGAATCGCCTTCCCGGACAAGCAGGGAAGTGACCACACCCATTGCCCTGCTGGCGACAACGCTTGTGCGGTCGGACCGCACGGTTCCGGTGGTTTCGTAGACGCTGCCCACCGTTTGGGGGGAAACGAGGGTCAGGGTGACGCCTGCGATTTCCGGCCGTTTGACGGTTTCTTTTTCCGGCTGGCCCTTGCATCCGACGGTTACGGCGGCAAGCAGAAGCAGCGCCGCAAGTAAACCCGGCGCCGTCACAGTGCGATATTTTTGTTCTTTCATATGTGTATCTCCATCAAGGCGTTTCTCGGTCCAGATTCAAATCCTTCAATATCGTTCCACTCTCGAAGCTCAGTGTCGCCAGCGCAGTTTGATAAGCGTTTCGCCGCTCCACCAGACCGGCCCTGGCCTGTTCCAGGCTCGATTGCGCTGAGAGCAGATCGGCAAGCGATGAGAAGCCGTTTTCGTAGCGCATCTTCAGGAGGCGCGTCCCTTCGTCTGCCGTTTTCAGGGTTTCCTCCGCAAGTTCGATATTTTTGCGGGCCTCTTCGACATTCAGGTAAGCTTCGTAAATTTTGTAGGAGACCCCTTTTTTCAGGGCGGCCGTCTGCTCCCGCGCCCCGCTCGCCAGGTGTTTGGCTTTGGCGCGTTCAAATTCCCGCTTCGTGCCGTCAAACAGGTCCCAGCGCAGAAAGGCCATGACCTGCCAGTTGGTTCCCTCGGATCCCAGCGGGAAATTGTGGTCGTTCATCTGATAGGTTCCTCCGACGCCGACATAAGGGAAATACCCGGCTTCGGCGATCCTGATATTCTGGGCGGCATTTTCGCTTCTGAGCTCGGCCGCATGGATGTCGCTCCTAGAATCGGCGGCGGCGAGATAAACGGGCAGGTCGTTTAAGGGGAAGTCGATTCCGCCGTCTTCCACGTCAATCGCTTCCGTCGTCGCAAGCAGCAGGCCCAGGCCGCGTTTGGCGAGGCTGAGATTTTTTTCCGCGATACTTTTCTTCTGGCGCGCTTCCATGAGAGCGGTTGCGGTGCGCAGTGCGTCCGCATACTGGCCGATCTCATTTTGATAACGCAAGTCCGCCACCCGTTTGTGCTCGCGGGTTTCTTCCACCGCTTGTTCAACAGACCGGGCATATTCTTTGAGGCTTGCGATGGCAAGGCAGGCCTTGACGACCTGAAAGGCAATTTCCTCTTTTTTCCTCAGCACTTCAACCTTTGCCGCCCGGGCTTCCGTCCGGGACATGCTCAGGCCGACATAGGCCTTTTGCACAAAAAGAGGTTGCTCCAGGGTCAGGGAGGATTGAAAATCGTTGATCGGATCGGGATGGTTCAATCGCTCCGGATCGAAATCCTGCGCATTGATGCGCTCCTGGTTGAGCCTGGACATAAACGCATAGCTGGGATTGGTGGTCCGGAGGTAGCGTCCCTCCACGTATAGCTTCGGCAGCAGATAACTGCGGGCAATGCCGATTTCCTTATCCCGGGCGTACGCCATGCTCTGTCCGGCTTTGATTTCATGGTTATCAGCCAGAGCGGTGCGCACCGCGTCGATGACGCTCATCCGCCGCTCCGGTATCTTCGTCTGAGCCCCGGCCTGCGGGATGGCCGGAAGAAAAAAAAGTAAACCGGCAATGAGCACCGGCAAAATAGCCTTTGAGGGGGATATGACATTGAATCGCGATTGCATGCCCGATCTCCGTGTGAAAAATTAATTAAATACAGACCTGCGGGCGATGCCCAGTTTCTCAAGAATATTTTCCATCAGGCACCACTTGGTGAAGGCCGATTGCAGGAGGTTTGCTCCGACGAAAGCGGTAAAGAGCAGCCAGGAAGGGTGATGAAAATAGCCCAAGGCAACGGAAATCAGCGCCAATCCGCCCGCAATGGCCCGAATCCAGTCTTCCGTTTTTATCATAAGTTCTTCCATTTCCTGCGTATTGTGCTTCATTTTGGCCTATCTCACTTATAATAATGCTGAATACTCCCGTGTCCACTCAATTGTGGGGAAAATTATTCCATTTTAACACCGGCGATTTTGTGTGCGCGGTCATCCCCATTTCATGTCCTCATTTTCGGGTACAGACCGTGCCACAATTGCGAATTGCCATAAGAGCCGTCATGCCGGTGCAGGAGATTGTATTGTAATTCTTGTTTGTCATTACGGACAATTTACCCGGAACTATGTACTGAGTTATTCATGGAAGAAATTGATCTATCCAAGCACTGTTAGAACAAGGGGTTGCAACCCCTTGTTCCGGCAGATTGCCCTGAAGTTTCCTGGAAGACGCCTCTACCTCAAAAGCCCTCGTCAGGCGTTGCCGTGCTCTCTGACGAGGGAGTGGTAATCTCATGTGTTCGGCAAAAGCATTCCCAAAAAACCATTTGAAGCAAGCGGCAATTTCGAGTACATTCAGACAGCTTTTGTTCATCGGCAGGTCGTTAAACCTTTTACACGTGAGGAGTAAAACCATGATCACTTTCAGAATCTTTTCCGATTACATTTGACCTTTCTGCTATATCGGCAAGGGTCTTGTCGATCAGTTGAAAAAGGAATATCCGATCGAAGATCACTGGGTCAGCTATGAGCTGCATCCGGAAACGCCGCCCGGGGGCATGCTGCTTGCCGAGCGATTCAAGGGCCGCGACCTCACGCCGTTTTATGAGCAGCTAAATAATCGGGGCAAAGAACTGGACATCGTGTTTAACACCCATGAGCTTCTTTCCAACTCGCGGCTGGCGCTCTTGGCTTCCGAGTATGCCCGCGACGCGGGCGCGTACGAGGCGTTTCATGAAAACATGTTTCACGCCTATTTCACCGAAGGTTTGGATATCGGAAACCCGGATGTGATTGCCGCCGTCGCCGCGAAAAGCGGTCTGGATGCAAAAGGAATGCTTGCCGCCGCCAGCGATGGCCGTTACGAATCGCGGCTCGACGATGCGAGAAGGGAAGGGGAGTCGCTCGGCCTCACCGGCATTCCCCTGTTTATCGTGAAAAACCAATACAAGATCGTCGGCGCCCAGCCCCTCAGCGTCTTCCGCGAGTTTCTTGATAAAATGAAATAAGACTTCCTCTTTAATTTCCCTCCCCACGTGTCAATTGCAGGTGATGAGGGAAGAGATCGACGGCAAATGGTCGTTCCATATCGAATGCGTTTTTTTCTTCCCTCCCGCTTGTGCCCTTTAGGGTACGATGGGAGGGATTGAGGGAGGGTGAAAGAAACCATCTTTGTTATTCCCGAGTGTGCCCTCGTGCCACCTCCAGGTGGCTAGGTGGTCAGAGCAGGGATCAAGGGAGGGGGGACTACTCAATTCGTCATTGCCCGGCTTGACCGGGCAATCCAGTCTTATCATCATTCCCTTGCAGACAAGCATTCAGGAAACTGTCATGTCGGCTGAAAGGAGACATCTTTCTTTCATCACATCGAAGCAGGCCGATATCCAAAATATTACATTATTATAGGGGAAACTATTCGCTTCCCTCCCTTGATGGGAGGGATTGAGGGCGGGTGAAAATCTTTCCTTGTTATTCCCGTCCAGTATTCGCCAGGTCAGTCTGTTCTGTCGGGGGTATCTCCAGAAAATACTATAAGGTGGCAGTTGCACCGGGGCATCCCATCGCTCAAAATGCCCTGCAACTCTGGCTCTAAGCTCACTCCGCGACAGCCGAAAACTCGCCCTGCGGGCTCAAACAGTTCATCCGCCCGATTCCGTTTAAATCAAAGATGATATCGCGGCGGCTAGGAGGAGGCTCCGCAGGCGTATTTCGAATACGCTGAGGAAGCCGACGACGACATCAACAAAGATAGCGCTTTGCTTTAAATGGAATACTCCATTTCGCCAAGAGTCACAACATTTCGGGCTGATTCGCTCACGGGAAGCCCCGGTTCAACTGCTACTTTTGAAACAATAATATGCATTATGAATTTTCGTTTCTTAGTTCTTATATATTTAATTACAATTATATATTTAATAGTTGCATTGTTTCCGAGAATCGGTATCATTGCTACGATCAAATTTCATATTGAAATACAACATGTTTGGAATTGATATATGAATCGCGCATACTATTCAACGACCATTGAAGATTTTCTTGAAACATCTCCAGAAAAAATATTGGGGAAATTGGCAATAAGTAATACATTCTCGCTTGAACAATTACAGAGAGATGCATGGTTAGAAGAGATAAATATACTTTGTAAATCGCTCTTTCATTTTCGAGGGATGATATATTTTGAATTTTCTATTCCACGCATGGGGCAAAGAATAGATGTATTGCTTCTAATAGGTTCCGTTATATTTGTGCTTGAGTTTAAAGTAGGGGAAAAAATATTTACATCGTATGCTCTTGATCAAGTATGGGACTATGCTCTGGATCTAAAAAATTTCCATGAGTCTAGCCATGGACAACTTATTGCACCAATTTTAATTGCAACAAAAGCCGCCAGTATTAACGAGTACGTTATTTCTGCAACCCAACATAACGATAAACTTCTTTTTCCCATAAAATGTAATTCATCAATGCTTGGCGAAGTAATTGAAAGCGTTTTGAGCTTTTGTGAAGGTAAGAATATTGATCCACTGACTTGGGAAAATGGGCGATATAGTCCTACCCCCACAATTGTTGAAGCGGCAATGGCTCTTTATAATGGTCACTCTGTTAAAGAAATATCGCGAAATGACGCGAGTGCCATTAATCTCGATATAACGACTAACGTAATTTCTAATATTATCCGTCAATCAAGAGAAGCATCGCAAAAGTCTATTTGCTTTGTTACAGGCGTTCCAGGGGCAGGGAAAACATTGGTTGGTCTAAATATTGCGACCACTCATATTGATAAAACGAATGATCTTTATAGTGTATTTCTTTCCGGCAATGGACCACTTGTCGCTGTTCTTCGTGAAGCGCTGACAAGAGATAAAGTACGCATTGACAAGGAAAACGGAAAGAAGACCAAAAAAAGTGAAGTAATGGCGAATGTAAAGATGTTTATTCAGAATATTCATCACTTTCGCGATGAATGCCTTCTTGATCAAACAAAAGCACCTATCGAACACGTTGCACTATTTGATGAAGCTCAAAGAGCATGGGACTACATGCAGACATCTAGTTTTATGCGCCGTAAAAAGAAAAATTCAAATTTCGATAAGTCTGAACCAGAATTTCTAATATCTTGTTTGGACAGACATGCTGATTGGGCTGTTATTGTATGTCTTGTGGGTGGTGGACAGGAAATTAATACTGGTGAGGCAGGTATATCCGAATGGATTAATTCTTTGATTCGTTCTTTTCCTGAGTGGCATGTTTACATATCGTCTCGCCTTACGGACAGCGAGTATTCTGCTGGTGATGCAGTAAATAAATTAATGCTGCGTCCAAATGGCGTATACAACGATGCATTGCACCTTGCTGTATCGATGCGGTCATTCCGCGCGGAGAATGTTTCATTGTTGGTAAAGCAAATGCTCGATCTTGATATAGAAGGTGCACGTAGCTCACTGGATAAAATTAGAGAAAAATTTCCTATTGTGATTACGCGTGATCTTTCAAATGCAAAACGGTGGCTAAAAAACCAAGCACGTGGCACCGAACGTTATGGAATTGTAGTTTCATCACAAGCAGAACGATTAAAACCTCATGCAATTGATATTAGAACTCCTGTTGATCCTATTCATTGGTTTTTAGATACAAAAGAAGACGTAAGGTCATCTTATTATCTCGAAGATGTAGCAACTGAATTTCAAATTCAGGGATTAGAGCTTGATTGGGTTTGTTGCACTTGGGATGCGGATTTAAGATATGTCAAGGATAAATGGGAATACTGGTCTTTCCGCGGCAACAGATGGATGCATGTTAAAAAAAATGACCGTCAGCGTTATTTGAAAAATGCATATCGTGTTCTTTTGACGCGTGCAAGGCATGGTATGGTTATTGTGGTGCCACATGGTGATATGGAAGATCCAACCCGATGTCCTGAGTATTATGATCCAATTTATGAATATTTGGTAAAAATTGGATTTGAGGGTGTGTAATCGCGGCGTACTATTCCGTAATATAAATTTGGGAGGCATCTCGCATGAAAAAGCGCATTGACATGAATGAAGGCAAATATATCGAATCATTGATTTCACAATACGCTGCTTTGATAAAGAAACCTTCAAAGGATATGGCTTGCCCAAAGAGGGAAAATGCTATTTCAAATACCTTAGTAAAGGAAGCAGATTGGACTAAATCGGGCGCAGATTTGCTTTTAACGCTAGCGAACGATTATGGAGCATTCATGTTACGAAATGCATTGGCGCTTGCTGTGGTACTCGATAAGGAAGACGGCGATCGATTGTATTGAAGTCCCCTTCCCAGCAAAAAAAAATTACAATATTATCCGGAGGTCCCATGCTTCAAAAAACATTACTAACCATCACCGCTTTATTTTGTTTCGCAGTCACATCCTTTGCCGCCGATTTGGCTCCCATCAAGCTTCCCCCGCCGGATATGAAAGGCGGGAAGCCGCTCATGCAGTGTCTGGCCGAGCGACAGACGAACCGGGCGATCAGTCCGAAGAAGCTTCCTGACGATGTGCTTTCCAATCTGCTGTGGGCGGCGTTCGGGATCAACCGGCCCGAAAGCGGCAAGCGGACGGCCCCGTCGGCCGTCAACTGGCAGGAGATTGATGTCTACGTGGCGATGGAAGAAGGCCTTTATATCTACAACGCGAAAACCCATGCGCTCGATCCGGTTTTAAAAAACGATCTGCGCAAAAATACGACGAAGTTCATTCAGCCCTCGCGCAGCGCCGTCGCGGGGGCGCCGCTGCAGTTAATTTATGTGGCCGACCATGCCAAAGTGAGCTTCGGCGTCGGCGACGACGACCGGAAGCTCTACACAGCGGCGGACACGGGTTTCATTGCCCAGAATGTTTACCTGTATTGCGCTTCGGCAGGCCTCGCGTCCGTTATCCGGGGTCTCGTCGACCGGGATGATCTGGCCAAGAACATGAAGCTGCGCGATAAGCAGCACATCATTCTGGTTCAGGCGGTGGGCTATCCGCAGTAATGCAATGCAATGAGCAGCAAAGCAAGATAAAGCGGACGCGCCATGCAGGCCGCAAAAAAAAATGTTGCGCTGAGGCAGAAACGAACGATCGTTTTTGCCCCGGTAATGCTTGAGATTAAAGCAAAGAGATAAACTGTTTTCCAAAAATCCCGATCCCGCCCCTTCCGCCCCGGATTACTCGATAGAGCTCCGATGACAGTCTTATGGATTATCCAACGGACATTATTCTCCACCCGCCGGTTATCCATTCTGACGGATATCAGGCGACAGCAACCCTGTGCCAGTTTTTTTTGCAGAACCGTTTTTTTTGTTGCTGGTAGGATTTACCTGCTGATTCCCTGACTTTCTTCTCGCATTGCCGATTATTTGTGAATTTACTAAAGTTCATCACAAAGGACATGGTGCTTACTTTGGGAGGCTAAGAAGTTTACGACCGATTTAAAGGAGGTGCCTGTGATGAAAAAAAATGCAATAATAGGCATGATGACATTTCTGGCTTTCGTCACTGCCGTAGGGATTGTCGGGCTGCACTACAACGAACGCCAGTTATATCGGGAGGAAATCGCCATGACATCATCGGACAGAGATTATTTGCTGATGGTTCTGAAAAAAAGAAGCGCTGGTGACTGTATTGTAGAACCGACGGGTTATGGCTGGAAGTGCACGGACTTCAAAGGCAGAATTTTTAAAGTGATCAAGGATGAAAACAAAATGAAAGCTGCCCGGCTGAATGCAATGCAGAAATCGGATCGCATCGTCATGAGTCAGGCTGAAATTCCATAATAACCGTTTTAGCTATGCCGGGCGGGCCCGGGTGAACGAGCCCTGACGTTGACCGGACCGCTGAAATCTGATTGCATTTGGCGCGGCGATTTGCAATATTGTTTACCGGTCCGTTGACGGTTCGTCTATCGGGGGCGGCAGCGTTTCTTGATCAGTCATCCAGACCAGGTATTTTCAGAAGTACTCTAAAATCAGGGGGAATAAACGATGAAAAAAGTTCTATGGCGTGCCAGGTATTTTCAGGTTGTTTTTCTGGTCTTTTGTTTTGTTGCAGCCGGCGCAGATCTTACGTATGCCTCCGCTCCGACATCCGTCAATCTGGCCTATGATGCCGGCGCTGAAAGCCTGTCGGTTACGATCGATCACTACACCGCGTCCACCGGCATGCATCGTATTAAGATCGTCGAAATCAAGAAGAACGGGACATCCGTCAGTAAAAATGAATACGACAAACAGCCGACCGATTCAACTTTCACTTACACCTACAAGATCCCCGCGGCAAAGGGCGACAAGTTCGAAGTTACGGCAAGCTGTAATTTGTGGGGGAGTAAAACGGCTGCGTTAACCGTGCCGTAATCCCGCATTCTATCCTGCCGGTGCGGCAAAAAGCGGCGTCTCGCGCCGATGGTTTCATTTGACGATACGGATTTTCTGCGGCCGGCGGCCCGGAAAGCCGTTGATATTATTTTTAACGCGCGGGATCTGATGGATCATGGATCGTGCGGCGCGTTGGAGCAGCTTTTGCCCATCAAATAATCCCCTGTAAAAATCCTGCCCGGATAACCATTAAAACGGCTGTGTGTCGACGGATGAATGGCGGCGGCCGGGTAAAATCACGTTCAAAAAATATCTTGAAGTAATTGCCAATTTCGACGACAATCCGCTCCGGACCATATCCCACCACAAACCGATGAGGGAGACGAAATGGATAACAAATCGACGGTATTGATTTCCGGTTGCTCGTCAGGAATAGGGCTGGCGCTGGCGCGCGAGTTTGCGTCGCGCGGCTGCAGGGTGTTCGCCACGGCAAGAAAGCCGGAGGTGATCGAACACCTGAAAAAAGAAAAAATAGAAATTGCCGCCCTGGATGTCACGAATCAGCAATCCATTGACGCCTGCGTCGCGGAGGTCATGGCCAAAGCCGGTGCAATCGATGTGCTGGTCAACAACGCGGGCTACGCGCTGATCGGGCCGATGATTGACTTGTCCATCGACGATCTCCGCCGTCAATTTGACACCAATGTCATCGGTCTTGTCGCCCTCACCCGGGCAGTCGCGCCCCAGATGATCAAGCGGCGCTCCGGGCTGATCGTCAATATCTCAAGCGTGTCGGGTATCTGCGCAACGCCTTTTGCCGGAGCTTACTGTGCGACAAAGGCGGCGGTTAATCAGCTTTCCGTATCCCTGCGCATCGAACTCGCGCCATTCGGCATTCAGGTGGTGACGGTGCAGCCCGGCGCCATAAAATCCGGCTTCGGCAAAGCGGCTTCCGACAGCATCAATCTGGGCGAGGGATCGTTTTACAAACCTATCGATGCCTATGTCCGGGCACGCGCCACCGCCTCTCAGAAAGATCCGACATCCGCTGAAGAGCTTTCGAAAAAACTGATCGACAAGCTGTTTATCAAAAAGATCCCCAAAATCATCCGCCTGGGCAAGCAGTCCGCACAGCTGCCGATTCTGGCGGTCTTGCCGACAAACCAGTTCGACAAATTGATGAGCAGGTCATTTGGTCTGGATAAACTGAAGAAATAGGAAACAACGGTATGCCGCTTTTTCGAGCATGCCGCTTTCTTTCTGCAACGTCGCGGCGAACGAAGGCGCGAAAATTCATCCCGGCGCCGCGTTCGGGTGACGACCGGGGTTACTTTTTGGATCCCGGCAGTTTTAACGAATACTCATAGATGAGTTTCATTTCCGCATCGGATATTTTATCCCTGGGGAAGGCAGGCATGACGCCCTTCGACCCATCGGCCTTGACGGGATTTCTGTTAAACGCGGAGAAAGCGGCAAGGCTTTTCATTTTGGAAGAACCCTTCACCGGAAGATCGGGAGTAATGATGTTTCCGCCATCGGCATGACAGGCGCCGCAATGGGTTGCATAAAGATCCGCCGCATTCGGCGAGGATAAGGCCACCCCTCTGGAAAAGGTCATGGTTATCCCGCAAACCACCGGGATGGCGACGGCCAAAAGAATCAAAAACCAAATTGTTTTTTTCATAAGATCTCCTGAAATATGAGTCTGCTGATTGTCTGATCCATTCTCATCACACTGTCCTGATATTTTTCACTGAATGTCCTTTGTCCCCAGAACGGGGAAAATCTTATTCAGGATCCAGAAAAGTATAAAAGGCAGCACGGCAATGAGCAGGGCGCCGCCCAGCCCCTCTTTAAAGGTTGCCAGGCTCTGGGGAATGATCGGCAGGTGGTAATCCATGTAGCCGGAGAAGGTCAGTGAAAAGGATTGACCGCCGATTACGACATTCCACCGCATCATGAAGACCCCGAAAAGAACCAGCAAAAGAGACGGGACGGCTCTTTTGACCGTTATGCCGGGAAGCAGGAGGAGAATGAAGGGCACCAGGTTTCCGAGAACATACTGGAGCAGAAAAATATTAATGAAGTCCTTTCCGTAGATGATGATTCTCAGAATGTCCCATGATTTTACCGCTGTATAGCCGCGGAAGACCAGATCCAGCAATTCCAGGCTGATCGAAAACACCATAAAGAAGATAAGATATTTTACGGTTGTCTGCAGGGCGACGGTCTCCACGCTCTTGATTTCGGTGAGGGTGTAGGCAGCGGCCGGTGTTCGTTTCCGGGCCGCGATGAATTTCTTTGTTTCCATAATGATGATGTAGGTGAGCAGGCCCAGCGCGACTCCGGAAACAACAGCCGACATGATAAAGATGACCGGCATGAGCGGGGTCATCCACAGGGCGTTGGCCTTGACCGAACCAAAGATAAACCCGGCGTAGCCATGCAGAAAGCAGGCAATCGGCACACCGACGCCGGCCAGGATCCGGATGGCCTTTGCATCCTGCTTCAGACTGGCCTCGCTTAAATCCATCGCACCCAGGGTCAGGATGGTATAGCCCCAGTATTTTATTGTTTCAACCAGGCTCTTATCCTTGCGGCCTTTGAGGTTGAGGGATCCTTCCACGAGGTGTTTCCGGAAAAGAAACCACAACTCGGACGCAACCACGGACCCATAGACAAACAGTACAACGCCAAACGCGGCAATGGCCGACGTGAAGTGCGGCGTCAGGACAACGTAGAAATTTCTTTCGGGGTGTGTCAGATGCAGAAGGAGCGGCAGGGGCGCAACCATCAGCAGGGCGAAGGAAAAAACCAGGGAGAACCGGGCAATGTCTTTGAGCGGTTTAATATCAAAAAGATGATACAGTGAGGAAAGGACAAACGCTCCGGCTACAAGCCCTGTCATGAAAGGATACATCACGATCTGGATGCTCCAGTAGATATATTCATTGGGGTAGACAAACAGGTCTTTGACGGTCCATAAGGCTTCGGTAACCATAGCTTACCTCACTTCCTCTCCCAGGCCGATCATGTAAACCCGGGGATCGGTGCCGTATTCCGGTTTGTGGACGGCGACGCGCTGCGTCCGAATGATGCTTCCCACCGGATCGCCGGGGTCTTTGATGTTGCCGATCCGCCTGGCCCCTGTCGGGCAGGCCATGACGCAGGCCGGTTCAACGCCGAGATGGATGCGGTGATAACAGAAATTGCATTTATCAGCCACATGGTGAACCGGATGGAAAAAGCGCATGCCATAGGGACAGGCCATGATGCAGTATCCGCAGCCGATGCACCACTTCCTGTCAACCAGCACCACGCCGTCGGCGGTCTGATAGGTTGCGCCTACCGGACAGACCTGGACGCAGGAAGGCTTGGCGCACTGGTTGCAAAGTTTGGGGACAAAGAAGGCCTTTTTAATCTTATCCTGGGGAATGTCTTTGACCCGGCCGCGCCCCAAATCGATCCGGCCGGTGGTGAACCCATACCGGGCCTCTTTCGGCGTGTCGGCGAAAACCTCTCCGTCGCCGGTAACGACATATCGTTCAACCCAGGTCCGGGAAATATCAGCGTCGAAGGGAATATCGTTTTCCAGTTTGCAGGCCTTCACGCAAAAGCCGCAGCCGATGCATTTATAGGTGTCGACCAGAAAAACGAAACGGCGGGGCGCGTTTGCGGCCTGCACGTCGGCAGGCCGGATTATTCCATCAAGCCCTCCGGCCAGCACCACGGCCGTCGTTCCTTTCACAGCCAGTTTTATAAAATCTCTCCGGTTCATCCGCCTCTCCCTGGGGGCTTCGCCGCCTCGTGCGGTTTATGACAGATAACGCAGTTGAGTCCGGGATGATGCTGCTCCGGCTGGATGCCTTTGATCTGCGATCGCTGACTGGTAGGATAGGGCAGGAAGGTATGACATCGGAGGCAGAGTTCCCGGCTTCGGTCCAAAACAAGTTTTCGCGGTTCAGCCGGATGGGACGCGGCCGGCCCGTGGCAGTTTTCGCATGCAATATCTTTATGAGATGCCGACGCAAGCTTTTGCGTTTGTCCTGCATGGCAGCCTGCGCAGAAAGGATCGCCCCGGTATTTCACCGGGACTTTTTTCCACTCGTCGATATTGGAGAGCCGGTGCCAGCCATACATGTACCCTCGTTCGTGGACGCCGAAATCATCCGGTATCCAGAAAGTTCTGGCGATCAAAATAAGGGCGATGAGAACCAGAATAATGAACAGAGGCCGCAGGACATGCATGACTTCGAACTCCCATGGTAAACGGGTTTAGTGTTTCCCGCGAGCGGATGCGGATTTGTAAAATCCGGATCCAAAATCTTTTTATTAGTTTAGTTGTGATCCCGGCATAGTCAAGAGGCCTGAATATTAATCCGGGCGCGGCAGATCCGGCCATGGATTTCCATTTACGACGCCCTGGATCAACCGGACGGGAAAGATCAGTCAGGGCAGTTTAAAATTTTCTCAATCGCCGCCTGGATGACGGGTCTTTTCTTTCCGTTCGTCCATTTCAAACGTATTGGACAATAATTTGAGCGTCACGCCGAGAACCAGAATGACGGAAACGTTGACAACAAGTTCGATCATGGCGTTTTGGAAGGCCTCTCCCTGAAGTGTCTCGACGGAGAGTTTGGCGCTGATCGACAGAATGCCCCGGGTCGCGGAGACGATGCCGATATTGAGAAACGGACGAAGCGACGTCTTGTGTTCTTCCAGGTAGTGAATGACCGTACCCATGACTTCGACGATGATAATCACCAGGAGCAGGTCCGAGACAAAACGAATGATGGCTTCCGCGGCTTTTCTCGGTTCCTGGACTTTCAGGATAAATGAACTGAAGTCCCAGTAGCTATAAGCTAAAGCGACCAGAGCGGCCACAAGAAAGCTGACGCCGACGATTGCATAAAGGATGGAATCGCCCGTGCGGAGCTTGTCCCGTGAAAAGGCGGCAATATAGTCCTTTATTTTCTCCTCATGCTGACTCATTCAATGCAGCCCTCTTCCCGCCCGGCGCAGGACGGGGGTTATCCAAAACAATCACCTGTCAGGACAGCCCGGCGTGGGTGGACAACTATGTTTTCATCCTCTGATGCGGTGATTCCGCCAGGTTTTGATCATCCGGTACAGGGACATTAAAAAATTTGCAGACCTTGGCCAGAATCTGATTATCGGTCATCTCGTCTGCAGTTTCCACACCGGCAATGCGTCCGCCAGAATTATTCTTCTCCAATTGCTTTTTGAGTTCTTTCTTCGCTTCACCGGGACCGAAGATGAGGATCGACTCGGCCGCCGAGACAGCCTCTACAATTTGATTATAATAAATCTTTAAATGTCCGGTAAACTCTTGCTCGCGCCGATCGTCTGCCGGGACCAGCCTCGATTTAAAAGACCCCTTCAGGCTTGAACCGCCCGCGGCGCGGATGTGCTTTTCAGCATTGGACTTAATGACGGTTTTATCCGCTCCTTTTCCCGTGAGCGAGATAATCACGGCCTGCCGATGGTCAATCCATAATCCGATTTTTGCTGCCATTGATTTCTCCTTCTTATGCCTGATGAATTGAAAAGGGCGTCGTTGAAAAACCCTCTCTTTCTCTTTTCATTTGTTAATATAAGGGTGAATGCGGTAAAGAACATGGTAGGTTTTAAACAGCAAAATAGTAGCTTATTCCTGACCTTTGAAAAAAAGGAATTCTGTTATAGAAAATCACCGATGGCAGATCAGGCTGGAGACAGACCTGTGAAAAAGCATGACCGTTTTGAGGAAAGGAGGCATTACTGTGCAGTTTACATTCGCGCATAACAATTTCAATGTGCTCAATCTGGATAAAAGCCTGGCCTTTTACAAGGAAGCCCTGCATCTGAATGAAGTACAGCGGTATGAACCGCCGGACGGCGGTTTCATTCTGGTCTTTCTGGGTGACGGCCGGACGGCCCATCAACTGGAACTCACCTGGATGAAAGACCGCAGGGAACCCTATCATCTGGGTGACAACGAATTTCATCTGGCCTTTAAGGTGGATGATTTTGCCGAGGCGCATAAGCTGCATGAGAAAATGGGATGCATCTGCTTTGAAAACAAAGCCATGGGGATTTATTTCATCAACGATCCGGATGATTACTGGATTGAAATTATCCCGCAAAAAAGATAGGTTTGCGATCATCAACCCAACCACCCCTCAATGGAAGAATAGCTTAAGGGGCATCCTTGCTGAGAAAGGAGAAAGTCAGATGAAGAAGTTTCTTTTGAAAATAATTTTTTTGACGGTAATGGTTTTGCTGCCGGCTGCGGTTATGGCGCAGGTGCAGGTTCGTATTAATGTCCCTCTGCCTCCGCCGATCATTTTCCCGGCGCCGCCCCATGTGGTGGTGATACCGGAGACCGATGTCTATACAGTCCCCGACGTTGACGATGACATCTTTTTTTATGGCGGCTGGTGGTGGCGCCCGTGGGAAGGACGCTGGTACCGCTCCCGCTACTATGACAGGGGATGGAATCATTACCGGGGCAGGCCTTCTTTCCACCGGCAGGTTCCTCCCGGCTGGAGAAGCGACTACCGCGACCGCCGCTGGAAAGGGTATGAGTGGGATCACCGTCCCATTCCCTACCATGATGCGGAAAAAAACTGGCGCGGCTGGAAGAGAAATAAACACTGGGAAAAGGAAAATCACTGGGGCGTAAAAGGGATGGACCGGCGGCCGCCCGGTCAGCAGCGCAAGTACGACAAACGTAATGACGGACCTCGAAGAGGGGATGGCCCCGGTCGTCAGGACGGACCGGGAAGAGGACGTGGGGACAAAGACCGGGGTGATCGACGGTAGAAACCCTGCAAAATCGAGATCGGTTTTAGAGTGGATATCTTAATGCAGCTTGCGCCCGGCGCAGGCTGCATTTTTTTTCGCGCCCGGGGCCCGGATGAGGTTCGAATCCTGAGGGGGTGGGAGAACAACCTCTCAATACTAAAATATTTTTTCCCCGTGCATTCGCGAGGATGAACAGGATACAGGTTATGAAAATATTTATTGATTTTTGCAGGGTTGTCCTTTAGAGTCACCGCCGTAAAAGGATTATTTTCAATCCGCTTACGGTAGATTTCGGGAGAGACTCCGGTCCTTAAGTCGCGATGCGTCCTTAAAGAAAAGTCAACGTGATTTGAAATTATATCTGGAACAAACAAAAAGAATAAAGTGAAACAGGGGGAACGCCAATTGAACATCGATAAGAAAATTTTGACTGACAAAAACCTGCAAAAAATCAAAGCCCTTAACAATCCGCATGTGGAAAAAATTGTTGAGGAATATGTGAATTTATGCAAGCCGGCCAAAGTATCCGTTATTACGGACAGTTTTCCTGATATTGGCTACGTCCGCCAACAGGCTCTGGATCTGGGTGAAGAAAAAAAATTGGTCATCCCGGGGCATACCGTGCATTTTGACAGTTTCTACGACCAGGGACGCGATAAAAAGAATACCTGCCTGCTCGTGACCCCCGATATGAAAGTATCTAAAATCATCGATGTAAAGGATCGGGAGGAAGGTCTCAAGGAAGTGCGCGGGATTATGGACGGCATTATGAAAGGCAAGGAATGCTTTGTCCGGTTCTTCTGCCTGGGGCCGCTCCATTCACGCTTTTCCATTGCCGCGCTGCAGATCACGGATTCCGCCTATGTTTCCCACAGCGAAGACCTGCTCTACCGGGTGGGATACGAGCATTTTAAAACACTGAACGGCTCGGATGATTTTTTCTATCTGATCCATTCCGCGGGCGAACTGGATGAACGGGGCAATACTAAAAATATCAAGGACCGCAGAATTTATATCGATGTTCTCGGGAAAAAAGTGCTGACGGTCAATAACCAGTACGCGGGCAACAGCGTGGGCTTGAAGAAGCTGGCGTTGCGTTTGGCGATTTACAAGGCCAACAAGGAAGACTGGCTGACCGAGCACATGTTTATTATGGGCATCAAGCCGGAAGGCAAAAAACGCGTGACCTATTTTACCGGCGCATTTCCCAGCGCCTGCGGCAAGACATCCACCGCGATGGTTCCGGGACAGCAGATTGTCGGCGATGATATCGCGTATATCCGGCACAGCGAAGACGGCAAGGCTTACGCGGTCAACATCGAGCAGGGTATTTTCGGTATTATCGAGGACGTCAATCCCGTCGACGACCCGGTAATCTATGAAGCGCTCACCACGCCGCGCGAGCTGATCTTCTCCAACGTCCTGGTGAAGGACGACAAGCCTTACTGGATGGGGATGGGTCAGATTCTTCCTGAAGACGGAAACAATTTCTCCGGCGAGTGGAAGAAAGGGAAGAAAGACGAGAAAGGCAATGAAATATTACCGGCGCACAAAAACGCCCGCTATACCATCCGATTAAGCGAACTCAAAAATGTGGATCCCAAACTTTATGATCCCGAGGGTGTTCCGGTCAGCGGCATCATTTACGGCGGACGTGATTCCGATACATCGGTGCCGGTGTATCAGAGCTTCGACTGGGCGCACGGCATGTTTATCGGCGCTTCACTGGAATCGGAAACCACAGCAGCCACCCTGGGCGCCGTCGGTGTACGCGAGTTGTCCCCGATGGCCAACCTGGATTTCCTGGTTGTTCCACTGGGAACCTACCTGACCAATCATATCAAATTCGGCAATCGGCTGATTGTTAAACCACTGGTCTTTGCGACGAATTACTTCCTGAAAGAGGACGGCAACTTCATCAACGAGAAAGTGGACAAGAAAGTGTGGCTGATGTGGATGGAAGGCCGGGTGCACGGCGAATACACCGCGATTGAAACGCCGATCGGCTACATCCCGAAATACGAGGACATCGCCAAGCTCTTTATCCAGATTTTCGGCAAGAAATTTTCGCGCGACGTCTATGATAAGCTGTTTTCCATCCGGGTGGACAAATTCCTGGAAAAACTGGACCGAGTGGAAAAAGCGTACAAGGAAGAGGAAAACATTCCCGAGGAATTTCATGCGATGATGGATATGCTGAGAAATCGTCTGAATGCGGCAAAGCAGAAGGCGGGAAAATCCATCATTCCTCCCGGCGAATTCGCTTAGAGCTTTCTAAAGCAATTTTTTCAATAAAAAAGTCCCGTCTTCGTGACGGGACTTTTTTTTTCATCATAACCCTACAGTCTAACAGTCTATAGCCTAACAGCCTATTTAAGCTTGCCCCTGATATCCGGCCTGTCCGCCAGATCGGTCGTGTAACTGCCGTTGATGAAATCGTCCTCCTGGAGAATGACATGGTGGAAGGGCAGTGTTGTCTTCGGCCCCTGCAATTCAATCTCACCGAGCGCGCGCCGCATCCGCGCGATGGCGTCCGCCCGCGTTTTGCCCACGCTCATTATTTTCATCATCAGGGAGTCATAGTAAAAAGGAAAGTTGTAGCCTTCATAAATGCCTTCATCAATGCGAATGCCGGGACCGTGCGGCAAAGTAAGTTTCCGGATGACGCCCGGCGAGGGGATGAAGTTGCGCAGGGCGTCTTCCGCATTGATGCGGCATTCAATAGCATGCACGCGCATGCGGATGTCGTCCTGGTTGAAACTGAGTTCCTCGCCTTCGGCGATCCGGATCTGCTCGCGGATAATGTCGATGCCGGTGACCATCTCGGTCACGCAGTGTTCCACCTGCAGTCGGGAATTAATTTCGTTGAAGTAAAATTTTCTTTCCTCCGGGAAATAAAAAAATTCCACCGTTAAGGCTCCCACATAATCCAGCGCCAGCGCAACGTCGATGGCGGCCGCGCCCATTTTCATCCTCCAGAAAGGGCTGACGATCGGGCAGGGGGCCTCTTCCACCAGCTTCTGGAAGCGGCGCTGCACCGAGCAGTCGCGTTCGCCCAGGTGAACCACGTTGCCGTGCCGGTCGGCCAATACCTGAAATTCGACATGCTTCATGCCGTGCAGAAATTTTTCGATATAAAAGGAGGAGGTGCCGAAGGCTTTGCGCCCTCGTGTTTCGGCGCCCGCGATGGCTTTGCCGAGTTCTTCTTCATTGCGGGCGATCATAATGCCGATGCCGCCGCCTCCTCCGGAGGGTTTGACGATGACCGGATAGCCGATCTCCTCAGCAATTTCTTTGGCGCGGCGGGTCCCGGCTTCGGTGCCGTTCGTGATGGCGTCATCGCAGCCGGGCGTGACGGGGATATTGATCATTTTCATCAACTGGCGCGCGCGGTTTTTGGGCTTGGCTTTAAACATGCACTCACTCGACGGCCCGATAAAAATAATATTTTCTTTCTCGCACAGTTCGACAAATTCCGGGTTTTCGGACAGAAAGCCGTAACCCGGGTGAATGGCATCCGCGCCGCTTTGCTTCGCGACGGCAACGATCTTTTCAAAATTCAGGTAACTTTCCACCGCCTCCGGCGCGCCGATTTCACAGGCTTCATCAGCCAGCTTCACATGCAGGGCATCGGCATCCGCCTGCGAGTAAACCGCCGCCGTGCGAATACCCATATCCTTGCAGGTGCGGATGATCCGGACGGCGATTTCCCCCCGGTTGGCAATCAATATTTTTTTAAACTTTGTCATGAAACATAAACTCCTGTCGATGATAGTAAGGTATCTGTATGCGATCTTTAGCAGTAACCATGCCATAGGAAATGACTCTGGATGTTCATTGCAAGAGTAGAGAATAAAAAGAAAATCTTAAAGAATGAGCGAAGCGATTAAATAAACAGGCGGTGTTGCCGTGTAAAAGATTTTACAGCGGGGAAAGCCGTTACGCGCCGGCACCAATCCGGGCGGCTGAGCGGCAACCCTTAAATCAGACATATCACTTGGTCAGATAAGGCAGGAAAAGGGTGATCTGCGGGAAGATCATTAAAAGGAACGCCAGGACGATCAGGGCGTAGAGCATGTGCAGAGATCCCTTGAAAACGACGTGCACCGGCACGTCGCGCGCGACGCCGGCGACGACGTAGGCGTTAATGCCGACCGGGGGCGTGATGACGCCCATTTCCGCGATGATGACGATCATGACTCCGAACCAGATCGGATCAAAACCTATGCTGAGGACGACGGGATAAAAAATTGGGATCGTGAGCATGATCATGGCCAGCGAATCCATCAGGCAGCCGAGGAATAAATAAATTACGATAATGAAACCCATGACGATCAGGGGATGCAGTTGCATATTGGAAACAAATGTGCCGATATCGGCGGGGATGCGCGTGACGGCGAGGAAATGTCCGAAAACCGTGGCGCCGGCGACGACCACGAAAATCATGCACGTGATGCGCGTCGTGTCGTAAAGCGCGTTTTTAAAACCGGGCCAGGTCAGGTTGCGGCCGATCAATGCGATCATAATCGTGCCGAAGGCGCCGATGCCCGCGGCTTCCGTCGGTGTGAAAAACCCGGCAAACAAACCGCCCATGACGAGAACAAACAGAAGCAGGGTCTCGACAAGGCCGGACAGGGATTTGAATTTGTCCGCCCAGGTGCTTTTCGGGCCGCGCGGTCCCACCTCGGGGCGGAAGTATGTCCAGAGCAAAATGGAAATCACGAAGAAACAGGACAGCAGGATTCCCGGGACAACGCCCGCCAGAAAGAGCTCGCCGATCGATTGCTCGGTCATGATGCCGTAAATAATAAAGATGGTGCTGGGCGGGATGAGGATGCCCAGACTGCCTCCCGCGGCGACGACGCCCGTCGCGAGTGCCGGATCGTATTTGTATTTTTTCATTTCCGGCAGGGCCACGGAGGCCATGGTGGCGGCTGTTGCGCTGGTGGAGCCGCAGACGGCGGAAAATCCGGCACAGGCGCCGATGGTGGCAATCGCCAGGCCGCCGGGCAGATGACCGAAAAATTTATGCGCCGCGTTGAACAGGCGGCCGCTGATTCCGGAATGAAAAGCAACCTGTCCCATCAGGACAAACAGGGGAATGACAGTCAGGTTATACGAACTGAATGTAGAGTAAAGATCGCGGATTAAAAGATTGGACGCCGCGCTCCAGGAAACGACGAAGCCGAACCCGAGATACCCGACAATGGCCATGACGAATCCCACGGGCATCCGCAGAAACATCAGGATAATCAACACGGCAAAGCCGATCAGGCCGATCGCTGTGGGGCTCATGCGTCAAGGGTCCTTCGCAGGGATTTTACAAAGTCGGCGGCAAGCAGCAGGCATAGCAGCGCGCAGCCGATCGCGATGCCCAGGATGAAAGGAAAAGGCGATATCTCCAGCGTTAAAGAAACTTCTCCGCTCTTTCTGATATCCACCGCGTAAAGAACAGCCTGGTAGGCAATTACGCCGAAGAGCAGTGCACCGATCAGGTTGCAGAAGCCTTCAATGGCCAGTTGTGCGCGCTGCGGCAGCTTTTCCACCAGAATCTCAACGGCGATGTGTCCTTTTTCGATGGACGTGAAGGCCAGCGCAAAAGATACGACAACCGTTCCCAGAAAGCCCACCAGTTCGTACGTGCCCGGGATGGGTTTGCCGAACAGGCGCAAAATAACATCCGCCGTGGACAGGAGCATCATGGCGACAACGGCGGCGCAGGCAAGGATATTGAGGCCCTTGCCTGCGCGCGTGATATATTTTGCGGGACTGAGCATGAATCAGAGTACCTTATTTTTTTGTCTTCGCGTGCTTCTTGATCAGGGCCTTTACTTCCGCGACGGCCTGCTTCCCGGGCAATCCCTTGCTTTCAGAGCTCTTGATGTAACTTTCGGCAACCGGTTTCACGGCTTCTTCCCATTTGGCTTCCTCCGCGTCGGACAGTTTGATGACCTTATTGCCCAGTTCCGCGGAGTACTTATAACCTTCCACATCCGCATCGTCCCAGGCCTTGCCGGCGACGGCGATCCATTCCTGGCTCACATCATCAAAGACTTTCTGCACGTCTTTGGGCAGCGCCTCCCATTTCTTCTTGTTCATGACGACGAACATGGCGGTGGTGTAGCCGATATTGGTGCAGTCCGTCGTGTATTTGACAACCTGCGCCTGTTTCCATCCCTTCAGGGTTTCCATCGGGGCCAGCGTACCCTGCACAACACCTTTTTGCAAGGCTTCATACGTTCCGCCCTGGGGCATGGCCACGGAAACGCCGCCCAGATTCTCGACGATTTTTGCGGAAAGACCCGTTGACCTGATTTTCATTCCCTTGAGGTCAGCCATGGTGCTGACGGGTTTCTGCGTGTGCAGGAGTCCGGGGCCGTGAGCATGCAGATAGAGGACTTTGACCTCGGAAAGTTCTTTGGGATTCATTTTTTTAACAAAATCGTTCGCGACCAGTGTCGCCACCATGCCGCTCGGATAACCCATGGGCAGGTCCAGCGCTTCCAGAAGCGGCAAGCGTCCGCGGGTATAGGCGAAACAGGACATGCCGAGGTCGGAAATGCCCTTGACGACGCCGTCGAAACATTGATCCGCCGGCGTCAGCGATCCGCCTGCAAAAATGTTGATTTTAACTTTGCCGCCGGTGCGTTTTTCAATTTCTTTGGCCCAATTCTCGCCGGCTTTGGCCTGAGCATGCGTGGCCGGGAAAAAGATACTGTACGTCAGGGTCGTCTGCGCCAGCACGCTGGAACTGCACCAAAAAACAAAAAACAACGCTGCAACCATGGATGAAACTGTAATTGAAACAATCCCCTTTTTCATTTGACTACTCCCTTCCAACTTTATTGTTTTCCAAAAAAACACAAACTTATTGTATGTGTTGCCGTGATGATGATTGTACAATGTGGGGTGTTGATTTCGGACAAGCCTGCTTACCTGGTTTTGCTAGGCAAGCAGGCATCGATACATATAGATACAGTAAGATGAGGATTTGATTGTGGAAAAATTATGCATACCGGTGTCCATAAAGTTATAATTTATGTGGCTAATAAGTGATTTGACCGGTTGTGTCAAGTTGTATTTAAATTTTTCAGCGCCGATGTCCGTTTTACTTTTTTGCATCCTTTAACTTGTCCAATTCCTCACGATAACGTTCAGCTTCGGCTTTAGCTGATTCGATCTCTTCCTTGGCTCTTTCCAGTTCTTCATCCTGCCGCTGTCTTTCTTCGCGGATTTTATCCTGCATTTCATCAAAACCGACATAGACGGCCAGGGCGCCGCCCAGGAGCAGGAAGATGGGCAAGGCGCCTCGGATAATGGTTAAAAAATCAGCCCACCAGAAGATCAAACTGATCAGTCCGATCACAGCGGCGATAACGCCCCCCGTCAGCAAAGACATAATCCAACCTCCGGATAGTAGATTCAAATGGCTCTGACCAATTTACGGTTGCGGTTTCTATCATGAATAAAGGGGTTAGGCAAGCCGGAAATAGATGATTATTAAGATAAAATATTCCTTGATTTAATAAGATTCATCATTTAAATAAAACAGTTTATTGAGGTTATATAAAAAAGGCGGAAATAAAGGATTTTTTATGATCGAACCAAATTTTGATAAATCCGGCGGGTTGATTCCGGCCATTGTCCAAGATGCTGAAACTAAAGACGTATTGATGATGGCCTATATGAACAAGGACTCGTGGGAGGCGACCCTGCAATCCGGTAAGGCAACTTTCTGGAGCCGTTCCCGGCAAAAATTGTGGCTTAAGGGCGAAAGTTCTGGAAATGTTCAAATGATAAAGAATATTTACATGGATTGCGATGACGATACGATCTTACTGCAGGTGGAACAACTGGGCGGCGCGGCCTGCCATACGGGACATCGGTCCTGCTTTTACCGGAAGCTGTCCGGCGGCGACTTTGTCGTTGTGGGTGAAAAGATTTTTGATCCGAAGGATGTATACAAATGAATGTTTTAAAATTGGGCATACCCAAGGGAAGCCTGGAAAATAATACCGTTGACTTGTTTAAGAAAGCCGGCTGGAGGATCACATATGACAGCCGCAGCTACTTTCCCGACATCGATGATCCCGAGATCTCCTGTACGCTCGTACGGGCGCAGGAAATGTCCCGTTATATTGAGGATGGTCACCTGGATCTGGGGCTGACCGGCATCGACTGGATTATGGAAAACAACTCCGATGTGGTGGCCGTGCAGGACCTGGTCTATTCCAAGGTCTCCACAAGGCAGGCGCGCTGGGTGCTGGTCGTGCGGGATGATTCACCGATCCGCTCCATCGAAGATATGGAAGGCAAGCACATCTCAACGGAACTCGTCAATTTTACCAAGCGATATTTTGACGAGAAAAAGATCAAGGTCAGCGTGGAATTTTCCTGGGGCGCGACGGAGGCGAAAGTTGTAGATGGCCTGGTCGATGCCGTTGTGGAAGTAACGGAAACCGGATCGACGATCCGCGCCAACAAACTACGGATTGTCCATGAACTCATGAGGACCAACACGCAGCTCATAGCCAACCGTGCGGCCTGGAATGATCCATGGAAGCGCAAGAAAATAGAACAAATCCGGACGCTCCTGACCGGGTCGCTTTTGGCCATGGGCAAAGTCGGTTTGAAGCTTAACGTGTCCAAAGCGAATCTCGATCGTGTTATGAAGCTCCTGCCGTCGCTGAAAGCGCCGACCATCTCCAGCCTTTATTCGGAGGAATGGTTTGCTATTGAAACCGTGGTGGATACGGGAGTCGTAAGGGATCTGATTCCGCAGTTGCTGGAGGCGGGAGCGCAGGGTATCATTGAATATCCGCTCAACAAAGTCATTTAGACCGGAGGCAGCATGGCCAGAAAAGCAAAGATTGTCCGCAAAACGACCGAAACGGATATCGCGCTGGAAATAAATTTGGACCAGACCACGGGGAGCAAGATCGACACGACCATCCCATTTTTGAATCACATGCTGGAGCTTTTTGTCCGCCACGGTCAGTTTAAGCTGGTGATTAAAAGCACCGGGGATACGGAAATAGACGATCATCATCTGGTCGAAGATCTGGGGATCTGTCTGGGGCAGGCGGTAAAAGAGGCCCTGGGGAAGAAAACCGGCATCAACCGTTACGGTTCGGCATCCGTGCCGATGGACGAAAGCCTGTGCCGCGTGGATCTTGACATTTCCGGCCGGCCTTATTTGATTTACAAAGTCCGTTATGAACGCCGGAAAATCGGTGGATTTGATCCGGCGCTGGTCAAGGAGTTCTTCAAGGCCTTCACCGATCAAAGCGGGATTGCGCTGCATATCAATCTGGCTTATGGAAGCAACAGCCATCATATCATCGAAGCGGTTTTTAAAGCCTTTGCCCGGGCGCTCCGTCAGGCTGTGAATATCAACCCGGAAATAGCCGGTGTTCTGTCTACCAAAGGAATGCTCTGATAGAAAGGCCAGGTTCTGATAGTGCGAAAATTTTCTCTTGTTAAAAAGATTGGCTGTACGATTTTGCTTCTGGGATTGGTGATCAGTGCGCCATGCGGCCTTTGGGCGCAGGAAAAGACGGCGTCCGCCGATAAAGCCCAAACGCGTTTAGCGGTCATTCCTTTTCAGGCGGTGCAGCCCGAAGACACATCCGCAACCGTGCGGTGCCCGGTTTGCGGCAGTGTCAATTCCAGCGGCAGCATTGTCAGGGGCGCCGAAATGATTGTCCAGGAGATTTTTACCGACAAACTGCGGGATGTGAAGGACGCGGAAATTATTTCGTCGGAAAGGGCAGCGGGTGTCTATCAACGGATTTCGATGGATTCCCTGAAACAGCCTTTACTGAAGATTGTGCAGAAGGCCGGGAAAGAATTACAGGCGGACGTTGTGGCCATCGGCTATGTTTATCGGTATCGTGAAAGAGTCGGCTATGATTATTCCGCCGAACACCCTGCCTCCGTCGCGTTTGAGATTCACCTGATTTCCGTTAAAGACGGCGTGACGTTGTGGCGGGGCATTTTTGATAAAACACAAAAATCGCTCATGGAAGACGTCTTTCAGGCCTCTTCTTTTTTTAAAGGCGGTGCTAAATGGCTGACGGCGCGCGAATTGGCAAAGTTAGGCGTTGATGAGGTTTTTACGACGTTTCCCGGCTTTGAGCGCTGAACACATTCGTACAGCGAAGCCACTTCCCGCAGTTTTCCGCGGAGCGTTTCCCCTGGGAACTTAAGGCGTCGTTTCCGGTTGTACAGAATGTCGAACCGGTGCTCTGAATCATTTATTTCCGGAGGAGTTTTAAGGTGCTGATCATTCCGGCGGTTGATATAAAAAATGGCCAATGTGTCCGTCTGGCGCAGGGTGATTTTAATCGTGTAACGGTCTATGCCGAGAATCCGGTGGATATGGCCCGGCTCTGGGCTGCGAGAGGTGCCGAGCGGATTCACATTGTTGATCTGGACGGTTCGGTTGCCGGATTGCCGAAGAACGCGCCCATTATTCTGGATATCGCGAAATCGGTTTCCGTGCCGATCGAGGTCGGCGGCGGTATCCGTAACCTGGAAACGATCAATTATTATCTGGAGTACGGCGTATCGAGTGTCATCCTGGGAACATCGGCGATTCAGGATGAAGGCTTTGTCCGGACGGCTGCTCGAATCCATCCGGGTAAGATCATCCTGGGAATCGACGCACTGGGCGGGCAGGTGGCTGTCCGGGGCTGGACCGAGCAGACCGGCCAGAATGCGATTGAACTGGCGCGGCGTTATGAAAATTGCGGAATTCAGGCCGTGGTCTATACGGATATTCAGCGCGATGGCATGGAAACCGGCGTCAACGCGGAGCAGACCCGGGCGCTGGCCCGGGCCGTATCCATCCCGGTGATTGCGTCCGGCGGTGTGGCAACGCTCGCGGATATCGATGCCTTGCTTTCCGTGAAAGATTGTTCGTTCTATGGCGTGATCGTCGGGCGCGCGCTTTACACGGGGGCGATGACTCTGGAAGACGCCATCGCCAGGACACGCGAGACGCCATAATCCGGGAGGGAAAAAACATGGCAGACTGTATTTTTTGCAAAATTATTAAGGGCGAGATTCCCTGCACGAAAGTTTATGAAGACGAAGCCGTTCTGGCTTTTGATGATATCCATCCCATGGCACCCGTGCACGTTGTTCTCATTCCCAGGAAACATATCGCAACATTGATGGATGTCGATCCGGGCACGGATGTGACCGGTCGGTTGATCGCGGCCGCACAACAGGTCGCCAAAATAAAAAATGTAGCCGACAGCGGATTCCGCACGGTGTTCAATTGTAATGCCGACGGAGGTCAGGTGGTGTTTCATCTGCATATGCATTTGCTGGGCGGCAGGAAACTTGAAGATCAGTTAGGTTAATTCGAGGTAAGAAAAATGGATGTGAATGCCAGAATCAATGAACAAATGGTGAGCGCGGCTAAAGCCAAAGATAAAATCAGACTTTCCGCCGTCCGCATGCTGAAAACAGCGCTGCACAACAGGGAAATAGACGCGATGCGGCCGCTTAATGAAGCGGAGACCATGCAGGTTCTCTCCGCGCTGGTCAAGCAGCGAAAAGATTCCATTGAGCAATTCGCCAAAGGCGGAAGAATGGATCTGGTGGAAAAGGAAGAAGCGGAATTGAAAATCCTGCAGGAATTCATGCCCGCGCAGATGTCGGATGAGGATGTCGAGGCGCTCATCAGGAAAGCGATTGCCGAGGCGGGGGCTGTTTCCGTCAAAGATATGGGAAAGGTGATGAAGGTGTTGATGCCGCAGATCACCGGTAAGGCCGATGGAAAGGCCGCCGGCGAAAAAGTGAAAGCGCTTCTGTCGCAGTAAGGACTTTATCTATAGGGCGTGATGCATTAACTTAAATCAGGCAAGGCAATCATTCGTGCGTTTTGATGACAGCAAGATTGAAGAAATTAAAAGCAGGGTGGACATTGTCGAGCTTGCTTCGGAATATCTGACTTTAAAGAAGGCCGGCAGGAATTATTTAGGGCTTTGTCCTTTTCATCAGGAAAAGACACCGTCGTTTACCGTCAATCGTGAAAAACAGATTTTTTACTGTTTCGGCTGCGGAGAAGGCGGTAATGTCATCACGCTTCTGATGAAGATTGCCAATAAAAGCTTTCCCGAAGCCATTAAACATCTGGCGGAAAAAACAGGGGTCATTTTGCCGGTTCGGACCTTCGGCAGGGAAGGCCGGGAGCAAGAGACCCTGCATGATGAGATCATTAGCTTGAATTTAAGGGCGGCACAGCAATTTTCGCGTCATCTGGCGTCGCCGGCCGGCAAAATCGCGCGGGATTATCTGCAGAAAAGAGCCGTTACAGATGAAACCGTAAAACAATTCCGGCTGGGATATGTGCCGGACACCTGGCGCACTCTGACCGATTATCTGGAAGAAAGCGGTTTATCATTGAAGCTGGCCGAGCAGGCCGGTCTGGTCATACCCGGTAAAGAGGGAAGCTTCTATGATCGTTTCCGCGGCCGGCTGATGTTCCCGATTGAAAATGTTTTCGGCGAAATCGTTGCTTTCGGCGGCCGGATTTTAGGGGAAGGCGAGCCGAAATACCTCAACTCGCCGGAATCGCCCGTTTATACCAAGGGCAGGAATTTATACGGACTGCAGAAGGCCAAAGAAGCGATTCGCGAGAGCGGTTTTTGCCTGATTGTCGAGGGCTATTTCGATGCCATATCTCTGTGGAACGCTGGTGTCCGCAACGTGGTTGCCACACTCGGCACGGCGCTGACGCGGGATCATCTGGAACTGCTGCGCCGTTATACGCAGGATGTCGTGGCGCTCTTCGATCCCGATACCGCCGGGCGAAAAGCGCTGGACCGGTCCCTGGAGTTATTTTTAGGGGCGAATATGCACGCCCGCGCTTTGATTCTTCCGGGGGGAGACGATCCCGATGACTTTATTAAGAAATACGGCAGGGAAAAGCTTAATGAATTAATCGCAGTTGCGCCGGCCATCAGTGATTACTATATTGATAATGTCCTGGGAGACAGCAAAACATTTGAAGAAAACCGTGACCTGGTGAAAACCGCCATGGAATTCGTCAATAAAATCAATGATGAAATCGAAAAGAATCTTTTCATCAAGCGCATTGCGGAAAGACTGGGGATTGATCAGGCGTTATTGAAAAGGGAAATGTATCGTAAGGAGGCTCCGCCCAAGCCCGTATCGGTCAAACCGAAGCAGGATGTTAAACTGAACATGAATCCTCTGGAAATGAACCTGATTCGGCTTTTGCTGGAGTATCCGGAGAAAGCCGTTCAGATAGAGGATGAAAAAATATTGGATTTTTTTATGGAGCCCCGGCTTAAGGACCTGGGCGGAAAAATCGTTCAAGCCTATAAACTGCTCGGATACATTGATATTAATGTCATCTTATCCACGGACGAAGACAAGGCTCTCAGAAACAATATTTATGAATTAAGAATTAATGATCCGGCAACCGATGACCATATGGTGGATCGTAATTTCTTCGATAATATTCGGGGAATCAAGAAAAAATGGTACAAGGAACAACATCGGCAGCTCAAGTTGAAACTGGCTCAAGCCCAGGAAAATGGCAACGCTGAGCTGCTGCAAAAATATGTGTATGAAAAGCAGAGTTTAATGGCTAAGGAAAAAGAACTGCAATAAACAATCATTTTGGGGGATGCCAAATGGCTAAAGAAATACAGTCCGATGAATTTAAAAAATTACTTTCGTTGGGAGTGGAAAAAGGATTTTTAACCTACGATGATGTCAATGACATGCTGCCGCCCGACGTCAACTCTTCGGATCAAATTGACGATATTATTATGTTATTCGGGGAGAAGAATATCGACATCATTGATACCGAGCAGGGTGAAAAACTGGTGGTAAAAAAACCGGTGGAAGATGTTCTGCCGTCAAAATTTACCGAGGCCCTGACGCTTGTGCCGGGAGCCGGCAAAACCGGGGATCCGGTGAAAATGTACCTGCGTGAGATGGGGCTGGTATCCCTTTTGAGCCGTGAAGGGGAAGTCGAGATTGCCAAAAAAATTGAAGAAGGCGCCCGTGAAACCATGTGGGCGATTTTCAGTTTGACGGTCTCCATTGCGGAAGTGCTGAGCATCGGTGAAAAACTGGAATCCGGTGAAATTCGCGTTAAAAATGTGGTGGATAATATTGAAGACGAAGAAGGGTTCATGGAGGAGGATGAGCATAAAGACCGGGTGCTTCGGTTGATTGCACGGATTCGCCTCTTTAATGACCGGAACGACGTGCTGCGTGAAAAATTGAAATCCAAAACCATGAAGCCCAAGCAACGCGAAACGCTGGCGGCTGAACTGGAGAAAAATACCAAAAACATCATTACGCTTTGCCGGAAAATCCGTTTCAGCAAAAAGCAGATGCACCGTTTCGTTGCCCGGCTGAGATTCTTTACGGATGAAATAGAAAGATCGGAACGGGTGATTAATCAGTTTAAAAGGGAATCGGGCCTGACGCTCACGCAGATGGAAAAAGCCTGGTCTCAAATGAAAAAATCCAAGCCCGACGAGAAGCAGGCGGCAAAATCGGCGAAGGTTTCCATCGACTGGCTGCACCGGAGCCATGACGCGATTACGGAAGCGCAAAAGCGCCTCAAGCACATCGCCAAGGATGTCGGTATCCCGACGGCTACCTTAAAGAATGTTGTCGAGTCGATCGAAGACGGCGAGGCCAAGGCGGAGATTGCTAAAAGAAAATTGGTGGAAGCCAATCTGCGCCTGGTCGTCAGCATTGCCAAGAAATATACGAACCGCGGTTTACAGTTTCTCGATCTGATTCAGGAAGGCAATATCGGGCTGATGAAGGCTGTTGATAAATTTGAGTATCAACGCGGCTACAAGTTTTCGACCTACGCGACCTGGTGGATCCGGCAGGCCATCACGCGAGCCATTGCCGATCAGGCGCGGACCATCCGGATTCCCGTCCATATGATTGAGACGATCAATAAATTGATCCGCACGTCACGCTACCTGGTGCAGGAATTGGGTCGCGAACCGACCCCGGAGGAAATCGCGAACAAGATGGAATATCCGCTGGAGAAAGTGCGCAAGGTTCTCAAAATCGCCAAGGAGCCGATATCTCTGGAAACGCCGATCGGTGAAGAAGAGGACAGCCACCTGGGGGATTTTATCGAAGACAAGAAAATCATGTCTCCTTCAGAAGCTACGATCAGCATGGACCTGGCCGATCAGACGCGCAAAATTCTGGCCACGCTCACACCTCGTGAAGAAAAGGTTTTAAGAATGCGTTTCGGGATCAGTGACCGCCTGGGTGCTGTGGGGCCGGATGAAGGTATGCCGGTGGATATCGTGGAATCCGATATCGAAGAGCCGGACCTGATCGATGATGAGTCGTCAAAGAAAGCAAAGAATCTTTCGCGAAAGCGCGCGGCAAAATAATATTGACAAGCGCCCGGATTCGGTATATTTCAACGGGCCTTGATGCCGGTTCGATCCGCACAGATTCTGCATTTATTAGCGGTGACGTATCCTGGCTGCAGCGCAGGGTGGATGAGAACAAGTAAAGCCGTAAATAGCGTGAATAAGGGCGGGCCTATAGCTCAATTGGTAGAGCCACCGGCTCATAACCGGTAGGTCCCTGGTTCGATCCCAGGTGGGCCCACCAAAATTTTGTTACAGTGGAATCCGAATGATGTGTAGAAAAAGACGATTTTTACAAGCAAGGAATTGTTGCGACATTGCCGATGTCTTCATGGCCGTGAATGGACAAACCCAATCATCATGTCACGGCACACAGGATAAGGCACAAAGCCAGGCTATCTGAAATGCACCTAACAGGTGCATTTTTTTTTAGTTCGACTCAAATTTCAGAAGCGAAGCGCGCTGAAATTTGTTAGTCGAACTTATCCCGCGAAGCGGGTTTAGTGACACCAAGTAGAGAAAGTGAAACCGAGAGGAATCGGCCGGTCGAATATACCGCACAGCGGTGATTAAAATAAAAAGGAGAAAATGGTTGAAAGAAAAATTATCGTTACTAGTCAGCTTGCAGGAATGTGATTCGCAATTGGTCAAGCTTTCCGCTAAAAAGATCAAGCTTCCCGAAAAGGTCAGTAAGATGGAGGAAGACTTCCGGCTATACCGTGAAAATGTTGAGCAGAATAAAAGAAAGCATGATGAACTCAAAGCTCAGCGGGCCGAATGCGAAGTGAAGGTTAAGAAGCTCAATGACGGGATGACAAAAACCAAGGAAAGACTGCTCGAAGTTAAGAACAATAAAGAATATCAGGCCATGCTCAAGGAAAATGAAACAGCCGAGAAATCCCGGGGAGACATTGAAACACAGATCATTGCCCTGATGGACGAAATGGATAAATTATCCGTACTCGTGAAAAAAGATGAGGAAACTTTAAACCAGGCCACCACCAAACACAATGAAGAAAAGAAGATCATCGAGGACGATCTGAGTGCCGTCGATGCGGATACGATGATTTGGACGGAAAAACGAAAGGGGCTGCAGGAGAGCATTCCGGCGGATCTTCTGGTGTGGTACGAAAAAGTGAAAAAGCGTAATGGTGGAGTGGGTGTGACTCCCGTATGGAAAGCCGTCTGCAGCGGTTGTCAAATGAAAATACCGCCTCAGATGTATAACGAACTGCAACGGTCCAATGAATTGCTCAGCTGTCCCAACTGCAACCGGATCATGTATTTTCAAAATCAGGAAAAACCTGAGTAGGTTATGATGGAAGAAAGAACGGTAAAGCTGTTCAGTGACGGCGCCTGCCGGGGCAATCCCGGTATCGGGGGTGCGGGGGCTGTGATCATTGATGAAACGGATAACATCCTCTGGGAAGGCAGCGAATACCTGGGCCACTGCACGAATAATATCGCTGAATACAGAGCGCTGATTCTGGGATTGAAGGGGGCGCTGGCGCAGGGATTCACAAAACTGGACGTTTATCTGGATTCGGAGCTGCTGGCGAATCAAATCAACGGGTCTTACAAAGTAAAAAATGAGGGTCTGAAAATATTGATGCAGGATGTCCGCAGCCTGCTTTCTTCCTTCACGTCCGTTCAGGTCAAGCATGTCCTGCGCTGTCATAATGCGCAGGCGGACAGACTGGCCAACCGGGCCATTGACGACCATTAGAAGATTCCTTGAACTTAATTCAAATCAATTGTAAGGTGCACTTCAGGCCGGAGAAGATCAGATGATCGCGGGCAGATTTTATCTGCCGGAGGAAAGTCCGAGCTCCACAGGGCAGGATGGTCGCTAACGGCGACTGGGGGCGACCCTAAGGAAAGTGCCACAGAAAAGATACCGCCCGGGTGAAAGCCCGGGTAAGGGTGAAAAGGCGAGGCAAGAGCTCACCGCTTTTCCGGTGACGGAAAAGGCATGGTAAACCCCATCCGGAGCAAGACCAAATAGGAGAACGTTTAAGGGCGGCCCGCCTGATGTTCTCGGGTAGTGTCGCTAGAGGCGGCAGGCAACTGCCGTCCCAGATGAATGATCATCGCCGCGGTGAGGGTAACCGAAACGCGGAACAGAACTCGGCTTATGATCTTCTCCCGTGCCTGTTTTTATAAACCGATGCCCCTTTTTTTTGCTTCCCTGTAAAGCCGCCAGATGCACAAACCGATAGCCAGAAAGAAGGAACCCAGCATGAAATTGGGCGTTGTCCCCAGAATTTCATCGACCAGATAACCGAGATAGAGGAACAGGAAAGAAGACGCTACCATGGCGAGTCCCCAGGCTGATAACATGAGAACTCCGCTCAGAGTGCCGAAAGGCTCACTGTTGCCCTCTGGTTTCTTTCTTCCGATCAGGTAACCCTTCATTTCACTCAATCCGCATCATAGTATGAGCATGAAAACGCGTTTTATAAACTTTTTATAGCTGGTTGGTTATTATACAGGCGTAATTAATCGACTTGAATAAGGCTTATAAGTCTTTTTATAAGGTCCATTCCCGGCTCTGTAAAGATCGCCACCAGTATGAAAAAAAGGATGAAGACGATGATCAACTCAACGTTGTGCACTCTCGGATATTTTCTTTTTACGAAGAGGAGAAGAATGCCGCCGGCAATTAATACAATCAAATGAACGAAGGGAAAAAGGCTTAGAAAAAAGTCCATCAGGCACTCCTTTTCAATAAAGTCGAACCCATAATCAAGAAAATATGTATCCTTGTCAAGGTAAATAAAAAAGGCCGAATCGAAATTCGGCCTTTTTATTCATCTCAGTTATGGTTCGTTATTTATCATCTTCATCGTCATCATTGAAAACGGATAAATCACCCTCCGAGCCTTCGGGAATTTCCGACCGTAAAGAACGGCTAATTCCGCGAACCAGGATCAGCATGATGAAGAACAAAATAACCATGGCAACGATAAGGACCAGGATGACCGTTGCCGTCCATGCTTTTGATTCTTTCTCAATATTTTGCGTTACCTTCACGGCCGCTTCGTTATACTTTTCGACTTCCAGCCCCAGGCCTACCCATCCAAAACCGGTAGGTTCGGGAAGGTTAGATGCATAAAATTTGATCGGCGCAAAGGCGACGAATTTTGTTAATCCGCCAAATTTATACGTTACAAGGCCCGCTTTTCCTGCTGCTGCATCTTTGGCAATGGTAAATAAATTGGGATCCAGAAAACCCATCTGGAACATATTCAGCGCTTCCGCACCTTTTTGGGCCAGCTCTTTTGCATTCTGTGCTGAAAGGGTCGGAACCGTCGTTCCATCATGGTTGAGGCCAACGATGTGATAATCGGCGGGATGGGAAACGACAAAACCGCGATTGTCAACCATATAGGCGTAATTACCGGTAGACGGATCTGTTTCAAATATCCTTTCCGCCTGGGTAGGAACCAGTTGATCGGTGAACTGGGCCAGATGACGATAGTCCAGGGACAGCACGATCATGCCCGTGAATCCTTCCTGATTGAATACGGGTGTCGCGAAACGGACGACTCCGGAAAATCGCTCTCCCTTTTCAAAAGCTGCCTTGTCGACATACCAGCCGTCAACGGGAGAAACATAGATTTCACCCCGATTCAAATTTCTGGTTTTTGTAAAAAACTCTTCTTTTTTGTAAGTTGTGTTGGCCGGATTACTGACATTAACCAGTTTATCAGCCGGCACCGCCTGGCCGTTAATGACTTTAATTTTTTCGTTGCCGTTTTTATCAATCAGTGCCATTTCCTTGTATAGCGGGACCAATACCTGCTGGACTTTACCGTCACGTTTGACCCAGAGCGGCTTTTTATTTTCGGAAACAAACTGTTTGTATACAGCCTCTGTTGAAGGAATGATGGTTGCAACCTGTAAATCTTTTTTACATTCCATAAGGAAACTGGCAACTTCATTGGCTGTATTGACGGCTCTCGCTTTAATATCTTCCTGAGACTTAGCGTCGAGAACGTTAACAGCCCTCTCTTTTATGGTAACCCCTAGTTTGAACATTCCGTTAGCGATTAAAAACGCCATCAGTGATAAGGGGATTACAATAAGCAGGAAGAATACACCTGCGATAGGTAATGACTTCTTATCCTTTTTAGTGTCTGGCATTATGAGTTCCCCCTAACCTTTCTTAATTGTAAAGTTAATTGTTAAGCATTAACCCAAAAAGAAAGCCTTGAAGGGGTTGGCGTATAATAAGATCAGAGCAATAACCAGAGCGTAAATAGCGATGGATTCAGCCATGGCCATACCGACGAGCATAACCATCATGATCTTGCCCTGAACACCGGGATTTCTTCCAACGGCCTGACAGGCGCCGTTTGCCGCATTACCGATACCTGCGCCCGCGCCAATGGCGCCGAGGCCGATGGCCAGACCGGCACCGATCATCGCGCCAACTGCAAAAATGACTTTAATGTAGGATTCGCCGCCCACCGGGATGGCATCCGCCGCAAAAGCAAACTGGCTTGTCAGCAACAGAGCTGCTACCGATGTGAGAACTGTTAAAGATGTTTTTCCTAATTTCTGTGACATTATTTGTCTCCTTTCCTGACATGATATTTATTTTATTTTCCGGATGCATAGCATACTTTTTTCTGCCACGCAAAGAGGAATTCTCACCCATGTCGTTCGGCTCGACCTAGTTGCATGAGATATGCCATGGTGTTAATCGGAAAGATATTTTTCATGGAATAGGGGTGGATGATATTTGCAGGATTACTGAACGGATAATCTAATCCGTTGAGATGACTATAGTTCATTTTTCAGGAATAAAATATGAAAAAGAATTTAAAATCACATATCCTTTCTATACTGGAAACAGAATTCTATTAAAAGTGGAACTCTGATTTAATGTTTTGTTCAATCGCCTGTCATAAAACATTCAACGGCCCCGGGTGGACGAGCGGACTGATCATTTCGTTAAACGGGTTTAATCGTTTTTATATTTCAGTTGAAATTTTGAGACAATGTCGTTACGATTAAACACAAGTCGGAGCAATATTATAAAATATCAGGACGTCACGTTATAAAGGATTATCATGCAGGAATTATTAACCGTCATTGCCTATCCAGTCGTCTGGCTGATTTGTTCTTATCTTTTAAAAATTGAAAGCGGTCTGGCCAAGTTGCTGATATCGCTGACGGCGGCCATCCTGGTTTATGTTTTATTCGGTCTCTGGCACGCTAAAAAAGAAAATAATAAGGAAAATGAAGATTAGGTGACTTTGCTGAAGAATGCATACAAGCTTCTGCGTCAAGCATTGAGTATTCGTATCTGGTTGACCAGTATCGTCGTTATCCTGTTGATCCTCCTGTTGGCCTTGACGGTGAATAATGCCCGTGAAAAGGAGATGGCGGATTTATTCAGCCGGCAACAACTGGCATCCGCCCAGAATGCCTCTGCCCGAATGGCGGAGATTCTTGCCCAGGTCGAAAAAAATATCGTTCTTTTTTCCTACTTTGACCCTGACGGCAGAATTCTGACCAAAGAAGACTATCAGGAAATCGAAGTCCTGTATTCCGTCTGGGGTAAAACAATCGATGCGGTTCTGGTTTTTGATGCCAATGAAAAGATCAGACGTATCCTGCCGCAGGGCGCTCTGCCCAGTGTCGATCTGACCGGCCATTTCAAAACATTGAAAAATAGCCAAAGACAATATTTAAATTTAGCGTTATCGGATAAACTGTCCAAAAACGCTCAGGCCCAGAAGCAGGACTGGTATCTTATCTGGGGCTATCCCATCTGGAAGGACAAAAATATTTTTGCGGGCGCCTGGATGGTTTCCTTTTCTCTGGCGGAACTCGTCGGAACGGGCGAAAAACAAATCAAGGATAATCAACTGGGCGATCTCTGGCTGGTGAATGAACAGGGGCTGATATTGATGCATCCTTATTCACCGTTCATCGGTAAACAGGCCAGTGATTTGATTCATGACCGTCGGGGAAAACCGCTGGTGTTTTCATCGGAAGGCGGAAGAGATCTGAATGCGGAAATTCTACAGCGCGACAACAAGATCGTCAGAAGCGTTGTTGCGTATTATCCGTTAAAAATCGCGGGCAATACCTGGTACGTCCTGGTTAAGGCGCCCTACAGAAATGTTATTGCTCCTGTCCGCACGACATTTATTTACACGATGTTCAGCGCGCTCGTGCTGATTATGGTTCTCGTTATCGTCGGTATTTATTTTGCCTTCCGTGAAGGGAAGAGATTACGGATGCGGGAAGAGCACGAAAGGCTCAAAGAGCGCGAAGCCTGGCAGGAGAAACTGCTTCGGGAAAAGAAGACGATCGACGGTATTATCGAAGGGTCGCCCATTCCCAGTTTCGTCATCAATAAAGAGCATCAGGTGATCCTCTGGAACAGGGCATGTGTGGAGCTCACCGGATCATCAGCCGAGGGCATGCTGGGCACCAGCGATCATTACAAATCTTTTTACTCCGTTAAACGGCCGCTGGTCGTTGATCTGATTGTGGATAATGATATAGACGGACTTAATAAATTTTACGGTGCCAAGAAGGTCAAAAAATCGGATAAGGTGCTGGGCGCTTATGAAGCCTATGATCACTTTGACAATCTGGGCGGTCTCAGCCGCTACATGTATTTCCTCGCTGCACCCATCTATGATGAAGACGGCAATATCATTGCGGCGATGGAAACCCTGCAGGATATTTCCCGTGAAGAGGAATTGACGCGTTCCCTTCGGGAGTACGCCGAGACACTGCAAAATGAACTGGCGGAAAATATCGAACTGCGACGGGAGATCGAAGGGTTGTATAACTATTTGCAATCCATCGTGAGCAGTCTGCCGGATAAAATCTACGAACTTGATAAAGACGGCATTATAAATTTTTTCAGCCGCAGCAAGAAACGGGAAGGTGGCCCATCCCAGGGTGAGTTCAAAGGAAAGCACTTTCTGGAGTTTGTCGCACCCGAGGACGAAAGTTTTGTCATGTCGAAGTGGCAAGATGCCCAGAAGGGTATTTTTACACCTTACGAAATTGAAACGGTTACAAAAGACGGCCGCAAAGTCAACCTTCTGGTGACCATGTCGCGCATCAGCGGCACCGAACATTATATTCTGGTGCAGCGTAACATTACCGAATTCAAAAATCTGGAAAAGAAACTCTACAACAGCCAGAAGCTCGCGGCCCTGGGACAACTTTCCGCCGGTATTGCTCACGAGGTGCGCAATCCGCTTTCCTCCATTAAGATGAGTCTGCAGATTCTGGAGAAGCGCATGAATCCGGAGGGCAATGATCTGAAGCGATTTAAAATCGCGCAAAAAGAAGTTGAACACCTCGAAGAACTGGTGAATAACGTACTGGTCTTTGCCAAGCCGGTCGAACCCAAAATCGCGTCGGTGGATATCGCAAAAGTGCTGGAACAGGCCATCGCGATGTCCGAAAAAATTATCCACGACAAACAGATCGACGTCAGACTGGAAGCCCGGGAGGTTCCCATGGTTAACGTGGATGTGGCAATGATTACGGATGCGTTTCTGAATATTATCCGCAACGCGGTTGAAGCGATGGAAGAGAAAGGTTACATCCGGATTTATGCCCGCAGCATCGGCAGTCAGCCGCCTTCTGTTCTGGTTGTTGTCGAGGATAACGGCTGCGGCATTGATGACGCCGATATGCCTCATCTGTTTAATCCCTTCTTTACCAAGAAAAAATATGGTACAGGTCTCGGGCTTTCCCAGGTGCTGAAAATTGTCGAAGTCCATCAGGGAAAACTCGAAATCATCAGCGAAAAGGACAAGGGAACAAAGGTTTGCGTGACGCTGCCCTGCAGTGAGCGGCGTCGCGTCCCCAGAGAATAAAAAATCTGAAAACGGATCATGAAGTTCAGAGGATCCGTTGAATGGCGCAGGTTGAGACTATGGCGAGTATTCTGGTTATTGATGACGATGCATCGATTGTGGAGACGCTGGATCTGTACTTGACGGAAGAAGGATACACCGTCCGGACGGCCTTGACCGGCACCGATGGCCTGAACAAATACGTTCAGGAACCTTCGGATGTGGTGATTCTGGATATCCGCCTGCCGGATGTGGACGGGTTTTCCGTGCTGGAGGATCTGAAGGAAGAAAATGAAAATGCCAAAGTGATCATGATTACCGCCTTTCATGACATGGAAACGACCATCAACGCCATGAAGGGCGGCGCGTTTGATTACATTCATAAGCCGGTCAACGTCGATGAACTGGATCTGGCGATCAAGAAAGCCCTGAAATCCCTCGAGATGGAGAAGAAGATCGACGGCCTGCTTATGGAACCGTCCCGCAATTTCCGGGTCGGGGACATCATCGGAACCGGCAACGAAATGCGGGAAATCTTCAAGACGATCGGCATCGTCTCCAAGAGCCGCACCACCGTCCTTATTCAGGGCGAGAGCGGAACAGGCAAGGAACTGATTGCCAAGGTGATTCACAATAATACCTCGCCGGACGAACCCTTTATTGCCGTGAACTGCTCGGCGATTGTCGAGACGCTTTTGGAATCTGAATTATTCGGCCACGAAAAGGGATCCTTTACCGGGGCCGTTGCCCGCAAGCTGGGTAAATTTGAACTGGCGCGCTTCGGCACAGTCTTTCTGGATGAAATCAGCGAGATGTCCATTAACTTGCAGGCCAAACTCCTGCGTGTCTTGCAGGAAATGGAATTCGAGCGGGTCGGGGGCAAGGACCGGGTGAAAGTGCATGCCCGGATCATGGCCGCGACCAATAAAGATTTAAAGCTCATGGTCAAAGAGGGCAGGTTCCGCGACGATTTATACTACCGTTTGAATATTGTTGCCATTAACTTACCGCCCCTGCGGACCCGACGCCAGGACATCCCGCCATTGATTGATTATCTGCTTTCCAAGATTAACCTGGATCTGCATAAAAAGGTCGTCGGTGTTTCGGGTGAAATGATGGAAAAGTTTATGACCTATGACTGGCCGGGTAATATCCGCGAACTGGAGAACCTGCTGGTGAGGGCTTGCGTCGTCGCCAAAGGCCAGGTGCTGGGCGTTGGTGATTTTCCGGAGTTGGGCAAGGATGATCCGTCCGTTCTCGTGCCAAAGGACGGAACCGCCGATATTTTTAAGCCGGAGGAGCCGGGTAAATTTTTGACCCTCGATCAGGTCGAAGAACGTTACATTCGCAAAATCATCAAGGAAACAGATAAAAATAAAGGGGAAATCTGCGAAACCCTCGGCATTTCACGCCCGACCTTCGAACGGAAGTTAGAAAAGTACGGCATTTCCTTTGAGCGTGAGTAGGGGCGCTTTCGGGGCTGTTGAAATACCCTAAAGGGCACGCAAACGCTCATCTGCTGCGTTCCGCGGCGCCCTTCGTCACTGCGGCGTATGAATATACGCCTCATCCCTCAGGGCTTGCGCGCCTTGCATCTAAGCATTTTTGAACAGCCCCATAATGTTTTAAACGGTTGCTGGTCGCTTGCTGGTTCAATCATTCTGATTGAACCAGCAAAGAATAATACCACTCTTTGAAAAAAGACCAAAATACGCAAAAGGCGGAAAAAATACGATTAAATAAGGGGTCATGTTCTTTATGTGGAGTGAGGATTATGGGTTGTCTGAACGGTCCAGCGCCCGGCGATAGTTCTCCTGCGCGGAACGAAGCTCATTTTCCCGACCCTGAATAATTTCGTTCCTTCTGACCATGTCTCCGTGCGTACAGTGTCTGTTGCCGTATCTGTCTATATTTGAGCATGTAAAATTATTCCCCTGCATCTTGTATTTTGACTCAATTCTCTTGATGTTCTCTTCATAGCTTATTTGAAGAGATTCCCTGTCCATCCGTTCTCTCTCCTCTGCGTCGAACCTTCTTGTCCGGCGGGCCTCATAGGCTTCTCTTTCTCTCTTTTCCTGCTGGATTTCCGCCGGAGATTTATCCTCGTATTGCATGACCGATTTGCATTTCATGCCGGGTGCGCTGGATTGATCCGTTAAAATGATGTTTCCCTCGCGATCGGTGCACTCATAAAATGAGCCCGCCACGGAAATTCCCGGTCCGATGGTCCACGTCATGAATAAGCAAACGGCCGCCAAAAACAAATGATGCGCTTTGCTTGACATAAATCCGCACCTCCCTGGATGCATGATGGAACTGAATGGATAGAAATTTTTGTATTGTGGAATGAGATATAGAAGAAGTGGTTGTGCGAGTCAATAAATTTTTGGATCCGTTCGCAGGTGGACAAAATGACCGGCAAAAGGACCTGAAGCCTCTTTCACGGGAAAGCTGTTTTATATACCGGTTTAATGCTTTCCATTGCCCGGAATGCAATTGACAGCCTTGGCAGAGCCTTCTTGTTTTCCCATATGCGGATATAGGTATCTTAGATTAAAGAGCTGCAAAAAGTGATTTGGGTAACAGGCCGAAGAAGACTCAACTGAGCGAGGGGAAGAACTTGAGCCAGGCAGGAAGTCCGCCACGCCATTTCTGCTTGACCTGATTTCGATACCAGCGGATGTCGAGTTTGAAGATCGATTTCTTCCTGCTGGTTCAATCATTCTGATTGAACCGTCCGTTTAATCTTGATATAAATACGAAAACCTGCGAGTTGGATTACAAGTTGAAAAATATGTTGATTCAATCTGCAAGATTGAACCAGCATGCAGCACAACGCCACAGGTCGATATTTTGTAAAGCTTGCGGCTTCACCGGCAAGGAAAGTATCTGTTTTAATAATTGCGCCTCCCTTCGGGGATGCGCTCCCGGTCAGCAGCCCTAGAGGAAGTTATGAAGATTATTAGTGCCGGGTTTGTAAAAAGTGCCGTTTGGCCGGCCCAGTATCCGCCTGGGACCATGCCGGAAATCGCCTTCGTGGGGCGGTCCAATGTCGGGAAGTCATCGCTCATGAATACCCTGGTCGGGCGGAAAAAACTGGCCAAGACCAGCAATACGCCGGGTCGAACCCAGTTGATCAACTTTTTTACCATCAATGACAGAATTTCCCTTGTTGATTTGCCTGGTTACGGTTTCGCCAAGGTGGCTCAGTCCGTTAAAAAAGACTGGGGCGATATGATGGAAACTTATCTGCGTGAACGGCGGAATCTGGCCATGGTCATCTCGATTTTGGATATCCGCCGCGATCCCAATCCGGACGACTTATCCTTGCATGAGTGGCTCACTCATTATCGGATTCCGTATGTTGTTGTCTTGACCAAGTCCGATAAGTTGTCGAATAATCAGAATACTGTGAGAAAGCGGCTCATCGAGAAGGCCCTCGGTGCAGCGGTTCATCAAAGAGCTGTCCTTTTCTCGGCTAAAACGCAAAAAGGAAAGGAAGAGCTTTGGCAGATTCTCGAGAATCATCTGAATTCGCTTGAAAATCAAAAGCATGAACAGGATTAAAAAAACGGGACGCTTTTCGACCTGTCGCGGGATATTTCAGGATCTTCAATTCATGAACAAATCAAGTTTAAAGTATGAATTTTATTTTGAAGAATGTCCGTAACGACATATTGATATATTATGAACGATGGTCAAGTATTTGTATTAATAAATTCACCATATTGCACGGTAAATTTCAAATAAATCCATCTTCTGCTCTTGACACGACGCATAAAGTATGTTAGCGGACGAACGCCGGTTGGGGGATTTGCCGGCAGTTGTTAAAATGAGTTTTTACATAAATTACGAGGTGTAATCACGTGATCAAAGATAACGAAAAAGTTGGTGCAGTAATGGTGGTTGGTTCGGGAATCGCCGGCATTCAGGCGTCCCTCGATTTGGCCAATTCCGGAATGAAAGTTTATCTCGTGGAAAACGGGATCAGCATCGGCGGTGTCATGGCCCAGCTGGATAAAACATTTCCCACAAATGACTGTTCCGCCTGTATCCTGTCGCCGAAACTGGTTGAAGTCGGCCGTCATCCGAATGTGACCATTAAAACACGGCGAACGGTGGAATCCGTGGAAGGTGAACCGGGAAAATTCAAGGTCAAACTGACCTCCGCTCCCCGTTACATCGATCTGGACAAATGTACTGGCTGCGGCGACTGCGCCAAAGTCTGTCCGATTACCGTAAAAGCCGAATTCAACGGCAATTTGAGCGAACGGAAAGCTGTCTATCGACATTTCCCGCAGGCCATTCCCAGCGGCTTCGCCATTGACAAGCTGGGAACATCGCCCTGTAAAGCCAACTGCCCGACGCATATCAGCGTCCAGGGTTATGTGGCCCTCATCGCCGAAGGAAAATACAAGGAAGCCCTGAAACTCATCAAACAGGACAACCCTTTCCCCATCGTCTGCGGACGGGTTTGCAATCACCCCTGCGAAACGGCCTGCATGCGGGGTAAAGTGGAAGATCCTATCGATATCATGCATCTGAAGCAGTTTGTCGCGGACCTCGATATGAACAGCGAGACGCGCTATATGCCGGAGAAAAAACCGGGCAAGGGCAAGAAAGTTGCCGTGGTCGGCGCCGGTCCTTCCGGACTCACCTGTGCCTATTATCTGGCCATTGAAGGCTACGATGTGGAAGTTTTCGAAGCACTGCCCGTGGCCGGTGGCTGGATGGCCGTTGGTATTCCCGAATATCGCCTCCCCAAAAAAGTTCTGAATGCGGAAATTAAAGTCATCCAGGATCTGGGCGTAAAGATTCACCTCAATACAAAAATCGGAAAAGACATTTCCTTCGACAAGCTGAAAAGTGATTTCAGCGCGGTCTTCATCGGCTGCGGCACCATGAAGAGCAGCAAGCTCAATATCCCGGAAGAAGATATGCAGGGGGTTATCCACGGTGTGGATTACCTGATGCAGATTAACCTCGGCAAGAAAGTATCTCTGGGCGACCGGGTCGCCGTCATCGGTGGTGGCAACGTGGCCATGGATGCTGTCCGTACAGCCGTCCGCACCGGTTCCAAGAATGTTTTTATTCTCTACCGCCGGACCCGCGCGGAAATGCCTGCAGCACCTGAAGAAATTGAAGAGGCGATTGAAGAAGGCGTGGAAATGAAATTCCTCGTTGCCCCGAAGCGGGTGGTGGGCAAGGATGGAAAAGTCACGGGTATTGAATGTACCCGCATGGAACTGGGCGAACCGGACAAAAGCGGTCGCCGCCGTCCCATTGAAATCAAGGGGTCCGAATTTATCGTCGAATGCGACTCCATCGTTCCCGCGATCGGCCAGGAAGCGGATTTATCCTTCATCACGAAGGAAAGCGGTGTTTCGATCAACAAGTGGAATAACGTCGATTACGATGAAGTCACCTATGCAACCAATGTTGCCGGCGTCTTCTCCGGCGGTGATGTGGTCACCGGACCGCAGACCGTTGTCAAGGCTGTTTTTGCCGGTAAGGAAGCGGCCAAGTCCATCGATCGCTATCTGCAGGGTGTCGATATGAAAGCCGGTCGTGAAAAAGACTGGACCAAGGATCTGGCGGATAAGGCGGATGTTTCCGGCCTGCCCAAGGTTCCCCGGGAAAAATATCCCCTCATGAAGCCGGCAGACCGTAAAACAAACTTCCAGGAAGTGGGCATCGGTTTTAACGAAGCGCAAGCCATTGCGGAAGCACATCGCTGTCTGGCCTGCGGAATCTGCTCCGAATGCTATCAGTGCGTGGACGCCTGTATCGCCAAGGCCATCGACCACGACATGAAGGTAGAAGAAGAAACCATCGAAGTCGGCGCCGTCATCGCATCGGCCGGCTTTGAAATCTTTGACGCCAGCAAGCGCGGTGAATACGGCTACGGCATTTACAAAAACGTGGTGACCGCTCTGCAGTTTGAAAGAATTCTTTCCGCGTCCGGTCCTTTCTTCGGACACGTCCAGCGGATTTCCGACGGGAAGGAACCGAAGAAGGTTGCTTTTATTCAATGCGTCGGCTCCCGCGATGTGTCCTGCGACAACAGCTGGTGTTCCTCGGTTTGCTGCATGTACGCGACCAAGGAAGCGATCATCGGCAAGGAACACGCCAAAGGTCTTGAACCCACGATTTTCTATATGGACATCCGCGCCCACGGCAAGGATTTCGACCGGTTTGTCAACCGCGCCAAAGACGAATACGGCATCCGCTACATCCGCTCCATGCCGTCCGCCATTAAAGAAATGCAGCAGACCAACAATCTGCTGATCAAATATGTCAATCAGGATGGCAGCTTCACCGAGGAAGAATTCGACATGGTCGTTCTTTCCGTCGGTCTCATGCCGCCTAAAGATGCGAAAAAGTTGTCCGCCAGCCTCGGCATTGAGCTTGAGGAACACGGATTCTGCAAAACATCTCTGGAAAATCCCGTGCAAACGTCGCGCCCCGGTGTCTTTGTCTGCGGCGCCTTCGGCGGACCGAAAGACATTCCCGAAACCGTTATGGAAGCCTCGGCTGCCGCCGCCTGCGCGGAAGGCCTGCTCGCTTCCCGGCGCGGCACGATGATTACCCCGGCGGATAATCCGGAAGAAAAAGATCTGCGCGGTCAGGGCGTGCGCACCGGCGTGTTTGTCTGCCACTGCGGCATCAACATCGGCGGTGTCGTCAATGTGCCCGAAGTCCGGGACTATGCCGCGACGCTGCCCACTGTCGTTTATACGGCCGACAATCTCTTCACCTGTTCACAGGATACCGCGGTAAAAATGGCGGAAGTCATCAAAGAAAAAGATCTGACCCGCGTGGTCGTGGCTTCCTGCTCGCCCCGTACGCATGAAGGGCTTTTCCAGGAAAACTGCGAAAAGGCCGGCCTCAACCGGTATCTGTTTGAGATGGCCAATATTCGCGACCAGAATTCCTGGGTGCATATGCACGAACCGGAAGCAGCTACCCAGAAAGCCAAAGACCTGCTCCGCATGGCTGTCGCCAAGGCCCAGTATCTGAAACCGCTGAAACCCGGTCAGTTGTCCGTCAACCATCAGGCGTTGATCATCGGTGGCGGCCTGGCCGGTATGACCGCGGCTCTGTCGCTTGCCGATCAGGGGTTTGCCTCCTTCCTCATTGAAAAGGAAGACAGGCTGGGAGGCAATTATAATCACCTGTATAAGACCCTGGAGGGCCTCGATGCTCAGGCTCACCTGAAAGGTCTTCTCGACAAAGTTTACAAGAATCCTTTAATCACCGTCGTCACCTCCGCCCATATCGAAAAGATTGACGGGTTTATCGGCAATTACAAAACCACCGTAAAGGCCAAAGATGGCGAAAAAGTCTTTGAACACGGCATCGTGCTGGTAGCCACCGGCGCTTATGAGAATAAACCCAAAGAGTACCTCTTCGGACAAAGTGCGAAAGTCAAAAGCCAGCGTGAGCTGGAGACGATGATTTATGAGAAAGATGCGAAACTGGCCTCGGTAAAGAATGTGGTCATGATTCAATGCGTCGGCAGCCGTGATAAGGAAAGGCCGTATTGCAGCCGCTACTGCTGCGGCGAGGCGATCAAGAACGCGCTGGAACTCAAAGCCGCTGATCCGTCCCGTGATATTACGATCCTTTACCGCGACATCCGCACCTTCGCGTTCAAGGAAGACTATTACAAGAAAGCCCGGGAAGCGAATATCAAATTCATCTCTTTTGAAGAGGATCGCAAACCGGAAGTGGTTGCGGCGGGCGATAAAGTCGAAGTTAGAGTATTTGACCCGATTCTCAATGAGGCGGTCAATCTGCCCGCGGATGTCGTAGCCTTGAGCATCGGTGTTGTGCCGAATCCGGAAAACGCGGCCATCGGCCAGATGCTGAAGATCCCCACAAATCAGGACGGTTTCTTCCTGGAAGCGCACGTTAAGCTGCGGCCGGTCGATTTCGCCACCGACGGCGTGTTCATGTGCGGTATGTCGCATTCGCCCAAGTATAGCGATGAGACCGTTACATCGGCCAACGCCGCCGTTTCGCGCGCCTGTCTGGTGTTAAGTCTTGATTTCATCGAGGCGGAGGGCAAAACGGCTTATGTCAATAAAGATCGTTGCGCCGCCTGTGGTCTTTGCGAAATCAACTGTCCCTACAGTGCGATTAGCGTGAACGTTGCGGAGGGCTGCGCGGAAGTGAACGCGGTTCTTTGCAAGGGCTGCGGAGTCTGCACGGCATCCTGCCGGATGAACGCCGTAGACTTGAACGGGTTCAATAACGAAGAAGTGCTGGCCCAGATATTTAATTTAAACTAAGGTAACCGGCTCAAAAAGCCGCATTGCCGCTCGAAGGAGACTATATGGCTGAAAACTTAGCAAACAAGGAATGGGAACCGAAATTCGTTGCCATTGTCTGCAACTGGTGTACGTACGCCGGAGCCGACCTGGCCGGGATCAGCAGAATTCAGTACCCGACCAATGTGCGCATCATCCGCGTTCCCTGCACGGGAAGAATCAATCCGTTTTATATCGTGAAAGCCCTGCAGAGCGGAGCCGACGGCGTTCTGGTTTCGGGTTGACACCCGGGTGAATGCCACTATATCTCAGGGAATCTGGTGGCGCGCCGCAAGTTTGCGGCGTTAAAAAGTTTCCTGAATTACATCGGTGTGGAAGGCGACAGAACCTTGTTTACCTGGGTTTCCGCCTCCGAAGGTGACAGATGGGCACAGGTCATCAAAGGCGCTACGGAGAAGATCAAGGCACTGGGACCGGCCAATAAGATGATCAAGAAGATTGGTTAGTCTGATTAAAGATAATAATAAATAAACGGGGAAATCATCACTGTGGAAAACATCGAAACAAAATTGCGCGAAGAAGCAAAAAGGCTGCTTTTGGAAAAGAAGGCCGATGTGATCATCGGTTATGAAAAAGGCACTCTTCCATTGACGGCAACGCCGTGTTTCATCACAACACCGGAAGAAGCCGACAAGCTGGTCTGGAATAACCTCTGCACGCAGAACCTGGCCAAATTCGTCCATGATCTGATCACGCAGCACAAGAATTCGCAGAAGCGCGTGAAGCCGGAAGACCGGAAGAAAAAAGTCGTAGGCGTCGTCGCCCGCGGCTGCACCACCCGATCGCTCATCATTCACCTTCAGGAACGGCAGTATGAGCGGGCGGATGTCCTGATCATCGGCGTTCCCTGCGAAGGTTATGTGGATGGCAAAGGTCTGAAAGTGAAGATCGACGGCGCGGATATCCTGGAAGGAACCATTGAAGGCGGCCAGATTAAAATGAAGACATCCGACGGCGATAAAACCGTTGCTCTCAAGGATGTTCTGGCGGACTGCTGTATCACCTGCCGATTCAACAATCCCATCATTTCCGACGTCATGATCGGGTCACCTGCCCCGGCGATGAATCCCGACGCCGAATACAACGACGTTAAAGAATTTGAAGGAAAATCCATGGAAGAACGCTGGGCCTATTTTATCAAGGAAATGGCCAAGTGCATGCGCTGCAACGCCTGCCGACAGGCCTGTCCGTCCTGCTACTGTCCGGTCTGCTTTGTCGAGCAGAGCCAGCCGCAGTGGGTCGGCATCGGCGAAGGCGAATCCGATACGGAGGTCTTCCAGTTCATGCGTCTGTACCATATGGTCGGCCGCTGCGTGGATTGCGGGTCCTGCGTCTCCGTTTGCCCGATGGGAGTTGATTTGAGGAAGTTCCTGAAAAAGATCGACAAGGATTGTTTCGAATTCTTCGGCAACCGCGCCGGGTCCAGCATGGAAGACATGCCGCCCCTGGGCAAGTATGATGAACATCACGATAAAGGTGACTTTGTCTATAACCCGTAATTGTTTGAGATGATGGAGTTTACATGGAAACTTTTCTGGAAGAAGTAAACAAAAAAATTCATGGTGTACCGCTGCAGGCTTGTTATCACTGCCGGAAATGCTCGGCCGGTTGTCCCACCGCGGCGCATATGGAATATAACCCTAACAAGGTTATTAAAATGATTCAAAACGGGCAGAAGGACAAAGTGCTGGCGAGTTCCACGATCTGGCTTTGCCTGTCGTGTGAAACCTGCATCACCCGCTGCCCCAACAAGGTGGATATCGCCCGCATGATGGATGTGCTCCGGCAGATGGCGATTGAATCCGGCATCGGCGCTCACGAGCCGAATGTCTTGAAGTTCCACGAGGCCTTCCTGGCCGGGATCAAGCGTGGCGGTCGCATCAACGAACCGATGATGCTGGTGCAGTACAAACTGAAATCCGGCGATTTCTTCTCGGATATGGGCGCGGGGCTGGATATGTTCATGAAGGGCAAAATCGCCCTGATGTCTCCGAGAACGAAGGATATGAAATCGGTGAAGAATATTTTTGAGAAAACACAAAGCAAATGATGATAGTGCATTAGGCCGGGAACGGCCGGATGTGCAGAAGTAACAGTATAGAAGGAGGCTACTCTCTTGAAAGTTTCATATTATCCGGGCTGCTCGCTGCACGCGACGGGAAAAGAATATGACCAGTCCATGAAGGCTGTCAGTCGCGCCCTCAACATCGAACTCAAAGAAGTTGAAGATTGGTCCTGCTGCGGAGCGTCATCCGCGCACAGCACCAATTTTGATTTGTCCATTGCGCTTTCCGCACGCAATCTGATTGCCGCAGAAAAGAATGCAATGGATGTGATGGTGCCCTGCGCCGCCTGCTTCAACCGCTTCAAAATGGCTGAACATCACCTGAAGGGCGACAAAGATCTTAAGGCCAAAATCGAAGGTGTTGTCGGCGCCAAGTACCAGGGCGGCATATCGATCCGCAACCCGATCGATATCATCTACAATGAAATCGGCATCGATGCGCTGGCGGCCAAAGTGGTGAAGCCCCTTCGGGGTCTGAAGCCGGTTTCCTATTATGGTTGTCTTCTGCTCCGTCCGCCGGAGGTTTGCGAATTTGAAAATTACGAAAACCCCTTCATGCTCGATAAAATGATGGGAGCCATCGGCGCCGATGTGAAGAACTGGTCCTACAAAACGGATTGCTGCGGCGGGTCGCTGTCCATCAGCAAAAGCGCCATCGTTGTCGATATGTGCGACAAACTGATGGCCGCCGCGAAGGAAGCCGGCGGCAACTGTGTGGTCACCGCCTGTCCGCTGTGCATGGCCAATCTGGATATGCGGCCGTCTGCCGGCATGAAGCTGCCGATTTTCTATTTCACGGAATTGATTTCTCTGGCTTTGGGACTTCCCGGATCGACCGAGACCTTCAAATCGCACTTGACGGATCCTCAGCCGCTCTTGGGCCAGCTCAGGCTGGTTTAACAGATACGGATAACCCCGACGTTTTGAAAGTTGGATAAAAAAATAAATTAGGGACAATTATGGAAAAACGTTTGATCAAAAAAGATGCACTGGCAGGCATTGCCAAAAAAATGGCCGGAGACGTGCCGGTACTCGCGCCGGTAAAAAAGGAAGACAACGTTCTCTTTGAACCCCTGGGAAAAGACGGCGAACCGTTTTTCGCGTATCTCAATTCCAAAAACGCGCCGAAAAATGTTTTCTTCCCGCACACGGAAACCCTGATGAAATATACCCGGACACCGAAGGGCATGGCTTTTTCGGCTGAAGTGAACGCTTCCGATGCGCAGGTGTTGTTTGGCGTGCGCCCTTGTGACGCCCACAGCTTTGCACTTTTGGACAAGCTCTTCGACCAGGAAAAATACCAGGACGCTTACTATGTCGCCAAACGGCAAAACACAACCGTCATCGCGATTGCCTGCGTGAAGCCGCCTTACGCGAGCTGTTTCTGCACGTCGGTGGACGGCGAGCCCGTCGGTTCGGAAGGAGCGGATATCCTGCTTACGGACATCGGCGGAGATTATCTTGTTGAATTCGTCACGCCCAAAGGGGAAAAGCTGGCCAAATATTTTGGTGAAACAAAGGCCGATGCCTCCGCGGATGCCAAGAAAAATGAAATCGCGGCGAAAGCCAAAGAGGCCATCAAATCCAGGATTCCGGCCCATGAAGTGAAACCGATCCTGGATAAGAATTTTGACAACCCGTTCTGGAATACGATTCATGGCAAATGCCTGGCCTGTGGGACCTGCACCTATATGTGCCCCACCTGTCATTGCTTCGACATCAGCGATGAAGTCAAAGGGGCCGACGGCGTGCGCATCCGGTCCTGGGATTCCTGCATGTTTCCGCTCTTCACCAAGGAAACGTCGGGACACAACCCCCGTCCCTCCCAGAAGGAGAGATGGCGTCAGCGCACGATGCACAAGTTCAAGTATTATGTGGACAATTTCAACGCGATCGCCTGCGTCGGCTGCGGCCGCTGCGTGATGTCCTGTCCGGTTAATATTGATATTAGAAAGATTGTTGAAGATATTTCAAAATTATAAATTAGGGAGTTAGTAATGCAAAACCCGTATATACCTTATCCCGTCGTCGTGGATAAAATCATTACTGAAGTCGATACCAAAGACATCAAAACGTTTCGCTTTAAGTTCGTCAATCCCGAAGACGAGCAGAAATACGCATACATCCCCGGTCAGTTTGGCGAGCTTTCCATTTACGGCAAGGGCGAATCGCCGATCGGTATCGCTTCATCTCCGACGCAAAAGGGCTACGTCGAATTCACCGTGCAGAAAGCCGGTGTCGTCACCCAGGCGCTCCATGAGATGGAAGAGGGCACGATGATGGGGCTGCGCGGCCCGCTGGGCAACTCCTGGCCGCTGGAATTTCTGGAAGGGAAAAACATCGTGATCGTCGGCGGCGGTTTCGCTTTCACCACGCTCAGGTCTTTGATCAACTACATGATTTACGGTGAAAACCGGAAACGGTTCGGCAACATCACCGTGATTTACGGCGCGCGAAATCCCGGCCTGCTGCTTTACAAGGATGAACTGATTGAATGGCAGAAGCGGGACGATTTGAATATCAATGTAACCGTCGATAAGGGCGATGCGACCTGGAAGGGCCGGGAAGGTTTTGTCCCCGCGGTGTGCGAGCAAGTTGCTCCCAGCAAGGAAAACGCGGTGGCCGTGATCTGCGGACCTCCCGTCATGATCCGGTTTACGCTGCCGGTATTCTTTAAACTGGGCTTCTCCAAGGAAACCATTATTACCTCCCTGGAAATGCGCATGAAGTGCGGCATCGGCAAATGCGGCCGCTGCAACGTCGGCAGTAAGTATGTCTGCAAGGACGGTCCGGTATTCTCTCTGGCGGAACTGGATAAGCTTACGCCTGAGTACTAGAAAGACCCAAATTCTTCAAAAATAAGTTTTTTTAAGGGAGCCCATGGGTTCCCTTTTTTTTGAAGCCGTGAAGAAGCAGCCGCTGACCAGTATTGGAGAGATTAAAAAAAATTGATGTTTGGTTTTTTATATGTTAGCAAAAACACAGAATCATGAATTTCCGATTCACTAATAACGGGAGAGATTGAATGTCACAAACAGTTACACCCTATCTGGAGATGTCCCAGGCGATCATGGAGGCGGGCGGCGAGGCGCTGAAAAAGTGCTATCAGTGCGGCACCTGCACCGGGACCTGTCCCTGGACGCCCATTACGCATTTTAACATTCGCAAGCTTGTCCGCTTTGGCCAGCTGGGTCTGGACGGCATTGAGGAATTCATGTGGGGGTGCTCGACCTGCAAGTTTTGCGTGGACCGCTGTCCCCGCGGCGTGGAAATCATCGATGTGGTCACGGCCATCCGCAATGTCTATAGCGGCGGCGGCATGCTGCCGCAGAGCCTCAGGGCATTTGTCGGATCGCTCTCCGCGAGAGGCAATCCCTGGTCGGGCGATCAGGCCCGGCGCAACGACTGGGCCAGGGAAAAATATCCGCTTTTTACTTCTGACAAAGAATACCTGTTCTGGAGCTGCTGCACCGTCTGCTACGATCCCCGCAATACCCGTCTGGCCAGGGCCACGGCTGAAATATTAAATCAGGCCGGAATCAGCTGGGGGCTGCCCGCAGTCGATGTCAACTGCTGCGGTGAGAGTTTAAAAAAGGTGGGCGATCAGGAGTTGTTTGAGCGGCTGAAGAATAATAACCGGCAATATTTCAAGGCGCAGGGCGTTTCCAAAATCATCACGGTATCGCCGCACTGCCTGGCGACCTTTAAAAAGGATTATGGCGAAGATTATGAGGTCGTGCATTTCAGTGAGTTTATCACCCGGCTGGTAAAGGAAGGAAAACTTGTTCCCAAAAAGGATTTCGGCGGCGTCAAAGTGACCTATCATGATCCCTGTTATCTGGGCCGGCACAGCGGCATCTATGATGCGCCGCGTGATGTGCTCCGGTCCCTTCCCGGCGTTGAATTTGTCGAGATGGGACGCAACCGCGAGCAGAGCATGTGCTGCGGCGGCGGCGGCGGCGGACTGTGGATGGAAAAAGCAAAAGGGGAACGGCTCAGCGATTTGCGGATTGAGGAAGCGCTGGCGACCGGCGCGTCCGTTCTGGCGACGGCCTGTCCGTACTGTATCACCATGTTTGAGGACAGTGTCAGGACTCTGAATGCTGATGATCAAATCAAAATAAAGGACGTGACGGAGCTTTTCCTGGAAAGCCTGGAAATCAATATCGACGAACCGGTTGCAGATACCTGCGCCGTATGAGTTTGCGGGTCACCCCTGGTGAATACGGAGAAGTAGTCAGGATGATCCCGGAGTAAAAAGAGTTAGGAGAAAGTATGAGCAGAATTGGTGTTTTTGTTTGCCACTGCGGTTTGAATATAGCCAAGACGGTGCGGGTGAGCGAGTTGGCGCAGTTTGCGGCGACCCTGCCGGATGTTGTCGTTGCCAAGGACTACAAGTTTATGTGTTCGACGCCCGGCCAGGAAATGATTGCCAACGATATCAAACAGCATAAACTGGACCGCGTCATCGTGACCGCCTGTTCGCCTTTGATGCACGAGCAGACGTTCCGCAAGGTGCTGGCGGCCTCCGGTCTCAATCAGTATCTGTTAACGATTGTCAATATCCGCGAGCAGGTTTCCTGGGTCACCCATGATATCGAGGAAGGCACGGCCAAGGCCAAGGCGCTGTTGAACGGCGCCGTGTATCGCGCGCGTCTGCTGGCGCCGCTCACCTCGCGCGTGATTGATGTCAATCCCGATGTCCTGGTGGTCGGCGGCGGCATCGCCGGCATTCAGGCGGCCCTCGAACTCGCCAATACCGGCAAGAAGGTTTATCTGGTTGAAAAGAACTCGACCATCGGCGGCCACATGGCCCAATTTGACAAGACGTTTCCCACCCTGGACTGTTCCGCCTGTATTCTGACGCCCAAGATGGATTCCGTGCTGCAGCATAAAAACATCACCATGATGACGTCCTGCGAAGTGAGCGAGGTCAAGGGGTTTGTCGGCAACTTCGATATCACCGTCCGGCAGAAGGCGCGCTACGTCGATCACGCGAAGTGCAATGCCTGCCTGGCCTGTACGGAAAAATGCCCCGGCAAAGGCGTTTCCGAATGGGATGAGAACTTAGTCAAGCGCAAGGCCATCTACATTCCTTTCCCGCAGGCCGTGCCGCAAAAACCTGTCATCGACCGGGACGCCTGCACATTCTTTAAAAAAGGCAAATGCCGTCTGTGTGAAAAAGTCTGCGAGCAGAAGGCCATTGATTTCGAACAGCAGGACAGTTTCACCACGGTCAAAGTCGGAGCGGTAATTGTGGCGACCGGCTATGACCTGATGGATACGAAACCGCTCGTGCAATACGGTTACGGCAAATATCCGGGCGTGTATAACGCGCTGGAAGTGGAGAGGCTCTTCAACTCCGCGGGCCCGACCGGCGGCAAAGTCACGATGCGCGACGGCAAAGAGCCCCAGGCCATCGCCATCATGCACTGCATCGGCAGCCGTGATAAAAATAACTGTGAACACTGCAGCCGGGTGTGCTGCATGTATTCACTCAAATTCGCGCACCTGTTCAAAGAGAAGACCTCCGCCGATGTTTATCAGTTTTACATTGACATGCGCGCCGCCGGCAAAGGCTACGAAGAATTTTACAACCGCATCATCGAAGAGGACGTGAAATTTATCCGCGGCAAGGGCGCGCGGGTTGCCGAAAGCGCCGATGAACCGGGCCGTTTGATTGTCGAGGCGGAAGATACGATTACCGGGAAATTCATCAAGCTGCCGGTGGATATGGTGGTCCTGTCGCCGGCCATGAAGCCGCGCGCGGATTCCAGGGACATCGCCCGGCTGTTTAACCTGAGTACGGACAAATACGGCTTCTTCATGGAACGGCATCCGAAGCTGGCGCCGCTCGCCACGATGTCCGAAGGCATCTTTATCGCCGGTGTGTGCCAGAGCCCGAAAGACATTCCCGACACGGTGGCGCAGGCCAACGGCGCCGCGGCGGAAGCGCTGACGATCGTGGTCAAGGATAAAATGGAACTGGAAGCGACGACCGCGATGGTGAATCCCGCTTCCTGCTCAGGCTGCCAGAATTGCGTGCGCGTCTGCCCCTATGGCGCGCCGTCCTACAACGCCGAGAAGCGGGTTTCGGAAATCAACGAGGCGCTGTGCAAAGGCTGCGGTCTTTGCGCGTCCGTCTGTCCGTCCGCGGCCATTATTTCGCGGCATTTTACGAATGATCAGGTCTTGGCTGAAATGGAAGGCCTCATGGAGTTCTAGGAATGACGCCATCAAACGCCCCCGGCATGCGCCGGGCTTCGCATCTGCGGAGTGAATCCGGCGTATGCCGGATGCGCCTCATTCAGGCCTCGCGCGCCTTGCCTCTGGACGTTTCATGACGTCATAAAAAAGGAAGCAATGTTTTAGAAAGGAAATTATTCATGTCATTTGAACCGAAAATACTGGGCATCGCCTGCAACTGGTGCACTTATACCGGAGCGGATCTGGCCGGGACGACGCGACTGCAGTATCCGCAGAATCTGCGGGTGGTGCGCGTGATGTGTTCCAGCCGCATCAATCCTTCTTTTATATTCCGGGCCTTTCAACTGGGCGCGGACGGGGTGCTGGTCGGCGGCTGCCATCCGGGCGACTGCCATTACAACACGGGGAATCTTTATGCGCGCCGGCGGCTGGCCGTGACCAAGAGAATCCTGGAGTTTTCCGGAATGGAACCGGGGCGGTTCCGGGTCGAGTGGATTTCCGCATCCGAAGGCAATAAATTTGCCGAAGTTGTGACGGAGTTTACCGAGCAGATCAAAACCCTGGGACCCCAGACCAAGTTCAAGATTTCGCAATAAGTTGGGAGAGGATATGGCAATCAGCTTTGAACAAATAGAAGAAAAATTAAAGACCGAAGCCCTGAGGCTTCTGACGGAAGGTACGGTGAGCATCGTCCTCGCCTACGGCAAAGGCTACGATGAAAACCATCCCATGCCCTATGTTGCCAAGAGTCCGTCCGACGTGGAAAATATCGTCTTTAACGAATACTGTACCTTCAACATGGCCCGGTACCTGGTCCGCTACCCGCGGGGAACGAAGATTGCTGTAGCGGTGAAGGCGGCGGACAGCCGTGCGGTGATCCAGCTCATCCAGGAGGAAAAAGTCTGCCGTGAAGATCTGGTGCTGCTGGGCATCCCTGTTTACGGAATGAAAAATCCGAGAACCCGGGAAACCGTTGACAGCAAAACCACCTGCGGTCTGTATAATCCCGTTCTGTACGATATTCTTCTGGGTGAAGAGGTTCACGGGCAGCCCGTTTTGTCACCCTATGACGTGCTGGCCGATTATGAAGCGATGGACCAGGACGCGCGCTTTGCCTTCTGGAAAAAAGAATTCGATAAGTGCATCCGCTGCTACGCCTGCCGCAAGGCCTGTCCGATGTGCTACTGCGATCCCTGCTTCATCGATCAGAACAAGCCCAAATGGGGCGACAAGTCCCCGCAGTCCCACGGCAATCTGATGTATCACCTGACGCGTTTTCATCATCTTGCCGGCCGGTGCATTGACTGCGGTGAATGCTCACGCGCCTGCCCGGTGGATATTCCGCTCTTCCTGTTCCACAAGAAAGTGGCCAGGGAATGTGAGGAGATGTTCGGCCAGGCCGCAGGCATGAAGATTGAAGATAAGCCTGTGCTGGTGAATTTCCGGGTGGACGATTCCGATAAAATTTTGGAGTAATTTGTATGATGTCCGGATAAGATTTTTGCTTCGCCTGGCCTGCAGGAATCAAGTCTCATGAATAAGGAGCTCTCTCGTGTTAAAGAAAATAACGATCGATCAATTACCTGAACTCGCGGCTCACCTGATGGAGAAGGGAACGCTCGTGGCCCCTGTTAAGGAAGCCGCCGGTTTCAATTTCCGGAAAATAACCGATGCCGGGCAGGTGGATTTAATTTTTCATAATACCATCCTCAGTCCGAAATCGGCCTTCTTCCCCCAGATGGAGGATTTTGTCCGTTATCAGACAGGCGATTCCGTCCTCGATGCGACGCCCGTTGAACTGCACCCCAAACCGACGTTTCTTTTCGGCGTCCGGCCCTGTGATGTGAAGAGCTTCGAGATCATGGATATCCACTTTTCGAAGACGGGCGTCACGGATCCCTACTGGCAGAAAAGACGCGATACAACCACGATATTCGGCTTCGCCTTTGACACCAGCGAGGCCGCGGATCCGGCGGAATTTTATCACACCCTGGGAATCGGCGCCGCTGATCCGGAAGGCAGCGATATCTTCATGTTGAGGAGGGATGATGTCCTGTTCCTCCGGGCGATCACGCCCCGGGGAGAAAATCTGCTGGCGCAATTGACGACGCTTTCCGGCACCTCGGAAGACGAGTATCAGTATTTCAACGATTATATCGCCAGGGGACACGAGTACAAGACCCGCTTCACCAGTGTCGATCCTGAAGCGATTGCCAAAGAATTTGAAGAGATCTTCCATAACACGGATTTCTGGACAAGAGTCTCCAATGCCTGTTTGAGCTGCGGTGTCTGCACCTTCGTCTGCCCCACCTGTTACTGTTTTGATATTTGCGATGAAACGATGTTCAGCCGCGGAACGCGCCGCCGGGTCTGGGACGCCTGCATGTTTACCGATTTTACCCTGGAAGCGAGCGGGCACAATCCGCGGACGGTCGTTTATCAGCGGTTGAGACAGAAAATATCCCATAAGTATTCTTTCCACATTCGCAAATACGGGGTCATCTCCTGCGTCGGCTGCGGCCGCTGCACGCGCTACTGCCCGGTCAGCATCGATATTTTCTCTATCGTCGAGCAGGCCATAAAAGCGAAATGGGAGAAACGCCTGTAGCAGGCTGTGGAAGAAAAATGGATCAATATTTATTAATCAAAAAGGATTTGAAGTGATATGACAGAAAACAACCCTTACATTCCCATGCCGGTGGAGATATCCAAGATCATCGACGAAGTGGATACGCACGATATTAAAACCTTCCGTTTTAACTTCCTGAACAAGGAAGACGAGCAGAATTTCATCTATCTGCCCGGCCAATTTGCCGAATTATCCATTTACGGGAAAGGCGAGTCGCCGATCGGAATTGCCTCATCGCCGACCCAACCGGGCTATGTCGAGTTTACGGTGCAAAGGGCCGGGGCCATTTTGCCGGGCCTGGTCACGGCCGCCCTGCATGACATGGAAGAAGGCGGAAAGATCGGTTTGCGGGGCCCCCTGGGCCATCCCTGGCCGATTGAATTTCTGGAGGGAAAGAACATTGTCGTTGTGGGCGGCGGATTTGCCTTTACGACACTGAGATCGCTCGTCAACTACATGCTGCACAAGGACAACCGGCCGCGCTTCGGTGAGATCACCGTTATTTACGGCGCCAGGACCCCCGGCCTGCTCCTGTATAAAGACGAGCTGGCCCAGTGGGAAAAACGGTACGACATCAAAACCGTGATCACCGTGGATAAAGGCGACGAAACCTGGAAGGGACGCCAGGGGTTTGTCCCCGCGGTCTGCAAGGATGTCGCGCCGCAGCCTGCCAATGCCGTGGCCGTGATCTGCGGTCCGCCCGTCATGATCAAGTTCACGCTGCCGGTGTTTTTCGAATTGGGCTTTTCCAAGGAGAACATCCTGACGTCGCTGGAAATGCGGATGAAATGCGGCGTCGGCAAGTGCGGCCGCTGCAACGTCGGATATAAATATGTCTGTTCGGACGGCCCGGTATTTTCGCTGGCCGAGCTGGATGAACTGCCCCGCGATTTCTGATGCCACCTGAAAATGCCCATATGCGGCGTTGCGCTTCGGATTTCGTCACTGCGGCCTACAATAAGTAGGCCTCATTCCTCAATCCTCGCGCGCCTTGCCTATGGAGCATTTTGAGGCGTCATCAGGGAAGTAGCTTGTGTGTGAAGACGAATTAATTTGATTAGGGAGAAATATGATGATGAATATGATAAAAAATATATTCATGGTTATTACAATTCTTCTTTTTGCCGTTTCGTCGGCCTCTGCCGCCGATGATGCATTTTCGAAACTCGATAAAGACAAAGACGGCAAAATCAGCAAACAGGAATACATGGACGCCGCGGCCGGGACATTCAAGACGTATGACAGGAACGGCGACGGTATTTTAACCCGCGAAGAGATAAAGGCGATCAAGGGAATCGATGTTGAAAAATTTCTGAAAGAAACGGATGCCAACCGCGACGGCAAGATCGTTAAAGAAGAGTTCGACAAGGCTGCGGAAAAAAGATTCAACGCCATTGACAAGAACAAGAACCGTTACATTGATAAAAATGAGTGGCCCTCCGACCGTTCCGAGCCTTATTCGCCGTTTACGCTTTTCACATATTAAGAGCCGTCCACGTCCGGTAAAGGAAATAGATACCGAAGCCGATGAGGAACAAGCCGGCGATCACCGAAATCAGGCGGGTGACCTGTTCATTTATGATCTTCCTTCCCCAGTGCAGGGCGGCGGCCAGAAAGAACACCCACAAAAAACACCCCAGCAGGATCGACAGGCAGGACAGGAACGCAGAGACACCGGTTTTAACCGGTCCCTGCGATGCCATCAGCGCGCCGAAGACGCCCGTCCACCAGACGATCGTCATTGGCGAGGAAATCGCCAGCGCGTAGCCGGCGACAAAGGAGCGTTTAAAGATCCGTTTCGGCGCGTCAGCCGATGCTGTTCCTTTTTTGAAATATTCCCGAACGCTCATCACGCCGAGATAAATCAGGATGAAGCTGCCGGCGATCCCGAGAAATTGAGTGATAAAGGCGTTGTTCAAAAAAGACGTCAGGCCGAAAAATATCAGGGTCAGATAAGTGGCATCGGCGCACATCGCCCCCGCGCCGGTAAGCAGCGCCTGCCGAAAGCCGCTCTTCAGGCCGCGTTTGATGATTTCCACGTTGACCGGTCCGATGGGCGCGGCCAGCGTCAAACCCAGCAGAATGTTTTGCAGGAGTGTGTATTTTTCCAAAATCCGGTCACTTTCCCGTTTACTCTCTTTTTTTATGATTGATTTTTTATAATGATTGCTCTAACGTTCGTCAATTATTTTTTAAGGAATGCCAATATATGAACTATGCCCGATCACCGCTCCATCACGGATATGCCAATCAGTTTCTGTCCGTCGATATAAAAACCGGCGCAATCGATGCCCGGCCGCTTGATCCGAAAACAAGAGACTTCTTCATCGGCGGCAGGGGGCTGGGACTTTATCTGCTCCATGAGCAGGTGAGAGCTGAAACGACCGCCTATGATCAGGAAAATCCGCTGATCTTTTCGCCGGGTCCCCTGGGCGGCATTCCCCAGTTTCCCGGGACGAGCAAATGTATGGCGATTTCGCTGTCCCCTTTGACCCACATCCCCGGCGTGTCGAATTTTGGCGGCCATTTCGGCGCGTATCTGAAATACGCGGGATTCGATGCGCTCACCATCAGCGGCATCGCCGACGAACCCGTGATGATCGTCATCGACGGGTTCAAATCCACGGTGACCATCCGGCCCGCCCCGTCGGTCGAGCAGGTCTTCCACCTCGAAAAAATGATCGTCGATCAGTTTCTAAGTGAAGGCTATGAAAAGAAGGACATCACTTTTTTAACGACCGGCATCGGAGCGGCCAGCACCGCCTTCGGCTGCATCAACAGCCATTATTACGATGCGACCAAGCCGGTGGACGGGACGAAAGGGCTTTTCCGCACCAAGCAGGCCGGCCGCACCGGCCTGGGATCCGTCATGAGTCATAAAAACATCACGGCGATTGTCGTGCTGGCGGAATTCCCGCATGGCGACAACCCTTATGGCGCGGCCGACTGGGACAAGGTCAGGAAAGCCGGACTGACCCTGCACAAGATCGTGAAAGATGTTGATCCGCAGGCGCTGCAGATGCACCTCAAGGGATCGGCCGGATTAATTTCTTTTATGAACAAGGAAGAATACCAATCCCTGCCGGTGGAAAATTACCAGTACGGTTCACATCCGCTGGCGGGACAGATCTGCGGCAAAACCTACGCCGAGCGGCTGTTTGAACATCGCGGCATGGACGGCTGCTTTCCGGGATGCAATCTGCGCTGCACCAAGGGCGGCTGGGTCATGCTCACCTCAGGCGAGCACTCGGGTCGCCGGGTCTGGGTGGACGGGCCCGAGTATGAAACCGCCGCCGGTTTCGGTTCCAACCTCGGCATGTGGCATCCCGAATTCATCATGGAGGCTAACTGGCACTGCGACAATTACGGCATCGATACGATCACCACCGCCGTGATCATGGCCTTTTTGATGGAATGCTACCAGCGCGGTTATCTGGCAAAAGAAGATACGGACGGATTTGAACTCCATTGGGGCGATGAACAGGCGGCGCTGCAATTTATCCATGATCTCGCGCGCCGCAGGACGACGCTCACGGGCGTCGCCGGGCGGGGCATGATCGAACTTGCCGCCTGGATTGCCGAAAAGTGTGCGGCCAGAACCGGCAAACCCGCTCCCCTCAAAGAACTCCAGCAATTTGCCATGCAGACCAAGGGGCTGCCTTTTTCTCTGTACCGGACGCACCGTTCTTTATCCATGCAGGCCTCCTACGCGGCCGCGAGCGATATCGGCGCGCATCACGCCGCCGCCTGGCTGGTCAAAGTGGATTTGCTGGGCGCTTTTCCGACCTTTGAGGCCAAGGCCAGGGCTCTGATTACGTATCCGCGTGTACGTCTCGGCAATGACAATCTGGGATTATGCAAACTGCCCTGGGTGGATGTTTTCAATCCTGCATCCATGAACCGCGGCAACACCGACATCTATATCAATCCCGCGTCGCAGGAGCTTTACGCGGATTTCTACAACGGCATGCTGGGGACCGCCCTGTCCTGGGAGCAGATCTTCGAACAGACCGACCGCGATATCAACCTGCAGCGTGTGATGAACATTTTGTCCTTCGGAGCAACCACGGGCGAGCGTGATTGGATTCCCGACCGGGCCATCGGTCCCACCGAAGACGCTCTTTATGAGGCGGAAAAAGATTACAATGACGGGCAGCTCGGCGCGATATTAAACAAGCCCCTTCCGGATGTTCAGGCGATGGCAACGTCCGATAAACGAACCATTCTCATGAAGCATCGCAAAGAGGAGCTCCGAAAGTTAATCGATGTCTACTACGCCGAGCGCGGCTGGACGGATCAGGGCATCCCGAAACCGGACACCCTGAAGCGCATCGGCCTTTGGGATTTTATGAGTCCCGAGTCTCAGGCCAGAATCTCTGAGATGAATGGCTGACGAATCAGGCGGCACAATGCCGTTTGGAAGTCTTTTATAGCAACGGCTCCGATCTCCACAAAACACTCAAACACCCGGTTGATCCGCAACCGGGTGTTCTATCTTAAATTCTTAAGACAATCGCTCACGAGGTTCGCAGAGCAACGTATTACGGCACTTTGATCGTCATCAGATGCGGATTGGCCGACTGGAAATCCTCAACCACTTTGCTGCCCGATACAAAACTCCACGATACACTGCCGTTTGCCGCAGTTGTTAACTTGACGATTCCCTGTGCCGTGGGAACGGCGGGAACGTGGCCCGGCGGAAAGGAGCCCTTGTAGGTCGTGCTGGAGTAGACTTTGATCGTGGCGGTAACCGTTTTTCCGGGAGCGGGTCCATAGAAACTGAGCGGCGTGCTGGCCCCGGAAATCCCCAGGACGGCCGCTCCCGTTCCATCCGTATCGATGGTTGCAAACATAAACGGATTGGCTGCACTGATCGGTTTTCCCGTATCCATTTTCGTGGTGACAAAAAAGAAATTCCTGATGGGATTGGCGATTGACGGCCGCACGCTCAATTTCATCAGGGGCTTCCCGTCGAGTGCGATCGCGCCATCGGTATTCGGCTCGAAGATAACGGCCAGGGGACTTTTGGAATCCCTGAGCGTGCCGCTTAAAATATCAAAATCGATCTTATTGTCATGAACCTTGAATGTAATATCATCCTTCGTATAGTCCTGTGCATACAGGATGCCGAAGTACTGCGTGATCTTCCGGCGGAAGCTGTCCGCCGTCCACGACCCGTCCGCCAAATCGAAGATCCACTTGTCGGCCGAGGCAAAGTCAAAATGCGTATTTTGCGTTCCGCTGTTATTTTCATCCGTGAGCGGATAATAATGCACGCTCCGGAAGTAAGCATCAGCGCCTGCCCAGTCCGAACCCGGCGGGTTCCCGGACCAGCCGGCGCCCGCTTTCTGATCCTCGGGCAGGTTCGTGTTGGTGGAACAGGTCTGCCCGACCGGACAATTCGGCTGATCCTTAAAGTCGGTCTTATAGGGCACGTTCTTCGCAGCCTTGAAGGCGACATAGTTCGCGAGGTTGATCGAGACCTTGCCCAGGGCGTCCGTAAGCGACGTGTCGGCCCAGGTGATGTTTCCCTGCGCGGCCTGCGTGCCCGAAGCCTTGATGGATGGGTACTGCTCCGTCGTAAAGACGGCAACGGGCGTGGAACCCGCAATGTCCTTGCCGTCGTTTCCCGCATTGACGTAAAAGGCCACCCGCGTCTTTGTCCAGACAACCGTATAGGTGCTAAGCGCCGTATAGGGACTGTAGACCATCCCGGGTAGCCAGGGATTGGGGAAGATGTAACTTTCGTTATTCAGCACGGCCGCTTCCCTGGACGTCACGCCCTCAATGCCTTTGATGATGTCGTTCCGGATGATGTATTGGAAGGTCTGCGTGTCATAGCCGGGTAAATTGACGTCAATGCTTTGATTCCCCTCGGGCGCCCGCCACCAGTTGATCGTCAGCATCTGCTTCATATTGTAACCTGCCGGAACGGGGCTGACGGCCGTCAGGGGATATTTCCAGTCCATGGCAAAGGTCCATCCCGGCTGTTTTCCGGCAGGCGTGCCGAGCCATCCCGTCTGATGCGGGTCGCCGGTTGTCTTTTTGAGTCCTTCGAAGTTGTAGTCTTTATCAGACAGATAGTAATCGGGATGACCCGTGACCATCCAGCGGTTATAAAAATGCTGCATATCGGCGGCGATGGTGTCGTCCGTCAGGTACCAGTTTTCAGTCCAGGCAATAGACTGGGGCGACAGTTTCTGCGTCTCGAAACTGTCCCAGTTGGCGATTTTCGCGCCGTAATGCTTGACTGCGGGATTGGGGAAACTCCCGGACATCGACTTGAAAGAATTTTGAGTGGCCTGCGTGTAGGGCACGAATTCAAAATCGAATTCATTCCAGCGCCAGAGCTGCCTGATTTCCGGCATCGCTCCCGGTGCGGGCGCATCGGAATACAGCCAGAAGGTCGAGCAGACCGGACCGTCGGCCGCCTGCATTTTAACGATGAACATGCCATAGCCGAATTTTTTGAGGGATTTCAGCTGGGCGGACAGGTAATCGCCGTAGCGGGCAAACTCCCCGTATTCGGCGGTGGGGTCCAGGCCCTGAAGGGTCAAAGCACCCGTGTTGGCGCAGGTGTTGAGGCTTTTTTCAGATTCATTTCCCGCCAGATCCACTGCCGTGATCTTGAAGCAATGCATGGTCCTTTGTGTCAATCCCGGAATGGTGATCGAAGGGGTCAGGGACGTCGCATAACGATTATCCTCTTTGTAAATGCGGTAGTTGACGACAGCCACATTATCGGTGGACGGTTTCCAGGACAAGGTAATCTGGCTTGTTGAATCGACGACGGCCCTCACTGTAACGGGCGTCGAGGGGGATTCGAAATCAAAGGGGCCGCCGGAACTCGAGCAGCCAAGCAGTGACAGGGCCAGAGACAAAGTTGCAGCGGCGACAGCGGACAAGAGTATTTTCTTCATTAAACACGCGTGACCTTTCAGAACAAGTTGAATTGTTGCCTGTGAAAAATTGCAGAAATGATCGGGTAGAACCCCGGGCGAATGAAACGCACATCAGCCACACAGTCGATGTTTTTTTAACGGGCCGCGATGAAACACGATGGGCGGCATCATTGGAGCGCAGTATAAAGCCCCGCCTGCTCAAAGTCAACGCAAACCTCGTATGACCGGCCGGTCGTTTGACATCCGGTTGTTTTTCCCCTATACTGACCGCGGCTGGTCATAAAAGGCCTGCCGGGTTTTTTTCTTTAAGCAGTCTCAACGCAAGACAAAAAGAAAGGTGGTAAGGGTTATGTTGAAAAAGCTGCTCATTACTATCGGGGCTATTGTCGCGGTCATCGTCGTGCTCGTGATTGTTGCCGGTGTGATCGTTTACTTGAAAGTGGACAAGACATTCATCTCCTCTCAGATGTCCAGGGCGCTCAACCGGCAGGTGACGATCGAAAAAATCGATATCAGCATCTTTTCCGTTCTTTCCGGAATTGAAATTAAAAACGTGGTCATTTCCAACTTCAAAACGCCTCATGAGCTTGAAAGCGTGCAAGGCAAGCCGGTTGCCGCCGGGGATGTTTTCACCAGCATGGAATCGTTTCGCTTCAAGGTGAAAATACTGCCGCTCTTGAAGCGCGAAGTTGAACTTAAGGAGCTCGTTTTATACAGCCCGGTCATCAACCTGTCCAGGAACAAGCAGGGTGTGATGAATATCGACGACCTTGTCCAATCCAAAAAGCCGGCGGACAAAGAGGATAAGCGACAACCCAAAGAAAAAGAACCGGCCCGACCCCTCTCGGCGGATGACCTGCCCGTGGCGATTGCCGTGGGTGAGATTGGAATGAAAAACGGCGCCATCAATTACTATGACGGCGAGTACGACCAGAAAATTCAAATTTATAAACTGACAACTCTGGCCTATGGCATCGCGATTGATCCGAAGGACCTGGGGAGCAAAGATCAGGTCAATATTAAAATGGCTATGGGGATCAAAACGGTTGGCGCGATGAAAACCGGCAGCGTAGAGAATTTTGACGTCACGCTGGAGGCCGCGGGCAAGGTCGTTCCGTTCGATCTTAAAACAAGGCTTCTGGACCCGGAAGCGACCCTGCACATTGCCGTTCCGGACGGTGAAATAACCGGCCTGCAGCTCTTTAATGCTATTGCCTCCATCCCTATTCTGGGCGATTACCTGGGCGAGAACATTTCTTTTCTTAAAGGAAAGCAGCAATGGCAAGGCTCAAAGCTAAACGGTCTGGATCTGCATTACAAAGCCGCAAAAGCAGAGATCACCAACGGACGGCTGGAGCTCAAAGAAGCCGATATGCTCTTCGACGGCGGGATGAACATCGACACGAAAGCCATCGATATGAACCTGGGCATGGTGATGAAGAAAGAAGTCAACGAAGCCGTTCGGGCGACGCTGGCCAAAAAGATCGAATCACTGATCAAGAGTCCCGAGGTCAAAAAATACGCGGATTCGGGAGCGCTGGCCGGAATCGCCATGACGCCGCTCCTCAACCGGGACGGCCGGATTGCGTTAAAGGCTAAAGTCGGTGGAACGACCAGGAAGCCGGTCGTGAAACTCACCGAGCCGCAGCTGGGCTCGCTTAGCAAGCTTGTGCAAGACCAGGCCGGCAGTGTGGCTCTCGAGGCGGGGAAGGGCGCCGCCAAAAAACTGCTCAAGGAAGACCAGCAAAAAGTTCTGGAAGACGTGGAAGGCCTGTTCAAAAAGAAATAAGAGGGTGTCTTGATGGAGGGTGTGACAGGCGCAAGCCGGTTCACCCTTCCCTTGGACATGCATCTGTAAAGGAAATTCAGTCTGTTCAAAAATAAAGGAAATTTACGATGAGCAAGTTTATTGACCTGTCTGTGGCGATTGAAAGCGGGCTCCCCAGCGACCCGCCGATGATGATCCCCAAAATCATGTACGTCGATCACGCCATGGGCGCCGCGAGTATGAAGACATTTTTCCCGGGATCGGACGACGGCGACCTGCCGGGTGGACTGGGATGGGCGGTCGAAATTCTGGAGGTCTCGACTCATGCCGGCACGCACATGGATGCTCCCTGGCATTTTCACCCGACGCAGGACCGGGGCAAGCCGTCGCTGACGATTGACCAGTTTCCGCTGGAGTGGGGCGTGGGAAACGGCGTGAAAATCGATTTTTCGGAGTTCCCCGATGGATACAACCTCACGGTTGAGGATGTAAAAACAAAACTCAGCCGGGCCGGCCACACGCTCGGTCCGGGGGACGTCTTTCTGGCTCAAAGCGGAGCGGCGCCGTATTGGGGCACACCCGAATATCTGCTGAAAGGATGCGGATTCAGCCGGGCGGCCACGCTCTGGATTCTGGACCAGGGGGTGCATGTTGTCGGAACGGATGGCTGGAGCTGGGACAGGCCTCTTCCTTTTCAGGCGGCAGATTTCGGTCGAACGAAGGATGCCTCGCTGATCTGGGAAGGCCATCTTGCCGGTATGGAAAAAGGTTATTTCCAGATTGAAAAACTGACCAACCTGGATTTACTGCCGGTCACCGGTTTCAGGTTCTACTGCTTTCCGGTCAAAATCAAGTCGGCCAGCGCCGGCTGGATCCGGGCCGTCGCCGAAATCGCGTAGGACAAAACGCCGTCTAACGACATTTTAAGAAAATGGCGAATATCTCAAAAAATATCAGGCGGTAGATTCCCTCCGTTTTTCACGGATATCCTCAACCATGCGATGGTCCACAAAAAAATTCCAGTTTTTATTCCAATATTTCCAGAACCGCCCGTTTATGCACTTTGGCAGATGTGGCGCTCAATATGGTCCGGATGGCTTGGGCCGTTCTGCCCTGCTTTCCAATGATTTTTCCCAGATCTTCTTTTGCCACACGCAGCTCAATGACGGACGTTTGCTCACCGATGACTTCAGTTACTTCAACTTTATCAGGATTATCAACTAAAGCTTGAGCGATACACTTGATCAATTCCTTCATCATCAGCACCTCAATCAGTCTGGTTAAATACTGCTTTCTAATTCGCTTCCCAATTCGCTCTGTTTAAAATGTCTTAATTAATATAATCATATCACTCGAATTGTCACTTGCTGTTTTTTTCTTTTTTAATCAGTGCGGCAAAAGTTATTGTTTCAGAGCCGTGTTTGTTTCTTATTTTGTCCATTGCTGCGTCAATTCGTTTATCTCTCTCACTTTTTATATGGTCTTCCTTCTGGTCAAAAAGCGACAGCTGATCCGAATCGCTGTCTTCATAAAATCCCGAGAGGCTTATTCCGATCAATCTTACAGGATGGGACCTATCCCAATTTTGTTCAAGCAGACCCCGACCGGCATGATATATTTCCCTGGTGGTATTGGTCGCCGGAATGGTTGTCTGTCGGGTGGCTGTCTGGAAGTCAGAATATTTCAGGGTGATATGAACGGTGCGGCCTTTTTTGTCATTTCCTCTTGCCGTCATGCCAATATCATCGGCAAGCTCCATTAGAACCAGTTTAGCCTTATCGATGTCCGATATATCTTCCGGCAGTGTTGTTGATCGCCCAATGGACTTCATGTCATCAGTCGTGCGGGCCAGAACAGGAGAATTGTCTATCCCATTGGCATGCAGATGAATTTCATTTCCGCCTTTCCCAAAAGTTTTGACAATCCGGTTTACGTCAGACTTTGCAAGATGGCCTATCGTCTTTATTCCCATAAGGCTCAGCTTTTCAGCAGTCTTAGCGCCAATGCCGTACATTTCTTTCACCGGCAGCGGCCATAGTTTTATGGGAATGTCAGATTGCCATAACTCGGTGATGCCGAGAGGTTTCTTCATTTCAGCTGCCATTTTTGCCAGAAACTTGTTTTCAGCGATCCCGATCGAGCACCAGAGCCCGAGCCTGTCTTTAATTTCCGCCATGATCCGTTTTGCGGCATCCAGAGGGTTGCCAAAAAGACCTTCGCTTCCTGTCATATCCAGCCATGCTTCATCAATGCTGTTTTGCTCCAGGACAGGAGTATAGTTAGACAGTAAGTCCATGACCTCTTCTGATTTCCGCTCATAGAAATGATGATCCGGCGGCACCAGGATCAGTTTAGGGCAAAGTCTTAAGGCTTCATGAAGAACCATGGTCGTCTTGACGCCGCATGACCTCGCCTCATAGTTTGCCGCCAGAATGATGCCGGAACGCTTCTTCGGATCACCGGCAACGGCGGCCGGCGTTCCGACAAGAGAATCATTCCTTGTCATTTCGCAACTGATAAAGAAGGCATTCATGTCAACCAGGAATATAACCCTTTGCATGGAACACCTCACTCAACAAAGACCTGTCTGCTCATGCGGGTGCGAGTATCTGAAGTTGCATGGACTGAACAAATTCTTTAACTGCACTTCTGAAATCAGTCATATGGGGAGACAGGCCGTGAGCTTTCAGCGCTTCCAGATTGTCCCACTTTTCCAATATGATGACTGTATCGGGTCTATTTTTTATTTGAAAGTTGGAACCGGTATCCACATCGACTGTTGGATTATATTCAATACATCCTTTTTCCATTCGCACGATGGGTAGTATCTTGCGGATTTCTTCTAAATAATTTTCCCTCTTTCCATCCATTAAAGTAACTGTAGCAACTACACAAATCATCTTTGGCCTCCTTATTAAATTATGTTTTGTTCATTTCGATAGCGCGGGAGTCTCCATTTTATGAGAGCAGCGGTGTTGATTTCTTAGATTAATTCTATGTCGGTCATTGAAGTAGGCTCTTATCCGGTTTTGGTCCTTTCATTTACCTGCCTCAGTTTTTCAAGTTGATGCGTCCTTCTGTTGAAAAAGGGAAATTGAGGCTTCCGAATATCGAACCGACACGGGCATTTCCCTCTATTTTATAAGGCAGATCATCCCCCGTGAAAATCACATTCAGGGTTTTATTGAAATCTTTAAATTTTACAACGAGAGGCACCCGTATCTGAGTTGTTGATGATGAAGGAATCAGGATTTCCTTCTCCAGATGGCCATTGCCAATATCTTCATCTTTAAGGGAAATGGTGTAGACAAAAGATTTAAGTGTCAGGTCATAGTTGTTGGGATTACGTACATCGAGATCGAGGAGAAGATTCGTCTCTGTAAAGGAGATGGGGCGCAGACTGACCCCGCGAAGAGTGAAAGACGGATTCTCTAATATCCAGTTCGCACAAGACACAAGCAACATGGAAATGGCCCATAGGAATAATATCCGGCAAAGAATCTTGATGTTATTCGGGTATAATTTCTTCATGAAGAATATCCATTTTTATTCTTTCCAAAATTCCGAAAAACAACATCTCGGCAATAGTAATCAACTTTCCGCCCCTCAAAATGAATCTGTTCAAGTATGCGAGATATCTGAAGTTCCTTCTCGATAAGATCTTTAGCAAAAGGGCGAATCTGGGACTCGGCACGAGGAAACTCGATGTTTTCTACTAACTCAAAAATACAGATGTCAGTTTGAAATGATGATTTGCCACGTTTCGGTGCTTTTGTTTTGGGAGTGGCAAGTTCGAGTTTTCTGTTGAGGAAAAGTTCGTAATACAGATTCGCTTTCCGCATCACGACAGATTTATCACCCAAGACTTCCTTAGCAATCGATTCAAACTCGTTTACGAATGTCGACTCTTTCATTTTGATCCTTCTGGTGCGGACCCGCATGCCAGGTGGTGTGGGGCTGGGGGAGAAAAAACCCTACCCGATTATATATCGATTATTTTCAAACCTAAATATTTGACCATAGGATCAAAATCACGATCACTATGTAAGAGTGTTAGTTGGTTGTGTATGCAGAAAGTTCCAATAATAACGTCTATGGTTTTCCTTACGGTAACTCCTTTTCTCCTCAGAAGCCTATAATTCATAGCACTCTCCAGCGCCAATGTCTGTTCCCCCATTGACATGAACGGAATTCTAAAAAGAAGATCCTTTGCTATCTTGAAATCTTTGTCATTCTGGAATCCCTGGAGAACTTCAGTTAGAATAAGATTACCAATTACGATTGGTGTATTGCCAAGTGAAGAATCGAGCCAGTCCGTTTGAGATGTTTGATTACCGTTGAAGTAGTCGATCCAGACGGACGAATCAACGAGAATCATTTATCTGTCCTCATCTCATTAAGATTGCCGGACCATTTCAGCTTTCCTCGAAACTGTTTGATTTCTTTATGGCTATTCATTTGGACCAACAGTTTCAATCCCTCTTCTATGGCATCCTTTTTCGTTCTAAAACCGGATATCTTTAGGGCTGTTGCCATCAGATTATCATTTATGACTACATTTGTTCTCATTTTTTGCCTCCTATGTGTATGTCGCGTTCTATTATACACATCAGCGTCTAAAGTTGAAAGATATTATTTTGGTGCACTATAACGAGTCTGTAGAATAACTATGCCAAACAATTTATGCGCTATTTTCAGGGGTCTTTTTACCCTTCCTCATCGCCCGATCGTCGCTTGTGGGGCATTCTCCGATGTCGTTTTTTCACGATTCAAGCTCTGAATGCCGCTTTCCGACTTATTCTACAGGCTCAACGGAAAGCTAAGCCGGAGCCGCGCCCCTGGCGCTGCTATCGGCTTGAGCGATTTTATTATAAGCCGAAGGCAAAACGTTCATCCACGGGAATTTCTGCAAACCCTCCTTACGGCAGCTACGCTTATTGCTCAGGCCGCACTTTACAGATACGCAAGTTGATGATTTATTCGCCCAACGAAATAGGGACTAAACTGTTACATTATCTTTGTGGTTATTACGAAAACCGGGGATTTTGTCAGCGTCTTTATCCGAATACACACACACCAACGGAACAAAATTATAGGGTATTAAAACTCCAAAGTCTGAATCCTGTTTCTTCAGAGGAAAATCTTCAAAAAAAATTAGTTTTAAAAAATGAGGCATATCTTCAACTTGATTGCAGAGGATAAGTAAATTGTTATCAATTTATATATTTTATATGCAGGCCAACAGCAGCTTGCGCCAGTTTCTTGTCAAGTGTCCAGATTGGCACGCCTGTTAATATGGCAGATGCAATCAGATGGACATCCACATAGCCCATGCCTTTTCCCATTAAGCGGTTATTCTCAATAAATGATAGGACTTCTTCGTGTTCGGCTTCAATGCTCATTGGTAGCAGTTGAAGAAATGAAAGAATAGCGGCTCTGTCTTTAAGATTCCCACAAGCCAGCTCCCCGACGATTAATGGGTGGCATAATACTCTTCCATCATTGAGCAAGTTTGCCAATTCAATACTCCCATCCCTTAAATGCGAAACCCAAACCGATGTGTCCACCAGAACCATTAGTTGTTATGCTCCTTTTCTTCTTGGTATGGTCTGAAGCTGCTTTTGAGTTCCCCCCAGTTTTGCGAGCCTCCGTGCGCTTTCTCTGGCGATAAGTGCTTCTAAACCAAGCTTAACAAGTGCTGTTTTCTCTTTAATTCCGGTAATTTTTGTCGCCTTATCCATTAAAGCATCTTCGATATTTAGTGTTGTTCTCATATTATTACCTCATATAAATGTGATGCTTCAGTATGCATATTTTATGCATATATGTCAAGGTCGTTATTTGATAACGAAAAGCAAAGCCGGAGCCGCGAAGCGGCAAAACCCCTATGGGTGATAATATCGGAAATTTGTCCAGTACAAAAAATCTCGACAGTAATGAATACAAGTTAAAAGAGGGCATGATGCTTTGAATCAGCGAATACTCATTTTCGGGAAGCAGTTGATGAGACGCGAAGGCAGCGGCCTTCAATGGCGGAGAATACGCATGATGTCGAAACTTTCACCTCTTGACGATTCAGCTGAAATAGAGGCCGCCGTCCACATTGATCGTTTGTCCGCTCATGTAGCCGTTTTCGGCCAGCATCAGCGCGACATCCGCCACTTCCTTCACGGTGCCGAGCCGTCCTACGGGAATCAGGCCGGCCCTGGCCCGGGTGGCTTCGCTCACCATGTCCGTGATGATCAGTGCCGGGGCGATCGCGTTGACGGTGATGCCTTCCTTGATCAGCAGTGAAGCGTAGGAATGGGTCAGTCCCAGGATGCCCGCCTTGGAAGCGGCGTAATGGGGGCCGACGATGCCTCCCGTATGAGCGGCCACGGAGGAGATATTGATGATCCTTCCCCAATGCCGGGCGCGCATCCCCGGAAGCACCGCCTGCGTCACCAGAAAGCAGGATTTCAGATTGACGGCAATCGTCTCGTCCCAAAGCCGTTCGTCAATCTCATCCAGGCGCCTGGCCCTGGCTATCCCGGCATTGTTGACCAGGATCGATACGGGCCCCAGGTGTTCCTGAACGGCGCCGGCCATCCGCGACACTGACGCTGCCACGCTGACATCGGCCTGAACGGCAACAGCCCGGCAACCCTCGGCCTTGATCATCTCGCAGACTTCCCCGGCCTCTTTTTCATGTGACAGATAATTTACGGCCACATCCACCCCGGCCTTCGCCAATCCGACCGCAATGGCCCGGCCGATGCCGCGGCCGCCGCCGGTGACGAGTGCAATCCGGCCCTTTAATTCCTCTGTCGGCATCAATCAACCTCCCTGGATCATATCAATGAACTCGGGCAGCATCAGGATCTTGACCTGCTTGTCCTTCGGCATGTTGAAAACCGCCTGGAAGTAGCATCCGGTGCAGATGTGAACCATGCAGTCCGTTTGGACATGACTGATCATGTGGGCCAGGCCGTCCGGCTTATAGCAGCAGGCGGGTGCGCTGATCCGGTTGACGGAAAGCCCCCCGATCTTCTGAAAAACCGCGTTCGTCGATTTCAAATCCATGGGGACGTTGGCAAAATTCCGGTGGAGCTTGTAGCAGCCGGCGTAATAGTCTATTTCATGCGGCCATTGCAGATCGCCCGTCACTTCGGCCAGGGCCTGGGGATAAAAGATGATATCCTCCCCGGGAAAGGCATACTTGTAGATCGGATAACAGGGGGAGCAGAAGAGGATCAGTCTCCGGCCCCCCAGTTCTTTCATCCGTGCGATGTTCAATCCGGCAAATTCTTTTGAATAAGTCCGGCATTGGTTCATAGCCTCCTCGTCTTTGGCCTTGATGGCCGGGCGATAGAGGTAGTTCCCGCAGCAGTATTCTTTGGACAGAAAGGTAAAATCCATGCCGCCGCGTTTCAAAACGCGGGCAAATTTCTGGATCACTTGCGGCATCAGTTTGAGATTCTGGCAGCCCATGATGACAACATTCTCGGCCGGCCGGTCATAAGGGAGGCCCAGGGAATCCATGATTTCTATTCGGTTGGGTTGATCCTCAAGCGCACAGCCGGTCGCGCGGATGTGCTCAACCATCTGTTGGTCGATCAAGGTATGCATGGCTTATCCTCCCTGAAACAAATGGCGCTCAAAGTTGTTTGGTTGCATTTGATGAAACCGTCCGCCTTCCATAACCGTTATGACCTCTTCTTGGGTTTTATATTCGTGATATATCAATGACCCGACTCTCTGTTTTGGGCGCAGGGCGGAGGTGACTTGACCCGCCTTCGTCTTAAGCCTCCCTCTTACGCTCCATCCAGTTTTTTCCTCCCAGGACTCTCGCTACCATCATGCTCGAGACATTGTCGCCGACCGCGTTGACCATGGTTGCGGGGGCGTCCACCAGCGTGCCGATCATCGTGATGAGCAAAAACGCTTCGGGCGGAAAACCATACAACGATAAGATCAAAAGCTCACCGATCGTGCCGCCGCCGGGGATGCCGCTTACGACCACGCCGGTCAGAAGCGCAATGCCCAGGGCGGTGAGAATTGTTTCCGCGCCGGAAAAGGGCATGTGATAGATGCCGAACAGAAAGGCGATTTTTAAAACGGCGGCCAGACATGATCCTTCCATGTGGATCGTTGCGCCAATAGGGATGACGACTTCACTGATGTCTCTGGGTATCCCGATTTTGTCGGCCGCCTGCAGGTTGGCGGGAAGGGCCGCCATGGAGCTGCCGGTGGCGAGCGCCATGGCAGAAGGCGGAATAATGTTGCCCCAGAATTTTTTGACGCCGGCTCGGCGGCCCGCGAGATAAGCATAAAGGGTAAAGGCCATGAAAAAGTACAGGATGGCCACCGGAAAATAAACAGCCATCGCGCGCGCGTAGGAACCCAAAAGCTCGGGGCCGAAGGCGCCGACCAGGTAGGCAAAGTAGGCGCACAGACCGACCGGCGCGTAATACATGATGTAGGAAATCAGCTTCATCATGACGACGTTCGCCGATGCCAGGAATCCCGCAAAGGCTTTGCCTTTCTCGCCCGCGGCGGACGTGGCGAGCCCGACCCCGATTGCGAAAATAATCAGGGCCAGCATATTATTCTTGGACAAAAGGCCGGAAAAATCGGGAACCGTAAAGGCGCGGACGATCTGCTCGCCCGTTTTGAACTGTTGAATGTCCGCCGCCGCGGGAAGCGGGATGACGACGCCGGCCGCCGGGGGAAAGAAAATGACGGCGGTGATCATCACCATCGAGGCGATGAGGCCGGTGATGACGAAGATCAGAATCATTACGAAAAGAATCCTGCCCAGCCGCTGGAGATCGGCCATGGAAGCGACGGTGGCCGAAATGGAAAAGAACACCAGCGGCACGATGACGGTAAAAAGCAGGTTCAGGAATATGTCGCCCAGCGGCTTCAGCACAGCCGCGTCTTTTTTCAGAATGACGCCGATCACCGCTCCGATCAGAATGGAAGCGATAAGCAGGATCGAAAATCCGTAGGCTTTCAGAAACGGCGGCAGGCCTTTTTTCATAAAATCACTTCACCGGGAAGTTGAAGTAGGTTTCGGGATACGGTTCATTGTTCAGGGTGAAATGCCACCACTCCTGGTCGTAGTTGCGGAAACCGTATTTCGCCATCAGCGTTTTCAAAAGCAGGCGATTGGCGCGATGCTGCGGGCTCAGGTTGATATTCTCCGGGTGCGACGCCGCGTCGAAACAGTCAAACCCCGTGCCCATGTCCAGTGAATTATCCGCAAAACGGACGCCGGCGGGCAGGTAGCACTCCTTCAAGGGCTGGCCCGCGACATAGGCAGGCTGAAGCGGGGCGGGCAGCGAGACGATGGTCAGATCCACCGTGCTGCCGCGGCTGTGGCTGGAACGCTCCGCGATATAGCCGTCCTTGAAGAGGTTCTTTTTTTCCACGGTGGGGTAAAATTCCCTGCGGGTCTTCGTGTCGTCAACGTCCTTCGCCCAGCGCACGAAATGATCGACGGCGCGCTGCGGCCGGTAGCAATCATAAATCTTGATGCTCATGGAAAAGGGCGCGAGATCTTTTTGCACGCTGGCCAGCGCGAGGGCGGCCTTACGGGTCAGGATGCAGGTCGCGGCTTCGTAGCCGTCCACCCGGACGCCGAGGAAGTTGTGATCGGTAAAGTAACGGATATCCATCAGGGCATCGGGAATAACGTCCTCAATATGGACAAAAGAATCGGGCAGGGCATCGGCCGAGTACGCTGCGGAGGGCAGGGCGGAAGCCAGCACCATCGCTATAAACAGCGCGGCCAGAGACATTTTGAATTTCATGAAGTGATCCTCCTTATTAGATGGGGTCGGGGTTGATGAGTATGACGGGTTTTGCCGCCGGATCGAGCCAGGCCAGAATCCTCTGAATGTCATCTTCGGAGACGGCCACGCATCCGGCGGTGGTTGACCTTGCGCCGGCCCAGACATGCAGGAAAATGGCGCTGCCGTAATCCTTGATGACCGGGTCGGTATTGTACTCAATGACCATTCCGTATTTATAAAGATCATCGTCGCGCCTCATTTTTTCATAGGAAGCGGCCCGGGTTTCGCTTTGCCTGACCCACCGGTTGTAGTCCGGGGCGCTCACATCATCCACCCAGAGATCGTCTGCCAGGGCCTGACGATAGGGCATTTTCGTGACGGCTGTTTCGGCATATCCGAACGCGGTTCCCAGCCGGTAGAGCCCGGAGGGCGTCCGCCCGTCGCCTTCCCGTTTTTCGCCGGGCGGTGCGAAACCGTTTCTGCCGACGACGGCATCCATGGGCGCCATGGCTTCGCGCCAGGCGGAAGCGGGCTTTTCCAGGGCATAAACCTTTCTGGACGTAAAAAAAAGAAAGCTGTCATCCCTGACCAGCAGAGCCTGGCGTGTGTCGGGGGAAATGTCTCTCTCCGCGGAAAGCCAAACGGCTGTTTTCGCCCCCGAGCCGGAGGGGATATGGGCGCAGGCCGTAACCGAGAAAACGGCAAGGAAAATCACTGCCCAACGGACCAAGATCCGAACATGATGCGGCTTTTTCACTCTCATCCTCCAATTGCGGCTATTTGTAATTTAAAGCAGCCTGTTTTTCAACATAATTATCCGTTACCAACAGAAAAATATCGTCTTGATGATGGATAGAATTGTATTCAAGGCCGAAATGTTATATAAGCAGGCACATCTCGAATTTTGAATGTCGTCTGACAGAAAAGAGGCGCTTTTCTTCCTGTTAAAATGTGTTTGGGAAGAGGGGCTTCAATTTGATTAAAGGATAGTCCGGATGCTGACCGAGGACCGAAGAAAGCAAAAACGGCGGGCGAATGACGTCCGGGGCGCTGAAGATTTATTCAACCGCTATCAATTCCTGATGCAGAATTCACAGGATATCATCCTCACCGTGCGTTATCGCGACCGGAAAATTCTGGATGCCAATGTCGCCGCGCTCAAAGCCTATCAGTATACGATCGATGAACTGAGGGCCATGACGATTGACGATTTAAGAACGGAAGCGCTGCGGGCACAAGCGCCGCATCCACCGGTCAAAGCGGGTCCCCACGGCATCTTTTTCGAAACCATCCATGTCCGAAAAAACGGCGAAACGTTTCCGGTGGAAGTTCACTCGCAGGGAACGATGATGGGTAATGAAAGGGTCCTGCTCAGCATGGTCCGTGACGTCTCGGAGCACAAGCCGTCCCGGGACAGTTTGTGCGAGACGGACAGCAATCTCCGCGCGCTTCTAAACGCGGTATCCGAGTCTCTGCTTCTGGCCGATATAGACGGGACCGTCCTCGCGACCAATGAGACATTTGCCAGGCGCCTGCGAATCGGCATCGACAAGATCGTCGGCGCAAATTATTACGATCTGCTGCCGGTGGACACGGCCAATGAAAGAAGAAAACAGGCGGATATCGTTATTCGCAGCGGCAAGCCCGTGCGTTTTGAAGATACGCATGACAACCGATGCATCGATCAGGTCATTTTTCCCGTGAGTGACAATAAAGGAGACGTGGCCAGGCTGGCTTTTTTCGGCGCGGACGTGACCAGGCGCTGTGAAATGGAAAAGGAGCTGGAGGCGATGGCCCTGACCGATCAGCTGACCGGGTTGTATAACCGGCGGGGATTTTTCACGCTGGCGTCGCGCGAGCTTAAACGGGCGGAGCGGTCGAAGCAGGGCCTGCTGCTTTTCTTTGCGGACCTGGATGGCCTCAAGAGCATTAATGACCAGTCCGGCCACGAGGAAGGCGATCGGGCGCTGATGGCTTCCGCTAAAATATTGACGCAGACCTTCCGGACATCCGATATCATTTCCCGCATCGGCGGCGACGAATTCGCCGTCCTGGTTGTGGATGCCGATGAAGCGCTGATGGAAAAACTGCTGATGCGGTTGTATCGTTTGATCAACAACCTGAACGCGCGGAAAACGGCTAAATCCAAAGTCTCCATCAGCATCGGCCATGCGGTCTATGACCATGCCAAGCCGGTGACGCTGGATGAACTCATCTCCATCGCCGATCAGCAGATGTACAAGATGAAAAAAGTAAAATACCGCCGGGCTTGAAAACCGGCGTTCACTTCAGGATGACGGTTTTGTAGTGATGCCTTAAATCCACGAGCTGTTTGACGTGCGTTTTTTCCTCATTGATAATCTTTTCCATCAGGTCCTGTCCCTGCAGATTAACCAGCCTGCGGGCGTTTTCGAAATAATCGACCACATCCATTTCCGTATCGATCATGAAAACCAGGGCGTCGCCCAGCGTGTTGATTCTGGCTGTTTTCCGGACAACGTCCAGCCGGTTGAAAATCCTGTCTTCGAGGAGCTCGTGCTTCTTGTAATCAAACGGTTCCGCATCCGGTGCGGGAGCCTCCGGCACGGCCGGCAGCTGGTCGTGAAGCTGTTTGTAAACCTCGTAATGCCCGGTTTCCTGGCGGGACATGACCGTGAAAATTTTTTTCAGCGGGGCGTCGTCCAGCCGCTCAGCCAGCATCGCGTAAAATTTCTGTCCGGCTTCTTCAATTTCCATGGCGTGCTTTAATATTTTCTCGACCGGGTATTTGCTCATGGGCACCTCCCTTTTTGTTTTGGCCGGGCTTATTTTACTTCAAATTCCACGGAATCAACAATCTTATTTTCTTCGTCGGTGAGCGCCAGGACATGCCTGCCGGCTTTCGGCGTCCAGAGAATGGTTGGCCCCTGGTCCGCGAGGAGCCGGTCATTCAACACCCAGCGCGAGGGGGGCTGACCATCGGATTGCGCGACAAAGCCGACTTTTTGCAGATGACCGGGAATATCGGGATCCAGCGCGATCACGGCTCCGGAGGGCGGATAAATGATGCGGCGGGCCCCCGTGACCGACGCGGCTGCGCCGTGATCCGGCTGGGTCCCGGCGATGAACCATTCGGCGCGGCCGTTTCCTCCGGCTGGTTTTGTCCGGATAAGGCCTCCGGGCGCCCGGGGATGGAACAAGGCGTCGCGGCCGTGCAGGTCGCTCATCACCGCGCGCCACACCGGGGCCGCGCCGGCGATGCCGCTCACGTTCCACATCGACGCGCCGGAATAATTCCCCACCCAGACGCCGACGGTGTAGCGGTTGGAGTAGCCGATGCACCAGTTGTCGCGCATGTCCTTGCTGGTGCCGGTTTTGACGGCGGTCCAGAAGCGCGCGGCCAGCGGATTTTCCAGGCCGAACGTGTCGCTTCGCGCATCGCGGTCCGCCAGGATATCCGACACGATAAAAGCCGCCTCTTCCGAAAACACTTTTTTCCGGGGGGCGGCGGGCTGTCCGGGTTCCGGCGTCAGGCGCGCCTCACTCCACACGCCATGGTTGGCGAGCGCCCGGTAGGCGTTGGTCAATTCCCACAGGCTCATATCCGCCGATCCCAGCGCGAGCGAGAGCCCGTAAAAATCCCCGGATTCTTCGAGATGACGGATGCCGAGCCCGCGCAGAATATTTAAAAAGGATTCCGTGCCGACGAGTGTCAGCGTCCGCACCGCGGGCACATTCAGCGATGACGCCAGCGCGACCCGGGCGCTGACCGGGCCGTGAAAGGACGAATCGTAGTTTCCCGGCTGGTAGATGCCGAAGGGATAAGCGACATCAAGCGGGGAGTCGTCCAGGATGGACGCTGCCGTGAGCAGGCGCCGGTCGAACGCCGCGGCATAGAGAAACGGTTTGAGGGTGGAGCCGGTTTGCCTAAGCGCCCGCACACCGTCAACGAAGGCCCCCGACGAAGGATGTGCGCTGTAGCTTGCGTAGGCCAGAACATCTCCGCTCCTGTTCTCCAGGACCAGGAGCGCGCCCTGCCGGGCGTTTTGATCGGCAAGCGCGTCCACCTGGCGCGACAGGCATTCCACGGCGAATTTCTGCAGCCGGGCATCGAGCGTGGAGCGCATCTGTGTTCCCGGCGGCCGGTCTGTGAGAAGCAATCTCGCCGGATGCGGCGCCAGGCTGGCGCGCGGTTCGATGCGGTCAACGGCCGGGTAAAGTTCCCGGACTTTGCTTTGCAGGACTGCATCCGGCACAGTCCACACCAGGCGGCGGTTCAGGGAGAGCGTCCTTTTTTCCAGGGCTGGCCAGGCGGCGTTGGGCGCGCGGATGAGCGAAGCGAGAATGAGCGACTCCGTCCGGTCCAGACCGTGTGGATTCTTCCCGAAAAGGCCGCGGGCCGCGGCGGCGACGCCCGCGTATTCCCCGCGGAAGGTCACCAGGTTCAGGTAGGCTTCCAGAATTTCGTTTTTCGACCAGCGCTTTTCAATTTCGCGCGCCAGGAACATCTGGGTTGTCTTTTGCGAGAGCGTCCGCTGCCTGGCCCTGATCGCTGTTCCCCTGTTCAGAAAAGAAGCGAGCTGCATCGTAATCGTGCTTGCTCCGCGCAGCCCGGATCCCGACAGATAGTCCAGCGCCGCGCCTCCCAGGGCCGTATAATCGACGCCCGCATGGGAATAAAAACGTTTGTCTTCGGAACAGATGACGGCCTCTTTCAGCGACGGGGAGACATCGCCAAGGCCCGTCCAGTCGAGCCTCCGCCCCTGCCTGTCGGTGCGCAGTTCGTGCAGGATGACGCCGTGCCGATCCAGGAGCAAAGAATCCGACTTCACATGCGCCGCCCGCACCTCATTAAAAGACGGCAGGGCGTCTGCCCTCCCCGCGCAAAGAATAAGGATCGCAAAAAAAGCCAAAATGAAATTTAGAATTTTGTTCATACAATCTTCAGCCTGATAATCTGACAGCCGGCAATGTCTGTCTTTCCCCGCTCCTGGCACCACCCTTCAGCGGGGACAGCGCGGGAATCCTCCCCCTACCCCTCCCGAGGGGAACAGCCTGTCGCCTGAAAGCAACGTCCCGCCCGGTTCTCCGCTCCGTTTGTCCTTGATCCTTGCCCTTTGTCCTTTGCCCCTTGCCCCTTCTAACGTGCAACCGTCACCGCCGCGTTCGGCATCTCGCCTTGCATTTCCGGGGAATACATGGCTTCCACCCGGGTCGCAGGCAGATGGAAGGCGCCGCTTGCGTTGAGCCGCATCGTGTATTCCACGCGCCAGGCGCCCTTGGGGACAAATTCATAATATGCGCGGAAGGATTCGAAGGAGCGTTCTTCAAACGCCGGCCAGACCCGGCCTTCCTGCTTTTCGCCGGACGTTAAAATTTGTGAATCCCGGCCCAGGCCCCCGCCCAGGATCGTTGCGCCCGCCGGAACCGGATCATCCACCACCACCCAGGTCTGGTCCGCCTGCGCCTCGAGATCCAGGCGCACACGCACAACGTCGCCCCTGGTCCAGCGCTGTGGATTCTTCTGCGACACGGGTGAAATCGTCTTTTTAATCTTGTAGCCGCTCGAGAAAGGCTCCTTGAGCGGGATTGCGGCCAGGCTCGAGACGGTCAGCCAGGGTTTGCCGTCGCCCGCGTGGCTCACGCTGAGGGTTGATTTCTTCTGCGGCCAGGCAAAGAACTCTGATTTGCCTTTGACATCGCCTGCGGTATTCCAGTTCATTGTTCTGGCCTGCCCGTTCAAGGTCGTCACCGTCTGGCCGCCAACCGGCGTCGATTCAAAGGTTTTGGAAAATTTCTCCATCGCCAGGACGCCCCAGGCGTTGGCCAGCGTCAGGTCCCAGTGGCCCCGTTTCTGCCGGGCAAGGGCTCCCCGGGCGAGCCTCGGCATGTCTTCTTTCCAGGACGGCTCGTTCATCACGGTGATGAGCGCGCGTACGGCGTTGACATCAGCCGATACCATGAGCCACCAGAGATGGTCCTGCCGCTCCGTGGAAAATCCCATGGTCGTGCCCTGGAAGTTCATCCGGGAGCGCAGGATCTGCTGGGCCTCCCGGACGCGCGCCTCGGCTTCGGGAATGTCGCGGACGTTGCGCAGGATGTTTAGCCAGTCGATCAGGGCCGAGGTCGGCCATAAATTCGGATCGATGGTGATCGAGCCCAGCATGGCGGCGGCGGCTTTCCCGTCGCGCGACAGGGCTTCGATCGCCGCGAGTTTACGGAGGCTCAGGTCCGCGGCGGAAAAGGATGACGCGCAGGTAAATTTACCGGCGATGAAATGCGTGAGGCCGTTCTGCATCTTTTCTTTCGATGCGTCCGGAATGGCATAGCCCGCTTCATGGGCGATCGCCAGAATGTAGGAGGTGAGCGACGGAGAGCCGCAGAGAAAGCCAAGCGGAAAGAACCGGACGAGCCCCGTGTTGTCCAGATGCAGGGGCAGCTTCGCCATCATCTCCTTCCAGAGCCCCTCGTCGCCGAGCGCGACGGCAACGGAAATCCTTTGCTCCATGCAGTGGTAAGGGTACCGCTTCATGAAATCCGCAACGGAGTCCAGTCCGTCCGAAATCTTCGGCTTCAGGGTTGTTTTCACGCCGCCGCGGCCGGGGAGGGCGTCTGACGGACGCTCTACATCCAGGCGGCAGGCCCGGTCCAGCTGCGTGATGGTAGCCTGGTAAGTCCGCACAGGCGTGGCGGGAACGATCGTCTGCGCGATTTTGATGCGGTCGGTCGCGCCGGATTTTACGTCTTTCGCGTCGATCGTCCAGTGCATTTTATCAAGGCCGGAAGGCGCGGTCGCATTCCAGCCGATTTCTCTGGCTTCGCCCGCCAGGAGCGCTGCGCGCACGGGCTCGATCTGCCATTTCATTTCGGCGACAGAGGCGGCGAGCAAAACATCCATCGGATGATTCGTCGTGTTGCGAACCGTAAATCCCGCGTAGAATTTGTCCCCTTCGCGGATAAGCGGCGTGAGGCCGGAGAGCACCATCAAATCCTGCGTCGAGCGGATCGAGGTCGAGCCCGTTCCGAAATGGCCCGCGCCCGCCGTGGCCACGGCCACGATGCGGAAACTGGTCAGGGAGTCATTGAGCGGCACATCGAGCGACGCTTCACCTCTGGCGTCCAGGGTAACGCGTCCCTTCCACACGAGCAGCGGATCAAACATCTCGCGCGTGGGTTCGTGGCCCGGGGCCAGCCCTCCTCCGCCGCCCTGCGCCAGGGCCTTCTGTCCAAAGTGGCGCTTGCCCACAACCTGCATCTGGGCGGTCGATGTTTTCACGCTGGTGCCGCGCCGCCCCATCATGGCGGATAGAATTTCCCAGCTGCGGTTGGGCATGAGTTCCAGGAGGCCTTCATCAACCGCCGCCACGGCAACTTCCGCACCCGCTGCCGGCGCCTGACCCGCGGCGGTCACCGCCTTTATCCTGACTTTCGCCTTGCCGCGGACCTTGTAAACTTTCGCGTCCGCGGTGACGGACACTTTCAGTTCATGATGTTTCCAGCCCACGTTGATTTCGGCGATGCCGAGCTTATAGGCCGGCTTCCCCAGGTCCACCTTGCTTCCGGGCTGGATATCGGCGACGCGTCCGCGCACCAGGAGCGCGGAGATATAGACATTCGGCGCATAGGAAGGCTTGACCGGAATTTCAATGACCGGACTCTTGCCGGAAAGGGGCATGACCCACGTGTCCAGAATACCCTCGCGCTCCACGCTGACCAGCGCGGTGGCTTCGCGAAAGGGCATCCGCACCTGGAAGACGGCCCGGTCGCCCGGTTCGTAGCGCTTCTTTTCCGCGATCAGGTCGATCCGGTCGGAGTCGCTCACGTCAAACCACCAGTCTTCCTTGTCCGCCACCCAGATGTCCCGGCTGGCGACGGTCTTCCGTCCGGCCGGATCTGCGCTTACGGCCTGCAAAATGACATTGCCGGAAACCGGGGCTTTGGCTGCACAGACCAGCAGGCCGCGCACGCCGGTTTTTCCTTCGCAGATCGCGCCGATGTTTTTGGTTTCGGTGGTGTGCTCATAGGCGTAAAAACCGCCGATCAGCCGTTTGCGGTGTGTGTAATTTTTCCGCTCCAGGATGTTCACTTTCACGGCGGCGCCGATCACCGGCGCGCCGGCAATATCGACGACCGCGACATGAAATTTCAGGGCTTCTTTGGAAGCCGCCCAGGAATCGGGTTTGATGCCGATCAGGTACTGCGAAGGCCACAGGGGAACACGCGAAGAGACCGTTGAGATTTCTCCGTTGGGATCGGCGAATTCCATCTCGGTCAGGAGTTCGCGGGGAGAGTCCGCCTGCCGGAGGTTGTCGATATGGACCCGCAGCGCACCCGCTCCTTCCAGAATCAGGTTGCGTACGGGCAGCTTGACGGGTTTGGCGCCGTCGCCTTCTTCGCCTTCAGCGGCGTCATATTCGCCGCGCCTTGTGATGCCTTCCTTCACCGCGCCGTTCGCGAAGACGAAATCGTCATAGCCTTCGAAAGGCGGGATATATTTGGGCCGCACTTCGCCGCGCAGTTTAACGGGCAGATTGCCCGCGCCGCCGCCGGCGAGGTACTGCACACCCAGATCCAGCGTTGCTTCCCGCGCCCTGATGAGCGGTTTGGCGGGAACCTGGATGACGCCTTTCATCAGCGGAATCCGGTATTCCTCCACGCGGAATCCGCCGGCCGGATGGTCCTGCAGGTGAATGTCATAGTGGCCAAGTCTGGCTTCCCGGGGAATGGCCCAGGTGGTTTCGGCAACACCCCGGGCGGCGTCCCATTTCAGGGGGAATTCGTATTTCTGCCCGCTCCCGGAGTGCATGATGATGACTTTGGCGGGGAGCTTCGCCTGCGGCATGAAGCGGAAACCCGACGCAGCATGTTCACGCAGGACATGCTTCATGTGCACCGTGTCGCCCGCGCGCAGGAGTGTCCGGTCGAAAACAGTGTGCGCGATCGCCGGCGCGAGGTAGGATTCCGAAACGAGCTGAAAACGCCACGGCTCAATGCCCTGATCCCAGCTCGAATGCACGAAGGTCATGTCCTCGCCGCTTTGCGCCGTGACGAACAGGCCGCCCTGCAAACCGGAGAGCTGGTAGCTTTCATCGTAGCGCCAGTCATGGTTCTCATCTTCTTTGAAAGAGCACAGGGGCAGCTCGCCTTCGCCGGGCAGCCTCTCGGTGATGGCCGCGATGCCGGAGGCATTCGTTTTGCCCCGCCAGAGTATCTTGTCCTGGCAGTTCCGGATGGTGACGTCCGCGCCTTTGACGGGCTCTGCCCGATCGAGCGTCGTGACCCACACCAGAGACGATTCCCGGCCCTGTTTGAAGTGTGCAGAGAGGTTGGTCACCAGCGCCGTTGTTGGAACGTACATCGGTTTATCCGCGCCCAGAAGCGACTTGCCCAGGATGCGGCTTTCCAGCTCCACGACATAAAACCCGGGGCGGCCAAGCGGGATGCCCACGACCTCAAACGCCCTGGCGCCGCCCGGTTTGGGTAAAGAAATGCGCCGGGGGCCGGGGCCGGCGGTAAAAACGGACTTGGTCCGCGATGCCGTGGCGACGCGTCTTAACCACGTCTGAATGTCTTTGCCGCGGTCCGCCCGGACATTCAGAATTTTTCCCGAGACATTTCCGGTTGCATTTTTGTTTGCGGTTGACCCCCAACCCAGCTGTGATAGTTTGAGCGATGCTTCCAGGTTGCGGACGGTGACGGGAAGAAGGCCGCCGGCCTTGGATTCCAGGATGCCGAAGCGCCCCGAAAACTTCGCGAGCGGCGGATAAGCGCCCGTACGGACCGCGAGCGGGAATTGATTGGCGTTCACCAGTCGTCTTCCCGCGTCGTCCGTAAGACCCGGCGGCAATTCGACCGTAAATTTCGCTTTTTCCGGCAACGGTCCGTTAAACGAAACGGAGTAGACATCCGTTTCGTTTGGATCCAGGGCGGCGAGCCAGATGCTTTTATCCGGGCCGATGAGCAAAATCTTATCTACCCTTGTCTTTCCAGGGGCCGCGGGCTGTGCCTTCGGGTCGGATGCTTTAAGAACGATTTTTCCGGCCTGTTGTCTGGAGACCGGTCCGGTGAAGCGGATCGTCATCGGCAGAAACGGGATACAGTCGGACTGCGGGTTTTCGCGCTGGCAGGAAAATTCCGCGATAAACTCCTTGCGGGTCTCGTAAGTGAGCACCTGGTCCTGCTCGGTGGCCACGCCGGTTTTGGATTTTACGCCCTTGCCCCAGATGAGCCGGACGGGGGTGTTGTTGGGGAAGCGTTGTTTGCTCTGGATTAAGATAATCGGAGATTCCTTCTTGTTTGTGGTACGTCCGCGCCGCCCGCTTCTCACGGCGTTGGCTTCCAGGATTTTTTCCCTGGTCTTTCCTTCGATGATCCTGATCCCGATGGGACTGGCAATGCCGGAAACTAAGAAGGTCACATGCTCCGCGACGGACGCGATGTCCGGCTCCGCGTCCAGCGTCAGGATAAAAATCTGTTCTTCATCAATATGGTTAGAGCCTTCATACGGCATCTCCTGGATGACGGCGGGGCCGCCCGTGGAAAAACTGAAATCCGCCTGGCCCGCAAGTGCCTCGCCGGCCAGGCTTTTCAGCCCGGGCTTCAGGGAAAACTTACAGACCACGCCGGCCGGGAGGTCTGCCTGGAAATCATAAATCCAGTTCCTGTCGTCCGCCCAGCGGCTTGTTCCCGGGGCCGGACAGGCAATATCAAAGGGATCGGTCAGGCCCCGGGGATCGCCGAAAGGCACCATCTGCCCGGAAAAGCGAACGCTGACCTGGCGGACGCCCTTCACCGTTCCCTGCGGGCTGAAGAACTCGACCTGAGGCGGCTCTGCGGCAAGTCCCGGAAGGCTGAAAAAGAAGAAGGAAAAAAGAATTACCGTGACGGATAAGATGCGTTTCATATCGTCTCTCCTTTGGTTGAAGGTCAAGGATTGCGGGACCGGGTGTTTCGGGCAAAAATAATACGTGATTCGGCCGTGACCGTCAACCTTAAATAAATGGTGAATATGCGTGAGGAATTATTGCTGAAAGGAACCGGCTCGCAGATGGTGTCCGGGCGCATGGTACAAAATTGAACCGAAAAAAAGTAAAAAAATACATAATTGTGTTTAACAAAAAAGTCGTTTGCTCAGGCGGTTTCCCGATTGTTTGATTCCGCTTACGCAAGGCAATCGTTAATTCTCCGCAGCCTGCTGCGATATCATGACGTTTATCTCATACCTCGGCCAATTGCCGCGAGGTGTTTGATTTAATTTGTGTCGGGATTAAGTAAACGGTTCAATCGGGATGATTGAACCGCAAAAAAGCCTCGCGCCCCTTCGCGTGATTCCAGCAGCCGCAAGTAACCTTGCGTAACCTCCAGGTTATCAGGGGGAAAAGGCCGCCGTCTGATTTTTCCTACTGTCCGAAAAAGCAAATCATCTTCTGCGTCACAATATCCGACATCAGCCGCAGGTCCTTCGCCCGGACATCGATGACATTCAGCACTTTCGTGAAGCGCGCGTCATCCGGCATCAGGTCCGTCAGAATGTTCGGCTGTTTTTTCAACCAGGCGGCATTGAAACAGACATCGTCTTTTTCGGGATAGATGGCCATGTAAAAAATATCCATTTCGACCATGTCCTGGAAAAAATGCGTGCCGAAAGACAGGTCCGGGATCAGCGAACCGTCCTGATACGCGATTTCGCCGATGGCCGTGACGTTGTTGATTTCCGAGAAAGTCACCGGCACGCCCATGGCCGGCGTGGTGGTCCCCCACCGTCCCGGTCCCAGAAGAATCGTCGGCATCTTGTCGCGTTTTCCGATCTGGCGGTTGAGCTTGCCCACGAGCCTTGCCACCTCGTGCTTTTCGGAGAGGCTCAACCGGGTATAGCCCTGCGGATCAATATAGATGATGCGGGAGATGGCCTGGTAGATGCTGCCGCCCATAAAATTCGCTTCCTGCCGGAGCAGGATTTTGGACTTGCTGATTTTTTCGGGGAGTTCCACCCGGCTGTAGTGTCCCTTGGTCTGGAAAGGACGGCATTGCAGGAGGTTAATCTGCGGTTTGCCCTGGGCGTTAAAGTTGGCCGTAAATTCAATATCCACCGGGTAGCGGTAAACCTGCTCCAGCTTTTTCAGCATGCTGGACATGGCCCGGGCAAACTGCGTGCTGCCGAGCAGTTCATCGAAGGTCAGGATCCAGACATCATCCGCCCCGAGGCCCTGGGACTGCCGGTATTCGGACGCGGCGACGTCCCGTTCGGCGATCAATTCCAGGTGCGGTTCAATTTCCTCCGTGAGCAACTGGGCTGCCGGAAGCGTTTGAAATTCGTTGTCCAGCAGATTCAGGACGTCCACTTCATTCTGGGAGAATCGCTTGATGTCCGCCTGCTTCGCGTAGGGTTTGGTGAGGGGAGCGTCGAGCGCGACGATGCGCGGATAATCATTTTCCACGCGGTTCACCGCCCGGGTCCCCAGGCCGAAGACAATGCGCAGCATGCCGGCTTTCGGGTCCATGCCTTTTTGCCAGACAAACGTGTTGTAGGATATGCCGACGCCCGCCAGATCCGGAAAGAAATAGGTATTGCGGTGAGAACCGGAGACGCGCTGAACCAGGAGCGCCATCTGTTCATCTTCATGGGCCATGCCGCGCTGCAGGCGGTAGGTCAGGGCGTCCTCATTCATGGTGGAGGCGAAAATCCTGCGGACGGCGTCCTCGAAATTCCGGTAGCGCTCCTCGGGCGTGCCCTGGTTGGGGCAGAAAAAGCTTTCGTATTTTCCGGCAAAGGCGTTGCCGAACGCGTCTTCCAGAAGCGAGCTGGAGCGCACGATAATCGGCGATTGCCCGAAGTATTCCAGCATGAGCTGGAATTGCTCCTTGACTTCGTCGGGGAAGACGCCATGCAGCATCTTGCCTTTGAGTTCGCGGGCGATTTCGAAATATCCCTCCTCCGTTTTCTGGGCCATGAGGAGTTTCCACCAGCCGTTCTGCACCATGTAGGAATAGAAGATATCCGAGCCGATGTAGAAGGAATCGTGGATTTCCAGCCAGTTGTTCCAGTCAAACGTCGGGTCTTTGTGCAGGATGTTGCGCGCGAGCAGCATGCCCACGGATTTGCCGCCGATAAATCCCGTGCCGATCAGGCGTTTCTTGATCTCCAGCAGGTCTTCCAGGGCAAAGTATTCCTTCACCAGCGACAGCATGCGCTTCTCGCGTCCGATCATCACGCGCGAGAGCGATTCCACCATCTCCTGTTTTTCCTTTTCGGCCTCCGGGTTATCGAGGACCATCGTGGCCCTGAGGAAGAGACGGTCCCAGTAGTCGAGATTGCGCACGCTGCTGGTAACGTTCTTGTCCGTCAGGTAGGACAGGGTGCTGGCCGCATCCGCGCTGTTCAGGATCGGGACAAATTTATCGCCCTCCATGACATGCGGAAGGTACATGGTCGGCGTATAGCGTTTCCAGGCCTTCAGGGGATGGACGCAGATTTTGCCGTTATTGTTGTAGACATCCAGGAGCACCTGAGTGGTTTCCCTGATCCGCGCCACCGTTTTGAAGGAATGGCGGCCGCGCAGGATCGCGAAATAGGCCACCGTGTTCAATTCGAACAGGTAGGGGCAGGTGATCACGAAAAAGTTTCCGATCATCAGGTCCGTCGCCCAGGCCATGAGCAGATCGGACAGGCAGTCGAAAACGTAAAAGACGTCGCGCCCTTCATCGCGCACGATATTATGGACCTCGGTTGAAAAGGACTCAAACCCTTTATTGGCATTGAGTTTATAAATTTTGATTTTCTCGTTTGGCTCCAGGAGGGCCGGGTGATTGGCAAAGCGCATGTAAACGAGGCGCTGATTGCGGGCGAGCGCCGCCTCCACGTAAGGATCGACAAACCGCTTGTAATCGGCGATATCGTCCACCTGCAGGACGACATTGTCTCCCATTTGCAGATAGCTGAGAATTTCATCCAGACCGCAGATGCCGGTGGTCACGCGAGCGAAAGGTGTCATGATAGGTTTATCCTTATTAGTTGTTATGGAACAAATTTGTTCGCCCTGATCCCGGTTAATATTTTTTAAATCCGGTTGCAGACGATGAGTAATTTTAAATATACAATCCATTTCAATAACTTGCTTTGCCTCCGGCTTGCCGGTCCATTCCGCGCGCCCTCTGTCCAATGCTGCGGCAAGCTCTATTTCCAAAAAGAATCAATTTCCGTGCCAGAAGCCACGCCCGGTTATCCGGTCTTTTGCCTTGACATAATATTTCCCCGCCTTTACAGTCTGTAACCAACAATAAGATTCCCTGTTAAAAAAGTTATATGAAACAGCAATGACGATCGCCGACCTTTTGAGAAAATTGCCAGATGAGCAAAAGCTTGGCTCCGGGCAGGTGGAGCTGCTCTCCGATCTGCATGAAAAACGAATCTTCTCCGTCCGCCGGGAACTGCGCTTCTTTCTTTACATCGGCATACTAATGGTTATCGCCGGGGCCGGCCTGACGGTCAAGCAATATTTCATCCACCTGGGCGACGCGGCCATTATTGCGGCGCTCACGCTTGCGGCCGCCGCCGCTTTCATTTACTGCTTTTTAAAAGGCAGCCCCTTCGCCAGAGAAGCGGTTCCTTCGCCCCACATTGCCTTTGACTATATTCTGTTTTTCGGCTGCGCGCTATTTTCCATGGATGTCGCCTATATCGAAACGCAGTTTCAAGTGCTCGGCGACTTGTGGAAAAACTACCTGCTGCTATCGGTCGCCTGGTTCTTTTTCCTCGCCTGCCGGTTCGATAATCGCCTTGTTCTGTCGCTCGCTCTCTCCTCGCTTGCCGCCTGGTTCGGCTTCACCCTGTCGGGATACCGGCTCTTTTCGTTTCAGGAATACTACCGCCTCTACGCCATCGCGTACGCCCTGATTGTCCTTGGCGCGGGAGGTCTGGCCTGGCGGCTGGATTTTAAAAAACATTTCCTGGACATCTACCTGAATTTCGCGATCCATTTCCTTTGCGTCGCGCTCATTGCGGGTGTTGCCGAGCACAAAATCCTGTCGCCGTATTTCCCGGCGCTGGTGATCACCTGTGCGGCGCTTATCTGGTATTCCGTCCGGGTCCGCAAATTTCTCTACATGCTTTACGCCGTGATTTACGGGTATGTCGGCATCAGCGTTGTGATTGTCGATCAGATCCACCGGGAGACGTTCCTTGTTTTTGCTTATTTTATTCTCACGTCCCTTATGGTGATCGGCCTGATCTTTAAAATGTCGCGCCGGTTCGCGGAGGATGAATGAAGCTCAGTATCTATTCTCCGGAACAGGAAGAAAAAATTTATATCCGCAAAGAGGCCAGAACCTGGAAGCGTTCCGGCCTGATTACAGAGGATCAACTGCGCTCGATCCAGGATTTAACGGATCCGCAGTTGCAGCAAACCAACTTGTTTTTCCGCATCCTCTTTTTTGTCTTCACCCTGCTGTGCGCGGGCGCGGTCGCGGGATTGCTGGTCTGGCTCACGGAGAACAGGATCGGTGACAAAGGAATCGCCGCCCTGGGCTTATTGGCAAGCGCCGCCTGTTTTATCGGGGCGGAATCCATCGTGAAAGCGCGCGGGCTGTACCGGTATGGGATTGAAGAAGCGCTCCTCATGGCCGGGATGGTTTGCTTTGTCATCAGTCTATTGGTTCTCGTCGATGCCGGCCACTTCAATCACCGGGTTGTTGCTGTTGCGGTTTGCTCGGTTGTCGCCGTCATGGCCGGCCTGATTTATCTGCGCTTCGGATATTTATACGCGGCGATGATCGGCATCATTGCGCTCTGCTTTGTTCCCTTTCAATTGCCCCTGCCGCCCGCTGCTGAAAGATTGCTGCTCGCGCTGATCCTGTGCGGTCTGTTCATTTTCAGCCTGGCCGTTGACCAGCCCGGCAGCGAAGACTTCCGGAAGAGCCGGTACGCCGTGATCCAGGCCGGCCTGCTCGTTGCGCTCTATCTGACCGTCAATCTGCAGGTGCTGGGCCTGGTCGGGCTGCTCACCCGGGAAACGCAGATCATTTACCTGTATCCGAAGTTATATCCGCCTTATCTTTACTGGTCGTCTTATGTCCTTTCGTTTATCATTCCCGCCGCCGGGATCGCCTGGGGGATCAGAAGCCGCAAACGTCTTGTCCTTGATGCCGGCCTGATCATGGCCATAGCGACGCTTGCCACCAACAAAAGCTACCTGGGAATGACGCGCTATGCGTGGGACCCGGCCATCCTGGGCATTGTGCTCGTTGCCTTGTCCCTGCTGATCGGCCGATGGCTTGCCCGCGGCCCGAAGAAAGTAAGGCAGGGTTTTACGGCCGAAGATATTTTAAAGCCGGAAGATCACGGCGTCAGCCTGGCGGATGCGGCCGCGGCCCTGACGCCGGGCGCGCTCTACGCAAACCGGCCGCCGCAGATGCCGCAGGACAAATTTTTTGACGGCGGGGCGTCGGGCGGCGGCGGCGCGGAAAGAAAATTTTAACACGTCAAGGAGCCAAAATGAAAACCTTCCCGTTTAAGAAGATCGACGCGTTTACCGGGGGAGCATCCGGCGGCAATCCGTGTGCCTGTGTTTATCTGAATGACGCATCCGACATCACGCCCGCCCAGATGCAGAAAATCGCCGCCGAATTGAAAGGGTTTGTGAACGAAGTGGTCTTCCTGTTCCCCGAGGACGGGTGCTGGCGTTTAAAGTATTATTCCGCGGAGTGCGAGGTGGATTTCTGCGGCCACGGCACCATCGGCATCATGTACGACCTCATCATGAGCCATCCCGATCTTCTGGATAAAGATGTTGTGCCCATCCGGGTGAAGGATGAATATCTGGAGGTCTACAACCGGATTCTGGATCAGGACTGCGTTTACATCACGGCGCCGGCGCCGGTATTTCGTGATGTTTTAATCGAAGACGGCGTCATCGCCCGCGCACTCAATATCACTGAGAAAGACATGGATCACCGGTTTGATCCGGCATTTATCAACGCGGGCCTGAACACGCTGATCTTTCCCGTTTGCAAGCTGGATGTCTGTCTGTCGATGCTGCCGGATGAAAAACCGCTCGCACAATTTTGCCTGAAGAACGGACTGGATATTATCCTGGTATTTACCGGGGATGTTGCCGATTCCCGCCGCGAATACCGCACACGCGTCTTTGCTCCCAGATTCGGCTACCTGGAAGACCCGGCCACCGGTTCCGGCAGCGCCGCCTTCGGGTACTATCTGTTAAAGAGAAGGTTGTGGGACGGGGACATCATCAGCCTGGAGCAAAACGGCAGCCGCGACTGCCCGAATATCGTTCGGCTGGGCACGGTTCAGCAGGGGCGTGAGACGCGGGTCATTTTCGGCGGCGCCGCGGATGTCAAAATCAAAGGCGTTTACATGCTCCCCGGTGCAGGCTGAATCCCGTCGGTTTTAGAGGGGCTTCCGCGGCAGCAAAATGATCAGAAAGCCGGCGCCCGTCCACGGCGGCAGCGCCTTCAGGGCTTGAAAAAATATCGGGAATCCGGCCGGAAATGTGATATGAAATCTGGCTGCGAGCGTCATGTAATATTTTATTCTTTGACATTGAATGAAGGAGGTCTTTTTATGAAGTCGCTGTATAAAGTGGGCATGTTTGTTGTGGTCAGTATCATTCTTCTTTGCGCCGGCACCGGTTTTACCGAGGAGAACCAGGACGGCAAAGTCGGGATGAAGGATTGGACGAAGATCATCGACTCCAAGGTAACCGATCAGGTCGGCGATAAGGGGCTGGTCAACTACGAAGACGGCTACATAGAAGCCGTCGGCACCGGCGCGCCGCCGGAGCAGTATTACGGCAAACCCCAGGCGCGTCCCATGGCCCTGCGGGCGGCGCAGGTGGATGCCTACAGAAACCTGCTGGAAGTTGTGCAGGGCGTGCAGATCGATTCCAAAACCACCATCAAGGATTTTGTCGTGGAAAGCGACGTGATCAATACCGCCATTAACGGCATGGTGAAAGGCGCGCAGATTGTCAAAAAAGAATACCTGTCCGACGGGACGGTGGAAGTGACCGTGCGCATGCCCCTTTCCGGTGTGGCCAGGGCCATCATTCCCCGGGCGATCGCCGACGATAAAAAAGAAGACATGAAGGATCATAAGCCCGTGCCGTTCTCCAAAAAGCCCGCGCCGAAGGATGAGGTCTATACGGGTCTGGTGATCGACGGGCGCGGTCTTCAGGGCCGTCCGGCCATGTCTCCCAAAATATTTGATGAAAACGGCGCTGAAGTTTACGGGACGCTCATTGTCAAGCAGGACTATGCCGTCTCGCAGGGCATTTGCGGCTATGCCCGTGACCTGAACGCCGCGCAGGCCAATGCCCGGGTTACCGCCAATCCCCTGACCGTCAAGGCCCTGAGGGCCCAGGGCGCGGGGATGTCGGAATTCGTGATCAGCAATGACGACGCGGGCAAGGTCCGTTCCGCGAAGGAAAACCTGACGTTCCTGCAGAAATGCCGGGTCATGGTGGTTCTGGACTGACCGGACCACTTGTTTCCTAACACGCGGATTTTCGGCAAACAGTTAGAACGGGAAAAGGCCGCTTTCTTCGGAAGAGGGGCGGCCTTTTTCCATGAAGGGGATTCCCCCATACAGGCATTCTGGATAAGGAGGCAGTCATGAAAAGAGCGGCTCAGATCACATTTGCAGCAGCAGTGGTCATCGTATTGTTTGCGGCATGGTCGGTTATTTCTCCAGCAGCAGCCCAGGGCAGATCGGTCACCGCCGTGGAAGGAGCGAAATTCGATACGGCCAGTTCGATTAAAGACAATCTGAAAACCTATATCGGCAAGGATGCGGTGATTCATCTTCGTTCGGGAAAATCCCTCCAGGGATATGTTAAAGCCGTGGGCGATCACTTGATTCATGTCGAGAAGCTGGCCTCCGGACGGGATTTCTACGACGCTCTGATCCGCATTGAAGACATCACCGCCATCGAAGCCAAATTCCGGGAACTGAAATAGACCGCTCTATTTTTCCCTCGGGAGCATGTGACGAGGGAAGAGGCTGAGGTAAAAAGGACTTCCCGCGGGCCGGGATTTGGGATTTGTTATTTCCTCCTGATGATGGTATGTGCAGGCCGCTGCCGCCGAAACATTGATCATCGCAGGAAAGCCGATGAACATAGCGATGCCGCGAGCAGACATTATTATGGCGCGGGCAGACGGTCCCATCCTGCCGGACATACGCTTCGAAGCGGTTGGGCCCGTCAGAAGGCCGGATGGCGCGCCGCAGAAGGAACAGAAATCATGAAAGAAATCGATTACGCACTCCTGCTCATCAAGGACGGAAAGATTGACGCAGCCAGGGACATGCTGGCGGATTTTCTCCAGTCCGACCCGCAAAACCGGGAAGCTCTCTTCAATCTTGGCTTGTGCCATGGCGAACTGGGCGATCCCGAAAACGCCGTCCGGACGCTTTCCGAATGCGTAAAGCATCATCCCGATTATTCAAACGCTTACGTGGCCCTGGGCTATGCCCATTCCCTGCTCCGGCAAAACGGGCCGGCCAAAGAAAATCTCCTGAAGGCGCTGGAGCTCGATCCTCTGAATGCCTACGCCCTCAGAAACCTGGGCAGCCTGTACGGGCAGGAGAAGGATTATGACCGGGCCGTCGAATGTTTCGAGAAGCTGTTTGCGGACAATCCGCAGGACCAGCAGCTGGCCTACGGCATCGGCTACGCGTATTTTCAGGCGGGGCGCCTCGACATGGCCGAAAAGTACCTGACCGCGGCCATCGACCTCAACAGAGCAACCCAGCTTGCAGAAACCGCGATGGAGCTCCTGCGCGATATCGTCGAAATCAACCGCTGAACAAAGCAGTAAAAATTGACACTTGTTTCTGATGACCATTGAAAGGTATGTCGCGTGAAAAAGACCCTGTGGATTATCGGAATTTTTCTCATGCTGTGCTGGTGTGCGGCGGGCTGTTCCAGCCAGTCGAATTCCAATTTAGTCCTGATACGCACGTATGAAGGAGGCGCTCTGTACAAAGCAGGCAGCGTCAATGTCCTCTCGCTCAAGGGCACGCATTATCAGATGGGCCGGCAGTACGGGATGCTGATGAAAGACGAAATGAATGCCCTGTTGGCTCTGGCCGTGTCCAAATACAGCGTGTGGCTCAGCGAAGCCCGGATGCTGCAGGTGGCCAATGCGTATTACGCCAACTTCCCGCAGAAATACAGGGATGTGATTGCCGGGATGGCGGAAACATCGGGATTGGGCCTCGATCGGCAGATCGTCGTAAATGGCATCGAAATCATCCAGAAAATAAACAGTATTGTGCCCGCAGCGCACTGCACGGGGCTGGTCGTCTGGGGCGATTACACGGGCGGCGCTCCCCTGATCTTCGGCCGCAGCAACGATGATCATCCGTTTTTCAGGAATTTCGGCGGCTACGTCGTCGTGGCGGTGTTTAATCCGACGGATGGAGGCATCCCGACGGCAGTCATTAACTATGCCGGCGCGATTTACGCCCCGACGGCGCTTAACCGGTACGGCATCTTCATGGAAATCAACAGCGGCAATTCTCCGGGCGGCTTTAAGCTGGACCGCAAGCCCACCGTTGTTTCCATGTTCGAATTCCTGCAGAGCTGCCAGACGCTGGCCCAGGTGAATGAGGCCTTTCAGACCATGCAGGCGGATATTTCCTCCATTGTGAATGTATCCGATCTCCACGGCGTCTACAGTTTTGAATGCTCCCTTGATGCGATGAAACGCGCATCCGTCGATCCGGAAGGATTGCTTGTTTCTACCAATCATTTTCTCGATCCCTCGTGGGGGCTCTCTCCGCCCACGCCTGATCAGGATGCCGCAAACGGCTGGACGGTCGCGCGCAGAACGAACGGACTGGCCTGGGCCGAAGCCCATAGAGGGCAGGCAACGGTCGAGCGGATGATGGCGATCATGTCGAAAGAAATCGTGACGGAAAAAGGACTCTACAATAGCACCAGCACGATCTTTCAGGTCGTTGCCGTACCGGCGGCCCTCACGATCTGGCTGAGGGCCCCCGACCATTTCGAATGGCAGAAGATTGAATTGGGGGGACTTTTCTATAACTGATTGTGCCGGTTGAACCTCTCCGGTTTGACGAGCCGGGCAGCAGGGGGCAGACTTGGATCCAGCGCGCCGATGTTTGACAGAACGTTGTCCGGTTGCTATTCTCATCTGGACAGCTTTTCTCCTGCGCATGAGGAGGAAGGATGCTTTAGATAACTGATGAGTGTTCAGCGGGCGAGCTGAACAGGTGTCAAACGACAAACCATTATTGATGAGGAGGTCACAATGAAAAAAACAGTTGTATCGTTTCTGAAGGTGTTCGTTACTGTATGCTTTGCCCTGGTGTTCGTTGTTGCCGTGTCGGGTTGCTCGAAAGAGGAAGGCACCATGGAAAAAGCGGGCAAGAAAATGGATGAAGCCATTGATGCCACAAAAGAAAAAGTGGATGAAACCGCTAAGGATGTGAAGGAAGGCGCTGAAAAAATGGGTGAAGCGGCCAAAGAGACGGCTGTGAAGACGGGCGAAGCTGTAAAAGAAGGGGCCATCAAGACAAAGGATGCAGTGAAAGAAAGCGCGGTAAAAACAAAAGAGGCTGTGCAGGAAGGCGCGTCGAAAACGGCCGATGCCGTGAAGGGCGAAACTAAAAAATAAGTTATTCAGCGAGGCGACGGTTCTGGTTGAGATGGGAAGAACCGTCGCCTTTTATTTTATCTGCTGTTCATCGCTCCACCGGGTATGATAGATAAAACCTGGAATTATAATGAAGGAGCCATTATGAAGGATTGCGCTCTGATTATTCATCCCCGGGACAATGTTGCCGTTGCGCTCATCGCTCTGGCGGCAGGCGACCGGGTGATTGCCAAGGGAATCGATGCGTTTACCGCTCTGGAGGATATCCCGGCCAGTCATAAGATCGCGCTTTGCGATATCCCCGGCGGCGAGGAAATTATCAAATACGGCGAAACGGTTGCCGTGAGCACGCAGATGATCAAAAAGGGGCAGTGGGTCCACACGCACAACCTGGAAAGCAAGCGGTGGAAAAAATGAAAGCCATTACCGGATATTTGCGGAAAAACGGAAGCATCGGCATTCGCAATCACGTGCTTGTCCTGCCCACCGTGTCGTGCGTCAATGGTGTTGTCCAGCGGATATCCCGCGAAGTGCCCGAAGCCCTTTGCGTTCCGCACGCCTATGGCTGCGGCCGCGGCGGCATGCGCGACCTGGAGATCCTGTATCGCATGCTGATCGGACTGATAGAGCACCCCAATATCGGCGGCGTGGTTCTGATTGGATTGGGTTGTGAAGTTTCCAGCACGTCCAGGCTGCTTCCGCTATTGACCCATGTGGGAAAGCCCATTGAAGTTTTCAACGTGCAGACGGATGGCGGGTCCGTGGAGACGGCGCGAAAAGGAATGGCCGCCGCACGAAGGATGCTCGCGGAGGCAAGCGGTGAGCGGAGAGTCGACGTGCCGTGGAATAAAATCATGGCGGCGATGGAATGCGGCGGATCGGACGCGATGTCGGGCGTAACGGCCAACGTTGCTCTGGGCGCCGTTTCCGACTGGCTGGTGGGCGAGGGCGCAACCGTCATATTTGGCGAGAATACGGAGATGATCGGGACAGCGCATGTTCTGACGAGGCGCGCCAAGGATGAGCAGGTGGCCGGGCAGATCGAGCAGATGATAACGCGCGCCGAAAAGCTGACCCGGGATGTGATGGGTGAACTGGCCAGCCTCGTTATTTCTCCCGGCAATATGGACGGCGGCATGAGCACGATTGCGGAAAAATCCATGGGCTGTATTTTCAAAGGCGGAACGACCCCGATCAATCAGGTTGTCGATTACGGGCAGGCGCCTTCCGAACATGGGCTCATCCTGCAGGATGGGCCGGGTTATGACGGCGACTCCATGGCGGGGCTTGCGGTCAGCGGTTCGCAGCTCATGTTCTTTTCGACGGGCCGCGGAACGCCCGTCGGTTTTCCGGGCATGCCGGTGATCAAGGTGGCCAGCAATACCCGGATTTTCGAAGCCATGAGAGACGACATGGATGTGAATGCCGGCGTTCTGGTCGAAGGCTGCGCGCCAATTGAGCTGCGCGACCGGATGATCGATCTGATGGTCCGCGTGATCAACGGCGAGCAAACCAGGGCGGAAGTCAACCAGATGGACGTTATGACTTTCATGACGGTCCACCCCCCGTTTTGATTCGGTTATGTCCATCAGCAAGACAGGCAGGCGGATTTTCCGTTGCGGCGGGGCCAGAAAACGTCTTAAGGGTTTCTTTTGACAAATCGGATTGCAAAGATTATGCTCCATCCAGAATTGAAAGCGGAAGGTTTTCGGTAGCAAAAAATGACACAAGACTCACCTGCACCTATGGATATTGAACGTTTCCACCCTCTCTTCAAGGCCCGCTCCGTAGCGCTCATCGGCGCCTCCAGCAACCCCAGAAAATGGGGTTACGTCATGCTCAAAAATCTCATCAACGGCGGCTTTACGGGCAGCATCTATCCCATCAATCCCGATGCGGACGAACTGCTCGGGAAAAAAGTCTATAAAACACTGGAAGACGTGCCGGAAACGCCCGACCTGGCCGTCATTGCCGTGCCTCCGAAATCGGCGCTGGCCGCCGTGCAGGCCTGCACGGACAAAGGCATTAAAGCGGCCGTCTGCATCACGGCGGGTTTTGCCGAACTGGGCCGCGAGGGCAGGCGGCTTCAGGATGAGATGGTAAAAGCGGCCCGCGCGGGGGGCATGGTGATGGTGGGTCCCAACTGCAACGGCATCATGAGTCCGTGGGAGAAGCTCTATGTCGATTTCCCCAGTTTTCATGTGCCGCCCGGAAGCATCGCCCTTGTTTGCCAGAGCGGAGGCGTAGTTGACGGACTGGCGCGCCGGATCATGATCAAAGGCATGGGCTGCAGCCTTTGCGTGGCGAGCGGCAACGAGGCGGACCTGCACATGGAAGATTATCTGGCTTATCTGGCGGATGATCCGCGCACCAGCGCCATCCTCTGCTACATTGAAGGTTTTAAGGATGCCGGGCGTTTCTATCGCATCGCCCGTGAGGTTACCAGGAAGAAACCGGTTGTGGCCTATAAAGCGGGCAAGACCGAGGCCGGCGCGAAAGCGGCCATGTCCCACACGGCATCCATAGCGGGGAGCGATGTGATTTTTGACGGCGTCTGCCGGCAGGCGGGAATTATCCGGGCGAAGACTCTGCATCATCTGTTCAATGTCGGTACCGCGTTTATGAACCAGCCGCTTCCCCGGGGAAAAAGAATAGGCATTGTCACGGCGGGCGGCGGATGGGGAGTCATGGCCGCCGACGAATGCGTGTCTCTGGGATTGGAGATGGCGAAGCTCCCTGAGGAAACGATCAAACGGCTCGACGCTTTTCTTCCGGCCTGGTGGAACCGGGGCAATCCGGTGGATCTGGTGGCGGGAAGCGAACCGGACGATGTGCTGCGCGTTGTCGATACGGTGCTGGCCAGCCCGGATGTGGACGGCGTCATCTACCTTGGCCTGATGCCGGCGCTTCGGTTCACCCGGGAGGAACTGGCGCACAGGGGGTCGGCCGGAGATGCCTGGGGAGATGCGCTTGTCCGGGCTTCGGTCGAGGTTGCCGAACATCTGAGCGGTCTTGCCCGGAAGTACGATAAGCCCGTTGTCGTTGCGTCCGAACATCTGATCTCATCCGCCGATCAGGAGGCGCGCACACTGTACGCCATCGGTCAGAGCGGCAACGTGTGCTACGAGATGCCTTACGAAGCCGCCGAGGTCATGGCGGCGCTGGTCAGCTATGGAAAATGGGTGGAGGCGGATCACTTTCGGACCCGCGAAGCGCCGTGATTCCGGACGTGACGCATGACCCTTCGGGCATGCGCAGGGGCGCAAAGGGAATGACGGACTCGAAGACAAATCGTTGCCGCTGCAATAAAAATTCAAGGAGGCGTTATGATGTCAACAGCACTTTCCTTCTTCAAAAGGATTTATGTTTTCCCTGCTCTGTTTGTTTTGATCCTTCCGGCCTTTCCCAGCGCCTTTGCCGCTGACTGGATCGTCAACTTTCCCAGTGACGTGGAATATTCCAAATGCAAGATCATCGCTTATGACAGCAAGAACAATTTCCTGGAGTTTGAAATCACGAGGGGCGGAAGCTACACCTGGCATTCCGGGAATAACGGAGCGAACCCGATTTCCTACATCGACGGACGCTGCCAGATGCCGACCTGGGGCGACACCTATTTTACGCGCATCAAAGGCCGGACATGCACGGGGAATGATTACCAGGATTCGAGGGCGGGCGGCATATCGTGCGCCAACAGTGTGTCTGTGAAAATCTGCAAAAAAGGCAGCGGTGTCGGTGAATGGTCGCATGGCTTTTGTCCCAATTAAGATATATTTGTCATTGACGGGGGTTGCCATCCTGTGCCTCGCGGGCTGCAGCCACAATATTGTTCAGAAACAAGTCGTACCGGATATTCCCAAAGACCGGTATACGCGCATTGTCCGGCTGGACAACCCCGAGGGCCTGCCGGACCGGACGCTGGCCGGTGTCGTTCATGTGACGGGGAGCAGTGCGGTTTGCACGGATTATCCCCGCGAGGAGATCATCAAAAGCCTTGACGATCTGCCCGAGATGGAAAAGAAAGCTTTCCCCTACTTTGATCATTACGCGATCCGGGACGGCGCGGAAACGCCGGGTTACGTCTCTCTGGCGAGCGGCTACCAGGCCGTTGTCTGGCGAAAGGAGAAAGATCCGCAATGCCGGTACAAGGTGCAGATTATCCTGCCCGAGCACACGTGGCGCCGCGGCGATCACGACGGCGCCGACAAGAGCACTTTCAGCTGGTAGAGCGATTTTTGCAGAAGGACGGGGGCAGGGACTCGGGGATTTCACGGCTCTGCGCTTCGTGCCCGGTCCATCTGCGAGACACAGCGCGGGTAAGCGTCGAAGGTGAACCCTTTTCTTTATAAGCAAATGTCAGCGGTCCGTCGCCGCCTCTCCGATTCAATTATTTTCTTTTGATCATTGGAAATCCATTCATGGATCAGGGTTTGCGGCTCATGCCTTCGCAGGCCCGTGCTTTAAGCTCATCGAAAAGGATTCGCCCTATGAAAATAAAACGCGGCGATTCAGATCCAAATAGTCCTTGACGGGCAAAAACGGCTTACCTATACTTCCCGTCGAAAGCATTCTTTGATCAGCAGGGGGATCACATGTCGATATCAGATGAATTGAAATATCAGGATGCCACAGCGCTGGCCGCTCTCGTCCGGAAAAAAGAGATTACACCCCTCGAACTGGTCGAAGATGCCATTGGACGGATCGAAAAAATCAATCCGGTCCTTAACGCCGTTATAACGCCCATGTACGACCTGGCGCGCGCTGCCGCCCGGTCAGCACTTCCCGACGGTCCCTTTACCGGCGTTCCGTTTCTGCTGAAAGATGTCCTCGCGTCATACGCCGGTGTGCGGATGACGCTTGGCGCCCGGGTCTTCAGGAACTTTATTCCGAAGCAGGACAGCGAACTCGTCTCGCGGTACAAAAAGGCGGGCCTCATCGTTGTCGGCAAAACCAACCTGCCGGAATTCGGCATCCTCCCGACCACGGAGCCCGAACTCTTCGGCCCGACAAGAAATCCCTGGAACACGGCCCATTCATCCGGCGGATCGAGCGGCGGATCGGCGGCGGCCGTGGCCGCACGCATGGTCCCCATGGCCCACGGCAACGACGGCGGCGGTTCAATCCGGATACCGGCTTCCTGCTGCGGTGTCTTCGGACTGAAGCCGACCCGGGCCAGGATCTCCCTTGCGCCCATGGGCGATTTGATCAGCGGATTGATTTCCGAACACGCGCTCACGATTTCGGTCCGGGACAGTGCGGCGCTTCTTGATGCGACGGCGGGTGCCCTGCCCGGCGATCCCTACTGGGCGCCGCCCATTAAACGGCCATTTGTTCAGGAAGTGGACATCGATCCGGGACGGCTCCGCATCGCCTATACGACAGAAAGTCCCCGGGGTATTCCGGTCCACGCCGACTGTATCCATGCGGTGAAAGACGCCGCGGCGCTGTGCGCCGAACTCGGCCACACCGTCTGCGAGGCATCCCCTGTCGTGGACGCCGATGCGGTTTCTCAGGCTTTTGAGGTGATGTGGTACGCCAGCACGGCGTCCCTTATCAAAATGCTCGGTCTCAAAAAGGAGCAGGTGGAGCCGCTGACGTGGGGACTCTATGAACTGAGCAGCGCCAATGATGCCGCGAGCTATCTGATGGCCAGTCAGACGATGCAGCACATCGCACGGATCGTCGCCGCGTTCTTTGAAACGTACGACGTGTGGCTCATGCCCACCCTGGCGAAACCGCCCCTGCCGCTTGGCGCATTCGAACCACAGCCTGACAATCCGATTGCAGGCTTCATTGAAGCGGGCACATACTCCGTGTTTACACCGCTTAGCAACGCGACCGGCCAGCCCGCCATGTCGGTCCCGCTTTTCTGGAACAAGGAGGGACTGCCCATAGGCGTCCATTTCATGAGCCGGTTCGGCGACGAGGCGACGCTGTTCCGGCTGGCGGGCCAGCTCGAGGAGGCCAGACCGTGGAAAAACCGCATCCCGCCGGTATCCGCGTAAAACAGGAACCGCCGGACTGCGAATGAAGGAACAACGTTTGCGGTCGGGCATGACCTGATCCATTCAATCACATAGTATTTGAAGAATAAATATAGAGGAGGAGTTTATGTTTACGTATCATGATGTTTTGCTGGAAGTGAAAGAGAAAATTGCCACCGTCACGCTTAACCGCCCGAAGGCCAGAAATGCCTTTAACGGCGGAGTCCTGGAGGGATTGTATGAAGCCGCAAGCCACATCTTAGGCGATCCGTCCGTTAATGTAGTGATCCTGACCGGCTCCGGAGAGCAGGCGTTTTGCGCCGGTATCGACTTGAAAATGATTGCGGCCGGTGAAGACATGGATGGCGGCCGCAAACGCCATGACCGCTTCGGCCATATCCAGATCTATCGGGACTGCTTCAGTGCTTATGAGAAGCTGCCCGTTCCGGTGATCGCCGCCATCAACGGATCCTGTTTCGGCGCGGGTCTGGAGCTGGCGCTGGGCTGCGATATCCGTCTGGCGGATGAGACAGCCATGTTCTCCATCCCCGAAGTTCAGCTCGGGATTATTCCTGACGGCGGCGGGACACAGCGGCTGCCCAAAGTCGTGGGAGTCGGCAAGGCCAAAGAATTAATTTACACGGGGCGAAGGATAGATGCCAGGGAAGCGCTGCGGATCGGCCTGGTGGAACATGTCTACCCCAAGGCCGAACTGATGGCCGAGACCTGGAAGATGGCGAAGGAGATAGCGGCAAACGGCGCGCCGGTGATCGGCTGCAAGAGAGCCATCAATATCGGGATCAATTACCCGTCCGACGTGGGGCTGCTGTTTGAGTCGTCCACACAGCAGGCCTACCTCCAGGCATTTCAGCAGGGCGCAGGCCAGATGCTGGAGAAAGTGAAAAAAGAAAAATAACGCTCCAGGACTCCCTGGCCGCTCATTGGGATTTCCGGACCGGGATGAACCGGTTTAAAAGCAGATCGGTTCATTTCAGCCGGAAATCAGGAATATTATGGTCTTTTTTCCGCTTGACGCCGGGCGGCTTTTCTCCTATTGTTCAGCCGCTTGATATTTTTCGGCCGGGGTGAACATCCGCCAAACGGGCGACGGGATACAGCAGGTTAAAATATTCCTTTGTCTGTGCCCTGAAAAATCTAAAATCACCCCTGTGGGATACGCATATGAACAAACGATTTACAGATCTGATTATTGCCGCCATCAAACAGAGAATTTCCGATCTTCACATCACCGGGGGTTTTCCCCTGATCTTCCGCAGCGATGGCATTATCCATTTCGATAAAAACGTTAAATGGTCGTCGACGGATATTGACACGCTGGTCAGGGAGACGCTGAGTGAACGCCAGCTCCTGACGCTCAGAAAAAGATGGTCCGTTGATTTTGCCCTGTCGTTCAATCACGTGCGGGTCCGGATCAACGCCTTCTATACGACGCGGGGATTGAGCCTGGCCATCCGCCTTCTCCCAGAAACGATTCCGGACATCGCGTCTTTGAACCTTCATCCTTCGCTCAACCAGATCCGCGATCTCCGGTCGGGACTGATTCTGGTCTGCGGAAGCACGGGGTCCGGCAAATCGACGACGGTCGCGGCGATTATTGAAGAGATCAACCGCACCCGGCCTGTGCATATCATCACGATTGAAGATCCCATCGAATACCGGTTCAGGCCCCAGAAGGCCTTCATCGAGCAGCGGGAAGTCGGTATTCACGTGCCGTCTTTCAACCAGGGTCTGCTGGATGTGCTGCGGGAAAATCCGGATGTCATATTCGTCGGTGAACTCCGGGAACCGGATACCATCCGCCTGACGCTCAATGCCGCCGAGTCCGGGCATCTTGTTTTTGCGACGCTGCACGCCACGGACGCGGAGGACGCCATCTACCGCATCAACAATTGTGTGTCCGGCGAAAACCAGGAAGTCATCCGCTATCAATTCGCGTCCACGTTTTCCTGGCTCATCGTTCAGCAGCTCATGTACAACGAAAAGGCGGGTTTCCGCGTGCCGGTGCTGTCGATTACGCGGGGGTCTTCAGCCGTCAGGAGCAGTATTCGTGAAAACAAACTGGCCCAGCTGGAAAATGTCATGCTGACCGGTAAAAATGAGGGCATGTTCACCATGGATCTCTACCAGAAAGAATTCCTCAACAGTCAGGCGGTGTTTAAACATCCGTACAAAAGTTTCGGCATGGGCGCCGAGTCTTCCAAGGAAACGGACTTCGTGTCTTCGCTGATCGATCCCAACGCCGTTCAGGATGTTGTCTACATGACCTCGGTGGATGACGCCTATAAGAGCCCGACCGTGACCGCAAAAGAGGAAGAATGGCAGCCGTATGTCATTCTGGAAGATCATGGTATGGATCTGACGGACATTATCGCCCAGTATGAGCAGCCGGAGCATGTCGAGCCCGGCGGCGGCAGCAAAAAAAATAAATAAAAATTTGACGGAGATGTCGCGCTCCGTTTGCAGCAGAAAGGCAACAATGAAAAAGAATTTTTTAACGGTCCTGAAAATATTCGTCCTGATCGCTTTGATGACATTGATCCCGGGCGTGTCCATTCATGCCGCCGCTCCCGGCCAGTACAAAATCGATATGCAGTATGATTCGGCGAAGGCCGCTATCCCGGCGCAATTAAAAGCCGGGGGACGCATGCAGCGCAGTGTGATCGCCGTGGCGGAATTCGCCGACCTGCGCCCGGTGGATGATCAAAAAGCAATCGGGTGGGTGAAAGAGCTGGACGGCTCGAAAGTCGGGGTATTCCCGAAGACGGTTGCTCCGACCAGGGCCGTAGCCGACGGCATCAGGGATTATTTGAAAAAAGCGGGTTATCAAGTTGCCGATAAGATCGTGGCGTGGGATTTAAAAGAGGGAAGCCTGCCTGCGGGTAGCGGCAAGGTCATCATCGGCGGCAGCATCGATGAACTGGATATAACCTGCTGGACGGGCGTTTTCAGCAATGATTATAAAATCAATATGAAGTTTTCCCTGGTGGTCGCGGATGCAGCCAGGGGTAAAATACTGTATAAGGGCAATGTGTCCGCCTCCGCTTCCAGGACGGATACCTCCTTTTCTGAAGGACAGCTGGGCCATGAAGCCAGTGTGGCTCTTGCCGACGCGATCGGGAGACTGTTTGAAGGAAAAACGGTGGCTGAGAAATTAAAAGAAGCGATCATCCCATCATCGCGTTAAAGGTTTACAGCGGCTCCCGCCGCTATAAGACAGGTTGGCAGCGGCTCTTTCGCGATGCCGCGCGGCCCGGCAGGCAAACGTTCTGAAAAGTCTTCAGGCACAGGCGCCATACCCCCTTGAAATTCACCGTGTTCAACATATTTTACACAAGCCCGTCATCAATCACTGCCGTAAAAAAATGCGAGGTGAGCCATGAAGAAAAAAGACAATCTCCGCTTCATCCTGATCCTGGCCCTCTTGTTCCCGGCCCTGGGCGGCTGGATGATGCATCTGGCGTTTCATGAGCCCGCCCGGGAGGCGGCCAATTACATACCCGCCGCCGCCGGTTTTCTCAGCGTTTTTGTTATCCCCGTTTTGTTTATTTTTCGCCGAACGATTTCCTTTGCGTATCTCGCAAACGGCATGACCGTCATCCTGGGCACCATCGCCATGGCTCATTTCACACTCGTCAATCCGCCGCCGGTCTGGACGCTGAAGTCATTATTTGTGGGGACCCTGCTGGCTGACATCGTTTTGCTCTGGGGAAAATTCGCCGTAGGGAAAGCCCTGTTTGATCTGGATGCCGCGTGCAATCAGCCGGATGCCCCAATGCGCAAGGGCCGGTTTTTCCGTTTTCCGAACATGGGTTTCTGGTTTGTGCACGTCGTTGCCTTAACCGTCGTTTACATGCTGGGCAATTATTTCTGGAAATAGAAGGAGGTCGGGATGAGATACTTTCTGCTGTTCAAGCCGGGATGGTGGATTCTGCATGTCGCTGCCATTTTATTGCTGCTTTATATCGGCCATCTTTAGGCAATCTGACGATCGTTACTTTGCGGCGTAGTGATCCTGACGATTATCCGGACCCGCGTTTGCCAGTTTGCCAAAACGCATGGCCAGTTCGGGGCCTTTCGCCCGGTCTTCGTGTTTGAAGAAGACGAAGGCCTCTTTCCATTTCTGTAACCGGATTTTCTTGAGCCAGAGGGTGAGATCGGCGTCGGTATAGTCGGAGCGGCGCAGGCGCAGATAACCCCAGGTCGCGGTGCCGACGATATCGCCTGCCGGATGTTCATCCATATCAGCAACGCACAAAGAGCAGTTGCGGTCGCCGAGCCGTTTCTCTGTCTGTTTGGTGAGCCAGGATGAACTGCGAAACTCGAACGCACAGGGCGTCCCGCCGGGGATTAACGTCAGAAAATGATCCAATCCTTCAGGGTCCGCGTGAAAATTAGCGGGCAGCTGAAAGAGCACCGGTCCCAGCTTCTGATGCAGAACGGACAGCGTCCGGAAAAGGTACTGCATTTCCGATTCCGCGTCTTTCAGCCGTTTTCGATGGGTAATGACCTGAGGCGCTTTGAACGCGAAAATAAAATCAATGGGCACCTGCTGATTCCACGATGTCAGAACATTAGCCGTCGGCATATGATAGAAGGTATTATTGATCTCCACGGCGCCGAGGCGTCCGGCGTAGAAGCGGAGCATGTCGTGCGGCGATATCTTTTCCGGATAAAATTTCCCCTTCCATTGCCTGTAGCCATATCCGCTGGTGCCGATGTGCAATTGCATCATTTTATCTGCTCTTCGCCTCCCGGGGAGATGAGGCGTCATCGAGGGTTTCACGCGCCACGTCGCGGGCGGCCTTGTCCTCGCGCAGCCGTGAGAAAACCGGCTGTCTCATCAGGCCTTCGCCGGTCCAGCCGCGGAAAACAACTTCGCAAACGAGCGTTGGCTTCACCCAGGTGACCGGCGTGTTGGTCCGGGGCTCTGTTTTAAAGGGGCATTTCCTGCGAATCAGGGGATTCAATTTTGCGCGAATGTTTTTGAGTTTCTGCGCGTTGAATCCGCCGCCGGTATGGCCGATGAAAACCAGTTCATTCTTTTCAAAAACCCCCAGGACCAGGGCGCCGAAATCATTCCGGGTGCCCCGGGGCTCGGTGAAGCCGGCGATGACGGCCTCCTGCGTGAGGTGTGTCTTGATCTTCAGCCACTGGGCGCTTCTTTTGCCCGGTCGATAGATGCCTTCCGCCTGTTTGGCCACGATCCCTTCCAGCCCGGCTTTCTCGACAACCTTGAAAAATGAAACGCCGTCCTGTTCGATGTGATCGCTCAATTTGATGACCGGTGAGGAGGGCAGGATCTTTTTCAGAAGCGCTTTTCTGGCTGAAAGGGGGAGGCCGGTCAGATCATGCCCCTGAAAGTAGAGAAGGTCAAAGACATAGTAAAGCAAATAGCCCTTCCCGTTTTTAGGGTAGTCCTGCAGCATCTGAAAATCGGGATGCCCGTCCGGGTCCACGACGACGATCTCGCCGTCAAGAACCGCCTCCAGCCTGAGTCGCTTGAGCGCGTCGAGGACGGGGGGATACTTCCCGGCAAAAGAAATCCCGTTTCGGGAATACAGGTCAACCTGACCGTCGCTGACTTCGGCGATGGCCCGGTAACCGTCCCACTTCATTTCAAAAATCCAGTCCGGATGATCAAAGGGCTCCTTCGTCAGGGTGGCGAGCATCGGCCGGATATGGTGGGGCATGGGTTTCACGGGCGCGTCTTTCAGGTCCGCGCCTTCCATCGCCTCGCGCAGATGGATCCGGTCGATCTGCTCTGGCCGGGGAGGCCGACCGGAATTCGCCCGGGCCACTTCTTCGAGATTCTCACGGGACACGACGGAGCGATTCTCTGTGAGAATATCGTTTGTGGAGGCGAAGCGGTCATTCTTCTTCAAGAGCAGCCAGGACTTTTCATCCTGCTTTGTTTTAACCAGCGCGAATTCTCCGCGGAGCTTTTCCCCGTGGAGGATAAACGTCAGGTGCCCTTTCTTCAGCCCCTCCCGGAGAAGCTTTTCGCTTTGGCTGCCGTCCGGGTCGGCGATATGATGATAAAAACCGCGGTCCCAGATAATGACGCTGCCCGCGCCGTAATTGCCCTCCGGGATGACGCCTTCAAAATCCTTGTAATCGAAGGGATGATCTTCCACCCTGACGGCGAGCCGTTTCCGGGAGGGGTCGAGCGACGGCCCCCTGGGCACGGCCCAGCTTTTCAAAACGCCGTCCAGTTCCAGTCTGAGATCGTAGTGCAGCGCGCGGGCCGCATGCTTCTGGACAACAAAGACAAGACGGTCTGTCGCGGGGTGAAGCTCCGCCTTCGGTTCCGGCGTTTTCGCGAATGTGCGTTTGGATGTGTAATCTTTCAGTGCCATATTTAAAGAGAGGGAAGCCGCTGCTTCCTGACGAGCATCTCGCCGAACAGGTCGCCCGTTTGCTGAAGACGGCTCACGGCTTCAGACGCCATGACGGGTATTTTTTCGGCGCCGCCTTTGCCGTTTAACTTTTCCAGTTCCTTCCAGGCCAGGGGAAAGGAAACTGTCGGCTTGATTCCCGCCCGCAGGGAATACACACAAACCATGGTTTTGGATGAATCGTTTTGCGACCAGTTGATAAACACTTTCTTAATCCGCTCGCCCTTCGCCATTTTTGACGTGACCAGCTCCGGGTAGTTGCGCTGCATGACGTTGGCGACGGACCTGGAAAATATTTTGGTGTCGTCGAAGGTGGTCTTTTTCCGGTTCAGGGGGACCATGACGTGAAGCCCCTTCATGCCCGATGTTTTGACAAAGCTCTCGAGCTTCAGCCCGGCCAGCAAATCCCGCAGGATCAGCGCCACCCGCAGGCATTCCGGAAGGCCGGCCCCATTGCCGGGGTCCAGGTCGAAGACAACGGCATTGGGATTTTCCGGAGAAGCGGCGCGGGCCAGCGGCACGTGCAGCTCGAGTGCGGCCAGGTTTTCCACCCACATCAGCGTGTCCAGATCGTTCACCAGGCATACCGTCATCTGCTCGCCGCTGTCCTGCGGGATCGGGGCCGTGGCCACCCAGGGCGGACGATGCGCGGGACAGCGCTTTTCAAAAAAATATTCCTGCGTAACGCCGTTCGGATAGCGCTTCATGGTCAGCGCACGGCCGTGCAGGTGAGGCAGGATGAAAGGTGCAGCCAGGCGGTAGTATTCCAGGACATGGGCCTTCGTGAAGCCGGAGGAAGGATAGAGGACCTTCTCCAGGTTGGTCAACGCCAGGTTTCTTCCCGCCATCTGCGCCACTTTCCCCATCAATGACTCTTTTTCACCTTTCGCATGCTGGCCGCAAGCAGCGAAACCAGGTCGGCCGGGCCTTCATCTGACTCCTCAACTTCGGGCGGTGTGACCGGCGGCTGTTTTTTAGCCTTCTTTTTGAGAAGGGCCAGGACGCTTTTCCGGCGCTCGTTTACGTGTTTATCCGGATTAAAATTTACGGTCATTTCCTTGATGATTTTTTTCATGCGGGCCACTTCCGCAGCTTCGGTTTCGCCCGTCCCGGGCCGGGCAGGGTCATCGGGAAGAATCTCTTCGCTGTAATGCAGGGTGATGAGCGACAGGGCCCCGTCGGTGTTTTTGACCGCTACGGAATACTCGCGCTCCCCCAGGACAAATTTTGCCAGGCCCGCTTTATTCGTCCGGCGCATCACCTCGGCCAGGAGCTGATAAGCTTTTTCGCCTCCCTTGGCGGGAACCAGGTAGTAGGGATGATCGTAGTAGATGGAATCGATGTCCGCGAGATCGACAAATTCGCTAATCTCGATGGTCCGGCTGCGCTCCGGGGAGACGGATTCCAGTTCTTCATCCGTGACCGTGATATATTTATCGGGACCGATTTCGTACCCCCGGATGATCTGGTCCGGGTCAACGATCTTTTCCTCCCGGGGGCAGAACATTTTCCGGGAGAGGGGGGAATAATCTTTGTTGTGGAGCAGGCGGAAAGACACCCGGCCCGGCTCGACGGCCTTGACCAACTGCACCGGAATCGCCACCAGGCTGAAGCTGATCGTCCCGCTCCATATGCTTTGCATGGCCATTTACGTTTCTCCCTCAGGCAACCTTCTTTAAACTGGCTGTGAGCGTCTGCAGCAGTTTGTCCGACGAGGTCGGTTTCAGGCGCTTCGGCCGCAGGATCATGATTTTTTCGCCCCGGGCCTTCTTATCAATCAATTGCTGTAATTTCTTTTCGTGTTCATTTTCAAATTTTTGCGGTTCAAAGGAAGCGGTCAGATGGTCGATCAGGTCGACTCCGATCTGCAGTTCTTTTTCCGTGAGCGCCGCCTGCGGGAGGTCAAGAGACGATGCAGGGATGACTTCGTCGGCATAGCGCAGCGTGTTGAGCCGGAGCAGCTTCCCGCTCATTTGCAGGGCCCCGATATAAGACCGCCTTCTCATGGTCCAGGTGCAGATGCCTTCCACATCCAGATCTCGAAGCGCCGCGGCCAGCGTCAGGTAGGCCCTCGATTGGTTATCCGGCTCCAGGTAATAGCCGCGTGTGATATAGAGCGGATCGATCTGCGAGGCTTTGACAAATTCCAAAACGGTGATGAGCCGGCTGTCCTCGGGCAGGGTTTCTTCCAGTTCGGCGGGCGTGACGAGGATATAGCGTCCATCCTCCTGTTTAAAACCCCGGACCTGCTCCTGGGGCGGCACCGGCGTTTTTTCATGCGCACAGACCATCTGCTGCTTTAGTTTGATGTGATCTTTTTTGTGAAGGAGGTGAAATTGAATATGCTCTTCTTTGACTGCGGTATGCAACTTGACCGGGATATCGATCAGTCCAAAATGGAGATTCCCTTTCCAGATCGCTCTTCCTGCCACCGCATGTCCCCCATCGTCATTTTGAAGCCAGCTTTTAAAAAATATGCACGATAACCATGCTGTCAAATAGATAAAATCAATCCTTTATTTCTGGATTCAACGGCGGCCAAACCCGGCATCCCTGTGGCTGCATCCGGCCTTTAAAAATATTGGGAAATGTATTACAGTAATCTCAACAAGTAGCCGATTAGTTTGTGAGAAATGGTCTTGTGCTGCCGCGGCGCCCGATCTTCCGGAGGTGTTTCGGTCTCCTGAGGCCCATTTGCCAGTAGTTTCAAATTCATACCCTTTAGCGAAGATGACCGCAAGGCCATGATGACCTGAGGGCTGGGAATGTCTGATCAAGGAGGAAATGCGGATGAGAGTGATCATTGCGGATGATTCACGTTTAGTGCGCGGCATTATCGAAAAGGCAGTTGTGTCGATAGGTTTTGATGCTGTTCACGCGGTGAACGGAAAAGAAGCGTTGAATATCCTGGAGGCCGGCCACGAAGGGATCCGTTTGGTGCTCCTTGACTGGAATATGCCTGTATTAAACGGTCTGGACGTCATCAAAACCATGCGGGCCGACGACCGGTTTAAGAAAATTCCCGTGTTGATGATATCCACGGAGTCGGAAAGCGACCGGATCCAGGAGGCGATCAACATGGGCGCCCAGGGATATCTGACCAAGCCCTTTAAACAGGATCAACTGATCGATGCGATAAATCTTTTGTTAAAAAAGGAATAGAACTCATTTAGAATATCGGGACCCGCGGAATCCGGTTTGACAATCTGAATGATATGACATGAACAGGAAATGGAGGTTTTTTCTATGAAGAGAATTCTGGGACTTGATTGCAGTCCAAAAGCCGAAAAAGACATTTTAGGACTGTTGGGAAAGGATGCCTATATTCGCTATGAAAAGTTTCATGACGACATGGTCCTGGACGATTATGACATGATCATTCTCTGGACGGACAATGAGCCCGAGCAGGTTGTCCAGAAAATCTGCAAATTGCGGTATGCCTGCAACTTCCAGAATATTCCCATCATTCTCTTTCACAGCCAGCAGCAAGATATCCCGTCGCAGCCTTATATCATTGCCGGCGCCACCGAAGTGCTGTCCCTGTCGGACCCGCTGCCCGCCTGCAAGCACATTATCAACGGCTATTTAATCCCCGGCAGGGAGCCGCTGGCGGAAGAATTTGAATATCTGGATCCCTTTATAAAAAACACCTGCCATATCCTGAAAACCATGGCCGGCCTGGAGGTGGGATTCAAGAAAGTTTATTTTTCCAATGCCATCCGCATATTCGGTGATGTTTCCGGGATCATGGGGCTGTCCGGAAACGCCGAGGGAACCCTGGTGGTCACGTTCTACTGGGATCTGGCCAAAATGATTATTGCCCGGATGATGGGGACGGAGGAGGGGGCCATCGACGCTGAATTGATTCACGACGGCGTCAGTGAAATCATTAACATGATCAGCGGGGCCACCAAGAAAGAATTTGTCGGCAAGCCTTACCACTTTGAAATTTCGCTGCCGTCGGTTATTGTCGGTCCCGGCCATCAGATCGGCTATCTTCAGAACACCTCGGTCGCGGTGCTCATCTTTCAGGTGGGAAGCCAGTCTTTTGCCCTGCATGTCTGCATCAGACCGAAAACGACCATGGCATAAATTTTTGCCGCATCCGGCAGACGGTGAGCGGCTGGTAAAATGAATGGATGAACAGGATTTGAATTTTTCTTACGGATGTCCATGAACGAAAAAGCCCATATACTCCTGGTGAACCGTGAAGAGGAGTTTCTGGAATCGGTTGGCCGGTCTCTCCGGGATGCCGGTTATTCGGTCCTCACGGCAACAACGATGAGCCATGCTCTGGATGTTCTTTCCGGCCGGAATGTCCTGCTCGTCATTTGCGACAGCGAACTTCCGGATTCCAGCGGCTTTGATTTCCTCGGATTGCTCAAGGACAGCCCCGCCCTGAAGAAGATCCCCTTTATGTTTCTCGTTTCGGCCCGTTTTATTGTCGATACCCTGGAGGAAGAGGTCGCCAGGATTCTGAAGGCATTTGATATGGGGGCCGCCGATTTCATTGTGGACACGCCGGAGGAGGAGATTTCCGGGGTTTTAATGAAACGCATCGGGAAAATCCTCCCCGCGGACGCCGGCAAAACGAGCGTCCCGTTGCCTGACAGAAAGCCGCTTCAGGAGGAGCGGGCCGGACCGTCGGAGGCTGTTACTCCTGGCGGGGACGATCGCCGGGACAGTGAAAGAACCGCCCCGAAAAAAGTTGTACACGTCGAAATATCCCGCGATGCCGTTCTCTGGATGCCGGGTCAAATCATTAATATCAATGAGCAGGGATTAAAGATCGAAACGTCTCTGCTCGGCAAACTCGACATGCTGCTTTTCATCCGCGTGCCGTTCCCCGGCGGGAAGAAAGTTGTGGCGACAAGCCATATCCGGCATATTTCGATCAGCAATCATCAGTTTTCGGCGGTCATTGGCGTGGAAGTAGAAGAATCCGTGGAATGCAGGGAAATATACAACTACGTCGTCAAACTGATGGGCCTCGTGGCCAGTCCTGAAGAGAAGGCTGCTGCTCCGGATGCAGCGCCCGTCGAAAAGATATTCGACGCCAACATGATCAAACTGATGGATGGCGATAAGAGGCAGACCGTCCATATGCGTCCGCCCCTGAACGATTCCAGCGATACACGCAACGAGAAATCGCTGGAGATGAAATTCTATCGCAGCCTGATCGGAAAGCAATTGGGCAATTACAAGGCCATGTCTTTTATCGGCGCCGGCAGCATGGCGGGCGTTTTTAAAGGGTGGGATTTCGTTCTCGAACGGGAGGTTGCTCTGAAAATTATCTCTTACAAACTTTCAGCGATTGCTTCCTGCCGGGATATGTTTGTCCGGGAGGCGCGGCTGGTCTCCCGGCTCACGCACCCCAATATCGCGAAAATATACCATATCGACCATATGGATGATATCCTCTACTTTGCCATGGAGTTCATCAGCGGAGGAACGCTGGCGGACATCATCAATCAGGGAAATAATGTGAACCTGGCAAAAGGCCTGGAACACTTCATCACCATCTGCCAGACCCTGGATTTTGTCAGCAGGCAGAATATCATCCATCGGGATATCAAACCCGAAAATATTCTGATCGATGATCAGGGTATGATCCGGGTTGTGGATTTCGGGGTTGCCATTGTCTATGACGGAACAAACAAGAACAGCGCACCCGAAACTATGGCAGGATCGCCGCTCTACGTGTCTCCCGAATGTGTCGCGGGGCGCCCGCTGGACTCGCGCAGCGATATCTATTCTCTGGGGGCCACCTTTTACCATTTCTTTGCGGGCGTCCCTCCGTTTGACGGTGATTCCGTTGAAGCCATCTTCTTTAAACACGTCAAGGAGGTTCTGGTTCCGCTCAAGAAAAGGAATCCCGCGGTTTCCGGCGATCTTTCCTATGTCATCGGGAAAATGATGGCCAAAAGACCGGATGATCGGTTTCAGAACTATCAGGTGATTATCGATAAGCTGTCCCGTTTGACGCATTAAACAGGATCACCCCAAATGCCGCCCGGGATTTACGCCGCGCGGTGCTCGCGGCCGGATTTTTCCAGATAATATTCGTAATGGCCGTTGTAAATTCGCATCTCACCGTGGTCGATTTCAAAAACGCGGTTGATGAGCGAACGCAGGAAGTGCCGGTCGTGGCTGACGAGCACGACGGTGCCGGTAAAGTTCTTGAGGGCGTTAAGCAGCGTCTCACGAGACTGGATGTCCAGATGGTTGGTGGGCTCGTCGAGAATCAGCAGGTTGATCGGCTGCACCAGCATGGTTGCCAGGACCACCCGGCTCTTTTCTCCGCCGGACAGTTTGTCGATCCGCTTGTAAATATCATCCCCCTGAAACAAGAAGGCGGCGCAGAGATTGCGCAGTGTGCCGAGATGGGCCTGCGGCATGGCATCCTGCACGGTTTCGAGCACGGTCTTCTGCGGCTGCAGAATATCCATGGCGTGCTGGCTGAAATAACCGGGATAAACGTTGGCCCCCAGATTCAGGCTCCCGGTTGAAGGATCAGCCTGGCCGGCCAGGACTTTTAAAAAGGTGGACTTGCCCGCGCCGTTCACGCCCACGACGGCGATTTTATCCTGACGCCGGATAATGCCCGAGACGCCGCCGAATACGGATTTTTCACGTCCATCTGGACGGGGCCAGGTTTTGCCCAGGTTGTCGATCTTCACCACATCGTCGCCGCTGCGCGGGGGTTCGGCAAATTCGAACGTGATGGACCGCTCACCGGGCGGAATTTCAATGCGCTCGATTTTATCAATCTTCTTGACGCGCGACTGCACCTGCGAGGCATGAGAGGCCCGCGCGGCAAAGCGGGCGATGAAGTCCTCTTCCTTGGCCAGCATTTCCTGCTGGCGGCGGTGGCTGGCCAGAAGCTGTTCGCGCCGGATTTCGCGTTCGCGGAGATAAAAGTCGTAGTTGCCGCTGTAGGTGGTGATCGTGCGGTTGGCCACTTCAATAATGCGGTTGACGGTCCGGTTCATGAATTCGCGGTCGTGGCTGGTCATGAGGAGCGCGCCCTTAAAGGACGTGGAGAGCCAGTCCTCCAGCCAGATGATCGATTCCACATCCAGATGGTTGGTGGGTTCGTCAAGCAGGAGCACATCGGGATTGATGGACAGGATCCTGGCCAGCGCGATGCGCATTTTCCAGCCGCCGCTGAAGGTTTCCACCGGGTGATCGTAGTCGTCGGGACCGATGCCGAGGCCGGTCAGAATGGTTTGCGCGCGGCTCTCCAGATCATAGCCGCCGCGATGCTCGAATTCGGACTGAATGTTCCCGTAGCGTTCCAGCAGGCAGGCCAGGTCGTCATCGTCCATCGGTTCGCCCATGGCCGCTTCCATTTCCCGGATCTGCACGCCCAGCCGTGTCACATTTTCCGACGCGGACATGACCTCCGCAAGCGCCGAGCGGCCGGACATGGCGCCGACATCCTGGGAAAAATACCCGCAAACGGTATTGCGCGCTTTGGTGATTTCGCCCGCGTCGAATTCTTCTTCACCCATGATCAGACGGAAGATGCTGGTTTTGCCCGCGCCGTTCGGGCCGACGAGGCCGGTTCGCGAACCGGGCAGGATCTGGAAACTGGCATCCCGAAACAGGATCTGCGGTCCATGCTGTTTGGAAATGCCGCTGAAATGAATCATGGGTTAAACCTCTCAAAAAAGTGCCGGATGGGTAGCACATCCCCGATGGCGCTGCAAGAAGATTTGACAGGGCGATGCGACAAAAGCCTTTCCCTCCTGCCCTGCGAGGGCATGGACGTGTTTCTCAGTCGCTCGGGATGATTCAACCCCCGGGCCGCCATGCTCATGCCCGATATATTTCCTTTACAGCCGCGAAAAAAGTTTGTAGGCTTCAGGAAACGAAAAGAAAGAAATGGTAAAATGTACAATGAATCAAAAGACAAACAAGCCATCCGCCGGCTTTTGGCGGCTATCGATACCCCTGATCTTTTTATCTGTCGCCTTATTCCACCTCGAACCCGCACAGGCCCTGACGGCTTTTGACACTTCCCATCCCGTGCCCGTCGCGGCCCTGAAGCTCGTGCAGTTCGGTGCCGACCCCAGGGCCGGGCTCGATATGCAGGCTGTAGCTCATCTGGTGGATTACGTTCTCGGGTCCAAGGCCAGTAAGGAGGCAAGTCTCCCGATGGTCCAGAAAGCCCCCGGCGCCTATTGTGAATTCGATACCCGGATCAGCTTTCCCAATTTCATGCAATACTCATACAGCAGCCAGATTCCCGCGGTTGTGACCAGTCCATCGTCTCTGCGTTATTCCCGGTGGAACGGCCAGCAGGGGAAATTACACCAATTGCCCGGCAACTGGATGCTGGCCGCGCCGGACAGCAAGCCGGCAATCATCCGCGGAGGGCAGCGTGATGCCATCACGCCGGATCTTACCACCGGCGTTTACTATGAATACAACCTGAACAAGACGCTCATCCTGCTTAATTACAAGGGACACCAGACGCTCATTACCATATCCAAACAGATCAATATATCCGATGTCGGCAAGAAGGGCGTTATCCTGGGCAATGACGACGACTGGAATTACTACTATTCGGGTGAGCCGGGTTCAACGAAGGCGGGTCTGGGATGGGTGAAATCCTACATCTACGATTATTTTGCCGTGTCCGTTAATGTGGAGACAGGCGGTACGCCTGCCGCGGTCCGAAGCGGCGTATTTCAATGGCTTCGGGCCGGCTGGTCGGGAATCAACTTTGTTCAGCCGGAGCATATCATCAAGGGCATCAAGCGATATGCCAGAAATTCAAAAGCCATCCTGGAATCGCCGAACTTGCCTCAGCCCAGCCAGGTCGCCGAGGCGTATCAGCGGCTGTCATCGCTTCCCCAGAGTGATCTTTTGGAAAAATACACGGCGCTGCAGCAGGCCCGGCAGACTCTGGCCGCGCAGAGCGGTAAGATTGATACAGGAAAGATCAAGAAACAGGACGCTTACGCCGCCACTCCTAAAGAACAAATTGTCGAAGAATTGATGCTGGAATATCTGAAGATCGTCCTCGGCAAGACGACGCTGCTCAGTAAAAAGGTCGCCATGGGCCTGATTTGATATTCAGCGGTTGTTGGCGTCTCTTTTTTACATCAGGATGCGGAAAAACTTAATCCCGGCAGACATTTATTTTAATCAATGTCTGCTTTTTTATCAGGCAGTCGATCTTTTTTCTTTTGATGCGCGCGGCTTCGTTTTTGATACCTTTCCCGGATCAGGCGAATTTCCTCCAGGGGCAGGCCCAGGGATTCCAGAAAATCCTGATGCGCCTCGGGCGATGACGTCTCGAATTCCCTATGCCAGCGATCCATTCCCGCTTCATCCAAACCGGCTTTGTGCAGGTATTGGATCCATTGCTCTTTGGTTAGCACACGCGTCGAACCGGTCATTTTCTTATCATTCAACAGGTTGAGAATAAAACTTTGCTGCCGGCGCAGCCGGCTGATTTCATCATTGATGTCCGCAAGCCGCCGGTGCAGGGTTTCCGTCCGGCGCGATGCCCCGGCCGTCACCAGTTTTTTAATCGCTCTTAAAGGGATTCCGGCGCTGCGCAGCCGGGAAATTTCCTCCATCAGCCGGTAGTCTTCGTTGGAATAAATGCGATAATCCGCGCCGCTTCTTTCCGCGGGCGAAAGAAGACCGATCTTGTCATAATAAAGAAGCGTGCTTCTGGATAATCCGAATTTCCTGGCTATCTGCGAAATCGTATAGGTCATATACTTTCCCGAAAAAAAATTCCATCCGTGATCGGCTGCCCGAGGACCAGTGCAGCGCGCCTAACACTTATTTACCTAAATTTTGTGCGGCATTTCAGTCATTCCCGCAAAGCATTTCGCTTTAGAACAAGGGGTTGCAACCACCACTGAAGGGTGGCAGGTCCCCTTGTTCTACTGTCATGTATCCTGAATGCGTGCCTGGAGATTTATGACGCACAGCACCAGCTGTTTAAGAATTTCTTATCTCTTTGATTTTTTCGGCATCCAGGCCGAGCCATTCCAGAAAACTTTGATGACCTTCCGGGTTTTTGGCTTCAAAAAGATGATGCCACTTTTTCATGTCGGCGTCGTCGAGACCCGCCTCACGAAATAATTCAACCCACTGTAGAACGGTTACTTTGCCCATCTGTTTTTGTCCTTTCCTTTTTTCCCATGGCCAATGGTAACGACAGCTTTAAACTATGAAGTTATAGACGGGTCAAGCACTATTATTGGACAATTCATTTTCCTTAATCCCGAAAAGATTTGCGGCGTCCTTGTGATTCTGGGGTCGTCTATTTGATTCTATTGAATATCCGGTAATGATGATCATAATAGTGATCATGGTATTTGAATTATGATTAAAATCAGTTATTATCTGTTTATAATGTTTTTAGGCCTGTTGGTCCTTAACCTGTGCAGCTGCGGCTATCTGCAGAAACGTCTGGATATCGCAGGACTCGCCGAGTTGGCCGACGACATCACTCCGGACGCCGATACCGGCAGTCCGGAAAAACTTCAGGCTTTCGTCGAGCCGCTGTCTCTCCGGAAAGATACGGAACCCGATCCGAATCCTCCGTTTACGGTCGGTCCGTTGAATAAATGGCCCATGAAACTTCCACAGGGCGGTAAGCTCATCATGGAAAAAATATCCTTCCCGTCGCAAATCCGTAAGGAAAATGGAAAGGACAGGGCCGTATTTTACATATACAGAACCGGAGAACTCAAAGATAAAAAAGTGATCCTCTGGGTTCCCGGCGCCGGGGTCTCCGATTTTGCTTTCCATTTTATCAAGTGTTTTTTCCTGGAGGCGCTGACAAGAAATTACAACATCGTTTTTTATGTTCCCCCTTATCACCTCGAAAGGAAGGAGGCAGGCAAAAAAAACGGTGAGGGTCTGCTTATGCCGGATCATAAAAGAAATGTCTCCGTTTTGTTGGATGCCGTGCGGGAATTGCGAACCATGATCTCTTATTTAAGAAGCAACGGCGTTACAAAGGTCGGCGGCTGGGGAGGCTCTATCGGCGCAACGATGCTTCTGCTCACGGAACAAATGGAAGAATTTGACCATCTCAATATCATGATTCCCGTCATTGATTTCGATACCGTGATCTTCAAAAATAGACAGATGAGCGATACGGTTGCCCAATTCCGGAAGGCGGGTTTTTCCGAAGATCTGCTCAAGCAGGCTTACGGCATAGTTAATCCCATAAATTATCCATTAAAGATCGATCCCGGCCGCGTTCAGATGATGTATGCCGAATATGATCAACTGACGCCGGAAAGCGCCACGGTTGCCTTTGCCCGGAAAAATAACATTAAAAAAATAGTGGCTTATCCGCGAAGCCATGCCACAATGCTGCTGGCCAGCCATTTATATGAGGATTATGGCTTGTTTCTTGATTCGTTGGAACTTGGAGAATGAACAGGCTCTAACAGGTGAGTTTATGAAAAGAAGAGTTCTTTTTTTATGCACAGCGAACTCCTGCCGCTCGCAGACGGCGGACGGGATTGTTAATCATTTGTTTGGCGGCAAGATTGCAGCAAGTGCCTGTGATGAACGGACTGGTGACGGTCGCTCTGAAATTTCAGCAGATATACTTTCCAAAGCAACAATAGATGAATACATTACAGAAAAAAAGGGGAGGTTGTCGATTTATGCTTGAAAAATTGAAATCGCTGTTTGCTGCCGTCTTCATTGCGATGATGCTGGGCCTGGTCGTCTGGGCGCCTGATGCCGCTGCTCGGAACACTATTCCGTCACTGGGAGCCGGTCCCTACGAGATCATCATGTATTCCGACTATTTCTGCCCGCCCTGCAACCGGATCGACGCAAAGGCCGAGCCGCTGTTGAAGGAATTGCTGGCAACGGGGAAGGTGAAGCTCACCTTTGTCGATGTTCCCTTTCATAAAGAGACGCCGCTTTATGTCCGTGTCTATCTTTATGCCGCCAATGCGGGCCCCACTGATGAAGAGGTATTCCGCATCCGCCGGGTCCTTTTCACGGCCGCCCAGGAAAAACGGATTGACGACCGTGAGGCTCTCCTGGCCTACGTGAAGGAGCAAAAAGTCACGTGGAGAGCATTCAATGAGAAACCGGTATTCAGCATGCTGAGCGCCAGCATCAAACAAAACAAGGTAGATGAGACGCCGACATGCATCATTCGCTACTCGCCGACCGAAGTGGAGAAGTATGGTGGAACGGACGAGATCTGGGACGGATTAATAAAATTAAAGGCGTATCTGGCAATGATGAAGCGCTAATCGCTGTTGCTGCGCGATGCCGTGACGCAGCGGACATGCGCGCGTCGGAATCGCTTTTGGGGTTTCCCGCGCAGGCTTCGTCCGCAGTGCGGCCCAGTGGGAATATCTCGGCCAAAAGGCGATTGAAATTCCCGTTCGAAAAGAGCTTACGCAATGCTGAATGGAAGTGAAGACAGCAAGCAGAGCTGGCGAAGGTGGATTGACATACGTCATACATCTACATCATTCTTTTGGCTCTTTCGGGTGTATTCCTCCGCCAAAATTACAAATACAACTTGACAAGGCTGTGTCTCGGCAATATATTCCCAAAAAAGAATATAGGATTCTTGCTTATGGATTATTTTATAAGCGTCATGAAGGCCCTGTCCGATCCGAACCGGGTCAGAATCATAAAAATACTACAGAATAAAGCTTTGTGCGTCTGCGAACTCCAGGAGCTTTTGTCTATTCCGCAGCCGGCCGTTTCCAAGCATATGAAGGTGCTGGAAAAGGCAGGGCTGGTCAGAGGGGCAAAGGACGGTCTTTGGGTCTACTATTCCGTCGATTACGGAAGTGAGAAACCCTATGCGGCAGCGCTTCTGGGAAATCTCCGGCACTGGCTCACAGACGACGCGCAGGTCGCTGAAATGGAAAAAAGACTGCCGGATATTCAGCGTCAAACCAGTTGCAAAAGATCATGATGTATTCCGGTGGAAGAATATTTATAGGATGAGAATGATGGAAAACAAAGTTTCTCAAATGAGCATCGAAGGACGGCAGACGGGTGTGATTGGCCTGGAATACGCCATTCGAAATATCGTCGAATGGGCCAGGGAAAAAGACGATGAGGACATTTCCACGGAACTTTTAACCCGAATTGAAAAGCGCAACTATATCCCTTCCAAAATAAAGGAAATTTATCGTAGAGCTCTGCTGCGCGAATACAAAAAGTATCTGGGACACGAAGTCGATGAAGAGGTCGCCGCCGGTTTACAGGTCGTGATCCTGGGGCCGGGGTGCGCCCAGTGTTCGTCCCTGGAATCACGTCTGCGGGATGTCATGGCCGAAATGAATCTGGCCGGCGATTTGCAGCATGTTACCGATGCAAAAGAAATCGGTCGATACGGCGTCATGGGAACACCCGCGTTGATCATCAACGGCAAGGTCGTTGCCGTGGGCAGCGTTCCGGAAAAGAAAAAAATCCAAGCCTGGCTTTCGGAAGCCGCTCAAAATATCAGTTAAAAAGGGAGGGTAATCATGTCGGAGCATATCGCCAGTAAGTTGTCTTTTTTAGATCGTTTCCTCACATTGTGGATTTTTGCGGCCATGATCCTGGGCGTGGGGTTGGGTTACTTCATCCCGGGTGTCGAGGCTTTCATTAATCGCTTTCAGGTCGGGACAACCAATATCCCGATTGCGGCAGGTCTGATTTTGATGATGTATCCGCCGTTTGCCAAGGTGAAGTACGAGGAATTGCCCCGGGTGTTCGGTAATATGAAAATCCTCGGCCTCTCACTGGTGCAAAACTGGGTTATCGGCCCGATTTTGATGTTTGCGCTGGCTATCATTTTTTTACCGGATAAACCCGACTACATGGTTGGTCTGATCATGATCGGGCTTGCGCGCTGCATTGCGATGGTGATTGTCTGGAATGAACTGGCCCACGGAAGCACTGAATATGCGGCTGGTCTGGTGGCGTTTAACAGCATTTTTCAGGTTTTATTTTACAGCGTGTTTGCCTGGTTTTTTATCACCATCCTGCCGCCATACTTCGGCCTTTCGGGCAGTGTCGTGGAGGTCAGTATCCGCCAGATCGCCGAAAGCGTCTTTATCTATCTGGGAATACCCTGCATCGCCGGGGCTATCACGCGTCTTGTCGGCGTGAAACTTGTTGGAAAAGAAAAATACCACGCACGCTTTGTGCCGCTCATCAGTCCGCTCACTCTGATTGCCCTTTTGTTTACCATTGTGGTGATGTTCAGCTTGAAAGGCAATCTGATTATCACCCTGCCGTTCGATGTGGTGCGTATCGCCATCCCTCTGCTGATTTATTTTGTGGTTATGTTTCTGGTGTCGTTTTATATGGGCAGAAAGTTGGGCGCGGATTATTCCAAGACCACGACGCTGGCGTTTACGGCTGCGAGCAATAATTTTGAACTGGCCATCGCTGTGGCCATTGCAGTTTTCGGGATTCATTCCGGCGCAGCGTTTGCGGCTGTCATCGGGCCGCTGGTGGAAGTGCCGGTGATGATCGCATTGGTGACAGTGGCGCTGAAATTTCAGACCAAGTATTTTCAGAAACAGGGCTGATCAAACGGGCATTCATCGTTCGGGATTGTTATGCAGGAAACCATCCCGGCAGATTTCTGTGAGAAATAATAGAAGAATGAGGAGAGCATAACGTGACGGATAAAAAAATATTGATTTACGGCACCGCAACCTGTCCTTTCTGCATTCAGGCGCGGGATGCCTACAAAGACAGAGCTGTCTTCATAGACGTGGACAAGGACCCGGAGAAGCTCAAAGAAATGCTCGCGCTTGCGGGCGGCAGACGGCAGGTGCCGGTGATTGTGGAGGGGGATAAGGTAACGGTCGGGTTTTTAGGGGAGAGTTCCCTGCGGGGCGGAATCCCTCTTTTTGGCGGAACCTGATCGGTGTAATCGTCTCTCGTGCAGAGACCATCAAGAATACGCGGAAGGGAAGGAAATATTTAAGACGTCAGGCAATACAACCTGGCGTCTTTATATTTTTTAAATAGGGCTTGACAAAAAAAATCTATATGGCTAAATTGCCAAATAGAACAATAGTGGAGGACAAAATGAAAAATACCTTAAAGACGCGGTATGAGGCGCGGGCAAAGATTATCAAGGCCATGGCGCATCCCAGTCGGCTTCTGATTATCGAAGAGCTGAATGAAAAGGAGCACTGCGTGGGCGAACTCACCGAAATGATCGGCGCCGACGCTTCGACCGTCTCCAAACATTTGAGCATTTTGAAAAATGCCGGTCTGGTGAGCGACGACAAGCGGGGAAATCTCATTTTCTATAGTTTGCGCGTGCCCTGCATCATGCAGTTCATGAGCTGCGTGGAGGATGTGATTTCGGCCAATACCAAGCAGCAAAACGCTATTTTAAAATGTTGCAGAGGATAAATTACACGGCGGCCTCATTCGCGGATTACAGAGCTGCAAGGCCGACGATGAACGTATCAAAAATAATTCATCATGATTTCATTATAAAGGAGTGATCGACATGAAAGTTGAAATTCTGGGCGTGGGGTGCGCGAAGTGTCATAAGCTGGAAGAGCTGGTCCGCGAAGTCGCCAGGAAAGAAGGCGTCAGCGCAGAGATATCCAAGGTGGAAGACTTCAAGAAAATTATGAACTATGGCGTCATGACAACGCCGGCTTTGGTGGTCAATGGCGAAGTGAAGGCGGCGGGTAAAATACCGTCGGAAGACCAGATTAAAGGCTGGATTAAAGGCTGATTAGAACAAAATTATAAAAACACTTATGCAATAAAGTTGCTGTTTATCTATTAATTCAAAGGAGGAAGGTGATGGGCAAGAGTAAAGAGTATGGTTCCATTGGTTTTATCGGCGGTGGTAGAATTACGCGCATTTTGCTGGACGGATGGAAAAAGGAAGACGATTTACCAGGCGCAATCCTTGTGAGCGATAGCAATCCAGACGTGTTAAAGGCGCTTCAAGCCGGACATCCGGGAATTGAAATCAGCGCAGCGAACAGTAAGGCAGCAGGCTGTGACGTCGTTTTTCTGGCGCTGCATCCACCCGCCATCGGCGGCATTCTGGAAGACATTCAATCGTCTTTGAAACCCGACGCCATATTGATTTCACTTGCTCCCAAATGGACCATCGCCAAACTCTCTGCGGCGCTGGGTGGGTTTAACCGGATTGTCCGCATGATTCCCAATGCGCCCTCCGTCATCGGCAAAGGATATAACCCTTTAGCTTTTTCTCCTGCCATAACCGCTGATCTTAAAAAAGAAATTCTGCACTTGTTTAAATCCCTGGGGGATTGTCCGGAAGTAGAAGAAGAAAAACTTGAAGCATACGCCATTCTCTCCGCCATGGGGCCAACCTATTTCTGGTTCCAGATGCAAAAGCTCAGAGAACTCGGCGTTTCTTTTGGCCTGACGGGAAAAGAAACTGACAAGGTCTTGTATGAAATGATCAAAGGTGCGGCTAAAACAATTTTTAAAAGCGGTCTGTCTTATTCCGATGTCGCAAACCTCATTCCGGTAAAGCCCCTGGCCGAAGACGAGGCCGCGATCATTCAGGCGTATGAGATAAAGCTAAAAGGATTGTACGAGAAACTTAAAAGTTGATGATTTATCAAGAAAAATGAGGAGATGGCCTTATGGCGGAATGCTGCGGAGGTGGAACAAAATTGATTTATTCCTGTTCCGGTTCGGCGGATGTGGGTGAGATTGCCGATCACGTAACACGCAAATTGCGTGATGAGGGTTTCGCCAAAATGACGTGTCTGGCCGGCGTTGGTGCAGGGCTGTCCGGATATGTGCAATCGGCTAAAGGTGCTGACGAGGTCATCACGATTGATGGATGCGCAACCGCCTGCGCCAGAAAATCATTGGAGCGGATCGGGGTTGTGCCTACGTCTTTTATTTTGACGGACATGGGCTTGGAAAAACACGAAACACCCGTCACGGACCAAATTGTTGCCGAAGTCCTGGATAAAATACAAAAGAATGCAGGATTTTCAGCAGCATCACCGCGAACAACAGGCGGAGGCTGTTGCGATACTTAAGACTAAAACCGTTATAAGAATGGACAAATTAAAACTAAATTAAGGGGGATTGTTTCAATGATATTGCGTTCAAAATTAATGGGGTTCTTAGCATTATTTGCTGTTTCTACACTTCTCTTTCTTTCAGCAAATTGCGATCAGGCTTTTGCTCAGGATAAAACCGGCAAATCCGCGGCATCTAAGCCGTCCGTTATCAGGCCGCTGGCCACTTTTATTGAAATCGGTGCGGCACAATGCATACCCTGCAAAGCTATGCAACCCATCATGAAAGAGGTAGCAGAAAAATACAAAGGTCAGGTGAAGGTTGTTTTTTACGATGTTTGGACGCCGCAAGGAAAAGAGGACGGAATGAAATATAATATTCGCGTGATTCCCACACAGGTTTTTCTGGATAAGGACGGCAAGGAATATTTTCGGCATGAAGGCTACTTCCCTAAGGAGGAGCTCATCAAGGTTTTGAAAATGCAGGGGGTCAAATAAATGCTGGTTGATCTGTTTACCTGGCTTACAGGCGCACTGACCCAGTCGCCCGCAATTGCTATTGGGGCGGCTTTTGCCTGGGGTATTCTATCGGTTATCCTTTCACCCTGTCATATCGCCTGTATTCCCCTGATTGTCGGCTTCATCGACGGTCAGGGCAACATCCCTACAAGGCGAGCCTTTGGTCTGTCTTTGCTTTTCGGGTTGGGCATTCTGATTACGATCGGCATTATCGGCCTCATCACCGGTCTGGCGGGCCGCATGATGGGAGATATTGGCGGCTATGGCAACTACGTTGTGGCTGTTGTTTTCTTTGCCATCGGTCTTAATCTGCTGGGCATTTTGCCACTGCCCTTCATGGAAGGCGGCGCAAACCCCAATTACAAAAGAAAAGGGTTTCTGGCGGCGTTTATTCTGGGCCTTATATTTGGCGTTGCCCTGGGACCTTGCACGTTTGCTTATATGGCGACGATGCTGGGTGTCGTATTCAGCATGGCGGGAACGCAGTTGACACTGGCGCTGTTGATTCTGGCGGCGTTTGCCGTCGGTCACTGTTCGGTCCTGGTTTTCGCGGGAACGTTTACGGAAGTTGTGCAGCACTACCTGCACTGGAGTGAGAAATCCAAAGGCGCGGTGATTCTCAAAAAGGCTTGCGGTGTCCTGGTGATCTTAGGCGGTGTTTACCTGATCGCACTGAATTTTATGCAAGGATAGCAGATGAATAAGAGAGTTCTATTCTTATGCACAGCCAATTCCTGCCGCTCGCAAATGGCGGAAGGCATTGCCAACCACTTTTGGGGTGATCGGCTGGACGCCTTTTCGGCAGGGACGCAGGCTGCTTTTGTCCATCCCACGGCCATAGAAGTGATGATGGAGATAGGTATCGATATATCCAATAAGCGTTCCAAAAATCTATCTGAGTTTGACGGACAGACAGTCGATTATGTCATTACCCTGTGCGGTGACGCCAATGAAACCTGTCCGCTCTATATCGACGGAACGAAAAAGACGCACATCGGATTTGACGATCCGGCCAAAGCCGCAGGAACGCCGGATGAGATTATGCGGGAATTCCGTCGAGTTCGGGATGATATCAAGGCGAGGCTCGAAGAATTTTTTAATCGGATAGAAGGGTGACGAATAAACTGAAAGGCCGACGTGTTTTACGGGATGCGAGTATGGCGGGCACTATGCCAATGATCAGAAAATATCGTCATATGATCACTATCTTGCTGGCGGCAATCGGCGTCGGCATCATGGCCTATTACGATTACTGCGATACCACGTGCAGCTACCTGAAGGGCGATATTTTCGGAATCGATCTGAAGTGGGTGGGCAGCGCCTTCATGGTTGCCGTCATAATATTCGCTGCGCTTAAACAGACGGCTTTTGTCCGTATGCTTCTGGCCGCGGGCCTGGGCGTGGAAGTTCATCTATACGCCTTTCAGGTGCAAAACGACGTGTATTGCCCGTTTTGCCTGGCGTTTTCGATCATGCTGATTTTGTCTTTTGTCATTAATTACGAAGTTCCGTCCGCGTGGCGCGAAAGGCGCAGTCGGATGTGGCTCTATTTTCTCGGGGAGGTGAATGTTCCGATGTTGAAGCTTAAGAGATTTCCGTTGTTGCTGATGAGTGTGCTGGGGTATCTGGCCATTCTATTGACCTTTACCGGTTCCGTGACTCCGGCTTACGGCCAGGATTCCGACCGGACGATCCCGTCGCTGGGCAAGGGACGGTATGAAGTCATTATGTTTGCCGACTATTTATGCCCGCCCTGCCGCAGAATCGATACCAAGGCCGAGCCTTTATTAAAGGAATTGCTGGCTGCAGGACATGTCAGGGTTACTTTCGTCGATGTTCCCTTCTCAGCGGTTACGCCGATGTATGCCAAGTATTATCTATACGCGGTTAATGCCGGCGCCGATGAACACGGCATCCTGCATATCCGCCGAGTGCTCTTCGACGCGGCGCAGGGTAAAAATATCAAGATGGAAGATGATCTGGTCCGTTACTTGAAAGAACAGAAAATATCATGGAAGGCCATGAATGAGAAATCCATTTTCCCGCTGCTGAGCAAGGTCATTAAAGAAAACAAGGTTGATGCCACACCCACCTGCGTTATCAAGTATTCCGCCACCGATATAAAAAAGTATGTCGGTGACGACGAAGCATGGGATGGACTGACAAAACTTAAAAGCCATCTGGCGACTTTAAAAAAATAGTACAGACCGGAGTATTTTACCCCAGAGGAAACATTGATGATTGAAAAATTATTTTTGCCCTTGATCTGTTTGTTTTTCGTGACGTTCGCAGCTTACGCGTCTGAAAGCGTGACTTTTGAAAGTTACCTGAAGCGTTTTGACTATCAGGAACGCAAGGACATGAAAATCGGGATTCCCGAAATGCTGCAGCTTTACAAACAGGGCAAAGTGCAGATCATTGACGTTCGTTTTCCGGAGGAGCATCAAGCGTACAGCTTCGGATTCATCAAAAATATACCGTCAACGAATTGCCGGACAGGATTGGTGAACTGGACAAAACAAAAATCATCGTCACCGCCTGTCCGCATTATGACCGCGCGGAAATTGCCCGCACATATCTGACGCTGAAGGGGTATCAATCAAAATACCTGACTGACGGCCTTTTGGGACTTGCCGAATATCTGCGCGGGGACAAGGCAAAAGATTTTATCAATGAGATAAAAAAATAGAAATATAAGGAAAGAAATCATGAAAGAATGGCAAAAATTATTATGGATTGTCGGCATATTTCTGGCCGCTTACTACATCCCGTGGGAATCGGTGCTGATCCGTCAGGCGGGGCTCGAAGCCTTTATGATGCTTCAGGACTACGCCCGCCAGCATGTGCTCACCTGCCTCATCCCCGCGTTTTTCATCGCCGGGGCGATCAGCGTGTTTGTCTCGCAGGCGGCGGTGCTCAAGTATTTCGGCGCGAAGGCCAATAAGATTCTTTCCTATTCCGTCGCGTCCGTTTCCGGTTCCGTGCTGGCGGTTTGTTCCTGCACAGTCCTGCCTCTGTTTGCCGGCATTTATACGCGCGGCGCGGGAATCGGCCCGGCCACGGCCTTTTTGTATTCCGGTCCGGCGATCAATGTCCTGGCGATCATTCTCACGGCGAAAGTGCTGGGCTGGCAGTTGGGACTGGCCCGCGCGATTGGCGCAATCATTTTTGCCATTGTCACGGGTTTGTTGATGGCGTTTATCTTCCGCAAAGACGATGCCAACCGTGAGACGGGCGAAATCTTTCTGCCGGAAGACGAAGGAAAGGGAAGGAAGCTCTGGCAGGATGCCGTTTATATGCTGGTCATGGTATTGATTCTGGTCTTTGCCTCGTTTGCCAAGCCATCGGAGGATGACGGCAGCCTCTGGCGGCTGATCTTCAGCGCCAAGTGGCTTCTTGTGATTGCGTTGATGATAGTTTTAGGCATCATGCTCAAAAAGTGGTTTGTGAAAGACGAGCTCAAAGGATGGGTTCAGGCGACCTGGGATTTCTCCAAACAGATTCTGCCGCTTCTATTCGGCGGCGTTTTGGTGGCGGGGTTTCTTTTGGGACGCCCCGGTCATCCAGCGCTCATTCCCGAATCGTATATTCAGATGCTGGTTGGCGGTAATTCGCTCGGGGCCAACTTCTTTGCCTCCATTGTTGGCGCGTTCATGTACTTTGCCACGCTCACCGAAGTTCCCATTCTGCAGGGACTCATCGGCTCCGGCATGGGACAGGGGCCCGCGCTGGCGCTTTTGCTCGCGGGACCGGCCCTTTCGCTTCCCAGTATGATCACCATCGGCAGCATCATGGGTGTGAAGAAAACCGCCGTTTACTGTGCCATCGTGGTGGTCCTCTCGACGATTGCCGGTATGGCTTACGGTTACATGATGGGTTGATATGAGACGCTGTGGTGATGCTCAACTGTAAAGTGTTTACGACGCGCATGGAATGGTTGCAGGGGGAAAATCAGGGAACAGACAATCAAACCTCGCAAAAATGATTCAGGAGGATGCCATGAATCAAAAGAATCTTTTAAAAGCGGCGATGGTCATATTCTCAATCTTCATTTCAACTTTAAGCGCGTTGGCCGGCGATTTGCCCGCGATTGTCTCGACGGACTGGCTGGCCAAAAACCTCAAAAATGACAAGCTCATCGTCCTGGATGTCCGGAAAGTGGAATATTATCAGGCAGGCCATATTCCCGGCGCTGTCAATGACTTTTACCGCGCCTGGTCTTTTAAGAAGGCCGATCTCAGCGCGGAAGTTCCTGATCTGGATGACCTGTTCGAACTGGTGGGGTCCGCAGGCATCCGACCGGACAGTCATGTGGTTGTGGTTGGAAAGATGGATACCTGGCAGGAGCGGGTTCACATTGCCCGTGTTGCCTGCACGCTCAATTACGCCGGTGTAGCTAATGTCTCCCTTCTGGATGGCGGGCACATCAAGTGGGCCCGGGAAGGAAAACCGGAATCCAAAAAAACGGTAAAGCCGAAGCCCATAACATTCAAAGGGCAAATCAATAGAAATATATTTGTTAAGAAAGATTACATCCTGAAAAATATGGAAAAGATTCTGCTGGTGGATGTACGTGAACCGGCATTTTTTACCGGAAAAAAGAAAGCGGAAGTCGCCACCAAAGCAGGCCGCATCCCCGGGGCGGTTAATTTGCCGACGTCCTGGATGTTTGAAAAAGAAGGCACTTTCAAAAAATCGGATGTTTTGGGAACCCTGGCGGAGGGCGCGATCGGTAAAGACAGGGATCGGGAAATTATTACTTATTGCGATACCGGCACCTGCTGTCCCACCTGGCATTTCATACTCAAAGAGGTTTTGGGATACAAACGTGTCTATCTTTATGACGGTTCCATTGAGGAATGGACCGCCGACCCCGGTGCGCCCGTGCAGACAAACGGTGACAGTAAATAGATGAAAGGAGACTCCTGAACCATGAAATTTACGGAAATCGCCAAAAATTTCAATCCGGCCTGGTTTGCCGCCGTCATGGGGACGGCGGTGATTCCCCTTGTGCTGTCCTTTCTGGATTTCCCCTTTCTGTATATTGTGAGCGTATGCTTCTTTGTGCTTGCTTTGTTGATGGGGCTGCTTGTCCTGATTCCCTGGACGGTAAAACTTTTATTTTACCGGGAAAACAGCGTTAAAGACCTGAATCATCCCATCCTTGCCCATTTTTTTCCGACCATGCCGATTGCCTTGATCATTCTAGCCATGGATTTTCTGAAATTACCTTCCGCGTTGTTTGCGCCCGCCGTATCACAAACGCTGGCTTTCTGGCTCTGGGTTCTGGGATCTATCGGAATTTATGTTTTCGGTTTCATCATCATGATGCGTGTCTTCAGTCATAAAGGCATTACACCGGCCCACGCGAATTTCGGCTGGTTCATTCCCCCTGTTTCTTTGCTCATTATTCCGGCGGGCGGGCTGGACCTGGCCCCACTGTATCCGCAGGCGATGGAGCTGACGGTCGGTTTGTCTCTCGTTAGCTTCGGTATCGGCGTTTTTTTGTTTCTGTTTGTCGGTGCGGCAGTTTTTCATCGATATGTCTATCATGAACTGCCCATGCCCCGCCTGGCGCCGACCTTCTTTGTCGGAATGGCGCCAACGGCTATCATTGCCGTCGTGCTTTTCAAAATGATGCAGTTTTTTGAACATCAGGATGTGCTGGGCATTGCCCCGCAGTTTTTTGCGCCGCTGGCCAAAATCGCCATTATCGGCAATTGGGGCTTTTCCGTATGGTGGTTTGTCATGGTCTGCATCGTGATCTTGCATTACATCCGGAAAATCGAGCTGCCCTATGCCCTGACCTGGTGGGCTTTCACCTTCCCGTCGGGGGCGCTATGCCTTGCTTCTGCCGTTGCCTGGAAAGTCACGCAGTTCTCATCTTTTTATGCCTTTTTCATCCTTGCTGCTTTTTTCATGCTGATCGTTTGGCTGATTGTTTTATTGAAAACGGCAAAAGGGATTGCATCCGGAAAAATATTTCTTCCCGCGCCTTAGTGCCGGAGAATTATGCTTGTTGGATAATAGATATTTTATATCCTCATGGATGCCCGGTGTGGATATATTCTGCCCCGTCACTGCCTGAGTATTATCTCGTGCGATGCTGTAACCGGTTGTATGCTCATTAAATTATCGATTGATGGCGTGCTTATTGCCGGGGAGCCCGACAATCTTCCCGAGCTCAAGCACTGGATTCGCAACCTGTCCAAACAGCCGGACGCTTCTTTCTGGCTGCCCACCGCCGCCGACCGGTTTTAGCCTGACTTTGTGGCGGAACTCAAAGACGGTCGTATCTGGGTCATCGAATACAATGGCGCGCATTTGGCCGATTCACAAGACACGAAAGAAAAGAAAAACATCGGCGAATTGTGGGCGGAAAAAAGCAAGGGAAAGGGATTATTCCTAATGGCTGAGAAAATGAATTCGTGGGGTCAAAGCCTGACACAGCAAGTGACCGCTCTCTTATCCGCGCTGCCCCATTGCTGATTCAGGGCGCCGGGACGGATGATCTCAACACCCTGCTCAGCACCTTTCTCAATTCGTAAGTGGTGTAGGGCTGATCCTGAAGGGATGAGAAATCGGCCATATCCGAGTAAATGATCAGGGGTATCCTGAAATCTTCCTGATGGTCGGATGCGTGAATTTTGTCGTGTCCGGCGTGGTCGCTGGTGATAATCAGTGTGGTGTTTTTCTGTTTCAACAGCTTGCTGATGATCGGTTGGAGTTCTTCATCGATGCCGGCCAGTTCTTCAAGATAAACGGGCGAGAGCCATCCGTGCCGGGGACCGGTGAAGTCCAGCCCGCTGATATGGAGAAACATAAAGTAATCCGCTTTCTCCTCCATTACGATTTTCTCGGCCAGGGTAATCGATTGCCGTCTCCATGCTTTAGCCCATGTGGCTTGATCCACCGCCTCGCTGACCAGAAAACCAAGATTTTCTTTAGAATAAAGGTAGTAGGTCTTGTATCCGGCTTTTTTGGCATCATGAAAAACAGTATCGATATCGACCCGTTTATCTCCGGTCTTCCAGTTATTAAAATGATAGCCGCTTTCCTGGGGCGTTTTTCCAACGATCATGGCGGCATGATTGACGAGCGTCATGGGCGGGCTCACGGCGCTTCCTTTCATCGTATGCACTCCTTTGGCCATCACGGAGCGAATGGCTGCCGGTTTTTTTAACTCAATGGCCTGGGGATGCAGCGCATCAATGGAAATAACCACCACCTTCCGGTTCGTTTCGGCGGATATGGTAATGGGCATGAGTAGCAAAAGCAGTACGATGATAAGATGTTTCTTCATATACGGCACCCCGGATCATTAGTTTTGCTTTTGAGCAGCTTGTGTACTATGAAATACTCTATCTTATTTCACTTTTCAATATGTTAAAAGGCGCAATGACCTGGGAATGAGACGATGGCAAAGTTTGGGATGACTGTGTTATCGTCATTGACGTAATAAGATGGAACTGTCCGCTGTTTCAGGCGTGGGAAAAAATTGTATTATATTCATAAATATAAGATACTTATTAAAGGATGGGGCAGATGAGGCATACAGCAAAAGCATGGTTGATGATCATCCTGTTGATGGTCTTTTGTCGTACGGTACTGGCCGAAGAAATGGTTGTCCAAATAATCGTGCCGAATTGTTCGGCTTGCGGCTCAGACGCCAGGTTAAGGTCTCTCCTGAAAAAAATTGATGGTTTAAAAAAGTATGAAAAACAGGGGCAAGCTGTATTGATTATGACCTTTGATGATAAAAGAACATCACTGGATATTATTCTTCGAGAGTTAAAAGAGGGTCATTTTTTAGTAATGGGCGAGCCAAAATATTTAAAACAGGGAACGGCTGATGCGTCACGTCAGGATAAATACTGTTTTATTAACGGGAATGCAGTAACTGTGCTGACAGAGAAGGAATGCAGCGTGAAAGGAGGGTCTTGGATTAAGGAAGACAAGGCGCTTCTGCCACCCGTTTCGCTTGAAGTAAGAAAAGAAAAATTACAGGAAAACAACCTGCGAGGCGGCCACACGGCGCCGCCCGGCGACTTGTTCGGCAGTGATACGATGTACAGATGATTTATCCGCGGATTCTAACAGCTCATTTGCATCAATTAGATTAACGCTTTCAGAACTGCCGAACGCCGGTCTCAATGGCCGTAATTTCCGGATGCCTTTCGGAAACGCGCTGTAAGGCATTTAGAAAAATGCGGATTCCCTCAATGCTTGTCTCTTTTTTGTCATTCGGGATTTCGGCTTGAATGGTCCTGACGAAAGATACGAGACATTGACGGATCCTTTCGTGGACTGTCCTGCCTTCTTTCGTCAATTTAAGAATAACGATCCTCAAGTCTTTGCGGGACTTTTCTTTGACGACGAGGTTCCGCATGAGCAGAGGCGCCACCAGCCGCGTCGTTGTGCTTTTATCCACCGCAAGGACGTCGCTCAGCATCGACATATCCAGCATCCGGCATCCGGCAATGGTGTCGAGGATGGTGAACTGGGTAAACGATATATCTTCGCAACAGATCCCATCCTGGCGGCAGCAGCGCACTGCTTTGGTCAGTTCCCCGATAATAGAGAGAATTTCCTTGTCTTCCGTCAGCATAAAATCGGTCATGGTTGCCTTTTGTTGTCGAAATACCGCTGCAGATTGGCAGGTAATTTTTCGATGGGTGCAGGAACGATTGGCGGTTTGTCCATGTTCAGCATTGCATCCATGATCGCTTCAACCAACAAGGGAAGCGGCGCCGCAAAGTATACTTTGTCCCGATAGTGCCACTCCCGGCAGTCCACCATCGTGCCGCCGCTGGTCAAATCTCCGCAGGACTCGCAAAGCGACTCGCGGATGTCTTGCGCGATGTCATGTCCATTGATCCGTATTGTCGGCGAACTCAACAAGGCGTGGTTTTTGGCTTCCCGGGGCGTCTGCACGACAATCTCCCGATGCTTCAGTTCAATTCCTAAAACGTCGGCTATGGGTCCAAGCAGCTCAACCGCCCGCTTTAACTGATCTCCCGTGGGAACACAGCGCCTGCACGTGCTCAAGTCGATCGCGATTAAATCAATGTTCAAGACTTTTTTTGCTTCTTGTACATCTTTGGTTTCGTCGTACGAGGCATCGGCAGTGCCGCTCCCGCAGCAGACTTGCGGCGCCAGTTTGAAGAATTCGGCATCTGACTTGGTTTGCATTGGTTAGATTTCCTCTCTCATACGGATATTTGCGTTCCGTTGTCTAATATATCAAAATATCCACAAGATAACCGGCCACGATGGCAATGATAAAAATGTTTAAAGCGAAAGCAATGATCAGCTTCCTTTTAAACATGGAACTGAGAATGATCAACTCGGGAATGCTTGCTCCTGCGCCGCCGATAACCAGCGCAAGGACAGTTCCGACCCCCATGCCCTTGCCGACAAGAGCGGCGGCGATGGGGATAACGGTTTCCGCCCGGATATACATGGGCACGCCAATTACGGCCGCGATAGGGATAGACCAGGCGTTTCCCGGTCCCGCCAGTTGGACAACGATATCTTGCGGAAAAAAACCATAAATGAAAGCGCCGATGCCCGCGCCCAGAAGCAGATACCAGAAGACGCCCTTGAAGGTGTCCACAGCCGATAGGGATGCATTTTTCAGCTTTTGCTTAAATGGTACAGGAGGAGCGGCGACCGGCTCAAGATTGACGGAACAACATGATGATGCTTGGACGGTCGGTAAGGTGATTAATGTCAGAGGTTGAGCGCTGCCGGAAGAACAGCAAGCTGCCGTAGGCACGGTTTTTAAGAGTGCCGTATCTGAAGGGGACGTGGCCGCACAGCACGATGCTTCAATATTCAATAGCGGCTTGACCTGCCTTTCCATCCCCAGCTTCGATAGCAGCGCCGCCATGGCCATGGACCCGAAAAAGGTGACGACGACATAAACAAGCGTAACTTTGATACCCAGCAGCGAAAGCAATAATGCGATAATGATCGGATTAAGCACCGGCGAAGAGAAGAGAAACGCCATCGTAGGGCCAAAAGGTACGCCGCCCTTGAGCAGCCCCGCCGTGATGGGAACGGTGGAACAGGAACAAAAAGGGGTAATTGCGCCCAGGCCCGCACCCAAAAGATATTGCACCCAGGTAAATTTATTGGATAAGAAATCCCGGACGCGCGACGGCGGGAGATATTCCATCAGCAAGCCAATGATAAAAGACACGGCGATAAATATCAAAACGAGTTCGCCGGCGATCACCAAAAAGAATTTTCCGGCTGTGATAAAATTATTCAAACCAAACATGTGCGCGACCTCCAGCATTCTTTGTTTCTATTATAGTTGAATATATCAACTTATTTGCTCTTTGATTGTTGTGCGGCCAATTTTAGTCAATTTCTGATGCTCGTCACTGTTGACCGTTTGACGAAGCGTGGTTTCAACAAAGGCACGCAGGCCGATCATGAGGATTTGCCGCATATCCGGCGTCATGGCATTAAGGACCGCCGCCATTTTATTTGCCGGTTCTTCGGTGATTCTCGACAAAAGGGATTTTCCTTCTTTTGACAACCGGACACAGCAGATGCGCGCATCATTTTGATCGTGCACGCGCCGCGCCAGCTTTTTTTCTTCCAGGCGGCTGACAATTCGCGTCGCGCCGCTTTTGGTCACGGCGATGCTTTTGGCGATGTCCTGCATGGTGCATCTGTCCATCCGCGACATGACACGAAGAGCCCGAAACTCACCGTGGGAGATGTTTTCACAACAGTTGCCGGTCATGCTGTGCGTGCCGAAATTATACATCATGTCTTCCAGGAAACCGGTCAGTTGCTTTGCCTGTTCAGTCATTATCCCAATCCTCCTCCGGATACAAAGTAAAACCCTGCTCGCAAATGTCAGACTCAAACTATAAATAATAGTTGATTATGTCAACTATTATTTCGAAAGATAATGCTGGGCTTGCCGGGTAGTGCAAAGCGGACAGACCGCCCATTGATGCATGAAATTGTTTAGCTCGCTTACGTACAAATGATTACATGCTTGCTTTAGAGAGGTCTGTCCGGCAATGCACCGCAGTCAGGAACCAATATGGATATAATATCCATTGCATTGGGCGGATGTGGATACATATTATCCGGAAGCAGGGAAGAGTATCCTTGTTGCTTCAATGCATATTTTTAATAACTTCATTAAATTAGCGCGTTATGTTTTTGACTTCTGTTTGGTCTAAAGCTTGCTTAGTACAGAGCGAGTAATTATAATAATCCCTACATTAATAATGGGGATGCCGCGGATTTATGGGCATCTCTGTTACTCCGGCATCATGGAGAAAGGAGATATATCGTGGCATTAATCAAAGCGCAGAATATTACCAAGGATTACCAGACGGAAGACGTGGTGGTTCACGCTCTTCAGGAGGTGGACTTCGAAATCGAACCCGCTTCCTTCGTTTCATTTGTCGGGCCTTCGGGCAGCGGCAAGACCACTATCCTTAATCTTATCGGCTGTCTCGATAAGCCGTCCGAGGGCAATCTGCGCATTGCGGATACGGAGGTGATCGGTCTGGGGCGTAAGGAAAGCGCCGCCTTCCGGGGCAAACATCTCGGGTTTATCTTTCAGGACTTCAACCTGATCCCCGTGCTGACGGTTTACGAAAATATCGAATATCCCCTGATCATGGTCCAGAACGTCGCGCCGCAGGAGCGCAGGGAAAGAATCTCCCGCATGCTTGCCGCGGTAGGCATGACCGAACAGGCTAAAAAGTATCCTCACCAGATTTCGGGAGGACAAAAACAGCGGGTGGCTGTCGCGCGGGCGCTGGTGACCAATCCCGCCCTGGTTCTGGCCGATGAACCGACGGCCAACCTGGATTCCCAAACGGCCTATGCCGTGATCGGCCTGATGAAAAAAATGCGCGACGACTTCGGAACGACCTTTATCTTTTCCACCCATGACACCAAGATCGTCGGCGAGGCGGAAGTGATCTTCCGGCTCGAAGACGGCCGGCTGACCGGAAAAGAGATGAAAGGAGGGGCAGCGTCATGATGAATCTCTTCAAAATTGCCATCCGCAATCTCATCCGCTATAAAAGAAGAACCCTGCTGACGGCTTCGCTCATCACCATCGGTGTCGTCTTTGTCCTGGTCTTTGTTTCCATTACCGGCTCCTTCAAAGCCATGATGATCGGGCAGATTACCGATTCCATGCTGGGGCATCTCCAGATCCACCGCAAGGGGTATGTTGCCTCTATTGATAATCTGCCCCTGAATCTCAATATGAAACCCAAGGCCTATGCAAAGATTGCCGCCGTGCTCGGCCAGACGCCGGAAGTGGCGGCTTTTTCACCCCGCCTGAAATTCGGCGGCATGTTCAGCAACTTTGTGGAGACAACCAATATCCGCTTAAACGGCATCTATCCCGACCGGGAGTTCCAGACGGTTCCTTTGCTGACCTCACGGATATCGGAAGGTAAAAAAGCCCTCAACCGGGGTGAGATCATGATTCCCGCGCTGCTGGCGAAGGGATTGAAAGTCAAATTGGGTGACACGGTTGTCATTGTGGCGACTAACGCGGACGGTTCCGTCAACGGCAAGCAGTTTATTGTTTCCGGCATTCTGGAGAGCGCCACAGGTCCTGGCGGACGTGACGGATACATCCACATTGAGGACGCTGCCGAAGTGCTCCGGATGCCCGAGGCGGAAGTAAGCGAAGTGGCCGTCCGTCTCAAAGATTTCAGCAGTCTTCCCGCAGCCGTCAAGCAACTGGAGGGTAAAGTCGCAGACGCAGTCAACAAGGAAGGGAAGCCCATGTTTGAGGTTCATTCCTGGGAGCAGCTATCGCCTTTCTTCAACATCGCCCGGATGATCGATGTGATGACCTTTTTCATCAAAATCATGCTGATTGCGATTGTTCTCATCAGCATTATGAATGTCATGATCATGGCCGTGTATGAACGGATTCGGGAAATCGGCACCATAGCGGCAATCGGCACGCTGCCCGGAAGAATCCGTTCCATGTTCATTATTGAGGGTTTCTGCCTCGGCATCGCCGGCGCCTTGATTGGCGGTCTCGTGGGAAGTGCCGTCATCCTGATCGTCAATCTGGTCGGGATTCGCTTTGATTTCGGCCAGCAGCAGGGACTGCTGTTGAAGGCGGCTTTGCAGCCGTCTGATCTGCTGACCGTATCTATTATCGTTATAGTGGTCGCTGTGGCGGCGAGCCTCCAGCCGGCTGTCAAAGCATCGAAAATGGAGCCGATTGAGGCCCTGCGTCACGTATAACACCAATTCTAAATACCCCAAAGGGCGCGCGATCAAGCGCTATCTTTATTGGCGGTGCGAACCCAGGACTTTGTAGGGAACGGTTTGAAACCGTTCCCTACAAGCTGTGCGGAAACCTGGTGGGGATCATTTTGCTCGACCATCAATTCAGAAGGAGAATTTCATGATTAAAAAAATAATGTTAATGTTGCTGTTGATTGTCTTCGCGGCCTGTCCCGCCTTTGCCGTGGATGGCAAGGGGCTTCTGGAGCAGGTGGATCGGAACCTTTCGCCCGAATCCTACGAGTCCTATCGCAAGCTCATCAACATCGAGCCTTCCGGAGCGAAAAAAGAATTTACCCTTTTTACCGTCAAGAAGGGCGTGGATAAAGTCGCCTCGCTGTTTATCGCCCCGGCCAGTGAAAAAGGCAGAAGCACGCTTCGGGTTGGCGACAATATGTGGCTCAACATTCCCAACATCGGCAAGCCGATTCGCATTACCAGCCTTCAGTCCGTTGTGGGCGGCGTCTTCAACAATGCCGACATTCTTCAACTGGATTATGCCGCGGAATACGATGTGGAAAAAGTGGACGAACAGGGCAGGGAATATCTTCTCTATCTGAAAGCCAAAACCAAAAGCGTGGCTTACGACCGACTCAAGATCTGGGCGGACAAGGATAAAAAGCTGCCGACAAAAATCGAATGCCTGACCGAAGCCGGCATGCTGATCAAGACCCTCTATTTCAAGGATGTCAAAGATTTCGGCGGAGGCCTCGTCCGGCCGGCGGTGATCGAAACGGACAGCCCCCTGTATAAAGGCTACAAGTCCGTCATGATTTTCGCCAGGGTCAAAAAGAAGATCTTTAAGGATGAGGTCTTTACCCTGACCTTTATGCCGAATCTGGAATCATTGCGACAATGAAACGTTCAGGGGTTGTCTTGGCACTGATTGCGGTTCTGCTGATCCCGGCGCTCCTTTGCGCTGAGGAGTCGTACACCTTTGACCCCGGCGAAACAGAGAAGAAACCCTATCATGTGGGAGGGTACATCGAGTTCAAACCCATCCTTTTCGGGGTTGACCGGGAATCGGCTTTTTACAGACTGCGCTTTTTCAATGACCCCCGTGGACAGAATCTGCTCGAAGCCAATGGAAGGATTCAACTGGAAGGCAGCCTGGAAAAAAGCATCTTTCGCATCTACGGGAAAACAAATACGGATCTGAAGGCTTCATACGCGGGAGAATCGGAAAGATCGGTCTTTTATGAACTTTATGGCTCCGTGAAGCCATTATCCAATCTGAAGTTTGACGCGGGCAAGAAAACCCTGAAGTGGGGGAAGGGCTACGCCTGGAACCCCGCGGCTTTTGCAGACCGGCCGAAAGATCCCGACGATCCGGAACAGGCGATGGAGGGATATATTCTCGCCACGGCGGATTACATCCGAAGCTTTGACGGGCCTCTGAAGACCTTTTCTTTTTCCCCCGTGCTCATTCCGGTTTATGATCATGTGAATGACGATTTCGGCAACAACAACAACCTGAATATTGCCGCGCGGTTTTATTTTCTCCTGTATGACACGGATATTGATTTGATGCTGATGACCGGCGGCAGCAGGCCCGACCGCTATGGCTTTGATTTCTCCCGCAACATCACCACCAACCTGGAAGTGCATGGTGAATACGCATACTTTCGCAACAGCCGGAAGATTGTGCCGGACGCAAGCGGGATTCCCCGTCCAATCGAGAAGGAGGCGCATAGTTTTCTGATCGGCATCCGCTACCTGACGACATTTGACCTGACGGCGATCCTGGAATTCTACCACGCCGACGCGGGCTTCCGGACGGATGAAATGAAGAACTTTTACGGCCTCGTTAACCGCGGGTATGATCTCTATCAGACAACGGGCAGCACGACCATGCTTTCCCAGGCCCAGCTTTTGGCGGATTCCGGATATGCCCGCGCCAACGCCATGCAGAATTATATCTACACCCGTTTCAGCCAGAAAGAGCCTTTCGATATCCTTTATTTCACCCCATCGATCACCGGCATGATGAATACGGACGATCAAAGCTGGTCTCTGACGCCGGAGCTGCTTTATACGGGATTTACCAATTGGGAATTCCGCATCCGTTCAGGCATCATCTATGGCGCCAGAAATTCAGAGTTCGGTGAAAAACAAAACGACTACCGCATTGAACTGCGGGTGGGGTATTACTTTTAGTCAGCCTGCATCCCCGGACGCCTGCCTTTCCTGCGGTTGTCACGGATCCATTCCCGGTGTGGTTATTCTTTCCGCTGTCGCCGGGATATGTTATGGTTACAGCGCCGGTTGAAAGAAGGTCTGTCTTCGGAAAGGATTGGAATCGATGAAATCATTCTGGCTGTGTTTTGTGCCGCTTTTTGTGGCCGTGGACGCCATCGGGCTTTTGCCCCTGTTTATCAATCTGACAGGGGGCATGGAAAAAAAACTGATCCGGAAAATCATCCTGCAATCCATGATCACGGCGCTGGCGGTGGCGCTGGTTTTCATCGCCGTGGGTACGGGAATTTTCAAACTTTTGAATATCTCGGTCGCCGATTTTATGATCGCGGGCGGAACGCTTCTTTTCGGCATTTCCATTCGCGATATTCTGTCCTCCGAGAAAAAACTCCTGGAGGTGGACACTGACAGCGTCGGTGCCGTGCCGATCGGCGTCCCCCTGATTACCGGTCCGGCCGTGCTGACCACATCGCTCTTATTGATTAACGAACACAGCGCGGTGATCACGTCGCTGGCCCTGGCCGCGAACATTCTGATTGCGGGTGGCATGTTCCTCTCGGCGCCGCTGATCTACCGGGTGCTCGGGAAGACAGGCTCGAAGGCCGTATCCAAAATCATCAGTCTGCTTCTGGCGGCCATCGGCGTGATGATTGTCCGCCGGGGCATTGCCATGTTTATCGCAGGAGGAATGCAGTTTTAACTCATTTTCGCGCAAAGCCCGCAAAAAACGTTTAAAGACACCATCCAAAACGCAAAAGCGGCGGAAAAATTTCCACCGCTTTCATGGGTTGGGCTATTGGGGCTGTTTCACGCATCCGCCGCCGCGTGGCTGTTCGAACTGCTGATTTTTAGCCGGGTGTGTACTTGAACGACACTCTCATCTTGACGCGATATTCAACCACTTTGTTTTTATCAACGCGCATGTCCAGTTCCTTGATTTCCGCGACCCGGATGTCCTTCAGGCTCTTCGCCGCCGTTTCCACGGCTCTTTTGGCCGCGTCCTCCCATGATTTATCACTGCCGCCGATGATCTCAATGACTTTATAAATGCTGCTCATCATCTTTCTCCTTTCTGTTTAATGGGTTCCATGCCTCTAAACGCTACACACCGGTTTTTAAGGGCCGGTCATCATCGATGAAGCAAAAAAAGCTTGTCGAAAGAGTCAGTGCCCCGAACCCGATGTTCGTGCGGCACGGGCAGACCAAACGTTGCACCTGATGAAAACAAACAGAAAATGTTCACAATAGATTTCAAAAAGAAAATGCTGTGGGAAGGCAGATGAATGTGCTGGCAGTGGAGCAGGTATTCGTACGGGAGCTATGACCGTGACGGGTCATGATGACGAAGTTGGCTGATATTATACCTCTATTAAATAAATCGTCAATCAGAGCATGGACGTCAGCCTGCCCCGTCAGGCAAGCCCACGATTCAGTGAAAAATGCCGTTACGAAATCACCGGGACGGGAATTAATCAAACGTATCAATAGATTAAAATAACCGGTCCCGGTTTGATTTGGGGCATTCTAATGCCCGCAGGACGAGCAGTTCGATGAGGAGCACGACGAGCAGCCGGAACTGCTGGGGGCACTGCTGCCTATGGACCCGCCGGACCGCAGGGATCCGTATTTGCCTTTTCCCACCCGGGACATGACTTTGCTGGCTTTTTTGGATTTGCACTTCGGGCAGACGGCGTTTGGTTTTTCGCTGAGGCTCAGCGTAACCACCTCGAATTGTTTTTTGCACTTATCGCATTGATACTCATAAATCGGCATAGCTTGATATCCCTTACATGTATTTGACACAATCTAGATATTAAAAACGAAAAAGTCAATAGCTGTGAGGCGTTTGGCTGAAATTGTCCATTGACATACCCGCTCCTTCTTCTTATACTGCGCGCCATTGAAAATTTTTTTTACCGGCAAGATATTTGCACGATTGAAAGGACGCCATGAGTCAAAAAGATAAATCAAAATCCATCTATACGAAGTCCATCCATGCGGGAGAAGACCGGGCGCGCTATGCCGATTCCATCACCACGCCGATCGTCCAGTCCTCGACCTATTCCTTCAAGGACAGCAAGGAAATTGAAGCCTACACCAAGAATGACAAAAAGCGTTATGAGTACGGGCGTTACGGGAACCCGACGGAGAAGGTCGCGGAGCGGCGCCTGGCGGAGCTGGACGGCGCCGAGGAGGCGTTGATGTTTTCCTCGGGGATGATGGCCATCACCACGACGATCCTGGCGCTGGTGCAGTCCGGCGATCATATCGTGATTACCGACGACTGTTACGGAAAAACGCTGGAATTCTGCAGGTCCTATCTCAAACGGTTCGGCATCGAGTGTACGATCGTGCCTTTCGGCAATTACGAAGTCATGGATGCGTCCATTAAAAAAAATACGCGTTTTATTTTTTCGGAATCTCCAACCAATCCGTATCTCAACGTCTTTGACATGGTTAAATTCAGGCAGATCGGCGACAAGCATAAGGTCATCACCATCATCGATTCCACGTTTGCCACGCCGTTCAACCAGCGGCCGCTCGATTACGGCATCGACCTGGTGATCCACAGCGCGACCAAATATCTGGCCGGTCATAACGACATTCTGGCCGGCGTGCTCTTAGGGAAAAAGGAACTGGTCGGCAAAGTCCGCGAACTGCACAAATCCATGGGCGGCGTGATCGATCCGCATTGCTGCTACCTGCTTTTGCGCGGGCTGAAAACGTTCCCGCTCCGGGTCAAGACGCAAAATGAAAGCGCGCTTCGGATCGCCGAATACCTGGAAGCGCATCCGAAGATTGAAAAAGCTTATTATCCCTTTTTAAAAAGCCATGCCCATTATCAGATCGCGAGGGACCAGATGAAAGGCGGCGGCGGCGTTGTCACCTTCACGGTTAAAGGCGATCTGGAAGCGGCAAAAAGATTCATGGATTCGCTGGAGATGATCTACATCGCGCCCAGCCTGGGCGGGGTGGAGACATTGATTACGCATCCGGCCACGGTCACCTATTACCGCTACACCCGCGAACAGCGCTATGAACTCGGCATTGTCGACAATCTTTTCCGGCTGGCCGTGGGCATTGAAGACGTTGAAGATATTATTGCCGATCTGGAAAGGGGATTTGCCAGAATTTAAGGCGAATCCGTCCGCTACTTCCGCGCTTTTACAATCACGTAGGGGCAGGCGGGCACCCGCCGGCATTCGATATCGCGAAAGCCCGCTTCCGCGACAGACCGGGCCAGAGCTGCTTCCGAATAGCTTTGTCCGAAGATCACCTGACGCAATCCCCAGTAGAGAAGCCTGTCGGGGATATACCAGATTCTAAAACGATTGATAAACCGCCGGAGAGCGTCATCCGACGCCTCCTGATCGGTTTCCGAGACCAGCAGATGCCCGCCGGGTTTGAGGACACGGCGGATTTCTGCAAGCCCCCGCAGGCCGTCGGGCCAGTGCTTGATGGATCCGACGCTCGCGGCCGCGTTAAAGGTTTCATCGGCAAACGGAAGCGCCATGGCGTTTGCCTGCAGAAACGAACAATTCAAAATCTTTCCTTGGACGCGATAGTTTTCCGCATCGCGGACCTGCCTGTGGGAGTAATCAATTCCGGTCACCTGTGCATCCGGGTTCCGAAAGGCCAGCAGGACCGAAAGATAGCCCCGGCCGGCGCCCACGTCGAGCATCCGGGTCTGTCCCCGCATTTCCGGAAGCGAGGCGATGTGGTCATACAACTCGGTGATCGCATCATAGATGTGCCGGTTGTAAATCGATCCCATCAAATCCCACAGCAAACGAGAATCACGAAGACGAGTCAGGAGTTTTATCAGCCGGGACGGTTCAGGATGCCTCATGCGTCAGCTCCATATTTTGTCAGGAGTCGGCGGGTATTGAAAAATGCGGTCATGAAAGATCTCCCCTTCGTTTTGGCTGCGGACGCTATCATGAAAATCAAAACGGGGTCAAGTTAAGATGGAAGGGCATCCTGCTTTTTGCGGGCCGATTCAGGACATCTTGATGGCGATGGCCCCCGCCACAATCATGATGATGGACAGAACGCGGATCCGGGTGACGCGCTCCTTCAGAATCACGGCGGAAAAAATGGTGCCGAAGAAGATCGACGTTTCGCGGAGCGCCGCCACGAGGGCAACCGGCGCCAGCGTCATGGCCCAGAGGGCGATGCCGTATGAGGCAAAGGTAAAAGAGCCGCCGACCAGACTTTTTTTCCAGTTTTTGACCATCCGGGGAAACACCTGGCGGCCTTCAATCATCGGCATCACTACAAAACAAAGCAGGGCCAGGCAAAACAGCATCCAGCCGGTATAACTGAAAGCGTGACCGGAGAGCCTTGCGCCCCGGGCATCCACCAGCGTGTAGAGGACAATGATCGCCGCCTCCAGGACGGCCAGCGCTATGGGCGCAATTTTAAAATGCTGCGAAAAACGAAAATCCGCCGTCAGGATCAGCGCCCCGGCGGAAACCAGCGCGATGCCCAGCCATCCCCGCAAGGACAGGGACTCCTGAAACAAAACGGAAGCGGCCAGAGCCGTCAGCATGGGCGGCAGGCCGCGCATGAGCGGATAGACCAGGCTCATGTCCCCTTTTCTGTATGTCAAGAGCAGGACGCCAAAATAGAAAATGTGAATGACGACGGAAGCTCCGAGGTAAGGCCATGAGGCGAAAAGCGGCAGCGGGACAAAAGGCAGAAACACCACGCCGATCACGGCGCTTCCCGCGATAATCGAAACCGTGTTCGATGAATCACCCGATTCGGATTTAATCAGGACATTCCAGCCGGCATGCAGCGCGGCGGCAAAAAGAATCAGTAAGACAAGGCCCCACTGCAATTTTCACTTCTCCTTCCCGGCGAGGTTGCCGCATAATAGCCTATCGGCGCGATTAAAACCATCGGGGAAAAAGAATGGCGTAAAAATAAAAATTTTAAGAGATCAGTAGATTTAATCCCAGAAACAGACATGCCGGGTTGGTTCGTAGAAATACAGAAACCAGCCCGGCATGGTTGAACAGGACGTGAATTACGAATGGAAGGCGGCTGCCCGCCAACAAACGGATTAACGATTTCTAATCCATTTTGCGCAGTTCCCGCTTCAGGACTTTTCCCACGGGGCTTTTCGGAAGCTCTTTTAAAAATGCAATGGATTTTGGCGCTTTAAACCGCGGCAGTGTTTTCAGACAGTGGTTGATCAGTTCCTCCTCCGAAACGGCGGCGCCGGCATGCAGGACAACGAAGGCTTTCACCTCCTCGCCATAAAGGGCGTCGGGGATTCCGACCACCGCCGCTTCCTGAACCGCCGGATGGGTAAACAAGGCTTCTTCCACCGCCCCGGGAGAGATATTTTCCCCGCCCCGGATGATCAGATCCTTTTTGCGGCCGGTAATGAAGAGCTCACCGTCCTCGTCGAGATGGCCCATATCACCGGTATGCATCCAGCCGTTTTTCAGGGTCTCGGCCGTTTCCTCGGGCTTGTTCAGATACCCCTTCATGACGTTCGGTCCCCGAACGCAGATCTCGCCTTCCTGAAGCTTGGGAAGCTCCCGGTCATTGTCGTCCAGAATGCTGATCTCGACATTTTTAATGGCGCTGCCCACCGAACCCGGTTTCCTGGCGCTTCCCGCCCGCTGGCGGGTGATGGTGGGAGATGTTTCCGTCATGCCGTATCCCTGATAAAGGCTGCCGCCCAGGGTTTTTTCCACGGCTTTTAATGTTTCCACACTGAGCGGCGCGGCAGCGCTGATCCAGCGGCGGATGGAGCTCAGGTTATGCTTCTGGGGGTTGTATATTTCCAGGAACTTGATGAGCATGGTGGGAACACCGACAAATTGCGTCACCTTGTGCCGGGTAATGCTTGAAAGTCCCAGCTCCGGATCAAACCATCTGTGGATGATAAGCTGCGCCCCCGTAATATTGCATTCGTTCACCATCAGCATGCCGTAAATATGATTCAAGGGCAGAGGCACCAGGTAAACATCACTTTTGTCCGTCGGCCAGGAAGGCGACCCGTCTTCAAGGTTGGACCCGATATTGCGATGGGAAAGCATGACGCCCTTGGGAAATCCCGTCGTTCCCGATGTGTACATCAGCACCGCCGTATCATCGGGGCCCATGACCGCCATCTCGAATGCCGCCGACCTGCCGGATATCATGTCTTCAAAAGAAACGGCTCCGGAGGGCAGGGTTTCGCCGCCCGTGATGATGATATGTTTGATGGTTTTCAGCCCTTTGGCCGCTTCCGCGATCTTCGGATACAGTTCCATGTTGGTGATCACGGCAATCGCCCGGGAATCCTCCAGGATATAGCGAATCTCAGGCGCCGAAAGGCCGAAGACCACGGGCAGGAAAACGGCGCCTGTTTTGAAAATGCCCATAAAGGTTACGGGAACGGCGGGACTGTTGGGCATAACAGCGGCGACAATATCGCCGCGCTTGATGCCCAGATCCGTAAGAGATCCCGCGAGGGCATCGGACCGGCTGAACAAGGTCCGATTACTGAACCGCTCTTCGAAATTCTGCTCTTCGTAAGTCAAAATATCATACTCGCCGAACTTTTCGATGCTCTGCCAACCATACCGGGCGTAATTCCAATTCATAAAACCCTCCAAGTGCAGTTTTCAATCCGGGATATCTGCGTTCTATCTTCCCGGCGTTCAAGCTCTGAATGTTTGCCAAACTATTTCTTTTCCCATAGAGATCGCTTCAATTCACTTTTGAGAACCTTGCCTGTTCCGCCTTTGGGCAGGGCATCGCGAAATTCAATCATGCGCGGGATCTTAAACGGCGACAGTTCCTCTTTGCGGCAATGAGCAATCACGTCATCAGCCGTGAGCGTGCATCCAGCCGCGAGGACGATGAAGGCTGCCGGCGTTTCTCCCCATTTTTCATGGGGTGCTGCCACAACGGCCACTTCCGCGACGGCGGGATGAGAGGAAATGACGTTCTCCACCTCCACGGAACCGATATTCTCCCCGCCGCTGATGATGATATCCTTCTTGCGGTCCACGATCGTGATATACCGGTCCTCGTTCATCGTGGCGATGTCCCCGGAGTAGAGCCAGCCGTCGATAATGGTCCTGGCCGTCTCCGCGGGGAGCTGCCAGTATCCGTCGATCACCGTATGGCCCCGCATGATGATTTCTCCCATTTCCTTGCCGTCGGCTTTCACGTCGCGACCCTGGCCGTCCACCACCCTTACCCGCGTCAGCATGTCCTCAATTCCCTGGCAGCGCTGCAGGCTCTTGCGGTATTCCGGGGAAAGCTCCGTGAGATAATCCTTCAGATGCGCTGTGGTTCCGCACGAGGCGGTCTCACTCATGCCGTAGCCGGCGTTGATCATACACCAGGGGAATTTTTTGATCAGCGCTTCCTGGGTGCCCTGAAGAAGAGGCGCGCCGCCGAGAATAATGCGCTCGAGAGAGCTGAGATCATAGCGATCCAGGTCTTTGAACTGGGTCAGCGTGTCAGCCATCGTCGGGACCAGTTCCACGTAGGTTACCTTTTCCCGCTCGATGAGCTCACAGACCAGATCAGGCCGGAACTGCCGCAGCATGACATGGCGGCCGCCCACGCCCGTAATCATGTGGGCCTTCCGCCAGCAGTTGGCATGGAAGAGGGGTATCGCCTGGAGATAAATAATGCGGTCATTGGCCGCCGCGACGCCGAAGAAGAGGTCCTTCGTTGCCGCGAGCCACAGCATGCGATGGGTCAGGAGCATGCCCTTGGGATTGCCCGAGGTGCCGCTGGTGTAGAACATCTCGGCGGGATCATTTTCGTCGAGGTCAACGTCTTGCGCAAGGACAGGGGGAGCCCCCTCCAGCATCCGTTCGTAGTCGGTTCCCGCGACCTTTGCCGGGGATGTCCCCGCCCCATCTCCCGCGAGGATGATCACGTGTTCGATGCCCTGGAGGTTTGATTTTTCAACAAGGCCTCCCAGGTCTTCGTTGATGACCAGGACCCGCGTCCCCGAATCCTTGAGGACATAGGCGATCTCCTTTGGAGAAAGCCGGATGTTGATGGGCAAAAGAATCGCCCCGATCTGGGGCACGCCGAAATGCAGCTCCAGAAGACGGTGGGTATTCATGTCGATCACACCCACCCGGTCTCCCTTGCGGATTCCCATTTTTATCAAGGCATTGGAAAGGCGGTTCACCCGTTCACCGAACTGGGCGTAGGTGAACCGCAGATCTCCATCAACAACGCCGACCTTTTTCCCATACTGGGAAACCGCTCTTTTCATGAAATCTGTAGCCAATAATGGAATAAACATCGTTCACCTATCCATATTTGTTTACGGCGCTCCATAAATGAGGTTGGGAAGGAACAGGGCAATCTGCGGGAAGATCGAGCAGATGATCAGCCCCAGAATCTGAAGCAGGACATAGGGAATGATGGCCTTATAGATATCCTTGATATAGACCCCCTCCGGAGCGATCGCTTTCAGGTAGAAGAGGTTGTAGCCGAAGGGCGGCGAAATGTAGGCCACCTGCATATTCATGACAAAGATGACGCCGAACCAGACAGGATCATAGCCCATGGCTTCGACGATGGGCATCGTGAGAGGCGCGGTGATCATGACGATGGCTCCCGGATCCAGCAGGCACCCCATGACGAGGTACAGAAGCTGGATCAGGATAAAGACGCCCCAGTATCCGCCGGGCATTTTTTCGATCACCGTCCGGATGAATTCGTCCGCGCCCAGGGCCATGTAAATCGTGGAGAAGCAGTAGGCCCCGATGATGATCCACATGACCATGCCCGTGTACTTCAGGGTCTGCAGGGAGACGCTGCGGAAGGTCTTCCAGTTGAGCGAGCGGTTATAGACCATCAGCCCCAGACTTCCCGCCGCCCCGATGGCCGAGCCTTCCGTGGCGGTGCAGATGCCCGCGAAAATGGAGCCCAAGACCACCAGGATCAGGACAATCGGCGGGATGACCGGCGTTGTGGCGCGCAGCTTTTCCTTAAAGGTCCGTTCGTTCGCGCTCTGGGGCTCAGGCGGTCCGTCTTCCGGCCTGATCTTGCAGCGGATGAGAACGTACGCGCAGAATAAGATGGCAAGCAGGAGTCCGGGTCCAAGGCCTCCCGCGAAGAGACGGCCCACGGAGACCTGGCAGATCATGCCGTAAATAATCATGATGATGCTGGGCGGGATGAGAATGCCCAGCGCGCCGCCGGCGCCGACGGCACCCAGGGCCATTTGTTTGTTGTACCCGCGGCTCAGCATGGCAGGCAGCGCGATCAGACCCATGGTAATCGTCCCGGCGCCGCCGATGCCCGTCATGGCGGCAAAGATCGTGCAGACGACGATGGCAGCCACGGCCAGTCCTCCAGCGATTTTCCCCGCCCAGACATGGACGGCGGAAAAGAGCCGGTCAGCCATCCCCGATTCCTGAAGGACAGAGCCCATCAGGATAAACAGCGGGATGGCCAAAAGCCCGAAGGACATCATGACTTTCCCGAAGATCAGGTTGGGAATGACGCCCATGGCATGCGGCCCCCAGAGGAAAAAGGTGAAAACGCAGCCGATGGCCCCGAGCACAAAGGAAATGGGCAATCCCGAGATGAGGCCGGCGGCCATAGCGACAAAAAGCAATACGGTAATTATTCCAGTATCCATCAGTCCTCTATTCCTTTCCTTTTGACGGCAAGATAAATGTCCGCGATCAGGTTTGCTATGCCCTGAAGAAGCAGCAAGAACGCGCCCAGAGGAATGGCCAGCTTGATCGGCCACAGCGGCGGCGCCCAGTCGCTTTGAGATATTTCCAATGCTTTGACCGAGCGGAAGGCGAACTCCCACCCCAGCCAGATGATGGTGACGCAAAAAGCAAGGAAAAATGGAAAAGAGATGATGTTCATAACCGCCTTCTGCCGTGAAGTACGATTCATGTAAAACAGGTCCATATTGACATGGCCGCGATAACGCAGCGTGTAGGCTCCGCCTAAAATGGTCAGAGCGCCGAAGACCATGACGCTGGCCTCATGGGCCCAGGTCGTGGGATGATTGAAAAAAGTCCGGGCGATGATTTCCCACATGATGATGAAGGTGAGGATCCAGGCCAACCACATGAGGACTTCACCGCTGATATCACTGATTTTATTAATAACTCTTACAAAAGAACGCATGATCCCTCCTTAAGCCTAATGGAAAGGATTTTCCGGTCATTAAGTCTCGAAGACCTGCCGGCGCGGTTGAAGGTGCGGCTGGCGCGAAAACGATTTATCCCGTGTTCCACCGTTCTTCCGGCAGGCAAGAAGAAAAAGGGGGAAAACATTTTGCTTCGTCTTCCCCCCTTTTTTTATTTCAAATAACCCATTTCCTTCATGTATGATCTCGTCATTTTGACCAATTCCGCCGACTCGGGGCTCTTCTTGGCCTCCTCATCCCAGATGGCATGGGCTACTTCTTCCGCTTTGGCCAGATCGGCTCCTGCAAGCACGTTAAACTTGACGCCTTTCTGGGCCATCTTGTTGAGGCCCCACTGCTCGCCGGTCCAGTTTTGATGATAGGTCATATCCATGCCCGCCTTGATCATGGCTGTTTCCAGCGCTACCTGTAAATCCGGCGGCAGAGAATCCCAGACTTTCTTGTTGACCAGCACGGTCAGGTGGTTGACCGGCATCAGCGACGGCAGGAGGTAGAATTTGCAGACTTCATGGACCTTCATGCTGTACATGCCCATGGCGCCGCCCCAGGTGGCGCCCTGAATGGTTTTTGTCTGGAGGGCGCTGTAGGCCTCTTCGCCGGGGACATACACGCCCTGGCCGCCCAGCCGCTCCACCCAGGTGATCATGAGACCGGAGGCGCGGACTTTTTTGCCTTTCATATCGGAGAGTTTATTGATGGGTGAGTTGAACATCAGCGCTGCCGGCCAGCAATCCGCGCCCGAGGTCAGGTAGTGTACGCCGTGTTTGGCGTAGACCTTCCGGAGAACGTCAATAGCTCGCCATCCGCCGAACATATTGGGCAGCTTCTTGCCATACATGAAGTTATACATTTCGCCGGGTGTCCGGATGCCGAAGGGAAGGCCGTATTCCACACTTGCTTCCGGAATGACGCCCTTGAAATAAATCGAAGGCATGCCGATCATGTCGACAACCCCTGATTTGACGGCATCGAGAGAATCAGCGCTCTTGACGAGGTCGCCGCCCCAGAACATCTTGACCTTGAGCCGCCCGTTGGTCATGGCGGGGAGCGTCTTTTCAAACATTTCAGTGTAATAGGCCATGCCGGGTTCGGATGCCACCCGCATCTGCTGGTATTTCAGCGTGTATACCTTTTCCGCAGCCAGGCCGGCCATGGACATGGCAAAGAATAAGACTACCGCCAACATCACAATCCCTACGCCTCTTTTCTTCATAATACCCTCCTTTTAAATGAGTTTAAATTTCCCTGCGGATATCTTCCGCCCTCTTTAAAACCGAGCCTTAAGGACCGCAGACCGGGCGGCCCCGAAGTTATGATTCCAGATCGATCCCCAATTTTTCATGCCGCAGTTTTCGGCAGTTCATTCATGATTTTAATCATGCGGGGATATTTGTAAGGTGCGACGCGGTCCTTGACGTATTGCTTCAAACCTTCAGCCGTTGTCCCGGCTCCCGGATCAAAAACAATCGCCCCGGCCGTTTCCCATCCGGCCCTCCTCATTATTATGAAATGTCTGGTTACCGCCATTCCCCGGCTGACGAATACCGGTCCGGAGAAGAAATGATTCAGAAATGTGTTTCATGCTGCTGATCTGTTTTTCGATCATGCGTCAAAAATTAGTCGAATGAGGGGGCAAAAGCAATACCAAATATATGCTATATATATATTACATTAAATGTAATATATCAGGCCAGCGAGCCCAGGTGAGATCTCAGATTCGCTTTCGTTTTGTTAAGCCCCAGTTTGTTGCGAAGACGCCAGCGATGGATATCCACCGCACTTTTTGAGACGTTCATCAGCTCGGCAATCTCTTTGCTGGTCTTGCCTTCTTTGATAAAGTTGGCAATCTGAATTTCTTTCGGCGTGAGATTGCGGTATTTGGACGAGATTTTGCGGGAGAAGGGCGAAATAATGTCCAGCAGGTTGGATTTCATGATATCGACATAGGCCGTGGCCTTTGAATTCATACGGCTTTTTTTGAGTTTATTCATATAGGGCATTACGAACGCCTTGACGTTGGAAAGCACTTTCTCTTCCAGTTCTTCCCGATCGCCTTCTCTTTCTTTCAGCAGAACTCTCAACGTCGTATTCAGCTCTTTGAGGCTGCGGGACTTGATTTGCAGCTCCTCCTCTCTTTTTTTGAGGACTTGCTCAGCTTTTTTCCACCCCGTTATATCCGTAAAGGAAGCGACGCTTTTTTTCGTTCCCGGAATCATGTCGACGGTCAGGAACACATGGCGAATCCGGCCTTCGGCGTCAATAATGTCATGTTCATAATTTCTCGGAGGGGCGGCAGGGTCGAGTCGTCTCAGGGTATGATATTTTCCCAAACGGGCAAGGTCTTTAGGCGCTACGTATTCCGTCCATTTCTTTTTTCCTTCCCACTCGGCTCTTCCGTATCCCGTCATTTTCTCGAATTCAGAATTGAGCAGGGAGATGGTTTTGTCCGCTTCGATGATGATCGTTGCAGTGCCGGTGGTTTCGAAAATGGCACGGTAGATGTTTTCCGACTCCTGTAATTTTTCACCGGCTGTTTTCCGTGGTGTAATGTCCCTGGTGTTGCCCAGAATCGCCGGTTTCCCTTTAAAAGTAGTGGATGTGACGGTTTCCATTACCCAGCAGATCTTTCCCTGTTTCGTGACAATGCGGAACTCGTAAGGAGCGGTGCGGACACCGGCGAGCATGTCGATGGCATTTTTTCTGGCCATTTTGCGGTCATCGGGATAAATGACGCAGATAGATTTTTTGCCGACAAGCTCTTCTGATTGATAACTCATAAAGGATAACGCGATGGGATTGATCATACGGAATTTGCCGCCCTGAGATACATAAATACCGGCCAGGGCGTGATCCCAGACGGTTTTGTAAATATCCATGCTCTCGCAGAGCGACTGCATCAGGTGCTCTTCCCGACGCAGTCTGTCTTGCAGCAAAGCGATATCCCGACCGGATGGGTCAAATGGCTTCTTCATGTCAATGGTCACCGGGCTTGTCATCAAACTTTACGAAACGCGTTTACCAATGGCCGAATCTTTCTGCTTGTCCGTGCCTGTCTATTAGCACAGCTTTCGGGCGATGTCGAGATGAACCGAAGGGTCAGAAGCTGGATCAAGAGATTTCGTTTTGAAATCATCACGCAATCCATTATACTCCTTCGCCCGGGCGGCTGCGGCTAGAGCCGTCTGTGGGAAAGGTAAAATATGAAAACTAAACAAAACAGGAGAAAAAACGTGAACAAATGGATGATCGTCATTAAAGCAATGGTCGTCGCAGTGATTGTGGCAGGTATTAAATTCGTTCTGCACGCCTTGAACCTGGAATTTATCCGCATCGACGCCCTGATTTCAGCGTTAATCAGCGGCGTGATTTTTACGATAGCGATTTTACTGGCCGGAGTGATGACGGATTTCAAGGAAAGCGAGAAAATTCCGGGAGAACTGGCGGCATCGATCAAGGCGCTGCACAAGGACTTTGAACTGCTGGCGTTTACGGCAAAAGAGGAAACCCAAAGCGCGCTTCTGCATATCAACAGCTTAATCAGTGTCATCATCAAGCAGTTTGAATCGAACAAATGGAAGCAGTCTGAGATTTCTGAAATCGTAGAGAAAATAGACGATGATATCAAAGTAATGGCCGCCAGGAACGTGGCGCCGCCCTACGTGATAAAAATGCGCAACGAGCTGAACGCCATCGAAAAAATCTCAAACAGGATCGATACCATCGAAGAGACTAATTTTCTGCCTTCGGCGTATGCTTTATCGCAGGTAGCGGTCTTCTTTGTTATGCTGATCCTGTTGTTTTCCATCGTTGACCCTTACATCATCGGGATGGTCATAATTTTTACGGTAGCTTTCCTGATCACGGGGATTCTGGTGCTGATCCGGGATATGGATAATCCGTTTGAAACCGGGGGCACAGGCAGCGCTGATGTGGACTTATCCCATATTTACAAGCTGGACAAGTATCTGAAAAGCCATGATGAGGTGACGTGATCGAAGCAGCGGTATCCGACGGCATCGCTTTTGTTCCCGAATCCGCTGCCGGACTGTTTCCCGCTCCCGGCATGCCGGGAGCTGCGGTTATGAAGAGATCGTTAAAGATCAGATTGTTTTTTAGATGTCCTGGAAAAGGCGGGAGCAGTAATGCCCCCGTCTTTCTATCGCCTGCCTCTTGCTAAGCTTTGTCCTCCAGCAGATCGATATGCCCGCGGCGCGTGAAAATTTTCAGAATTTCAAACCAGGTGATGCTCACGATCCCGGCAATGAGGGCCAGGCAGAAATCGATGGCATGCATTGGGGCGAAGTGGAAAATCTCCTGCAGGAAGGGCACAAAGACCACCAGTCCCAAAAACAGGAGCGCTCCGCCCAGAACCCATCTAAGCGCCGGGTTGGGTGACTTGAAGGACGCGAAGATCGTTCGTGACCAGCTCCGGTTGGTCAGGATGAGGCAAAGGTTGGAGATGATCAGGGTGACGAAGGCAATAGCCCGGGCTTCATCCGATGGCTGCCCCAGGTACAGAGCTGCCTGGTAGACCAGGGCAACCACGATGAGCGCAACAATGCCCTGCGCAAAGCTTATGGCCAGGGTGCGTTTGCCGAACAGGCGTTCCCCGGGATCGCGGGGCTTGCGCTGCATGATCCAGGCTTCTTCCGCTTCGGACTCAAAGACCACGGAGCAGGCGGGATCGATGATCAGCTCCAGAAACACGATGTGGATGGGCAGCAGGACCATTTCTTTCCATCCCAGAAAGACCGGGAGCAGCGACATGCCGGCAATCGGGATATGGACGCTGACGATGTAGGCCATGGCTTTTTTGAGGTTGTCGAAGATCTTACGCCCCATTCTGACCGCGGCGACAATGGAAGAGAAATCGTCATTGAGGAGCACCAGGTCCGACGCCTCGCGGGCGACATCCGTCCCGCGCTCGCCCATGGCAACGCCGATATGAGCGGCTTTCAGGGCAGGGGCATCATTCACGCCGTCGCCGGTCATGGCCACGATTTCGCCTGCCGCTTTAAGCGCATTGACCAGAATCAGTTTCTGCTCGGGCACCACGCGCGCAAAAATGTTGACGTCTTTTATCCGTTGCTCCAGCATCCGGGCATCCATGTGCTCCAGTTCCTTGCCGGTGATGACCTTCTCCGGGTTTTTAAGGCCGATCTGCCGGGCAATCGTTTGAGCCGTAATGGGGTAATCACCCGTAATCATCACTACCTTGATCCCGGCGGAATAGCACATCCGGATTGCCTCCGGGACAGCGGGGCGGATGGGGTCCTCAAGGGCGATGAGGCCGATGAATTGAAATGGAAAATCATGCTGGATGGAAGGTAATGAATTCGTGTCCTGAAAGTACGCTTTGGCCACACCCAGCACGCGCAGTCCCTGTCCGGCCATGTGTTCGATCTTCCCGGCAAGTTCCCTCCGCAGGGTTTCATCAAGGTGGCATAAATCAATGATGGCTTCAGGCGCACCCTTGGCGGCGATGACGAAATCTTTTCCATCGGGGGATTTCCAGACATGAGACAGCGCCAGCAGGTCGCGGGAGAGCGGATATTCATGCACCAGACTCCAGTTCGCATGAAGATGCTCCGTCCGGGTGAGCTTATCCACGCCCAGTTTCTGCAAGGCTTTCTCCATGGGGTCGAAAGGATCTTTTTTGCTGGCCAAAATGCCAAACTCGACCAGGGTGTGAAATGTCTCCGGCAACGGGATCGGATTTTCTTCGCGGATCGTGTGGAACTCATCGCCGGCCGAAAGCATGCGGATGGCCATGAGATTTTGCGTCAGGGTGCCGGTCTTATCGGTACAGAGCACGGTAGCCGCTCCCAGGGTTTCCACGGCGGCCATTTTTCGCGTCAGCACTTGTTTCTGCGATATCCGCCAGGCGCCCAGAGCAAGGAAGATAGTCAGCACAACGGGGAATTCCTCCGGCAGCATCGCCATAGCCAGAGTGATGCCGGAGAGAACGCCGTCCATCCAGCTTCCTCGCGTGAGCCCATAAACCAATGCCACGCAAACGAAAAGAACCAGGGCAATGAGAAAGACCGCCTTGACAATGCGCCCTGTTTCTTTTTGCAGGAGCGTATCCTCCTGGACCACGGATGAAAGCGCTTTGCCGATATTGCCGATTTCAGTATGGGCGCCGGCGGCTTTGATACAGGCGATACCCTGGCCCTGCACGACCATGGTGCCGGAATAGACGCACGGGATGTCTTCGCCGCCCGGCTTTTCCATGTTCATGCAGTCCGGGTCCTGATCGCCGGCAATTTTTCGAACGGCGATCGATTCGCCGGTCAAGAGCGACTCGTCCACTGTCAGATTCCGGGCCCAGACCACCACGCCGTCGGCGGGGATGCGATCCCCTTCGGACAGGCAGACCATGTCGCCTGTGACGACCTCGCGGCCCGGGATGCGGATGCGCTCCCCGTCGCGGATGACCAGGGCGCGGGGACTGGAAAGATCACGCAGGGCGTCCAGGGCCTTCTCGGTCTTGCCTTCCTGGTAAATGGTGATTCCCATCATGAGAAACACGAAACCCAGCAAAAGCAGGGCGTCCCTGGGTTCGCCGAGGAAAAGATAGATGCCGCCGCAGGCTACGAGCAGGAGAAACATGGGTTCCTTCACGACTTCCAGGGCGATGGCGGAAATATTGCGCCGCTTGGAAGAGGGCAGTTCGTTGTAGCCCTCATTCTTTAACTTATCCGCGACCTCGGTGCGGGAAAGTCCTTTGATCTGTTTTGCCTGTTCTTCGGTCAGCGCCATATGTCCTCCTGTTTAATCAACACTACTCGTCATCCTGAAAAGAGGCGAGTGATTTCTAAAACTCCTCATTTCCGTATCCAAGTTATCATCTATCATTTTAAAACATAACGCGAGCCTTCTGTCAGCCCAATATTATCCCGATAATTTTATTGATGATGGACTGGGCGTCCGGAATTTTGCCCAGTTTTATGATTCCGAAAGGAGCGGCTGTCTCGGCTGAGGAGACGACGCCCTGTCCTTTCAGGATCTCCACTTTCATCTGTCCCTCGGCATTGGTTTTGCGGATCACACAGGCCGCGGCGATGCCCTTACCTTTATATTCCATGGGGACAACGCCCTTGACCATTTTACTATTTGTCTCGGAGACAGACCGGAATTGCCCTTTTTTTCTGCGGGCAGAGCACTTAAGATATCTTGATTTCCTTTAAGGTGAATTGAGAGATTCATTTCATTTTCCTCCTCTGGCTTTCACTTTCTTTTGCACAAGCGAGCGGACCGTTGAACTGTTGAGGACGATCCATTTTATGAAACGATTCTTCCGGCCCGGGATCAAGACAGGTGGTTCATTCTTTTCCAATGCAGCTAAAGACGCGGATACAACGTCATCGGGCATCATCCATAAAGACTCGGGGACTGCAGCCCTGTCAAAATTTTCGAAATCACCAACCTCATGGAATTCCGTCCGGGTAAAGTTGGGGCACAGTGCCTGAACCCGGATTCCCGTGTCTTTCACTTCCAGCGAAAGATTTTCTGAAAAGGTGTTCAAAAAAGACTTTGTAGCGTCGTATAAAACGTTGCCGGGTGTCAGGATGAAGGCGCCCATAGAGGATACATTGATGATGACACCGCGCTTTTGTTCACGCATGCTCTGAAGCGCGGCATGTGTCAGCCGGACGGCTGCTGACATGTGCAGCTCAAACATCCGCATGGATTTTTCCAGAGGGACCTCAGCGAAATTTCCAATCGTCGCAAAACCGGCATTATTGATCAGGATATCCAGATGATCGATTTGACGCAGATGATTCGCCGTCTTAACAATTTCTTCTGTATTGGCGAGATCCGCGCAAATGATTTCACACCGCACGCCGTATTCTTTTTCCAGCCGATCTGCCAGATTCCAGAGCTTATCTTTGCGGCGCGCCAGCAAAACCAGATCGAAACCATAGCTGGCCAGTGCTTCGGCGAATGAAGCGCCTATTCCCGCCGATGCGCCGGTTATGAAAGCCTTGCCCGGCTTATCCCATCCTAAAAAGGTCTTTGGTTTATCCATCACGATCATCCTTTCCGCATATCAGCTCGCCTGCGCACAGTACGTTCCGAATCCCAATACCTTTCTGCCGCGCAGAATGTTAAAGCTGTGATGAGCCAGTTCCTCTTCCAGACCGACCAGGTTAAAGTCGGAATCCGGGTGCCCCCAATGAAAGAGCCTGTCGAAATCTCTGATCATGCGGCCGTTCGGTTCCTCGACGAACAACTTGCCGCCCCGGATGAGGATTCTCCGGCATTCCCTGATGACCTTTCGCCACTCGGGAATGTGGTGGAGGATTCCGAAGATGACGATAATGTCCCGGCTGCGAGAAGGGATATCCTTCATGTCCGATGCGTCCATGACTTTGAATTCATATCCGGAAAGATGCCATCGGCCGGTGAGAGGAATTTGTTCAGGCATAAGATCGACGCCGATGTATGATTTCGGCTGCAGCGTCGACAGCAGCACGGCGCCGTAGCCCGACCCGCAGCCGATTTCCAGGATATCCTTATTTATTTCAGTGAGACCCAGCCATCGGGAATTCCTGAATTCCACCTGCTTCTGGAAGAACCGGCGCAGCGGGTTATTCATCGCTTTAAATTCCATGGGGCTTAATCTCATAGCATCACCTCGTTATCTTAAATATATCGTCGAACCTGCGTCATGTATTCACAGTAGCCGGCGCCGTACTCTTTACTCAAAAATGCTTCCTCCTGACGAATCTGGACATGGAAGCCGAAAGCCATACCGACAAAGGACAGAAGGAAAAAAACGTTACTGAAGATGAAAAATGTGCCTAAAAAAAAGAGGTTCATTGACAGGAATATCGGGTTTCTGGAAACAGAAAAAACGCCCGTAGTGATTAATCCGCCGGGTGAAACCGTATCAATGCCCACGCGCCACGAAGATTTGAAAAAGATCAGGGCAAGACTGAAAACAAGAAGGCTCGTCAATATCAACGCCGCGCCGGCAAGGCCGAGGACGTGATTCTTAAATAAAGGGTTAACCAGCGCCTCAGGCAGGAACTGTAGATTGAGATGCAGCGAATGAATTGCGATCTCCAGCAGCCACAGAGGGAAGAATATCAGAAAACTTCTTTCCAGAAGAGCCGAGAGCCCTTTTTTCCCGCTGCCCAGGTGGAAGACAGGAGTGCCTTTTCGCGCCAGCTGGAGTGACCTTCCCGAAAAAATCAAAAGAAAGATGATGAGAGTAATGATTTGAAAGTAATCCATAAGATTCATTTGTTCCTCCTGTTATTTAGTTAGTATAAACTAACTATAAGAATAAAAAAATTACACTTTGGAAACCACTTTATTTAATAGCGCCACCAGCGCCCTGAGATCCTTTTCGTTCAGGCTGCTTTGAAATAGATCGGCAATATTTTGATGGGTTTCGTCATGCATTTCGACAAGTTTTTTCCCCCGGGCGCTGAGATGAACGTGAAAAGAGCGCCGGTCTTCATCCGACTGACACTTCTGAATGTAACCTTTGGCGGCAAGCTTTTCGACGATCGCCGTGACCGACGGCTTGCTTAACTTCAATGCCGTGGCAATCTCTCCCAGATTGGGGTTGCCGAGTGTGTTGATGACGTCGATATACTCAAGTTGACGAATTGTGAAACCTTCGCCGGTGTATTGCTGCACAAACTGCATTTCCCAGTCACCGATCAGTTTGGTGAGTATTGCAATCAATTCGACCAGCGTATACGCCATCATGCCTCTCATTACTTAGTTAGTGTGAACTAAATATACAAGGAGTGGTTTCTTGTCAATACTTTTTTTCACTTACAGTAAAAAAAATCGAAGTGAACGCATATTGTCGGGCCAATGCGCCGCGAGATGGCGATGATAATTAAAGAAAAATATTCATGTCCATTTCGAGCCGGAGCATGTAAAAAGGGGAGGGAGAATAATTATGAAGCGTTTTGACGCAAAGATGATGAAACCATGAAACCGGAGCAAATGGACCAGATCCTTGTCGCTGCGTCAAAAGCATTTGATGCCGGAATGCGCAGACTGAATCCGATGGCCATAGCCGAGATCAGAACAAGCCTGCTTATTCACCTTGACCCGCTCCGGGAGGCAAGGCGCCGTCTGGGCGACGGCGGACTAAACGGCTGGAATCAGGAAGTGCGGACCGGACTTTTGCGCGCCTGCGATTTCCTGCAGCACGCCATCCGGAATTTTGGAGATGAAGAAGATCTTCAGGCTGCTTATATTTCGGCGCTCCGGTCGGCGCGCAAACATTGCCGCGCGCTGGAAGCGCTTTATCCCCTGTGCGGTGTATTTCCGGAAGTGAACCGTTACTTTCTGGAACCGGGTGCAGCTGACGTGTTGCCGGTGGCAATGACACTTCCCGAAGGAACCGGCCTTGTCCATGACGACGTGTCTCAAAATGCGCACACGCGGGGTGGTTATTCATTATATGTTCCCGAAGCCGCCACACCGAAAAGCGGCTGGCCGCTGGTGGTGGCCCTGCATGGCGGATATAGCCATGGGCGGGATTTTATCTGGACATGGATCACTGAGGCCCGCAGCCGGGGCTTTGTCGTATTCGCACCGACGTCGCAGGGCATGACCTGGTCGATTGCCGATGTTGATTTTGATGGAGAACTCCTGAAATGTCACTTGGAGCAGGTCTGCTCCCGTTTCCATATTGATCGGTCCCGCATGCTCCTCACCGGCATGTCCGACGGCGGAACCTTTGCCTTGGCCATGGGAATAGCCGGGAATGGCGCCTATCCGGCCATTGCCCCGGTATGCTCTGCGCTCCCCCCGGTGGATCTAAGCCGCGCGAAAGGAAAACGCATTTTATGGGTGCACGGCGCGCAGGATTGGATATTTCCGGTCGGCTGGACCATCCAGGCGTGCCGGGAACTGCTGCAGGCAGGGGCGGACATTAAACTGAAGGTGATCGATGATCTTTCGCACACCTATCCCCGGGAAGCAAACGATACGATCCTGAAGTGGTTTGGAATTTCCGGCGACCGCCGGCAGTCTGCCGGGGAGATGACGGCCGGGAAAGGAAAAATTTAAAAAGGGCTGCTGCTTCAGACTAGGAGCCCATCTAGTCCCACTCAAAATTGCTTAACTCCAGGCGGCGATCAGCAAGGCTGTGTGATGTCTGAGACAATTTCTCCAGTTCATCTGTCCAGGAATTGCCAAGACCGTTGTGTTCAGCGACGGATTTGAGCCAGGCAATCTCCGCTTCGTGAATCTGCCCGTCCGCTGCGGATACGCCAAGACCGTCCCTGATAAAACAAAGGGCAATCCGGGCATCCGAGAAAAGAGGCGGTGAATCGAAGATGTATGGATTGTCCATAATCTCATCAATCGTCTTCGCGCAGAATTTTGGATCAAAACCGAGTAGTTTCCCGATACTCAGCATCATCTTCTTCTCTTCTTCATGGATTTTGCGGTCCTGACGAATGAGTAATATCAGACCTTTATAATAGAGACTTCGATCAAGTAAGGATATTTTCATTGTATAACCAGCCCCTGTCTTTAGAATTTATTTTGTCCGGGCCCGACGGAATGGCGGCCAATGACCTTTCGCATCAAAAAGGCTGCCGGTCCTGCTCTGCACCATTTTTTGCTTCGGGTCAAGGCCTTGAAAAAATAATTATAAGGGTTTCCCGAAAAGCAGCTTCAGCATGCTGACCAGCATCTTTTTTCTGCCCGCTCTTTCCAGCAGGATGCTTAAGTATAATACTTCGGTGTTTATCGGCGGCACGGTCACTCTGGCTTTTTTGATCAGCCGGGCAGCCCCGGGCTTGCACGTCGTCACGCAAAGGCCGCACCCGATGCACCGGTCGGGGTCCACGCGGAACGTTTTATCCTCCCGGACAATGGCCTCCATCTGACAGCGCTTCAAACACAGGCCGCACGCCGTACAGGATGCCGCATCGATTTTCGCAAAATAATTTGTCGCGAAGAAACGAGCGGGCCGGGGCTCTTTCTTGGCGGTGGTCAAAACGCCGCAGCAGCAGCCGCAGCAGATGCAGATGCAACTGGGCTTCCTGGAATTCCCGGGCTGCAGGACCATGCCCTTTTTTTCAGCCGTATCCAGGATCATCAGGCATTCCTCTTTGGAAATCTCCCGGGCCCGGTTGCGCGCCGCGTAGCTGGTTGATCCGATGAGCAGACAGACTTCATAGTCGTCCGTCTGCTTGCAGGGTTTCCCGACCAGGGCCTCTCCCTGCTTGCAGACACAGTGGGTCACATGCAGCGTTTCTTTCGTATGCAGGATGAAGTGCCGCATGTTGTCATAGGTATCGACGATGTAGTCCGGAAGAATCGCTTTCAGGTGCGGGCTGGTCCGCAGCTGGGGCAGGGAGGACCGGAAGAATTCCGCACCGAAGCCCTCGTCAAAATAGCGATGCATCATCTCCACGAGCTTGGGGGTAAGATCATCGACGTGGTACTCAAATATGCCGATCGCCAGCATGGCAATGCCGTAGCGGGGGGCGCCGGCGCTCTCCGATCGCCGGATGACGCCCTTCATGAACATGGCATCCAGTCTTGCAGAAAGCTCGTCGCGGGGCATTTCAATATTGAATTTTGTTTTGAGCCTTTTGCGGACGGCGTCCGCGCGGATCGACCGGAGCGTCAGGCACAACGCAATCCGTGCCTCGTCCGGGGCAAAAAAATATTTCAGGAGGTCGATTTCCACGCCGCTTTTCGTCGCGGGATAACCGATGGGATACCGGTCCAGCTGAACCTGAAGCTGCCTGTAGATTTGATCGTCTGCCATGAATGAAGATGCCTCCTGCGGCCTGATGAAACCGGATATTATCAATTATGACTGATGTCATTATCGGAAAGTAACCCGCTTGTCCATCGTCAATTTGAGTCGCGTTTCAGTCATTGACGACCGGCAGCCGGGAGCGTATGAAAAAAGCAGGAAGGAGCATGAAAAGTCATTTGCCTATGAACGAAGTAAAGCCTTTATACGATCCCCCGACGGTTCCGGGGATCTTCATCGAGCAGGCCCGCCGCTTTGGCGACCGACCGTTGTCACTCGCTAAAAAAGGGGGCGTTTGGGAAACCATGACCTGGCGGCAAGCCGCGGAAGATTTACCGTCCGGCGTTCTGGGCCTTTTCTCGCTGGGATTCAAAAAAGGGGATACCGTCGGCATTGCCAGCCGCACCCGCAGGGAATGGAGCGGGGCGGACCTGGCCATCCTGACAGCCGGCGGGGTGACCATAGGCATTTACCCGTCGGCCAGCCTGTGGGAAATGACCCATATCGTTTCTCACAGCGGTCTTCAGGTCTGTTTTGTGGAAGACGACGCGCTTCTGGAGACGCTTGTCGCCGTTCAGACCGCAACGGGATTGCCCGGGACAATCATTCTTTTTGAAACGCACCGGGCCTCTCTTCCTCCGGGTGTGATGACCTTCGATGCGTTCATCGCCCGGGGGCAAAAAATCCATGCCGCCGATCCGGCGCGTTTTGAAACCATCTGGCGCTCTGTCCGTCCGGAAGATCTGGCAACGATTGCCTACACGTCCGGGACGACCGGACCGCCCAAGGGAGCCATGATTACCCACGCCAATCTCTACCATACCGCTATCAATGCGACAAAGATGCACCATTACGAAGCAAGCGATTTCGGCATTGCTTTCCTGCCGCTGACCCATATGCTGCAGAGAATGAGCGTCTATGCGGCCATCCACCTTGGCATTGTCGGCGCGTATGCCGAGAGCATCGACAAACTCGTGGACAATTTTCAGGAGCTTCATCCCACGGTTCAGGTCAGCGTGCCCCAGATTTTCGAGCGGATCTACAACCGGGTCCACCAGATGCTGGACTCCGGCTCCCCCCTGAAACGACGGATCTTTCAATGGGCCGTTGACGTGGGCCGGCAGGCGGCGACCTGCCGAAAGGAGAACCGGTCTGTGCCCCCGTTTCTGGCCTTGAAGCACACACTGGCCCATCGTCTGGTTTTCAGCAAAATTCAGGATGTCTTCGGCGGTCGGGTCAAGTATCTCTTGTGCGGCGGAGCGCCCATGCCCCTGCATCTGCTGGAATTCTTCCATGCGGTGGGACTTTTGATTCTGGAAGGTTACGGATTAACCGAAACGGTGGCGCCGGTTGCCGTGAATCGGGCCGAACATTTCAAGTTCGGGACCGTGGGGCAATTAATTCCCGGCATGGAGGCTATGTTTGCCCCGGATGGCGAACTGTTTCTCCGGGGGAGGGGGCTCTTTCAGGGCTACTACCGGGACCCGGAAGCCACGGCGGCAGCCATCGATGCCGAAGGCTGGTTTCATACGGGCGACATCGCCGTCATGGATAATGAGGGATTCATCACCATTACGGACCGGAAAAAAGACCTGATCGTCACAGCCGGAGGGAAGAACATCGCGCCGCAGAACATCGAAAATCTGGTCCGCACGCTGCCCCTTGTCAGCCAGGTTCTGGTTTTCGGCGATCGCCGAAAATACCTGACGGCTTTAATCACTCTGGATCCGCACGAACTGGCGAATTTCGCCCGGCGGGAAAAACTTACCGATGCGGACCCGGCATCCCTGACCGATCATCCAAAAGTGCGCGAGGCCCTGTCCGGCCATGTGGAGGCCGTCAACAGCCGCCTGGCGCCTTATGAACAAATCAAACGCTTCACCATTCTCCCTCGGGATTTCAGCGAAGAGGCGGGGGAACTGACTCCGACGCTCAAGCTTCGGCGCCGCGAGATTATCAAGCATTACGGAGATAAAATTGACGATCTCTACCGTCCATGAAAATCGGCGCACCGCCCGTTAACCGTCAGACGGCGCGCCGTTTTCCCGAAGAGGATCTGCCGTTCGTGTGCGGCGTGTTACTGAGAAGAAATCTTTTTTCCGAATTTTTCAATCTCGTTGCCTGCGTCTTTCAATCCCTTGCTGACGTCGTCGGCAATCAGGCCGCCTTTTTTCTTTAATTTCTGCGAAAGCTCTTCTGACTTTTTCAGGACATCGTTGGTTCCTTTTTCAACTTTCTGCCCGGCCCAGGCAAAACTTTTTTCCAAATTTCTGCCGGCTGATTCCAGCGCCGCGCCGGCTTTGGCCGACTCTTTTCTGGCCCATGATTCCGTTGACTTGATGTGTTCATTCGAGGCCAGGGCGAGATAGGCGCGCGCGAAGGCATCCTCCATCTTTTTTTCCGAAGCGACGGCGCCCCGCTTCATATCGGCCGCCAGCTTATCCAGTTCCTCGGCCGATGCCGTTAGCGCCTCTTTCCCTTTCGCGGACGCTTTCGCGGATTCGGCTTTCATGTAATCCGCCCCTTTTTTAATCTGTCCGGCCGCGGAATCAAAATTTTTCTGCAGATAATCCTGTTTGGCCTTCTGGAAAGTCTGTTCGATAGACGATGATGTTTCCGGCTGTGCATTAGCCGCCCAGGAGTAAACACCTGTAACGATTAAGGCAAAGACGGTTATAACGAGAACACGATTTAAATGGCGCATAATGAATCTCCTTTCCTGAAATTGAATCTGTTAACGAAATTAACTTACGAAACTTACCTTTGTCAACGGGCGCAGGCTGATCCTTCTTCAGTCTGCTCAAATCATGGGATTATTGGCAAATGTGTGCTATAGCAGTCCGCCGGTGGTCTGGCAGGCCACGGATAACCCGGTAAGTTTGTTTGTAACGAGGTCTTTTTTATGCAGGAAATTCTGGTTGTGGCCGTGATTGCAGCGGCGATATTTTTTCTTCCCCGGTTGCTGGGTAAAAAGCCCGCGCCCGAATCTCAGCCCCGCAGCCGCAGCATTACGACGCCTCTGACCGGGCGTATGCGCCTCGCTATCCTGGTCACGGTTTTATGGATTGCCGGGGCGGCTGCTTTATTGAAGCCCTGGGAAGGAAATAAATTTCTATTTATCTGCATCACTCTGGGACCCGTCCTCATGATATGGGGCGGCGTTTGGGTGTGGTTCGGTTATAAAAAATACAGGCGTTAACGATCTTGCCTTCGCGTTTCATCGCAAGGCGCCGGGTTGAGGATTGTCGGACGTGTATCCGGTCAACTTGTCTGGCCGCCGTTTTTGCGCTTGTCCTTGCTGCAATAGGGGCTATCCGTCAAGAACCGTGTGCAGTCGAACGAGTTAAGATTCGCCATTTTTATGATACTCTTAGGGGTCATCTCATCTGGTTTTTCATCGCGTGACCGCGATCCTTGCGCGGAAATAGAAATAATCATTTCAGCTATCCCCCCATAACGACAGGATTATAAAAATACCATGACCGCTGGTCACGATTTTTGTTGATTTATAATCTTCTTTCCTTTAAGATACCAAACAGCGGGAAACTTGCTTTGGAATGAGCACCATCAATAGAACCTGGATACGTCATGGTGCTTATTCCCAAACAAGTCGCCCGAAGCTTCTTGTGCAGATGATGTTTTAGGTTTCATGAATTACCAGGCAGTTGATGGTTAGAATATATCTCTTGGTCATTTGTGTCAGCTTCAAGCTTGGATAAAACCTTAATTTCAGCATAGTGAATGTTTTTCGGACGACTTATTAAAAAATAAGGAGAAGAATATGTCCGAAAAAACTTATCTTGGCGGAGAGAGCTACGCGTATCCATTAATCATCAAAAAACTTCTGAATACCCCCCTGATTTATGCACCGGATCAGGAGATCGTCTATCGGGATGAATCACGATACACGTATCGAACATTGAACGAACGCATCGGCCGGCTGGCCAACGCGCTTACGAAAACAGGTGTCGGCAGCGGCGACACGGTGGCCGTGTTTGATTATGACAGTCACCGTTACCTGGAGTGCTTCTTTGCGATTCCCATGATGGGAGCGGTCCTGCAGACCGTCAACTGGAGATTGTCCGCCGATCAGATCGTTTATACCATCAATCATGCGGAAGCGAAGGTCATCATCATCCATGCCGACTTCTTTCCCATTCTCGCGGAAATTCAGGACCAGCTGGAAACGGTTCAAACCGTTATCGTGATTTCCACCGGGGGAGCCGTTCCGGACTTTAAATATCCCGTTGCCGGTGATTATGAAAATTTGCTGGCGTCGGCCGCTGTCTCTTATGATTTCCCCGATCTTGATGAAAACACCAGAGCCACAACGTTTTACACCACCGGGACGACCGGCTTGCCCAAAGGCGTGTATTATTCGCACCGCCAGCTCGTGCTCCATACATTTTCCGTGGCCGTTGCTTTGGGGTCATATAATACCATCGGACGATTCCGGTCCAATGATGTTTATATGCCTATTACGCCGATGTTTCATGTTCATGCCTGGGGACTGCCCTATGTGGCCACCTTGCTCGGCGCCAAACAGGTTTATCCCGGCAAGTATGAACCGGAGATGCTGCTGAAACTGGTAGACCGCGAGAAAGTGACATTCTCTCACTGCGTTCCGACGATTTTACAGATGATTGTTTCCAGCCCGACGGCTCAGAAGATCGACCTCACCAAGTGGAAGGTCATGATCGGAGGATCGAGACTGACCAAAGCTCTGGCCCAGTCCGCCCGCAAAATCGGCATCACCGTTTTTACCGGGTACGGGATGTCGGAGACCTGTCCGGTCATCAGCATCGGCGTACCGAAACCGGATCTGCCGGAAATGGAGGACGAGGTCATGGCCGATATCGTCACCAGAACCGGCCTTCCCATTCCGCTGGCTGAAATTCAGGTGGTGGATGCCGGGGACAAGCCGCTGCCTCATGACGGAGCATCTTCGGGCGAAGTGGTGCTCCGGTCGCCGTGGCTCACCAAAAGCTATGCCAAGGCGCCTGACAAAACGGAAGAGCTCTGGCGCAACGGGTGGCTGCATACCGGAGATGTCGGTCACGTGGAAGACGGCTATCTACAGATTACCGACCGGATCAAGGATGTGATCAAAAGCGGCGGCGAATGGGTGTCCTCGCTCGATCTGGAAAATATGATAGGCCAGCACGAAGCCGTTCTGGAATCGGCGGCTATCGGGATTCCGGACGAAAAATGGGGAGAGAGGCCTCTCATTTTTGTGGTCTTAAAGCCCGGCTATGAACGGCAAGTCGGTTCCGCCGACTTCAAGGTGCACATGCAGAGCTTCGCCGGTCAGGGACAGCTGCCCAAATACGGCGTTCCCGACCGCTACGAGATCGTTGATCAGATCGCCAAAACGAGCATCGGGAAGATTAATAAAAAATGGTTGAGGGAGCAGTATATTCAAACACGATAAGACGGTAAGAACCAACCCTCATCGGACGTTCATGGCAGCGCTTCTTGTGTCACGAACGTCCGATTTTTTTATCGGTCAAGTGTTCATTGACACAGGGTTGTTCTTCTTGTACGTTGCCGGCAGGAAAGCCCGGCAGGAAATAAATGCCGGAAAAAGGAGTCATCATTGCTGATCAATCGGGTCTGGCAGCCGCTTCCGGGCGCGAGCCGCGCAGAAATATATCCCTACCTCCGCAAGCCGGATCTTCTCTCGTCGAATTCATGTCTCATGCGCACGCCGGAGCAGATCATTCTCATCGATCCCGGCGCGCTGCCCGCGCAGAGTGCGGACCTGGGCCGGGTTCTGAGGGATTGTGATCAGGAACGCTCCCGTCCGGTCATGATTTATCTTACCCATTGCCATATCGATCATTCGCTGCAGCTGGGTGTGCACCGGCAGATGATAACGACGGCGCCCGTGTGGGTTGCCGTCCAGGAGGATGGAGCCCGCTATTTAATCGATGGAGATCGGAAAAAAACCATTGCCGAGCTTTACGGCACGACCTTTCCCTGCATGCAGCCGGATATCCGCCTTCTCACGTCTCAGGACTGCCGGCGGGGCGCTCTGCGCCGCATCAATATTGCGCAGGGAACGTTCCTCTCGCTGCGGACGGAGTCTGTGGCGACCGGTCCCGGACGCTCGATGATCCGGCAAACCGTCTCGATGGGAGGCGGCGATGACCTGGAAATCTATCCGGCGCGCGGGCACAGCCCCGACAGCATCTGCATCCGCGCCGGTGAAATTCTTTTTATCGGCGATTTGCTGGCCGCGGCCAATTCCATGGTAGCCGGAATATCCGGGTGGCACCGGGATGATCTCATCGACACCCTGCAGCAGGTGCAATGGCTTCTGGACAACATGCCGATCAGATTCTGTTACCCCGGACACGGGGTAATCATTCCGGCGGACAAAGCCCGTGACATCCTGAAGAAGCTGCAGCATAAGACGCACCATCTTACGGCCATGACGGAGATGAACGAGGAGCGCCTCTTTCAGATATCGGATTTTGCGCTGGAGCTCATCGACGAGGCCGAGGAAGTGTTCTCCTCCCTGGCCGGCCGACTCCTGTACGTCGCGTATCAGCTTGAACAACTGGAAGAAGAGGATGCCGCCCGCCGGTGTCGGGCGGCCATGGACATGGACGGGATTGACGCCTGCCTGCTCACTTTCCGGAATCTTTGCCAATCGCTGGATGCCGGGGCCATCCGCCGGGTGGAATTTGCCCACGGCGTGCTTAGCGTTGTGGAAAAACTGAAGTCTCTTTTCGACCCGCGACCGCTTTGCGCCATCCTGCCGCAGCCGCTGATCAACAGAGGAACCGGTCTGCTTCTTGATTTTATCGGCATCGCCAGCGGGTGTCGCAACCTCGAAGAATTTATTCCGGCGGATATCAATACGCTGATTGAAGAAGTGATTCAAGCCTGGCAGGTCAACCCGCATCTGGATGTTGCCGTCATCGATCAGGCCGACGATTACGACCGGTATCTGGCCGCTCTGATTCTCCGCATCGGTCACGAGCCCGCGGGCAGCCGGCCGGACTTGTGTTTTACACCCGCGGAGAACCTTCCTTATGCGAGCATCGCCGCCGGACGGTTTTTCGACACCTTGCTGAACTTTCTGGACTGGCTTAAACTGGCGAACCCGCCGTCCATCGATCTCGCCGCATTCTGTTTGGACGGCAGCCCTGCGGTGAGCGTGATGCCCCGGGGATGGAGCGGTTCATCACCGACGCCGCATGAGCAGAAAAAAATCAATTCTTTCAATCGCCGTTTCCGTCTGTGCGGCCTGATGCTGAATCCGGTAAAAGGCGGTTTCCGGTTGACGCCGGCGGATGATCCGCGCGTGAACGATGCTTCAGGCAAGGAAAGCCGATGAGCGGCAAAAAACGTAAAAGGCGATGACGGGCTTCCGGAAACGATCTGAACCAGTCGTGTTGGAAAAGACGTCCCGGCGGATTCCCTTCCTCCTCATGGCCATGACCATCGCAGCCGGGAGGCGCGAAAATTTATTTTCAGGTCACATATTGACTGAAGGGTCAAAAACTGCTACGGGCTCACAACAGTCTTTCTTGAAAAATGCCAGCAGTGTTTCCCGGAAAATAAGCAATTAACGGCAGCGGTTCGTGTCATTCGAAAACACGGGGTAGACGGCGCAGGGTGGAGTACGATGTCTGATAAGATCGGTGAGATTCTGGTTTCGAAAAATATTATTTCGGCGCTTGATTTAAGCGAAGCCATGGAACGGAAAAAAAGCAAGCCGTCCAAATATCTGGGACAAATACTCTGTGAAATGGGTCTTCCCCAGAGCAAGATCATCAAAGGGATTTACTTCAGCAATAAACGAAAACAGCTCGGGCAGGTTTATGTCGATCTGAATATCATAACTCCGGGCCAGCTAAGCGATCACCTTTCCGAGCAGAAGCTTCTCCAAAACAGAGGAATCCGCAAGTCCTTGGGCGCCCTTTTGGCCAGGAACAGGGCAATCAGCGAGATGAATCATCTGGAGGCGCTTTCCGCGCACTTCAGTATGCCCATTGTTTCTCTGAAAGGGTACCGGATCTCCCCGCTCCTGCAGAAAGCCATCGGAGAAAAATTTGCGTTGATGAAACGCATGGTTGTTTTGAGCGACAGCCCGTTGAAAGTCACCGTGGCTCTGGCGGAGCCGAATTTGTTCATCTTCGATAATCTGGAGAAAGCCATGCCCAGGGGGAAACAAATTGTGTTTTGTCTCGCCCGGGCCTCCGAAATCGAAGATTGCCTTGATGCTTCCTATGATCCTTTCCATTTTACCGGATCCAAATCATAACACTGAAATCCTGTTTTGAACAAAGATCATGCAAAGCTGTCCGCCTGATTGGCCTCGGCGGCCGCGGCAGTTAGGAAGCAAGCCATGTGCGCCTGCGGCCTCGCTTTCCGGGCAGACGCCGCCGGGGCAGGGCGCAGCGTTTGGTGTGGGGACGGCCTTACCGGGCGCTGCCTGTCAGTTGAAAAGAGGCCCAGTAATAGGGGTGCGGATATTTCCTGCGGGTTTCCATCTGCGCTTTGCGCAGCGCGTCGAGCTTGTCCGTTTTCTGCATCCCCCGGTAGAACCGGATCATCAGATAGGATGTCGCCAGATCATCCACTTTCCAGAGGCTGGCCACAATGGAACTGGCGCCGGCATAGAGAAATCCGCGCGTCAGACCGACCAGATCGTCGCCGCCGGCCACTTTGCCAAGGCCCGTTTCGCAAGCGCTCAGGGTGACCAGATTGGCGCCAAGCTGCATCGAATAAAGCTTGTCCACCGTCAGGAGGCCGTTCCCGCCGGCATCGGGGGAAAGCAGCAGCGCTGATTGCAGGGGATTCTCCGGCCTGAACTGGCCGTGCGTCGCAAAGTGGAGGTAATTGTAGTCGCTTCCGTAGCGGTGGACGGCAGTCTCCGTCGCCTCCCGGCGCACGAGTATTTTGGAATGGGGCAGTATTTTAGAGACTTCAACAGCCTCCTTCTGGGCAAAGTCCAGATCATAGCGGCGATCGCCCAGGTCGGGATTGCCGAAAACCAGGATGCCGCCGCGCTTGTCATTTTTCCTCTCCTGCAGGTATTTCATGGCGCTCGCGCTGGGCATCAGGCGGATTTTATAGCGATCGATCAGATACGTTTTGCCGTCGTGGAGGGCAATGAAAGGAATGTAATGCAGAACGCCGTGGGCAACGATGATGATGCTGCGATCCCTCAGGGCCCCTTCCAGGGGTTTGAATAATCGCTGATACAGTTTTGCCGCCAGGGTTTGCGTCAACCCGGAGCGGGGATTTTCCAGGGACTGCCGGAAGGCGGCCACGTCCTCGACAAGCCCGGCAGGGTTCAGTTTGACACTTTGCAGGCCGCCCGCGGAAAGGACAAACGCGAACATGTCGCCGCCGGAATAGTAGAATTCCACCAGGGACTCGCCCGGGGGGATCAGGGATTGAATGTCGGCCAGGGGCGTGGAGGCGACGGTCACCAGGGAGGCTAGTTCCGGCTCATCACGCTGCAAATCCTTTCGCGCTTTCACCGCGACACTGCGGCTTTGCGATTTGTTGGCGTTCTTGTCCACAGACAGGATCTCCGCCTCGGATTGGTCGTTTTGCGCCAGAATGCGGCGCACCTGTTCCTTCTTTCCCGCCGATTTCACGGCGAAGTCATTTTTGCCGGCCAGGAGATCAACCAGGGCGCGGGATTTGGACCGCTCCACATACTCGAAGGCTTTCTCCTGCTGCCGGTCCTGATAGAGCGCGGCAATCAGGCGGTGATAGACAGCCTGTTTATCGCCGACAAAACCGATTTTGCCGGCCTCGATGCTGATGGTGGACCGCTGCTGCTCGATGATCGCCACGGCTTTTTCATAAAAGCCGATGGCCTGCTTCGTGTTGCCTTCCTTCTCGGCAATCCGTCCCCGGTCAAAGAGAATGATCCAGTGCATCTCTCCGCGATCCTGGATGTAGGGATACGCCAGGAGTGCATCATAACCGGCTTTAGCCTCGGACTGCCGGCCGACTTCGAACAGGCTTTTGTTCTTCATGAACTCGAAGGACAGCTTGTTCAGGGTGTAGACGTCCCAGCCGCTGATGGTTTTAAGAAAGGTGTTCGAATCTTCGAACTTGTAGGAAACGGCCTCGATGGCCTCGGGGTATCGCTTCAGGGTGATGTAAATCTTGGCGAGCGCGATGTTGCGGTCATCCTTGACCAGCATGTAGGGGTATCCGAGATAGACGTCCTTCAGCCGGCGGATGACCGCGTCGGCCTTATCCGTTTTGCCGGCCAGGGCATTGGCGAGGCCCTGAACCTCCAGAACCTTGACCTGCTCAAACGTTGTCAATTGCTTGTCGGCCACGATTTTAGCGGAAAGATCAGCCGCCCGGACGGCTTCTTCATATTGCCCCAGTTCGATCAGGGCGGCAGCCCTTAATCGGGAGGGTGTCGCCGAGTGATTCCAGGCGTCGGCGGTAAAGTCTCCTGCATTCACTTTGGTCTGCGATGCGTCGAGGCAGGGAAAAAGTTTGCGGTAATTTTTCAGTTCGGCGTAGGACTGGCAAAGATAGATCAAATCCTGGAAAGGAACGCCGGAAAATTTGTCATCCGGTGGTTCAAATTCTTTGACAATCTGCGTGTAGTTCGCCTCGGCGACCCAGTTCAACCCCCGGCTGTTGAAGGAAGCAGCGCAACCCGAGGTGATCAAAGCGGCCAGCATCATAGCCAATAAAAAATTTTTCCCGTACCCGGACATGATAAGCCTTTCTTGTTCTATTTTATCTTTTGCAGCATGTCTCCCATCATCTTGTGGACCAGGTTGACGGCCTTGAGCGGACGCAGCATGACTTTGAAGTCGGTGATCCGGCCGTCTCCGTCCCAGGTGATCATGTCCACGCCGTTAATGGTGATGCCGTCAATGACCGTCTGAAATTCGAGCACGGCGTTATTGCCGGAAATGACTTCCCGCAGATACTTAAACGTGTCGTTGTTAAGGACATGCAGCGCCGCGGTCAGGTAAAGTCTGGTGATCGGCTTTCCCGCCTGCGGTGTATGAACGACGGGGGAATGGAACACGACATTCTCGGCAAGAATATTGTCCAGGCCCGCGGCGTCCCTCGTTTCCATTAATTTGTGCCATGTGGCGATCGTGTTTTCAATCATTGTCCAACCTCTCCAAAATTTTATTTATGCAGATGGAAGATGCATTCAGATCAAATACATATTTTCCGCTTCTCTCAGCAGTTCATCCCGGAATTGCGGGTGGGCGATGCTGATGATGTCCAGCGCCCGCTCCCGGGTGGACTTGCCCTTCAGATTCACCGCGCCGTGTTCCGTCACCAGGTAATGCGTATCCATCCGGGGGGTCGTTATAACCGTGCCCGGATCAAACCGGGGTACGATGCGGGATATCGTACCTTTTTTTGCGGTGGCGTGAAAAGCGAGGATGGATTTGCCGCCCCGGGCGTTGAAGGCGCCGCGGACGAAGTCAAGCTGTCCGCCGGTTCCGCTGAACTGCGACCCGTCGAGGTATTCGGCGTTGCATTGTCCCAGCAGGTCCACTTCCAGGATGGAGTTGACGGAGATCATGTCGTCATTTCGGGCGATCACCGCCGGATCATTGGTGTAGGAAACCGGATAGCTCTCCATGCTCGGGTTGTCGTTCATGAAGTCGTACATGTCTTTGGTGCCCACGGCGCCGGTGAAAACATTTTTGCCCGGGTGCAGTGTTTTTTTCCGTCCGTTAACGATTCCTTTTTTAATAAGATCGACCATGGACGAAGTAAAAACCTCCGTATGAATGCCCAGGTCCTTGTGGCCGGCAAGCAGGCTGCCCACGGCATTCGGCAGGCTGCCGAAGCCCAGCTGGATGGTGGCGCCGTCGGGGATCATGCAGGCGACGATCCGGCCGATGGCTTCATCCGCCGGACCGGTGTCCCCCGCCGGAATTTCCATGAGCGGAACGTGGTTCTCGACGATCGCGTCAACCTCCGAGACATGGATCAGGGAATCGCCGAAGACCCGGGGCATGTTCTGATTGACTTCCACAATCAGATGCTTCGCCCGGCGGGCCGCCGTGGACGTATAGTCATTGACGGTGCCGAAGGTAAAGTAGCCGGCCTTGTCCATGGGGGAAACCGTGGTGACCATGACGTCCACGCCGATGAATTCCGTGATCAGGCGGGGGATCTGGTGATAGTAGCCGGGGACGTAATAGTTGAGCCCCACGCGGACGAGGGCGCGGTCGTTGCCGCTCAGGAAAAAGGAATAAGGCTGGACCGCGTCGCAGAGGTCGGGCGCCAGGATCGTTTGGGCGGCGTGCCGCAGGGGGAGCAGCGAATAGACGCTGATGCGTTTCAGCTCCGCTTCGCGAATGCGGGCGGCCGCGGCGGCGAGCAGGGCCGGGGGCTCCGCGATGGCCAGGCCGTGAAACAGCTTATCGCCGCTTTCGATGACTTTTACGGCTTGGGAAGGCGTTGTCAGTTTCTGCCTGTACAATTCCGCATAGCTGGACATTGGATCGACTCCTGACCCGGCGTTTCAGAGAAATAAGGAAAAACCTGATTTCACAGCGAGAGGCGAACGCCCGATGTTATTGGCCGGGCAGGACAATCCGGGACGCTTCATTACGCTGCATTTCCTCGGCTTCGGCAATCATGGCCCGAACCGTTGTTTCAATCGCATCCGGTAATTTGGCCGTCGCCTCGGCAAGCGTTTTCGCGCCGTCAATGACGCACTGTACGGGAATCGGACCGTTCGGCGACATGAGCTGGGCCATTCCGGTGAAGAGGGGCTCCCGGCTTTCATCGGGTGTACCGTCTATTTTAACGGGCGTGAGCCGCCGGATGGTGGCGTGGGTCAGGTCCGTGAAGGCCTCTTCCTTGTAAAGGTTGTCGGGATTCATCTTGATATTGGTTATTTTGGGTTCGTTCAGATCACTCATGGGTGTCTCCTTCGTTTTGGGGGATGATGATTCTATGCCCCGAAAAATAGACGGGAAGCGCCAACGGGGCAGCCCTTGCTTTTTCGGATCACGGTTGCTTCCCTACACTGAAAAGACCGGAGGGTCAAGGACTAAGGACGGCGGCGGCGCTCCCGCCGAAGGCCCGGTCGACCGGCGGGGGCATCTCGCGGTTGTGATGGCTAGCGCATCAGGGCGCCGCCGGCGACGATGCGGTTGACCTGGTTGGTCCCTTCATAAATCTGCGTGAGCTTGGCGTCGCGCATCAGTTTTTCCACCATGTATTCCTTGATGTACCCGTAGCCGCCGTGGATCTGAACCGCATTGGTGGTCAGCCACATGGCCGTATCGGAGGCGAACAGTTTTGCCTGAGCGGCCTCGCGGGCGAAGGGCAATCCCTGGTCGCAGCGTGACGCGGCATACCAGGTGAGCAGCCGTGAGGCGTCAACGGCTGCCGCCATGTCGGCGAGCAGGAAATTGATAGCCTGGAAGTTCCCGATGGTTTGACCAAACTGCTTTCTGGTTTTGGCATACGCCAGGGAGGCTTCGAAGGCCGCGCGGGCGATGCCCAGGGCCGTGGTGGCGATGTTGACGCGGCCTTCATTGAGGGTCTCCATGGCAATCTTGAAGCCCTGGCCCTCCGCCCCGAGAACATTGGCCGCATCAATGACCACATCATCGAGATTGACTTCGGCAACATTCAGCGCGCGCTGTCCCATCTTGTCTTCCACCTTGCCGATCGAGACGCCGGGCGTTTCGCGCGGGACGACAAAGGCGGTGATGCCCTTGGTCCCTTTGGAGGGATCGGTGGTCGCAAAAATGGTATAGAGCGCCGCGAAGCTGGCGTTGGTGATAAAGCATTTCTGACCGTTCAAGACATACTGGCCGCCTTTGCGGACGGCTTTTGTTTTGACGCCCGCCGCGTCGGAGCCCGCTTCCCGCTCCGTCAGGCCGAAGGAGGCCGTCTTTCCGGATTCGCAAAGCGGGATAAGGAAGCGCTTTTTCTGTTCGTCCGTTCCGCCGATCAGGATGGGGCCGCAGGCCAGGGAATTGATGGTGATCATGCCCCCGATGCCGGAACAGCCGGCGTTGAGCTCTTCCGTAATCAGCGCCGCCTCCAGCAGTCCCAGTCCCTGGCCGCCGTATGGCTTCGGCGTGGTCAGGTTCATCAGCCCCGCCTGATGGGCTTTCTTTAAGATTTCATCGGGATGGAACGGTTCTTTATCATACTGAAGCGCGATGGGCGTAATCTCTTTTTTGGCAAAATTCCGGGCCAGCTCCTGAAACGCTTTTTGTCCTTCACTCAAACTGAAATCGATCATGGCCATATCCTTTCTCGTCATCTTTTTTTATGACCTGAGGATACGGACAGCCGCAAGGGGTTGTCAAGAAGATTTTCCGGGTACGGCCATTCAAAAGAAAGTTCCCGGTTCAGCGGGAAGGAAGGTGAGGAAGAGGATTCAGGGAAAGCATGTTGGATATGCTCTTTGTTCCCTGAACCCTCTTCCTCTTCGGCAGGAAAAAAAGGGGATCGGTAGCGGCTTTCGGAATCAGCCGCATTTATTATTTTTTGAGCTTGGCAACTTCCTCGTCGCGCAAAATCTTGCGTAGAATTTTGCCGACGGCGGATTTCGGGATACTCTCCCGGAATTCCACCACCTTGGGGACCTTGTAGGCGGCCAGTTTCGTGCGGCAGAATTCGGCAATCTCTTTCTCCGTGGCTTTTTCACCGGGCTTCAGAACGACAAACACCTTCACTGTTTCGCCCCGGTACTCATGCGGGATGCCCACGGTGACCGCCTCCGCAATTTTGGGATGCTGGTAGAGGACTTCATCCACCTCGCGCGGATAGATATTGAAGCCGCCGGCGATAATCATGTCCTTCTTGCGATCGACGATGTAAATATAGCCGTCTTCATCAGCCTGCCCGATATCGCCGGTGTGCAGCCAGCCGTCGGTGAGCTGATTTTTTGTTTCTTCCGGATTGTTCCAGTAGCCCTGCATGATCGACGGGCCCTTGATGAGAATTTCTCCGGGGTTGCCGGGTTTGACGTCTTCGACGCCGTTTTCCACGTCCACCAGACGGACGTCATTTTCCATGAGCGGAACGCCGATAGAGCCGGTGCGGCAGGCCAGGATCGGGTTCGAGATGCCAAGCGACGCGGTCTCGCTCATGCCCCAACCCTCACCAAAGAAAATGCCGAGGTCTTTCACTTTCTGGATGAGCTCCAGGGGCATGGGCGCGCCGCCGGAATTAAAGAAACGGAACCGCTGGTCCAGGTTCATTTCTGCTGCTTTGGGATGGTTGATAATGGCCGTGATCATCGTGGGAACGGCCGGGTAATACGTGATCTGATCAACGCGTTTGATCGTTCCCAGCACCTCATCAATATCGAAGCGGGGCATGATTACCTGGGTTGCTGCATTGAGCATCCCCCAGTTCATGGCGCAGGTGTTGCCGTAGATATGGAAATAAGGAATAATGCTGAGGACATTGCGTTTTTCGTAAGGCGTAAAGGCGGTAATCGAACTGCCCCACATGGAGCATTGCAGGGTTGCCGCCACCACATTGCCGTGGGTGAGCAGCGCGCCTTTGGGAAGCCCGGTTGTTCCACCGGTAAATTGAATGAGGGCGGCATCCGAGGGGGTGAAGTCGATGCGGGGCAGCTGTGTGTTGGAGCAGCCTTCAATGAGTTCTGAAAAATGATGCCAACCCTCTTCCAACTCTAAACTTTTTGCCGTGCTGACGCCGAGCCCGGTAATGTAATCCGTCACCCGTGTGACGATGAGGACGATATCCAGCTCTTTGGCCAGCGGGCGCATCGTGGGCATAGCGCCGTCAAAGGTCACAAGCAGTTTCACGGCCGTGTTTTCCAGCATGAACTTAAGCTCGTCATGCGTGTACATGGGATTCATGTTGACGACAATGCCGCCGGCCGAAAGGATGGCGTTGTAGGCGATGATGTACTGGGGGCAATTGGGAAGCGCCAGGCCGATGCGGTCGCCTTTTTTAACGCCGAGCCCATTCAATGCGTTGGCCATGCGCAGCGTCTGGGTGCGCAGCTGCGTAAAGGTCATTTCCGATCCGTAAAAATCAGTCGCTGCTTTAAAAGGAAATTGCGATGCCGCAAGATGCAGGAAATTTTGAACGGGAAATTTTGGGAATCGAATCGTCGTGGGGACGGCGAAATCGTAATTTTTTTGCCAGGGCCTTTCTTGCAAGTTGAGGTTCCTCCTTAGAAACAATGTGATAATGATGCGCCAGAGGACTTCCTGCGGATGGCGTCCGGTTAGCGGCCGGTGATCAGAAACTTTTCGCAAGCCGCAGGAAACCTGTATTTTCAAACAAGAGTCATAGCATTCATCATGCCAATTCCCTTACATTTTTAAGGCATTAATTTTATTAAATATTAAAATATTGTCTGGATTATTGTTTCAAAAAATGATTCACTGGCGTCTCGCTGAGACAATAATGATCCATTGGTGATGCAAAATTTTGTAACATCAAAAACCGGGGATATAATAATGAAGGATGAAGCAAAATCAGAGAAAAGACGGCTGCTCAGAGAAATTAATCTGATGGGTGCGGATTACTACGAACGTTTTTACCAGCAGACTTTTATGGAATGGAGAAAATTTATTTCCGGCGACCCCAGGGTTGATCCGGCCGTCATTCCCCAGGAACTGCTGGAATCATGGATCCGCTGCGCCCGGCTGGGCGTCGATCCCTTGTCCCGGCCGGAAAATAAAGTGCTGGTCAATGAGGAGTTGGATGCCCTGTTGTTGAGGAACGCAGACTTTATCGATGTCAGCCTTCCTTTTATGAAAAATCTCTACCGTTTTCTGGAAGGGTCGGGATTTATGGTCAGCCTCCTGGACAGCGAAGCGTATGTGCTGGAGGTCCTGGGCGACCCGGAAGAGGAGAAGCTGATCCGTTCGGCCAGGGGGTATGTCGGCGCCTGCTGGCAGGAAAGGTATTCGGGCAACACGGCCGGCGGGACCGTGGTGGTCTATAAGAAACCGATACAGGTTTTCGGCTCCCAGCATTACATTCGTTTGTATCAGGGGGCGACAGGTTCCGGCGCACCGATCTTTGACGCGGACGGAGAATTTGTCGGCGTCATTGCCATTTTCGGGAGATACTACCGCGCCAATCCGCATACGCTCGGCATGGCGGTGGCAGCGGCGGGCGCGATTGAAAATGAACTGCGGATTCGCCGGGCGCTGGCCGAAAGCCGGGTGGCTTCGAGCTATCAGCAGACCGTGATTTCCTCGATTCAGGAGGCGCTCATTGCCGTGGACTCGCAGGGCCGCGTGACGCTGATCAACGACAATGCGCGCAAGCGGTTTGGCCTCAGCGTGAGCAAGGTCGAGGGGCGGAGCATCCGCGACATCTTCAGCCAGGACAACATGCAGTTTTTTACGCTGATTGAAAATAATGAAACCGTGACGGATACGGAGGTCCGGATCTTTTCCAAAAGTTTTTCCGGCGACTACACGCTCACCTGCAATCCGATTATTTCCCCCGACGGGCTCGTCATCGGCAAGATCATCATCCTCAATGAAATTCAGCGGGCCAAGTCCATGGTGACCAAGATGATGGGAGCGTCCGCCAATTTCAGTTTTGAAGACATTCATGGCCAGAATGCCCGGTTTCTCATGACCGTGGATCAGGCCCGGATGGTTTCTCAGAGCAGTTCCAATGTGCTGCTTCTCGGCAAGAGCGGGACGGGCAAGGATATCTTTGCCCAGGCCATCCATAACGCGAGCGACCGCAGAAACGGCCCCTACGTCGCAATCAACTGCGGCGCGATTCCCCGGGATCTGATCGCGAGCGAACTGTTCGGCCACGAGGAAGGGGCCTTTACCGGGTCGCGCCGGGGCGGCAACCAGGGCAAGTTTGAACTGGCGGACGGCGGGACGCTCTTTCTGGATGAAATCGCCGAGACGCCGCTGGAGCTGCAGACCGCGCTCCTGCGCGTCATTGAGGATAAATCCGTTTTGCGCATCGGCGGCACCCGCGTGCGGCCGGTGAATGTGCGCATCATCGCCGCCACCAACAAGGATTTGCGGGAAGAAGTCCGCAAAGGGAATTTCCGCGAGGACCTTTATTATCGGGCCAATGTCTTCGCCATCGAAATGGTGCCGCTCAAAGACCGGCTGGATGACATTCCTCTGCTGGCTGATTTTTTCATCAAGCGCTACGCCAGCGCCATGAAGAAACAAATTGTGCGCGTGGATAAGAAAGTGATCGAGACTTTCATGAACTACGGCTGGCCGGGCAATGTCCGGGAGCTGCAAAACGCCATCGAACGGATGATCAACTTTCTCAAGACGCCGGAGCTGACGACCGAATTCATACCCGACCACATCCGGCACCCTGGCTATACGGCCGAAACGCGGGAAGACCCTGTCATCCCGCAGGATGCCGAGCGCATGATGATTACCAGAATGCTGAATCAGAAAATGCGCAAAAACCGCATTGCCGAAAAATTGAACATCTCCCGCGCGACGCTCTACCGGAAGATGAAGCAGTATGGACTGGGCTGATGAAAAACGGTATTCCTTCTTGACTTTTCCTTGCGTCAAGCCCATTAATTCCTTGCCGATGTTCATCTCACCGGGGCGGCATCACGATGTTGCATAAACCGTATCCGGAATAGACTCCGACCGGAGGCCCTATGTCATCCAAGCTCATCTACGAAAGGTTTTTCTGGTTCCACAACAAAGTCAAAGAAAATAAATATCCCAATACAAAAACCCTGTCTGAAAAATTTGATATATCCCGCAAAACAGCCCAGCGGGATATTGATTTTTTGCGCGACAGGATGGGCGTGCCGCTGATCTACATGCCTGAACAAAGGGGTTTTGCGTATGAGGATCACGCGTATGAACTGCCGGGCTTCTGGCTGGAGGAAGAAGGCCTGACGTCGCTTTTACTGGCCTATCGCCTGGCTTCCGCCGTGCCGGACGCCGCGCTTAAAACAGCGCTGCGGTCCTTTCTTGAGCAGTTGCTCACCAGGCTTGCCCATCCCGCGCCGGTTTCCGTCCGGGACCTGAGCAACAAAGTATCCGTCCGCAACATCGAATATTCCAGGACAACCGGGAAAATCTACCACGCGATGCTGGATGCGCTGCTTACCGCAAAACCGATCCGGATTGAGTATTTTTCCCCGCACAGCGCCGAGGCCTCCACGCGCGATATTTTACCGCTGCACCTGCTGCACTATATGGGCACATGGCATATCATCGCCCACTGCTCGCTGAAAAACGAACTGCGGGATTTTGTTCTCTCGCGCATCAGGAGCATCAGACCCTCCGCAAAGAAAATTAAAACGGGGATTCCGGCCGAAAAAGTCAGGCAATACGTCCGGCAGACTTTTGGCATCTTTCGCGGCGGGGAAACGAAAGACGTTCGCCTGCGGTTTTCCAAAGAGATCGCGCCGTGGATCGCCGAACAAAACTGGCATCCGCGCCAGCAGACAAAAATGGAAAAAGACGGCAGGCTGATCTTGACCGTTCCCGTGGCCGACTTCCGGGAAATCAAAAGGGAGATATTGCGCTACGGATCGCAGGTGGAAGTGGTGTCGCCCAGGGCCCTGCGGGAGGACGTAAAAAATGAAATTGAAAAAATGAAAAATATTTACTCATAGGACACCGTATGGGGGTGGAGGGAGAGTAGAATAGTGCGTAGCTCATAGTTGATGGTGGATAGTGGATGGTGGAAAATGTCCTCCGCCGGCGGAGGTGGCGCGAAGCGCCGGAGGTGGAAAGCTTCTGGCAAGAAGCTGATAGTTGATAGTTTATGGTGGCTGGTGAAAAGACATAGGTGTCCCCCGCGCGCGTGACCTCGCGCCACGTTTGGGTGGTCAGGTTAGGCGGAAGTGGCGCAACGCCGAGGGTGGTGAAAATGTAGGGAACGGTCGTGACCGTTCCAAAAGGACTGGAGGGGACGATGACAGAAATTTCCGATCAAAGGACATGTGTCCAGCTTCTGAATTCCGTTAGCGATCGAATACGAAAGGCTGATCTATATGAGAAAAAATAAAAGCATTGTGCCCCAAAACAGCTTCACGGAATTTCTGCTCTACACAACACCGAACGGCAAGGTGAAAGTGGAGATATTTTTGCGCAACGAAACCGTATGGCTGACACAAAAGTGAATGGCGGATCTATTCGGCGTCGTCATCCCGGCTATTAACAAACATCTCAAAAATATTTTTGAAAGCGGCGAGATACAGGAAAATTCAGTTAGTTCCATTTTGGAACTAACTGCCGATGACGGCAAAGCGTATTCACGAAATTCACCTGCTTCAAAGAAGCAATTTATGAAAAGGACTTAAACTCAGGAATGCAGAAATATGCGGACTAATCGGTCAGGAGGAAACATGGAAACAAAAATATCTGTTTTCAAAGGGAAGGAAATCAGAAAGACTATTAACAATAATGAGTGGTGGTTTTCCATTGCTGATGTGATTGCAGTCTTGACCGATTCAAAAGACCCGTCACGCTACATCAAGGATATGCGCAGGCGTGACGCGGAGTTATCCAAAGGGTGGGGGCAAATTGCCACCCCCCTTTCACTGGTAACTGAAGGCGGTAAGCAAAAGGTCAATTGCGCCAACACCGAAGGCCACTTCCGCATCATCCAGTCCATCCCTTCCCCCAAAGCCGAACCCTTCAAGCGCTGGCTGGCGAAAGTCGGTTATGAACGGGTGCAGGAAATCGAAGACCCGGAACTGGCCACCAAAAGAACGAAAGCGCTTTACCAGACCAAGGGCTATTCCGACGAATGGATTGAAAAACGGATGCGCGGCATTGCCATCCAGGCGGAACTCACCGATGAATGGAAAAAGCGTCAGGTATGCAGAGAAACAGAATGCTCTATTTTGACAGCGGAAATCTCCAAGGCCACCTTTGGGTTAACCCCTTCTGAATATAAAGAGCACAAAGGGCTGAAACGCGAAAACCTGCGCGATCACATGAATGACCTAGAACTAATTTTCTCCATGCTGGGCGAAGCTGCCACAACGGAAATCACCAAAACGCAGGATGCGCAGGGTTTTGACGAAAACCGCACAGCCGCCCGGAAAGGCGGCAAGATTGCCGGAGACGCCCGCGAAAATCTGGAGAAAGAAACAAAAAGAATGGTCGTATCCAAAGAAAATTATCTGGATGCGCCTGAAAAAAGAAAGCGGTTGGAGAAGAAATGACAAAAGCTGTCATGCGGGGCAATAGCCATGTCTCCGATTCCGACCTCGATATCAGAAAAATCCGCGATGAGAGAAACAAAAAAATATCAGGAATTTATTTCTGCTAGGACATCGGATGGGGGAGGAAGTGCGGTAAGATAAAGTAAAGATAAAAATTGATTAACTTACAAAGGTGTATATAATTCAGCGACTCATTAGCTGCCCATTAAAAAAAATACTGATTCTGAAACTGTTGAACATACATAGGCGATGATTACGAAATATCTTCTCTTAAAATGTTGCGGTGGCAGCAAATTGGTAATCCCAGCCGATTATCAACGATATAATTTATTCTTGGAAGAACCATATATCACAATAACAGCGGTGCATACGGCGTGCCGTCTTTTAATTCATGACAGTAATGCACTACAGATCATGTACATACGATCGCGAGGTGAATAGATGCAGAATTTTGAAGAGATGTTTAAAAAAGCTACCAAAGGCACTCAGGCGCCATTTCATTATCAGACCAGTCTGGCGGAGTGTCGCAATTTCCCTTCATTGCTCGAAGTTCCAACCGGTATGGGGAAAACGGCGGCCGCTGTTCTAAGCTGGATATGGCGCAGGAGGTATGCAGCACCGGATATTTGCAATGAAACACCACGACGTCTTGTTTATTGCCTGCCCATGCGTGTTTTGGTCGAACAAACACGAGATTGCGCCGTAACATGGCTGCATAATCTAGGGTTATTAGGTGGTGTTGCGGAATTTGAGGATAAAGACGGCAGTAGTAAATTGAAGTCCTATGATCCTTGGAACGGGAATGATGACCCGGCCAAGATTCGCGTACACATACTCATGGGTGGCGAGGTTGACCGGGATTGGGACATGTACCCGGAGCGTGATGCAATCCTGATCGGCACCCAGGACATGCTCCTATCCCGTGCACTCAACCGCGGCTATGCGCTAAGCCGATTCCGTTGGCCGGTGCAGTTTGGTCTGCTCAACAATGACTGCCTTTGGGTCATGGATGAAATCCAACTTATGGGCAATGGTTTGGGAACCACCACGCAACTCCAGGCCTTTCGTCGCATGTTCACCACCGCCGCTCCGGTGCGCTCGCTCTGGATGAGCGCCACTATGAATGAAGATTGGCTCAAGACCGTTGATTTTGACAGTGCTAAAGACGCACTGGGCAAACCTGCGTCGCTAGAAGAAGATCGGAAAACTGATATATTCAAAAGAAGATTCGAAGCGAAAAAACACATCTCTAAAGCTAAACACGAAGTCAACGAGGATGGGAAGGACACCGCGCGGTTAGCCGCTGAAAGCCATATGCCCGGTACGCTCACCCTAGTTATCGTCAATACCGTGAAACGCGCGCAGGCAATTTACAAGCTGCTCGATAAAATGAGGGATGCCAATAAAGATGGATTTAAAGCCGATCTTGTCCTTCTGCACACCCGCTTCCGGCAACCCGACCGGGCTCGGCAATTGGCCGGTTTGCTTGCCACGCCCGGTGAACAGGGAACCATTTCCGTCTGTACACAAGTTATCGAAGCGGGTGTGGATATTTCGGCCAGAACTCTCATTACCGAGCTTGCACCCTGGTCTTCACTTGTGCAGCGTTTCGGCCGCTGCAACCGGTATGGCGAATTTAATGAAAATGGTGGCGGGAATATTATCTGGATTCCATACGCAAATCTTGCAGATGAGAAAATATTAAAACCAGCGCCTTATAACACCACAGAGCTCCGCACTGCGGCCGAGCGCCTTGAAAACCTCGTAGAGGCTGGACCTTATCAACTGCCTGCTTTTGACGACGTACTGGTGTTTACGCATGTGCCGCGTCGTAAAGACATAATCGAACTCTTCGACACCACACCGGATCTGGCCGGAGCGGACATAGACATCACCCAGTTCATACGCGATGTGGATGAAAATGACGTACAGGTATTCTGGCGTGCGATAAACGGTAGAGAACCGTCTTCAAACGAATCGCGTCCGACCCGTAACGAACTTTGCCGCGTGTCCATAGCCGCCATCAAGCAGTTTGAGAAAGACTGTTGGCTATGGGATCATCTTGATAAAAAATGGACGCAGGCAAATCACCTGCGGCCAGGCTTGGTATTGATGCTCCGTGCCACTGATGGGGGCTATGCCACCGATATGGGCTGGACAGGAGAAAAGGGCCCTACAGATCCCATGCCTTGTGAAGATAAACTTCCGGAAGACGCAAATGAAAGCGATGCAACTACCAAAAGCAATCACTGGCAGACACTGATGCAGCACGCGGACATGGTTGTTGATGAAATGGATGGCCTCACGCGCGCACTGGAATTGCCACAGAGCTTACGAAACGCGTTATTAAACGCCGCGCGCTGGCATGATGCGGGCAAGGCGCACGAGACATTCCAGAAAGGTTTGCCGCAGCCATTGCCTGACAGCACAAAACTGTGGGCAAAATCGGCGGGTGGGCCGCCTGTTTATGACCGGCACCATTTTCGGCACGAGCTGGCCTCGGCCGTTGCCATGCTTCAAAACGGACAGGGAAACCTGGAAGCATATCTGGCTGCTTCGCACCATGGAAAAGTCCGGCTTTCCATCCGTTCATTACCTGGTGAAACAGTGCCTGATGATAGCAGTCGCCGTTTTGCGCGAGGCGTCTGGGACGGAGATATACTTCCTGTGACCGAACTCGGCGGAGGAATCCAGATGCCCGCTACGATGCTCAACCTTGCGTTCATGGAAATGGGCGATAACCCGGAGACAGGACCAAGCTGGCTGGCACGCATGCTGGAGTTGCGTGACTCGTTGAAGCCATTCCGGCTGGCCTTTCTAGAAGCCCTTATGCGCATCGCCGACTGGAGAGCCAGCGCGGTACAGGAGGATAATCATGAATGAAATTGTATTGCGGGGGTGTCGTCCGGAAACACTGATGGGCTACCTGAAGGCCCTGGGCGTACTGCGGATATTATCGGAACAACTTAAAGAGCATACCGTGAAGGGGTTTTGGAGAAACGGCACCTTCGTCATCCATTCATCCTGTGACGCGCAATTCATTCTGGATTTCTTTCGTGATAAATATGTGCCTACGCCTATTGTTGCGCCTTGGGGCGGCGGAAGCGGGTTCTATCCCGGCGATGCACAGCAAGGGATTGGCGCAATTGAACGATCGACGGATGGACGGTTGTCCGCATACAGGGAAATCATTGCTGCGATTCGCACCTGGCCGGAAATATCCTCGCCCCTTAAATGTGTAGCCGATATTGTTAGCGCTATAAAGAATGAAGCCAGTGTGATGCGGCCCGGGAAAGCCCGTACTTTATATGAAACACTCCTCAAAACAGAAAATGGATATCGGGGAAAAGTTGAAATGGAACTGGGCTTGTCTGATTTGATCGATACGCCGATGGACGGCCTTGGTCAGTTCTGTAAAGATTTAGAAGGGGCGCAAAAAAAGGCCGCAAACAATTGGCATATGACGGTTAAAAAGCTTCGGACAAAATGTGTCGGTCTGGCTAGAGGGGAGAACAAGGAAGCGCTACTCAAAGCATGTCGGACACGTCTCCCCGATGAGTGCCTGTCGTGGCTGGATGCGGTTTACCTTGCCCCATCCAATAGTGTGCCGATATACAATCCCTTGCTCGGTACGGGAGCCAACGATGGGAACTGTAACTTCAGCAACAATTTCATGCAGCACATTGCAAATCTGTTAATTGCTGGCGCCTGCGCAGAGTCCCGCAGCTTGTTTGAATCAAGCATCATGGGCACCCCTGTAAGTGGATTGATTGAATCGAGCATCGGCCAGTACAACCCGGGCCGTGCCGGCGGTTACAACCAGGGCATGGGTATCGAAAAAAAGAATTTTAAAATCAACCCCTGGGATTTTGTTCTTTTATTAGAGGGTTCAATAGCAATGACCGGCAGCATTGCTCGCCGTTTTACAGACAATCCGCACGGTTTCGAGTCGTTACCGTTCACCGTCCGCCCTATACGAATCGGTTATTCCTCGGCAACCCAGGATGAAGACTGCCGGGCAGAGATCTGGCTACCAATGTGGAAAAGGCCTTCCAGCTATGCTGAATTCCGCCATCTGGCGGGTGAAGGGCGCTGTTCTATAGGTCGGCGGCAAGCGCCTAACGGCCTTGAATTCACGCGGGCAATCGGCATGCTTGGCGTTGACCGGGGGATCGAAGGGTTTTCTAGGTATTTATTGTTAAAACGGCGCGGCAAAAGCTACATTGCTCTGAATGCCGGTTATATGCCGGTTCAGTATCGGCCTGCCTTGCGGCTCTTAGACGAGCTCGATCCCATCATTTGGCAACTGGACAAATTTCTCAGGGGATTCAATAAAAAAATTCCCGCCACGTTCGTAAGTGCACGTCGCCGGATAGAAGTTGCGACTTTCCAACTCTGCCAGAAGCCCGATCCAGCCAGTTTCTCAGGTTTGGTTCAGGCTCTGGGCAATATGGAGTACCTTATTGCCCAGCGTGACAGGTCGGCGAAGATTAATCCACAAAGACCGCTCGGCGGATTGAGTCCGATGTGGATACTTGAAAGCGATGACGGGAGCTTGGAAATAAGGATTGCAGCAGCAATTGCATCCGTAAGGTGTAACGGCTTAGTTGGCACTGTTCGCAGCAACATGTCCCGCGTGGATGCTCAAAAGCCATGGACTTGGGCATCGGGTCAAAGCCAGCAGCATTGGCATGGTAGCAATCTGGTGGAGCGCCTGAGCGGAGTCGTCCGTCAGCGGATGATGGACGCGGAACGCCTTAATACACTGTTGCCTTTCTCCGGCAGTGTTTCTTTGTCGCCAAAAGACGTAGTTTCGTTTCTTTATGGGGACACAGATGACCGGAAGATCGAATATCTTCTCTGGGGCATGACTTTGATAGACTGGGGGAAGCCAGGACTAGACAGCCTTCGAGGACGCTGGTCAGGTGCCCTTCACAACGATCCTCTCCCTCGTGGCTGGTGCTTGTTGAAGCTGCTTCACTCATACGATTTTATTAGGGGCGTAGAAATTCGAAAAGACCCCCGCTCGATCTCATTACTCGCGGCGGGGAGAGGGGCTGAGTCTATCCAGGCAGCTTTGCACAGGGTGCGGGTAAGCGGCCTTATGCCCTTGCCAGTGAATCAGGACGAACAGATTAATACACAACGGCAACTTGCCGCATTAATCATCCCCACAAATGATCAGGGGTTGCTGGAATCGCTTGTTTTAGAAGATAAAAAATAAAAGAAACGGAGGTGTTTATGTTACAAAATCTGAAGAATTCGAGAAGAATGCTCATTGAAACGCAACTTTGCCCTGTACAGGGAGACAGATTCCAGCCAACCGGATTTGCCGACCTTGGTGCAGCAACCTACCAGGCTCCTGACGGGACTTCAATGCTGCTCGTAGAAACAGCCCAGTCAATAGCCAACCGTCTTGAGGCCACGATCCTCACTGCGGGCAACGAGTTGTCCGATGAATTTGCAGGGCTGTCCTACATCAAAGTAAAGATGCAAGGTGCAAGTGATTCAGAGACGAATTCCTTGATCGAGGCACACCGCATTAACTCGCCTTTTATTATCTCGGATAAGGAATTTAAGGAAAAGTTCAAAAAAGAGTCCGATTACGCCAAGGGAAAGCCCATAAATTGGCAGAAAATTGCGAAGACTATATACAGATATGACATCAATGCACTGTTGCACGGCGTTTTTATGGCCAACCTGGAAGACGGACGGGTAAAAGTCGCCCGGGCCCTATCCGGTTTCGTAGAAGCAAAAGGCGTCAGAGAGGTTGTCTCCGGTGGTACAAAGAACAACCCGCTTGATCCGACGGGCAAACTACGCGCTGCGGAGTTCAATAAAAATGTTTACGGTAATGTGCCTTACCAGCGCGTGGAATTCACAGCTGAGAAAATAATCGCCTATTTCAACTTCGATCTGGGCCTGCTTCGGAGCTACGACCTTGGAAACGATGCCACGGATCTCCTTATAGCACTCGGATTGTTAAAGATACGGCGTTTCCTTGATTCGGGGCTCCGCCTTCGTACTGCCTGTGATTTAAAAATCAAAGACGGCATTCAAGTCAAAGAGCCGGATGGATTCTTAATTCCCGAAGAAAAATCACTGCTCGATTTTATCAAGACAAAGATTCAACAAACTAAAGACATGTTTGCTTCACCACCGGTTACTATTATTGCTACCGAAACAAAGATAGTCGAAAAGGATGACGACAATGACACGAAGCCAGATATAAATGACGATGCAGACGCATCATAGACCAAGAAACGGAGAATTCTCATGGTAATCATTGAAATACGTTTCACGGCGGGTCGATACCATGCCACGCATTGGGAACGTAACGTGGTTGAAGGTGAAGCAGAATGGCCTCCATCCCCGTACCGGATCGCTCGTGCTATGATTGACGTCTGCCATCGGCGCAAGCCGGACTGGGACGATTCCAGGATGGTGGCGGCTATTAGGCCGCTTCAGGCACCTGCCAGCTTTTATCTGCCGACCGCTTTTCCGAAATGCACATGGTCATATCTCCACAGCAACGAGAAAGATCCGACTAAAAAGCAAAAAATTCCTGATTCATTTGTAGTGATAGATCGCAATGCCCCGGTATTCGCAACCTTCGACACGGACATATCGGACGATGCTCGCAGAGACCTGATCTGCCTGCTCCAGGAACTGGGATATCTGGGGCGCGCCGAGTCGTGGGTTTCCGCTGGATTGTGTGAGGATATACCAACCGGTTTTTTCACATGTATTCCCCACAAAGGCGGTGGAGATCTGAAAAATAACAGTATTGTTCGCGTAGCTTGTGTTCTGCCTGAAGAAGAATATGTCAAGACGCATCCGCAATCTGCGCACACTTGGTTGGGTGCGATGTCTCTTTCCACAGATGATCTGCTCAAAGTTGGATGGAGTGACCCGCCTGCCCAGAAAATGATTGACTACCTTCTTCCCTTGGAGGCTATAACGCCTCGAAGAACGACACAGCATCAACGTGTGAACAGGTTCAGGATGGCGCGTTACGCTTTATCATCAACCGTTCTTCCCCGCGTAACGGAAACGGTCCCCTTTGCTGAACGGATACGGATAAAACTCATGGGGATCCACAGGCGTATCTGCGGCGGCGACCTGTCGGCAGTGTCTCCGTTATTCAGCGGCAAATCAAAAGACGGAAAACCAGCCACAGGGCATGCGCACGCGTTCATCCTGCCGGTTGATCAGGATGGTGATGGAAAGATAGACCATGTATTGATTAAGGCAAAGGCGGGCTTTAACCAATCTGAGATTGCCGCGTTAGACAGGCTGAATTCTGTTTGGCAAAGCGACGGCAAACCGGACGTGCAAATGGTGCTGAATTCCCTCAGTGATGACAAGCAAGGTTCGTCGGCAAAAAGATTCCGCAGTTCAACACCGTTTGTAACTAATCGGCATCCCAAGGGCGATCACGGGGCTTGGCTGAATCAGGAAATACGCCGTGAGTGTGGGCACCATGGCATTCCTGAGCCAATATCCATCACCTGGATTGACCGCACACAGGGTACTGCGCACCCAATACGGTGGTGGGAGTTTACGCGCAGCCGAAAGGGCGATTCAAATCTTAATGGATGGGGCTGTGTGCTGGAATTTAAAGATGAGGTCAAAGGCCCTTTTGCGATTGGGGCATTATCACACTTCGGCCTCGGTTTATTTGTTCCGGAAAAGGAGGACTGTTCATGAAAACGCTTCAGCAATTCATGACAGGTGCGACAAGCATCTCTCCTGCAACCTCATGGTATCTTGCCGATATCAGCGAAGCCAAAGGGCGGCAGGAGTTATTTACGCGGCAATCACCGCAGCGTTTGAAGGCGCTGCGGGAGCATGCGCTGATCGAAAGCGCTGTTTCATCAAATCGCATCGAGGGAATCGAAGTTAACCGCAATCGTATTGCCACGGTCGTGTTTGGAAAAAGTCACCTCCAGGATCGTTCGGAAGAAGAGGTGCGGGGGTATCGGGAAGTGCTCAACCTCATTCACGCCCAGGGCGCAAAGCTTCAGATTACAGAAGAGTCCATCATGTGTTTGCACAGGATCACCCGCGGCGATATATGGGATGCGGGTTTATACAAAGAGAAGGACAGCGACATTATTGAAAAGCATCCGGACGGCAAAATCACTGTCCGCTTCAAGACTGTTTCAGGAAAAGAAACATCCAAGTGCATGCAGACTTTAATCGAATTATGGCATGCGAGCCTTCGGGACAAACAGATACACCCCGTAATTCTGGCCGCCGCATTCAATCTGGATTTCTTGTGCATCCATCCGTTCCGCGACGGCAACGGTCGCGTGTCACGACTTCTGCTCCTTCTGATGTGCTATCATCTTGGCCTGGAGGTCGGTCGTTATATCAGCCTGGAGCGACTTATAGAACAAAACAAGGAACGATATTACGAAAGTCTGGCAGCATGCTCTGAAGGTTGGCATACCGGCAAGCATAATCCGTGGCCCTATATCAACTTTCTGTGCTCCATTATTAAAACAGCCTATCGAGAATTTGAGGAAAGAATCGGAAGCACGAAGAGTCCCAAGGGGGAGAAGACAGGCATGGTGCTTCAAACAATTGAGCGGCAAAACGGAAATTTCCGTGTCGCCGATATTCAGAAGGCATGCCCCAATGTCGGAATCGACTGGATACGTCGCATACTAAAAGACTTGCAGGCACGTGGACATGTCGAATGTCTGGGACGCGGTCAAGGCGCGCGCTGGCGTAAAACCGGAAAACGATGAATTAGGTAATACCTAATGAATTAGGTACTGAATTAGGTACTATGAGAGAAGAATAATGCTGAACGAATTCGAAAGCACCCCCGACCTTGTTCCCGCTCGCATGGTGAACGAGTACGTTTATTGCCCGCGCCTGGCCTATATTGAATGGGTGCAGGCGGATTTTGCCGAAAATTTCGATGTGGCGGAAGGGCGCTTTCGTCATCGCCGCGTGGATGAAGAAAAAGGAGCGCTGCCAGATGAAATCGGAGCTGAAGACCTTATTCATGCCCGTTCAGTCATGTTGTCTTCGCCGGGCGAAAATCTTATCTCGAAAATCGATGTGATCGAAGGGGATGCAAAATCTGTTATGCCCGTGGATTACAAACGCGGGGCCGTTCCGGACATCCCCGCAAAGGCGTGGGACGCCGATCGGGTGCAGGTGTGCGCGCAGGGGCTTGTACTCCGGGACAACGGCTATACCTGCAATGGCGGGGCGATATATTATGTAGAATCGAAGACAAAAGTTCCCGTAGTATTCAACGAGGCTTTAATTGCGCAAACCCGCCAGGCTATCGCCGGGGTCCGGGAAATGGCGAAAAAAGGCGTTATCCCTCCGCCTTTGGAAGACAGCCCCAAATGTTTCCGCTGTTCTCTGGCCGGCATTTGTCTGCCGGACGAAACAAACATGCTGGCCGGAAGTGTGAAGCCCGATACCGGTGAGTTGCGCCGTATTCTGCCCGCCAGAGACGACGCGCTGCCTTTGTATGTTCAATTGCAGGGCGCGCGCATCGGAAAAAGCGGCGAAGTCTTCGAAGTACACGCCAAAAAAGAAAAAGTCGCCGAATCACGAATTTTCGAGACGTCTCATGTCGCCATCTTCGGCAATGTTCAGGTGTCAACCCAAGCCTTGCAGGAAATGTGCATCCGGGGAATCCCCCTCACGCTCTTTTCAACGGGCGGATGGTATTATGGTTCCGCAAGCGGCATGACGCATAAAAATATAGAGCTTCGCCTTGCGCAGTATTCAGCAGCCAATGACCGGGGCAAATGTCTTGCGCTGGCGCGTGAAATGATTGCCGGCAAAATAGACAATTGCCGCACCCTGCTGATGCGCAACCATGAGGAACTACCGGATAAAGCAGCCAACGAACTGAAGCGTTATTCCGATTCGGTGCGTGGTACAGGCGACGCCGGTATGCTTCTCGGCTATGAAGGCATGGCTGCACGGACTTATTTTTCAATGTTTAGCGGTATGCTGAAATTGAAAGCGGGAGAGACCCTGGCCTTTGATTTCAAAGGCAGGAATCGCCGGCCGCCGCTCGATCCGGTCAACGCTCTGCTTTCTTACGCCTATGCCATACTGGTTAAGGATGTCACCATTGCTCTGCAAACCGTCGGTTTTGATCCTTACCTTGGTTTTTATCATACATTGCGTTACGGGCGGCCCTCGCTGGCCTTGGACTTGATGGAAGAGTTCCGGCCAATTATCGCCGATTCCGTTGTTGTCTGGATTATCAACAACCGGGTTTTAACACAGGATGATTTCATTAAGCGCGGTCATGCCGTGGCTCTTACACCGGATGCCAGGAAAAAATTCATCGGCGCTTACGAAAGACGCCTGGATGCGCTGGTCACTCATCCGGTATTCGGCTATCGTATCAGCTACCGCCGTGTGCTGGAAGTTCAGACAAGATTGCTTGGCCGATACCTGACCGGCGAAATAGCGGCCTATCCGTCATTCAGAACAAGGTGATGAATTGATCGTTCAAAACCGGAGCGCACTATGAGACTTCTTTATATTGTAACCTATGACATCTGTGACGACAAAAGACTACGGTCGGTCTTCCGCATCATGAATGGTTTTGGCGATCATATGCAATATTCCGTTTTCCGCTGTGAACTGTCCGATCAGGAAAGAATCGGCCTTGTCGAAAAACTGCAAAAAGTATTAAAACACGACGAAGATCAGATTCTTTTTTTCCCGTTGGGACCTGCCGGTGGTGAAAGAGAACAAAACATCCACTCCATGGGCCGGTCATATGCTCCTCTTGAAAGAGGGCCCGTAATCGTATAAAAGTTCTTTGACAATAGAATAGGGCATTTTGCGGCATCAGGTTGCGAGCGGTCAGGTGCTGCCGGAATAACAGGACCCGCTCGCAGCAGATTGGCATTGTATTGCAATGAAGCAAACCGAGTTCAACAACCAAATATTCTTGATTCCCATTGCGCCTCTCGGAATGATTGCCGAAAACGCAAGAATTAAAATACTTTATGTTAGGTACTATTTCCACGTCTGAAAAGGCGTGGCCCCATTGAAGCGAATATGCCCGTGGTGTTCGGGACGGAAAGATTGACATTTCCACGTCTGAAAAGGCGTGGCCCCATTGAAGCATCGTGCGTATTAGCATCAACGTCAGTCTGAACATCATTTCCACGTCTGAAAAGGCGTGGCCCCATTGAAGCCCGCTGGTCGCCGCCTTGATCGATTGCCAGTTCCGGATTTCCACGTCTGAAAAGGCGTGGCCCCATTGAAGCCTCCCGTTGTTGAATTCTTTCCAGGCTGTAGGCGAAATTTCCACGTCTGAAAAGGCGTGGCCCCATTGAAGCCGTTCTGGTACATCGGCAGTTCGTTCACGACTGCCATATTTCCACGTCTGAAAAGGCGTGGCCCCATTGAAGCTCGGCAGACTCCTGCGCAGCCTTTGCAGATGATTTCCCCATTTCCACGTCTGAAAAGGCGTGGCCCCATTGAAGCTTGATAAAGTGACAATACTTCATTGTGTGCACGATGCATTTCCACGTCTGAAAAGGCGTGGCCCCATTGAAGCTTGAGATTGACGAGCCCTTAGCTTATCAGATTCTTCATTTCCACGTCTGAAAAGGCGTGGCCCCATTGAAGCCCCTTTGCCTTCTGGAGCCCGACCTTGACGCCATGAAAATTTCCACGTCTGAAAAGGCGTGGCCCCATTGAAGCTGCCGACTAGTGTAAGAACCTGGCCGGATTGATTTATTTCCACGTCTGAAAAGGCGTGGCCCCATTGAAGCTCAATAAATCGTGATTGGTGATCAGAAAGGACGCCATTTCCACGTCTGAAAAGGCGTGGCCCCATTGAAGCGAACCGGATGGCCATGTCTATACGTGGAATGGCCGCCATTTCCACGTCTGAAAAGGCGTGGCCCCATTGAAGCTCCTTCATGCTTGCCTCCAGTTTGTTATTCCTCAAAATATTTCCACGTCTGAAAAGGCGTGGCCCCATTGAAGCACATTTACCACCGTAGTAACAACGGCTGGCTATCCAGATTTCCACGTCTGAAAAGGCGTGGCCCCATTGAAGCGGGTTGAGAGATTGCAGGAAATAACGGAAGAGGACGCTATTTCCACGTCTGAAAAGGCGTGGCCCCATTGAAGCTTCCATGTGAAACGGTAGCAAAAACAGAAGGGAAGGAAATTTCCACGTCTGAAAAGGCGTGGCCCCATTGAAGCTTTCCATGCCCGCCGAAATTCAGGCCGGTCCGGTACAAATTTCCACGTCTGAAAAGGCGTGGCCCCATTGAAGCCAATTAGAGCGGGAGACGTTCCGGGTGCATCACTTCTATTTCCACGTCTGAAAAGGCGTGGCCCCATTGAAGCCTGTGGTCTATGCTGCCCATGCCGTGCTCCCTTCCCATTTCCACGTCTGAAAAGGCGTGGCCCCATTGAAGCTAATAGGAAGGAATGGCTATGCGTGGGACGGGCCAATTTCCACGTCTGAAAAGGCGTGGCCCCATTGAAGCAATGATTTGCGCTTCACTACGTCGGATGGAACGACGATTTCCACGTCTGAAAAGGCGTGGCCCCATTGAAGCAATGCAGTCTTCCCAGGCCGCCGTTTCCATTTCCATATTTCCACGTCTGAAAAGGCGTGGCCCCATTGAAGCCTTCCCTTGTAAGGCGTGATCGGCGTCGCGTACCGGATTTCCACGTCTGAAAAGGCGTGGCCCCATTGAAGCAGCATATATTACTCCGGTACAACTGCCGCAGTAGTCATTTCCACGTCTGAAAAGGCGTGGCCCCATTGAAGCTGATTTGCTCAACAGTCCCGCCGCGCTGCATTGGTGAATTTCCACGTCTGAAAAGGCGTGGCCCCATTGAAGCTTTACTACGCTGCCAATAGTTGCGAATGTAATGTCATTTCCACGTCTGAAAAGGCGTGGCCCCATTGAAGCCGGGAGAATTCCAGCGGACAAAAAAGAGGATCAGTAATTTCCACGTCTGAAAAGGCGTGGCCCCATTGAAGCTACTTGAATGATGACACGGCCGGAAGTAGTTGGAATATTTCCACGTCTGAAAAGGCGTGGCCCCATTGAAGCGCCGCCTGCTCTTTGATCACATCCGATTGCTCTTTATTTCCACGTCTGAAAAGGCGTGGCCCCATTGAAGCAAATTCGGCAGCCAGAACCACATCGTGCGGTAATAATTTCCACGTCTGAAAAGGCGTGGCCCCATTGAAGCTCCTTTACGATTGCGGAATGCGTTTAAATGAAATTACATTTCCACGTCTGAAAAGGCGTGGCCCCATTGAAGCTTCTTCATAGTCACGCACTCCGGCAAGAAGAGCAAACCGCATTTCCACGTCTGAAAAGGCGTGGCCCCATTGAAGCGCGCATGTGCCGGATGAATTCATGGCTGAAGGCCACATTTCCACGTCTGAAAAGGCGTGGCCCCATTGAAGCTGTGAAGCCGGCGCGATGAACCGCGTTCTTAGGATGCATTTCCACGTCTGAAAAGGCGTGGCCCCATTGAAGCGACGCTATCGGCGCGGCGTATGATCGGCGGTGGAGAATTTCCACGTCTGAAAAGGCGTGGCCCCATTGAAGCGCTGTTTTCGCTGATGGCGACTGCGGCGGGGCCGTAATTTCCACGTCTGAAAAGGCGTGGCCCCATTGAAGCATGTCGGGGAACATCTTTGCGGCTGTTGCTTGTTCCATTTCCACGTCTGAAAAGGCGTGGCCCCATTGAAGCAAAACAGGCTCATGGACGGCCCTTGAAGGAATGTCGGATTTCCACGTCTGAAAAGGCGTGGCCCCATTGAAGCCCCTTTACTTTTGATTCAGAGTCCGGTAATAAGCCGATTTCCACGTCTGAAAAGGCGTGGCCCCATTGAAGCCTCCTTCGCCGATGGTATGGCTTAAAGCGTTCGCACCATTTCCACGTCTGAAAAGGCGTGGCCCCATTGAAGCCATGTGAAGGATTATTGCACATATGCAAAGCGAAAGCAATTTCCACGTCTGAAAAGGCGTGGCCCCATTGAAGCCCGGCATTGGCGGCTTTGCTTTGGCGGCTCGATGGGCATTTCCACGTCTGAAAAGGCGTGGCCCCATTGAAGCTGTTCTGTTTCTGTTTCTGTTCTGTTCTCTAACGTTATTTCCACGTCTGAAAAGGCGTGGCCCCATTGAAGCTTTCTGGCCACGCAAAGCTGCGGCGGGCATGGATTGATTTCCACGTCTGAAAAGGCGTGGCCCCATTGAAGCCAGCTTGCGCCGTCAATGCCCCGCACAGAAGGGACAATTTCCACGTCTGAAAAGGCGTGGCCCCATTGAAGCGCTTCAATCACGGCCGCAATCGCCCCGCACGTCGTTATTTCCACGTCTGAAAAGGCGTGGCCCCATTGAAGCGTGATGCAGCGCGTGTAATGCCTCACGACGACCAGGCATTTCCACGTCTGAAAAGGCGTGGCCCCATTGAAGCCACTCCCGGATTTGTCCCTACGGCGGCAATACCGATATTTCCACGTCTGAAAAGGCGTGGCCCCATTGAAGCATGCCGGTGTTTTTCTGCGCGCGTGACAAATATTGATTTCCACGCCTGAAAAGTTTTGGGATGTTCCACTCGGGTACCGAGTCGCGCCCCGCACGGGCGCGTGGATTGAAACGACTGCACGATATTGCCGCATGCTTAGCGCGTAATGTCCTGATCCAAAAGATGCCCGGTTAACCGGGCTGCTATACCGGGTCCTTGAACTTGGGCGGAAGCTTGGTAAAGGCTGCGGTCACCGCCTCCAGCTGGTTGGGGCTTCCCATGAGCGTCATCATCAGTTCGGATTCCATCATCAGGCCGCGGCCTGAGTCGCCATGCCACACTTCGTTGATGAGTTTTTTCGCCGCGCGCACGGCATCGGGATTTTTGGAGGCGATCTCCCGGGCCAGCGTCATGGCGTCGTCATAGGGTTTTTCACAGATGTGCGTCACCAGGTTCAATCGGGCCGCTTCTTCGCCTTTGATGATCTTACCTGTAAAGATCAGTTCCTTGGCCACGTCAATCGACACGATATCACGGATGGTCTGGGTCACGCTCATATCCGGAATCAATCCCCATTTCATTTCCATAAGCGAGAATTTGGCATCGGGCGTGCTGAACCGGATGTCCGCCCCCATGGCGATCTGGAATCCGCCGCCCAGCGCATTACCGTGAATGGCCGCGATGACCGGCACGGGAAGCTCTTTCCACCCATACCCGATATGCTGATAGATATTGGAAATCCGGTTCTGGTAACGATCCGTAAGATCGGGGAACTTATTTTCTCCGGATTGCAGGGCCGCGAAGTTTTCAACATCCAGTCCGGCGCAGAAGCTTTTGCCTTCACCGGAGATGACAACAACCCGAACACCCGGTTCCGTTTCCAGCCGGCTGATGGCGCCCGCCATGGCATCAATCATATCAAAGCTCAGAGCGTTGTATTTTTCGGGCCGGTTAAAACGGACATCCGCTATGTTGTTTTCGATGGTAATCTTTACCAGTTCACTCATGATTTTTCCTTTCCCTTTCTGCACGGACTGCGCTTGCCGCCGCGGATTTTTGCAATCCGGTTGTTAGATTTCCGGCCGGTTTCCGATACAGCCGCGCCGCCGGCCTTTACATACAGCATGGGGCATTTCCGTGTCAACCTCCGGGGATGATGGTCTGGGTCTTTGCTCCCTCACGCCTGTCTTTTTATATTGCACAGGCGACGTTGTGCCCTTCATGGATAGCGTCGAAGGCTTTGCCGATGTGCCGGGCGTCGCCAACCACTTTGCAGGGAATTCCCTTTCTTTCGCAGATTTCCCCGAGCGGATTGTAGGGCCGGGACCCCAGGGCCAGCACAACGGTGTCGGCGGGAATTTCCTGCGTGCCGTCCGCGGTTTCGGCAACGACGCCGGCGGGCGTAATTTCCTTTGCCTTTGTGTTGGTCTTGATCCGCACGCGATGGCGGTGCATGTCCTGCATCATCCCCCATCTCGTTGACTTTCCGATATCCGGGCCGACATGGTCCAGCATCTCGATGATGACGACTTTTTTGGTGCCGATCGTGGCGAGTTTATACAGATCCTCGACGGGTTCCGCCCGGTTGACGAACAGGAACTTGACGGCATCGGCGGGCAGGGTGCCCTTCTCGGCCAGGAAAAGGGCCGTTTCCACGCCGACTGCGCCGCCGCCGATGATCGCGACGTTCTTTCCAGACTTGACTCGCCCGGCGAGTACATCCCACGCGCCGACGACATGCGGCAGCCCCGCGCCCGGAATGGGCGGCGCAATTTCCACGGCGCCGGTCGCCAGTAGTACGATGTCCGGTTTTTCCAAATCGAGAACGTCTTCATTCACCTCAACGCCCAGGACCAACTTTTTTACGCCGCTCGGTTCCAGCTGCGCCTGCAAGTCCGCGGCCAATACGGTAAACTCTTCGCGGCCGGGAGGCGCGCCGGCGATCAAGAGTTGTCCGCCCAGCTGTCCGCTTCTTTCATACAGCACCACGTCATGACCGCGCCTGGCTGCTGAGGCCGCCGCGGCCATTCCCGCGGGACCGCCTCCGCAGACCAGGATTTTCTTCGGGGTTTCCGTTTTTCCGGAAACGGCCGTGAGTTCATGCCCTGCCTCGGGATTGCACAGGCATTCCACGGCCTGCACCACGAAGAGGTGATCGAAACATCCCTGGGCGCAGGCGATGCAGTGGATAATTTCGTTTTCTCTGTTTTCGGCCGTCTTTTTCGGCAGGTCGGGATCGGCGATCAGCGGCCGGCCCATGGCCACCATGTCGCAGAGGTCGTCTTCGATCATCTGGCGGGCCGTTTGCGGATCGTTGATGCGGTGCCCGGCGATGACCGGAACGTCGACGCATTCCTTGATCCCGCGGGCCAGATAGGCATAAGTGGCGCGCGGCACTTCCGTGACGAGCTGCGGTATTCGTGCTTCATGCCATCCGACATTTACGGAGATGGCGTCCGCTCCGTTCTTAACGATCAGCGCGGTGTATTCCTGGAGGCGGACTCTGCCGATCCCGTTGGCCATGAGATCATTTCCGTTGATCCGCCACATCACCGGGTAGTCGCTGCCCACTGCCTTGCGGACGGCGGAAGCAATCTCCAGACCGAAGCGCATGCGGTTTTCCCACGACCCGCCGTATTCGTCCTCGCGCTGATTGGTCAGCTCCGACAGGAACTGGCTGATGAGGTAGCCCGTTCCGGACAAAATCTCGACAAAATCAAATCCTGCTTTTTTCGTGCGGAGGGCCGCATCGGCAAAATCCCGGATCGTCTGTTTGACTTCCTCCAATTCCAGCGCCCGCGGCGTTTCACGCGTGAAATTGGAGAAGACGGCGGACGGCGCGACGGCCTGTCTTCCTTCCATCATGATGGAATGGGCGTAGCGGCCCGCGTGGTTCAATTGCAGGCCGGCCTTGCCGCCGCCCAGCTGCATGGCTTCGCGCAAATGCGACAGCCCCTCGATGAAGTCGTCTTTATATGCGCCGATGACGCCGCCGCCGGAATATTCATTGACGCCGGCATAACCGGCGATCAGGGCGCCCGCGCCTCCGCGCGCCCGCGCGGCGTAGAAGGCGATGATCCGATCGTTGATATACGGCGTCGTGACCATGTTGAGGTGCATGGCCGGCATCAGGATGCGATTGGGGACAACCATTTTATTGATGGTGACGGGTGAAAAAAGGATGTCCTTTTCCGCCGGTTTTCTTTTGTCTGAATTCGTTTGCGATGATTTGTTCAAAAACTCCATATAACCTCCGTAAAATTTGTAAATCTAAAGCATGATTGCAATGTCGCTGATCGGGTAGGTGACGCAGGGATGAATATAGCCGAATTTCATGTCCGATTTGCGCAACAGTTCGGATGACGGGTGAAATACTTTGCCGGACATAAGTTTCGTTCGGCAGGCGCTGCATTCGCCGCCGCGGCACAGCGACGGTACAGTGACGCCCGCTCTCTCCAGAGCGACAAGGACGGGTTCGCAGGCCTTTGCGGCAAGCTTGCGGCCATCCGGGAGCGTCACGGTAAACTTGTCATTGCCTCCGATGCTGTCAGGCCAGCCCGGCAGTTTCGTCGGGTCATCAGGGGCCGTCTGAACCTCGCGGCGGATCTGCCGGTCGGAAACCCCCAGCTTTTGAAGCTCGGGCAGGACAAAATCATACATGGCCGCGGGGCCGCAGAGGAAGAACGTGCACTTTGCGACATCTCCCGCGACATCCCTGATAGTTTCCGCGGTGATGAATCCCTGCCGCTCGCGGCAGTCTGCCCCGGGCTCTGAAATGACCGGATGCAACTTGTAGAGTTCTTCTTTTTCAAGCTTGCGCAGCTTCGATTCAAAAAGGATATCCTTCTGATTGGCACAGCCGTAAATCAGATCGATCTGATTGCCGCGGCTTAATTTGTCGAAATCGGTCTGCAGCATGCTCATGAACGGGGTGATGCCCGAGCCGCCGGCGATGAAAACAAGTTTCTTGCCGTGCACGAGCGGCATCCGGTAGAAATGGCCCGTAGGTCCCGAACTGGTCAGCAAATCGCCGACCTTCAGCTTTTTGAGCAGGTAGTCCGAGACGAAGCCGTTTTTAGCTTTCCTCACCGTGATTTCATAATATGCGCGCTCGGTGGCGGGCGAAGAAATACTGTAAGGCCGGCTGGTGCGGATGCCTTTGATCTCCACTTCCAGATTGATGTACTGGCCGGGAACAAACGGCGGAAGGTAGCCGCCCACAGGCGCAAGACGGATCGTTTTGGCGCTTTTTGTCTCTTTGCGGATTTCCGTCACCCGGTATTCGATGCTTTGGGGATGAAGGACGTCCAGCGCCCGCTTGATGCCGCCGCGGTTGCACCGGTGATCGAGATTGTAGCGCTTGCCGACTTCGATTTCCTTCTGAATGGAATCCAGACCGGCCAGGCCTTCAAACGCAGTGGGAGCGTTTTGCTCCCGGCCTGTCAGATCTTTCAGGATCAGTTTTGCCGCCGTATAGCCGGACGTCAGCGTGGTGTTGAAGCCGCCGAAGAGCAGCGATGCGCCGCAGAAATAGAGGCCCTTGATGGGGGAGCGGGGCTGCATCTTGTTGGCGATGAGGTCCTTGAAATAGGCGTCCACGCCGTAAATGCTGCCGCCGGGTGAATGGATATACCGCATCAGCGTAAGCGGGGTGAAAGCTTCCATTTCTTCAATGTGCCCGCGGATCTTCGGATGGAACTGATACAGGAAGTCCAGCAGTTTTTCGGCGTATTCCATTTTTGCGTCGTGATATTTTTCGGGCGGCAGGCTGATCCACGCGTCGGCCATCTGGCTCGATAGAATCGTGAGGACGCTGGTTCCTGTTGCACTGCTGTCGGGGTCATCGATGTTATAGCATGACATATACCCGCCGGGGATGATCTGGGTCTGGCGCAGCCCAACGTCATAGCGCATCCGCGGCGAGTTGAGCGGCGCGGCCATGAAGCTTGTGGCATGATTGATGCCGGCAACTTCTGCCGTGCAGTCCAGCCCGATGAAAAGTCCGAACGACGACATGCTGGGGGTGGAGACGCGCAGATCCGCAAACACGGTTTCGGGCACGTGCTGTTCGTCGATCATATCCACGTAAACATTGATCCGGTTGGCGTTGCAAAGGACTGTGTCCGTCCGGAAGATATCGCCCGCATCCGTCAGAACGCCTCTGACCAAACCATCCTCCACCAGAATTTTTTCCACGGCGGTGTTGAATTTGATGGTGCCGCCCGAGGTCAGAAATTCGTCGGCGATGGCGCTGGACATGGCCTGGGATCCGCCTTTTACGTAAGATGTGCCTTCGCCTCGCGCATACAGAGCGGCCAGAGCTAAAAAAGGAACCCGATCGACGGGCATGCCCAGATAGCCGAACAGCGCCCGGTACACGCCTTTCACCATCGGGTTTTTAAAGTATCGGTCCAGCATTTCCTTGCCGGTCCTGGCGCCGTATTCAAAGATCAGGGGGGCTTTCTCCCGCGTCAGCGGTTCATCCCTGGCGATGCTTTCGTACAGCAGGCCCGACTCTTCGCCGATTTTATCCACCAGCGCCTGATACTCGCGGATTGCGTCGGCGCTGTCCGGAGCAAGCTCCTGAAGCTTTTGCACGAAGCCGTCATGGGAGCCGGGCAGCACGATTTCACCCACGCCCGGAATCGCCAGGCGGAAAGCGTCTTTTTGCAAAACGAAATCGATTTTGTTCCAGACGTTCAGTTCCTCGAAGATTCTGCGCAGAAACCCTTTTTCGCCGCGGTAGTTGTTGCTGATGTCGTAGAGCTGATGCAGCGCCACTTCAAATTCGAAGCGGCCGCGCCGGAAGGTCGTGCCGCAGCCGCCGGGGATGTTGTGACGTTCCAGCAGAAGCACTTTATTCCCTGCCTTGCACAGGGTCAGCGCGCCGGTCAGTCCGCCGTTTCCCGCGCCGACAACCACGGCGTCAAAAACGGAATCTTGTTTTACAGTGGCTTTTTCTTTCGCATTCGGTGACGGCATATTCCCTCCTTGAAAGCTTTCTTTTATTTTATAATCGGTTCTTCGTCTGCTGCTTCACGGTTTTCTTACGGCCAGGTGGAACGTATCATCACACCTTTCCCGGTTCGATTTCCACCTTTTTTATAGCGATATCCATGCCAGAATAAATACATCACTATTTCCGTCAGTTCCGCATTTGCACTGGCGCGAAATGTCCTATGGCGCAATAAATGATTGTCCTATAGTGCAAAAAAATTGCCTCATGGAGCAATCCGTGGTAAAAAAATGAATGATTGATCGTCCCCAAGTGACCGTGTGGCAACTGCTTTTTTTGTCATAACCTTTCAGGTCACGCGTTTTGGGCAGGCGAAGCGCGACCCGGCTTGTGCCCTCGCGTGACCTTTAGGTTATCAGGGTGAATCCGGACGTCGTCACCGCGAGGGTGTAGAACAATTCCCCTCTTTTCTAAAGAGGGGCCAGGGGAGATTTTTTAAAGCATATATCCGACCGGAAAATCCCCCTTAATCCCCCTTTTTAAAAAGGGGGAGAGACCTTGGCGGAAATCTGGATTTACCTTGTTAAACCACCACATAAAGGTGGCACGAGGTCACCACAAATGAGGGTGGCACAGCAAGACCGGGAAGACGACTGAAGAGTATAAAGGGGTAAATGTGAATTCTGGCGGGAGGCCGTTAATAAAAGTACTTCTCCCGGTCATCAAGGCGGGAGAGAAGGAAAGAGGGATTCAATATGATCGATGAAAACGTTTTTTTCAGGGAAGTGACCACCCGGGTGTGCGGCTCGCTGGATATCAGGACGGCCCTGGCCAGGGCTTTTCAATATTTGCGGGAGTTCATGCCGCTCGATGCCATGGGGCTCCATCTTTATGAGCCGGGGCTTGGCGCTATGCGCACCATCGCCCGCGTCAGCGCATCCGGCAGTTTTGTGGTTGATCAAGTCACTCCCCTGCGGGGCAAGCTCGAAGAATCGCCGGAACCGGTAAAGATCATTAACCATCCGGAGCGCGATCTTCTCGTCAAAACGATGATTCGCCGCGGCAAGCCGTCCGACTCTTCCGTGATGCTTCTTTACCTGATGATGGATGAGGGCAGGGGCGGCGCCTTGTCGATGCGGGCCGACGGCAAAAACAAATACCGGGAGGGGCATGCGCAATTGCTCGCGCTGGTTGCCGAACCCTTTACCATCGCGCTCGACAATGCGCTAAAGCATCGCGAGCTCTCCAATCTCAAAGACCGGCTGGCCGACGACAATCGCTACCTGCAGAAAGAGCTGCGGGATATCTACGGCGACAAAATCATCGGCGAGAACTCCGGATTGAAGGATATCATGGCGATGGTCCGCCAGGTGGCGCCGCTTACCAGTCCCGTGCTGCTTCTGGGGGAGACGGGTTCGGGCAAGGATGTCATCGCCAATGCCATCCATTATTCTTCCCAGCGCCGGGGCGGCCCCTTTATCAAGGTGAATTGCGGCGCCATTCCCGACACGCTTCTGGACAGCGAGCTTTTCGGTCATGAAAAAGGCGCCTTCACCGGAGCCGATGCCCAAAAGAGGGGTCGTTTTGAACGGGCGCACGGCGGGACGATATTCCTGGATGAAGTCGGAGAACTTCTTCCGCAAGCCCAGGTCCGGATGCTCCGTGTGCTGCAGGAAAAAGAGATTGAAAGGGTAGGGGGCGCGAAAGCGGTGCCGGTGGACATTCGGTTGATTACGGCCACTAACAGAAATCTGGAGGAAATGGCGCACTCCAATCAGTTCCGTCGGGACCTGTGGTTTCGTTTGAACGTCTTTCCCATTCTCATTCCACCGCTTCGGGAGAGAAAGGCCGATATTCCCGAGTTTGTCGATTATTTCCTCGAGAAGAAATCCCGGGACATGAAGCTTTCCCGAAAGCCAAAGCTTGCCTCCGGAACCATCAACCGGCTGCTCGATTATGACTGGCCCGGCAATGTGAGAGAGCTGGAGAATGTCATTGAGCGTGCACTGATTTTGAACAGGGGAGAGCCGCTGGTTATCGCTGATGCGCTGATCCCGAAGAAACCGGACCCGAACAGCCGCCCGTCAGGCGCCGGTGAAGAATCAACAAATTTAGATGCGGTCATTGTGAGCCACATCAGAAAAGTGCTGGCCTCGACGCGCGGCAGAGTCCACGGACCCGAAGGCGCAGCGCAGTTGCTCGGCGTCAATCCCAGCACGCTGAGAAAAAGAATGTCCAAACTCGGAATCGGTTACGGAAGAAGATACAGAGTGAAGCAGAAAGAAACATCGTGAATCCGGCAACAAGGCTTGTCGATTGTCCGGACTGACGATGTCGAGTGAAAAGACGTGACGAAAAGCTGATCCGGAGTGCAGCGGTCGGTTGGATTGATTTGATTATGCAATAATTTCGTTCAGCCCTTCAACGGCCTGATGCAACTCCTCCAGAGATGCTTTGTCAATGATTTTCCCTATTCTTTCTATCGACAGAGTCCGGATCTGACTAATTTTAAGCCAGGATTTCTTTGGCAAACATGGAGACTTCAATTCAAGGGTCAAGGGGAATCCAGCCTTTTGTGGTTGGCTTGTAATCGCCACGGCTATAACTGTACCTGAACGTTCATTAAAAATGTCGTTACTCAGAATGAGCACAGGGCGCAAGCCTGCCTGTTCATGGCCGCGCACGGGATTCAAATCTGCCCACCGGATTTCACCCCTCAATATTCTGGCCATTGGCTCACATCCTTGGCTAATCCTTCTTCCGCCATCGCTTTTTCAAACTTCGGATCGAGTTTTGCGCATTCCGTAGATAGCCGGCTGCGCTTCATTCTGGTGAGTTTTTCGCGCACTGCATCACCGATTGCCTGGCTGCGACTTTGAAAATAATTCTCCTGGACTAGCCTGTCCAATTCGCCGATAAATTCGGCGTCCATTGTAATTGCTATTTTTGCTTTTCCCATAATCAACCTCCATTTGTGGTATTCCATTATATCATACCGCTAAAAAGGGAAGCAAATTAAATTTTGTGTGTTCTCTTGGTTTGGTTAGCTGTTTGAATATTTGTCGATTAAATTCTTCGTCGATCAAGCTGGAACTCATATTTCAAGACCCTGATTTTCCGATGCAGTCGTTTCCGGCCACATCAGAAAAGTGCTGGCCTCGACGCGCGGCAGAGTCCACGGACTCGACGGCGCCGCGCATCTGCTCGGCGTCAATCCCAGCACGCTTCGCAAGCGTATGTCCAAACTCGGAATCGGTTACGGAAGAAGATTCAGAGTGAAGCAGGAAGAAACATCGTGAATCCGGCAACAAGGCTTGCCGATTGTCCGGACAGCCGATTCCATCTGCTTTGCGACGACGGTGTCGCCCATTTTCTGATGATTACTTTTGTGCAGAAAGCTCTTCAGGGTATCATCAGCTCGTGAATCAACGGGGTTTGGACAGCTATTTTATCCCCTGCCGTCTCCAGCTTAATATCGCAGTCCGATAAGAACCGGAAGTAAGCATGGCCTCCACCGTCAGCTGCACCCCACGGTGAAAGCCCTTCCAGCACTTGATGCACTTTATGAGTGATTGTCCCTTTAATGGCATTCCCTTCCAGCCGCAAAACCAGTGTCCGCGGATATTGCGCGCTGGTAAACTTATCCGGCGCAAAATCGCTGCCCTCGGCGGTAATATTGGTTGTTACATCCACCAATTTTTCCCCCTTATATGCCAGAATAACGGCAATAGGCTTCTTTCCCAGCGCATCGGTCATCTCGCCTACCGAATATATAAATGTGTACTCAGGCAGGAAAATCCGGCCCCAGTACCAGTAATTGTACATCGCAGTCAGTGCAACATTGCCCCAGTTATGATCATGATAACCGGTGCCATTTACGGGGACTTCCTTCCCATTTATAATCAATGTTCCCGTCACCCTGGCTCTGGGTTGGGCTATCACCCAACCAATCCACCTGTCCGGCTGCCGGCTGAAATAAGACACACCATCCGGGGGTGACCGGAAAGCCTCTGTCATGCTTTCAAATGTCAACTTACATCCGAGGTCTTGATCATGGATTTCCATGTCATACCGGGATGTCTTGCCTTGCAAATAGTTGGCTCCCATCGTTACCTCACAGCTTGTTTTCGAGGCAGAGATGTCTTTCGCATCAAAAGGAATATCCACGCTTGTCTTCTTGCCGGAGGGATCATATATGGCAAACATCAGGAGACGGGTTTCCTCTTTGTTGGATATGAAACTCGGGTCAACAATCTGCCAGGCCGCCGACATGGCGTACCCGTTATCAAAAGCGGCATCCAGATACCACCATTCATAAATAATACCCTCAGCTTCATGCAGAGCGTCATCCGCATCTGAAGGCGCAAATATCGCGTTTTCTTTGGGTTCATCAGGCTTCATACATTCTCCTTGTCTTGTCTGCATTTATTTGAGCTGCAAGCTCTTTGTTAGTAGCAGCCCATCTTTGAGAACATGATCTTCTTTAGACAATCTTGTCTATGGCGCAAACCCCATTGGTTTAAACCCATGCTCCAAAAGATGAGTTGCTTCGGTGCTTTTCTATTCGGGTTTCTCGCCGCGCAGGACATTCTTCAGAACTTTTTGCATGGCATTTTTCGGCAATGCGTCCACAAATTCGATGATGGCCGGCTTCTTATAGCTGGCCAGCTTTTCGCGGCAATAATCCATGATCTCCTCGGAAGTCGCCTGCTGTCCGGGCTTGAGAACAATAACCGCCTTGACGATCTCTCCCCAGTAATCGTCGGGAACACCGACGACAGCCGATTCCAAAATTTTGGAATGGCTGTGCAGTACATTTTCAATTTCCACGGGATAGATGTTTTCCCCGCCGCGGATGATCATGTCCTTTTTTCTCCCGGCAAGGTAGAGATAACCATCTTCATCCATGCTGGCCAGGTCACCTGTATGCAGCCATCCGCCGCGCAGAGTTTCCTCCGATGCTTCCGGCTTGTTCCAATAACCCTTCATGACTTTTTTGCCGCGGGCAATGATTTCGCCGACAGTGCCCAGGGGAACATCCTGATCCTGATCGTCCACGATCCGCACTTCCCCCTCGGGAATGCAATGGCCGATGCTGCCCAGGTGCTTTGTCTTTTTTGCGATTTCCTCCGCAGACCCTTCCAGAATATGGTCCTCCGGCGACAGAACGGAAATGATGCCCGTAGACTCCGTCATGCCGAAAAAGTTCGTGTAGTCGGCCTGAAGAAGTTTCTTCGCCTGCATGAGCAGCTTGACGGGCATGGGAGATGCACCATAGCCGATATTTTTTAATGAACTGAGGTCTTTCTTCGAAAAGTCCGGATGATCCAGGATACCCTGAAGCATGGTGGGAACCAGATAGGTTGTGGCCACTTTTTCCTTTTCGATGATATCCAGACAGGCCCCGGTTTCAAACTGGGGAAGGATGATCTGGGTATCTCCCCGATAGAGGGGAAGCAGGGTGCTGATCACGCCGGCAATGTGGTACATGGGTACGTTCAAGAGCAAGGTCCCCGCTGCGAAAGTGTACCGATCGGTAATGGGGGTCACGACATTGGCGTGGGTTAACATGGCGCCCTTGGGGAAGCCTGTGGTTCCGCTGGTATAAATGAGGCAGGCCGTGTCACTATCCTCTCTGGGCACGCTGGCAAAAGGCGCCGAAGACTGCCGCGAAAGAAGGAGTTCATAACTTTCCATGCCCGCCTGCGGCTCTCCGATCACGATATAATGTTTGATCGACGGCAAATTGGCCCGAATACCATTGATAAGCTCCAGATAACGTTCGCCGAAAATCAGGACTCCGGGTGTGCAGTTATTCAGAATGTAGGAGACTTCGTCGCCGCGCAGCCGGAAATTCAAATTGGCGGAAATCGCGCCGACTTTGCCGATGGCATACGTTATCTCGCAAAACTGAAAACAGTTGGTCTGAAAGACGGCCACGCGGTCGCCGGGATTGACGCCCATTCCGGCCAAAGCCGTGGCCAGGCGGTTGGCCCGTTCTTCCATCTGCCTGAAGGTTAACCGCACGTCATCATGGACGACACAGGTTTTATCGGGATATGCCTGGCAGGTTTTTTCGATGATCGAGGTGAAGTTCATAGTGTCTCCTTTGATAAATTTCTTCGTTTATAAAGAAAAGAAAGAAGGACGGCCGCTCGGCCGTCCTTTTCCGGAAGTGCTATGATTTATTTTCTCCCGTTAATGACCGGAGGGGTGCACAAGGCCTGGGGGACGGAGACGACCTGCCCCCAGCTGGCATTCTGGTCGTACCATTTATTGGGGAAAACCAGTTCGGAAAAGTAGATGTCGCTCAACGCCAGATGGTCCTGCGGTCTCATATAGAGGGGGCCGATGATGGATTGATATTTGTCTCCCTCCCAGATTTTTATGATTTTTTCGGAATTGGTTGTCTGCGCTCTTTGGATGACGTCAAAAAGCCAGTAAACGCTGATGGCACTGCTTCCCACAAAACCGCCCGGCCATTTATACATTTCGGAATCGTACGGTTTGCCCCATTTTTTCCACTGTTTGTTCCAGAGTTCATTGAACTTTCTGTTCAAAGCGGTATCGATCGCGGGAATGTGGGTCTGCATGACAACCATGCCGGTCCCGGCAGGACCGCCAATGGCTTTCAGTGGATTGGGGTCATCCAGGTATATGCTGGAAATGGGCAGATTAACGCCAAACTGTCTCGATTGCTTGAGCAGATTTTCATTGTCTGCGGACCACGCCTGGGTGACGATAGCATCGGCGCCGGACGCCTTGATCTTGGTCAGATAAGGAGCAAAATCCTTTACGAACAGGGGAAAGAAGTCTTCGCCGACAATCTGCGCCTCCGGCTTATACTGCTTGATGGCGGCCTTGAATGTATCAGCATAGGCATGGCCATAAGCGTAGTCCTGGCAAAGAATGTAAAACTTCTTCTCCGGACGCTTGGCGTAGTACTGGGCAAGGGCCATAGTCCATTGAGTCGTATTGGGGGCCATGACCTGAAACACGTAGGGATTCCAGTTCTTTTCATCCAGGAGAAGATCTGAATAGGAGCAATTGTTCACAAAAACTTTCTTATGCACCCCGGCCAGCATCTGGGCGACAATCGTAATATGCGTCCCCGCCGTGCCCACCAGGACATCGACTTTATCTTCCAGAACGAGTCGTTCGATGACCTTTCTGGCGATATCAGGTTTAACCTGCGTATCGCCTTTGAGGATCTGGATTTTTTTCATTTTCCCGTCAACCAGAATCCCCCCCTGGGTGTTGATATCATGGACAACCCAGGCCAGGGAAATATAAAACCATTCTCCTGCGCTGGCCGCTGCTCCGCTGAAAGGGTTGATGAGCCCGATCTTAATCGTGTCCCCCGTAACGGGCGTATCCGATTTTCCCGGAATGAACGTAGCCATATCTCCTTTCAGGGGCTGAAAAGCGATCGCGGTATTCCAAGTGAAGCAACAGGTAAAGAAAAGAAACAAAGAAACGGCCACTATGATCCCGCACCGATGAGTCAAAGACCTCTGCATTTTCCACCTCCTATTTAAAATAAGGTTGTGAATATCTAATACCGGTACCTGAAATACGCCAGAACTTGTCTATAGTAAAGTATAAGGCAGGGCAGTGTTGCTTGTCAATGAGATGAATGATCAAATATTGATTACCGATGGAAAGGAAGCAGTCCATTCAAAAGCCCCTGCAGTTTGAGTTCAGGGAGCTAAGGGCTAACAATGGTTTTTGATCTGTTTATCAAATAGATTTCGCTCTATGGCATTTTAATATCTGACGGATGACATGAGTTGGTTTTATGCGTTATACTTATTCCAATCCTGGTGTCTTCGATGGGGTATAGGTATTGCGCGATCTCCTCGGTCGGATACGTCCGCAAGGATTCAGGGGTAATGCCCATCGCTTCCGCCCGGGTGTGGCCGTAGCTTTTTTTCTTGGCATTCCTTAAAATCCGGCAGGTCGTTTCCATGCCGGCGCCGCTTTGTTTGACTTCAGCGCCGAGGCTGACGGCTCCCGGCAGTTCGACCGCTTCGACCATGTCGGCGATCTCGTGCATGTGCGTCGCAAAATAAACCGTCACTCCTTCTTGACTTAAATAATCCAGCACGATCTTCGTTGGCTTCACCGACTCCTCGTGATCAGTGCAATTCGCGAATTCATCGAAGAAGACAATGGAATAGGGGGTCATCCGGGGTTGTACCAGCTCACTCATTCGGTAATATTTGAAGTTTATCAAGTGGCGTTTCGTACTTCAAGCCGCCGTGCCTCCTGAGATGATTATACTCGAAAAGATAACTCCCCATTTATTCCTGAATAATTAAGTGGACAGTATATCTAATTATTGACAATTTGGGAGAACCGGAGTAGAAACTACCCCATGGCTAGGTTAGCAAGGGTTGTTGTACCGAAAGTACCGCATCATATCACGCAGAGAGGCAACCGGTCTCAGGATTCTTTTTTTAACGAAGATGATTACCGGGCCTATATCTCGCTCATGGCCGCTTCATGTCGGCAGCATGGGGTCGAGGTGTGGGCTTATTGCCTGATGTGCAATCACGTTCACATGCTTGCGGTTCCGGATGATCCGGATAATCTCCGCAGCGCCATCGGTGAAGCGCATCGCCGGTATACACGGGCGATCAATGACCGAAACAACTGGCGCGGGCACCTGTGGCAGGAGCGGTTCTCTTCATTTCCCCTGGATGAACCCTATCTGCTGGCAGCTGCTCATCATGTGGAACTCAATCCCGTTCGGGTCGGGATGACCACCGATCCCATTTCTTACCCATGGAGCAGCGCAAAAAGCCATGTGCTGGGGCAGGATGACGAACTGGTGAAAGTAAAACCCCTCCTGAACATGGTCACTGACTGGAAGGCATTCCTGCTCGTGGGAATCGATGAAAAAGATAAGGAATACCAATTAATACGCAAACACGAAAAAACGGGCAGACCGCTGGGAGACGACGAGTTCGTCAGGAAAGTCGAAAAGACCTGCAACCGGGTTTTGTGCAAACAGAAGCCGGGTCCGAAAAGAAAAGATGGGGGAAAATAACAAGGGTGCAGCAACAGGTTTGACCCGACCTGAAATGATAAAAAGAACTGAATCTGGCGATCGGGCACGGCCCGTTTCCTTTTTAAAATTCGATATTCACACTAAATCATCATCACTTCAATATGTTTTTACAAAGACTGGTTTCTTCTCCAACAGGTCGTTCCGGGTTTTTATTTTCTCTTAATTAAGGTGACAGTATACAAAATAATTACCTCCCATTCGCGCATGTACCTTAAATTGCGTAGTTTATTTCTGTTGCCATGAACACCGTTAGGTTCAGAAAGGACTTATTACCGCTGACTGATTTGTTTTATGCCCAATGTGAAGCGCAGATATTTTTCGGCGGGGAGAACCAGGAACATTTATTTAATGTGCTGTAATTATAAATAAAAAATGGTCAGTCGTTTTTCCCGGCGGCAGGCGGGATCCTTTTTTTCGCTCTTCGTAAATTGATCGGAGTAGGGGGTAAAAACTATTATTGACTATCAAAGTACTATGCTTTAAAAAAGTATACTGTCACTATAATATAGGTGATCTAAGAATCAATAATCAGTAAGGAGGAAAAAAATGAGGAGGAGAAATGTATGAATGATTTTTGACGGGAAAAAGATGGTTCTGTTGTGGCCACAACAAAATGTCAAGTGTAGACCACGTGACAGTCATTCAAATGCAGTGATTAAACTGCAACAAATTAAGAAAGGATCAATATGAAGAAAATTAAATGGCAATTTCTGGCAGGCTCGCTCATGTTAGTTGTGATGGTGGGTTCCGCCGTAGCTTTCAGCGGGTATTTATCTACTTTCCGGACGCAATACGCAGCGACGGGAACCGTTCTCAATACCTGCAGCCTCTGCCATCCGGGCGGCAATACGGGAAATCTGAACAATTACGCAGATGATTACGCGGCCAGCGGGTATAACTTTACCACAATCGAGAATCTGGACTCCGATGGAGATGGATATCCCAATCTCGTAGAAATCAATGCCAGGACTTTCCCTGGGGACGCCGCAAGTTTTCCGGCGCCCGCACCGCTTAGCAACGATGTCAGTAATGATGGAATCTCTGATCTGTTCCTGAGAAATTCGGTATCCGGCCAGGTCTCTTTGTGGTTGATGAATAATGACGGAACTTCGGCGAGCGATGCGGTCTTGATCAGGAATTTAGATTGGACAATTGTCGGAACCGGAGACGTGAATAAGGACGGCCGGGCCGACATCCTGTGGAGAAACAATGTCACCGGCCAATCGGTTCTCTGGTTCATGAACGCAGACGGCACCCGCCTGGGCGCTTCCAAAACCCTGCTGAACAACGTGGACTGGATCATTGCCGCGATCGGAGATGTTAACGCTGATGGCGTTGCCGACATCCTGTGGAGAAACAATGTTACCGGACAATCAGTGCTGTGGTTCATGAACGCAGACGGCACCCGCCTGGGCGCTTCCAAAACGCTGCTGAGCAACGTGAACTGGACCATTGCCGGGGTCGGAGATGTTAACGCTGACGGCCGGGCCGACATCCTGTGGAGAAACAATGTTACCGGCCAATCGGTTCTCTGGTTCCTGAACGCAGACGGCACCCGCCTGGGCGCTTCCAAAACGCTCATGACCAGCGTGAACTGGACCATTTCCGGGATTGGAGATATTAACGCTGACGGCGCTGCCGACATCCTGTGGAAAAATACAGCCACCGGGCAGTCGATTATCTGGTTCATGAACGCTGACGGCTCCCGGGCAAGCTATAAGCGGCTTTTAACTTCAACTGCCTGGGCGATTGTGGCTACCGGAAATTATAATGGAGACAGGATAAGGGATATCCTTTGGAGAAATGCGACCAACGGCCAAACCGTCCTGTGGTTTATGAACGCCGACGGCAGCCGTGCCAGCTTTAAGACCCTTTTTACAAATCCGAGCTGGATCGTTGTTCCGCAATAAGGCGTAAAGCATAAGGCGTAAAGTGTTTTTTTATCGGGGGGAAGGAAACGATCGTTTCCTTCCCCCTTCAAAATAGTAAGGCGCGAGAGCTTTGCCGCCCTGCGAAATTCGGCAGGGACCTTTACCGTCTCAGATGCAATACCCGGCGTTTGTTCCCGATGTCGAGGTTATTGAAAGCTTCAGAGCATCATCCTTTTTTCATTTTTTGCCGCTGCCTGTTTTTTGATGAGCTCCCGGAAACTTTTTGGGGTCCGACAAAATCGGCGCATAACCTGATAACCTGAAGGTCACGCGCGGTCACGCGTACAGGGGCCGAAATGACAGAAGGCGGACTTGTGCAAGCAGGGACTTGCGATATAAAACTCTGATGAAGATCGTTTTATCCTGGAACGCATCCGGTGCAACGGATCAGGATGATTCATCAGGGCGTCTTCAACGGGGTATAGGTTTTGAGTGATCTCCTCGGTCAGATAGGTGCGCAACGCTTCAGGGGTAATGCCCATCGCTTCGGCCTGCGCATCAGAAAGAAACAAGAAAAGCTTATAAAATGCCCCCTTGTTGAGATTAAACGAAATTCCGTTAGGGCTTCAAAATAGAAACCTGGAGTGTCGGACTCATGTTAGCTTCTCAATAATCCATCGGTTTGATGCTGATGCGGTCGTATTCAAAAGTCTCCTTGGTCTTGACGATGATGACCATGCTGACTTGATGATCAGCGAATATCCGTAACTTTTCGTTCTGCCGGATCAAATTGAGTCCGTAAATTTTAGCTTTTTCCAGGACACTCTCCCGGCCGTAACTCGGTAGATCGCGATACGAGATATCGGTCAGTGTTAAGGAAGTCGTTATTATATTTCCGGTATCATAATAGAATTTGTCAATACGGATGCCATTGAGATCAGTCATCGGACAGCGTTTATTAGCTTCATCAACGGTCTTTTCCAGACGATATTCAAGAGTGTTGCTTTTATAGAAGGTGAAATATGTTTGTCGGAGAAAGGGGATCCTATCGCCATAATCGCGTATCAGAAAAAAACAACAAAACAATATCAGACAGGCAAGCACGACGAAAGTCAGTGGTTTAGATTTGTCGGGTACAGTATTTTCCTGTTTCCGGTCGCCGCGGGGACGTTGATTATTAATAACTGACGCTTGCGGTTTTTCCCGCTCAACCGGTGCCGGTTGCCACTTGCCATACATAATGCCGCAGTGGGGACACGCATTCGGATCAATGATGTTATCTTTTTCCTGCCGTTCATAACCGCATTGCCTGCATTTTTGCATCGTGGTCCTCCTGAATTATTTTTTGTATTACGATTGTTAACGGATGTTGATCATGAACTGGTTGGGCCCTTCCTTGCATCCGCTTCTTCTTCTGCCCGGCCTGTTTATCAGCGGGACCATCACGATTTGTGCAAAAACGGAACAACCCTTGGGAACTTGCATCCACCAAATCAATCAATTATTTTTCTCCTCTGCCCTTTATTCTTTAACCACTGTTGCTTTAACAGGCACATGCACCATTGGTGAAAGGCGATCATTTGAAGTTATCTCCAGCAACGCTTCCGAGTCGCCGCCGTCTGCAGATGAAAAATAAATGGTTACCGCGCATTGTGAGCCGGGAGGAATAACCCGCGTACAATCATGCGTGAAAGAAAATGCTTTTTTTGCAGATGGCGAAATACTGATTTCTTTCTGCGTTAATTTGATATCTTTTATTTCAAGATGAGCAAATCCGTTATTAATAATCTGCAAAGGCGTTACAGACTTTTCGTTTCGACGAAGGGGCCCCATATTGATTATTTTTTCCGGTAAGAATATCCCTGTTTCCGGCGGACAAAGATTAACGGCGCGGGGTTCAAACGGCTGAGCATCGCTCTTTGCGGCGGAAGGATGAAGAGATGCCGCATTGGCTTCATCAATCAATACACGCCTATCCGGACTGTTCAATTTTGAAATCATTTGACGGTCGAAGGGCTTACTTGATGTCTTCCTATATCCTTCGCGTTTTTTATAAGGACACGCCTGATCGTCCGCTGATATCTCAGCTTTGGAATTGGATGCGTGAATACGCACCGCGTTGTCGCAATTCCGGATATCAAATTTATCATCGACTTTTGCTATCCACGCTCTTTTAGAGGTCGAATAGGAAATTCTGTCTATCCTGTAATTGCAGTCAAAAGTACTTTCTCCGGCAATCACATAACCACCGTCTTTTGTCGGATGTAAATCATACGCGACATCCTCCTGCAGCCTTCCGATAGTCTTTTGTTGCATGATGTCCCCATCTTCATCAAGCTTCAAGATCCAAACATCTCCGTTACCGACACCATAGCTGCGGCTCCTCCCTAATACAATGAAATGGCCCTCCCGATTCCGGTGGATATCAACCAATTCATCCTGATAAATACCACCATATAATTTTTGCCATTTCAGACCCCCATCGCGGCTCAGTTTAATGATCCAGCCTTGAGCGTATCTGTGGAAGGGAGGTTCTGAGTGCGTCGTCCATGGCAAATCCGGTTTCTTATCTTTTACGGCCTCAAACGCGCTGCCCGCGAATAGATATCCTCCATCCTTTGCCTGCTCTATCGAACGAAGATTGCCATGATACTGCCTGTGCCATTTTGCGTTTCCTGCACGATCCAATTTAATAATGAGCGATTCATTGCCACAAGACCATGCGTCGCAAAGAACGATGTATCCTCCATCGGAAACCTGCCTGACCCGATGCCCTCGATAGAGAATGGACATCCCGAAATCAGTGATCCTGGACCATTTATGCCGTCCATCTGATCCCAGTTTTGATAGAATGAAATGGCTGTGAAATTTGTCGGAATTTTTTGTTGCGCCCGTCAGAGTAAGATCGCCGTCAGAAGATTGTATGAATGAACCGTAAACGATTCCGGGGATGGTCTTCTCCCACTGCGTTTCTCCCCGGGAAGAGAGTTTAATAAGAAATCCTGAGACAGCGTCAGTCCCAGAATTGATAAAACCCGATGCAAAGTACCCACCGTCATCTGTTTCAGATATCTTTAAAAACTGGTGTCGATCTCTGTCGCCAAAAACCCGCTGCCACTGAATATGACCTCCTGCGTCGAGTCGAACGATCCAGGCCTGACATTGATCGACCGCCTGACCATCTATCCGGCCGGCTGCGATGAATCCGCCATCTTTCGTTTCGCAGATCGTTTTGATGATGCTATTTCTGTCAAAAACTTTGATCCAGGTGGGAGTCATCCCGGGGCTTACCTTGACGGTTTGAGGGGCAGCCATAGCTTCATATTTATTTGAGTATCCATCATAGAACAATAGCAGCAAAAACAGAATGCCCAGGATGATCGGAAAGCGTCTTTTCCCGTGAGCCACGAATGAATACACGGTTTGTCTGTTGTCAAATTTCATAAGATTTTTACCTTTTTAAACTTTTGCTGAAGCGAGTCACGAATCATCCGGCTCTGCCAATGATGACTGACATGGGTTCATCGCGGGATATTGATTCACAAAACATTTTCACGATGTTCACGATGATACGTGACTTATTGATGATTCGTCTTTGCGCTTTTATCGGGTTCTACCACGGAAACCTCCACGGGAATATGAATTACGGGATTAACAGGATCATTAGAGCTTATGACCAGCAGGCCCTTCGCGTTTATATAGCGCGATGAAGAAAATCGAACAGTACAATCGCATTGGGAACCAGGATGGATTATTTTTCTGCATTGATGTTCAACAGAAATAACTTTTTTATCTGCATTCCAGAATAAGATTTTCGTCAGCCATGATGCCTTATTTTTCATGATCAGTTTGATTTTCTTTATTTCAAGATCAGCTGCTCCCACATTTTTGAGAGACTGTATTGCGCCGCCTACTACAGGAACAGCCCCCGGATTATTCACGGCATAAGGTCCAAACATGATCTCTTTTGATTGTAATAATAATTTGGGTTCAGCAGGGCACAGACTGGCTGCCTGCGGTTCAGGCGGGCAATAGCCGACTGCCGCCAATGGCGATTTATTGCATGAAAAATCAGACAGGACATTGGATTCATTAATAACCAGATTTGCGTCCTGTCCCCGGGGATCGTAAGACGCTCCGCATAATGATGCATCAACACCTGAAATATCAGATGCGCGCGAGTTGAGTGTGAAGGGGCTGCTGCAGCCTTGAATATCGCCTTTTTCGTCGACTTTGGCGACCAGGGCTCCCGCGGAGACTTTGGTTGCCAAGATATATCCATTATCCGCTGTTGGTTGAAACGCAAATGCTCTTTCCAGTCCGCTGTTCGAGTAATTCTTCTGCCAGATATATTCCCCGTTCTCATCCATCATGATGAGCGAGAATTCATTACTGCGTCCAGGATCCCTGGTATTGCCTAAAACGAGAAAATTTCCCGCGTTGCTGCTGTGTATCTCAATGAGCTCGTCCTCGCAGGTACGGTGTACATCGCCAAATTGCTTATGCCAAACAGCATTGCCCTCGGAGTCAAGTTTGAGAAGCCAACCTTGAATATTGATATCCGAAAGCTTCAGAGGATTCTTCTTCTTTTCTTTTTCAACCACACCCACCTTACCGACCAGGAGATATCCACCGTCTCTTGTCTGCTCAGCTGAATTCAGGATGCCGGGATATTGTTTTTGCCATTGCACAATGCCCGCATTGTCGATTTTGAGAATACGTATCCAATCGCCGAACGTCTTTTGAATTTTCCCCAGGACAATATATCCGCCGTCCGCCGTTTGCCTGATGAAGCTACCATACCCCTCTCCGTATGTCTTATACCAATGATACTGGCCATCCGGACCCAACTGAAGGACAACGAAAGCAAGTTCACCGCTGAAATTTTTGGACATTCCCGTCAGAATCAATTCACCGGCGGAATTTTCAGTATATGATTCCAGGAAAACCCCAGGAATCGTTTTCTGCCACTTTGTTTCTCCCCGGGAAGATATCTTAATGATGAATCCATCCCACGCAGCATCTCTGCCTGCTGCCAGATATCCGCCGTCAGCCGTTTGAGATATTTTAAAAAATTCATAGTCATGCCTATCGCCAAAGGCTCGCTGCCACTGAATATTCCCTCCAGCGTCCAACTTGGCTGTCCAGGCGTTGGAACGAAAACCCCGAAAGTCGGAAAAACCTGCGGCAATAAATCCGCCATCGGTCGCCGGGGAAATAGATTTGATGACGCTGCCGCCAGTATAGAATTTTATCCAGGTCGGATAGATCTTAGGTTTTACGATGACGATTTTATCCACATCGTCATCATCATTTAGATAATGGTAAATGAAGATGGCGAGGGAAAGGAGAAGCAAAACGCCAAAGATAAGCAGGATATGTCTTCGGATGTGTGAAATGAACGACGCCGTAACTCTGTGAATGAAATAATCCATTATTTCCTTTCATCAGGCCCTGAATGAGAGAAAATGAATAATGTATTTTAAACATTTTCTCTTTGTATGCCACTGTACGAATATATTGAAAAGTTATTGAAGTGTGAGGCTTATAAAACACAAGAAGATAATTGTCAATTGAATTAATACGAAAAATTGGGGACAGGTTGAACCTGCCCCAATTTTGCCAATTTCGCAATTTTGCAAGACGCCAGCTCAGAGGGATTTCAGTAAATGAATGGAACCAGAGCTTCCATTCATTCTTGTCCGGTCTACTTCCACCCCGCTTTTTTATCACAGGCCTTTCGCTCCTGGGGATGGGTTTTTTCCCACGCGGTAACGGATTGAGTCTCGTCGTCGTCCATTTTTGAGACCATGCATTCGCAATATTTCCTGATCACTTCGGGCGATTGTCCCTGATCTTTATTATCGTTCATGCACCTGGCTATCCATTTGATGTCGTCTGAATCGGATGATGCCATAGAGTCAGTAACCATCGTCAGACCTGAAAAGAAAACGATCAACGCAAATACCATGACAACTACAGAGTGTTTTTTCATGCTTAATTCCTTTCTTTGAATCATTAATGAAATCGGCCACCGTCTTATGTCTTACGATGCCCCTTCAACCGACCTTATCAGGTACTCATCCCTGGTGCAAGTGAGGTGTGTTTGAGCTACTTAAAATATGTTAGGACGTTCCGTATTGACCCCGAAGGTTTTTTGAGGTGACTAAACTCGATTCTCCAAAAACAGCCGGAGCTGAGCCAATAAGAGATTTGACCCCTCTGGTTTCAAGGAGATACGCCCGCAGTGATTCCGGGATGATGCCCATCGCTTCCGTCTGGACATGGCCATAGTTTTTTTCTTTTGATTCCTTAAAATCCTGTGGATCGTTTCCATGCCGGCGCCTTATTGTTTCGCCTCGGCGCTGAGGCTGACGGCTCCCGGCAGTTCGCCCGCTTCGACCACGTCGGCGATTTCGGGCTTGTGCGTCGTAAGAATAAATCTGCATGCTCGAATATCATTTAAAAATATTTCTTGACAACTTGATCAGAATAGTGATGTATCCATTATAAAGTATCTTTTGTATACTATGTTTTGGAAAGGATACGTCATGACCACAAGGTATTCGCACTTTTGCCCGGCGGCACGGGCACTGGAGAAGATCGGCGATAAATGGTCTTTGCTGATCGTCCGCGATTTACTGGAAGGAGCGCAGCGTTTTACCGATCTCCTCACCTCCTTGAACAATATTACCCCGAAGTGGCTGACGCTGCGCCTCCGGGAGCTTGAGGCTGCCGGTATTGTCGAACGCGATTGCCGGCCCGGGCGTCGCGAAGTCTGGTATCAGCTCACGTCCGCCGGCAGGGATTTGAACCCCATCTTAGACGCCTTGTTCTCCTGGGGCCAGCGCTACGCCATGCGCCCGCCGTTGCCGGGCGAAGTCATCAATATTGAGAGAATGATGAAGGGATTGACAAATTCGTTCAACAAACGGGGTAAACGATTATCCCATCCGGCCACTTACTCGATAAAATTTCCCCAGTGCACCTATCTTCTTTCCTTTGCCGGGGATGAATGGACAAGTTTACAAGGGGAGGCACCCGACGCAAAAATCAAGATAAATGCAACGCCGGAAACCATGGCTACTTTCATTACCGTACCCCGCGACAAACGTGAGGAAATATTTGAATCCATGCGGGTGGCGGGAGCGCCGAAGCAGATCAGTGAATTTCGGAAAATGTTCGGTGTCCCGGATGCAGACGAAAAAAACAAATCCACAAACAGGACACGAAAGAAAAAGGAAAATGAATAGATTATTCGAAAGCAGCAATATGAACCGGATGACCTTGCCCAACCGCTTTGTAAGGTCGGCAACCTGGGAAGGAATGGCCACCGATGACGGCGCCATGACCCCGAAGCTGATCGCCACCATGGCCGACTTGGCCAAAGGCGGTGTGGGATTGATCATCAGCTCTCACGCTTATGTAAGTCCGGAGGGGCAAGCCGGTCCCTGGCAATTGGGCATTTACAAAGACGATCTGATGGAAGGTTTAGAAAAAATGACCGCTGCGGTCCATGCCGCAGGGGGGAAGATCGTGGCTCAATTGGCCCATGCCGGCCGGGCGGCCGCCGCATCGGTGAGCGGGCGCACACCGCTCGTGGTGTCCGATTTTGACGGGCTTATGAAATCACCGCGCAAGGAATTGACGGCGCCGGACATACAGCAGATCGTAACCGCTTTTGCCGATGCGGCCGGGAGAGCCAAGGCGTCGGGATTCGATGGTGTACAAATCCATGCGGCCCATGGCTACCTCCTCAATCAATTTCTGTCACCGGCCTTTAACCGGCGTCAGGATGAATACGGCGGCAGCGTCGCAAATCGCGCCCGGATCGTCCTGGATGTGATTCGGCTAATTCGGGAAACCGTCGGCAGCGATTTCCCCATCCTGATTAAAATGAACAGCCGGGATTTTATCAAAAACGGATTAACGCTCACGGATTCGCTGAAAGCGGCTGAACTTGTGGCCGCTTCCGGCATCGATGCCATTGAGTTGAGCGGCGGCATGGTCGGCAGAAGAAAATTGATGCCCAGTCGTACAGGCATCAATTCAGTAGAAACCGAGGCCTATTTCCGAAAAGAGGCCCGGGTCTTTAAAAAACAGATTTCTGTTCCGCTGATCCTCGTGGGCGGCGTGCGTTCCTTGGAAGTGGCCGAGACGCTCATCGAAGAAGGCGCTGCCGATTACATTTCCCTGTGCCGGCCCTTCATCCGGGAACCGGGTCTGATCAATCGCTGGAAGGCCGGAGACCGCCGCAAATCGACATGCTTGTCGGATAATCAATGCTTCACTCCCGGCCGCGAGGGAAAAGGCATCTATTGTGTTGTTGAGGAACGTGAACAGGCGAAGAAGAAGGAAAATAAAAGTGAGTAACGAATTATATAAACCATTTGGTGGAGAAACTATTTACGCCCGAGAAACCGGCCGCGGCCGCAGGGGTACGGGAAAAAAATTGAGTCGGGATGGAAAAAATGTCTGCATCAAGCAACGCTGAAAAGAAACGCTCTGCAATCGACCGACGTACTCTTGCTCTTCAGCAGGGAGCGGTTTTCCCTGTTTTGATCCGCATGGCCGCGCCCAATATTTTTCTCGCTTTCATGTGGGCGCTGGTGAGCTTCGCGGAAACGTGGTTCGTCGGCCGGGCCGGAACTCCTGCTCTGGCCGGAATTGCCCTGGTCTTCCCCCTGATTATGCTGATGCAGATGATGTCGGGGGGAGCTATGGGAGGGGCGGTTTCTTCTTCGATCTCCCGCGCACTCGGGGCAGGAAACGCCCGGAGGGCGGAACTCCTTGCCATCCACGCTATCGTGATCGCTCTCGGTTTTGGCCTGATCTTTACCCTGATAATGATCCTGGGAGGTCCGGGCCTCTATAGTATTCTCGGCGGCAAGGGGGAGGTGCTGTTCCAGGCTGTCGGCTATTCACATATCATCTTCGGCGGCGCCATCGTGATCTGGATCTGCAACACCCTGGCCAGCATCATGCGGGGGACCGGAGACATGCTGGTTCCCGCAGTAGTTCTGAGTATCACTTCTCTGGCACATATCCCGCTGTGCGGTGCACTTGTTCTGGGTTGGGGCCCTTTTCCGCAGATGGGCCTGAGCGGTGCCGGGATCTCGTATATCGTCACCTTTGGCGCCGCCACCTTCTTTCTCGCATTTTGGCTTCTGGCAGGCCATAGCGGCCTCCGGATCCATTGGCGCGGACTGAACCTGAGTGCGTCCCTTTTCAGAGACATCCTCGGCGTCGGACTGCTTTCATCCGTCAATACCATACAGACCGTTGCGGCGGCCGTTATGCTGACAGGCCTGGTGGGGTCATTCGGAACGGCCGCGCTGGCCGGTTATGGACTCGGGGTCCGCCTGGAAATGCTGCAAGTGCCGATCATCTTCGCGCTGGGCTCCGCCCTCATTCCCATTGTCGGGGTGAGCATCGGTGCGGCGGACATAAAACGCGCAAAGAAGGTGGCCTGGATGGGCGCGGGATTGGCGGCCTGTCTGACAGGGGCGGTGGGGATCACCGTCGCGATCCGGCCGGAAATCTGGGCGGGGCTGTTCAGCACTGATCCCGCCGTGCTGGAAACTGCATTCAGTTATCTTCGCATTGTCGGGGCCTTCTATATATTTCTCGGAATCGGCATCGCCCTCTATTTCGCCTCTCAGGGTGCGAGGAGAATGTTTTTCCCGATGCTTGCCGGTACGGCTCGCTTCCTGATTGCAGTCTGCGGCGGGTTCGCGATGGTTTCATTTTTCGATGGACAGGCCGGTTCAGTATTCGTTTTCATCAGCCTGGGCATGCTGGCTCTGGGTGTCGGCGCCGCCGCAGCCGTCAAATGGACGGACTGGCGCTGAAAGAAAGAGGATGGTGTTGAAAACAGGTCAATCGAAATCTTGGTTAATCTACAGAATAATTCAGGAGGATGTGAAACATGACATGGAAAAAAACCACCTGCGCGATTTGCGGCATCCGCTGCAGTCTTGAAGTGAAAGTTGAAGACAACCGTATTGTCAAGGCCCGCCCGGACAAGGACAGCCCGGTCAGCGAGGGATACATCTGCCGAAAGGGCATGAACCTCGCCTATCACCAGCACAATGCGGACCGGCTGCTGTACCCGTTAAAGAGGGTGGGAAATAAATTTGAATGCATAAGCTGGGATCAGGCCGCAGGTGAGATCTCGGAAAAACTCAAAAAACTGCTTCAGGAGCACGGCCCGCGGTCCCTGGCCTCGATGATCGGGGGCGGGGAATTCAACTTCTACCCGTGGCGTTTCCTGATCGGTTTCGTTGACGCTCTCGGGTCGCGTTACCATTACTCAGCCGGCAACCAGGAGTTTGCCGGCCGATACTGGGCGCATGGTCTGACATTGGGAAGCCAACTTCTGGAGCTGGTACCTGATTATAAGCATACGGACATGATGATGGTCGTCGGTTGGAATGGGATGATGAGCCATCAAATACCCCAGGCCAGGAGAGTATTGACCGGCATCTCCAAAGATCCCGACAAACTGCTTGTCGTGATCGACCCGCGGCGTTCGGAAACGGCGAAAATCGCGGACATTCATCTGGCTCTGCGGCCGGGTACGGATGCCCTGCTGCTGAAATCGATGATTGCCATCATCCTTCGTGAGGGCTTATATGACCAGGAATACATCGACAGGCACGTCAGTGGATTCCAGGAGATACTCCCCTGGTTCGATGGATTTGACGTGCAGGCGGCGCTGAAGGTCTGCGACCTGGAGTACGACCAGGTGTTCCGGGTTTGCCAGGAATTCGCTAAACGCCAGTCCTGCCTGCGTGACGATCTGGGCACCCTGATGAACCGGCACAGCGCCTTTGTATCCTATCTGCTCGCGGTGCTGCTGGCGATCTGCGGACGCATCGGTGTGCCGGGGGGAAACTACCTCGTCGGCGAGAAGATATACTCGGATCCGAACGACCCGAAGACGTGGAGGACGGCCGTGACCGATATCCCGGCCATCGCGGGGACGTTCCCTCCCAATGTGATGCCGGAAGAGATCGACAGCGACCGTCCCGACCGGATCAGATCCGTCTTCGTCATGGGTGCGAATCCATTACGGTCTTATGCGGATACGACCGCCTATGAAAAGGCATTCGGGCGGCTCGATCTGCTGGTGGTCTCCGAAATCGTCATGAGCGAGACCGCCGCGCTTGCCCACTACGTCCTGCCCTGCAGGTCAACCTATGAATCCTGGAGCCCTGCGGACGCGATTATCCCCTCTACAACCAGCAGGGGCTTTCTGGACGTCATCAGCCGGATGCGCCGGCCTGTTGTCGAGGTTGAAGGAGAGCAGAAAGAAACGGGAGAGATCTTCACCCTTCTGGCCGATGCCATGGGGCTGCTGCCCGCACTTCCCGACTCACTGTACTCGACTGCGGACAGCGGCGACCTGAGAGCATACCGTGATGCCCTGACGGGTTATCTCATGGAGCATCCCGAGAGCATGAGGATGGCGCCCTTCATCGTGGCCAAGACGCTGGGCAAGGCCAACGGTTCCGCTCAGTTGGCCAATTATTTTACCGGCCTGTTGCAGCGCTCCCGGATGAAGCAAGAGGAGGCGGCACGGGTGGGATTTGACACCGGACCGGACCAGGGACTGGCCATCTACAAGGCCATCATAGATCACCCGGAAGGTGTCCTGGTCGGAGTGCAGGATTTAGCGAAAAATCTTGGTCGTGTGGCCACAAAGGATGGCAGGATCCGGATTCATGCAGCAGAAGTAGAAGACTGGATAAAGGGAATCAAGCCTGATGAAGAAGAAAAAAGGCTGGAGGCCGATGCGGCCTTTCCATTGCTCCTGATGGCGGGACGCCACATGGACATGAATGCCAACACGGGTATGAGGAACCCTGCGTGGAACGAAGGCAAGCGTCCCTGTACCCTGGCGATGAATCCGGCGGACGCTGAGAAATACGGGTTTTCCGACCGACAAATGGTGAAGGTTATCACCGAGGCGGGCGAAGAAACCATCGAGGTAGAAGTGACCGGGGATGCCAGAGCCGGGCAGGTGATTATTCCGCACGGGTTTGGTCTGGTCTACGACGGCGTTAAGTATGGCGCTAACGTCAACCGCTTAACAAAAAACACAAACCGAGATTTTGTCGGAACCCCGATGCACCGGTACGTGCTGTGTAGGGTAGAAGCGATATAGAAGGCAAGCAATTGCACCGGGGCACTCGCGCACTTTATGCCACTCTCGCCACCCGCGTGTGGTATGTGCCGTGTCGGGTAGAAGCATTATCGTAGTGAAGAATCAACATCGGCTCGCATGTGATTCGTGCACTCTCGCCACCTGCGAGTGGTATGTGCCATGTAGGGTAGAAGCATTATAGGAGGCAAGCAATCATTTTGAGGCATTGGTGTGCTTTGTGCACTCTCGCCACCCGCGGGTGGTACGTGCCGTGTAGGGTAGAAGCGCTTTAAAGAGAGTGTCCGATTGCTCACCAAGCGGTACACGGCAATAGCATTGGGGCTTGAGTTATAGCAGCAGTTGCTCTTACGCCTGGGCGGCAATAACCGTACGTATCTGTCGATCAAGGACTAAGAGGCACTCAGTTCGATAGGCAATACTTTCAGGGTTGTAGGACAGACGTTTCGTTTGTCAGCCAACAAAACATTACCCTAGGACAGGCGTCACGCTTGTCAAAAGACCAAGGAGGACCCCATGGATTTAAAACAAGTTAATGA
>JAIGNE010000020.1:0-9201 GCA_036528635.1 Deltaproteobacteria bacterium
CGTAAATCAGCGGGGTGGCGGTGCTGGAATTGGCGATATAGAGCTTGCCCGAGCCCGTCTCATTGCGTCCCGCGTTGTAGCCGAGGAAAACATTGCCGATGCCGGTCAGGTTTTCATAGCCGGCAAAATTGCCGAGGTAGAGGTTGTTGCTGCCGGTGGTGGTTTTATAGCCCGTGGCATACCCGAAGAAAGTGTTGTAGTTGCCGGCGGTGTTGGCCCAGCCGGCGGACGTCCCTTCAAAGGTGTTGCGCTCACCTACGGTGTTGGAGTAGCCGGCCTGATACCCATTGAAGGTGTTGTAGCTGGCGGTGGTGTTGGCGTAGCCTGCACCATAACCGGAAAAGGTGTTGCTGGCGCCGGTAGTGTTACTGAAACCGGCATTATACCCGTTGAAATTGTTTCCGGAAGCGGTCGTATTGTTGTAGCCTGCCTGATTTCCGACGAAAGTGTTGTAACTGCCTGCGGTGTTGGACCAGCCGGTTTTATAACCTGAAAAGTTGTTGTTGTGGCCGGTCGTGTTATTCCTGCCGGCGTTACGTCCAAAAAAATTGTTGTAGCTGCCGGTGGTGTTTTGGTAGCCGGCATAAACTCCGACCATGGTATTTTCGTCACCGGTACTGTAATAGCCGGTATGACTCCCAATATAGATATTGTAATCACTGTTGGTGTTGAAATAGCCGGCGGCATACCCGATAAAGATGTTGCTGAGACCGTCGGTGTTGGAGTAACCAGCCTGATATCCGATGAATTCGTTATAGTTTCCGCCCAGGACATTGCTATAACCGGCATCTTCCCCGATGAAGACATTGCCTAGACCGGCGGTGTTGGAGTAGCCGGCTTGATGACCGATGAAGGTGTTGTATAAACCGGTGTTCGATGCTCCCGCGTTTAAGCCGAAGTAGGTGTAGCTTGCAGTCTCCGTCGCTCCCCAGGCGCTTCCCGTAAAGGCTGAAAAAACAAGAGCCAGGGTACAAATCATGATCTTCGTCTTCATTGTATTATCCTCCTTTTTTTTTCGTGAATTATTTCCGCTGAAAAAAAGCTAAACAACAACGTCCTGGCAAACTGATCCTGAAATACGGCACAAGCCGCACATAATTTTTTGGGTGTCATGATTTGATCACAGTTTTCCGCTCCAGGTTAAAGTATTCTGTTAGGTTAAATGCTGCCATGAATGGTCGATTCTATATAACTGAGTTGCAGGTAATACAGCAGATATGGTAATAAAAAATGTTCTTAAGTGCTTTAAAAGTCAATCATAATTAATTGCAGCTGTCTTTAAGATTAATTTTTTGGCTGAAATATGCGGACCTTTGTCAGAATCAGCAAATGTTTTGAGGCTGCCGGAAGAAGTCATTACGAAAACACCTCGAATCATCATCGATTTCCTTCCTTGACTTTCGAGGAGTGTAAGAGCATTTCAGAAGGGTAATCTCGTTTTCACTGGGTAAACTCACTTATCTAACCATCGGTTTTTTGCAGACAAGGGGCAAACAATACATAAATTAAGGGAGCGCGTTGCGGGTCTGCTGCAATTATAAAAAATTAAAAGAAGGAGAAATACGATGAAGACTAAAATTATAATTTGTGTGACAGCTTTGTTTTTGTTGACCTCTGCGGGAAGTGTTTTCGGAGGGTCAGAAGTTAATACAAACACCTTCTTTGGCAAAGATGCCGGCATTCATACGACAGGAGATTACTTTAATACTTTTATTGGGAATCAAGCCGGTTACACCAACACCGCGGGTTTTTACAATAGCTTCCTCGGGTATCAGGCCGGCTTTGCCAACACCACCGGCAGTTATAACACCTTTATCGGATATCAGGCCGGCGTCACCAATAGTACCGGCCAATGCAACAATTTTATCGGGTATATTGCAGGGGCCTTAAACACCACAGGCGCCGGCAATGTTTTCATCGGGTATGCTGCCGGCCGCGCTAACACAACCGGTCACTCGAACAACTTCATTGGAATGAGTACCGGATTCAACAGCACCACTGGCCATTCGAGCAATTTCTTCGGGCATCTCGCCGGCTACTCCAACACCACCGGTTACGCTAACAACTTCGTCGGGTATCAAACCGGCTACGCCAACACCACCGGTTACGCTAACAACTTCATCGGTTATCAAGCCGGCTATGCCAACACCACCGGCTACGCCAATACTTTCGTGGGCAATCAATCCGGACGCGTCAACTCCGGTGGTTATGCCAATAGCTTTTTCGGGTTTTATGCCGGCTATTCCAATACCGAAGGCGTCAACAACACGTTCGTCGGATATGATGCGGGTCTTTTGAATACAACCGGCAATTACAACAACTTCGTCGGGTATCAGGCAGGCTACAATAATACCACCGCTTCCGGAAACAATTTCAACGGGTATAATGCCGGTTTCAGTAACACTACCGGTGCCAGCAACACCTTTTCCGGTTATGGCGCAGGCTACGCCAACACCACCGCCAGCTACAACACCTTCAATGGGTATCAGGCCGGCTACTCCAACACCGTAGGTGAGCGCAACACCTTTGAAGGGACGTCCGCCGGCTACAAAAACACCACCGGCAAATACAACACCTTTCTCGGGTATGCCGCCGGCTGGGCCAACACCGCCGGCAACTACAACACTTTCTTCGGGTATGCCACGGGCTATAAAACCACCACCGGCAGCAACAATCTCTATCTCGGCAACTTTGCCGGCTACGAAAACCTGACCGGCATCGGCAATGTTTTCCTCGGCTACAACGCGGGGCGCAATGAGACGGGCTCGGGAAAACTTTATATCGCCAACTCCAGCACAGCCACCCCTCTGATTTACGGGGACTTCAGCGCCCAGACCGTCCATATCAACGGCACCCTGACGCAGTCGTCGAGCCGGGAATACAAAGACAACATCCAGGACCTGAGCAAAGAAGAGGCTCTGACCACCCTGGCCGGTCTTACCCCGGTGAAGTATGTCTATAAGTCCGACCGGACCCAGGAGCATGCGGGATTCATTGCCGAGGATGTTCCGGAACTCGTGGCCACGAAAGACCGGAAGGGATTAAGCTCGCTCGACATCGTGTCGGTGCTCACCAAAGTCGTGCAGGAGCAGCAGGGGCTGATTCAGGAACAACAGAAGACGATCTCCGCGCTTTCTGAGAAAGTATCCGAGCTGGAGCGGTTGCAGAATATTAAAATGAGGTGAGATTGAAAATTGATTTCAATCTAAGCGAATACCCCTCCTCCTGCGGGGTGGGGTATTCGTTTGATAATATTCTTTACCGGGCGGGATGAATAAGTCGTTTCTTTATTAGCAGAGCCGGCTAAAAACGGTTGTAAATTTCTGAAAATCAATAAAATCAAATATTAACATATTTAACGGTTGGTTCTCCGGTTGCACAAAAATTTTCTTGACTTAGCCTGTCCGTTTATTTATCTTGCATACTAAATAATACAGGAAGGTTGTTTTCCTTGGTCAGTTATCAGGACGTCATTTTATTTATCCTCAGCAAAGCCAATCAGAAAGTATACGGGACGTTTAAATCCCGCTTGCAGCCTTATGGGATGACGCCCATGCAGGGTCTGGTTCTGCACGCTCTGTATGAGGAAGAAGGCCTCTCCGCCGGTGAACTGGGAAGACGTCTGGGTCTGGATAGCGCAACGCTGTCCGGCGTTCTGGACCGCATGGCGGAAAGCGGCTGGATCATCAAGAATGTAAAAGAAGACCGGCGTGTCCTCGATATCCAATTGACGGACAGGTCACGCCAGTGCCGGGATAAATTTCTCAAAGAGACCGTGGATGTGAACCAGGAAGTTCTTTCCGCGTTCAGTACGGAAGAAAGACTGCTTTTGATCAGGATGCTGAAAGACCTGCGCAAATAAGATGCGGGTTAAACAATTAGCATACGAGATAAAATCGGCGGTCAGGGAGGTCATCATGACAAGCAATCAGCAGTTAACCGGAAGCCGCAAAAGAGCGGTTTATCCGGCCACGGATTATGAACGAATTTTTCATCCCCGGACGCTGGCGATTATCGGCGTTTCTGCGGAAGAAGGCGGCGTCGGTTTCGGTACCGGGATGCTGCGGTCCATCTCGGCGATTGGCTTTGAAGGAAAAATCTTTCCCGTCAATCCCAAAGGCGGCAATATTTCCGGGATGGAAATCTTCAAAAGTGTGGAAGATATCCCCGAGCCGGTTGACTTTGCCGTCATCGCGGTGAACGCGCGATATGTTCCGGATACACTGGAATCCTGTCTGAAAATCGGCGTGGCCGGGGTGGAAATTCTCTCCTCCGGCTTCAGCGAACTGGGAACTGAAGAAGGAGTAGAACTGGAACGGAGGATTCAGGAAATTGCCGCCAGAGGGATACGCGTGGTCGGCCCAAACTGCTTCGGCATCTACTGTCCGGCCAGTGGATTGACGCTGTTGCCGGGGCCGGATCTTTCCCGCGAAAGCGGTCCGGTGGCTTTTGTCGCGCAAAGCGGCGGCATGTCCATTGATCTCGCACACGCAGGAAAATGGCTGGGCATCCGTTTCAGCAAGATGATCAGTCTCGGCAACGGCGCGGACCTGCGCGAAGCGGAACTTCTTCATTACTTCGCCGGTGATCCGGAAACCAGGGTCATCTCCATGTATATTGAAGGTATTAAGGATGGCGAAAATTTTTTCAGCGAATTGAAAGCCGCCGCTTCCAAAAAGCCGGTCATTGTTCTCAAAGGCGGACTTTCCAAGGCCGGTGCGAGAAGCGTGGCCAGTCATACCGCTTCGATGGGCGGCAATCGCGTGATCTGGCAGTCCATCCTGAAGCAGGCGGGGGCCGTTCAGGTGAACGACACGGAAGAGCTGGCGCAAGTCAGCATGGCCTTCTCCATGCTGCCGCCCCGATCCTATAGAGGCATTTCCATTGTCGGCGGCGGAGGCGCTATCGGCGTGACCGCCTGCGACACCGCGGAAACTTACGGTATCGACGTCCCGCCCTTTCTTCCGGACCTTCGGGAAAGCATTGGCTCCATCCTTCCCCGGCCCGGGTCGAGCGCAAACAATCCGATTGACGTTGCCAATCCTTTTGTCCCGGCGCAAATTCTCAAGGAAGCCATGCTGGGCGCGGCCAAGGACGATCGGATTGAACTGCAAATCATCGTTTCGCTTTTATTTCATTACAAACAAATCGCGAGAATGTTTGACAAACCGGTCAAAGACATGGCACCATACAAAGAACTGGTGCAATGCATGCGCGATGTCGTCGATGAGACCGGCAAACCGGTCGTCGCGGTGTTGCCCAACGTGAAAAGAGAACTGGACAGCATGGATGTTACGGAACTTATCGCTCTGACGAGGCAGGAATACATTGCCCGCGGCATCCCGGTATTTGACGAGCTGCACGACGCCATCCGGGCGATATCCCATATCAATCATTACTATGGAGGAAAAATAAAATGAAGAACGATAAAGCGAGAAAGATCATCGAAAAGGCACAAAAACAGGGACGAAAGACGCTCTCGGAATTCGAGGCCAAGCTGATCCTTGCCGCCTACGAGATCCCCATCACGAAAGAAATCCTGGTGAAGGACAAAGACCATCTGGAAAAAGCCATCCAGAAAATCGGCTTCCCGTTGGTCATGAAAGGCTGCTCCGCCGAAATCGCGCATAAGACGGAAAAGGGACTGATTCATGTGGACGTCCGTACCGCTACGGAGGCGAAGAAAGCTTTCCGCGAAATCATGGCGGGCATGGAGGGATTCGAAGGCGGCGTGCTGATGCAGGAGATGATCAAGGGCCGCCGCGAGCTGGTCATGGGGCTCACGCGCGATCCGCAGTTCGGCCCCTGCGTCATGTTCGGCCTGGGCGGGATCTTCACCGAAATTCTCAAGGACATTTCCTTCCGTCGGGCGCCCCTGGAAGTGCGCGATGCACAAGAGATGATGCAGGAAATCCGGGGCCATAAAATCCTCGACGCCGTCCGCGGCATGGAGGCGGCCGACAAGAAGCAGCTCACGCAGATGCTGATCGCCCTGGGCAAAATCGGTCTGGACTATGACAGCGTTATGGAAATCGACCTCAACCCGGTTATCCTCAACGGAGCGAAGCCGGTCGTCGTGGATGCGTTGATCGTGTTGAAATAGGCCGCTAAGGATTGCAAAACCGGGGTCTGGCCAACATGAAACACGGCATCACGATTCTCAACGAATATGAAGGAGCCTTGCTGCTCGGGCAGGCGGGCATCCCTGTCATCCAAAGCGTCCTGGTTCATGACGAGACCCAGGCGGCTGCGGCAGCAGCCCGGCTGGATTTTCCGCTCGTGCTTAAAATCTGCTCTGATGCAGTCCCGCACAAGACCGACCGCGGCGGCGTGATCCTCGACATCCGGGATGCGGACGCTTTGCGTCAAGCCGTCCGGGAAATGCAGAAACGCTTTCCCGATATTCCCTGCGCGCTTCTGATCCAGAAGATGGCCAAACCCGGAACGGAACTCATCCTCGGCGCAAAACGCGATCCGGTTTTCGGACCCGTGATCCTCGTCGGCATCGGCGGCGTCTTTACCGAAATCTTCCGCGACAGCGCGATCGACCTGGCCCCTGTGGACAATAAAGCCGCACGGAACTTGCTTCGCCGTCTGAAAGGCGCTCCCCTTCTTCAGGGCTACCGCTCGCAGGCGCCGCTCGATATCGCCGCGATTGCGTCGGTGGTTGCGGCTCTCTCGCGTTTGATCTCGGAGAGACCCGACATTCTCGAAATTGATGTGAATCCCCTGATCGCCTATCCGGATGGAGTTGTTGCGGTGGACGCCCTGGTGCGGCTCGACGGCGTACCCGCCCAAGCGACCCGCAAGCGACCCGACCCGGCAACCGCCGCGCCTTTTTTTCAGCCCTCCTCCATAGCGGTCATCGGCGCTTCCAAAAGCCCCGGAAAAGGCGGCAACATCATTTTGCGCAACTTGCAGAAGGCGGGGTTCAAAGGCGCCCTCTACCCGATCAATCCCACGTGCAAAGAAATCCTGGGGCTGCCCGCTTATGCGCGAGTTCGCGACGTGCCGGGACCCGTGGACATGGCGATGATCGTGATTCCCAAAACCGCGGTTCCCGAAGCCATTGAAGACTGCGCCGCAAGAGGCGTCACCAACATTATTCTCAGCACGGGCGGGTACTCGGACATGGGCGAGGAAGGCGCAAAAGAGCAGAAGATTATCATCGATCAGGCCCGCCAGGCGGGCATCCGGGTCATGGGCCCCAACAGCATCGGTACGCTCAACCCGGCCGCGGGCATGGCGACATCCATTGTCGGCCTCGATCCGATCAAGCCGGGCGGCGTCTCGATCATCGGCCAGTCCGGCGTTTTCTCCTCCGGCTGGGCCCGCTGGATTTCCGACACGAGGCCTTTCGGACTCGCCAAGGTGGCCTGCATCGGCAACAAGGGCGACATCAACGAAAGCGACCTCCTGGAATACCTGACCGGGGACGATCAGTCCACCGCCGTCGGCATGTACCTGGAAGGCGTGATTGACGGCAAGCGCTTCATCCGGGCCGCGGCCGCGGCGTGCAGACGAAAACCCGTGGTGGTGATGAAAGCCGGACGAAGCGAAGCCGGAGCCATGGCTGTCGCCTCGCACACCGGATCGCTTGCCGGATCGGATGCCGTGTTCGACGCGGTCTGCCGCCGGACAGGACTCGTGAGGGTGCACAACTCCGAGGCGTTTTTCGATACCCTGTCGGCTTTTGAAAAACTTCCTCTGCCGCGCGGAAACCGCCTGGGCGTCCTGTCCATCACCGGCATGGGCTGTGTCGCCGCCACGGACGCCGCCGAGGAATACGGCATTGAATTGCCGGCACTCAAGCCCGAAACACTGTCGGGTCTGAGAGAGGTCATGCCGGCATGGGCGCCGGTGCGCAATCCCATCGACACCTGGTCGGCCATCGAAAAGCACGGGTCGAAAAAAGCAACCAGCCATATCGCCCGCTGCCTGATGGACCAAAAAGACGTGGACGCGCTCCTCATCACGTTTGTGCTGATGCCGGAGAGCATGTTTGACATTGTCGAAGCATTTGCCGACCTGTTTCGCCGCCATCCCGAAAAGCCGGTGTTCGCGAGCTACTACGGCGGCACAGCCCGCGAGATCAACCACATTCACGAAGGATTCGCCAAACTGGGCGTGCCCTGCTATCCCACACCCGAACGGGCGATCTTCGCCCTGGCCCGTATGGTCGAATACGCCCGCTTCCGAGGCGTGATTCGCACATAGCCGTTGCCGGCCTTTGTTTCCCACAATCAAACCTCCCGGCGCTTCGCTTCACGGCTGTAATAGAGAACATGGAATCTCCTCCTCCTCAGTGCAGTGGGTCTAATGCTCATATACATAACTTGCTTGCGTTGCCTATCTGTGATTACTCTGAATTTGCTTAGAACAAGGGGTTGCAACCCCTTGTTCTTGTGTAAAGCTACCTGAACATTCCAATGAGCAACCCTTAAGGAGGCAAAACGATGGAAGGCTGGACGGAAGAAGAAATCAAAGACAAGCGGCTGATGGCGCCCTGCGGCCTGTATTGCGGCGCCTGCGGCGTTTACATCGCCAACCGGGATAAGAACGAAAAATTCCGGGAAGTCATGGGCAATCTCTACCAGACGAAGCCCGAAGAAACCGCCTGCCTGGGCTGCATGCAGAGCGATCCGCCCAAGCAGCTCTACGGCTACTGCGCCATGTGTGAAATCCGCAACTGTGTCCGGAGCAAGGGCTTCTACTCGTGTCACCAGTGCAGTGACTGGCCCTGCGCCATGATTGAAAATTTCGGCCTGGCCACGGGACGCCGGGTGATGAAAAGAACGATTCCGATCTGGCGCGCGAAGGTCGCCCAACTGGGCGATGAAAAAGGCTCCGAGGAATGGGCCCGCTCGGAACTGGAGCGCTACCACTGCCCGTCCTGCGGCAAGCCGCTCTTTCGCGGAGCCAAGCGCTGCCGCGCCTGCAAAGCGGATGTCGCCGACCTGCTCGACGGGACGCTGTAAACAAGCGGAGCCGCAGGCATCAAACGTTAAATCGCTGCCCGGCTGTCTCGTCTGAATAAGCAGCTTGTCCGCCGGGTTTCTGATCCTCATGCAAAGCCCTATTGCCTCATAAATAAATGTTACCGAAAGAAGAGCGTGAGAGAGAAACGTTGCCTCATAAAAGATGTTACCGAAGTCGTGTAATCTTTTTGAGCTTCATTTCCATGATATTTCTTAGCTCAAA
>JAIGNE010000021.1:0-28614 GCA_036528635.1 Deltaproteobacteria bacterium
TTAGGGTTGGTGTCGCTGCAAGATACGATGCGACGACTTCAGCGTGTTCAATGAACCGCCGGATGCGGAACCGCACGTCCGGTGGTGTGGGAGGACGGCGGGGGTGACCCCGCCTCCTACCTAATTAGTGCAGCCCGAAAGGGAGCGTCCGCCTATCCTAACAGTCTAATAGTCTACAGTCTATTTACCTATCGTGATTTTTTTGCGCAAAAGGGCGCCGGTTGGTGCAGGGAAGGGCAGGGGAAGACAAATCTGATTGCCGGCGTGAGCCTGATCGATTCTATTACCGATACCGTCTGTCATGGTTTGCGTTTCCAGGACGACGATTTCGCCGGGCAGCAGCAGCTCCGCCTTTTCGCCCGCTTTCCAATGATTGCGTGCCTCAACGAGTATTTGTTTCCTGTTTGTGTCGTAGCTTAGAACAATGCCCGCCGGTTCATGGGTCTGTATGTTTTTAATGTCCGGACTGGTTTCTGAAATATTTTCGCAGCTGAAAGCGAAACCGGTGGTGTAGCCGCGATGGGAAACTTTGGTGAGTTCGGTGAGCCATTGCGGATCATAGCAATAGTTTTCTTTTTGCCCGGCCAGTGCATCCAGAGCCTGTCGATAAACGCGCGTGACCACTGCGACGTAGTAAGACGATTTCATCCGTCCTTCAATTTTAACACTGGTGACGCCCGCCGCCATGACTTCCGGCAGATATTCAATCAGACATAAATCTTTTGAACTCAGCAAATAACTGAATCGTTCATCTGCTTCCAGAACAAGCGGATCATCGGGGCGCGTTGCCTCGGTCAACAGGTATTCCCACCGGCAGGGTTGCGAACAATCGCCCTGATTGGCGCTCCGCCGATTACGCAGGGCTGACAGATAACATCGTCCCGAGTAAGCCATGCACATGGCACCATGGATAAATATCTCCAGTTCCATGTCGGGGACGGCCGTGCGGATTTCATGAACTTCATTTAACGTTAGTTCCCTGGCCAGAATAATGCGTTGCACCCCTTGATCCTGCCAGAAACGGACCGCTTCCTGATTGGTCGTATTGGCCTGGGTGCTCAAATGCAGCGGGATCTGCGGCGCGATTTGACGGATCAGCCGGATCAGGCCCGGATCGCTGATAATCAGCGCATCAATACCGGCGGCCATTACCCCAGGGATGATCCGCCTCGCTTCTTCGAGATCGGCGTTGCGGGCGAATGTATTGAACGCGGCGTAAACCTTGACGCCCTGCGCATGAGCCTCGGAAACGACTGTCGCCAGATCATCAAGCGGCATTTCAGCGGATGGGGCGCGCAAGCTCAAACCCGGGACGCCGGTATAGACGGCGTCTGCGCCGTAAAGCAAAGCGGTGCGTAATTTTTCCAGATTGCCGGCGGGGATCAGTAACTCGGGTTGATGCATATGAACTTCCCTTACGGATAATACCTGCGCACCTGTTCCATGACTTTGAGGGATTTGACTTCTTTTCCCAGTACATAGGAAATGAAGCCGCAGAGGATACTGCGGGACTCACAGGCGAGGCTTTCCGACAGAGAGACCATCTTTATTTTTTCCACAGCCATATCTTTTCCCAAAAGCAGGGTGCGGACAGTGCCCGCAGAAACACCCTGATCATATCTTTCCGGCCGGGCGCATGCCGCGCAGAAAATGCCGCCTTCTTTCGGATAAAAATAGTAAGAAGCGCCTTTGGTGACGGGCGTTTTGCAGCGGACACAGGACGTGAGCGCCGGTTCAAATCCGGCGATTTTTAAAAGGCGCATTTCGAAAAAACGGATGGCGGCGTCCGAAGCATTTTCCCGCGAAAGCAGGGTCAGAAAGTCGGAAAGCAGGACAAAAAGATTTTCGTTGTGTTTTCCTTCCGGGCTGAAATGATCGGCCAGATCGATGTAATAAGAGGCGGTCAGTGTTTTTTCCAGATCCTGACGGATGGCGGCGTAATGATCGATAATATCGCAGGCTTCAATGAAAGCCAAAGCGTCGCGATCTTTACGCGAAAAAATGATGCTGGCCAGCGAAAAGGGTTCAAAGACATTGGCAAAACGCTTCCGGCTTCTTTTGGCGCCTTTGGCGATTCCCTTGATTTTGCCGAACTCACGGCTGCAAAAGGTGACGATTAGATCCGATTCTCCGTAGCTCAGGCTCTTCAGAACAAATCCATCGGTCTTATGACTTTCCCGGGCGCTCATGGCTTTGAAACAATTCCATCGTATTTAATGTTGCCGCCCACGATGGTTAAAACGGCGCGTCCTTTCATTTTGCGGCCGTCAAAAGGCGAGTTTTTCCCGCGCGAGCGGAAGGATTTTAAATCCACTGTCCACGGCAAATCCGGGTCGATAACGGTGATGTCGCCGTCAGCGCCCTCAGCAAGCGTTCCCTTGTTGAGATGTAAAATACGAGCCGGATTGCAACTCATGGCGGCGACCAGGCCAGGCCAGGAGAGCATGCCGTCATGCACCAGGCTTAAGCTCAATCCCAGAGATGTTTCCAGTCCGCTGATGCCGTTCAACGCATATTCGAATTCAACTTCCTTGTCCGTGCGTCCGTGCGGTGCGTGATCGCAGGCGATGGCGTCGATCGTGCCGTCGGCAAGGCCTTCTTTGATAGCGATAAGGTCTGCCGCACTCCTCAGCGGCGGACTCACTTTGTGGTTGGTGTTATAATCCTGGAGCGATTCATCGGTTAACGTGAAGTAATGCGGGGCGGTTTCCGCCGTGACGTTCAATCCCCGTGCTTTGGCGTCCCGAATCAAGTGCACGGCGCCCGCAGTACTGACATGCGCAATATGAATCCGGGTGCGGGTGTATTCGGCAATCAGGATATCGCGCGCCACCATGATGTCTTCGGCGATGGCAGGGATACCGGGCAGCCCGAGAATAGTGGCGTAATACCCTTCATTCATCAGGCCGCCTGCGGAAAGATTTTTGTCTTCGCAGTGCTGGATGACAGGCAGATCCAGAGAATGCGCATACTCCAGAGCCCGACGCATGAGCGCTGCGTCCATAACGGGGTTTCCGTCGTCGGACAGCGCGATGACGCCGGCCTCTTTGACATCCCAGAATTCGGTCAACTGTTTGCCTTCCGAACCGATACTGAGGGCGCCGATGGGATAGACATTGGCCAGGTCGGCTTCCGCGGCCTTCCGGCGGATGAACTCGGTGACAGAGCGATTGTCATTCACCGGCTGCGTGTTGGGCATGCAGGCAACAGATGTGAAACCGCCCGCTACGGCGGCGGCGCAGCCGGTGGCGATGGTTTCCTTGTATTCCATTCCGGGTTCCCGCAGATGGACGTGCATGTCGATCAAACCGGGTGTCAGAATCATGCCGTCCAGGGTGATTACTTTTACGTTAGGACCGGCCTTGACGTCCGGCGCGCATGCCGTGATTTTGCCGTCGTCCACCAGAACATCCGTGACGCCGTCTATCTTTTGTGAAGGGTCGATGACCCTTGCTCCTTTTAGTAAGAGTTTCATTCGTTTCCTCCGGAAAGCAGGTAAAGCAGAGCCATCCTGACGGCGACGCCGTTGTTGACTTGATCGAGAATGACGGAATAACCCGGATCGTCGGCAATATCGGGTGAAATTTCCACTCCGCGATTCATCGGCCCCGGATGCATGACGATCACGTCAGGCTTAGCCAATAAGATGTTTGAGCGATTCAGACAATAATGATGGGCATATTCGCGCAACGAAGGGAAGATATTTTGTTTCTGCCGCTCCAGCTGAATCCGCAGCATCATGACGACGTCGGCGTCCACAATGGCTTCTTCCAGCTTTGTGTAGGCCTTGACGCCCATTTGTTCGATATCGCGCGGCATCATGGTGGCGGGACCTGCCACGACCACACGGGCGCCCAATTTGGACAATCCGTAAATATTCGAACGCGCGACCCGGCTGTGCAGAATATCACCGACCAGCGCAACTTTCAGCCCCGTGATTTTCCCTTTTTTTTCTTTAATGGTCATCATGTCGAGCAGGGCCTGGGAGGGATGCTCATGTGCCCCGTCGCCGGCGTTGATAATGGATTGTTTGACCAGCGAGGCTAAAAGGTGAGCGGCGCCGGCAGCGCTGTGCCGAAGGACGATGATGTCCGGGTTCATGGCTTCCAGATTCCGCGCCGTGTCCATGAGTGTTTCGCCCTTGACGACGGAACTGGTCGATGCGGAAATGTTGATGGTATCGGCGCTCAGTCTCTTGCCGGCTATTTCGAAGGAGGTTCGCGTGCGGGTGCTGGCTTCGTAGAACAGGTTGATAATACTTTTGCCGCGCAGCGTCGGCACTTTCTTAATGTCACGTGTTGAAATTTCCAGAAAAGATTCGGCTGTTTCCAAGATCAGGTTGATCTCGTCGACCGTCATCTCCCGGATGCCGAGGATGTCTTTTTTCCCAAGTTTCATCATAGGTTTGCCTTGTCGGTATAAAAATTACTTTTCTTCTTCAATGACCACTTCGTCCCTGCCGTTTTTCTCCTGGAGGTTGACGCTGACGGCTTCCCAGAGTGACGACGGGAGATTTTTCCCGACGTAATCGGCGCGAATGGGCAATTCGCGGTGTCCCCGGTCGATTAAAACGGCCAGTTGAATCATTTTGGGGCGGCCAAAATCTATTAATGCGTCCATGGCGGCGCGGATGGTCCTTCCGGTAAATAGAACATCATCCACCAGAATGACTTTCTTGTCTGTGAGGTCGAAAGGGATTTTGGTTTTCCCCAGGGGGGCTTTTTTGCTGGCTTTGGCGATGTCGTCCCGATAAAGTGTAATGTCCAGAATCCCGAGGGGAATTTTATTGTTTTCGATGCCCGAAATTTTCTTCTGAAGCCGTTCGGCCAGATAAATGCCGCCCGTGCGAATGCCGACTAAAACAAGATTATCCATCCCTTTATTCTTTTCCAGAATCTCATAAGCGATTCGCGTCAGGCATCGTTCGATGCCATCGCTGTCCATTACGATTTTTGGACCCTTATTATCTGTCATATTTTCCCCTCAATGACCCGGCAAAGAATGCTCTCGACAGTTCTAAAAAGATATTCCGTCTTTAAGATTATCCACAATACCATCGGTTGAAAACGCAGGAACAGCCATAAAAAAAGCCTTTCCCCTTGCGGAGAAAGGCTTGAATAGACATTGAACTCACTTTTTTCATCGTACGGTCCTTTTTCAATCTCGCCGGATCAAATTAAAAGGTTATTTGCGGAGTCTAATACCTCTTCGAGGTTATGCCTGTCAAGGTAAAAGTAGATGCGGATACAAGATCAGCGCAATAAATTTCCCAGACGTTCTAAGCGGAGTTTCTTCAGAGGATTATCCTGCTCCTCGCTGTTCCACGACCAGTAGATAATCAGCGCTTTCCCTTCCACGTCTTTTAAATTGACAAACCCCCAGAAACGGCTGTCCGCACTTTCATCACGGTTGTCGCCCATTACGAAGAGCGATCCTTCGGGAACGATGACCGGCCCGAAATTGTCGCGCGGCTGCACGATTGCCGGATAGATAGTGTTGTCGGAATAAATGCCGAAGGCATCTTGATAAGGCCGATCATTGATCAAGATGCTTTTATTCCTGATCTCGATCTTATCACCGGCTACCCCGATGACCCGTTTGATATAGTCTTTGGAACGATCCTTGGGGTATATGAAAACGATAATCTCACCCCGTTGCGGATCCGTAACGGGAATGATCGTCCTTCTGATGATAGGAATTTTCACGCCGTAAATGAACTTGTTAACCAGAAGATGGTCGCCGACCAGGAGCGCTGGCACCATGGACCGGGAAGGGATTTTATAGGCCTGGACGATGAAAGTCCGGATGACAACGGCGATCAAAATAGCGATAATAATCGCCTCAATATATTCCTGAACCTTGGAACGCTTAACATCCTCGCGGGGTTCCGTTCTTTTGTCCCCGGTTAAATTTTTCATCTTGTTTTTACTTTCGCTCATGGGCGGGGGCAGGCTCCTAGCAATAAATATTCGATAAAGAAACAAAAATCATGATCAGGGCAAAGCAACCTTTAACCGCTTTCCGGCCCAGCATGGCCAGGAAAGCCCGGTTGGATATCTGATAGGGGACCTTGATTTGGGATTGACGGATCATTTCCATGATGAATAACCCCGCCAAACCGCCAATGAAAAAACCTCCCCAGGCGCCCAATCCCCAGAAAAGAGGTGTTAAAATAATCATGCCCGCTATCGCCCCAATGGCGGTTCCCCAGAGGGATTTTTTCATAACAGGTGCTTTGTAGGCTGTTGTTAATCCTGTCAGAAAATCAATCGCTTCGGCGACAATGGAAAAGACCAGCAGGAATAGAAGTACTTTCCATCCCACTTGCCCAAAACCCGTGAAAAATCCATAAAACAAAACATCCAGGAAAATGACGATGGTTCCCGGCAATCCGAATAAACTCAGATAAATACCGACAAACAGCAGGAGGATAAAAACAACAAATCCCGTCGCAGCCAAGGATGTCAAACTATTTCTTCCTCTTCAATTTTGAAGGTTGCAGCTTTTCAAAAAGCAGCACGCTGGTGCAAGCAATGTAGATCGTGGAATAAGTACCGGCAACGGTACCGACCAGCATGGCAAAAGCAAAATCGCGGATGACCGCTCCGCCGAAAATATAAAGGGCTAAAACGGTAAAGAAAACAGTTAGAGATGTCAAGATGGTTCTGCTCAGGGTTTCATTGATGGCCAAATTGATGATATCGCTTAGTTTTTGCTTTGGATTCCGTTTTACAATTTCCCGGATTCTGTCCAGTGTAACAATGGTGTCATTAATCGAAAAACCGATGACGAAAATAAGTACCGCGAGGATGTTGATGGTGAATTCCATGTTCATAAGAGAAACAGCCCCGACGACAATCAGGGTGTCATGAACCAGGGCAAGAATTCCTCCAGCGGCGTAGCGAAACTCGAAACGCCAGGTCACATAAATCAATATGGCCAGCCAGGAAAGAATGACGGCGATAATCGCTTTGCGCTGGAAATCGGAGCTGACTTTAGCGCCGACGACTTCCACGCGCCGGATTTCATAATCCTTGTTGAAAGCGGCGGTGAGTGGTTGTCCCACATTGGCGGCCAGCATTTCTTGATTAGAGAAAGACTCCTGTGTCCGAATTAAAAATTCATTATCACCGAACTGCTGAATGGTGCTGTTTTCCAGTTTGGTTGATTTGAGAGCCGTCCGAATCTGATCGGCGGAAATATTATTTGTGAATTTAACCTGAATGATCGAGCCGCCGGCGAAATCAATGCCCAGATTAAGGCCGCCATGATAGATAATCGATCCGATACCGATGAGAAGCAGGACGGCTGAAAAAGCCATCGCGTACTTCATTTTTCCGACAAAATCTATATTAACACCTGGTTTTATTATCTCCATGCTCATACGATATCTCCTGCGTGCGCTTGAATTTTAAATGCTCAATTTCTTAATGTTATAGTTCTGGGTGAAGTAGTCGAAAATCACCCGCGTAATAAAGATGGCGGTAAAAAGACTGACACAAAGACCAATGGTCGTTGTTACCGCGAATCCCTTGATCGGGCCTGTTCCGAAATACAGCAGAACAAGAGCAGCGAGGATACCCGAGACATGCGTGTCAATGATGGTAATGAGAGCCCTGTCATAACCCGTATCGAGCGACAGGCGGGCGGTCTTTCCTGTCCGCAGTTCTTCGCGGATTCTTTCAAAGATCAGAATGTTTGCATCTACCGCGACGCCAATCGTGAGGAGCATGCCGGCGATGCCGGGCAGCGTTAGACTTGCCTGAAAGGCCGCCAGAACCGCCAGGATAAGAAATATATTCATGGCAAGAGCGATATCGGCCACCAGGCCGCAAAGCCGGTAGTAAACCAGCATAAATACAAAAACTAAAAGAGAACCGATGATAGTTGCCAGAATACCCTGACGGATCGAATCGTTGCCCAGAGAAGGACCGACAGTTCTTTCCTCCAGAATGTTGACCGGGGCGGGAAGAGCGCCGGCACGCAGGACAATAGCCAGATCGCGCGCTTCATCCATGCTGAAATTGCCTGTGATCTGAGCCTGTCCGCCGGAGATTCTTTCCTGGATGACGGGAGCCGAATGGACGACGCCGTCCAGAACAATCGCCAGGCGTTTACGAACGTTATCGTTGGTAATGCGGTCGAAATCAGTGGCGCCCTGCGCATTGAATTTGATGGAGACGTGGGGTTCGCCAAAGCGGTCGGAAATCTGCACCTTGGCGGTTTCCAGCGAAGCGCCGGTCAAGAGGGTTTTATTTTTTAACAAATAAGGCACCTGACCTTTTTGACCGCTGGATCTTTCTTCACGCGTGCCATAAGCGATGACCGATCCTTCCGGAATATTGCCGCGCAGTGCTTCGTCCAAAGAGTTTTCTTCGTCAACGATTTTAAATTCCAGAAGAGCTGTTTTGCCGATCAGATTTTTAGCTCTTTCCGGATCCTTGATGCCGGGCAGCTGAATCAATATCCGGTTGTCGCCTTCCGGTATAATTTCCGGTTCCGCGACGCCAAACTGGTCCACGCGGTTGCGGATGGTTTCCAGGGAGTGTTCAACGGTCATTTTTTTCAGATCGACCGCTCTTTTGCTGTTAATTTTTAAAGTGATTAATTGTCCGCTGTTCTGCGGACTGGATGAGGCTATTTCCAGATCGGGAAAGTGGTCTTTCAAGACTTTTTCCAGCGTGGCTTTTCCGTCCGAATCGGTCAGTTCCATTGAAATCGTAGCGCCTGTTGCTTTTTCCACCTTACGGAAGCGGACTTTGCTTTCCATTAACGATTCCTTTAAATCGTTGGCTGTTCTCTCCATCATGGCTTCCATAGCTTTATCCGTGTCAATTTCGAGAACAAGGTGCATGCCGCCCTGCAAATCGAGGCCCAGATGAACTTTTTCCTGAGGGACATATTTGTTCCAGGGCGCTGGAATATCTGAAATAAAGGTCGGTATCAAAAAGTACAAAGCAACAAGACACACAACTGCAGCGATAGCTATCCTGATCTTTAAAGATTTGAACATGAAAGGCCCCTTTCTATGCTATGGCTTTGTCGTAGGAGTCGGGGTTGAAGAGCCTGACTTCTGAAGAACAGCGCCGATAGCGCTTCGCGCAATTTTAATGCGTACTTTATCGGCTATTTCCAGTGTGACGACGGCATCCGCCAAACCGGTTATCTTGCCGTGAATGCCGCCCGTGGTCATAACGGTATCGCCGTAGGCGAGATTATCCAGCAGCGCTTTGAGTTCTTTTTGTTTCTTTTGCTGCGGACGGATCATTAAAAAATAAAAGATGGCGAAAATAACCACCATCATGATGATAAAGCTCCAATCACCAAAACCGCCTGCTCCCTGCGCTCCCGGTGCTCCCTGTCCGCCCATTGCGTATGCTGTTGAAATCAATTTCATTCCCTCCTTGTAAATTGCTCTTTATCAGAATTTTTTACTATCATCCTAAAGTTTTGTTAAGGAAATCGCGCTTAAATTCTAAAAAACGATTTTCGCTGATAGCCGCCCGTATTTTTTCCATGAGGCGCATATAGTGGCGTATGTTATGAATGGTATTCAATATCATAGCCAGGATCTCACTGGCAACATAAAGATGCCTTAAATATGCCCGAGAATAATTTTTACAGGTATAGCAATCGCATGTTTCATCAAGCGGATTATTATCTTCCCGCCAGCGGGCGTTTTTTATAACAATCTTTTCGGAATTTGTAAACAATAATCCGTGGCGGGCGCATCGCGTGGGAATTACACAGTCAAACATATCGATGCCGCAGGAAACACCATAAACAATATCGGCAGGTGTGCCGACGCCCATCAGGTAGCGGGGCTTTTCGCAAGGCAAGAGGGGAGTAATTTCCTCGGTGATGGCATACATCATTTCCTTGGGTTCGCCCACGCTTACGCCGCCCAGGGCGTAACCGTCAAAACCAACAGGGACGGTTTGTTCGACAGCCTGACGGCGCAAATCCATATAAGTGCCGCCCTGGACGATGCCGAAGAGCGCCTGATTGGAATTGGTCTTTGCTTCCCGGCACAATTTGGCCCATTTCACGGTTAAAGCCAGTGAATCCTGAGTCTGCTTGAGCGTAGCGGGATAGGGGGTGCATTCATCGAGGCACATCTGAATATCCGAGCCTAACGCTTCCTGGATTTCAATGGCCTTTTGCGGGCTCAGGAAATGTTTGGAGCCGTCGATATGGGACTGGAACATCACGCCATCGGGCAGGATTTTGCGCAAGGCGCCCAGGGAGTAAACCTGAAATCCGCCGCTGTCCGTCAGAATCGGGCCGGGCCAGTTCATGAAGGTATGGAGGCCGCCCAGCTGGCGAATTATTTCATGGCCGGGACGCAGATACAGGTGATAGGTATTCCCCAGGATAATTTGAGCGCCGCAGTTTTGCAAGTCCTCCGGGCGCATGGCTTTTACGGTACCCTGTGTTCCGACAGGCATGAACGCCGGGGTCTCGACGATGCCGTGGTCTGTGCCTAATTTTCCAAGACGCGCGGAAGTCAGAGTGTCTTTCTTGATCACTTCAAATGAAAAGGGCATGGTCCGATCCTATAAAATCAACATGCAGTCGCCATAACTGTAAAATAAGTAACGGTTTTCGATGGCCTGAGCATAGGCTTTCCTGATAAAATCCGTGCCGGCAAACGCTGAAACCAGCAGAAACAGGGAAGACTGGGGTAGATGAAAATTAGTTAAAAGACCGTTGACTCTTTTAAAAGGGTATCCCGGATAAATAAAAAGACGCGTTTCTCCCGATTGAGGCGCAATATGTCCCTCTTCATCCGCCACGCTCTCCAGCGTTCGGGTTGACGTCGTGCCGACCGCAATGACGCGCCGGGCGTTATTGATTTTTTCCGCCGCTTCATGTGAGATCTCAAAAAATTCTGTTTCCATAACATGGTTTTCGACCGTTTCGGTTTCAATGGGCAGAAACGTGCCGATGCCGACATGCAGCGTAATCGCTGCAATCTGAACACCACGAGATTGCAATGCATTCAAAACGTCAGGCGAGAAATGCAGACCGGCCGTGGGGGCGGCGATGGAACCGGCAGTTCTGGCATAGATGGTCTGATAGCGTTCACGATCATCCGTAGGGTCCGGCGCCGTGCTCTTTTTCCTTTTGATATAAGGGGGAAGAGGCGCGCGTCCAAATCGCTCCAGGTAGTTTTCAAAACCGTCTTGTGCGTTAAACGCCATCAGCCATTTTTTATCCGATAACCTGGCGATGACTTTCGCTTCACAGGCATGCCCCAGATCAATGGTGTCCTTTTCATTCAGTCTTTTTGCAGGCCGTGCCAGCACTTCCCACAATTCCGAGCCGTCTTTTTTCTCTTTGCAGGTTAACAACAGGATTTCGAGAATTGCTCCAGTCGGTTTCTTGCCGTATATTCTGGCCGGAATTACGCGCGAGTCATTAATGACCAGAACATCACCTCGCTCAAGATATTCCGGCAGGGAAGAAAATTGGCGGTCCGCGATGGTCTTCTCCGCGCGATGAAGCATCATCATGCGGGAGGCGTCCCTTTGAGGACGCGGGTGCTGAGCAATCAGCTCATCGGGTAAACAATATGAAAAATCCTTTAACTTCATAACATACCTGACAAAAGTGAAAAATCTTGGGCAAATAATCAGAATAAGCTGCGGCTGTCAATCATTTACATCAGCGCCGCCCGAAATAGAGCAGAATTAAACCGAGAATAACAGCGCAAATACCGAAACCCCTCAAAGCTGAATCCGGCAGAGTTGTTATCTTCATCAGATAGAGTTTCAGTTTTTCCGGAAAAACCAGATAAGGAAGGCCCTCAATAATAAAAACCATACCGATCACACAAAGGAAATAGTCCAATGTTACATCCCCTTTTCTTTAGCCTCATTCCAGAGCGAATCCATCTGGGCCAGTGTCGCGTTATTCAAAGATTGCCCGTGTGAATCAAGTTGATCGGTGATATAGGCAAATCGCCGCTGAAATTTATGGATCGTCCCGTTTAACGCGGTTTCGGCGTCAATGGAGAGAAAGCGGCTGAGGTTCACCAGAGTGAAGAGAATGTCACCCAATTCTTCTTCAATTCTTTTAGCATCGCCTGTTACCCGCACATCAGCGAGTTCGCCGAGTTCCTCATTCATTCTGTCGAGGACGTCGTCGGCGTTTGCCCAGTCGAAACCACAGCGAGCGGCCGCAGCCGTCATTTTTTGCGCTCGCTTCAGAGCGGGCAGCGACCGGGGAATGCTGCCGAAGAAGTCGTTTTCCGATTCCTGGCCGCTACGTTCTCTTTTTTTGATTTCCTGCCAGTTTTCCTTCACTTCCCGGATAGAATTGACTTTGACGTCGCCGAAAACATGAGGATGTCGCCGGATCATTTTTTCTTTGATGCCTCGCATCACATCCTCCAGAGTAAACTCACCGGATTCAGCGGAGATTTCTGCGATAAATAAGATCTGAAACAGCAAATCCCCCAGTTCCTCCTGAATGTGGTGCGGATTATTCTCGGCCAGAGCATCCACCACTTCATAGGATTCATCCAGCAAATACTCGCCGATATCCTGCCTGGATTGTTTCTGATCCCAGGGGCATCCTTCCGGAGCGCGCAGCTTTCTGATCAGCGCAATCAGTTCCTGCAATTCTTCCTGAGCATTATTTTTTGAATCCAAGTCCATTGACCATCATCCTTTTTGCGAATCGGGCAGGTACGTAGCATAATAAAGAAAAGCTGACAATGTTTTCCCTGTCGGGATGGTTTTGAGATTACTTCTTTTTCGACAGGAAACGATCCTGTCCATAAACAATGAAAAATAAGCAGGTTGACAGGGATGATTGACTTTCTTATAGTCCGATCATGTTGAAAACTGCCCACATCTACAGAGGCGTTATTTTTATAATGCTTTCTGAATTATGTTTTACCGTATCGACCATATTTTCCAAACTGTTGACCAGTTCATCGAATGTTTCCGCACTTGAGGTAACCTTCTCCCGCTTTTTTCTGGGGGTGATTGTCGCATCGATCATCGTCTATAAAAATTCGATATCGCTTGTTCCCCATAAGTTATCCCTTCTGGTCTGGCGGGGTGTCCTCAACACCGTCGCGGTCATCTTGTTCTTCCTCGCGTCCCAGTATACGACCATTACGAACACGCATATGCTCAATATGACCTATCCCTTCTTTATTTTCCTTTTTGCGCCGCTTTTTTTCCGGGAGGAGAAAATATCGCCTTTTCTGTATCTCGTATTGATTGCCGCGGTAACCGGTATCTGGCTCGTCATTAATCCTGATCTGGACACCATCAACAAAGGGGATGTTTTCGGTCTGCTGTCCGGGGTGATTTCCGCCTTTGCGATTATCACGCTGAATATGGCGCGCCGGAACGATTCGACGATGGTCATTCTTTTTTATCTGATGTGCATCGGGACGGTGCTGAACGGACTGGTGATGCTGCCGGTTTTTGTCTGGCCCCGGGGTAACGAATGGCTTCTTTTGTCGGCATCCGCTGCAATGGGCGTCATCGGGCAGGTCTGCATTACCTATGGCTATAAATTTATTACCGCCCGGGCCGGGTCATTGGTTTCCACGTCGCGTATTCTTTACGCCGTTTTGCTGGGTATGATGATTTTCAGCGAAGACCTGACCCTGCGCATTGCTTCAGGCGGACTTTTGATTCTGTTTTCGATTGTGGCCGTCACCTGGCTTCATAAACCCGAACTGGATGGCTGACCATCAGGGAAGCGGCCATTCACCCCGTGCCTGCAGAACCTCCTTAAAAGCACTGAGTGCTTCATTAACGGCGGGCATACCGGCGTACGTGGCCGTCTGGAAGAAAATCTCAGCGAGTTTTCGAGGGTCACAGCCCACATTCAGAGCAGCGTTGGCGTGGACTTTCAACTCGTTGCGGGCTTTAAGCGCCGCCAGCATCGCACAGGCCGCCATCTGGCGTTCCTGAATGGTCAGGATTTCGCGGGAATATAAATTGCCCGTGATAAAGCGCGAAAAATCATTAGCCAGTTCGCGGTCAAACTCAAGCCATAACGAATAGGGGCGGTCCAGTTTTGCGCCGCCGGAGAAGAGTTTTTCCGCTGTTTTTTGTGTTCTTTCTTTAATTTGTTGATCGTTCATTTGAGCCCTTTGTATTATTTGACGATAAAAATGTCTCTTTGTCTGTCCTGAAAATAAACATGGTTGTATTGCGCTCCGTTGACACGGTCGAAAAAAATTTCGCCGTTTTTACGGCATTCCGGACAGCAGGAGTTGGGCAGGATTACCGCAAATATTTTTTTCCCTGTATCGGCGGCGGACTCAATCATAACCAGACCTCCGCAATCGTCACACACGCGGACCGTTTCAATTTGTTTCTCGGTAATATCATCGGTATCATAATAGATGTTCTTTTCACGGCGGATATACGCTGCGGAACCGGTGATTTGCTTTTTCAGGTTCTTCTTCTTTTTCCAGAGCGTCATGACGTTTTTTACGTCATCCTCGATGAGTCGCGTGACTTCCGCTGATTGACGAATGCGTTGAGCGTCGTAATCCGGTTCCCGCACCTGGCTGTAGTCCAACCCGGCCATGGCGAGAATGATGCCGACATTAACGTAAGGGAGGGCTTTTTCGATAGAGTAGCCGCCTTCCAGAACGGCAATATGGGGCGCGAGCTTTTCGTTTAATAGCGCGTAGCCCTGAGCGCTGAAATTCATGTTGGTAATCGGATCGCTGTAGTGGTTATCCTGTCCCGCGGAGTTAATGATGATATCCGGCTTGAATTCATCCAGGATCGGAAGAATGACGTGATCGAGCGCAAACAGAAAGCCCTCATCCGACGTACGCGGGGGGAGGGGAATATTAATGGTTGCGCCCAGTGCATTGGGACCGCCGAAGTCGTCAATAAAACCAGTGCCGGGATAAAGTGTTCGTCCATCCTGGTGCATAGAGATGCACAGGACGTCCGGATCATTCCAGTAAATATCCTGGGTGCCGTCGCCGTGATGGCAGTCTGTATCTACGACGGCGATTCTCTTAATGCCGAATTTATGGCGAATGTACTCGATCATCACTGCTTCGATATTGATGTTGCAGAAGCCGCGTGCACCGTGAGCGACCAGCATGGAATGATGTCCGGGCGGGCGGACCAGGGCAAACGCGTTATCGACAGCGCCTGTCAGAACTTTCTCGGCTGCGGTGATCGCGCCTCCCGCTGAAATAAGGTGGGAATGCGTGGTCAGGTTTTGTGGATTCGGAACGCAAATGTGGCAGCGGTTGATATCGGCGTAGGTGGCGATTCCCGGCTTGTATTCCAGAATGTTGGGAAAATCCAGCAGACCTTCTTCAAAAACCTGATCCTGTGTATAGAGCAGCCTTTCTTCGCGTTCCGGGTGGTTGGCGGAGATGGCCCAGTCAAATGCAGGGAAGAATATGAGACCGGTTTTTTTTTCTTTTTTAGACATGTTTTATTGCCTTTCAACGCCGGAAGAAATCAATCCGGGTTTTATCTGAATTTTAACGCGGATATTCTTCCCCGTCGTGTAAAAGTCGCGAACCATGTTGAACTCCTGCGATTCGGTTACTTCCATGATGATGTCTTCCGGCCTCGCGCCCAAGCAGGCCGCTTTTTCCCGCAGGGCTTTTTTGCCGATGTCGATGGCGTCTGCCAGACAGAAATAGTGGGGGATGCTTTGTACGCATCCCTCTTCACTGATGATGAGTTCTCTTTTTTCCGTATCAGCCAGGATCGTTATTTCCGCAGTGGTTCTGGCAACCGCTACGCCGAGGGCATTGGAAACGTCCGAGTGCTCCGGGATGGAATAGGGATAGTTCAGGATCTCAGCGATAAAGGGAGCAATCGCGGCAGGCCCCCCCGCCACATAGAGTATCCGGGGCTGAATGATTTTTCCTTCCAGAAGTTCGTGGATGGTATAAACCGGTTTATTGTTGATTTCTGCGAGGATCTGCCGGACATGGTCCGCAATCATTGCGGCCATTTTTTCAATAATGGCTCGCGCCGCAGCCTGATTACTCATGCGAAGTTTTTTGGCAATCAGGGCAATTGCGTCCTGGGCTTTTTGTCTGTCACCGAGCGTCACGATTCCTTCTACGATCATGGCATCCGTAGGTGTAGGGAATGGTCCGTCCAGCGCAGCGGCCGGTCCTTCCCTTTGCGGTCCGATGACAATCTCGCCCCGATCAATTTTCACAACGCTGTCGCCGCCCACGCCGATGGATTTTGTATAGAGGCCGCGAATAAGCGTTTTGCGTCCGTCAATGGTTACCCCTGATGGTTCCAGAAGAGGAACGCCGTCGGCAAAAACAGAGATGTCCGTCGTCGTGCCGCCAATATCCAGCGCCACAGCGTCTTCCTTGATGCAGGCCGTTGCCAGGACGCCCATGATGCCCGCGGCCGGTCCTGAATGAATCGTCTGCACCGGGCAGCAAAGCGATTGATCAATTAAGATGGTTCCGCCATCCGCTTTCAGGATATACACAGGAATATTCGGTCCGATCTTTGCGACGAACTTCTGAACGTCCTGCACAAAGCTCTGATAGATGTCATGAATGGCTGCATTGAGATAAGTTGTGGCAATGCGGCGGGGAAAATTCAATTGGCCCGACAGGGTATGACCTAAAGAAATATTTCTGGAAGCATCCTGCAGCAGTTCAGCCGCATCCAGCTCCTGCTGGGGATTACGGTTGGAGAATTTGCCGACAATGCCGATTTGCCGGATTTGTTTTTCTGAAATTTCGTTGCCGATGTCTCCCATCTCGCGGCTATTCACTTTTTTAATCGGAATGCCGCGATGGTTGACATAGCCCTGTGCGAAATAGGCATCCTTGCCCATATCCAGTGTGGCCGGTGACAAGCCGGGGCCGCTTAGCAAAACCATCGCGACACGATTGGCTTTGTTTTGGACGATTGCGTTGGTCGAGATGGTTGTGCTTAAGACAATCCTCTCAATATCATTAGTGTTATTGCCTGAAATCAGTTTTTCGCCCGCCTCAAGAAGCGAGGCCATGATATTCGCTGGATTGGTGAGCACTTTAGCCTTCTTGATTAACTGAAAATTTTGAACCAGAACGGCGTCTGTATGGGTTCCGCCGACGTCAATACCAAGTATCATTGCAGCGTCCTTTAGTGCTAAATTTTCTCACTTATATATGTTTAAATATCTCTTGACAAGGCAAAAAAAAGGCGTAATGTCACCCATCGTAAAGCTAGTGTGATTACACACTAAAATTTTTGAAAGGAGGAATTGTCTAATGAAGAAGGTATTGGCCATTTTTGTTAGCGTGCTTTTGTTGGCTTCTTTATCCATCGCAGCAGTAGGCTGTAAGCAAGCACCGAAGGAAGAAGCACCCGCGGTTGAAGCGCCTGCAGCACCCGCAGCACCGGCAGCACCCGCAGCTGATGCAGCACCGGCAGCACCGGCAGCTGATGCAGCAGCACCGGCAGCACCGGCAGCACCTGCAGCACCGGCAGCCCCGGCTCCTGCACCGGCAAAATAATCATATAATCAATTGCAGGATTATAGAACCGGGTAACCTTTGTAATCGCATAGGTTGCCCGGTTTTTTGTGTCTTGACAGGCTTGTCTTTAGTGCTAAATTAAGGCAAATATTCTGAAAGTGAAGGAAATACTTTAAGGAGGTGTCTCATGGGGGCAAGAGATTGGGATCTGGTCAAGGGATTGGTCATTGGTGGCCTGATAGGAGCGGCTATCGGCATTTTGTTTGCGCCAAAGAGCGGCAAAGAAACCAGACAGGATATTGCCGACAAGGCGGATGAACTTGTAACCAGGGCAAAAGAGGAATATGAAAAAGCAGTGGAAAAAAGTAAAGCAACTTATGAGGCAACTGTAGAGCGCCTCAAAGAGGCCGAAGCCATTGCTGAAGAAAAGGCGAAAGAAATAAAAGAAGATATAAATGAGTTCGCGCATCAGAGCGTCGAGACGCTTGCCGATAATAAGAACCGCTTAAAGAGAGCGCTTGACGCCGGTGTCGAAGCCTACCGCGAAGAAAAAAACAAGAAGCCGGTCTGATCCGTTGACGATCGGTGTCAATATTGGGCAGCTGTTCCCTGAAAGCCCTCGAGGAGAAAAATTATGAATTTGGAAGTCGGTTTAATAATTTTTGGTAGCGCTCTGCTGCTGCTCGTAATATTCTGTATTCCAATTTTGCTGAAGCTTTGGCGAGCGGCGAGCGACGTTACGGTGACCTTACAGGCTTTGAACGAAAGACTGCCGGCGATTTTGAAAAACATGGAGGAGATTTCCACGAGTATTAATGATTCGACGACAGCAATTAATGCTGAAGTTCAGAAGTATGCAGCTACATCCGAACGCTTTCACACGGTAATGCGTGAGGTCGTCGGCGGAATAGAATTAATATCACCATTTGCCGTCAAGTCCCCATTATTTCTTAAATTAACGGAGGTTTTTGCCGTGGTCAAAGGGGTAAGGGTTTTTCTCGATGTATTAACCGGTAAGAAAAGGGTTTAAAGCGAAATGGCCAGGATGACATTTTCCAATAAATGGGGGCGTGTTGCTGTTTCCAAAAAACCTTTGACCTCCGACTCGCAAAAAACCGTCGAAGATACCGTGCGGGAAATGAAAAACGCCGCCAAGGCACCGGGTGGTGAGGATTACCGGGAAAGGTCTTTGAGCATGCACGGGCTGGTTTGCGCTCGCTGCGGTCGGGACTTTTCCGGCTTGAACCGGCAGCTTTTAACCGTTCATCACAAGGATGGTAATCACCATCATAATCCTCCTGATGGGAGCAACTGGGAAAATCTTTGTGCCTACTGCCATGAAGATGTGCATAGCCGTGAGGTTTTGTCTGAATACCTGGGAGATAACAGCGCTTCCAGTCGAGACGTCAGTCTTGTTTACGGTGGATCACCATCTGCTGTGTCGGAATCTTCAGGTGTGCTGGCGCAAAAACTTAAACAGGCCCTGCAAAAAAAATAAATCCTGATCAAGGCCTCATCGGATCAGGATTTTTGTGTCGGCATTTTCTTTCACCAGCTTGTCGCCTACCGATGTTCCGCAGTACACGCAGCTGTAATCGTACTGATCCCCTTCTGCTAAAACCAAAAGAAGTTTTTTTCGCACGGGCACAGCCCGCCGGCATTGCGGGCAGAACAGCTCTGTAGCATCAAAATCTTTATAGGACGGCTTCATGACTTGTTGTCCCTGCCCGGGATCTTTTCCCAATTTGCAAGCCAGACGGCTGCTTCACTGTCACTGGGCGCGCGCCAGTCTCCCCGCGGGGATAGCGACCCGCCCGAACCCACCTTGGGACTGTTGGGGACACAGGAGCGCTTGTACTGGGACGTTTTGAAAAATCTGGTCAAATAAACATGCAACCATTTCTTGATCTCTTTTAAAGTGTAACTGTTCTGCTTTTCAATCGGGACAGCCGGCCATGAACCGGTTGTTTTATCCTTCCAGGCGCAATAGGCAAGGAAAGCTACTTTGACGGGAAGATAACCGAAGCGGGTGACGTAAAAATTGTTAAAATCCTGTAATTCGTATGGCCCGATGATTTGCTCCGTTTGCTGTGCGGGCTGCTGATCCTTTTCGCCGGGAATAAGCTCCGGTGAAATTTCCGTTGCCAGAACCGCCAGAAGGATATCCGACACCTCCTTTGAAAACTGATGCGTTTGCGCCACCCAGCGGATTAAATACTGAATCAGTGTCTTCGGGACACTGGCGTTGACATTGTAATGGGACATGTGGTCGCCGATGCCGTAGGTGCTCCAGCCCAGCGCCAGTTCGCTCAAATCACCTGTGCCGACGACGAGGGCATTTTTCATATTGGCCAGGCGGAAAAGATGCGCCGAGCGCTGGCCGGCCTGTACATTTTCGAAAGCAATATCATAAATACTCTTTCCGTGGATATACGGATGGTCGATATCTTTGAGCATCTGGAGACAGGCGGGCTTGATATCGACTTCATTGGCTTCCACGCCCAGTGCGTTCATCAGTTTGATGGCGTTGCGATAGGTTTTATCAGTCGTTCCGAAAGCGGGCATGGTATAGGCCTTGACATGGGTTCGCGGCAGACCCAGCAGGTCCATGGTTCTGGTTGCGACGATCAGAGCGTGTGTGGAATCTAAACCGCCTGAAACACCAATGACCAGATTCGGAATGCCGGAGGATTTGAGTCTCTTGGCCAGGCCCTGAACCTGGATACTGTATGCTTCATAGCAGCGCTGGTCACGTTTTTCCTGGTCGTTGGGGATATAGGGAAATCGCGGAATTTCGCGATCCGGCAGCAACCGTCCGCGAGGGCAATCAACTTCAAATTCAATCGTCTGAAAGTCCGCCAATCGATTTTTGTGGTCTGCGGCATTCTGACCAAAGGTGGTAAACCGCATCCGGTCCTGCGCCAGTCGATCCAGATCGATATCGCCGCAAATGATTTGATCCCGGGTCGAAAAACGCTTGGATTCCGCAAGCAGATTGCCGTTTTCATAGATCATCGCATGACCATCCCAGGCCAGGTCTGTCGTGGATTCGCCAAAACCCGCGGCGGCGTACAGATAGGCGGAAACACAGCGTGCCGACTGGTTGGCGGCCAGTTGATGCCGGTACTCCGATTTGCCGATGGTGATATTGGAAGCGGACAAATTGCCGATGACGGTTGCGCCGGCCATGGCGGCGAAACTCGAGGGTGGGATCGGCACCCAGACATCTTCGCAGATTTCGAAATATAAGTTTAAATTTTTCACATTGGCGCTTTTAAAAATCAGATTCGCGCCCAGGGGAATATCTTTCTGTCCCGCCAGGTTCACGGTTGGTTTCAGAGCTGCCAGGGCGGGTGAAAATTGCCTGGCCTCATAATATTCGCGATAATTCGGCAGATACGATTTTACAGCAATTCCCATAATTCTGCCGCGGTAAAAAACTACCGCGCAGTTAAACAAACGGCAATCCACCTGCAGCGGCGCGCCGCAGGCGAAAATCAAATCTAATTTGGCGGAGGCTTTTTTAATGACGAGCAGAGCATCTTCGACGCTCCGGAGCAAGGCGTCCTGGTGAAATAAATCTTCGTTGGAATAAGCCGTAAGCCCCAGTTCGGGGAAGATTGCCAAAATCGCCTTTTGCTGCGCCGCTTTTGCGGCGAGTTCTATCGTCTTTTGAGTGTTGAAAGAAACATCGGCAACCCTGACTTCAGGAATACAGACAGCCGTGCGAATAAAACCATGATTGTAGAGATTGAAGAAGTTATTTGCAACCATTGGCTATCCTTTCTCGACGTAGGCGTAAGCGCTGTGGTTGTGAATGCTTTCAAAATTTTCAGCTTCGATGCTGTACCAGATGAAATTATCATCTGCGTTGAGTTTTACAGCCACGCTGCGGACGACATCTTCCACGAATTTCGGATTTTCGTAGGCCTTTTCCGTAACATATTTTTCGTCCACACGCTTTAAAAGAGAATATACCTCACCACTGGCTGATTCTTCCACTATTTTTATCAGGTCTTCAATCCAGAAAAATTTTTTAAAGCGCACTTTAACCGTTACGATGCTGCGTTGATTGTGAGCGCCAAAGGCGCTGATCTCCTTGGAGCAGGGGCACAGGGTGGTTACCGGCACAACCACACCCACTAAGAAGTCCGTTCGCTCGATGTTATTTTCACCGGCGAAAAGGCAGCGGTATTCCATAGGGCTTTTGGCTTTGGAGACAGGGGCTGTCTTTTCCAGAAAGTAAGGAAACTCAATTTCCATGTGCGCCGAATGGGCATGCAGTTTCTGGCGCATCTTTTCCAGAATGGTTTGAAAGGTTTTAATATTGATTTGACCGCGGAAATCGTTGAGCACTTCCACAAACCGGCTCATGTGCGTGCCCTTGAAATGATGCGGGAGGTTGACATACATATTAATCGTGGCGTTCACCGGTTGCGTGCCGCGCGCGCGATCCAGCACAATGATCGGGTATTTGATGTTTTTCACCCCGACCTTTTTAATATCAATATTGCGAAAATCTTTCTGGTTTTGAATATCTATCATATAAAAACAGGTGAAAGGCGCAAGGCGCAAGGTCAAAGGCTTTAAGCGGGGGCTGCGCCTCTGGTTAGTGCTTATTTTTTTATTTTTCCTTGAACCTTTGGCCTTTATCCTTTCTCCTCGCTATAGGTTACTGCCGAGCTTTCCGATTCCCAAACTTTAACCTGAAGCATCCTGACTTCGGCTGCTTTAACTCTGATTTTCATTTCCTGAAAAACATAGTATGCAATGTTTTCCGATGAAGGGTTCTTTCCCATGAAAAAAGGGAGTTCATTCAAATGCTGGTGGTCCATTTTGTCGAGGATCTCCTGAAGCCATTTTTTGACCAGGCGAAAATCAATTAAAATCCCTTCGCCAGTTAATTGAGGCGCCCCGACGGTAACTTCCACCTTGAAATTGTGGCCGTGTAATTCTTCACATTTTCCGCCGATTTCCGCAAGCAGATGTGCCGCTGAAAATGATTTAATAATCGTTACTTCGAACATTTTATTTTACCCTTTTTCATCTCCAGGCTGTTGAGAACCTGTCTGACGTCGTTTGCAATAATGACTGATCATGCAAATCGTCTTTCCTCTGAAGTACCTCTTTCCTGACGAGGGATAAAAAAGATACTTTAGATTTGATCTTTTCTAAAACTATTGGCTTTTTAACACAAAAAGGAATATAAGCTGTCCACAAACCTGAAATATTTGCTGTAAGTGCAATTTTCATAAGGAACGATAAGAAGAAGCATATTCTCTTTATGGTCATTCTGAGAATTCTTATCATATTTCCCGATAGGGGGAAAACATTTTATGGGATTGTGCAAATTGACGACTGTCTGATGAAAATCACCTGTTTTTTTTAATATTATCCGGGTGAATTTTTACACATCAGCAGGAATGATTATTTATGCATTTGATTTTATTAATTAATTTAAAATAAAACGATTTGGCATAACCATTGCTCGGCTCTAAGCCATAGGAAATTTATGAATGATGATAGTGAAGAAATCCAGAAGAATTAATTTATAAATTGAAAATGTTATGAACGGATGACTCATAAATAAATTAAAAATAAACATCATCTATCAAGGGAATGAGGGAAATTATGTTAAGAATATTCACTAAAAAAGACGGACAGAAAGGTTTTACCCTGATCGAATTAATGATTGTAATCGCCATTATCGGCATACTGGCCGCAATTGCCATTCCACAATTTATTACTTACAGAAAAAGAGGTTATGTGGCGGCGCTGAACAGCGACACTAAGAATGCCTATATCCTGTCTTTGGCCTATCTTGTGGATAATCCCAGTGGAGAAATTACACCTGGTGTTCTGGCAAATGCAGGATTTGATCCTTCAATGGGGATCACGACTAACGTGGCCTGGACAAATAGTTCTAACTACACCATAACATTATCAGGCCCTGCCAGCTGGAGTTTGACTAAAAACAACGCTTCCATGACGGTGATTTCTGGCAGTGCATCACTTGACCCGGCGAGGCAATAGATAATATTCAAGGTGTTCTTTTAAAAGTTTTTCTCCTTTACTGCCGTCAGCCGGCATAACTGGAGAACAATGATCTGCGGTTGAAGCGTTGTCGTGAAGCAAAAACAAAATTGCACCATAATTCTTTTTCGGATCAACTATTGTTGAGTCTGCCGACAGGCAGCCGGATCTGAGATTTTACCCTTTTTATGACGATGGGTACGTCTACTGTTTTTTCAGGACTTTAAATACATATACTTTTTGATGGCCATAGATCGGGACATAACCGTTTTGAGGAAAGTCGAACGATCTGCACCAGGCGGGCAAATGGGGTGACCATAAATCTATGGCAAGATAATGAATATCCTTTTCCCTGACAAATTTTTGCAGATCAGCAGGGGAACCGTTCGGGTCGATATCATAAATATTGAAACCGGGATTAAAATATTTCATTTGCCCCGGAGATGCCGTTGCAATGATATGAGGTCCCGGTTCTGACCTGAGAAATGCACTGGCTTTGTCATATCCGACAAATGTTTTGCTGGAGTTATTCAAAACATCGATGCTTTTCATTGATTGAAAGAGTAAGACACTTGATATGGCAATCACAAAAAACAATGTCACCCATTTTGTATATTGAGGCCACTTTAAAGCAAGGAACTGCGCACTTCGATAACAGCCATAGGCGGCAAGGATTAATAAACCCGGATAAAGCGGCAGCGTATAACGGGAAACGCGAAAAATAAACCAGGGAAGAAAGAACCTGAACAGCCCGAAAAGGATGACCCAATGAAAAAGAGCCGAGTATTTTTTATCCGCGATCGTAAATATTAGACCGATCAAGGTGAAGCCGATGAGAAAATATCCCATGAAAAATTCGGTTTCCATCACCATCTGCATGATGTCCGGAATCTGGAAGTAAAAATAAAAACTGCTTATCCAGTCCGGGGGACCCGGCAAAAAACTCCTGCTTAAAATAAACCCCAGCAGCAGGACAAAGATTCCGGCATAGATCATTGCCCATGTTCTGGTTTTTAAGCGCAGGAGTAAGGGAAGAAACAGGACTGGAAAAGCGGAATACTTGGTCAGCACAGCGCATAAACCGAAAAAATAAAACGCCGTCTTTTTGTCGTATATCAGCATGCAGATGGACAGGTAAATGAAAAAAACAACCGGTGTATCGGTTAAAATTCTGACACTCGTCCAATTCGACAGGGGACATACCGCCACGAAACCGGCGGCCATCAAACCCACCAGGGGATGATAGGTCTTTTTCCCGATAAAATAGGTAATTGCTATCGTTGCGATGTTCATCAAAACAATCACCGATCTGGCTGCCGTGGAAAATGCATTGGGATCGGTATTCGGCATCAGGCTTAACAGGTACATCAACAGGGGTGGGTTATGATAAAATATCCTGCCGGATATATCCGTTAAATTACTGAGGTCAAATGATAAATTTCTGGCGATGTAAAGGTAAAGTGCTTCATCCGGCCATAAGCTCCCCTGGGACAAAAAGCCGAATTTGATGGTGACGCCTGCAATCAGGAAAAAGCCGAGAAGCACCCAGGCGCCGTTCTTTTCCACTTGAAGATTCTCCACTGTTTTTCTTAAATTCATATAGTACCGCCCGATGAGGATGTTGCTGTTTACTGTATTAAATATTCTGCGTCAGATCAAACAGAGTTTCTTTATTCTTTCTTTCAAGGCCTCGGTCATCTCCAATAATCATTTAGATTTTGTTATCATATTTTATTTAAGGGTAAAAACGTTTTAATGGGATAGTGCAAATTGGCTACTGTTTGGTGAAAATGACCTGCTTGTTAAGCTACACCAGCAATATTTTTATGTGATTCATGTCACATTTATTTTATAAATATTTGATATTGGTAATGAATAATAAAATCGTAATATTTGGCATTTTCGTTGCTTAGAAGTAAGCCGCAAGACGAGAAAAGAATTTTTAGAGTAAGGGTATGAGGAGGTGAGACGGCAAAATTAAACATTGAAAAAAACAATTTATTGTGCAAAGAATACCAAACAAAAGCAACCAAATAGAAACAAATTCTTAAAACAAGGAGGACTGTTATGTTAAAAGCTTTTAGCAAAAAAGAAGGACAGAAGGGTTTTACTCTGATCGAGTTGATGATCGTTATCGCGATCATCGGAATTCTGGCGGCCATCGCGATCCCGCAGTTCATTCAGTATCGGAAAAGAGGCTATGTCGCCACCCTGAACAGCGATTGTAAAAATGCCTACACCGCCGCTGTCGCGTATGGTGTTGATAATCCGGGTGGTGCCATTAACCCTACAACTTTGGCAGCCGGCGGTTTCCTGGCCAGTGCTAACGTGGCTGTTACCCAGACGGGTACCGGAACTCAGGAAAACTTCACACTGAATTGCAGTGAGGCGACAGGCATTGATTGGGGTGTGTCGGCAGCAGTTGTCACAGTGACCAATGGCCAGATGGAACTGACTTCGTCCAGGATCGAGTAATACTTTAGTTTGAAGGAAATTAAAAGGGAGGCGTAAAAAACGTCTCCCTTTTTTTGTCTATTTTGCATGATCTGCAGCGATGTTCCCGCTAAATAAATTATTGTGTTTTCTACTGAAACAAGGCAAATGATTTTCTGAAAATAAAAATGGGACGGAGGCCGGCACTTGAAGATTTCTTTTCCCGGAATTTTGACGGGAGTCATCTGTGTGGGCATAGGGTTATTTTTCCTGGCCGGCAGCTGGGGGGCTTACTCAGAATACACAAACGTTCGGGATTATAACGGGCGGGCCATCGGCCATATTACGAATAAACATTTCCAATCAGCCGCCGACGGAGGAGGCAATTACTATATGGATTACTGGTTTATGTCTTCCGCCGGCAAAATCAGCGCGAGCAGTATTATTGCCAAACAGCAGTGGGATATGTTGCAGGTGGATGATACTCTGGAAATAAGATTCGACCAGAACGATCCGAATCGCAGTATTCCGATGTACGGGGGGAGTCCTTCGCTTGTATTTGCTTTCTTCATGCTGGCTATGGGGCTTGTATTTGTGATTTTTGGCTCTTCACGTTTGTTTTATAGCTTTCATAAACGTAAAACCTGAACAGGATCCTTTATTCTGTATGGCATTATCAATCGGCTGCGACATTTGGCGGATCGGGAAGCGCAACTAAAGTAAAATTCGTCATCGGGGGCATTCGTATTTCGTAATGCTTTCTTTACCGGCGAACTCAGTTTGCAGAAATAATCCTGTAAATTGCATAGCCGTTTTCATTATAAATCATTTCTGTTGACCTGTTCATCTGTTGTAAAAACCGATTCACTGTCTCCGGGGGATAATTATCTTGAAGGTATTTATGAAACAGAGCCGTTCGCAGGAGCAGGTGCGTGTGGCCAGGCGAATGAATGCGGTTTTGAAAAGATTGATCGGTTTCAGAAGCCTTCACAAGACCGCTTAAGTATGACATTCCCATGCTCGAGTCATCTTCGTATGCCCTGTTCAGGTAGTACCCGCGACCGGCCAGCAGAACCAGCCGGATTTTGGCATTTTCCGGCGTATGCTGATTGATGTATTGGATAGCAGCATAACTGCCGATATGACGCGAAATAAATTCATCTCTTGATTCCTTGCCCAAAACGTAATTCATGGGGCTGATTTTCTGATAGTAATTCTTTATATAAAAAATATTCTGACCCATGATGACAATAAAAATAAAAATAAATATAACGGCCAGAATTTGCCTCGATTGACTTGATCGGTTCATCGTCCATTCCAGGATGTTCATAAAGCCCATCACGGCAAGGACCGACAGGACGGGGATCGTGGGTAAAATATATCGTATCCTTGTTTGATCAAGGTACGTGGCTGTCAGAATGAAGAAAACTGCAAAGCCTGTGAAAAACAGTTTGTCCCGGTAGAATGATCTGTTGATAAAAGCAAAGGGCGATAGAATGATTAGAACAGGATTCAATACGCCGTCGAAATAGCGAAAATTGTCATCCTGCCCTTGAAAGAAATATCGGATTGGAATAAGCAGCGTTTCCCAGAAACTTTCTCCAAACATCGCTTCCCGCATCTGAAATATTCCGCTGTATGTCCCGCCGGAAATCGAATGGGCGACATTTGGGTTCTGGTCCGCCATGTTGAAGATCCCTTGCAATAAGGGATACAGGGGATTGCCCGTCAGGAGGATATTTTTAATGAGCCAGGGAGAAAATACAACAAGCGAAACAAGAAAAAAAATCAAACCGCATTGGACGGCTTTCCATTGCTCTCCCGTATCCCTGGAATAGATAAATATAATGGCAGTTGATAGAAAGAACCAGGCAATCAAAGCGTTGTATTTCGTTCCCAGCGCAAGGCCCATGGCTACTGATGACAAAAGCAGCCATTTTATTTCTTTGAATTTACCGTCTCGATAGCGAATAAAAGAGAAAATGGCGGCAGTTGTGAAAAAAGTCAAACCAAGATCAACGTAGGCTACCGTCGATAGGCGGATGACCATGGGTGTGCTGAGAAAAACAAGAATGCCTAAAAGGCCCGCAATGCGGCTGATTTTCCTGTTTAAATAAAGATAAATCAGCAATGCCGTCCCGATTCCAAAACTCATGTGAATGAACTTCGCAATGAAGTCCTTATTCAAGTAAAGAGGAATCGTGTAAAGCAAATCAATATTCATCGGGTAGTATGAAAAATCTGCCCATTTGATTTCATAGAATCCGCCGTTTTCCTGCCAGAGTTTGGGAATGGCTAAATGGTGAATGAGGGCATCACGGGATATCGGTGGCGTAAGGTTCAATATGATTTCAATAATCAGCAGCATTAAAATGATTAAACAAAGAAGCGCTGCGAATAGTTTATTGGATATGCGAACATTATTTGTTGTCACGTTGGAAAGCCTTCCCATGGATGGTCCGTTTTCTTAGTACAGGGGATTAATATTCACGTCGACGTCTTTTTCTCTGCCGGGGAATCGGAATAAACCATACCGATTTAATGTCTTTCTGTCAAATTGTTGGTTCCACTTTTGTAAGGAGCAAATAATTTGTCCGGTTATGTAGCACATAAACTGTCCGGTTGCTAAGTTGCCTCAATGGAGGTGACGGATGAGACGGACGGAGATGCTACAGGAGATCCGGAAGATGCGATTT
>JAIGNE010000022.1:0-9609 GCA_036528635.1 Deltaproteobacteria bacterium
TCTTCTTTGGCTTGCGGACTCATAAATAATCCTCCGTTTCCGAATCTCTTCCCGGTAACATCGAATTATGAGTCAACGAACCTCTTTTGTCTTCCCCTTCGGTAACATTTTATGTGAGGCAATTCGAAGCATCAAGAAATAATTGAATTTTCTAATTTGTTGGAGTAGATTGCTGCACATTGGAGAAACGGATGAACTGTGTGCCCAGGCGGCGTAGAAAGGAATCTGGTTTTCCCCGAGCCTGATTTCGATCAGCACACATCTCCGGAAACGACGAAACGTCATTCATCCGTGAACCTCCATCAAAACATTTTTTTTGACCCACAATATCCAAAAAGCATTAAATAACCGGAGTGGTATTTTCAGATAATATGGACCTTTTACGGATACGGCAATTTATGATGAATTGATTTCCGAGGAGTCTTTTAAAGGAAAAAAACAATTAGAAAGTCATTTTGTAACCAAACCCGGAATTTACCGGATCGGTAGATTAGTCGTTCTGCCAGACAAAGAATGGAGGAGAGATCTTTGCAGATAAGTTTTCCCACTGACGCTGACGGCTACCTGTCGCAAGAATGCCCATCCTGCGAGCAGCGTTTCAAAGTCCTCTTTGGAGAAGGCAGCCAAGAACCGATTTCATTCTGTCCCTACTGTGGCAACAAAGGCCGTGACTGCTGGTATACCAAAGATCAAATCGAGTACATAAATGCGGTGGCAACTGACGTTGTGGTTCGCCCTGAACTGATGAGACTTGAACGGGAGATGAAGAAGGCTTCTAGTGGATTCCTAAATATTGACATGAAAACAGAAATACCTGAGGCTGGTTCTCCTCCAATGGAAACTGACGAAATGCTGGATATCTTGCATTTCCCCTGCTGTAATGAAACAGTCAAACTGAAACGACGTGACGGACACTTTTGCATTATCTGTGGAAAGGAGATGAATATGGTAGTAAGCGACGCGAAAAGGATTTTCTTGAGCCACAAAGGAGTCGACAAAGGGAAAGTGACCGAGTTCAAGAACACACTCGCGTTACTCGGTTACGAACCTTGGCTTGATGAAGAGGCAATGCCCGCAGGCACTCCGCTGGAACGGGGCCTCCTTCAAGGCATGCAGGACTCTTGTGGGGTTGTGTTCTTCATCACTCCTTCGTTTAAGGATGAAGGATATCTGGAAACCGAGATTCAATATGCAATCCAGGAGAAGAGGACGAAGGGTGACCGATTCTCTATCATTACATTGCAGTTCGTTGATTCAGAGGGCAAGGCTGGAGAGATACCAGAGTTGCTGAAGATCTATGTGTGGAAGCAACCCAAGACCTCCTTAGAAGCACTTAGGGAGATTGTCCGTGCACTGCCAATTAAGCCGACGGTAGTCGATTGGCGGGAAGGAATTTGCGGCGTTGTAACTGCTCCGAAAACTAGGACGACGTCCACAGAGCTATCACTCGAAGCAAAGACAATCTTAAAGGCCGCCGCTTCTAGCAATGGCCACATTTTGCGTCATCGTGGTTTTGGAAGTGAAACAGTCAAAGTCAATGGTAAACAGCTTATCCCGGATCAGAACCCCCGAAGCGTCGCGCTTTGGGTTGGTGGTGTCGAAGACCTCCAGCGGCGAAGATTCATTACGGATGTTGGACACAAAGGTGAAGTGTTTCAGGTGACGAGAGAAGGGTACGACGCTGCGGATTCGATCGCCGACGAATGAAACAAGACAAAAACGGCAGAACAACCGCATCAACTCGGACTGGCAACTCCGCTCCATTGCCAGCCGGTTATGCGGCGCATTCGCTAAAGGAGATGAAGTCGTCATATGAACCTAAATATATATAGCAACAGAAATTCACGAAGCGATTTTATACAGAATGCCGTCAATACTCTAATAACAAAAGCCAACAACATCAATATTGCTGTCGCATTCCTCACAGACACAAGCGTTCTAGAAAATCTGAGTAAACAAGGCTGTAAAGTGAGAATTGTGGTGAGGCTCGGATTTCCAACATCCCCAAACGCTTTGGAAGCACTCCTTAAAATATCAAACATTGAAGCTCGATTCTTTTCCGACAGATCATTCCATCCTAAACTCTATATTTTCGGTGCGTCAGGTGCCTTGGTTGGCTCTGCAAATTTGACACATTCGGCAATGACGACTAACCAAGAAATTATGGTTCACGTTGATGCCGAAGATAATATTTTTGCTGAATTAGTCGATCTGTTTTCGCAATATTGGAGAGAATCAAAAGTCCTTACTCAACAAACTGCCGAAGACTACAAAAGAATCTACGATGCCTTTAAGACTTTAGATTCGGATGTTTCAAAACTAGAGGAAGAAGTCCAAAAGAAAATTGGAAAGGTCGTTGGGTATAATATCGGCAGGGACAAACAAAAACAATCGAAGGAAAACATATTCATCGAGGATTATAGAAAGACATATCAAGAGGCTGTAAGTTCATTCAACACAATACGACAAGTTTACGAAAAAGTGGGAAACAGGAAAAAAACAGAATTAGAAATACCATTGCGTCTAGAAATCGACTCTTTCATTAGTTTTGTAAGGCAAAAGCATGCACAAAAAGATAACTGGAAACAAACACCCCCTATTTCAGGAGCATCTCAGCACAAAAAAATTAGAGAATTAGTGGAAGAGTGGCACCAAACGCCATGGCCGTACTTCGAAGAAACAATTGTTAACGAAACCTATCCAAAATTAAAAACCGTTTTCTCATCGGAAGAATCCATTTTAGAGGCAAATCCTGACGAAATATTTGATGCATTATGCACTCTGCATTCATTTTATGATCGTCTCAGGTTTTATCCTGGCGGTCTTGAAACATTAAAGCAGGAATTTCTGGGAAAGAATAATATAAGTCAAATTAAAGTAAGTCTGTCTTATTTGATCTTCAGCAATACAGAAATAGTAGAGAGAATGGCGAATTTAATTTTCAACCGCAAATACAAATTAAATGTTTTCGGGCAGTCCAATGTTCAAGAACTTATAGGTTGGCAAAACAAAGAAGAACTGCCGGTAATTAATGGAAGGACAACAAAAATATTACGTTATTTTGGATTTGATGTTTGTCAATTATGAATAGAGCGAGCAAGGTCGATCCACCCGATCGCGCGCCCGTGGCGCGCTCCAAGTGAGCATTTCGCTCGCTATAAATGAGGAGGGTCTCATGCACAAGGTGTTTATCAGTTATCACCACGCCAACGACCAGTGGTACAAGGAGGAACTCATAAAGTTCGCCGAACAGAATCAGATATTCAATGACCAATCGGTAGACACTGGCGATATCGACGACGACCTAGACGATGAAACTATCCGTGAGCTAATTCGCGACGACTACTTAAAAGATACAAGCGTCACGATCCTGCTCGTCGGAACAGAGACGAAACAACGAAAACACGTAGATTGGGAACTCTATTCGAGCATGCGCGATGGAAGGGTGAACAAGAAATCCGGCATAATCGTAATAACCCTTCCATCCACCGGATGCACATCCTACCAAGTCGCTCACAAAGGCGAAAAGGAAATAGTGTACCCAACTACGAGCCAATGGACAACAATCACAGAGAGAGCGGAGTTTGAGAAACGATATCCCTGTCTACCGAATCGCATCATTGACAACCTTCTCGCACCGAAAGCGAAGATATCGGTCACGAATTGGGATAAGATCAATGTCGAAAGGCTAACTTTCTTAGTTAATGCAGCGTACGACGACAGACTGTCCTGTGAATATGATTTGAGTCGCAAAATGCGCAAAGCCAACTCATGGTGAATCGAGGAATCTATGCCAGAACTCACAGAAGGTAATTTCACAATAAACTTTGGCGTTGTCAAGCTCAGTGGAAAGCTGTCGGAGCAGGACCGACAATGCGCGTGGCAATTGTACACGGAAATCGTCACACGCGTGGCTGTCTCGGGTAAACGGCGCGATGAAACAAGTGCAGATTTCTCGGGCGAAGTAATCGCGGAAAGCCTCTCTTCACTTCATTCTTTCTTTCAAGAAGCGCGGCAGATAATGAAGTCTTTCCCTGTTGGAAAGCTGAAGGAGAAGAATCAGAATCATCTCGGCATCCTGATACACGATCTTCTTGCGGATGTTCTTCGCCCATTCCTTGAGACATGGCAAGCCGACTATCGTGCGTGGTGGGAACAGCAAGATCGTTCCAAAGCATCCTGGTTTGAAGTGCAGAAATCATACCCGAAATACGAAAAGTTGCTGCAGGAATGGACCAATCTTCGCAAGTTGATGCGCAAAATGGAGCGCCAGATACGGGATGAATACAAACTACAGAAGATGGACTAGCGAACGAGACAACGCACCCGTTCGCTACGCTCCGGGTGATTTTTTCGTTGAGCCTGTAGAATAAGTCGGAAAGCGGCATTCAGCGGTTGAGGCACGAAAATTCGACTACGGAGAATGCCCCGCAAGCGACGATCGGGGCGATGAAGAGAGTTAAAATGACTCCTGAAAATAGCATAATAAATATATCGCGACGTTTTGCTACAGACTCGTTAACCACAGATACTCTTCATTCGCGTCAATACATTACAAAGAAGAAAGGATGAAATCATATGGGGACTGTTGTACTGGCCATATCCGGCTCTTTAAGAAATAAGTCGTTCACCGAGAAAATGCTCGACTTGTGTATCGAGGGAATGGGGGAGAATCTTGAGGTTCACAAATTCTATCCGCACAAGATGAAGATAGGACCATGCACCAGTTGCTGGTCTTGTTGGGGCAAGAAGAAACCAGGCCAGTGTTTTCAGGAGGATGACTTTCAGCAGATCCTTGACGTTTATAAGCAGGCTGATTACTTTCTGCTTGCTGCCCCGCTATATTTTTTTGATCTGCCCGCTTCAGTCAAGAATGTAATTGATAGATTTTTCATTGTCCTGGAACCTGCCCAAATTGGTACGTCGAGGGGGGACACCGATCACCCTAAGCGAATTGACCGCCACCCCAAGGCCGTCCTGATATCGTCCTGCGGCTTTCCGGAGATCGGAAATTTCGACATCCTAAAACAACATTTTCATGTCATCTGTGAACACATGGAGTGGAGACAGTCCGGCGATATACTGATCTCTGCAGCCGGCCTGGCCAATGCGCCAGTATTCTTTGACAGGAAATATGAACTCATCAGGAAAGCTGGAGCCGAGTTGATCAAAGGAGATATCTCTAATGAGACAATGAAGGAAATTTCAGCTCCCGTAATGTCGGCTGAAGACTACCGACGTATGGCAACCTTGAACTTCACAGGTGGTCCTGATGCAGAAGCTGAGATTGCGGCAATCGCTATGAACGCGATGAAATAGAAAAAAAATGGGGAAGGCATCCGGAAGAAATGATCATCCCCTTTATTTCATCGCGGTCTTTTCATTGAACACTGTATGACAAAAAGACTTTATAAAACTTTGCTCGGTCTCCTTTTTGCTACGTATCTGCTGCTCGGGCAGGCGGCGCCGCTGTATGCCGATGCTCCGTTTCAGGAAGGTCAGTGTTCGCGGCGGGGCTGGCAGACAGTCGTTCTGGATGTCGGGGAACATCCGCGCCGGATTCTCTGGAAAGCTCCGGAGGGGCCCTGGACAAAAGGCGCCATTATCGTGATGCACGGCGGAGGCGGCCGTCATTTCCAGTTTTGTGTGGCCAATGCCCGCGTCGTCGGGCCGCAGGTTCGATTCACCGACCTGGCTCTCAAGGACGGCTTTGCCGTGTTTCTGCTCGAATCGTCGGATCGCGTGACCGACAACGAAGGCCGCCCCTGCGGAAAAGTATGGGACGACGAGGTGCGCAACCGCGCGAATCTCGACTTGCCCTTTATCGAAGCGGTTATCCGCACGGTCATCCCCAAGGCAAGGCCCACCGGCAGCCGGGACGAGATATTCGTTACGGGGCTTTCCTCCGGCGGATACATGACGGTGCGGGCGGCGACGCGCTTCGGGAATCTGATCACAGCCTTTGCTCCCATATCCAGCGGCGACCCTTACGGATGGCACCGCGTCTGCGAAAAAGGGTCAACGCCTCGCAAAACCGTGCACGGCGCCGGTTTTGACAACGAAACCGGCAGGCCGATCACGGAACCCGACGCCTGCCGTTCGGCCAATTACCCCCATGAGAAACCCTGGGACGGCGCAGATGCAGCCGCGAAGCCGGTATTCCGCATCTTTCGCCACAAATATGACGGAGTCCATGACAGGTCGTGCACCGAGAAAGTCGCGGCACTGCTCCGCCGGCATGGCTATCCGGAAGAGCCCGCCTTTGAGCTCATCGGCGATGAACGCCGCAGCCTGGAAAACCACTTGTGGCAGGATGACTACAATCAGCCACTCCTGGAATTTTTTACCGGCCGGCTCCGCAAGAAAGAGAATTGAACTCAAAACAGGAGTGGGCAATTTCGTGCCGTCTAAAACGCGGGGATGCAGCGAATTCATTGCCCGGAAAAACGATGAGCAGCTGCTGGAAAGAATGGAAACTGGCTATTTCAGGAGCATTCCGCATTGCCCCTGGACCATAAAAGAATTATTGAACAGAACACATAAATGATATAGTCAAAAAAACGCCAAGCCAAGTTTAATTATTTACACCAAGAAAAAAGGGCCGACCGGAACGCAACTATTGCAAAACGGACAGTTTTTCTACAGACGAATGAAAATGGAGGAACAATGAATCATATAAGAATAACCATTCTCATTATTTTAAGTGCAATACTTTTTGTTGGGTGTGCGGTGACACCAATTCAACGAGAAATCAATTTGCCCTCACAGGACATATTGAAACCATTGACTGATGATACGAAAGTAAGACTAATCATATTCAATAATTCAAATAAATTTTGGACCGGCATAGACGGGTCAGGAAAAATCAATTTGTCTCTTGATGGAAAAGGAATTTGCAGGCTCAGCGTAGGAGAATATGTTATCGTCGAAACAAATCCCGGTAAACATACGATTGATCTCGAACACAGAGACTTCGCGCTCTTTAAATCAAGTCATTCCATCTCGACAATCGAAAAGGAGCATTACGTACAGGTGTATGCAACGCCGGTTTCAAATATTGCGGAAATAACTGCAAAACCTGAAGCTTTCGAAAGTTCGTATGATGCCATACGATTTTAATCTGTCGTAAAGTTTGAAAGCGGTCAGCACGCTATAAAAAAACCGCGGGGGATACCCGACGACAGATGATCGTGAAATGAAAAAGGTTAAAAACGACTCTCAATCTAAAGCATCGCCCGGACGCGCTGGCCGGGACAGTTAACGCACGAAAGCAATGCGATGAACCTGGAAGAAGGCGTCTTCACGTGGATGGATCCCTGAAGCAATCGACGGACAGCTCCATCCGCCGCAAGGCTCCGTCCTTTCGCTTAAGCCATGTCAATACTTGTCTTTTATATCAACCGGGCCGGCTGGACCCGGATCGGTTGAACACTTTGGAACAGGCAAAGAGGAATTATGCATTCTCTATGACAAGAATCGGACGCACCGTGAATCGTTTGATGGATGGACCCATGGACTGCAAAAAAGAAAAAAATCTGAAAGTTTGCACGTGCACCTATGAGCCCTGCAGCCGAAAAGGCGTCTGCTGCGACTGCATCGCTTATCACCTGCCGAAACGGCAGCTGCCGGGATGCTTTTTCCCGAAGGATGCGGAAAAGACTTACAACCGCTCCTTCGAACATTTTGCCGAGCTGGTGGCGAAAAAACTGGTTTGACCTTAAACCTTCAGCTACGAGCTATGAGCTATTCCCCTATTCACTAAAAACCCCGATTGACAAAATCCCTCAACCATGTTCAGAAGCACCCCGGTGAAAAAAACAACTTCATGGGAGGTTTTACGATCGTATGGAAAGTTTGCAGGACTTGCAGTTGCGCTATCAATCCTTAAAAGGGCTTGGATTGAAATTAAATATCGAACGCGGTCAGCCCGGAGACGATAACTTTAATCTGTCGAACCCGATGCTGACTTGTGTTTCGGAAAAGGACGTCATCACCAAAAGCGGATTTGATATCCGCAATTATCCCGGCGGCATTCTGGGCCTGCCCGAAGCGCGCGAGCTTTTTTCGGCCGTTCTGGGTGCAAAGCCCGAAGAAACGCTGGTCAGCAACAATGCCAGCCTGCTCATTCTTTCCAAAGTCCTGATGTGGGCGATGCTGCGGGGTCTTGTCGGCAGCCCGGCACCCTGGTGCAAAGGCGACAAACCCAAAATGATCGTCACCGTACCCGGCTACGACCGCCATTTCACACTTTTGAACGAGATCGGCTTCGAGATGATCCCGGTCAAAATGACCCCAACAGGACCGGATATGGATGCGGTGGAAAAAGCCGCAGCGGACCCGGCCGTCAAAGGAATCCTTTTTGTCCCCACTTATTCCAATCCCACGGGCGATTCCGCTTCCGATGAAACGGTCATGAGGCTGGTCTCGATGAAGACCGCCGCTCCCGATTTTACCATTTTTGCCGACGACGCTTATCTGGTTCATCATCTGGTGGAAAACCCCGCAAAACCGAAAAACCTGCTTCGCGCCTGTGAAGAGGCGGGCAATCCCAATCGGGTCTATCTTTTCAGTTCAACGTCAAAAACAACTTTTGCCAGCGCGGGCCTGGGTTTCATGGCCACCAGCGTCGCCAACCTGACTTATATTGCCAAACTCTTCGGCACCATGTTTATCGGCCCGAACAAGGCCGAACAGTTGCGGCATGTTAAATTCCTCAGCGCTTATCCGGGCGGAATTGCCGGCCTCATGAAAGAACACGCCAAACTGCTCAAACCGAAATTCGACATCACTCAAAAAGTGCTGGAAAAAGAACTGGGGGGAACGGGACTGGCTGCCTGGAGCAAACCTGCGGGTGGATATTTCATCAGCCTCGATACGGCCAAGCCGGTGGCCAAACGGGCTGTCGAACTGTGCAAGGAAGCGGGCGTGGCCATCACACCGGCCGGTGCGACGTTTCCTTTCGGCAAAGATCCCAAAAATGCGAATATCCGTATTTCACCGACCCGGCCGCCGGTTTCCGAACTGGAAAAAGCCATCGAAGTGCTGGCGGTCAGCATCAAACTGGCTTCAGCCGAATTTGACAACACCGGAAAATAAAGGCGACGCAGGCCATTGTTAAAATAAAAAGCCCCCTCAGTCGGTTAACCTGAGGGGGCTCGTTATATAGACAGATCATGTTTTGGGTGCAGCGGCTGCTACAAATCCTTCATTCGTTTCTTTGCTTCCTGATAGAGTCTCATGACGCAGATGAAGATCGCCAGCATGAACAAGCCCAGCATGAAATTCGGTGCGGTTCCCAGCATCTCATCCAGACGGTGACCGATGTAGAGGAACAGGAAAGATGCAATCACCATCGCCAGGCCCCAGGCCGATATCATCAACACGCCGGTGTAGCCCTGATACTGCTTCTGGTTGATCTTGTGTGTCGCGATCATGATCCTAATCCTCCTTCCTTAGATTTCCTCTGCGTCTCTTTTACTGCCCCGATCAGGTCATGATGTTCTTTACTGCATCAATAACCGGGTTGGTGAACAGCGCCATCAGAATGGTGTAAAGAGCGAAGGCGCCAACAACTTCTGCTGTGTACATCTTGTTATACTTCCGTTTCAG
>JAIGNE010000023.1:0-5659 GCA_036528635.1 Deltaproteobacteria bacterium
TTTGTGAAAGAGACTTTACCATATTGATCCTATGGCTCAAGAAGCTTTCTCTTGATTCTTAACCTTTTTCTAATATTCTGTTGTCAAAGAACTTGTATGTCCCTTAATTGCGACACAGTCTCCAGGGGCGGGGAAGATTAACAAAGGTGCACTTTATGAACGGATATGCCGGAAAAATTCTGAGAATCAATTTGACGGACGGGAAAATCATGACGATCCCCACGAGCCGCTACGAACAGTGGGTAGGCGGGCACGGCATGGGATCGGCGATTTTCTTTGATCTGGTCAAGGACAAGACCATCGACGGGTTTCATCCGGGAAACGTGGTCACCATCATGACCTCGCCGCTTTCCGGCACGCTTGTTCCGGCGGCGGGCGGCCGAACGGAAGTCCAGGGCATCGGGGTTCAATCCTATCCCATCGGCTGGTTTACCCGCAGCAACTTCGGCGGCCGGTTTTCCGCCATGCTCAAGTATGCGGGCTGGGACGGAATCGTTCTGGAAGGCAAAGCCCCCCGGCCGGTCTGGATTGACATCCGCAATGAAAAAGTCGTCATCCGCGACTGTCAGCCCCTGTCGCTGTGGGGACAGGACACGAAGGCCTGCCAGGAAACCATCTGGCGTTATGTCGCCGGAGATAAGACGGCAAACGACTGGCTTTCGCCCACCGGAAATGACGGGGAAAGAACCACCCAGCAGCCGGCTATCCTGGCGATCGGCCCCGCCGGAGAAAACCTGAGTCGGATGGCCTGCCTGATTCATGATGCCGCTCACGGCTCCGGCCAGGGAGGGTTTGGCGCCGTCTGGGGTGCGAAGAACCTTAAAGCCATCAGCGTAATCGGCACGGGCGATATTCACGTGCATAACCCCAGAGCCCTGATGGCGGCGCGCCTGGAGCAAACGAAGCAGTATGCTTTTAATCCGGACAGCCCGGCAACCGCTCCCGCACCATCCGGATTCGATCTTCCACCGGTGCCGGTCACACTGTGGGGAATGATTCCCGGTATGGGAAAACCCAGGGAGGAGCAGCGCCCCCAGGCCTGCGTGGGTTGTCATTCCGGCTGCCGGGCACGATACAAAAGCGGGCTGGGCAACGGCACCATGTGCTTCACGACGGTATTCTACCGAAGCGCTCAATCGCTGGACATTCAGCGCCGGGCCAGTGACCTGCTCAACCGTTACGGCATCAATGCCCATGAAATGATTTTTTGCGATAATTACCTGGCCGAGTTGAATGCCCGCGGCATTCTTGGCCCGGGAAAAGAAATCGACTGCCCGCTGAATTTTGAGGATCGCGGCAGCCTGGCGTTTGTCGATCAGCTGCTTACGAGCATCGCCTATCGCAATGACGGAAAGGACAAGCCCCATGCCTTCGGAGACACACTGGCCGACGGCGTCATCCGGGCCGCTAAAAAATGGGGGCGCCTGGACGGCGATCTGAAAACGGGCCTGCTGCAATTTCCCTTCTGGGGCCTGCCGGTGCACAAGGAACCGACGGCGCAGCTGGAATGGGGCTATGGAACACTTTTGGGTGACCGGGATATTAACGAGCATGACCTGGACTGGATCAAGATTGATCTGCTCATCGCCCGGTCTTACGGCACGGAACCGCGGGTTTCGGCGGAAGTGCTGGTAAAAATCGTCACCGACAAGATGGCGCCCTTTCAGGGAGATGAACTGATGCTGGACTACAGCACGGCCAATATGTACTCCGAGCATATGGCCAAGCTGGTCAGCTGGCACCGCTACTACACCCGCTTCTGGAAACAGTCCGCTCTTTTCTGCGACTGGCGCTGGGCGGACTTCGTCAACGACAGAGCTCCCGGCAAGATCGGCTCCACGGGCATCGCGGAACCGAAATTTCTCAATGCCGTGACCGGAAAAAATATGACCTTTCTCGACAGCATTGAGCTGGGCCGCAAAATTTGGAATCTCGATCACGCCATCTGGACGCTCCAGGGCAGGCATCGCGACATGGTGCGTTTTGCCGACTATGCTTATGACGTGGTCAGCAATGGGGAAGGCATGCCCGCCGTGTATCTGCCGGGAAAAGAGAATGGCCAGTGGACTTATATGGATACACTGGGAAGAACATTCGACAGGAAAAAGGTTGAAGAATTCAAAACCCGTTTTTACAAATTGCAGGGCTGGGATATTGCCTCCGGGTATCCCACGCGCCGGACGCTTACCGCTCTGGGTCTCGCCCGCGTGGCCGATGAGCTGGAGAAAGCGGGAAAACTGGGAGCCGAATCTTCATAAATAAAGGAGAAGAAAATGATGGCTGGTTTAAGAATAAATATTCTGGCTGCTTTGCTGCTTTTGATTTTCAGCGCTGCAGCGGGCCTTGCGGATGTCCGCTCCGACGCAATTGCAAAGCCAAAGGATGTCATCAGGAAAATTGAATCGAGAAAGGTGGACATCTGGAGCGACGGCACCCGGATGTCCGGTACGATTTTCCGGCCCCAGGGGCTCACGGCCGAAGACAAGCTTCCGGCGGTTATTCTCTGCCACGGCTGGGGCGGCCTGCGTTCTCATCTGGACATCGCGATAGCCCCTCTGTTTGCACAGGCCGGTTATGTTGTCCTGACCTTTGATTATCGGGGTTGGGGAACAAGCGACAGCCGCCTGGTCATCAAGGGCGACATGCCGGCTCCCGACGCCCATGGAGAAGTGACTGTCCAGGCTCGCGCGATCCGGGAGCTGGTCGATCCCTTCGACCAGACCGAAGACATTATCGCCGCCCTGGATTTTCTTTCCGGCGAGCCGGGCGTGGACGATCGGCGGATCGGTCTGTGGGGCACCAGCTTTGGCGGCGGCCATGTTGTCTATGTGGCCGCGAAAGACAGCCGGGTGAAGTGCATCGTCAGCCAGGTTCCTTCCATGGATGGTCATTGGGTCCATCAATTTTTCAAGCCGCGTGAGCAGGCGGTCCTGCGGGCGCGCGGGAAAATGGATCCGGTGCCTCAGGGTGAAAACAAAATACCCGGCCTCAACGGGACGCCGTATCTGTCGCGGATTGCCGAATATCGTCCCGTGGCCTTTGCGGGTCTGCTGAAGATTCCGGTCCTCATCATCGTGGCTGAAAAGGAAACTCTGATGGACAACCGGGAACACGGCGAAAAGGTCTACAACATCGTCAAGCATCATGTCCCGGCAAAATATGAGACGATTCCCGGAACACACTTCGAAATCTATGACACGTATCTAAACCAGGCTGTCACATCGGCCATTGCCTGGTTTGACAAGTATTTATGACACCTTCGGCCATCATGAATGAGGTCGAGGGCGTGAATTCAAAATCAGGAGGTCATGATGATGAAAGCCCTGTTTAGAGTGACCGGCCGGATGTTGGCGACAGGCCTGGTCCTGATGTTTCTCTGCCTGGAAGCGGGCTTTGCCGCTCAGGAAAGACCGTACACCTATTACGAATTCGACGGTCTGTTCGTTTACTACAAAACCCGGGACGTCTCCGCCTATCGGGAGCTTCTGCCATCCGTGTTTGATATGCCGGATGAACCGATGGTGATGATCTTTGTGATGGACTATTACAAGATGGACAAGGCTACCCGGCCCTACCGCGAAGCGGCCGTTTTTCTCCTGGCGAAATACAAACAAAGAACAGGATGGCACTGCGTCGTCATGCCGGTGACGAGCGATGAGGCGCGAATCGGCGGCATCCTGTATCTGGGCTTTCCCAAAATCATGGGCGATGTCCGATTGGAGCGTGAACCGGCGTCATATACCGGCAGCCTGACCCTGAACAACAAAACAGTCCTGACTGTCCAACTCATTCCCCGCAGCGATGTTTCCCCGAGCGAAGAGGGATGGTTTAAAAGGTTCCAGGGATTGCCCAACTACAATATATTGAACGGAAAAGTCTATGAACCGGAATTCGGCGTTAAGGCAAACGCACTGGACGTCTCACGCTTGTATCCTGATAAATTCATCGTCCGGACCGGCGCGGCAAACCTTATCCAGGAAACAGAGGCTGCCGGTGAGCATTCGGCGCGTCTGTCCAAAATTTTCAGCATCAAGCCCGCTGATATTGTTTTAGCTTATTACATGAAGAACTCTTTCCAGATGAATTTCGGAGCTGGAAGCTTTGCAGACCAGGAGGAACAACGATAGCAGGGAAAAGGATTCCGCCCGATTCTTCGGTTTGCCTGGAAATACTTATTGCTCTTTGGAGGCACGGTCCTGCTCTTCGGGTCGCCCGGGCGAGCAGGAGCTGTATTTTGATCCGGTGGGCATTGTGGAGGGGAAAACGTAGCGCACGGCGCGCTCATACAGCAGATAATCCCACGCCCAGTTGGTGAGCACCATGACCCGGTTGCGGAACCCGATCAGGTTGAAAAGGTGGATCACGAGCCACATGATCCAGGCGACAAATCCTTGAAATGTCCTTTTGCCGATGGCGACGCCCGCCGCCTTGCGGCCGATGGCGATCATCGAGCCGCGGTCAGCATAATGGAAAGGTTTGGGCGCCAGGCCTGCAATCTGGCGCACAATATTTCGCGCGGCTTGCATACCGGACTGAATGGCCACCTGCGCAACCATCGGGAGAATGCGGGTTTCCTCTTTGATTGCCGCCAGATCACCGATGACGTAAACATCGGGGTGGTTCGCAACCTGAAGCGTGTCCTGCACCGCAACGCGTCCGTCACGGCCCACTGGTATATGGGATATGGCAGCAAGATCTTCTCCCCGGACACCCGCCGTCCAGACGACCGTATGGGTTAAGATCTTCTCACCATTTTTAAGCGTCGCGTCATCCGGCATGATTTCGGCCACAGCCGTTTTCAGGCGGACATCCACGCCCATATGACGGAGCTGAGCGGCTGTGTAGTTACGAATATTTGCAGGCATGGGCGACACAAGATATTCGGCGGCCTCCAGCAGGATGATCTTGACTTCGGAAAAATCGATGGACGGATAATCTTTTTTCAGCGGACCGTGGACAAGTTCGGAAAGCGCCCCGGAATATTCCACACCGGTCGCGCCGCCGCCCACAATTACAAAAGTGAGCAGTGCCCTCAGCCGGGCCGGGTCCGTCTCCCGCGACGCCGACTCAAAGCAGCAGATAATTTGATTTTTAAGGGTGACCGCTTCTTCCAGTGTTTTAAGGAAATAGGCGTGCTCATCAACGCCCGGAACGCCGAAGGTTGAAGTCATGCTGCCGGTGCCGATAATCAGATAATCGTAGTCGATGGTCGCACCGTCCGTTTCAATCCGTCTGTTTTGCAGGTCGATGCGCCGGGCGTGAGCCAGGATGAAATCAATATTGGGAATGTTCCAGAAAACACTGCGCACCGGATAGGCGATGTCTTCCGCGTCGAGCTCCGCCGCGGCCACCTGGTAAAGCAGCGCCAGAAAGGTATGGTAGTTGTTGCGGTCAATCACCAGCACATCGACCGGCTGATCGGCGAGCGTTCGCGCGGCCCACAGGCCGCCGAACCCCGCGCCGATGATAACGACTTTCGGCTTTTTATTTTCGGTTGTATTCATCTTGACCCTTTTAATTCCCTCTCCCCTCAGAGACTGTGTCGCAATTAAGGGACATACAAGTTCTTTGACAACAGAATATTAGAAAAAGGTTAAGAATCAAGAGAAAGCTTCTTGAGCCATAGGATCAATATGGTAAAGTCTCTTTCACAAAGGAG
>JAIGNE010000024.1:0-197215 GCA_036528635.1 Deltaproteobacteria bacterium
GTTAGGGTTGGTGTCGCTGCAAGATACGATGCGACGACTTCAGCGTGTTCAATGAACCGCCGGATGCGGAACCGCACGTCCGGTGGTGTGGGAGGACGGCGGGGGTGACCCCGCCTCCTACCTAATCATTAAGTTCTCATGCGGGAAAACAGGAAAGCGGCGAGTCCGCCAAAGAGGATGTTGGAAGCCCAGGCCGCCATGAAAATGGGCAGAGTCCCCGACCTGCCCAGAGACATACTGAACGCGTGGACAATCCAGTAGGAAGCCCCGATAAATATTCCCATCGCGACACTCTGCATGAGACCTCCGCTCCTCTCCGACCGTACGGAAAAGGACATGCCGATTAAGACAAGGATCAGGCAGACTAACGGGAAAGCAATTTTCCCCTGCAAATCAACGAGGTATCTGGACACATCGTATCCTTCCGCCCGGATCTTTTTGATGTAGCGCTTCAGTTCAAAATATCCCATTTTTTCAGCATCTTTTTGGATGATTTTAAAATCGTCCGGCTGCTCCGGGATCGGAATGGTTTTTTCCTTAGACCATTCCAGAACCGGCGAATGATCCTGATTGAATGATGTAACCAGCAGATTAAAAAATACCCATTGATTATTCTTCCATTCCGCTCTTTCGGCGTCAATGCGCCGCTTCAGCGTGAAATCGGGATGGAGATGGTTGATCGTGATGCCGAGTAAAATATTTTTTTCGACGTCAAACATTTTAAAATTGTAAATCGCGTTATGGCCGCGGTACCAGATTTCATTCTGTTTGAAAAAACCCAGGGATTTTTGCTTTTGCACCTCCACTTTCACAATATACTCCGTTTTCTGGATAGAGGCGGGTGTGACGAGTTCCGTGAAGAAGAATGAAAAAACGGAAACAACTGCCGCAACAGCCAGAGCGGGAACAGCCATTCGATACAGGCTGACGCCGTTGGCTTTCATGGCCGTGATTTCACTGAACTTGGACAAAAAGCTGTAGGTCAGCAGCGTGGATAAAAGAATAGCGAAGGGGAGGATCAGCGAGATAATGATGGGAATGGAATAAAAGAAATAGGACGCCATCTGCATGGTTGTTGCCTGATTGCTCAGGAACATGCGAATTTTTTCGAAGAAATCGACAATCAGGTAGAGCGCGATGAAGGCGATGCATGTGACCAGAAAAAATCTCAGGAATTCTCTGAGAATGTATTTGTCAAGCAGTTTCAATGGCTTGTCCTCAACTCGGCAGCTTTCTATGCCAGAATTCGGCATAGACGATTCGAAAAAGAGAAATTTCTTTGTTGGCCATGTAAAAAAGATAAATGCCCAGCAGGGCAAATACGATATTCGGCGTCCAGACGCCAATGACCGGGGAAAGTTTGCCGGTTTCCACGAGCGCCTCGCCGCCGATTCGCAGCAGATAATAAGCGGCGACGATCGTGATGCCGACGGCAAACCCGCGGGATTTAACCGCACGGTGGCTGGTGATGCCCAGGGGCAAAGCCAGGAGTCCGAAGAAAAGACAGGAGAGGGGGATGGAGAATTTTTTGTGAACCTCGATGGCCAATTCGCGGATGGCTGCGTCATCCAGCCCCGGCTTTTTCATCCGCTCCAGGAGTTCCGTCATGGTCATTTCCGTGCTGGATTTGTTCTCTTCGGTAAAAGCCGCCAGAGTCGTGGAAAGATCCAGATTGACATCATAACTTTTAAAATCGACCTTCCGGTAATTTTTTAAATCGGGGGTCACCGTATGAATCGAGCCGTTTTCCAGCCGCAATTTAACAATCATCAATTTCGGGTCGGCCACCAGAAAAGCTTTTTTGGCGAGGATGGTATTTTGCTCGCCGGTGGTCCGGCTGTCTGAAATGATGACGCCTTCCATGTAGTCGCCATTCGCCGGAATGGTATCCGCATACAAAAGCAGGCCTTTAAAATCGGCATTGAAGACTTTCTCCTTGATCCCGATGCTGGCATTTTGGGTCGCCAGTTCAAAAAGCAGTTTCTTGGTATGAAAATTACTTTGGGGAACAAGAAAATACCCGATGATGATGGCAAAGACAAAAGCCAGCAGGGAGGCAATCGCCACGGGATAATAAATCTGGAGTAAACTGATGCCTGATGCTTTGAGGGCTGTTATTTCATTGTCTGCGGAAAACCGGCCCATTGCGATGAGGATCGAGACTAAAAGCGCAATGGGGATGGTAAACAGCATGAAGTTGGGCATGATCAGGGCGATCAGATGGCCGATATCCAGAACCCGGATGCCTTTGTTGACCATCAGATCCATGATCTGCAGTATCTTTCCCATGAGCAGGACGAAGGTCAGGACAAACAGGATGATGATGAAGGGAACGGCAATTTCCCTGAATATGTAGCGGTTGATAATTTTATTCATATCGTTATCAATAATTTTTGAAAAGCTAACATGTATCGGTGATTTTGCACAAGTAAAACATGATGCCGTCATCCATCCGGTTTTACCGGGTTCCCTGTATTGTTTTGTTGACAGTCGAATGCATTTTGCCTATATTCCTGTCACATTTTTAACGACATGCCTGTTCAAGAAGGGAATTGAGCACATCATGAAAGTTGATACCATGCGCCGGATAGATTATTACATTGGCGTTCCCCTTTGTTTGCTGGGCAGCATCCTCTGTTCGTTATCCCGGCTGTTTTGCAGGCCGGAAAGGAAGATGCCGCGCAATGTTCTGTTTATCGAATTGTCGGAAATGGGCAGCGCCATCCTCGTGGACCCCGCGATGAGAAAGCTGCGGCGGGAGACAGGCGCCAACCTTCATTTTGCCATCTTCAAGAAGAATAAGCCGAGCCTGGAGCTTTTGAAAACCGTGCCGGACGAAAACATTTATACGATCCGGGAAAACAGCATGCTGTTTTTTGTCTTCGATACATTGAAACTATTTTTATGGACGCGAAAAAGGAAGATCGATGCCGTTGTCGACCTGGAGTTGTTTTCCCGGTTTACAGCCCTTTTGACCGGTTTTTCCGGCGCGGCCGCCAGAGTCGGTTTTCACGCCTATTATAATGAAGGCCTCTACCGCGGGAATTTTCTAACGCACAAGGTCGCCTACAATCCGCATATTCACATTGCAGCCAATTTCATTGGATTGATCAATGCCCTGAAATCGGAGAAGGAAGAAATTCCTTATTCCAAAACAAAGATATCCGACGAAGATCTTATCCTGGCCAAAGCATTCATATCAACCGATGAGCAAAAGTCCATCCTCCAGATCATTGAGGGCTGCGTTGCCGGTTTTAATCCGCAAAAAAACAAAATCATCCTGATCAATCCCAATGCCAGTGAACTTTTAATACAAAGACGCTGGCCGCCGCCTTATTACGTCCGGTTGATTAAAATGATTCTGGACCAATGTCCGCAGGCGCTTGTCCTGATCACCGGCGATCCACGCGAACGGCAGGAGGCGGAGCATTTAAAAGAGCAGGTGATGAACGACCGGTGCGTTAATTTTGCCGGCAAAGTCAGCTTCGCGCAGTTGCCTCCTCTGTATAGTGTTTGCGAATTTATGGTGACGAATGATTCGGGGCCGGGGCATTTTGCGGCCGTGACGGATATGCCGACCTTTGTTATTTTTGGTCCGGAAACCCCGGCGCTCTATGGCTCGCTCGGCAAGACCACGCCGATTTTCGCGGGTCTGGCCTGTTCCCCCTGCGTCAGCGCGTCCAATCATCGCAAAACAGCCTGTCAGGATAATGTCTGTCTGCAGGTGATCGACCCGGCAATCGTGTTCAGAACCATCACGCCCAACCTGGAGCGGATCAATGCCCAAAGCTGAAAAGCAGATATTTATTCTGATCCTGATATTTTCTTTGATCCGCCTGATCGTCGCGCCATTTTTCGGCCTGGGTGTTGATGAGGCTCATTATGTTCTCTATGCCAGATATCTGGACTGGAGCTACCTGGATCATCCGCCCCTCGTGGGTTGGCTGCATGCGCCTTTTTATTATATCTTCGGCGCGAATGAATTCCTGGCCCGTCTGCCGGCGGTTCTGCTTTTTGCCGCCACGTCCTGGTGCTGCTATCTGTTTATTTTAAAAATCACACAATCGGTGCGATGGTCCTTATGGTCTGTTCTGGCGCTGAATTGCTCATTTATGCTCAATGCCCTGGGCCTCATGCTTCTGCCCGATTCCATATTGCTTTTGCTGGTTTTCCCGCTGATCTTTGTTGCGCAAAGATTGACCCGCGATAAAAGACCGCTCGATTTTATTTTTCTGGGAATCATTCTTGGACTTATGGGATTGGCCAAATACACGGCGATCCTGCTGGTGCCGCCTCTGCTGGTCTTCTTCCTGATGAAGAAGAGATACGATGTTATTTTTTCGCCGTATATGTTTTTGGCCGCAGCGATCGCGTTTGTTTTGATTATGCCGGTGATCTATTGGAATGTCACACATGACTTCATCAGTTTTCGATATCAGGGCTCTCATGTCTTTGGGTCTCTGGCATCCAGTGTTGAATATTTTTTCGTGTCGATTGCAGCCCAGTTCGGCGCCTACAGCCCGTTTTTGTTTGTTGTGGCGGTCTATGGTTTTATGAAGGCACTGCGCGACAGGAATGATTATCTGCGTCTGGCTGTTTTGTTCGGAGGAACCATCCTGGTCTTTTTTATGATCACGTCGGTTTACGAAAGAACGCTTCCGCACTGGCCGTCGATATTTTATCTTCTGTTTATTCCCATCGGTACGTACCATCTTTTAAGCTCGCAGAAAAAATGGCAGAGGACTATTTTGCATATTTCCGTCGCGGTCAGCCTGGTCGGCATGCTGCTCGCCTACACGGAACTGGCTGGAAAGTTTATTCCCTTTTACCCCGACTATCAAACGCCTTTCCGGGACATTTACGGGTACCCGGAGATGGCGGCCGGGGCGGACGATATCGTTAAACAGAACACCTCATCCCGGCCCAAGGCGCTTGCGGTCACAAACTGGACGATGGGCAGCCGGGTGATATATTACAGCATCCCCTATGGGCATGATGTTTTTGTAATGGATCTGCGCCGGGATCAATTTGACATCTGGCAGACGAAATCACCGCAGGGTTACGACTTGCTGTTCCTGAATACGAAATTTGAAAATATGGATGTTGCCCGTTTCCTCAGCTGTGATCGTGTCGATGTCGCCGGCCGACAGGATATGAAGATTAACGGATCGAAAGTGAACAGCGTGGAGTATGTCTGGTGCCGCAATTATCAGGGAGTGAAGAAGTGAAGCAAAAATGGATTGTGCTCCTGCTGATGACGTCAGGCGCTTTTTTGACATATTTTGCCTATATTTACTGGGATGTTCCGATTGCATACTACTGTCGCGGTTTCAGCCGGTCTGTTCTTGATATTGCCGAAATCGTGACGAACGCCGGAGATTCAAAGTGGTATTTTATTTTATTTGTGCCGGCTTTCTTGATATCCTGGTTTGCATTAAAAAACAGGACCTGGTCGAGGAGGATGCTGTTTCTGGTGGCTGCCATCTCCGTGTCCGGATTGATCAGCACTCTGATCAAATGGATTGCCGGAAGAAACAGACCGATCAATCTCTTTAACCACGAGCTGTTCGGATTCAATTTTTTTGAAGTGGGCTACGAATTGAATTCTTTCCCTTCAGGGCACGCGGTCACGGCTTTTTCCCTGGCGGCTGCTCTGACCATTTTGTTCCCCCGCTTTGGCATTTTAGCCTTCATTCCGGCTACAGCCATTGCGTTGAGCAGAGTGGTCATTACAGCTCATTACCTCGGCGATATTATCGCCGGTGCCGTCGTCGGCGCCATCTCTACACTGGCCGTCAAATATGTCTTTGACCGTTTTAAAATTGAACTGGCGCCCCGGGCAGAGGCAGATTAAATGGAAAAAAAATATATCCTGTTTTTGATACCGGTGATCCTATATGTTGCCCTGCTGGGTGTTATGCCGCAGATGGAGCCGGATGAAGCCCGCTACAGCTTGATTCCCAGCGCCATGAATGCAACCGGCAATTATGTCACTCCGCATATCAAACAGACCATCTATCTGGAAAAACCGCCGCTGGCTTCCTGGGCGACGGCCGTCGCTTTCAAGGTATTCGGAGAAAACGATTTTTCGGCGCGTTTGTTTGCAGGGCTTTGCGCCTGGGGCAGTATTGTACTGACCTTTTTTATCGGGCGGCGTTTCCGCGACGAAAAAACCGGCCTGTATGCAGCGGCTATTCTCACCATATCGGTGTTTCCCTTCATCCTGGGGAGAATCAATATTCTGGATATGCCCCTGACCCTGTTCTTATGTTTCGCCATCTGGCTGGGATATTTGTCTTTAGTGACTGAAAGTAAGCGATATCTGTCCTATCTGTTTTACTTTGTCTGTGCTCTGGCTTTCCTGACCAAAGGGATCATCGGTGTTGTTTTTCCATTTGCCATTCTGGTGATATGGCTTGTCTGGGCCGGACGCTGGCGGCAAATTGTGCAGCTGATTTCACCGGTCGGAATAGTGATTTTTCTCATCATCGTCTGTCCCTGGATCTATCTCGCGCAAAAGGAAAATTCCGATTTTCTCTGGTTCTTTTTCGTGCGTGAGCACTTTCTGCGCTTCACAACGCAAATGCACGGTAAGACGGAGCCTTTTTATTACTTTGTGCCGATTATCATCGGGGGCACGCTTCCCTGGTCCGTCTTCCTGATCCGGGCCTGGCAGCAAAAAAACTGGAAGGCCTGCCTGTTCCAGAAGGATGAAAACAAATTACTGGCTGTCTGGCTGTTCTTCATTTTTCTTTTTTACACGGTTTCCTCCTCCAAGTTGGCGACTTATATAGCTCCGGTGTTTTTGCCCATCGCTCTCTTCGCCGGGAATCTGTTTAGAAACTATGAAGATCAATGGCTCCCGCTCACCGGGAAAAGAAAAACAGTCTACTCTTTTGTTTTGTATACGCTGTGCGCGTTTGTTGTGATCGCTCTTCTTTTGCCGCCGATATTGAAACAATACTCCGACCCGGCCAGGGGACTGGTTGTCATGACATCCGGTCGCTGGTGGATTTATATGATTCCTACACTGCTGGCGGCTGTTCTTATGACTTTCCTGCCTGATCTGATTGCACGGAAAACCCGCGCCGGCTGGTTCTTGACAGTCTATCTCATTTGTTGTCTGTTTTTGGCGGGGATGATTTTCCCGCTCAACGATTTTCTGTCTCCGTATCGCAGTGCCCTGGTCGCCAGAGATGCCGTTGCCCGTCATGTTCCGCCGGGGCAATTGCTTTACCAGTATCGTGTCAATTTCTACGGGATTGACTTCTACAATAAGATACGGACGCCGATTGTCGAAGATTTCGGGGAACTGGCGGACGGCATCCAGAAATTGCCTCCGGAAGAAAGAAAGCAATATTTTCTGTCCGTGGATGATTTCTTTAAAAAAGTGGAGCAGGAAAAGGAAATTTACTGTATCACACAGCATCGCGACAAACTGAAGCAATTGCAGTCAAAGTATGCCGGCGTGGATATGCTCTGGGATAATGGCGCATTTTATCTTTTACGTATTCGCAGCAAAATGAAGGACTGATGCTCTATGAAGATTAGAAAAGACTTTTTGCCTTTCAGCCGCCCATCCATCGGTGAGGCGGAAGTAAGCAGAGTGGTCGCCTGTCTGAAGTCGGGTTGGATTACGACCGGCGCTTTATGCAAGGAATTTGAGGATAAGTTCTGCGGATTGACCGGAGCAAAACAGGCGGTCACGCTGAACTCGGCTACGGCCGGCATGCATTTACTGCTCACTGCTTTGAACCTGCAGCCGGGCGATGAAGTTATTACACCGTCCATGACATTTGTCTCCACCATCAATATGATTGCCCTGCGGCAGGCCAAACCCGTGTTTGTCGATATCAATTATGGAACGCTCAATATGAATGCGGATTTGATTGAAGCGAGCCTGACCGCCCGAACTAAAGCGATTATTCCGGTTCATTTTGCCGGTGCCCCTGCGGATATGGACAAAATCAATGGTATCGCAGACAAACATCACTTGACGATCATCGAGGATGCGGCTCATGCAGTGGGTACCTATTACAAGGGAATTCATGCCGGCGGCTTCGGCCATGCCGCTGTCTTTTCATTTCATCCGATAAAAAATATCACTACCGGTGAAGGCGGGATGATCACACTCGACGACGCCGATTTAGAAAAAAAATTGCGTCTGCTTAGATTTCATGGAATAGAGAGAGACGCATGGAAACGGTATGGCAAGGGCGGCAATCCCTCCTATGACATTATGGAGCCGGGCTACAAGTATAATATGCCGGACCTGCTGGCAGCGCTCGGTTTGGGCCAATTGGAGCGCTGGAAGGACCTGAACGCGCGGCGTCAGGCCCTGGCCGCGATTTACGCTGAGGGCTTGCAGGGGGTTGAAGGGCTGGATGTTCCGGAGGTTCCGGCATACGACCATATCCATGCCTGGCACCTGTTCATTGTCAAGATAAAGGATTATCCCCGGGATGCGTTTATGCAAAAACTGGCAGATTATAATGTCGGGTATGGTCTTCACTTTCCCCCGGCTCACGACTTGTCCTATGTAAGGGAGCAGTGGGGTGTAAAGCGTGAGATGCTTCCCGAAACCGAACGGGCAGCGGACAGAATCATATCCCTGCCGCTGTTTCCGGATATGACAGAGGATGATGTCCTGTATGTTTGTGCGGCGATAAAGGAGATTTTGAAAAATGGCTAAGGTGCAAATCTCAGTGGTCATACCGGTGTATAATGAGGAGGCGAATCTGGCGGCCCTGACAGACCGGCTGGTGCCGGCTCTGCAAAGCATGGGGAAACCTTTTGAAATCATCCTGATCGATGACGGCAGCAGAGACAATTCTCTTTCACTTCTCAAGGAATTTGCATCCAATCCTTTTGTAAAGGTTGTGGAGCTGACCCGGAACTATGGCCAGCACGCAGCTATTATGGCGGGGTTTTCGGTTGTAGAGGGCGATATTGTAATTACGATGGACGCGGATCTGCAGAACCCCCCGGAAGAGATCCCGAATCTGGTGCGGGTCATGGAGGAGGGAAAATATGACGTTGTCGGCACCATCCGGAAGGGCCGCAAGGATTCTTTCCTGCGCATCTGGCCGTCTAAAATTATTAATATGGTTGCGCGGAGAATCACCCGTGTCAGCATGCGCGACTGGGGCTGCATGCTGCGGGCATACAGCCGGCCGGTCGTCGAACGGATGATCGCGTGTCACGAGCAGGCGACGTTTATCCCGGCGCTGGCCACCGTTTTTGCCAAACGCGTTACGGAAATCGAGGTAGCACATGAAGAACGGTTCGGCGGGAAATCCAACTATCCGTTGAGAAAACTCATTAATCTGCAGTTTGATCTGGTCGCATCCTTTTCAGATCTGCCCATGAAGCTGATCATGTACGGTGGTGTTTTAATGTCCCTGATCGGTGTATGCTTCGGTGCATTTCTGGCCGTCGCCCGTCTCGCTTATGGCGTGCGCTGGGCGGCTGAAGGCATTTTTACCCTGTTTGCCGTTTTGTTTGTTTTTGTCGGTTTGCAGTTTTTTGCCCTTGGAATTATCGGAGAATACATTGGCAGGATTTTTCGTGAAGTCCGCAAGCGGCCCGAATATGTCATTGAGCATATCTACAGTGTAAAAGAGGATGGCGGAATCCATTGAAAGCAATTGTATTGGCTTATCACAATATGGGAATTGAGGGGCTGATGGCTCTTTTTCGGCATGGATTTGATATTGACGCCATCTTTACCCATGAAGACGATCCCGGTGAAAATTGCTGGTTCGGATCCGTGAAGGACTGGGCCCTGCAGCATAGTATCCCCTGTTTTACGACTGAGCGTATCAATTCGCGGGAATGGATCGATAACATATCCGCTCTGAACCCGGATATCATTTTTTCATTTTATTACCGGAAAATGATCGGCAGGGAAATCCTGCAAATTCCCGGGCTGGGTGCTTTGAACTTGCATGGATCTTTGCTTCCGGCTTACCGGGGACGGTGTCCGGCCAACTGGGTGCTGGTTAAGGGAGAAGAAAAAACCGGTGTAACCCTCCATTTCATGGTTGAGAAACCGGATGCCGGAGATATTGTCGGGCAGAAAGAGGTCAAAATTGATTTTAATGATACCGCGCAGACCCTGTACACGAAACTCTGCGGTGCTGCCGGAGATCTGCTGGATGATTTGCTGCCGGTCATCAAAACCGGCCAAATTCCGCGCCGGAAACAGGATCTAACGCGGGGCAGTTACTATGGCGGCAGACGACCGGAGGACGGCCGGATCGACTGGACGCGATCAGGCACAGAAATTTATAATCTGATTCGCGCTGTTACGGAGCCTTACCCGGGTGCATTTTCCCAAACGGACCATAGCGAGAAAATCATCATCTGGTGGGGGATCCCGGACGCCTTGCACGTTGAAAAAGAACCCGGCGAGGTTATCATTTCCGGTCAAGATGTACTTGTGAAAACAGGGAATGATGTTATAAGGTTGCTCCATGTTGAAATAAACGGAACGAGGCTCAGGGATTCGCAGATCGGCGAGTATTTCAGAGCAGGAAAGGTGATTAAACTTAAATGAAGATACTGATACTGGGCGTAAACGGTTTTATCGGACATCATCTGGTCAATAGAATACTGGCTGAGAAGCCCGATTGGCAGGTATTCGGAATGGATCTGGGAACGGAGCGGATTGGTGCGGCTTTGAACAATCCGCGTTTTAGCTTTCTGGAGGGCGATATCTCCATCAATAAGGAGTGGATCGAATATCATATTAAAAAATGTGATGTGATTATGCCGCTTGTAGCTATCGCCACCCCGAAAGCATATGTCGAAGATCCCATCGGCGTTTACAATCTTGATTTTGAAATGAATATCCAGATTGTCAAACAATGTGTGAAATATCATAAGCGGATTGTTTTTCCTTCAACGTCGGAAGTCTATGGGGCCTGTACCGATCCGGAATTCAAAGAAGATGAAAGTTACCTGGCTGTCGGTCCCATCCAGAAAGAACGCTGGATTTATTCCTGCTGCAAGCAGCTTCTCGATCGCGTTATTTACGGATACGGTACCCGGGGCCATTTGGAATTCACGCTGTTTCGGCCCTTCAACTGGATCGGCCCCAGGCTGGATTCTCTGGACACCGCCAAGGAGGGAAGTTCCCGGGTCGTTACGCAATTCATCGCAGAATTACTTCTGAAACGTCCGATTAACCTGGTCGACGGAGGCCGGCAGAAGCGCTGTTTTACGTATGTGGATGATGGGATTGCTGCTCTCATGGAGATTCTGGAAAATAAAAATGATGTCTGCAAAAATCAAATCATCAATATCGGCAATCCGGAAAATGAATGCTCGGTAAAGGAGCTGGCAGATATCTTGAAAAAATTATTTAGAGAACATCCCGATCACCGAAATGATTCGACCTATTCCGATATCATCGAAGTGCCCGCCGAATCTTTTTACGGGAAAGGTTACCAGGATATTTATACACGCAAACCGAGTATTGAGAAAGCAAGAAGCCTGCTCAACTGGGAACCGAAGGTTGATTTACACGAATCCATACGACTGACGCTCAATTCGTTTCTGGAAGAAAATAAAACGGTAACGCTCTAAACGCCATGGGGACGCTTGGATTAAAAATTGACGTGGATACATACTGGGGCATGAAAAACGGTGTTCCCCGTCTTTTGCGGACACTAAAAGATTTCCATGTCCAGGGCACTTTTTTTTTAAGCATCGGTCCTGATAACTCAGGCCGCGCGCTATTGCAGCTCATCAAAAATCCGCTTTTTTTAAAAAAAATGCTCCGGACGAAGGCGGCAAGCCTCTATGGCTGGAAAACCGCTCTCTACGGGACACTCCTGCCTGCGCCGATGATTGCTCTGTCTTTTCCAGACCTTGTCCGCCAAATCATCGATGAGGGCCACGATGTGCAGTTTCATGCCTGGGACCACCGTCGATGGCAGGATGAACTGCCAGGTAAATCAGAACAATGGATTGAGCAATGGTTTGAGGTCGGGTTAGGCGGTTTTGAAAAACTGACGGGACGTATTCCCACTGCATTCGGGGCTCCGTCCTGGCTGATCGATGATCGTGTTTTGAAAATCATCCAGAAGTATCATTTTGAATATCTCAGCTGTACGCGTGCAAAGGCGCCTTTTATTCACGAAAAACTCAATATTCCGGAAATACCCTCTGATCTGCCCTGCTTCGAAGAACTTGATCCGGCAAACGATACGTCCAGAATTCTCAACTTAATTCAGGAAAGAGGGAATCACGTGTTGCCGGTGCATGCAGAAGTTGAGGGAGGGATCTTTGAAGAGAAGTTTCGGGAAATTCTGCAAAACGTTTCAATAACGGGAGTAAAAACGGTCAGCTTGAAAGAGATGCAATCTGATCTGAATGTAAATCTTCTGCCCGTTCGAAGCTACAGGATGGAGTTGTTGCCCGGCAGACATTCTCCCTGCGCCGTATAAGCTGCCGTGACGGTTATCACAAAAAAGACTAAATGAATTAAAGGTTAGTGTTCGAGTGACGATATAACTCCCAGTGACTTATGCTTGACTTTGATTTTTCCCTGTGCTAGCTAACCAAACTCGTGTAACTTTTTTTTGTTTTTTAGTTTCAATCTCCAGGGGGAAGATGTCGGATAATTTCTTTACACTCATGATTATACCTCGCAGGAAGAGCACTGTAACCAAGATTTCTCTTTCGAGTAATTTGGTTCGTGGTCTTTTTATCGGTTCAATCCTGGCTGTTCTTTTAACCCTCTATGTTGTTTATGATTACGCCGGTATCAAAAGAGAACGGGCTGAACTTACACGGCTCAGACAGCAGACGGCTGAACAAGCGAAAGAGATTAGCGTTTTGGCTGTAAAAGTAGACGAGTTTGCCGACCGGATGGAGGCGTTTAAACAATTCGATAAAAAATTAAGGATATTGGCAACAAATCAAGTCGGAAGAGATAAAAAAATTCCCTTGGGTATCGGCGGATCAAACAGCGAACAGATCCGGCTAAGAGAATTGCTGGATCAGGATAAGGAAAAGCTTGTTTCCGAGATGCATAAAAGCATCGGTCAGTTAAATGACGATGCCAATGAAAGAGAGACAAGTTTTAATGAACTTTTAAAATTCCTTCGCGAGCAGAAGTCTTTACTGGCCGCAACGCCTTCCGCCTGGCCGGTCAGAGGCTGGGTAACATCCGAGTTTGGTTCGCGGGAGAATCCTTTTGCGTCTGGCGTTGAATTCCATAAAGGGATGGATATCGCAACACGAATTGGAAAAGAAGTCATCGCACCGGCAGACGGACTAGTTGTTGAGGCTTCCTATCGTTCAGATGACGGTAATATTGTTAGAATAGATCATGGATATGGTGTTTCCTCCAGTTACGCACATTTATCGAAGCATGCCGTAAAGCAGGGCGCTCGGATCAAAAGAGGTGATTTGATCGGATATGTTGGCGATACGGGGCGAAGCACAGGTGCGCATCTTCATTATGCTGTCTTTGTGAATAAAATTCCTGTTAATCCAAGAAAATACTTGAAATAATCAACCGATCTGCATTATTATTACAATCTTTAGTCCCGGGCGGGTAACTGAAGAGGTAAATGTTTGGGTAATTTATTTCCCAATAAATAGTGTTTTTTATTAAGTGATTAAATGTGTTAGAATCCGCCGGTCAAAAAAACCGGTTTTTTTTTGAAGGTGACCCATGCTGGATGCAATTCTGAAGAAGATAGTTGGAACGAAGAATGACCGGGAATTGAAACGATTATCTCTGCTGTTAGATGAAGTCAATAGTTTTGAAGCAATGATGATGTCTTTGAGTGATGCTGAATTGCAGGCCAAGACACCGTATTTCAAGGATAAATTAAAAAATGGCTTAACGGTCGACGATATCCTGGCCGAGGCTTTTGCCGTAGCCAGGGAAGCGTCACGCCGGACTTTAATGATGCGTCCTTTTGATGTGCAGGTAATTGGCGGGATTGTTCTGCATGAAGGCAAGATTGCTGAAATGAAAACGGGGGAAGGCAAAACCCTTGCCGCGACGATGCCTTTGTATCTCAATGCTCTGGAAGGCAAAGGTTGCCATGTTGTAACAGTCAATGATTATCTGGCCAAACGGGATGCGGACTGGATGGGCCCCATTTATCGTTTTCTGGGCTTGACGGTTGGTGTCATAATTCATGGAATGGATGATGATGAGCGCCGCAAGGCTTATGGTGAGGATATCACATACGGCACCAACAATGAATTCGGTTTTGATTATCTTCGCGACAATATGAAATTCAGTCTCGAAGAATACGTTCAGCGGGAATTCAACTATGCCATCGTGGACGAAGTCGACAGCATTCTGATTGACGAAGCTCGTACACCCCTCATTATTTCCGGTGCATCAGAAGAATCGACGGACAAGTATTATAAAATCAACCAGATTATTCCGCGCTTGAAGCAAGACATGGATTACACCATAGAAGAAAAAAGCAAGACAGTCGTTTTGACTGAAGAAGGTGTGGCCAATGTTGAAAAATATTTAAATGTCCAGAATTTATATGAGCCGCGAAATATTGAAATTGTTCATCATGTGAATCAGGCTCTGCGGGCGCATACCTTATTTAAACGCGATGTGGATTATCTGGTCAAGGATGGTCAGGTCATCATTGTCGATGAATTCACCGGGCGCGTCATGCCGGGCAGGCGATACAGCGATGGTTTGCACCAGGCGCTGGAAGCCAAAGAAAAAGTCAAGATTGAAAAAGAGAATCAGACCCTGGCTTCCATCACCTTCCAGAATTATTTTAGAATGTATAAAAAGCTTGCGGGAATGACCGGCACCGCTGATACGGAAGCCGCTGAATTCAAGAAGATTTATAATCTCGACGTGCTGGTCATGCCGACCAATATGCCAATGATCCGTCAGGATCACAATGACTTGATTTATAAAACTGAACAGGAAAAAATCAAAGCTATTATTGAAGAAGTAAAGGCTTTACACAAAGCCAACCGTCCCGTCCTGATCGGGACGATTTCCATCGAGAAGTCCGAGCTTCTGAGTAAGCATCTTACAAGGGCAGGAGTAAAACATCACGTCCTCAATGCCAAGAATCACGAAAGAGAAGCGGAAATTGTTGCTCAGGCAGGGCAGCCGGGTCAGGTCACGATTTCCACGAACATGGCGGGCCGGGGTACGGATATTAAGCTTGGTGAAAATGTTGCCGAGTTGGGCGGACTGCATATCCTTGGAACAGAAAGACATGAGAGCCGCCGGATTGACAATCAGTTGCGAGGAAGATCCGGCCGCCAGGGTGATAATGGTTCTTCGCGTTTTTATCTTTCCCTGGAGGACGATTTGCTGCGCGTATTCGGAGCCGACCGCATATCTTCTGTGATGGATACCGTCGGTATCGAAGAGGGTCAGCCCATCGAACATAAATACATTTCCAGGGCGATTGAAAACGCTCAGAAACGGGTGGAAGGTCAGAATTTCGATATTCGAAAACATCTGCTCGATTATGATGATGTCATGAACAACCAGAGAAAAGTCATCTATGAGCAGAGAAAAAAAGTATTGCGTGGCCAGGACTTATGGGCTGATGTTGAAGAGATGGTTGAAGAAATCATCGGCGAATTATTGCTCGATTTTACCGGTGATAAGAATCATCCCCAGGATTGGGACCTTAAAGCACTTGATGATGCACTATTCAAGCAGTTCAATTTACGATTGGATCTCCGTAACGCAAAAGAAATGAATTCCGTCGATGCCATCGGGGCCTTCATTAAAGAGAGGGTTCAGAACTACCTGCACGAGAAGGAAAATGAATTTGGTCCGGAACTGATGACTTATCTCATGAAGGTTATTATGTTGCAGGCTATCGATACTCATTGGAAAGAACATTTGCTGTCCATGGATCACCTGAGAGAAGGGATCGGATTGCGCGGCTATGGTCAAAAAGATCCGGTCAGGGAGTACCAGCGCGAAGGGTATGCGATGTTCATGGAAATGATCGGCCGAATTAAGATGGACACGATCGAAAAGCTTTGTCTGGTCAGAATTCAAAAGGAGGAGGAGGTCGAGGAAATCAGACAAAAACAGAAACAGGATTACGTATTGAGTCGCGGTGAAGACACGCCGGCAAATCAAACCATCAAGCGTGACAGCGTCAAGGTTGGCCGTAATGATCCTTGTCCTTGCGGCAGTGGAAAAAAATATAAAAAGTGTTGCGGTGCTTAAGTTTTAAGAGGAGTTGCGGTAATGGCGAAATCCACAAATAAAATAAGTGTTCCCGGGTTTTTAGCCAATGGAGTATCTGTTGGCATTAAGGGTGGCGACCGAAAAGATCTGGGGCTGATCTATTCCACAGTTCCATCAAAGGTTGCCGCGCTGTTTACGAAGAATACTTTCAAGGCCGCACCGGTGCTGATTGATGCTGAAAGGATCAAAAGGGGAATAGCGCAGGCCATTATTACAAACAGTGGTTGTGCCAATGCGGCAACGGGGAAAGAAGGAATGGCTGATGCATTGGCTGTTTCAGGGGCTGCGGCCAGACAATTAAAAATACCGGAGGAACATCTTCTGGTTTGTTCGACCGGCGTGATTGGCGAAAGGCTTCCTGTTAAAAAAATCGAATCCGGCATCGGAAAACTGGTCAAGGGGCTCCATGAATTTGGTATTGAAGACGCCGAAGCAGCAATGATGACGACGGATAAATACCCTAAAGTAGCCATCCGTAAGGGAATTGTGGGCGCGAAGGATATTACGATCTGCGGGATTGCCAAGGGCGCCGGCATGATCGAACCGAATATGGCAACGTTGCTGACATATGTGATGACCGACGCATTAATCGACGCCAAAGCGCTCAATACCGTGTTTCATCAGGTGGTGGATTCCACATTCAACGCCATCAGCGTCGATGGTTGCATGAGTACTAATGATACGGCTATCATTCTGGCCAATGGTCTCGCCGGAAATAATCCCCTCGAGAGAGCTCAGGCACGCCTTCAGCGATTTCGGGAGATGCTGACCGACGTTCTTGCTGAATTGTCGCAGGCAATAGTGAAAGATGGCGAGGGAGCGACAAAATTTATAACAATCGTCGTCGACGGAGCTAAATCGAAATCCGATGCGAGACGCGTAGCCTATTCCGTTGCCAATTCCAACCTGGTTAAAACAGCTTTTTTCGGGGAAGACCCCAATTGGGGCAGAATTGTAGCCGCCGTTGGCTCATCGGGAATACCTCTGGAAAAAGAAAAAATAAGCCTATCCATCGGAGATATGAATGTATTTTCGCAAGATACGCCTGCTAATATCTCCCGGGCGAAGTTGAAAGAAATTTTTCAGGCAAGCAAGATAGAGATCCATGTCGGTCTGGGGGGCGGCGATAAATCCTACTCGGTTTACACATCGGATCTTTCATACGATTATGTAAAGATCAATGCGGATTATTCAACGTGAGTTAATGAATAAAATATATTAATTTTATTGCCGAAAAAGTTATTAGGACTTGAACAATTCGGTTATTTGTGGTAATTGCCGCAAAATTTCACACATCCTCTGATTGACGGCATGTTGCTTAGAAATTAAGTGTGCTGATCAAGTTGATGGGGGTGGCGGAAAAAAACAAAGGAGAAAGATATGTCAGCAATTTCAATGAAACTGTTACTCGAAGCCGGCGTCCATTTCGGACACCAGACCAACAAATGGAACCCCAAGATGAAACCCTATATCTTCGGGGCACGCAACAACATCTACATTATTGACCTCCAGCAAACCGTTGGTATGTTCCAGGCGGCCTACAACTTTGTAGTGGATACGGTCAGCCAGGGCAGGGAGATTCTCTTTGTCGGAACCAAGAAACAATCGCAGGAAGCCATCCGCGAAGAGGCATCGCGCTGCGGCATGCCTTACGTCAACCAGCGTTGGCTGGGTGGCATGCTAACCAATTTTGTCACGGTAAAAAAGAGTGTTGATCGCTTAAACAGCTTAAACAAGATGTTCAATGACGATTCCATTAAAGCTTTTCCCAAAAAAGAGATCACCAAACTGCAAAAAGAGATGGATAAGCTGGAAAATGTTCTGGGCGGCATTAAAAACATGAAATCGCATCCGGCCGCTGTTTTCATCGTTGACCCGAACCGGGAACATATCACCGTCAAAGAAGCTAAGAAATTAAAAGTTCCATTGGTTGCCATTGTCGATACCAACTGTGATCCGACGGATATCGATTATATCATTCCAGGAAACGACGATGCGATTAGGGCCATAAAATTATTTGCCTCTAAATTTGCCGATGCGGTTTTAGAAGGTAAGAAAAGATTCGAAGAGAAGCTGGCTGCCGAATCCAATAAGGAAGCGGGAGCCGCAGTCGTGGAAAATAAAGACGCAGAAGCGGATATTCCCGAAAGCGTCGAAATGGATAATAGCTCTTCGGCTCCGGCAGAAAAATAGTGAATTCGTATAAGAAACCGAATTGGGAATATTTCAGGAATAGAATTTTAGGAGGACAGGAAATTGGAAATCACTTCAACGATGGTAAAAGAATTAAGAACGAAAACCGGCGCCGGCATGATGGATTGTAAAGAAGCGCTTGCGGCGGTTGACGGCGATTTTGAAAAAGCGATAGATTTTTTAAGAAAAAAGGGCCTTTCAGCGGCAACCAAACGGTCATCCAAAGCGGCCAAAGACGGAACGGTTGCTTCGTATATACACATGGGTGGTAGAATCGGCGTCATGGTGGAAATCAATTGCGAAACGGATTTTGTGGCCAAAACCGATGATTTTCAAACAATGGCCAGAGATATTGCCATGCACATTGCCGCGACGAATCCTCTTTGTGTGCGTCCGGAAGAAATAAGCGCGGATATTCTCGAAAGAGAAAAAGAAATTTACCGCAGCCAGCTGCGGGAAGAAAAGAAACCGGAAAAAATCTGGGATAAAATTATCGAAGGGAAGCTCAAAAAATACTACGAAGATGTTTGTCTGGTTGAACAGAAGTTTGTTAAGAACCAGGATGTCACCGTCGGAACCCTGATCAGCAACATGATTGCCAAAACGGGTGAAAACATCGTGATTCGCCGGTTTGCCCGTTTCCAACTTGGCGAGGACTTGAAGTAATAATGAGCGAAAAGAAAAAAGCCACTTACAAAAGAATTCTTTTGAAGCTCAGTGGTGAAGCCCTTTTAGGCAAGCAGTCCACGGGTGTTGATCCGGATGTGGCAAATTATATTGCCGCTGAAATAAAGTCTCTGGCTGACCTGAAAATTCAGATCGGCATTGTGATCGGGGGCGGAAACATTTTCCGGGGCATCGAAGCCGGTGCGAAGGGGATGGACAGAACAACTGCCGATTATATGGGCATGCTGGCCACCGTGATCAACAGTCTTGCTCTCCAGAGCGCGTTGGAGGCACGCGGTTTACCCACACGCGTTCAATCCTCCATTGAAATGCGGGAAATTGCCGAGCCCTTTATCCAACGACGTGCCGTCCGGCATCTGGAAAAGGGAAGAATCGTCATCTTTGCCGGCGGAACCGGGAATCCTTATTTTTCCACCGACACGGCAGCATCGCTCAGGGCAATGGAAATTCGGGCCGATGTCATTATGAAGGCCACAAAAGTTGACGGGGTTTATGATGCGGATCCCGTAAAGAACAAATCCGCAGTCATGTTTAAAAAAATTAGCTATATCGAAGTCTTAACAAAAAACCTCAAAGTAATGGATTCAACAGCAATTACGTTATGCAGAGATAACTCATTACCGATTATTGTCTTCAATCTGCAGAAGAAGGGTAACATCCGCAATGCCGTTTGTGGTAAGAAAATTGGAACTTACGTAGGAGAATGATCATGAAAGAGCAGATTTTTCAAAAATTCAAGGATGAGATGGAAAAAACGATATCTTCTCTGGAGAAATCATTCAGCAGAGTAAGAACCGGTCGAGCATCAGTTTCGCTGCTGGATGGTATCAAGGTTGATTATTATGGAACGCCGACTCCGATGGCCCAGGTGGCGACCCTTTCCGTTCCGGAGAGCCGACTCATCGTGATTGCACCCTGGGATGCAACAGCCATTGGTGCGATTGAAAAAGCGATTCAGAAGTCCGATCTGGGCTTGATGCCCTCTACGGACGGCAAGGTCATTCGGCTTTCCATTCCTCAGTTGACGGAAGAGAGGCGTAAAGAGCTGGTCAAAGTCGTTAAAAAAATGGCGGAGGAAGGCAAGGTAAAGCTGCGCAATGAACGCCGTGACGCTAACGAAGCACTGAAAGATTTGAAGAAGAATAATAAAATGTCCGAAGATGAGCTTCATGGCGCTCAGGATGAGGTTCAGAAGTTGATTGACCGCTATATCGAAAAGACAGATAAGATTCTGGCGGTCAAAGAAAAAGAAATCATGGAGATTTAAATCCGATTTTTTAAAAAACATTTCAATGGGGAGTCAAAAGCTCCCCATTTGTTTTTGAGGAATGACTAAATTGAAATGATGAAAATTGATCAAAACAACTTGCCCCGTCATATAGCGATTATTATGGATGGTAATGGACGTTGGGCAAAGCAGCATGCCATGGGAAGGGTTCGGGGGCATAAAAAAGGGGCTCAGGCCGTCAGGACAACCGTGACGGCCTGTCGTGAGTTAGGAATTCAATACTTGACACTGTTTGCCTTTTCTTCTGAAAACTGGGGCAGACCCAATGCGGAAGTGAATGCTCTGATGTCTTTGCTGGAAGACTATTTGGACAAGGAAGCGCCAACCCTTCAAAAACAGGAAATCAGGCTGTCAACAATTGGTGAGATAGACCGATTGTACTTGCCTGTTAAAGAGAAACTTCTGGAAGTGAAAAAGCTGACACAAAAAAATAACAGGATGGTATTGAATCTCGCATTAAGTTATGGCAGCCGCGATGAGATTGTCCTTGCTTTAAAGAAAATAATTAAGGATAACCGTGACGGGAAGCTCAATGCCGATGATCTCGATCAAGAAACCGTTGGACGGTATTTATATACGGGCGACATGCCTGATCCCGATCTGTTAATCCGCACCAGCGGAGAATACCGAATCAGCAATTTTCTTCTCTGGCAGCTGGCCTATACCGAACTTTATTTTACAGAGGTTTTATGGCCCGATTTTGAGAAGGATGATTTATTAAAAGCAATTGCCGTCTACCAAAGCCGCGAACGACGTTTCGGATTAACAAGCGAGCAAATAGAAAGAAAATAGTTTTTGTACAGTGAGTGATGTATGGCGATAAACTCGAATCTGCAAAGATGGCTGACCGGCATTGTTTTAGCCGTGGTCATACTCCTGATTATCTTGTTCGGCTCTCTGGAGTTACTGGCTGCCGTTATCACACTGGTTATTGTTGTCGGCATCTGGGAGTACAGCAGTATTGTTTTCGGTCAGGGGTTTCGCAAGGAAAAAATCGAAAGTCTGATCTTCGCTGTGCTGATTCCCGGGGTTGTGCTATTTGGCGATGCTCCATTGCTGATTGCTGTTCTGGCGTTTGCGTTCATGATCGCTTTTATTGTTTTTCTGTGGAAAGTCAACGAAGCAAGCTTTGATGTCTCCCGAGTGGCCAAAGTAATATTCGGAATGGTTTATATTCCATTGTTGACCTCGCACTTTATTTTTTTAAGAAAGCTGGATAGCGGTGTCTACTGGATTTTACTCGTCCTGGTCATCGGGATTGTGGGCGATACCGTGGCGCTCTACGTTGGAAAGTCTTTAGGTAAAAGAAAACTCATTCCACTGGTCAGTCCGGGCAAAACCGTAGAGGGAACAATCGGGCTCATTTTGGGCGCAACCACTGCCTCCTGTCTCTTTGGCCATTTTTTATTTCCCGGGATCTCCTTCATTCATTTTTTGATTATCGGCTTTGTGGGCAGTATCATCGGACAGCTGGGTGATCTCTGCGAATCTGCTATTAAGAGAAACTATGGAAGGAAGGACGCCAGTTCACTTTTGCCCGGACATGGGGGACTGATGGACCGGATGGACAGTCTGATATTTGTGGCTCCCTTTGTCTATTATTACCGGATTTTTGTGATTGGATAATGAAGCAGATAACTCTTTTAGGATCAACGGGTTCTATTGGCGTCAGCGCGCTCAGTGTCATTGAAAAGAATCCGGAAAAACTCAAGGTGATGGCGCTTGCCGCCGGTCGTAATGTCCGGCTTCTGGCCCAACAGATTACAAAATTTCATCCGAAGATTGTTGCTGTTCAATCCCGGCAGGACGCCGAACGACTTCGCCAAATCCTGGGACCCAAGAACAGCATACCCATTGTTTATGATGAAACAGGTGCTGAGGAAATCGCAGCCTATCCTGCCTCCGACATCGTTCTTTCTGCCATTTCCGGCGCGGCCGGGTTGAAACCGACTCTGGCAGCAATAGAAGCCGGGAAAGATATTGCTCTGGCAAACAAAGAAACGATGGTCATCGCCGGGCACATTGTAACGAAGAAAGCCCGGAAAAAGAGGGTTAAAATTCTACCGGTGGATAGCGAGCATAGCGCGATATTTCAATGCCTGGCTGGGCAGAGACCGGAAAATTTAAAGAGGATTATACTTACGGCATCGGGAGGCCCTTTTTATAATTTATCTTCGAAGGATCTGAAGAAAGTGACGCTGCAGCAGGCGCTCAGGCATCCGCGCTGGAAAATGGGCCGCAAGATAACGATTGACTCGGCGTCCATGATGAATAAAGGGTTGGAAGTTATTGAGGCAAAATGGTTATTTAACCTGGACATTTCGCATATCAATGTTTTAATTCATCCCCAGAGTATCGTACATTCGCTGATCGAACTCATCGATGGATCGGTTTTAGCGCAGATGGGTATTGCCGACATGAGAATACCGATTGCGTATGCCTTTTCCTATCCGGACCGGTTGACAAATGTTCTGCCGATATTGGATTTGGTAAAGGCAGGACCGCTGGAATTTCACAAACCGGATATGAAAAAATTTTCCTGTCTCAGTCTGGCCTATGAGGCGGGGCGTTTGGGGGGTACGGCTCCTGTTGCCTTAAATGCAGCCAATGAAGTTGCCGTTGCAGCATTCATGGAAAATAAAATTTGCTTTAATGATCTTCCGAAAGTAATAGAGAAAATGCTGGATAAGCACCAGACGAAGGACGATCCGTCTCTGGAAGATGTTCTGCTTGTTGATAATGAAACGAGAAAGCAGGCGGAAAAAGTCATTAGGAAGTTAAAGAAAGGATAATAGTTTGATTACCTTAATCTCATTTATTGTTTTGCTGGGTATTCTGATTTTTGCCCATGAAATGGGCCATTTTCTGGCCGCACGTATAGGGGGAGTAGGGGTTTTAAAATTCTCTCTGGGATTTGGACCAAAAATTATCGGCAAAAAAATTGGCGAAACGGAATACGTTCTTTCCTGGATACCTCTGGGAGGATTTGTTAAACTGCTCGGTGAATCCGGTACGGAAGAGTTGCCGCCGGAAGATGAAGCAAGATCGTTTTTTAAACAACCCACCTGGAAGCGTCTGCTCATTGTGCTTGCCGGACCCGTTTTTAACTTCCTTCTGGCCATTGTTATTTTCTTTATCGTTTACATGTATGGGCTGCCCAGCCTTATTCCGGTCATCGGAGAAATGTCACCGGATTCGGCCGCATCAGCGGCAGGTATGGTCACCGGAGATAAAATATTAGCGCTCAATGATAAAAAAATAACGTATTGGGAAGAAATAAAACCCATCATCAAAGAATCTAAAGGCACTGACATCAAGGTTCTTGTTCAACGCGGTCAGGAGGAAAAAGTTTTTACCGTCAAACCGAAAATGTCCAAGACAAAGAATATTTTTGGTGAAGAGGAATCGACTTACCTCATCGGTGTATCCCCTGCGGGCAAAGTGGTCATTGAAAGGAAAAATCCCCTGGTCGCCATGGTTTCTTCCGTCGAAAAGACATGGGAGATAAGCAAACTGACGCTTATCTCTGTGGTGAAAATGATTGAAGGCGTTATTTCGCCGCGAACTCTGGGCGGGCCTATTTTTATAGCTCAGGTAGCGGGCGATCAGGTCAAGGAAGGGATCATTCCGTTTATTCTGTTTATGGCGATTCTTTCCATCAATTTAGGTGTCATCAATTTGTTTCCCATCCCCGTTTTGGATGGCGGGCATATATTCTTTTATCTCATCGAGATGGTGACGCGGAAAGAAATTCCTCTTAAAGTTAAGGAAATATCTCAGCAGATCGGGTTTGTTGTTTTGCTGATGCTGATGCTCTTTGTGATCATGATCGACATAGAGCGGCTCAATATCAAGCCGATCAATGATGTTTTGAAGTTTTTTAAGTAATATGTTGACACTTGCTTTTGATACCTCCTCCAAAACAGCCTCAGTATCTTTGTTGAGGGATCAAACTGTTTTGTATGATACCGTCATCAATAAAGGTCTGAACCACTCTGAAGTCCTGCTTCCGGCCATTGATGAGGCCTGCCGTCTCACAGGTACAGGGCTCAAGGAAATTGATTTGTTCGCCTGCACACTGGGCCCCGGCTCTTTTACCGGTTTGCGCATCGGCATCAGTACACTCAAGGGATTCATGGTAGCAACGGGAAAGCCGGCGGCGGGTGTTTCGACGCTGGCGGCGCTGGCTCTCAATGTTGATCAAAAAGAAAAGGTGATCGGTTCCATGATGGATGCCGGGCGCGGACAGGTTTATCTGGCTTACTACCGGTATGATCAAGACGGTATTTTAAAGCAGCTGGAAGAAGAAAGGGCCCTCGATCCGCAAAGCATTGTTGATTACGATCAAGATGAAGTCATATACGTTGGTGACGGTGCGATTAAATATGCAGACGTCATCCGCACCCGTTTAAATCATAAAAATAAAATGGCTTCGCCGGCAAAACAATTTATATGCGCTTCAGCCGTGGGAATTCTGGCGATTGAAAAATATCGCCGCAATGATTTGCTGGATGTCGCAAGCTGCGTTCCGGTCTATTTACGATCGGCCGACGCAATAGTGAAAAAGCAGATGGTTTTCTAAAAAAGAAGTTTTGCGACACCCTCTCCGTCGTCAGATATTCTTCTCAACCCGGGATAGAAGTTTATTAACTTTTTGGTTGTGAGGGTTTAAAGAGAGAACAAATTGCAGCCTGCGGACAATATCACCAACTTTTATATTCTCCGATGAATTCCTGTAAAGTAAATATTGTATATTGGCCAGGTTAAGATTAGTATCTTCATGGAAGGGATTCAGGGCAAGAGATCTCCGGTAGGCAGCCATCGCTTCCGGGTAATCCTTTTCAGCCTCAAGAACCAAACCGATATTGTTCCAGGCGTCGGCATTATTCGGCTCCAGTTCCAAAACATTTTGAAATTGTTTTTTAGAGACCGGATAATTTCCCAACTGGAAGTTGATCCTTCCGATATTATAAAGGGATTTAATATGTTTCGGGTTCAGTCGAATGATCTCGGAATATTGATCCATCGCTTCTTCATACATATCATGCTGGTCATATAAAACGGCCAGGCAAAAGCGCGGTGCTTCATTTCGGGTGTCCATTTCGATCGCTTTTTTATATTGATCAACCGCCCCTTTATAATTACCCTGTAATTCCAATATGTGCCCGATATTCATGACAGCCTCAACGTTTTGAACGTTGACTGATAGAGCTTTTTCGTAGAATTGTTTTGCGGAGTCGAACATCTCCATCTTTTCATAGACATAGCCGACGTTATTAAAGGCCTCCGGCTTTTCCGGCTCCAGTTCCAGCAACTTGAGAAAACATTTCAGGGCATCTTCATAGTCTTCCTTATCCAGATAAATGAAACCCATATTTACGTACGCATCTGTAACGTTTTCACCTTTGGTTATCATGTTTTGATAATGTGATATGACAAGTTCATAATCCTTGATGTGAACGTCATGCTGTTTTTTCGGTCTTTTTTTCTCAAAGAAGTTTTTGTCTGTTTTCTTCATATCAATCCATCGTAATGATGATTTAGACGGCGATTCTTTTCAGGATGCTGTCTTTGATTTCATTCCAGATATAGACGGGATCAGAAAGAGGAGAACTGGTCAGCTGGGGATTCTTCTTGATGATTTGAGCCGCCCAGAAGCCCGCTGACTTATTAACGCTCTCACGATTAAATGTTTTTACCTGTTTTAAGATGTCTTTCGGAATAGCCAGAGATATTCTATGTTCGCCGATAATGACCTCATCATACTTCTCTTGTTCAGACGGATGCTGATTTTGATCTTCAATATAATCCTGTTTTATTTTTACTTCAGATGTTTCCGCTGTTGATGGTTTGACCCTACTGATTAAGGTTTCCGCATCAGCCATATTTCCGGGAAGGGGGGCATCTGGAAGCTCCGGTTGAATGGCATTGATTGTTAGTGGCAGGGTTTCTTCCGGGAAATGTTTTTCGATGGTTCCTTCAAAAGAGGGTAACGCTGACATAGCCGGAATGTCCTTTTCCCGGTCGATTGTTGTTTGTAAACGAGGCTCACTGATTTTGTTTTCGGTTGGCTGGTCTGTTCCGGCTTCTGAGACGGATTGATCATCAGTTTCTGGTTTCATTTGAGGTATCGGCCAGGGAACGGTCGGCGGTGATTCTTGAGCGGCGGAATCGGCCATAGAAATCCCCGTGGGAAGTGAGGTTCCCTGCGATTCGGGTCCAGAAGCCGCCTCTAAGATCGGTTCGACATCTTCATGCTGCGTTTCCTTGTACAGGAAAGGATCGGCAGGAAATGAGCCTTCCGGTTCAGGATCCGGCAGAATGGCATCAGAAAATACCACATCATCACCCGGTCTGCTGCGGGGTTTGCGTTTCTGTACAGCTGATTTACTTAATTTCTGAAATCTTTCGGCAATTTCCAAAACGACATCGGAGGATATGTAATCAGAATTACCGGTTTCACCGGCTATCAAACATAATTTACATATTTTATTAATGAGACGGGGAACACCTTGTTCTGAATATTCCCAGATGATGGGAATGCATTCATCGGAAAAGATTTTAATTTGTGTACCCGCCAGTTTCAGCCTGGTTTCAACATAGGCTTTTACCGCTTCTTCCGACGGAAGTTTATCGATTCGGCCGTAAGTTCCAATGCGTTGAAAAAGATTGGCCCTTTTGGGATGTTCCAGACGTTCGGCCAACTCTATTTGACCTGCCAAAACGAGTGTAAAAAGGTTCCTCTGATCATCCTGCATGTTGGTTAAAAGGCGTAAATTTTCTAAATTTGCCGGTGAAAGGGTGTTCGCTTCATCAATAAAAATGATGATTTTCCGTCCTTCGTTCAGTGTTGTGAACAAGAGGCGGCGGAACACTTCCAGTAAAGCATTTTTTCTGCCTTCTTCACAGGGCTGGCCTGTGATCTGGCCAATAATATCCTTCAGCAGCTGAGTAAAAGAAATTCCAGGATTGGAAATGATAACAACCTTATATTTATCCGGTTTCAGTGAATCGATCATCATTCGCAGGGCAAGCGTTTTACCCGAACCGACCGCTCCGATGATCACGGCAAACGCTTCTTCAGCTTCTTTTATTGCGAAAATTGTTTCGGAAATGACTTTCTCCATGGATGCGTGACAATCGGCATACATGGAGGGATCGGGGACATTGTCGAAAGGCGCCTTATGTAAATTCCAGTACTCACAATACATATGGTTCACTTTATTCTTTGTTGAGCAAGAATCCCAGCATCGCCAGAAAAACAATGATTAATCCAAATCCGATGAACAAAAAAGATGCTGTCGCGCTATTCGGATCGGCACTCCCAAATATCGCTTGTATGTTAAATATGTTACCCCAATAAAAAACAAAAGCATAGCACAAAAACAACCCCATTTTCAGATAACCGAAAAGAAGAGAAACGGTCATAATCACTAGTAAAAACATGATTTGATACATGGGAACTGATATCGCACCATCGAATAGACTTTCCATATCTGACTCCTTTCTTTAATGCCGGCAAAACATCATGGTCTGTTAAGGCGTCAATGGTAAAAACGTACCTAAACAGACCAACAATTTGCATTTTTCTCTATTATTGTTATCGAATGTATTACATGCAAACTGAATAGGTCATCTGTGATTGATGTCACAATAGTATTTGTTTATCGAAAAAGGAATGCTTTAATAAAAAATATTTATGATCGATCATCTCTATTTCGCCGGATTTCATCATGGCGCTGATGATTCGGCTGGCCGTTTCCCTGGAAACGGCTGCGAAATTAGCCAGATCTTTATGGGTGAGTTTGATGTTGATAATGATGCCGTTTTTGTCAGCAGTTCCAAATTTCTGGCTGAATATTTTCAGTGCTGCGCGAACTTTATCGCCTGCTTCGGCAAAACCAAAGATATTCAACATGGTCCAGGCATCCCGGAGGCGGGAGCAAAGAAGATCAATCAATTTTTGCAGACTTTTTTCATTACTCATGATGAGTTTGACAAAGTTGCTTCGGGTAATAAAGCCGATTGTACAATCCTCCATGGCCACAATAGAAGCCGGAGATGTTTTACCATCCAAGATGGCCATCTCACCGAAGTAATCATACCGTTTGTGAATGGCCAGCATCAGTTCTTTACCTGCTTCGTTGTATCGGATAACTTTGACTCTGCCGGAAATAATAAAATAAAAATACGCGGCTTCATCTTCTTCCAGCAAAATAACCTGATTCTTGAAAAATTTCTTAACAATAACAACTGATTCAATTTCAGAAAGTTCCCTGGGAGACAGGCAAGCCAGAAAAGGAATGTTTCCGCAAATTTTTAAAAAATCATCGGAATTGAATTTCATGGCGGCATATTAACAAGAAATAATCACAGATAGCAAATGCTTTATTGCTTAACCTGTTTATTGTATAGGATAGAAAAGAGTAACCGGTATTGGAAATGAAATATTTTATGTTCCAGAGAGCATATCACCAAAAGGTGAGAATGGGTTTTCGGATATCCAGATGTTTTGCCCTGATGGCATTAATGTTCTTGCCATTCACAGGTTACCCGGCAGAAATTCTGCAGCCGCATTCTCGATACTCAACCTTGCTAAAAGCCAAAGCTCCGATAGCATCGGTTGAGGTCAAAAGCATTTATCCGCATGATACCCGCGCATTCACGCAGGGATTGTTTGTTTACCAGGGCTATTTTTATGAATCAACCGGTCTCAATGGAAAATCTTTTCTATTACAAAAAGAAATAAAGACCGGAAAGACGTTGCAGGAAGTAAAAATCGATCACGAATATTTTGGCGAAGGCATTGCCTTTTTGAAAGGTAAAATTTATCAATTGACGTGGCAGAACGAAGCCGTCCTGATCTATGACGCCCGGTCTTTTAAACTTATCAGGAAAATAAAATATCAGGGGGAAGGCTGGGGATTGACCTCTGACGGCAAATATTTACTGATGAGCAATGGCTCATCAACCATCACATTTCGCCATCCCGATTCGTTCAAGGTCATTCGGGAAATCCGCGTTCATGACGGGGAGACTCCTGTCGGCGGTCTCAATGAACTGGAGTTTATCAGAGGTGAAATATGGGCGAATGTATTCATGGAGGACACGATCGTACGGATATCACCTGAAAACGGTAAGGTGACCGGTTGGATTGATTTGTCGGCGTTGCGTTCTTACCTTCCGCGGAATGCGCAGGTTGATGTACTGAACGGCGTTGCTTATGACGCAAAGAAAAACCGTATTTTTGTCACCGGTAAATACTGGCCTAAAGTATTTGAAATTCAACTGACCCGGTGAACAGCGCCGGACCTTAATTAACTTGACCGTTGATTTATTTTGCATTATAAACCCCGCAGTTTAATTCATCGCGTATTTAATCCTGGGAGGAAAAAATGAGACTGATATTATTAGGCGCGCCGGGTGCCGGCAAAGGCACAGTGGCTAAACTTTTGACGGAATTTGATGGTTCTGTGCAGATATCCACGGGTGATATTTTACGTTCCGCGGTAAAAGAAGGGACCGCCCTGGGCAAAAAGGCCAAAGAATTTATGGATCGGGGAGATCTTGTGCCTGATTCTCTGATTATGGAAATAATGGAAGCAAGACTTCAGGAACCGGATTGTCAAAAGGGATTCATTCTGGATGGTTTCCCGCGCACGATTCCTCAGGCGGAGGAGCTCAAGAAGCTGCTCACCAAACTGAAGATCAAACTTGACTTTGTCGCGAACCTGGATGTGCCGCGCGAGGTTGTCCTGGACCGGTTGACCACGCGGAGAACCTGCTGCAATCCATCCTGCCAGGCTATTTACAATATCAAAAGCAATCCGCCGAAGGAAGACGGCACCTGCAAGCTCTGTGATCACCAGACCATTCAACGGGATGATGAAACCGAAGTGGCGATAACCAACCGTCTGGAAACGTATAATTTGAAGACAGCGCCGCTCATCGGTTTTTATGAAAAAGAAGGATTGCTGAAAACCTTCCTGTCGCTTTCTTCCAAGGATACAGTTGCTGAAATCAAAAAAGCCCTGAAAGCCTGAAACCTCAATAATTAAATGATTGAGTATGAAAAAGAGCTGAATCCGGAACAATACCGAGTTGTCACAGAAGAAGGCGGACCGCTTCTTGTTCTTGCCGGAGCAGGAAGCGGGAAAACCCGGACCCTGACCTATCGGGTGGCGCATCTTCTGGAATCCGGTGTGAGGCCGGACAGCATTCTGCTCGCGACCTTTACCAATAAGGCCGCCCATGCCATGCTCAATCGTGTGGAAAGTCTTGTGGATTGCTTCACCGGGAAAATAACGGGCGGTACGTTTCATTCCATTGCCCACCGGTTCCTGAGGAGCTACGCCTTTCGTCTGGGTTATCAAAACAGTTTTTCCATCGTGGACAGTGAGGACGCCCGGCAGGTCATTGCCTCGGCAATGGCCGAATTAAAAATTGACACGAAGCTTACCAAATTTCCCAAAAATAATATTATCGCGGAGATGATCAGCCTGGCGTTGAACACGGAGGGGACGCTCGAAGAGGTGATTGCATCCCGATACCCTTTCTTTCTGCACCTGAGCCCGGAAATCCATCAAATCGCCTGCCGCTATGAGCAGAAAAAGAAAGACCTCAGTGTCATGGATTTTGACGATCTGCTCAGCAATTGCCGCCGGCTGCTCCGTGAGCATCCGGACATTCTGCATACGCTTTCCCAGCGATTTATGCACGTGCTGGTGGACGAATATCAGGATACCAACATCATTCAGGCTGATATCGTCGATCTGCTGGCTTCCGGCCACCGCAACCTGATGGTCGTGGGGGACGATTCGCAAAGCATTTATTCTTTTCGCGGCGCCAATTTCGAGAACATCATCCATTTTCCCGAGCGTTATCCCGACTGCAAAATATTCAAGCTGGAAACCAACTATCGCAGCACGCCGGAGATCCTCCATCTGGCCAACCTGAGTATCAATAACAATGAAAACCAGTTTCCCAAATCGCTGAAAGCCGTTCGCAACAAAGGCATGAGACCGGTCATGGTATCCGCGCAAAATGTTTTGAAACAGGCGGACTTTGTCGCCCAGCGAATTGCCGAGCTGTCCCGCAGCGGCGTGCCTTTCAGCGAGATGGCCGTCCTCTACCGCGCTCACTATCATTCGATGGAAGTGCAGATGGAGTTTGTCAGGCGCGATATTCCCTTTGACATCCGTTCCGGCATCCGTTTTTTCGAGCAGGCGCACATCAAGGATGTGACCTCCTATATGAGGGTACTGGTAAATCCGCATGATGAACTGGCCTGGCGAAGGCTTCTGATGATGTATCCCAAAATAGGCAAGGCGACATTTGAAAAAATCTGGATCCGGCTTGCCGGACAGGATAATCCCCTGGAGTCGTTTCTAGCGGAATCGTTCCTGAAAACCGTGCCGAAAACCGCGCAAACCGGCGTCGCACAGTGCCGAAAGACTTTGCTGACATTGCTTTCACTGGATGTTCCCGACAGGATACCCGAAAAAATTATCGATCTGCTTTTAAACAAAGGCGAATACCGGACGTATCTTCAGGATAATTATTCCGATGCCTCGGCGCGAGAGGAAGATTTGATCCAGCTGGGCAATTTTGCGGCCAAGTTTGAGCGGATGGAAGATTTTCTGAATGAACTGGCGCTGCTTACCAATATGTCCAAAGAGGAAGAAATCGAAGAGCAGCAGGTCGACAAGGTGATCTTAAGCACGATTCATCAAGCCAAGGGACTGGAATGGTCTTATGTCTTTTTGATCTGGTGTGCCGACGGTATGATCCCCCTGCAGCGAGCGCTCAAGGAGCCGGGCGGGGAAGAAGAGGAAAGAAGGCTTTTTTACGTGGCCGTGACGCGGGCCAAGGATCAGCTCTATCTTTCTTCTCCGGTGCTCGATTATACGAGGTCCGCGGGCACCCTGACGCTCAGCCCGTCGCGTTTTATCAGCGAAATAGCGCCTCTCTCTTCCAAAGACGAACAGCGTCCATTTGAACAATGGACGCTGTTCGATGATTATTAAGCCTCATTCGGTCATTGTGCATGAAACTTGGCAATCTCGTGAATAGATCGCCATGCCGACGGAGTGTCGTCTCGTAACTAGGCGCAACAACAGATAATACGGACAGTCACGGGTCTAAATTATTTGTCGTTTAGCATGACCCTACGTGATCTTCTTCAATTGCATGATTTTATTTGGGTCAGCCGGTTGATAATATTTTAGTGAGCATCTCCCGGATGACTTTCGGATTGGCTTTACCGCCGGAGGCCTGCATCACCTGACCGATCAAAAATCCCATGGCTTTCCCCTGGCCGCTTTTCACATCCGCCACCGCCGCCGGCTGCGCCGCAAGCACCTTTGCGATCATCGCTTCCAGCGCGCCCGTGTCCGAAACCTGCGCGAGGCCTTTGGATTTGACAATATCCTCGGGCGAATCCGTGGAGTCAAACAGGCACGAAAGCACGTCGCGCGCCGCGTTGGCGTTGATGGTATCAGAAGCCAGCATGGTCAAAAGCGCGGCCAACCGGACCGGCGTCACGGGTGTCAGGGAGAGCTCCTGGCGGCGCTCCCGCACGGCGGGCAGTAGCTGCGTGGTCAGCCAGTGCATGGCGGCTCTGGCCTGCGCGCCCGCGTGGATCAGCTCTTCAAAGTAATGGGCCACATCCGGATCAGAACTCAAATACGTCGCCTCTTCGGTGGAAAGGCCGTATTCTTTTACAAAGCGTTCGGCGCGGGTCGCGGGCATTTCCGGAAGACGCAAGCGCAGGGCCGCTATTTCTTCCGGCGAAAGCTCGATTGCCGGCACGGTCGGATCGGGAACGCAGGGGCCTTCAAATTTGGCCCGCATGGGTAGCGTGACTTTTTTGTCCGGATCCCAAAGGCGTGTGTGCAGGACCACGGCATCGCCTGCCTGCACCGCCGCGCTCTGGCGGATGATTTCATGCGCGATGGCGTCGCCCACATGCTTCACGGAGTTCATGTTCTTGACTTCCACTTTGGTATTCATCTGCGAAGTGCCTTTGGGGCGGATGGAGATGTTGGCGTCCACGCGCATCGTGCCGTTGTCCATGCTGCATTCCGAAGACCCCACGGAGCGCACCTGCGCGCGCAGCGCCTTGAGAAATTCTATCGCGTGATGCGGCGAGCGGAAATCCGGCTCGGTGACAATTTCCACCAGCGGCGCGCCCGCACGGTTGAAGTCCACCAGACTGATCGGCGTTCGTCCCTCTATTTCATGCACCAACTTGGCCACATCTTCTTCCATATGGATATGATGAATACGCAGCCGCCTGGGCGATCCATCTTCATCGGCAATGTCGATCCAGCCGCCCTTCGACAAGGGCAGATGCGCCTGCGAAAGCTGGTAGCCTTTGGGCAGGTCCGGGTAGTAATACACTTTCTGATCGAAGGCGCTCACCGGCTGAAGTTCGGCGTTGAACCCCAGACATAAAAGCGCGGCTTTTTCCAGCGCCGCCCGGCTCAGGCGCGGAGCGGCGCCGGGAAACCACAGGCACACCGGGCAGGTGTTGACGTTGGGATCATCGCCGGGATTATTAGGACAGTCGCAAAACAGTTTCGTGGCGCAGTTGAGTTCCACATGAATTTCCAATCCGATAACCGCTTCAAATTCCATGATCAGTTTCCTCCTTTGCGCTGCCGATCAAGATGTTCTCCCAAAGCGATCACCCGCGTATCGGCATTTTGAAAACCCACCAGTTGCACGGCCATCCGGTTGGCGGCCAAAGGCGGCACGCACAAAGCGGGACAGCCCGTAATGTTGGCCTGCGCCGTATGGGCAAATTGCTTGTAAAGATCCGCCAGTGTTTCGGGGGCATCCGGCGCGGCGGCGTTTTGCACCGGGAAAACCAGGACGTCGGCCTGCGTGGCAAGGCGCTCGGTATCTTTTACTAGGCGGGCGCGAATGCGGCAGGCGTTTTCGTAAGCGGCGTATCGTTCAAACTGGAAAAAAGCCCCTTGGATCAGGTAGCTTTTCAAAAGCGTTCCAAAAGATGCGCCGCGCGATTGCAGATACATCTCGTTCCAGTTTTTAGCGCCCGGCGCGCGCTTTCCGTAGCGCACGGAATCGTAGCGTCCCGCGCACGAGGAGGCTTCGACAGATCCGACAATCCGATGAACTGTCAGGCAAAGCGCATAGTCCGGCCAGGACAGGGTTTTGACGCGGAAGCCCGCCTTTTTCAATTCGTCCATTTCATTTTTAAAAGCGTCGCGGTCCTTTGCGGGCAGGGCGTTTGCCGCCTCGTCAATGATGCCCAGCGTAATTTTTTCCGGCTCGAGACCGTCCGTTGAAAAATCGGGCGGCGGCTGATCGGGCTGTGAAAAATCCCTTTCGTCCGGCCCCGTGACCGCTTGAAGAACCGCGCGGATATCGCCGGGGGTCTTCCCCAGAATGCCGCAGGCTTCCATGGATGGAATCAGACACGTGATGCCCACGCGGGGAACCAGACCATAGCCGGGCTTGAATCCCCACACACCGGCGGTGCGGGCCGCGGCCAAACGGGCCTCTCCCGCCAGATCGAGCATCAACTCGGCGTCGGCTTCCTTTTGTGCAATCGCGAGGCCCGCCGTGCTTCCGGCCAAGCCGAAGCCGAACTCGCTCATATGCGTGGCCCCCGTGATATTCGCGCCATTTTTGGTCAGGCGAGAGACGACGGCGGCGTCTTCCAACGCTTTAAATCCGGCCAGCGCCTGCGAGCCGGCTTCCGCGGGCCAACCGGCCACCGGAATGTTGGGCTGAGTGGTAATTTTTCTTCCTTGAAGCAAACCGGACGATGTATCGGGGTTGTCGGTGTTGCGGTAGCAAAATATCGAATCCATAGATTTTCCTTTATTCCAGAATATTGGCGACTTTAAAATAATTGCCCTTGACCGAGGGCGCGCTTTTGAGCAGTTTTCCGGATTCGGCCCATGGGGAACGCTTGGCCTCCAAACCTTCACGCGTCCGGTGAACATGCGGCACGACCGAACGGATCGGCTCTTCGCCGCCCGCCGCGTCTGCGGCCTGTTTCGCCAGCGCCTCCGCCTGTTGGAGAATCTCTTCCATGACGGGCCGCTCCTGGGCCGCAATGCCGATGCGCGACACCCAGGAGACGCGATCCAGCAGATTTTCCTTCTCGGCAGCGCCGGGCAACACCTCTTTGCCGCCCAGATTGAGCAGGCCCAGTTCGGCCAGTTGCTCCTGCTTCACCACCGAAGGCGCACCGGTAAGCGGGCAGGCGGCGGAACGGTTTTTGGGAAACGCGATGACTTCGCGAATGGACGATGTCTGTAGAATCATCGACACCGTGCGGTCCATGCCCAGCGCCAGTCCTCCGTGCGGCGGTGCGCCGTAATCAAAGGCCCGCAGGAAGAAGCCGAATTTTTCCCTCATGTCGCTTTCGGTAAGCCCCAGCGCCGCGAAGATTTTGCGCTGGAGATCGCGGTTGTTGATGCGGATGCTGCCCCCGCCCAGCTCCTCGCCGTTCATGACCAGATCGTAGGCGCGCGAATGCAGCCCCAGAAGCTCTTCCACGTTTTTCGGGTCGAAATCCGTGCGGTCCGGCGCGGTGAAGGGGTGATGGCTCGACGTGACGCCGCCTTCCTCCGTGGCTTCAAACAGGGGAAATTCCGTAACCCAGACCGGGTAAAAACTGTTTTCGGGGATCAGCCCCAGGCGGCCTGCCAGATGCAGGCGAAGCTGCCCCAGCGCGGAGGTAACCGTTGCATACGACGGATCGGCCACCATGATCAGGACGTCGCCATCGGCCACGTCGAAACGATTTTTCAGTTCATCGAGCTCCGCCGCGCTGAAAAACTGGACGATATTGGATTCCAGCTTTCCCTCTTCGCCGCGCATCCAGGTCATGCCCTTGGCGCCAAATGACGGCGCAATCTCTTTCGCGTATTCGTTTTGCAGGACGTTTTTGCTCAAACGTTCGGACTGCCCCTTGATGTTGATCCCTTTGATGCAGCCGCCGCGCTTCAGAATCTGGCGAAAAATGGAATAATTTGTGGACGCGAAGACGTCCGTGACATCGACAAAGCGCAGACCGAAGCGCAGGTCGGGACGGTCCGAACCGGTCGTGTCCATCGCTTCGGTGTAGGTCATGCGCGGGAAAGGCCGGGAAAGCTCAATGCCGCCGACGGCGAACATTTTCACCGTCAGTTCCTCAATCAGATTGTACAGAAATTCCTCGTCGATGAAGGATGCTTCGATATCGAGCTGCGTGAATTCCGGCTGGCGGTTGGGACGCAGGTCTTCATCGCGGAAACAGCGCGCCAACTGAAAATAGCGCTCCAGGCCGCCGATCATCAAAAGCTGTTTGAAGAGCTGCGGCGACTGCGGGAGAGCGTAAAAGTTTCCCGGATGCACGCGGCTGGGCACCAGATAGTCGCGCGCGCCTTCGGGCGTGCTCATCGTGAGCACCGGTGTTTCCACCTCCACAAAACCCCGCGCGTCCAGGAATTCGCGCACGCACTGGAAAATTTTGTGGCGCAGGAGCAGATTGCTCTGCATCGCCTGCCGGCGGATGTCCAGATAGCGATACTCCATCCGTAACTCTTCGGCAACGCTCTGCCCGCCGGCGGTTTCCGCGCCCGCCACCATGGCCTTATCGGAAATCGCAAACGGCGGCGGATCGGATTCGGCAAGAATAGTCAGATCACTCACCGCCACTTCGAGCTCCCCGGTTTCGATATGGGGGTTCTCCGTGCCGGGGTGTCTTTTTTTGACTTCGCCGGCAATGGTGACGCAGTATTCTGCGCGCAGCGTCGAGGCCGCCTCGCAGATGGCCTGGGGAGTCGTCTCCGGATTAAACACAATCTGCACAATGCCGCTACGGTCACGCAGATGAATAAAAATCAGGCCGCCGTGATCGCGGTAGGCGTCCACCCAGCCGCAAAGCTGCACGCTTTGGCCGATCTGTGCCGCCGTCAGTTCGCCGCAAAAAATCCGTTGGGAAAAGCTCATGGAATACGTCCTTTCTGAGAGAACAACACAAAACAAAATCGTTCCCGTTACAAAATTGTACGGCGGAGCGTATCAAAACTGTTCTAATGTTTCAAGATTTTAAGAAGAAAAATACATGAAAAGATTGTATGATTAAGGTTTCCAGCCGTCCATACCCTCCCGAATCAACACTAAACGCCTTACTGGATGCAGAAGTGACCAACTGCGCCAAGCAAGCCGCTATGTGCGGACGGAGAAGTGGCAAAATACCCTTAAGAGATTCATCCTGTTAGAAATCAAGGTGAGGATATTATTACTTATAAATTGTAATCGCCCGCTGCTTCAGGCTGGTAGATGATTTCATCAACCTTGAGTTTCCTGATACCGGACGGGACAGACCATTCGATAATATCTCCCTTTCGGTACCCTATCAGCGCTATCCCCAGTGGAGCCAGAATGGAAAGTTTATTTTCCGAAATATTAGCTGCGGATGGAAACACCAATGTATAGGTCATCTTTTCACCGGATTCGGTGTCTGTGATGCTGACCTTGGAGTTCATGGTGATGACATCATTGGGAATACTTTGCGGATCAACCAGCACGCCACGATACAGTTCCTTTTCTAGCAGATCGATATTGATTTTGTTAAACTTGGGCGATGATCTTACACCCTCAATGAGTTCCAGTAACCGATCCATGTCAAATTTTGTGATGTGTATCGTACGATCTGCCATTATGAGGAACCCTCCCTTTTCTTTTCCAAATAGGCGTTTATAAATGGTTGTTCGAGGAAATAACTGGTTGACTGTTTTGGTAACCCGTGGTCATAAAGACACAAGCCAATTCGCTGAGACTATATGAAAATTAAATGTTCTTGTCAATCCTATAAAGCAAAACCTAAACGGTACTGCAGGTAACCTTGACGGAAACATTGATCGCGCATATCTATGGGGAGAATGAAACTTTTAAATGGTTTATGTTGTCATCAACCATTCAAATCCGGCTTGAATGCTGCAATCCTGTCGATGAAATTTAAAACCTATCTCATAAATGAAAAACAGGAAGACCGGTTTTTACCGGCCGTCCTGTTTTTTCTGTCATTGATTGCTGGGGAGATTAGACAATCTTCAAAGACAACTCCATCAACTGCTCGATGCTGACCTTGGATGGTGCATCGGACATCAGGCAGGCGGCTTTCTGTGTCTTCGGGAAAGCAATCACGTCGCGAATCGATTCTGCTTTGGTCATAATCATGGTGAGCCGGTCCAGACCGAAGGCCAGTCCTCCGTGAGGAGGAGCGCCGAACTCGAGTGCGTCCAGCAGAAACCCGAATTTCAGCCTTGCGTCCTCGTCGCTTAATCCCAGCGCGCTGAAAACCTGTGACTGCACGTCTTTGCGATGGATACGGATGCTGCCGCCGCCGATTTCCGAGCCGTTAAGCACCAGATCATAGGCTTTCGCTCTCACTTTTCCCGGATCAGTCGTCATAAGCGGTATATCTTCAATAAACGGTGAGGTGAAAGGATGATGTGTCGACATGAATCGTTTTTCCGTTTCTGAATATTCCATCAGCGGAAATTCGGTGATCCAGGTGAAGGCCAGGGCATCAGGATCAATCAGGTTCAGTTTCTTGCCCAGATTCAGACGGAGATTGCCTAAAGAATCGTTAACAACTTTTGGTGCGTCTGCGACAAAAAAGATGATATCTCCTTCTTTGGCGTCCATGGCTTTGGCAATGGCCGCCACTTCTTCAGGCTTAAAGAATTTAAAGATGGGCGATGTCCAGTCAGCGGCATTGACTTTCGCCCAGGCCAGTCCTTTCGCTCCGTAAATGGCGACAAAATCCGACAAACCGTCGAGGTCTTTACGTGAAAGTGTGGATGCCTTATCTGCTTTAATGGCTTTAATGACGCCGCCGGCAGCAGCAACTTCCGAAAACAGTTTGAATCCGGAATTTTTTACAATAGACGTGAGATCCACAATTTCCATTCCAAAACGCACGTCGGGGTTGTCTTTGCCGTAACGGCCGATGGCGTCGGCGTAGGTTATTCTGGGCAAGGGGAGTGTTAGATCTCTGTCCAGGCAGGTCTTGAAAATGGCTTTCATCAGGCCTTCCATCATCTGCATGATGTCTTCCTCCGTGATGAACGACATTTCCACGTCAATCTGCGTGAACTCAGGCTGGCGGTCTGCGCGCAGGTCCTCATCGCGGAAACATTTTGCTATTTGGAAATAACGGTCAAATCCCGAGACCATCAATAGCTGCTTGAATATTTGCGGCGATTGCGGCAGGGCATAAAAAGTTCCTTTGTTAACACGGCTGGGCACCAGATAGTCGCGTGCGCCTTCCGGTGTGCTTTTGCCCAGAAAAGGGGTTTCAACTTCGATAAATCCGTTTTCATTGAAATACTGACGGGTGGCAATAGCCAGCTTGCTGCGCAGGAACAAATTCTTTTGAATGGCGGGACGGCGCAAATCCAGATAGCGGTATTTCAGCCGGACGTTTTCCGAGATATCTTCTTCATCGAAAGAGAAGGGTGGCGTTTTGGATTCGTTTAAGATTTCCAATTCGGAAATAACCACTTCTACCTGGCCGGTTGCCAGGGCCGGATTATCCATTCCTTCCGGACGTTTCCGCACTTTGCCTTTTACCGCCAGGACGTACTCGCTGCGGATCTTGTGCGCTTCACCATGAACGGCTTCGCCTGCTTCCGGATTGAAAACAATCTGGACAATGCCTTCACGATCGCGCAGATCGACGAAAATGACGCCGCCATGATCGCGCCGGCGGTGCGCCCAGCCCATTAAAATGACTTCTTTATCGTTATCGGCTCCGGTTAAACTTCCACAATAATGCGTTCTTTTGTCTTTGGCAATAAACTGGCTCACAAAACATTTACCTCTCTTTTATAATATTCATAATGGCCTCCGGCAGGTGATCCAGGGGCAGGCTTTGCTGGTCTTTGGTATTCATATTGCGCAACTCGGCGCGGTTTTCATCAATTTCCTTATCGCCGAAAATCAAGGTGTAGGCGCTGTTTGATTTATCAGCTCTTTTCATCTGACTCTTCAGGCTTTTGTTCGAATAATCCATGGAGGCGCTAATGCCTTCGCGGCGCAGTTTTTGGGTCAGACCGAAGGCGATTTTCTGTGCCCGCGCGCCAAGGGCAGCGATAAAGATGTCAGTCCGGTATTGATTTTTATCCGTCCGGGGCATGCAGGCGATGAGCCTTTCCATTCCGATGCCGAAGCCGATGCCCGGAACCTCAGGTCCGCCCAGAAAACTCACCAGGCCGTCATACCGGCCGCCTCCCGCCAGGGAATTCTGCGCCCCCAGGGCGCCGGATTTCACTTCAAAAGCTGTTTTGGTGTAATAGTCCAGACCGCGCACCATCTGGGGATTGATTTCATAGGGCAGCGCCAGATCATCGAGATAACTTTTAACTTCCGAGAAATGATCCGAGCATTCTGTGCAAAGAAAATTTAATATGCGCGGCGCACCGGCAATGACCGATCCGCAGGCTTCCACTTTGCAGTCAAATACGCGTAACGGGTTTGTATAAATACGCCTTTGACAATCGGGACACAAAGCACTCTCCGATCCTTTTAGAAAATCAACCACGGCCCGGGAAAAGACCGGGCGACAGGCTTTGCAACCGAGCGAATTAATCTCCAGAGACAGTTTTTCAACGCTTAGTGATTGCAGAAAATGCATCAACATGAAAATAACTTCCGCATCACTGGCCGGTTTATCGTCTCCGAACAACTCCACGTCTATTTGGTGAAACTGGCGAAAACGGCCTTTTTGCGGACGTTCGCGGCGAAACATCGGCCCCATGGTATAGAGCTTGGTCAATGGATCCGACGCCAGGAGATTGTGCTCAATATAAGCCCGGATGACGGATGCTGTTGCTTCCGGGCGCAACGTCAGCAGTTCGTCGTCCCGGTCGCGGAAGGTGTACATTTCCTTTTCGACGATATCTGTGGTTTCTCCGATACTGCGTTGGAATAAGGCTGTTTTTTCCATGATCGGCACACGGATCTCGCAAAAACCGAAGCATTCAAATACCCTGCGGGCCGTTAACTCCACCTGATGCCAGATGGGCGTATCCTGCGGCAGAATATCTTTAATGCCTTTAATGGCTGTAATTTTTTCCATAGTTATATCCAAAAACCAAGGGCTTATCGCCATCCGCTGATGCGGGATTTTTTAGCTTCAAATTCCACCGCACCGTGGTTGCGGAATTTGAGTTTCACAAATAAATCGGTAGCTTCTAGCATATCGTCGGATGATTGGCAATCAAATATTACTCTTACTCTGGACGGGCGCCAGGGGTCGGTCTTTCGAGCCATGGAATGATTTTCAAGGTTATGCCGTCGGAAGATATGGATATTGCTCCATCTTGATCCGTGCGGAAAATATCGATGCCGGCAGATGAGTAACGATTGAGGATAACGGGATGCGGATGACGGAATACATTATTCCTGCCGGAGCTGATGATCGCAAAACGACAGGAAACATGATCGATAAAATCCATGGAACTGGAATGGATGGAGCCATGATGCGGAACGATCAGCACATCACTTTTCAAATTCCGGCCTGAGGCAATCAAAAATTCTTCCATGCGCGAGGATATATCGCCTGTCATCAGGAAACGATTGGCCCCGTGAGAGATTTTCATAACCAGGGAAGTGTCATTGATTTCGCCGTAGGATATCTCCTCTACACCGGGAACCGGGGACTGCAGGGGCCACAAAAAATGAATATCAACACCGCCAATATGTTCAGGTTCTGATTGCGCTGATACGTGCTTAATTCTAATTTTATGATCAGCGATCGTTTTTGACCAGAGTTGATACAGTTCGTCCTCCGTCTTCACACCGGTGGACCAGATTTCCCGGACATCGAAGTTATTGATAATGTAGATCAGGCCCTGAAGATGGTCCGGGTGAGGGTGCGTGAGAACAACGGTATCGATTTTTCCGATTCTTTTGGCGTATAGAAACGGTGCAATCACCGATCTGCCCATATCAAAAGAACTGTTTTGAAAACCGCCTCCGTCAATCAGCATATTGGCGCCATGGGGGAATTGAATCAGCGTGGAAGACCCTTGTCCGACATCGATCGCGGTAATTCTTAAATCGGCAGAAAACTGGTCTTTCAGGACGAGATAAAGAGAATCCGTTATGATCAAGGCCAGTGAAATGATGAGAGCCGCCTTCACCAGTGACGGATGACGCGCGTGGAATCCCTTTTTCTTTTTTTTGCCGGCAGGCGTTATCACTTCAATCAGCAGAAAAATGAAAACATAGAAAAGTACAATTTCAGGCATGCTTGGTCTGGTGAAGGTGAAGGCTGACCAGGGCAATGACGCCAGCGCGTTTATGATCGAGACGGTCATTCCTGTGAAAAACGAAGCGACGGAAATGAGCAGACCGGCCAGCCAGGCGGAGAACACAGAGGTCAGGATGAAAGCCATGGCCGGGATCAAAGCCAGGATGCCCAGCAAGGGAACCGCGATCATGTTGCCGATTAATGTAACGGCTGAGACACGGTTAAAATAGAAGACAATGATGGGCAGTGTGCCCACGGTGGCGGAAGCGGAGACCAGGGCGAAGATAAAAATCCGGTGAATAAGTGTTTGCAACCAGTGGGGTGTAAATTCCGGCAGTCCTAAATTAAGATCACTGAATTTTGGAACGATATACAAAATGGCAAACACAGCGCCAAACGATAATTGAAAAGAAATCTCAAAGAGGGACTCGGGCGCTATGATCAGAATGATCAAGGCGGCAGAGAAAAGAATATTATAGAGGTCTTTTTGTTTTTCAATCAGTAATGCCGTCAAAAAAGCCAGCGTCATAAGGGTAGCGCGAAGAACGGGTGTTCCCATGCCGGCGACCAGGGCGTAAATAATGACGGGCATAAAAGCCGCAGCGGTGGCTATTTTGACGATATTATATTTTAGCATCAGGTATTCTGATGATTTCAGCAGGAAAAATATCACGAAAAAACCGCATGCGGCTACTATGCCGATATGCAGTCCGGAGATGGACAGAATATGAGAAATGCCGGTTTTGGCGAAATTGTCGCGAACACCGGACGGAATATGATTTTGATTGCCGATCGTCATGGCTTCGATGATTTCTCTTTGAGGGGAGGGAGCATTGTCGTAAATTAATTTCTTTAAGAATAATCGAAAAGTTTCCAGCTTCAGTTTGATGCCGCTTGCCGAATTATGCCGTATCAGAACAATGCTTGCGCTGTTGGCTAAAAATCCTGAGACGTAAATGCCCTGGCGGTTGAGATAGCGTTCATAATTGAAGCTTCCCGGATTGTGAAAACTCTGGAGTTTTTTAATTTTAGAATGAAAACGGATATAGTCGCCATATCGGAAACTGAGATCCGCAGGCCCGACCAGACGAATATCTCCCGTGACGGGAAGATAAACATTGTTTTTAATCAATCGCCGGCAATTGATCACCAGAATATTGTTAGTCGGAGAAATTTGATCATTTGCCAGGACAACGCCTTCCAGGGTCAGGAGGCCTTGATCGGCATGATGGACGATGTGATGATGGTTCTGGGCCAGATATTGCGGTCGCTGAATATTAAACGAACCGACGATCAACAGAAGGACGAAGAGAAAAAAGAAGGCGGCCGGGTTCCATTTTTTTCTCAGACAAAGAAGTAACATCAATAAGACCGCCAGCGCTCCGGTGAGCAAAACAGAAGAGGGCACAGCGACATGATCGCCGATCAGGATGCCGGTTATCAGAGCAACGACAGGATATAGCAAGGGTCTGCGCATAAAAAAAATCGTCTTTTAATAGGAAATATTCAAATGATTGGCTTAAAACTATAAAATATTATAATATTAAAATAAAAGTTTAAATTCATTCATATCCGGAAACGCTTTATGCATCAAAACATACCACGAGATGCAAGAACCTGGCAGCGGCTCAAACTTCTGATTATCAGCCGGCTGATAATCCTTTCCATATTTCTGCTGGTTATATTCTTTCTGGGCACAGTAAGAACCCTGTTTCCTGTTTCGCCCATGATCCTGAATTTAATTTATGCTGTTATTATTGCGATGTATTTGCTGTCCCTAGTCTATACACTGCTTTTAAAAAAAGAAAAGTATTTTTGGTTCAATATTTATACGCAATTAATTGCCGATATTGGCATGATTTCTTTTCTGGTTTATTTGACCGGCAGCATCGGCAGCAATTATTCACTGCTCTATACGTTAGTCATTATCTATTCCGCCATCTTTCTCGGTCGACGGGGAGCCTTGATCACGGCCGCCATCTCCAGCCTTTCCTATGGACTGGTGCTGGGACTCGAATATTTTAAGATTGTTTCCACTGTTTATTCCATTGGCCGGGATTATTCCGTTGAAGCGGGCGACGTTTTCATGAGGATTCTTGTTCACATTATGTCTTTTTTTATTGTGGCCGTTCTGGCCAGTTTCGTAGTCGAGCAGGAAAAGAAAACGAGGTCATTGCTGGAAGAGAGAGAATCGGCTTTCGATCAACTGGACGTCCTTTTTCGCAGTATCATTGAATCGGTGGATACGGGTATCCTGACAACGACCATGCAGGGACGGATCAAGACTTTCAATCGGGCGGCCGAATCCATTACGGGATTTCAATTGGCTTCAATAGAAAACCATCAGATCCGGGATATATTCCCCGAGTTTGGTTTTTTCTTTGACGCTGAAGCGACTGATTTCAGCCGAAGCAGAAGGGAAGTAAAGATCACGGCAAGAGCCCTTGCGCAGGTCCATCTGGGTTGTTCGTTTTCTCCGCTGAAAGACCGGTATGGCAAACAAATCGGCCATATTCTGATTTTTCAGGATCTGACGGAAATCAAGCGCATGGAAGAAAATCTTGAAAAAAGTAAGCGGTTGGCTTTAATTGGCGAAATGGCCGCCGGATTTGCCCATGAAATGAGAAATCCCCTGGCATCCATTACGGGTTCCATTCAATTGCTGGCGCAGACAGCCCGAATGGAAGAGACGGACAAGCGGCTTATGCAAATCATTTTGCGGGGCAAAAACCAACTCGATAACTTCGTACGCGATTTTCTCCTGCTTGCCCGCCCGGTTCCCGTAACCAGAGAATCGGTCAGCGTTGATGAAGTTGCGGAAGAGGTTGCGGAAAACCTGAAGATGTTGAATGAATGGCCGGAAGACATAAAGATAGTCAGGACATCTTGTGGACCAAGCAAAGCCTTCGCCAATCGAGAACAAATCCGTCAAATTATTCAAAATCTGATGCTCAATGCCATGCAGGCCACGGAGGGAACAGGAAGTGTATTTCTTGAAATCAAACCTGAAAACATGGCAGACGGAAAGGACTATATCGCGATTGAAGTTACGGACGAAGGATGCGGAATTGAAGCAAAAGATTTGAAAAATGTCTTTGAGCCATTTTTTACCAGGAAGGAAAAAGGAACCGGGTTAGGATTGGCCATTGTCAGCCGGATCGTTGATGGTTATGGCGGAAAAATAAAAATTGAAAGTCGAATCAATAAGGGCACAACGGTGATGGTTTGGCTGCCCTGTCAATAAAAGGTGAAAGTCAATAAAAAGGAGCAGCAGCATGGCGAAAATTCTGGTTCTGGATGACGATCAAGGCATGAGAGAATTTATGGAGATCATGCTGACCAAAGAAGGATACGATGTTACGTCCGCCGACAGCCCTGTGAAGGCGATCAATCTCTGCCGTAAAACAGCCTATGATTTAGTCATTACCGATTTAAAAATGCCTAAAATTGACGGGATTGAATTTCTGAAAACCATCAAGGATCATCGGCCGGAAACCGTCGTTATTCTGATTACCGCTTATGCCTCTGGTGAAACCGCCGTCAATGCGATGAAGGAAGGCGCCTATGACTATGTGGAAAAAGGCGGCAGCATAGAAGAATTAAAGCAGATCGTCCGTCAGGCATTATTGAAAAATGGCCTGGTCAGCGAGGCACAGGCTTCAAAGAGCGAAACGCCTGAGACATCATTTTGCGGCATGCTTGGAACGAGCAGAGAAATGGCCAAGGTCTTTACGACGATTCAAAAAGTGGCCGATACGCCGGCCAATATTCTGATCCTGGGCGAAAGCGGCACCGGCAAGGAACTGGTTGCCCGCGCCATTCACTCCAATTCTTCCCGCTCCAAAATGCCGTTCATGGCCATCAACAGCGGCGGAATTCCGGAGAACTTGCTGGAGAGTGAATTATTCGGCTATATGAAAGGGTCCTTCACCGGCGCCTATGCGGATCGGGCGGGACTTTTCGAACTGGCCAAAGGGGGTACGGTATTCCTGGATGAAATCGGTGAACTGCCGCCGGTTCTGCAGGTTAAACTCCTCAGAGTTGTACAGGAAAAGACGTTCCGTCGCATCGGCGGGGGAGATGATATCAAAGTGGATGTCCGCATTATCTCCGCCACCAATCAGAACCTGAAAGAAAAAGTGAAAAAAAACGAATTTCGCGAAGATCTTTATTTCCGTCTGAATGTTATTCCCATTCAGATGCCGCCGCTTCGGGAAAGAAAAGAAGACATTCCGCTTTTAACCAGACATTTCATTGAAAAATATGCCCGCGAATTTGGAAAAGAAGTGAGAATGATCTCTTCTTACGCCATGGAGTTACTGATGGACTACGCTTTCCCCGGAAATATTCGTGAACTGGAAAACATCATCGAACGCGGTGTGGCAATGGAAACGTCGAATATCATTTTACCCGAAAATCTGGTGCTGTCGATCGAGCAGGATGCCGAGCAGAAAAATCTTGATCTGAATATACCCGATGAGGGTATTGATCTGAATGCCGAATTGGAAAAGATAGAGAAGAAAGCGATCGAAAAAGCGCTGCAAAAGACGAAGGGTTCAAAAACAAAAGCGGCGGAAATACTGCATGTCACTTTTGATTCCCTGCGTTACCGTATTGAAAAACTGGGAGTGGAATGACATCCCGGAACTGCCGTCCCATCAGGTTTTTATCATGTGTCCGTGGTATGGGCCTGACCGGATCATCATGAATGGGAAATGTGGAACCCTTTCAAACCTCCGGTGTATGCTTCCTCTATAACGTCCACGTGATCGACACGGGCGGTCGGCGGACCGGTTTTGCACCAGGCGATCATTTTATCGACATCAGCGTCTTCTCCCTCGATCAAGGCTTCTACACGGCCGTCTTCCAGATTCCGCACCCAGCCGGACAGCTTAAACATGTTGGCTGCGCGCTGCGTTTCCGCTCGAAAGAATACGCCCTGCACCCTGCCGCTGATCGTCACATGCACTCTTCTCATTATTTTACCTGTTGATGAGTTTTATGAAATCATCTTCGCTGATGACCGGAATGCCTTGAGAACGGGCCTTGTCCAGTTTAGAGCCTGGTTCACTGCCCGCAACGACGTACGACGTCTTACCGGTTACGGATGACTGGACGATGCCGCCCGCTGATTCTACAAGTGCCTTGGCTTCATTTCTGCTCATGCTTTCCAATCCACCCGTAAAGACGAAGGCCTTCCCCTGAAGGACCGTATGGGCAGACACAGTGCTCTTTCGAGGGACCACGCCGGCGCGATGAAACTTCTCCATAACGGTCCTGTTTTTTTCTTCGGCGAAAAATTCGATAATGCTTTGCGCAATTTCCGGACCGATTTCGCTGATCGCGGTCAAATCTTCAGCGGTGGCGTTGACCAAATTATCCATACTGCCGAAATGTGCGGCCAGTAGTTTGGCTGTTCTTTCCCCCACGTGTCGAATCCCCAGAGCAAAAATAAATCTGTCGAGGGCTGGCGTTTTGGAGCGTTCAACGGCCTCCAGCAGCTTTTGAACCGATTTTTCCGCCTGACGGTCCAGAGCCAGCATTTGTTCTTTCTTTAAGAAATAAAGATCAGCGGGATCGTGAATGAGCCTGGCGTCGAAGAGCTGTGCGGAAACTTTTTCGCCCAGTCCTTCAATGTCCATGGCGCCCCGTGACGCAAAATGACGGATGTGTTCCTTGATTTGAGCCGGACAGGACAGATTAACACAGCGGTGGGCGACTTCACCCTCGGGACGCACGATTTCCGAGCCGCACTCCGGACACTGGCGCGGCATGTGAAATTCTTTTTCCCGTCCGGTTCGCTTTGTTGTGATGACCTGAACAACTTCGGGAATAACATCGCCCGCCCGCTGGATCACAACCGTATCGCCGATCCGGATATCTTTTTTAAGAATTTCATCTTCATTATGCAGGGTGGCGCGGCTGACCACGACACCGCCCACGGTGATCGGTTCCATCAGTGCAACAGGCGTCAGTGCGCCCATTCTGCCTACCTGAACGATAATATCTTTAATGACCGTGCTGGCCTGTTCGGCGGGGAATTTGCAAGCCAGCGCCCAACGGGGAGAGCGGGATACATTACCCAGGATTTCCTGCGTGGACAGTTGATTGACCTTCAGTACAACGCCGTCGATGTCATAGGGAAGGCTTACCCGTATCGATCCAATATGTTCAAAATAAGATAGGCAAGCGGAAATATCGGCTGCTTGCCGGATGTGCGGATTAACGGGAAACCCCCAGGCGGAAAGGGTTTGGAGTATTTCCCACTGATGAGTGAAGGTGAATCCCCGGACAGAGCCGATACCGTATAGAAAAATATTCAAAGGCCGGCGGGCGGTGATTTTCGGATCAAGCTGACGAAGTGATCCGGCAGCGGCGTTGCGGGGATTCGCAAACGGTTCTTCATCGTTTTCTTTCCTGCGGCAGTTGAGCTTTTCGAACGGTTTTCGTTCCATGTAAACTTCGCCGCGGATCTCAATGAATTCCGGCACAGGTCGTGAGCTTTTATGTTTCATGCGCAGAGGCAGCGACGCTATGGTTCTTAGATTCTGCGTGACGTCTTCTCCCGTCGATCCGTCTCCCCGTGTCGCACCGCGCTGGAAAAGACCGTTTTCATAAATCAGGTTGACGGCCAGCCCGTCGAGTTTGGGTTCGGCTACGTAGTCGATTTCATCCTGCTTCGCGAGACGCTTAATGCGGGCATCAAAGTCCAGTATCTCCTCATTGGAAAAAGCATTGGCCAGGCTGAGCATGGCCTGCGGATGGCTGAAGGAGGCAAATTTGGCAACCGGAGCCGCCCCGACGCGCTGAGTCGGCGATGAAGCCAGCTGATCATCGGGATAGAGGCCTTCCAGTTCCTGCAGTTCGCGCATCAGCCGGTCGTATTCGGCGTCGGATATTTCCGGCGAGTCCTGCTGATAATACCGCTGATTGTGATATGCGATGATTTTTCGCAGTTCGGAAATTCGCTTTTCCGCAGTCTCTTTGTTCATTATTTAACCAGTCGCAGAGTTGGTTTTTCCGGTTTTCTTTTTGCAGGGGACGATTCTTCGGCAGTTTTTTTGTTCAACAACTGCTCGTTGAAAATAGCGTTTTTCACGCGGATGGAATTGATGATGGAAAAGATGACGACCGATTTTTCCCAATCCGGAGAAAATGAAAAATGTTCCATTTTAGCCTTGTACTTTTCCCAGAGGGAGGTCAGGGAGGCTTCATCCAAATACAGGATATTTTCCGCGATTTTATTTAAGGAATCTTCCAGTTTGTTCATGGTTTGAATTTTAACGTGGCTTGCCTCCAAAGTCAAATTAAAAGCTTTTTCCCATAGAGGTATCTATAAAAAACACTTGTATTTTTTTATTCTTATCGATAATAATCGACAAAGATGATGAACGAAAACACTGTCAAAATAGGCGTCCTGTCCGATACGCATATTTCCGGTTTTGACAAGAACTTAAAGAAAGTTATTGACGAGCATTTTTCTGATGTTGATTTGATTTTTCATGCCGGAGATCTGGTTGATTTATGCGTTCTGGAACTCTTCGGCGATAAGGAAGTCCGGGCGGTTTGCGGCAACATGGATAGCCACCGGGTGAGAGAGGAACTGCCCGAACAAGTGGTGATGGATATCAAAGGGTTCAAGATTGGCCTGATTCATGGCTGGGGCAGCCCTTCCGGGCTGGAAAGAAAGCTGGCGGATAAATTAGGCAAGGTCGATTGTATTGTGTTCGGCCATACGCACTACCCGATGAACAGGATTATCAATGGCATTTATTTTTTCAACCCGGGTTCAGCGGTCGATAAACGCCATGCGGCGTCCAAGACGGTCGGAATCCTGGAAATCGGCAGCAGGATATCCGGCAGGATCATCGCCATCGGATGAGCGATGAACGGCAATCAGGTAATGGCTTATGGAAATAATGTTTGCACCGTGGCGAATGGAGTATCTTGTGGGCGATAAAGTTGATGGTTGCGTGTTTTGCAAATGTTCGGTTCGATGCGATGATTATATCGTATTTGAAGGTAAGACCTGTTTTGTCATGTTGAACCGGTTCCCCTATGTCAATGGTCATTTGATGATTATTCCGCAGAGGCATTTGGGTGATATTCAAGAACTGACGAATGAAGAACGCATCGAAATGTTCACCCTGCTGGATATCTGCGTCAAGGTATTGAGAGAAGCCATGAAGCCGCAAGGGTTCAATGTTGGAATGAATTTAGGGAAGGCCGCCGGCGCCGGAATTGAAGAACATGTTCATCTGCACATCATTCCCCGCTGGGAAGGAGATACCAATTTTATCAGTGTCGTCGGTAATATTCGGGTGATCCCGGAAGACCTTGCCACCACCGCTGCCAAACTTGCTCCTCTTTTTAAAAAATATACTCAGGAGGGCTCAACGCTATGAAAATATTCTATTTAGTGCTCCTTATTCTGTTTGCGTTCTTTATCGTGACTTTTTCCAGATTCAATGAACAGATGGTGACGATTCGATATTATTACATACAGGACATTATTGTTCCGGCTTATATGCTCCTTTTCGTCGCCCTCCTGGTCGGCATCATCATCACTTACCTGATCGGCGTTATGGAAAGGTTCCACCTTAACCGGACAATCAGCCGTTTGAACAAAACCGTCCGGGAGCTGCGCAAGGAGTTGCGGGATCACGAAGCGCCGCCCATGATCGATGAACGAAAGAAAATTTCCAATCCCTCCCCATGACGGCCAAACCAAAGTTTATCACGGACGCCTCTCTGGCCGGACTTGCCAAATGGCTGAGGATGCTGGGTTTTGACACCATCATTTACGGCGGTGAAGCGGGCAGGGTCATGATGCGTCTATCTGCAAGCCAATCGCGAATCGTTCTGACCAGGCGAAGAGACATGATGGAGCGGCAATTCTCCGGAAAAATACTGTTCCTGCCGGAAGGCGGCGTCGGCGCGCAACTTCTTTTTGTCATAAGCAAGCTATCTTTGAAAATTAACCTGAAAGAAATGCATACGCTTTGCCTGGGGTGCAATGAGGCGCTTCATCCCGTGGAGAAAGAGAAGGTTCGCGATCGGGTGCCGCAGTTCGTTTTTGAAAATAACAGCTGTTTTAATCAATGCGATACATGCCAGAAGATTTACTGGCCGGGAACGCATCAGCTAAACGCGCTTCACTTTCTGGAAGAGAACCATATTAAAATATCCGCTTAAATTACTTTCACGGGAAATGGCGGCAACAACTCGGCCGCTTGCGGATTCGTGAGGGTGCCTGCGACGGATCAAACCGCTAGACAGAGACAGCGCAATCTCGGGGATCGCCTTTGATCTTTTCGATAGCATGTTGAAGCGCAGGTAAAATAGCCGAGAGATTCTCCGTTGCGCCTTTGGGGCTGCCGGGCAGATTGATGATCAGCGAGCGGCCGCGAATACCGGCAACCGCCCGGGAGATCATGGCATGAGGCGTGATTTTCATACTGGCATAGCGCATGGCCTCGGCCATGCCGGGAACTGCTTTATCAATGACTTTGAGCGTAGCGTCCGGCGTCAGGTCCCGGGGGCTTACGCCTGTCCCGCCGGTAGTGAGAATCAGATCCAGTTTTTCATTATCGGCAAACTGGATGATGGCTTCCGAGATTTGATCTATTTCATCCGGGATGATGAGGGTTTTCCTGATTTGAATAGCGGCGCCCGCAAGCATTTCTGCGATTGCGGGGCCGCTCAAGTCCTGCCGTTTGCCCTGTGAGCCTTTATCGCTCACCGTTATGATGCCGGCGTTAAACATTTGCGATTATTCTTCCGCTTCTTTTTTCGATTCGGCGATAATTTTTTCCGCGGCATACGAAGGGACTTCTTCATAATGCGATTCGGTGTAAGTGAAGTTGCCGCGCCCGCTGGTCATGGAACGCAGATCGGGGGCATACTTTAAAATTTCAGCGAGCGGCACCTGGCCTTTAATGACCTGATTCGTGCCATTCGTGTCCATGCCCAGAACGCGTCCCCGGCGGCTGTTGAGATCGCCGATGACGTCGCCCATGTATTCATCGGGAACTTCGATGGAAATGTTCACGATAGGTTCCAGCAGAATCGGCTGGCACTCCATCACGCCTTTCTGGAAGGCCATCGAGCCGGCGATTTTGAAGGCCATTTCCGATGAGTCGACAGTATGGTAGGAACCGAAAACCAGCGAGATCCTGAAGTCCACCACCGGATAGCCAGCGATAACACCTTTGGCCGCTGCTTCCTGAATACCTTTGTCGACGGCCGGGCGGTATTGTCCCGGGATAACGCCGCCGACGATTTTATCCAGGAATTCATAGCCCCCGCCTCGCGGCAGCGGTTCAATATCAATCGTACAATCACCGAACTGGCCGCGTCCACCGGACTGTTTCTTGTAGCGGCCCTGAATATTGGTTTTCCCTTTAATCGTTTCCAGATAGGGGACTTTCGGCGTGTTCAGATTGACTTCGACGCCGAATTTGCGTTTCATTTTTTCAATATTGACTTCAATATGCACCTGGCCCATACCGGAGAGAATCATTTCCTTGGTCTGGACATTGCGGGAGAAGACAATGGTGGGATCCTCTTCCGTGAGACGGTGAATGGAGGAGGCGATCTTGTCTTCGTCCCCTCTGGATTTCGGTTCCACGGCAAAAGACATAATGGGCGGCGGCACAGCTACTTTTTCATAAATGATGGGGCTCTTTTCAGCGCAGAGCGTATCGCCGGTGACCGTTTCCTTTAATTTGGCGACGCCGGCGATGTCACCGGGGATGAGCATTTCCGCCTGCTTCTGGTTTTTGCCTTCCAGAAAGAAGATATGCCCGAATTTTTCCGTGATTTTTTTTGAAGCGTTGTAGACGGCGGAATCAGAGTTGAGTTTTCCGGAATAGACCCGGAACAGCGTCAGCCTTCCCGCGTAAGGATCGGCAATGGTTTTAAAGACAATTGCGGAAAAGGGTTCGTCTTCCGATGGTTTTCTTTCCTCAACATTATCCGTTCCCGGCTTTTTGCCTTTCACAGGACCACGGTCAACCGGCGAGGCGAAGGAACTGACCGCCATATCCATCAGCAGGGTGACACCGATGCCTTTGACGGCGGAACCGCAGATGACGGGAATGACGGTTCCCGACAGGACGCCTTTTCTCAAACCGGATTTGAGTTCTTCGGCGGAAAGTTCACCGGCTTCCAGATATTTGTTCATCAGTTCATCATCGGCTTCCGCGATATCTTCGACCATGGAGCTGCGCATCAGGCTGGCTTCGTCCAGCAAGTCCGCCGGAATATCCGTTGCCTTGGCGATGCCTTTATTGTCGGTAAATGTGTAAGCCTTCATGGTAATCAAATCAATGATCCCTTGAAATTTATCTTCCGCCCCGATGGGCAGGCAGATGGGGGTGGCTTTTCTCTTGAGCTTTGTTTTGATGCTGTCCAGCACCTTGTTGAAGTCCGCTCTTTCACGGTCCATCCGGTTGATGAAGATCAGGCGGGGGAGGTGATATTCGTCGGCTATTTCCCAGACTTTTTGCGTCTGAAATTCAACGCCGCCGACGGAATCGATGACGACGACCGCGTTATCCACGATGCTCAGCGAGCATCTGATGTCAAATGTAAAGTTGGAGTCGCCCGGAGTATCCACGATATTGATTTTATGTTTATCCCATTCGACAAAGTTGGCGGCCGATGAGATGGAGACGTGCTTTTTTTGCTCTTCCGGCTCATAGTCCATGGTGGATGAACCGTCGTCCACACGGCCCAGCCGTTCATTTTTACCTGAAACAAACAGGAGAGATTCACAAAGAGAGGTTTTGCCTGTGCCGCCGTGGCCGATGACGGCCAGATTTCTGAGTTGTTTGGATTCGTACTTTGCCATGAAAACTCCTTTCAATATCTCAACAAGATCCTCGAAAAGATCCGATGAAACGGGTCATTCAGAATGCGGGGATGTTTAGCTTATCCGACAACTAAAATCAAGATAATTTTCAACTTCTGACGATTGGCAAAGCTTTCCATGCCTGACCCTCTCGGCTTTTTCGCCGGCGGACGGATGCTCATCTTTTTAACAGATGCTTTTCACCCGCTTTCATGGGATAAACGATGGCAAAAATGCAGAGAAACAGGGCAAAAGCGAAAGAAAAGGCAAACCAGAGCATTTGTATCCAGGAAAAGCCGTGACCGTGCAATCGGGACATGAAGATCCTGTAAACAGGCCCCGCTTCCAGGATAATCACCAGTGCAATCAGTGCAAAGCTCAGCAGCATAAAAAGCACCCCCCCGAAGCTGGTTGCCGACAGGGCCGGATTTTCCGATTTGAAATCTGGATAGCGGGCGCCCAGCCCTATGGCCAGGGCGACAATGGCTGGAACAAGGCAAAATATTGTCAGAACGGACAAAAACATCATGAAAGGTGTCACACGTAAAAGAAGGTTGGAGGCGACAATCAGCGTTTCAGAAAGGACCAGCAGAGGGATGTAGTAGAGAAAAAATTTGATCCAGAGAAACGTTTTCATAGAGACAGGAGCGGATTGAATAATCCAGAATGCTTCACCCTCCATGCTGACCGCCGGAAAAACAAACCGGGCGGCGATGGCTGAAAGAACAAAGGCGGCCAGCCCCACGTTTAAAAAAGAAAAGACATTTTGAAGATAAACGGTCTTGATGGGCGATTTATCCAGGGGCAGGACGGAAAAATTATACAGATAAATGACAATCAGTGCGCAGATTAAAAATAGTTGCGGCCATTGCGTGGAATCCCGGAAGAAAGAGCGAATTTCCTTCACGGCAAAAGCTTTTGCCGGACGCGAGAGAAAAATCAGCAGACCTTCCCAGTTGTATCCATGGATTTTAACGGGTGAGAAAAGCCTTTTGGCTGTCGTCTGTGCGCGGGAGAAGCCGCGAAAATAAAAGGCCCGCGCGGCCATTTCATTAAAAAAGATCAGGGAAAGAACACAACTGGCTGAAAGCGCCAGATTGAAAAACGAAGAGCTCCATTCGTTTTTCAAGGCCAATCGGACCGCATCCGTGATCCAGGTCGTGGGAAGGTAAGGGATATTGAAGGCCTGCAGCGAATTCAAATAAAGAACAACTGAAGCAAAACTGTCCGGATCAACGAGTTGTTCCGGCCGGATGATCCTTAAGACCATGACCAGCATGATCGCCAGAACAACACCCAGGATGACAAACAGGGTGCGAATTTTGCCCGCCGGCAGCAACACCGCGCCCAGCAGGACCACGAGACTGCTGATGGCCGAGGCGATCAGGCACAGGCACACGATCGCGGAAAGCGCAACCAGATAAAAGGCAAGACCGGCTTTATAGACCAGACCGTAGGATAAAAATACGGGAAGACTGAAGGCTATCACCATCCAGGAGGAATCAAAGGCGCTCGAAAGCCAGCGGGACAGGAAAATATCTCCGGTGGCAACCGGAAGAGAATGCAGCAACGACAAATCGCGGCTCAAATACAGATGCGACAGACTGCTGATAATGCTGCTGAAAAGCAAAAGCGTGAAAAAGGTAATGATCATCATGGAAAGAAGCTTTATGGCGAGGATATCGCCGAAATCCTGGACGCTCTGGAAATAGGTCAGGATGCGATAAAATATAAAAAAGGCGCCGATCCAGAAAACCAGGCCGATTAGGCCGAAAAGGAAAAGACGCGTCCAGCGGTTATTAGGCTTGCCCAGCCGCAATCCATTCGCTGCGGAAAGCAAGCGCGGTCTCAATAATGTCATCACGGCGCTCTTCACGGTCTATGCCTCCCGAACCAGCGTCAGGAAAACCTCTTCCAGCCTGGCTTCGCCGGTTTTAGCGGCACGATTCAACTCGGAGATCGTGCCCTGCGCCAAAAGCATTCCCTTGTGAATGACGCCGATTCTATCGCACAGATCCTCGGCAAGGCTCAGCGTATGGGTCGAGACAAAGATGGTGACATTGCGGGCGGCGAGTTCTTTGAGGATACCCTTGACCATACTCACGGCTTCCGGGTCGAGGCCGACCATCGGCTCGTCGATGATCATCACCTTCGGATCATGGAGAAGAGCCGCGACAATAATTAACCTTTGTTTCATGCCGTGCGAGTAGGCCTCGATGATTTCATTCGCCCAGTCCCAGAGCGCGAACTGCTTTAAAAGTTCTTCCGACCGGCGCGCGAGGTTTTGAGTTTCAACATGATATAAATCGGCAATGAATTTTAGAAACTCCATGCCCGTCAGTTTCTCATAAAGATACGGTCTGTCCGGCACGAAACCGATAATTTTTTTGGCGGCAACCGGGTCTTTTTGAACATCGATTCCCGCAATCGTTATTTTTCCCGCTGTCGGTTCGACAATGCCTCCCATCATGCGGATCGTTGTGGTTTTGCCCGCGCCGTTGGGACCGATGAATCCATAGATCTCTCCGGGAGCCACATCCAGGCTCAAACGGTTAACAGCCAGCGTTGTTCCATAATCCTTGGTCAGGTCTTTCAGCTTAATCATTTTTGACGGATAGGACCTCCAATTTTATTTTGCCGATGACTCCCAGTAAATCCAGTTGTTCGCTGCCATCGCCCTGAACCAGGCGAATATGCGTGATGTCGGCGGGAATCTGATTAAAAACAGAATCTGCGGTAACCCATTCTCCGACGTAAGCGAGGTTCCAGGCATGATAATAGAAGCGGCCGTTGAGATAAACGAGACCGGCCTCGATTCGCGCAGGAACACCCGCCGCACGGAGAAGGGCGGCGGTTAAAACCGCATGCTCGTTACAGTCGCCCGTCTTATTCCTTAAAACCTCCAGTGCGTCGGGCACGGATAAAGCGGGCTTCTTTTCTATGGTACGGTAGACCCATTGAATAATTTTCTGAAGTTTGATCGCAGGGCTGTCCGTGCGTAGAACAATTTTATCTGCCTGCCTTTTAATTTGCGGGGCGTCGGATTGAACAAGCGGTGACGGCTGCAGGTATTTCTGCAGGGTTACCGGTTTTGCGCCGCTTTGAACTGAATCCGGAATGGATTCCCTGGTAATGGTTAAAATATCCTTATGGAATTTTTGCCGGCCCCCGTGAAGGATGAGGCCTGAACTACGGAGACCGTCAATTTTAATAATGATTTTCGTCAATTTTGACGGTTCGCTGATTATTTGATTGGAACGAATCGAAGCCACTTCGGTAAGATCTGCAACGCCGTCGGCGCCAATTCCTTGCCTCGCCTGTTCTGCGGTGACCTTCTCCATGGAAAGCCCCAGGAGGCCGGTTTCCTTCAGGACCTCTCCATCCTTTGCCAGCCAGGCGCAGTTCTTGGCTCCCATGAAGTCCACGCAAAACTTTTGCGTCAGAACGCGTTTTCCCATAATGGGAACGATCTCGTCGGCACTGCGCGTAACCATCACTTTGCGGATGCCGAGCGTCGATGGATCAAAGATACTGAACTCACGGGTTTTACCTTTTTCCAGTCCGCCGCGGAACGCCGCCTCATAAATATTGCCGCTGATATGAGGAATATTCTTGATCGGGATAACGGTTTTTTGCTGTGCCTCGGGCAGACCGGTATAAACGGTAAGATTGCCTTTGCCGGCGAAACCGCGGGCGCTGAAGCGGAATAAACTGGAATGCAGTTCGAAAGTAAATGAAGAAAAAGTCATATCAGGATTCAGGTCTGTTTCTGCCGCTATGTTCAGTGCTTGAGTAACACCCATGGTATTGATCTGCATGGAAACATTTTCGGCAGTCTGAAAGTTCCCATTGTCCAGAATGTTGAATCTGCGATGGATCACGCCGATTTTTCTCTTATTTTGATAAATATTCATCCAGGATTCGGGTGCGCGTGAAAACGCGACTGTTTGAACGGTCGTCTGATCGTCAGTGCTTCCCTTGAACAGCTCCAGACGGACAGCCAGCAGGACGATAAAAACAATAGTGATTACAATGCCCCAGGTCATTTTCCAATTCAGCTTTGCCATCTTTGATCATCGTCCCGAAATATTTTTTAAGCAAACTACTATCATTTTGATTATATAGACCGGATCTCCGATGGTCAACAGACCAAAATCAATAAATGAATTATCAAAACATTAGCTTGACAAATTCCGTCTTAAGATATAGAGAGCCAACTCTTGTTTCTAAGGCTCGATTACGGTGGATCCCCCATCTGGCAGAGACTCTTCCAAATGCGGGGGTTTTTTTTATAGTGAGACCCGAGTTTCAGAAACGAAGTGCGCTGAAACTCGCAGGTCGAACTATCCCGCGAGCAAAGCGAGTAGGGGTAGTGGGCATTTCCGCTAAAGCGAATTAGATTGGCCATGTTTAGTTTACTTCTAAAAAAAAAGCAGCAAACAGGAATGATAAATATTTTGGTGAGACAATTATTGGAGAGGACAGCAAAATGAAGTTCGACGATCAAAAAATACGCAATATTGGAATCAGCGCGCATATCGATTCCGGCAAGACCACGCTTAGCGAACGGATTCTTTTTTACACGAAGAGAATCCACTCCATCCATGACGTAAAAGGCAAAGACGGCGTGGGTGCGACAATGGATTCCATGGAACTGGAAAAAGAAAGAGGTATTACCATTGCCTCCGCAGCGACCTATTGCGAATGGAAAGGCCATGAAATTAATATTATCGACACACCCGGCCACGTCGATTTCACTATTGAAGTGGAAAGATCCCTGCGCGTCCTGGACGGCGCGATCCTTGTTCTATGCTCAGTCGGCGGTGTTCAGTCCCAGTCCATCACCGTTGATCATCAGATGAAGCGCTATAAAGTCCCCTGCATCGCCTTTATCAACAAATGCGACCGTAGCGGCGCCAATCCTTTCCGCGTGATCGATCAATTGCGTTCCAAACTGGGTCATAATGCCGTGGCCATGCAGATTCCCATCGGACTGGAAACAGATTTGCAGGGTGTCGTCGATTTGGTGGGGATGAAAGCGCTTTATTTTGACGGCGATAACGGTGAAGATATTCGCATCGAAGAGATTCCGCAGCAGCTCCTCGCGGAAGCCAAAACCAAAAGAGAAGAACTTGTTGAAGCCGCGTCCCTGTTTTCCGAGGAACTGACGGATGCCATTTTGGAAGAAAAAGAGATTACCGCGGAACTGCTTTACGCCGCTGTTCGCAAGGGAACTTTAAAAAGAGAACTCACCCCGGTTTACATGGGCTCGGCCTATAAGAACAAAGCGGTCCAGCCTCTGCTCGACGGCGTGACGTATCTTCTTCCCACCCCGTCCGAAGTGGAAAATATAGCCCTCGACATGAATAATAACGAAGAACCGGTCGTCTTGACCAGCGACTCGGAGAAGCCGATTGTCGCGCTGGCTTTCAAACTGGAAGACGGTCAGTATGGCCAGTTAACTTATATCCGGGTTTACGAAGGGACGGTGGAAAAAGGGTCTACGATCATCAATGTGCGCAACGGGAAAAAAGTTAAAGTCGGCCGCGTTGTTCGAATGCACGCGGATCAGATGGAAGATGTCGATCAATTGCGCGCCGGTTATATCGGCGCCCTGTTTGGTATTGAATGTTCATCGGGCGATACATTTGTATCACCGGGTATCAATATGACAATGACTTCCATGTACGTGCCCAAACCGGTCATCTCGCTGGCCATTGTGCCGAAAGACAATAAGGCTCAAATGGCTATGTCCAAGGCGCTGAACCGTTTTTCCAAGGAAGATCCGACCTTCAAAACGTATGTCGATCATGAAACCAACGAAACCATCATCGAAGGCATGGGCGAACTGCATCTGGATATTTACGTGGAGAGAATGAAGCGTGAATACAATGCGGAGGTGACCACCGGCAATCCGCGTGTGGCCTACCGCGAAACCATTACCCAGCGGGCGGATTTCAACTACACACATAAAAAGCAAACCGGCGGTTCCGGACAGTTCGGACGCATTGCCGGCTACCTCGAACCCATCAGCGACGCGGAATTTGTTTTTGAGAACAAAATCTTCGGCGGTTCGATTCCCACGCAATATATTCCCGCCTGCGAAAAAGGCTTTAAACAGAGCATGGCCAAAGGGCCCAAACTGGAGTTTCCGATCACCGGCGTCAAAGTCGTTATCAACGACGGCGCCTCCCACGCGGTGGATTCTTCGGACATGGCTTTCCAGGCGGCTGCCCGCGGCGCCTTCAAGGAAGCTTATCTGCGGGCGAAGCCTGTTATTCATGAGCCGATCATGAAAGTCGTTGTGGAATCTCCGGTGGAATTCCAGGGGCCGGTCATGGGATTGCTTAACCAGCGTCGCGGCATGATTATCGGTTCACAGGACGAAGGCGTAATGTGTGTGATTGAAGCACAGGTGCCGCTTGGGGAAATGTTCGGTTTCTCAACCATTCTGCGTTCATCCACACAGGGCAAAGCGCAGTTCACGATGGAGTTTGCTCTTTATCGTCAGGTGCCGCAGTCGATTGCGGAAAAAATTGCGCTCGAAGTTGCCCAGAACAAAAAGACGGCGGCGTAAAAAGGTTCAAGGCACAAGGTTCCAGGTGCAAGGTAACGAAGAAGACGATGGCGGTTGGTGGGGCAAGACGGCTGGAAAACAATATTATCCATTTACCTTATGAGGATATGATCATGATCAAAAAAGAAATTATCGAACGCAATCCACTGCTCAATCTGGGATTTGAAAACGATTACATATTGCAAAACGGTGGCTTGGGCGCTGTTCTGGCCCATGCCGGTGTCGGAAAAACCGCGCTGCTGGTACAGATGGCGCTGCACGCGATGATGCACGAACAACCCGTTTTGCATGTCAGTTTAAATGACGCGGTCAGCAAAGTAGATGTCTGGTATCGGGAACTGTTCAACGACATGGCTTCGAAATATGACACGGCGGAAGCCACCGAATACTGGGAGAAGATCCTCAACTACCGCTTCATCATGACGTTTCGCGTGGAAGGGTTCAGCGTGCCGAAACTGGAAGAACGTTTGAGCGATTTGATGCAGCAGAATATTTTCAAACCCTATGTTATTATTCTCGACGGCTTAAAATTTGATGAATCCGGCCGAGGATTGCTGCTCGAACTGAAGGAACTGGCCAAAAAATATTCCATGCGCGTCTGGTTTACCGTTCACACGCACCGCCATGAACCGCCCAAAGAAGACGGCCTCCCGCTTTCTTTTCTGCATGTGGCCGATTTGTTCGACGTGCTGGTGCAATTAGCGGCCAAAGGTCCGGAAGTCTATATCAAAGCCTTGAAGGGACAATCGCCCAACGCCAAACAGGATGCCTTGCTGCTGGATCCGGCGACAATGCTGATTAAATAATTATTGTGAAAAAGTGTAGAGACAGATCCCCAATCTGTCTCTACATCCTGTCTTTCGGTTTGGGGAAGACAAAGACAATAACGGCAATCAAAACGAAAGACAACAAACCTAAAACACCATAAAGCCCCCAATTATTTTTTGAGAAGAAGTTCGTCACTGCATTTGTAATGGCCGTATCTTTGAGCATTTGCGGTTCTGTTAACTCCGCCATGAGAGGTTCCTGCCTGCGCAGCTGATCCTGAACCAGTTCCATGTCATAGGATGGCGCCTGTACATGGTTATTGCCACCATAGAGTTCGTAACCGTCTGCAGCATCCGCCAGAAAATGAATTGCCGGTGCATGATAAAGGACTTTGGCTTCTTCAATTTTCAACGGTTTGTTATCGCCATGCTCCATGACCAGGCGGATTTTATTTTCTTCCCTGGGAAAGGCCTGCAAGGCGATACTGAGTTCCGTAGGCGATGCGGACGCGTGACTCCAATGAACCGTGCGCCACAAAACACCCTGTACAGGTCTGGGCTGATCGCGCTCCACTTTAATCGTACGATGGAAGATTCCGCTGGATTGCAGAACAAGACTGGACCATCGTGACGATGCCTGAGGCAGTTCCAGGTGCCAGGTTGTTGTATTTGTTTGTGGATGATGTGATTCCCTGATGGTCAGTTTGCACCCTCTGGTGATGCCTTTCTCCATGAAATAGGGATACTGAAGACCGTTGCGGACAATGCGCAGCGATTGGATATTCTCTTCCAGACTGGCTTTCTGGTGAAGAATAAACCGGTAATATCCGGGGACAGATAGTTTTATGTCGGAGCGCCATTGATATCCATCAGCCTTAAAAGGAGCGCCGGCCAGCTGATATTGTCTGATCAGATTTTCCCTGGGTAAATGATCATTGAATCTGGGAGCACTGAACTGCGCCTGGACAGGCGTATCCAGGCGACCGGTGCCCGGATATTCCCGAATGTCCGTTTTATGGCTCAGTCCGGTGCGGACAAGGTAGGCGCCGTGCGTGTCAGCCAGAAAAACAAGACGGGGGACTCGAATTTTTACAGTAATCTGTTTAACGCCGCTTAAAGCGCCGTCCGATCCCGTTAATTTTAGATTTAATATTTTGCTTTTCCAGACACGGTCCATTTTTATCTTGACCGCCGCTGCACCTTTTTCCACTCCGGCAACTGTTCCAGTCACTTCAGAAATGAATATTTTTTGACCGTTTTGCATATCCTGGCGCTCCAAGCTCCAGTTCCCGTTGAATTGCGCCGACGTCAGGAGTTCGAGGTCTTCCAGATAGAGTCCCGATCCGGGCAGGGCAGCCAAAAGCTCTGTAATTGTTTTGTTGGCGGAATCTTTACGGTCTGATCTTTGATACTTCAGACCAAGGGAGAGTTTGGCATAGTCCTTTCCAGGTTTTTCCCCCAGGGCCTGAACCTGGCCGATCGGCAAAGGTTTTTTAGCGTAGGCGGTGAATTCCAGACGGAAACCTTCGTAAATATCTTCCGCAATGGCAATGTCTCCGCGCGTAAAACCGTCAGACGAATAAAGAGCGGATTTACGGGTGAGGTTGATCCATCTGCCATTCTTGAGGCCAAAGATATCGACCTTGCCAATATACTGGGTCGAAAGAATGTTAATGTTAATGGATTTAACGCGAATACGGTCTGTTACCGGAATAACCGTTTCCCAGATAAAAATATTGTTTTCCAGCTTCGCTGATTTTTCAGCGAGATGAATAACGGTTGGACTTTGATCTTCCCGCCAGTAAAGTTCAAACGGCCTGGATTTGCCATCCGGACCGACAACCTTTAAATCCAGACCATTCTCGATGAGATGATGGAGTTCGGGAAGCAGGGGCACTTCAATGAGTCCCGGCTTAGGAACGGAAAGAGAAGCTTCGACGCGCCATTCCTGCGCCACGCCGTAACAGGGAACAACGAACAACAGGAAAATCAGTGAGGATATGAATTTCGCGCGCTTCATTCATTTTCTCCTTTGATCTTTTTATGGCCGCCGAGGTATCGCTGATAGATAAAAGAAACAAGAATCAGGGTGACGGCCAGTCCGATAAAAGAAAAGACGCGGTAGAGTTGTCCTAATGTCGACAAATCTTTAATAAAAACTTTCAGTGCCGTAAGGACCAGAAGGGCAAGAGCAACCCAGCGGATCTGTGTCAACGTCCAGCGGATGCCGATGATCAGCAGAATAATGGCAAAAACAAGCCAGCTGATACTGTAGGCGAGTTGATGCGAAAGCCTGCCGTGAGTATAGAAGGTAAAAAGACCGGAATCCGCGCCGGTGTTGAACATTCCGAACACGGAGGCGACCTGAACATTAGTGAAATAAAATGCAAACAGGATGAGCAGGGATCCCCAGAGGTGACGGGGAGTCATGGTGTTTTGCCAGGTCCATTCATGCTCAAACCGGCGAAGCGTAAGCAGAGCAAGCCCCGCTGTCAGGAGCAGGAATATTCCGGTGGGAACGTTTAAAAGCGGTGTGACGGCACCAAAGTCCCGGGCATAGGCGAGCGGATAAAAGATGGAACGGGTCAAGCTGATGACCAGGAGCACGGCGCCGGCAAAACGGAAAGAGTTGTTTAATGGACGGGGCCAGAGTAGGAGTCCCAGTCCGAAGAGAAACCAGGTCATGATGACGGCCAGTGTCATCGCGGAGGAATGCCTCGTTATAAAATGGAAGGGGACCCGAGGATTAAAGATTGTTGAGAGCAAAACGGTAAGTGCTAAAACCCCCAGGGCGATACCCAGAGCGATAAAGAAATTTTTCAAAATATTTCCTCCCCAGTCATCGTTCGTCTGGGCGATGGCCAGGTAAATCATGACCGCAATGATGGGAGCATAAAGAATTAATGCCGGATTAAAAAGCGGCATCATGGTTCCGATTTTCAAACTGAAATAAAACGGCGCCAATAAAGACAGGATGGCGCCTGATGACAGAATGATCAGACCGGCAAATTTCAATCCGGAAGACATCGGGCGAATCCTCACGATCATGGCGCCAAAGATTGTCCAAAGCAGCGTATGGCTGATATACTGGTTCACATTGCTGTAAAAATCCAGCTTGAAACCCCCTCCCGGGCCGCCAAAAATATCCGTGACAATCATGTTTGCCAGAAAGAAACCCGCGCCCAATGCCAGCCACAAAAAATATTCCGGCAGTGAGAAATTGGCAGTCAGTTCCTTCTGCGGATAGTCGGCCAATTTTACGGAAAATGACAGAGCCAAAACGCAAAGCGCGCAACTGAATATGGCCAGATTAAGTACGGGCAAATCCTGCGCCGTCTTCAGAGTGTTCATATCAATCAAAAGAAGTGCCAGGCCGATGGGCGCCAGAACGAGTGAAACCCAGCGCAGGCCGGGGTGTTCGATCCGGCGGTTGAGCCACAGCAAAAGCATGGCTTCAATGACAAAGGCCACGCCGATCCAGGTATTGCCCAGGAGCAGAACGGATAGCGACGAAACGTAAAAGAGTAAAGCACCGCCATGGAAGGCCATGATGGAATTGCGTTCTTCTTTGCCTTCCATTCTTTTCAGCAGAATGACAATTGCCGGCATTTTTAGCAGGGCAAGGGCCAGGGGAATCCAGCCGGCAATTTCTCTTTTCCAAATACCATCGACGGCAAAAACGATCAGGCAGGATAAAACCAGTTCAAACAACGCCCAGGCATACCAGCCGATTTTCCAGTCTTTTTCCGGACGCAATAAAATATTGGGAAGGATGACTGCGGCAAGCCATAAGCACGAACTCCATTCCAGAAGCAACAGGTGGATGTTTGCGCCGGGAGACGCCTTTAATCCCCAACTTAACAAGGTGACTGCCATGGCGGCAAGTGCAACCGTAAGGATTTCCTGCGATCTGAAGTAACGGGCCAGAAAGATGGCTACGGTCAGAAAACAAACCCCTGCGGCCATGGCGGGATTAGGCTCGGCGGGATATTGGCGCATCAAGACCAGCGTTAAAAGCAAAAATGGACCCAGAACGGGCAGGGCGGTAATCCATGCGGAAGATAATGGGATCCGGGGGCTGAAAGATTCCGCGTTTGATCCGTCTGCGGGCAGCAGACTCCAGTCGGCGGTCTTTTTTAGAAATAGTACCGTCAGGAAACAAATCAGCAATCCGGCCAGCAGAATGAAGATGAAAAACTCATTGCCGATTTGGATGACGGGCGTTTTGAGAATCCAGCTTACCCCGCCTGTGAGGATAAGCAGGCCGAGGACAAGCACGGAAAAAATGCTGCCGATCAGCATACTGATAAATATTCCGATCACGCCCAGGCCCAGGAGCATCGGCCAGAAGAAAAAAGTTGCCGTGTCGTGTTTCAGAAAGATAAAGACAGCCACAGCCGCCAGAGCCGCCGGGAAAATTTTCAACCAGTAAGGGCTGTTTGCATCGATTCCGTGTTTGCGGATGATAAACACCGGTCCCAGTCCGGCAATCACGCCGTATAAAAAGAAAATCAACATTTCCCATGAAGGACGGCTTAAATCAAAATTCAGATAGGACCAGAGGGCCACCAGCACGAAACCGGCAAAGGCATAAAATAGAAATCCGACACTCCAGGATTCTTCAGCATAAGAAAGAATCAGGGCCGCAAGGGTTGCCACGGTGACGATCAGGAGAGGTAAATATTGAAAGCCGCTGCCGGTATTGATCAGAATAGACGCTACAACCAGGACACTGATGAAAAGGATGCGCAGCGATAAGACGATCGAACGGCTCGCGGCATTTTGTCCACGGTAGATCCAGAAGAACAGGCTGAAGACTATAAGATTGGCCAGCGTGATGATGGTGATCAGATAATTTTCGGCCGGCGGCTTTGTACCCCAGGCGCCTGCGGACAAGGTCAACAGCGTGCCTGCGGTGACCAGAACAGATAGCGGCAACCAGTCTGTTCGGCGGATGACTTCAAAAAGTCCGATATTGACGACGGTAAGATAGATAAAAAGCCCGATCAGATTGGGATGTCCTGTTTGAATAAGCAAAGGTGTTGCGTAAGCGCCTATCGCACCCAGGACGGAAATAAACCGTCCTTTATAAAAGACAGCTAAAACAAAAGCGGCGGCAGATATCAGCGCAAACAATCCAAAACCCGCCATTTTAGGAAGAAAACCATAATAAACCGTGGCGGTAAAGGACACGACATATAAAACCGCAATGCCTCCCGCCGCCATGGTGTGAACCGTTGTCTTGTATCGTTCACGGTCAATGATGAATGACGCCATGATCATGGCCAGTCCCACAAGCGCGCCGATCGCCAGACGTAATTGCGGGGGGATGAGGTTGTTGTCAATCGAATATTTGACAAAGAAGATGGCGCCGATAAACAGGGCCAGGCCGCCCAGCCAGGCAAACAGTTTGACGCCGGTGAACTGTTCCCAATCCACGTTCTTTTTGAACTCCCGCCATTTTTCTTCCATTACCGATGGCTGATAAGGTTTAAATTCGATTTTCGGTTTGGGTTCTTCTTCTTTTGCGTGTTCGGCAATATAAACCGATGTTCGGACGCTGGCGTCCTCTTTCGCTAATACCGGCGAAAGAAAAGTCTCCTCTGGTGGTAAAGCCGCTGGCGTATCCATGATGGGAGGCGGCGGCAGCGGGGATGCCGGCGGTATGGTTACCGGTTGATAAATGTAAGACGTTATTTCCGGCCGAGGGATAAATTCACCAATATCTTTTGCGTCGGGCGCAAAATGCGCCGGGGGGGCTTCGTGGAGAGGTTCCGGTGCGGAGGAAACATCCGGTTTTGCTTCCTGCCGGGCAGCGAGGCTTGCATTTTTTGCAAATGAAGACAAATCTTTCTTTAATGCTTTGATTTGATTTTCCAGATTATTGTATTTTTCTTCAAGGGATTTTAATTTGCTGTAGCCGACAAAGAACAGGACAATGATCAACAAGACGGCAATTACTTCCATAGAGATCCTCCGCTGCTTTACTGACGATAGTGTATTTTGAAAGAATAATAACTGCTGTGAGACGGGCAAAACTATATGTGAACATCCGCAACGCTGTCAATCGAAAAGATGGCATTTCCGCAGGACGTTATCATGGACCAGATTATAAACTGGCTAATTCAAGATAGGGGACCCTTCCGTCAAGCTGGTTGGCCGTATCAGTGCCGTCCAGTGAAAGCGAATAGATTCCAGTTCGTGAGGGGACATGAAGAAATTTCTTCAGCGCCGGAAGGAGCGGATCGCACGCCATCAAGCCGGCAATCAGAAATGAATGGCCCGTATTGTATCGGTCATGAAGAATCGTATTTAACAATAAAGTAAATATCTGCCGATTGTTTTCCCGAATAGCTATGCAGGCGGCATAAAGATTGCGGAGCGGTTCGCCCGGCGCGGGTATCGGCGCCAGATGCGTGGCCTTGCAGAACGTTGCTATGATCGGTTTCAGCCAGCGCATATATCCTGAATATCCGGTAACAACAATCCTGCGGAAAAGGCTTTGGTCCCAGCAGGACATTACACCCGATATTTGATTCCCGGAGAGGGCAACGTAGAAATCATTCAATCCCAGACCGCGAAGGATTTGATCCTCCTTCATGATGTCCTCAGCCGTATAGACGGGGAAAAATTGTTTTTCACGTCCGATGCGATTCAGGAATTCGGCAATCGCGGCAGCTCCGACTTCAGCGCCCCGGACAACGCGGACACTGGTCGGCGGGCGCGGCAACCGGCGTTTCATTAACGGAATTCCCGCGGCATACAGGGTGCCGATGTATTGGCTTGGCGGTAAACCGACTCGACCGCTTGTAAGAACGTTCCTGGCCGCCATGTTGTCGTTAAGGATGGCGAATAGATAAAAGGGAACGTCGAAGCTTTCCTGATGCCATTGTTTTACCAGAAGAAGCCCCTGTGACATGATTGTCGTTCGCCGGATGGATCGATCCAGGCGCAGAGAGCCTGCGTAACCCGCGTCTGCGGGTGCTCCGTTGAGAAACATCCTGCGTTTGGCCATTGAAACAACGCCGACGATCTTTTGCTCGGACTCTGCGACCATAGTGCGTCGCGCCCATCCTTCAATCTCGATGGCAGCGAAGAAACTCGGATCACAATCGGCGGCGAGCGAGATACGTCCGCTCATGGCATTGCGCCGGAACAGGGTGCGGATTTGCGCATCATCCTCCGAAGTCGCTTCCCGCAGGAGAACTCCGGATAAAGGTTTCTGAATCATAGGGGTGTTTTGGTCAGCCATAATTCAATCCATATTATCCTTCCGTCGTTTTTATAGGAAAGTTCCGCCAGCCTGTCAATTTATTTTGCCAATTCAAGGTATTGAGGTGCTGAAAGGGTCATTGCAATATTAATCTTATTCAGATAACTTAAATACCAGGATATCATTTGTCGCAAAATTAAAATAAGTCAGAAATTATTTCTGACAAGATGTTGTCGCAATGACAGAGATTAGGATGCCACAAACCAGCGGTTGCGGGAAAAACGTGCCTGGACCTGTCTTTGCTACAGACAATCCCCGGTCAGAATGCTCAATAATCACTTGAAAGGACAGGAAAATGAAAATGACGACCATCGCATTCTGGGTACTGGGTATCATGATCATCGTCATACTGATCTTTGCCGCCGCTATCGGTTTGTCAACACCCAGAACACCGGCCGGGGTTGAATCGCTGGCCGCGCCCTTCCGGACGATGAATTTCATGACGCTGCCGCCGGTCGGCCGCTATACGGCGCGTGACGGCGCCAGGCTTGCCTATCGGGCCTATCCTTCCGCTCATTCAAAACAGGCGGTTGTATTGGTGCATGGTTCGACGGCATCCGGTCATTCGATGCATGCGCTTGCCGAATATCTTCAGAAAAACGGGATGGATGTTTACGCGCTCGATATTCGCGGTCACGGCGAATCGGGCCGCAAAGGTGATATCGACTATGTCGGACAGCTCGAAGACGATATGGAAGATTTCATGAAACAATTGTTTCAGGGACGAAAAGATGTCACTCTGGTTGGTTTTTCTTCCGGAGGCGGTTTTGTGCTGCGGTTTGCAGCCGGCAGCCGGCAGCAGCTGTTCAGCAGGTACATCGTCCTGGCGCCGTTTATCCGCTATGACAATCCCACAACGAAACCCAACAACGGGGAGCATGCCCGGGCTGCCATACCCCGTATCCTGGCCATCACCATTCTTGGACCGGCGGGCCAAAAATTTCTGGGGCATTTGCCTGTCGTGGCATACGGGATCAGCCCGGACATGGCGCAATACCTGACGGCAACCTATTCCTATCGTCTCTGGACCAACTTTGCGCTGCACTATGACTACAACAAAGATCTCAAAGCCATCAAACAGCCGCTGACGATCATGGCGGGAGAGAAAGACGAACTGTTTTATCCGCAAAAATACTTATCCGTATTTGCCGAAGCGCAGCCCCACGCCGAGTTTCGTATTATCCCCGGTTTGGGGCACACCACGCTGACCACGGAGCTGCCGGGTCTCACGGCAATCGCGGAAGCCTTGCTGCAATAAATGCCGTCTTAAGCCTACTTGACTTATATCCGGTGAGTGACCTTTATATTAAAAATATCCAGCGTTCCGGATACCGGCGGCCCAGGGCCGGCCGGAGGGATCATCAGACCCTGGAGCAAATCCTGTTGGGGAAGAATATGGAAAAATTCAATCGACTGCATCATGAGAAAAGCCCTTATCTGCTTCAGCACGCGCAAAACCCGGTGGACTGGTATCCCTGGGGCGATGAGGCTTTTGATAAAGCGCGGCGTGAAGACAAACCCATTTTCCTTTCCATCGGCTATTCCACCTGCCACTGGTGTCATGTGATGGAGCGGGAATCTTTTGAAGATGAAGACGTGGCGAGACTGCTGAATGACACATTCGTTAATATTAAAGTTGATCGTGAAGAGCGCCCTGATATTGATGCCGTCTATATGAAAGTCTGCCAGATGATGACGCAAACCGGCGGCTGGCCCCTGACCGTTATGATGACGCCCGATAAAAAGCCTTTCTTTGCGGCGACCTATATCCCCCGGGAAACAAAATACGGCCGGGTCGGCCTGCTGGAGATGATTCCGGAAGTCAGATCCCTCTGGCATTCGAAGCGCGCGGATGTTGTTGCGGCGGCGTCGGACATTACGAGAGCCCTGCAAAAACCTGCAGCCACGACTACAAAAGATATCGGTGAGGAAACGTTACACCGCGCTTACCGTTCATTTTCCATGAGCTTTGATCAAACCTTCGGCGGTTTCGGCCAGTCGCCGAAATTTCCTTCGCCGCACATTTTCTTCTTTCTGCTGCGTTACTGGAAGCGGACAGGCGAGGATCAGGCTTTGCGTATGGTGGAATCCACGCTGCTCAATATGCGGAGAGGAGGGATTTGTGATCACATCGGTTTCGGCTTTCACCGCTATTCTACGGATTCCCGCTGGATTGTGCCGCATTTTGAGAAGATGCTTTACGATCAGGCCCTGATGGCGATGGCTTTCATTGAACTTTACCAGGCAACCGGGAAGAAAGAATACGAAACATCGGCCCGTGAAATCTTTACCTATGTCTTGCGAGACATGACGGATGGGCGGGGTGGATTTTATAGCGCTGAAGATGCCGACAGCGAAGGGGTTGAAGGGAAATTCTATCTATGGGCCGAGGAGGAAATCCGCGGCGTTCTGACGAAAGATGAGGCGGATCTGTTTTTATCCCAGTACAGACATGAGGAGGACTTGTCCGTTCCGGGCATGCAGGAAATACCCGCAGGCTGTTTCATCCCGCATTTCAAGCCATCATCAGGTGTTGATGCCGGAGGCAGTCTGGCGGAAGGCTTTGGCAATATGGGGGCCCTTCGGCAAAAACTTTTTGCGGTCCGGGAAAAAAGAGTGCACCCGCATAAAGATGACAAGATTCTGACCGATTGGAATGGTTTGATGATTGCGTCGCTTGCCCGCGGCGCGCAGGTCTTTGGCGAGCCGGCTTATGCTGAGGCCGCTGGCCGCGCACTGGACTTTATCCTGATGGAAATGACTGAAGAGGACGGCAGGCTATTACACCGGTTTCGGGACGGCCAGGGGGCAATCCGCGCGAATGTCGATGATTATTCGTTTATGGTCTGGGCGCTTCTGGAACTCTACGAGGCAACTTTTGAAACGCGGCATCTGCTTAAAGCGCTGGAGTTTCAGTCTCACTTGTTCGGCTTCTTCCGGGATGATCAAGACGGCGGATTCTTTTTTACGCCCCGGGACGGAGAAGAACTTTTGACGCGTCCGAAAGAACTCTATGACGGCGCTGTTCCATCGGGCAACTCGATGGCGTTTATCAATACCCTGCGATTGTCCCGAATCACCGGGGATGTCGAGATGGATGAAAGAGCTCATGAGATTTACAGGGCATTTCTAGCGCAGGCGGACGCGATGCCGACAAGTTTTGCCCAATTTCTCTGCGGACTGGATTTTGCCATCGGTCCGGCCAGCGAAGTGATTGTCGCCGGGGATATGGATCATCCGGATACCCGGGCGCTGGTGACCGCCTTAAGAAGCAGTTTTGTGCCGAACAAGGTCGTCGTCTTCCGGCCCGAGAGCCAGACGGGGCAGGATATTGAAACCATCGCGCCGTTTGTGCAGTCCTATCGCAGCATCGATGGTCAGGCGACCGCTTACGTCTGCTCAAACTTTACCTGTTCCCTGCCGACGCATCGTCCGGAACAGATGATGGAACTTTTGAATTCCGTGAAGTAGGGAACGGTTTCAATAAACCGGTCCGCAGCCTCTGAAAAAGGTTCTATTTGCCCAGGCAGTCGGATTTCCCTTTGCCCTGACCTTCCGTCGATTCTTTTATCAAAATACCGTTTTCAAATGTCAGGGCATAGATGTAATCATTGTCGCCGCAATTGTAATACCAGGTGTCCACCTTGTTGGCGCACTTTTTTGATTTACTAATTTTTCCGTTCTTGGAGGTGCCCGCAGTTGTTTTTCGTCCCTCACAACCCGTTTCTTTAGAGGTCGGCTTGCCGCATGCCGTAGAGACCTGCATTTTGGTATTACCGCTGGTAACGAGATCGGATCCGCAGCGAAAAGCTGATCCGTCCGCAGTAAAAAAGAATAAAAAAATAAAACCGGCCAGGAAGATTTGCAGTGTTTTCATTGAGAGTCCTTTCTCTTTGCGTCTTGAATAAGAATCATATATTCATACTTGTAAAGATCGTAGACAAAATGCTGGATGATTTCCTGCTCGTCGGTCAGCGGCGTGGAAGATCGCAGGGCGGCCTTTACTTTATCGTTGAAATCGATGGGCAGGATGTAGATATACTGACCCCGGAAAACTTTATAATGGAATGCCCGGGCGATCGTTTCCAAATGAGAAAATTTAATCGTAAATTCCGCATGACCCTGCAGGTTAATTCTTTCGGGAACTCCGGCTGCCTCAAATTTCAGATGCGGGAAGGACGGGTGGTTCATGGATGCTTCGCAGCTGTGTTCGCTTAAATAAATATAGGGGATGGATGCGCCGCACAGCCTTTCCATAACTTCCAGGGCGCCGATGTTGATATTTTCGGTGCGCTTAAATTCAAGGGAATATTCTTCCTCATAATCGGCAATTTTGTTTAAAGAACGAATCGTACCGGGATCATGTTCCCCCGGTTGGTTTTGTTCATAGACCAGCGTGGGGAAATCACCTAAATTTTCATTGAGGATTGCCAGATCAAAAGGGCGGAGCTCCGAGGCAGTCATCTTCAGGAAATCCATTTCCCGGAAATGGACGGAAATGCCGGCCAGGGTCTCTTTTTGTTTTTGCAGGAGAAAAGGCGAAATGTCCAGCATGGTCGCCTGAAGATTGGGAGCAAGGGTCAGGAAGTCCTTCATCAGATATCCCAGACCGCCGCCGACTTCCAGAACGGTTTTTAAGGTTGTAAGCGGAACCATCCGGCTAAGAAAGTTAAAAAGGTGTTCACCAAACGAAGCGTTGGATTTCAGCGCTTTGCGGCAGGGGCTGTTCTTGGGATAAAGCGCGTTGCAAACCGTCAGCTCCCAGCCCAGGGATTTCAATTTATGAATATGATAATCATCTGTCGTATTTAAAATATAGCCCATAGGTTTAAAATATTTTGTCTGTCTTCTTAAAAATTGTGATATTTGATGTTCTAGTTCAGGAAAGCGGAAAAATCAATCATGAAAGTATTTGTCAGCAATCAGCTGGAAAACCTGGTCCAATGTCTGGCCGGCGAGTTGAATGCACCGCTTCAGCAGCCCTTAACACCGGAGATCATCGTTGTTCAGAGCACCGGCATGGCCAAGTGGATTTCGCTCAAACTGGCGGCAAGGCACGGCATTGCCGCCAATTACCGCTTTCCCTTTCCGAAAAAATTTCTGGAGGAGATCTTCAGCGCCTTTCTTCCCGATTATTCGCCGGACCTGTCTTTCGATGAGCATGTGCTGACCTGGAAGATTCTGGAGATGTTGCCCGTATTGTCCGAGGACGATGATTTTCTCCCGGTCCGTCGTTACCTGGGAGGGTCAAACGACCAGCAGAAGATGTATCAGCTGGCGAAAAAGCTTGCCGAGATGTTCGATCAATATGTCATTTTCCGTCCGGAAATGATTCTGGAATGGGAAGAGGGTGTCCCAAAGGCACACGATGTCTGGCAGGTCAAACTCTGGAAGGCGCTCGTTTACTCCCAGGGCCGGATGCATCCGGCCAGGATGCGCAAGCTTTTTTTATCCGCGGTTAAAAGCAAGCCTTGCAAACCCGGGGCTCTGCCTGAACGATTATCCATCTTTGGGATATCGTATCTGCCGCCCTACTATCTGGATATATTTTCCCGTCTGTCGATTCATCTGCCCGTGGATTATTACTATTTCAATCCTTCTCGGGAATTCTGGGCTGATATCCGTTCACAGCGTGAAATCGGTTCGGTTCTCAGCAAAACGGCGAAGCATCCGGCGATCATGGATGACGATTCATTGCATTTGGAAAGCGGCAATTCGCTTTTAGCCTCCTGGGGGAGGCAGGGCAGGGACTTTTTCCGGCTGATGGAAAATGTTTCTGCGGACACGATCGATTTATTTGAAAAGACTGAAGCCGGGAATCTGCTAAGCTCGATTCAGTCCGATATCCAGCTTCTCGAAGAGCCCCGTGCATACGGTATTCCAAGTCCGCCCCGGTCGTTCGACGACGATTCAATCCAGGTCCATTCCTGCCACAGTCCGTTGCGGGAGGTTGAAGCACTCCATGATACCGTGCTTCAGCTCCTGGAAAAAAACAGCCGGTTAACACCCAGGGATGTGCTGGTGATGACGCCGCGTATTGAATTATATGCGCCGTATATTGAAGCGGTGTTTGACGCGAGAGATCCGAAGATTCCCTATACCATTGCCGATCGCGGGTCATTTTCCGCAAATGTTGCGGGCCTCGGCCTGATGGCGCTATTGGATTTAGCCGACAGCCGCTTTACGGCCGACAGTGTCCTGTCCATTCTGGAAAACGGTGCCGTCAGTGACAAATTCGAGATTTCGTCCGGTGATCTCGAACTGATCCGTCACTGGATTTCTCAAACTCGCATTAAATGGGGAATTGATGCGGCGCATCGCGCGACGTATGATCTGCCCCCCTTCGGACAGAACACCTGGATGAAAGGACTGGAACGACTGCTGGCGGGCGTTACCCTGGACGGCCGCCGCCATGAATTATTCGGGGAGATTCTGCCTTACGGCCGGATCGAGTCGGGTGAAACCCAGGTTCTTGGCCGTTTTTTGACGTTTTGGGAAAAAGTAATCAACCTGAGGGCTCTGATCCTTGTACCCCGCCCGCTTGCGGAATGGTGCGGCATCCTGCGAAGCATTCTTGAGGATTTCCTGTCTTCTTCCGAGTTGTATCGCAGGGAATTGTACGACATCCGGCAACGGATCAGCAGTCTGGAAGCCGAACAGCGGCAGGCCGCCTCCACGCAGGACATTTCCTTGGGCATCGTCAAAGATTGTATCCGGGACGGCCTTGATAGTCAGGGAGCGGTTTCCGGTTTTCTGGCGGGAGGTGTGTCTTTCTGTGCGCTTTTACCCATGCGCAGCATACCGTTTCATGTTATCTGTCTCATCGGCATGGATCATGATGTTTTTCCGCGCCGGGATCGGCAGACAGGTTTTAATCTTATGGAGAAGGAAAGAAGGGCGGGGGATCGATCGCTGAGAAGCGATGATCAGTACCTGTTTCTGGAAGCGCTTTTATCCGCAAGGCAAAATCTGATTATCAGTTATGTCGGACAGAGCGCCGCGGATAACAGCGAAATGCTCCCTTCAGTGCTGGTCTCTGAATTACTGGACTATATTGACAGAAATTATGGCGATAGTAAAGAACAGCCCTTGTCCGGGATGATCACGCGCAAGCATCGTTTACATGCTTTTTCTCAGGCGTATTTTGCAGAAGATAAAACCCTTTTCAGTTATTCCCGGCAGCATTATCAGGCTGCCTGGGCTATTCTTGGCCGAAAAATTGAGAAGCAACCATTCTTTGAGCAGGCCATTCCGGAAGAAGCCGATCCATCCCGGATCATTCCAATCAGGGATCTGGCTTCATTTTACCGCAAGCCGGCAAAGTATTTTCTGGAAAACCGCCTTTGTCTGAAATTACCGGCACAACTCTGGGAGGAAGAAGCCAGCGAACCTTTTACAATTGATCATCTCTGCGCCTATCAGATCAGGCAGGCGCTGGTAGAAAGCTACCTCGGCGGGGGGGACGGCGGGAACATTTTTAAATTGAAAAAAGCTGAAGGTGTCCTGCCGGTCGGCGCGGCCGGTGACTACTATTTTCAGTTGCTCACCCGTGAGGCAAGGGACTTCACCGATCGGATTTCAGCCTATCTCAAGGGTCGACAGCCTCGAACCTGCACCGTCGATTTACCTGTCGGCAATGACCGTCTGACAGGCACGCTCGATAATCTTTATGGTGACTGCCGGATCCAGTACCGGATGGCCGGGTTGAAAACGGGTGATTATCTGGACGCCTGGATTGCGCATCTGATTCTCAATACCGCTGCGTCTGAAGACGGCCCGGAGTTCAGCCTGCTTCTGGGCAGGGATGGTTTCTGGCGGTTTCGCCCCGTCCAGAATGCGCGCAATATCCTGACGAACCTCGTTGCCATCTACCGGACGGGCCGGACAAGGCCGCTTAAATTCTTTCCCCGCTCCTCATGGGAGTATGCAGAGACCCTGTGGCTTAAAAACAAGTCACGTCCGGAATCCATTGATGCTGCGAACAGGGTCTGGCTGGGGAATGAATACCGTGCGGCGGATGGGGAATCTCAGGAGACTCCCCATAAAATATGTTTTGAAGACGAAACGCCGATGGACGGAGAATTTGAAAAAACAGCGGAAGATATTTTAAAAGAACTTTTTACGCATTTGGAGAAACTGGAGTAATTTCATGGAGGAATTTAATCTTTCCACATGCCCGCTTGCCGGCATCAATTTGATTGAGGCGAGCGCCGGCACAGGCAAAACATACGCCCTGGCCGGTTTATACGTGAGATGCCTTGTGGAAAAAAAGTTGACTCCCGAGCAGCTCCTGGTGATTACCTACACCAACGCGGCGACCGCCGAACTCAAACGGCGCATCCGCCGGATGATTGCCGATGCCGAGGCCGCGTTCCTGACGGGGGAAGCATCCCCGGGTTTCCTGAAAAACCTTCTGGATCGGTACCCGGAGATCCCCGCAAGACAAAGCATTGCCCGCGATCTCGGCCTGACGCTGGCGAACTATGATGAAACCGCCATCTATACCATCCACGGTTTCTGCCAGCGGATCCTGACGGACAATGCGTTTGCCAGCGGGTCACTCTTTGAGACGGAGTTCATCGAAAATCAGCAGCACCTGGAGCTGGAGTTCGTTGAGGATTTCTGGCGGCGGCATTTTTATGAAAATCATCCGGTCATCATCCAGTATGCGCTGACCGGCCAGCTGGACCGGAGTATCCTGCTGGCGTTGCTGCGGATGGTGCTTGCTAAACCGGATTTAAAAATCATTCCGGCGGATGAAGCCTTTTCACGGGAGCAATTTGAACAGGATCTGGCCCGGCTGCGGGAGGATTTTGCCTGCTGGAAAACCTTCTGCCGGCAGGACAGAGATGCCATTCAAGCTTTGCTGCGGGAGAAGGCATTGAGCGGCACCGCTTACGGCCGGAAGGTCGATGGGCTGATCCGGGAAATAGAGGCGATGACAGACCTTGAGGATGTGCCGCTGCCGCCGCCCGTCTGTCTGCAAAAAATCAGCGCGAATTATTTAAAACAAAAAACCAACAAGAATCAAAACACGCCCCGTCATGCCGCTTTTGACCTCAGCCAGAAGATGCTGGATCAGTCCGCAGGGCTTTTAGACCAGCTGGACCGGTATCTTTCCGGATTGAAGCATGCGTTCATGGAATCCGTCAGAGTCGATTTTCCACGACTCAAACAGCAAAAGAATGTCCTGTACTTTGATGATCTGCTCCTCAAGGCTTATGATGCCCTGCGGGCATCAGGCGGACACCGCCTGGCCGAGCTTCTCCGCGATCAGTATCACGCGGTGCTGGTCGATGAATTCCAGGATACGGACCCTGTTCAGTTTTCCATTCTTCAGTCCGTTTTCGCTCTTCGTGAAAAAAAGACGGATCATGCCCTGTTTTACATCGGCGATCCCAAGCAGGCGATCTACAGCTTTCGCGGCGCCGATATCTATGCCTATCTCCGGGCCGCCCGGGGCGTCGATCAGCGATACACCATGCCGCATAACTGGCGGTCGGAGCCGACACTGATCAACGCGGTCAATGTTTTATTCGAGCAGCCGGAGCAGTCGTTTGTGTATCATGAAATTCCCTATAGCCCGATCAGTCCGGCGCCGGACAGGCCCATGAAACACCTGACGGTTGCCGGGGAAGAGACGGCCGGGCTGCAGTGGTGGTTTGCGTCGGGAGGGGAGGATGGAAAACCCCTCGGTGTGGGGAAAGCCCGCACGTTGATTAACCGGGCGGTTGTTGCGGAAATATCCGGGCTATTAAAACTGGGGCGTGAGCAAAAGGCGATCATCGGTGAAAAGCCGCTGACCGAAAGCGATATTGCGGTCCTGGTTCGTAAAAATAGCGAAGCCATCACCCTTAAAAAGAAGCTGGCGGAAGCCGGAATTCCCTCGGTGATCTATTCGGCGGAAAGTGTCTTTTCTTCGGATGAAGCCGGGGAATTGCGCAGATTGATGCTGGGCCTGATTCACTATGAAAATGAAGGCTATCTGCTGTCCGCTTTAACAACCTCGTTTTTCAATCTGCGGGCAGCGGATATTGCTGCATGTTCCCGCGATGATGATCAAAGGGAAGGCTGGCGGATCAAGTTTAAAACCTGCAGCGATCTGTGGAAGACAAAAGGCTTTCTGACCATGTTCACCCTGTTCATGGAACAGGAAGGCATCTATCCGCGAATCGCCTTGCTCCCTGATGGAGAAAGGCGTCTGACCAATTATGCTCATCTGGCGCAGCAATTGTTCCAGGCGCAGTCCCAGGGCAATCTCAAACCATCCGATTTGCTGCGCTGGTTCGATAATATGATCATGACGGAGGATAATGCCCCGGACGATCAGCAACTGCGGCTGGAGACGGATCGGAATTGTATCCGCATCGTTACCATCCACAAGAGTAAAGGATTGGAGTTTCCGGTTGTCTTTTGTCCGTTTGCCTGGGAAGCCGGGCCCAGTCAAAAAGAAAACCTGCCGCTTTGCTTTCATGACGAAAAAGATCAGTGGCGGGCCACCGCTGATTTAGGATCGGCAAACGCAGATATCAACAGGGTCCTCCATGAGAGAGAGATTCTGGCGGAAAACTGCCGCCTGCTTTATGTGGCGCTGACCCGCGCGAAAAACCGCTGTTATTTTGTCTGGGGAAATATCAAAGGCACACAAGCCGGCGCCATATCCTATCTCTTTCACCGTCCGCTGTGGATGGACCATAAGCTGTCACCCGACGACGATGACCTGCTTAAGCAGATGACGTCGTTTTCCCGCTTCGCTCCGCGGGATATCCGGATTACAAAACTGGAGGCGAATCCCCCGATCGAAAAATGGTTGCCGGATAAAGAGGCGGGCGAAATATTTTATCAGGAATTTAAAGGAAGGATTGATCATCGCTGGAAAATCGCGAGCTATACGTATCTGTCGCACGCGTCGCAGGAAGATTGGAAATGGGATGAAGAGACGCGTTTTGCACAGGATCCTGAACGCGTTCCGGAAGCAAAAATGGCGGACAGCATCCTTCATTTTCCAGCAGGGGCAACGTCCGGCATTCTGCTCCATGAAACAATCGAAAAAATCGACTTATCCCGGGTGCATGATGAACAAACAAAGATGGTCGTCATGCAGATGCTGGAAAAATTTAATTATGCCCGACAGTGGCAGCCGGGCGTCTTAAAAATGCTCGAAGAACTCGCGCAGGCGAAGCTCCCATACCGGAGCGATGGCGAATTCTGTCTTGCCCGGATTGAACCTGCCCATTGCCGTAAAGAATTGGAATTTTATTTTCCGCTGAAGGATATTTATCCCGCTCAATTATTGGCGCTCCTGGAAAAATCGGGGCTATGCCTTCAACCGGGTGAGCAAAGAAAATTGAATTTTCCTCCGGTTCAGGGTTTTTTAAAGGGGTTCATCGATCTGGTATTTGAATACAATGGCCGGTATTTTCTGGCGGACTGGAAATCCAATGATCTGGGGGCAAAATACGAATATTACACGCCGCAGCTTTTAAAACGGGAAATCGTCCAGTCCTTTTATGATGTTCAATACCTCATTTACACTGTCGCTCTGGATCAGTATCTGAAAAAGCGATTGCCCGGGTATGACTATGATCAACACTTCGGGGGTGTTTATTATTTCTTCCTGCGCGGATTAAATTCCAAAACCGGACCGGATCACGGTATCTATTATCATCGTCCGGATAAGATACTGGTCCGGCAACTTGCAAAAACACTGGTGGAAGAAAGCCCCGATCGGTGATCGTAAACCGAAACATCTGATCAATGCAATGAAGAATAGGTTGCGCCCTGGCATGCCCTGGTCATCGATAAAAAAGACAGGCTCACCCGAGGGGCGGCCTGCCTTTTTTAGAACCCTTTTGCTTCACATCTACTTTCCTGCGGGAAATCTCTTTTGCAGTTCCGGGATGAGTTCTGTGCGGATTTGTTCAGAATCACTGTATTTTCGTGAATAGGCACTGGAGAAACGCAATAGACAGGTCGGGGTTTGAGTGATTTCAAATTGTTTGATGAGCGCCGACCACTGGTTAAAGACGGGTTTCGGATCTATTATCTTTAATGCAATTCCCTGTGTTGTCAGCGAAACGGCTAAAACGCTTTCCTGATCGATTTTCTTTTGTTCGGCGAGGGAAAAAAGGATCTTTCTGGCCTTCAGGACATTTTTGTAGCCCTTGTCCGCAGTAACCGCAGCCAGAAAATATTTTGCATACAGACCGGTTCCCTTGTGCCCGGGATAATCGACAAAAGTAATTTTTACATCCCCTCTGGCCAGAAGCCTTTCCAACTCGGGTTCAAAGTCTTTTTCCACGGACTGGCAGGGAGGGCAAAAGTAATCCGTAAAAATGATAAGTTCCCAGGAGCCCTTGCCATAGGAAGGGATGGTCGTTTGGTCGCCGGCATAGGCGGGTGTGGCGGATCCGGAAAACGAGAAGCTGATAAAGAGATAACCGAGGATCATCATGGCCAGCAAAGGGAGTCGCTGACCACTGATCAGGGGAATCCTGGCGTCGCCGAAGACATAGATTAATTTCTGATACCACTTGTTCATCATGCCGGACCTTTCGTAGTTGATGAAGTACATGACGATAATCATGATGCCGAATGACAGGCAAAACGGGCAGAAAACGTTTTCTGAAACCTGAAAAGAAACGAGGAAGACCTCCACACCAATGCCCGCTGCGACGATCAGCCGGACCCAATCCGCCTGCTTCAACAGGGACAGGACAATGATCACGGTCATGTAACCCACGCCGATGTATTTCAGGTCCACGCCAAAAATGTCGCCACGGAGATAGGAACAGGCAGTGTCGCAAACGGCATAAAAGGCCATCAGCCCGATGCCGATTGCGGCGAGAATGATCGTCATCATCAAACGGTATTGAATAAGCAGCCGGTACAGGCGCATGAGTTCTGCTTTCTCTAAAAATTTTATCGATTATAAAATCAGAGTGCGCCAATGTCAACACAATGTTCCAAAAAAGAATTATAGCCTTGACAAGGATCGCACGCTTATTCATAGTTCATGGCGAAGGATACGGAAACGAACGCTATGATGACAGATGAAAACAACGAAAAAACAATGGAGAGTCTATTCTCTCCGTTGGATCATTATGTCGGCAAGTTCTTATCTTCCGGCGATGCTGAAAATAAAGATGCTGTCCGTCTGGCGGCAGCGTTAATCAGCCGTCAGTTGCGCGATGGACATGTTTGTGTGAGACTGCCTGAATTTGCAGGCAGGGATTGGGGAACAGATCATGCTTCTCCAGAGCGGGTGGTGTTCCCGGAATTATCGGTTTGGCTTGAATCCTTGCAAAAGGCGGATTGTGTCGGCGGCCCCGGTGATTTTAAACCGATGATTCTGGATGAGGCTCACCGCCTGTATTTTCATCGCTATTGGCAATATGAGCAAGACGTTGCTGAATTCATTCTCCGGCGATTGCCGGTTTTGCCGGAGCCGGGAAAATCTTCAGAAATAGTCCGTAAAAAATTGTACGCCTACTTTCCGGAAATGTCCCATGGACATATTTCCTGGCCGGGCCTTGCCGCCGCCGCCGCTTTGATGAGAAAATTTCTGGTGATTACCGGCAGCCCGGGGACCGGGAAAACGACAACGATTACCAAAATCATGGCCTTCCTGCTGGATGTCACCCGGAAGACAACACGCATTGCCCTGTGCGCCCCAACGGGTAAGGCAGCCGCGCGTCTGGAGGAATCGATCAGAAAGACAAAAAAGCTCCTCGCCTGCCCGGACGAAATTAAAAATCAAATCCCGGACGAGGCGATGACGATTCACCGTCTTCTGGGCAGCATCACCTATTCGCCGTATTTTTTTTTCAATGAGAAAAATCATCTGCCCTTTGACCTGGTGGTGGTGGACGAAGCCTCCATGATCGATCTGCCTCTCGCGGCAAAACTGATGTCCGCGCTGTCTCCTGACGCGCAACTGGTTTTGCTGGGAGACAGGGATCAACTGGCTTCCGTTGATGCCGGGGCGGTCCTGGGGAGCATCTGCTTTCCGGAACCATTGAATGTTTTTTCCGAGTCCTTCGGAAGGCAGTTGGAGAACCTCTGCGGTGTAAAGACGTTAACGTCAAACGCGGCCCCCGGTGTCCAGGACTGTATTGTCGAATTGCAGGAGAATTATCGTTTTGCCGGGGACAGCGGCATCGGTGTCTCCAGCCGGTTGATCAAAGAAGGCGATGCCAAGCGCATGATGGACTTAGTCGCCGTGGAAAAATATTCAGATATTCGCTTGATTGAAATATCCCATTCCGAAGGGATGCCGGAACTCCTGAGAGCAACAGTCCTTGACTCTTATCGGGACTATGTTCAGGCTATCGCCTCCCATCTTTGCGCAGAAGATGTGTTTAATCGATTCGAAACATTTCGGGTTCTGTGCGCCCTGCGGGTCGGAAAATGGGGCTCCGAAAGGGTGAATATTTTTATTGAAAAACTTATGGCAGAATCGGGCCTGATTCATCCCGCAACGCCTTCTTATGAAGGCCGTCCGGTGATGATCGTACAAAACGACTACCGGCTGCAACTGTTCAACGGCGATGTCGGGATCGTTCTCAGGGATTACACCGACAACGAAAAATTCAAAGTTTATTTCCGTGATCCGACGCAGGGATTAAGGAAAATCGCGCCGGAAAGACTTCCCCGGTATGAAACGGCCTGGGCCATGACGGTTCACAAGAGCCAGGGATCTGAATTCGATCAGGTTGCCCTTATTCTGACTGACAGAGACATTCCCGTCCTGACAAGAGAATTGATCTATACGGGAATCACCCGGGCACGCAATTCTGTCAGTATCTGGGCCGACAGAGACCTGCTGATGAGGACCATAAAAAAGCAGAACATCAGACAATCCGGATTGACGGATGCCATCAAATGCCCACGGGCAACAGTTAGTAGATAAATAAATAATATTAATAACATATATGAATGCAGTCTGGCCGGGTTTTTCTTCCATTCCTGCTTGATAAACCTTGACAATTACTAGGCAATCCATTAGCGTACCTTCTTGTTTTTGAAGATCATGGCAAGCGCCGGGACGGATCATTCCGTGATTTGCAATATGGCTTGCATTTTCAAGAGGGGGAACAACTAATGATTGGTGTGCTGATAACAACCCACGGGAACCTGGGAAATGAATTGATTCATGCAGCGGAGTCCATCAAGGGAAAATTGAAAGACGTCATGCACGTTTGTGTTGAACAGACGAAAGGTGTTGAGGACTTAAAAAAGGAAATCCAGAACGCGATAAAGAAACTGGATAGGGGAAAGGGTGTATTGATCCTGACGGATCTTTTCGGCGGCACCCCTTCGAATATTTCCCTGTCCTTTATGAAAGAGGGCAAAGTGGAGGTGGTCACAGGGGTCAATTTACCGATGCTGCTTAAGTTGTCCGATATCAAAGAAGATACCACGCTGAATGAGTTTGCCTGTTTTATTAAAGAGTACGGTAAAAAGAATATTTCTCTGGCCAGTGAAATATTAAGTAAAAAAGCAATCGGGTGATCAATTGACGGAATCTTACGACATTGCTCTGGTGCGCATAGACAACCGGTTAGTCCACGGCCAGATACTGGAAGCCTGGGTTCCTTTCGTCAAGGCGAGATGCATCATCGTCGTGGATAACAATGCCGCAAGCGATTTTTTTTGTGAGACGGTGATCCGGATGGCTGTCCCCAGTGACATCGAAGTCAATATCTGTTCAGTCGAAGACTTTGCGGCGAATTTCTGCTATGCGCAGGGAAGCGGCAAAAAAACGATTGTCTTGTTCAGCAATATCGCCGACGCCCTGAAAGCTTACCAGGAGGGGTTTCATTTTGAAAAACTCAATATCGGCAATATCCATCATGAAGATTATAAAGTCTGCTGCGCTCCGTCCGTGTTTTTATGTGAACCGGAGATTCAGGATGTCCTGAATCTGCTCGATGAAAAGGGCGTCGCCATAGAGTTGAAGCGCGTTCCCAGGGAAAAAGCCGTCAATATCAAAGACGCTTTGAAGGAGTTTTGTCCGGTCAGGCCATAACGAGGGTCACACGATATTGTTTATTAAAATTATCTGCATATCTTTCGTCGGGGGATTATTGAGCCTGGATCGCATGTTTATCCAGGCGATGGTTTCCCGGCCGATCATTATCGCCCCGGTCATCGGCCTCATTCTGGGCAATCCCTATGCGGGACTGATCGTCGGCGCGATACTGGAGCTTCTCTGGATTGACCGTATTCCCATCGGCATTTACATTCCACCCAATGATTCCATCGCCGCCGCGTTTGCCGCCTCAACGGCGATCCTCGCCGGCCAGGCATTGGGAGTCGTCACCAGCGAATTGATGGCCCTGTCCATCCTGATCGCGATCCCTTTTGGCATTGTGGTGAAAAAGATGGATGTTAAAATCATCGAATCCAACAATTTTCTGTCCGATCAGGCTCTGGAATCGGCCAGGTCACTTAATCTGCGCGCGATAGAAAAGAAAACCTATTGGGGGATGGCCAAATTATCCCTGTCTTACATGGTCCTGCTTCTTATTTTACAATTGATTTTCATTCCCTCTGTGATCTGGATTTATCCCAAATTGCCCGCCGGCATCCATGCCATGCTGTCCCTGACATATTTTTTCCTGCCGCTTTTGGGCATTGCGGTCGCCATCAATACCATTAAACTGCGCGGCGCGATCCCCGTTTTCTGCGCAATTTTTTTAGTTCTTTCCGCGGCTCTGGAATTTTTCCATGTCTTCTGAAGAAAAAGCACAGCAAGTCAGTATCGATCTGATGATCCGGGAAGATCTGCCGGAAATATTGGCGATTGAGCGCGAGTCTTTCAGGACGCCGTGGACGGAAGGGATGTTCATCGATGAACTGAGGACGAGACACGCGCAATGCCTGGTGGTGAAAGTTGAGATCGACGGAAAAGCTGTCGTTGGAGCTTACATCATCTTCTGGCTGGTGGCCGACGAGGTTCACCTGCATAATCTGGCCGTGAAGAGTGAATTTCGCAGGCAGGGACTGGCCTATCATCTGATGAATATGATGAAACATATCGCAGTTCAATTGGGGGCAACAAGGCAGACGCTGGAAGTCCGCGAAACGAACAGTGAGGCAATAAATCTTTACCGGCGATGCGGTTTCGTAGTAAAAGGAAAACGCCCTCGATACTATACGGACACCCAGGAGGATGCCCTGGTCATGTGGGCCGACAATCAACAGGAAAGAAAAAATGGCTAAAGATATTTACATCGGAGAGGTATCCGGCAACGAAGAGATACAAAGAGATTATTTTCTGATGAAGGTCAGGCTGCCTCTGGAATTTGCCGAGCCTCTGCCAGGACAGTTTGTGATGATTCGCATTGCCGGTCTGCAAGACCCTTTTCTGTCGCGACCCATCAGCATTTATTCATTTTCCCGCGGCAAAAAGAATTGCGCCGTTGAACTGCTTTATCGCGTGGCGGGCAAGGGGACGCAAATCCTGGCGGGTTTGATCAAGGGATCGCAGGTTGAGATTTCGGGACCGCTGGGCGGAAACTATACCATTGATCCATCCAAAAAGAACATCATCTTCATCGCCGGCGGCATCGGCATTGCACCGCTTTCTCTGCTGGCACGGTATCTGGGCGAAACGGTCTGTCATGACGCGAACGCGATGACATTTTATCTGGGTGCGCAAACAGCGGATGCCCTTGTCGGCTGCGACCGGCTGCGCCGGTATTGTTACAATATTATCGTCTGTACGGATGACGGCTCTCTGGGCGAAAAATCACTGGTGACCAACGCTTTTCAAAAGGACATCAAAAAATACGTATCGGCGGAGACGGCGATTTATGCCTGCGGACCGAAGCCCATGCTCCGATCCTTATCAGCGATGCTGGGCGACAAATATTTCTGCCAGGTATCGCTGGAAGAGCGAATGGCCTGCGGCGTAGGCGCCTGTGTGGGCTGCGCTGTGGCTATTCAGGATGAAAATGGAAAGACAGCATACCAGCGTGTGTGCGCAGACGGACCGGTTTTTGATCTGAAGAAAGTGATCTGGGAATAAACGTGGGAACAAAAAAAGGAAAATACGACAGCGCTTTGACGGTGACCATTGCCGGGTTGAAGCTGAAGAATCCGGTCATGACAGCATCCGGGACATTCGGCTACGGCGAAGAATATGCCGATTACGTTGATTTGAACCAGTTGGGCGGCATTGTGGTGAAAGGCCTCTCGCTCAAACCGCGCCTGGGCAATCCTCCGCCGCGTATCATGGAGACGTCCGGCGGTATGCTGAACGCTGTCGGTCTGCAGAATGTCGGGGTTGACGTTTTCATCAGGGAGAAGCTTCCTTTTTTACGGCAATACGACGTCGCGGTGATCGCCAATATTTATGGCGAAAGTTATCTCGAATATGCTGAGGTCGCGGGGAAGCTGAGCAAGGCGCAAGGCATTCATGCCCTGGAGATCAATGTCTCCTGCCCGAATGTCAAGAAGGGGGGCTTGAGTTTTGGTTCCGATCCGAAAGCGGCCGCTGAAGTTACCCGCCGCGTGAAGGCAGAAACGGATTTGCCTGTCATCGTTAAACTCACCCCCAACGTAACGGATATTGCGGCCGTCGCTCAGGCGGTGGAAAAAGCCGGTGCGGATGCCGTATCGCTGATCAATACACTCACCGGTATGTCCATCGATCTCAAGACCAGAACCCCGCACCTGAAAAACATTACCGGAGGCCTGTCCGGTCCGGCCATCAAACCGGTCGCGCTGCGCATGGTCTGGCAGGTGGCAAAAAGAGTTTCCATACCGGTCATTGGCATCGGCGGCATTATGACCGCCGAAGACGCTCTGGAATTTATGATCGCAGGGGCGAACGCGGTGCAAATCGGCACCGCCAATTTCGTGAATCCCCGTGCAACCATTGAAATCATTGACGGGATGCGGCATTATCTGCGACACCATCAATTAAAAACAATCAAGGATATAGTCGGGACATTGCAGACATCATCATGAAAATGACAACCGAAGAAATCGTAAGCGGTGTTTACCTGATCGGCGGGCCCGATGTCACACGGGCCGAAGATGCGGCTGTCTACCTGATCGATTTCGCCGGCAGCCTCGTGATGATCGATTCCGGGGCGGGCCGAAGCTCTTCTCAGATTGTTCGCAACATGGAAATGCTCGGTTTAAATCCGGCTGCGCTGTCTCATGTGGTCCTGACACACTGCCATATCGATCACATCGGTTCCGCACCTTATTTCCGGGACAAGTATGGCGCAAAAATAATCATCCATGAACAGGATGCCAACGCCCTGGAGACCGGTGATTCGGTCAAAACTGCTGCGAACTGGTATGGGACAACGTTTCCAGCCACGAAAATAGATGAAAAGTTGAAGGGTGAACATGCGATACTGAAATTCGGCGACGATGAATTGCACTGCCTGCATACGCCCGGCCACACGCCCGGCTCCATTTCCATCTATCTGGACAGAGCGGACAAGAGAATTTTGTTCGGGCAGGATATTCACGGTCCGTTTAACAAGGATTTCGGATCCGATATTGCCGCCTGGAAAAAATCGATGCAGACACTGCTTGCCCTTGACGCTGACATCTTATGTGAAGGTCACTTCGGGATCTATCAACCCAAGGACAAAGTGCGGGATTATATCGAGCGTTATCTGGAGGAATACGAATAGTGTCAGATGAGAGCCAGACTGTCCGCCACCGCCATGCCGGCCAATGTCGGGCAAAGCGAATCGCCATTCAGCTCCAGGAGCTTATGCTTAATCAATTCATCGATGACGGGTCTTTTTTCAATCAGTAAGTCAGAGCCGTAACGGGCCTTGAATTGCTTAAGATTGATTCCGTTTTTGGTGCGCATGCCGAGAAACAGCGCTTCCAGGGCAAGCTGCTCCAGCACAAGCGTTTCCGACTTATCCAACGGCTTTTTTCCCTCAGAAATATCTGAAAGGTAGGCTTGAACGTCAGCCTTGTTCCACCAGCGCCGATCGTCGAGGAAGGAATGGGCGGCAGGCCCCAGGCCCAGGTAGGGTGAGTGCTGCCAGTATTTCATATTGTGCCGGGATTTTAAAGAATCGCCGCGGGTAAAATTGGACACTTCGTAATGAAGGTAACCGGCATCGGTCAGCAACTGCGATGTTGTCATAAAGAAATCCAGAGCCTCATTTTCCGGAGGCAGCTGCAAACCATCCTTATGGTATTGCTGATAGAGAGGGGTATCTCTGTCAAGCGAAAGCTGATAGCAGGAAAGATGTTCGGGGAGAAAGGACAGAGCTTCTTTTATTGTTTGCTTCCAGGATGTAATATGATGGCCTGCTGCGCCGTAGATTAAATCGATTCCGATGTTGTCAAAACCGGCCCTGCGGGCAGCATCAAACGCGAACAGGGCTTCTTTCGCCGTATGCCGGCGTCCCAGAAATTTCAAAACCTGATCATCGAAGGATTGGATTCCGATGTTTAAACGATTAATCCCGAGCCGGCGCAGTAACTGTAAGTATTCGAGTGAAATATCACCGGGGTTGACTTCCATGGTCATTTCGGCGGATCGGGCAATACTGAAGTGACGATGGACAGCCGTAAGGATCTTATCCACTTGCCGGATGGAAAGCAGGGAGGGGGTTCCGCCGCCGATATAGATGGTGTCGAAAGACGGAAAAACAGTTTTATAAAAAGCCATTTCGCCGATCAGGGCCTCGACAAAATCAGGCATCAGACGCGTCAACGCAAGGGAGTAGAAACTGCAATACCCGCATTTGCTCAAACAGAAGGGGATATGAATGTAAAGCCCTGCCTGATTATTTCCATGACGATTGGGCATAGACCTATATACGTCTCTTAATCCGTATCCGACTTCAGAACCGCCAGAAACGCGCTCTGTGGAATGCTGACGGAACCGATCATTTTCATGCGCTTCTTGCCGGCCTTCTGTTTTTCCAGCAGCTTTCTTTTGCGGGTAATGTCGCCGCCGTAGCATTTGGCCGTGACATCTTTACGGAAGGCGTTGATGGTGCTGCGGGCGATGATTTCTCCGCCGATGGCGCCCTGAATGGCGATCTTATACATCTGGCGGGGGATTTCTTCCTTGAGACGGTCACAGGCATTCAGCGCACGGGCGCGGGCGCGCTCGCGATGAACGATCTGCGAAAGCGCATCGACCTTTTCGCCGTTGACCAGAATATCCATCAAAACCAGATTGCTTTCCCGGTAATCGATAATGTCATAATCAAATGATCCATAACCCTGGGTCACGGACTTGAAACGGTCATAGAAATCAAAAATAACTTCTCCCAACGGCATCTCATAGGACAGTTCGACACGTCCCGGACCGGTGTAAGTCATATTGGAGTTTACGCCGCGTTTATCCATGCATAGCTTCATGACTGTTCCCAGATAACGTTCCGGAAGCATCATCGCGGCGCGGATATAAGGCTCTTCGCCTTTGGCGATTTCCGCCGGATCGGGATAATGGGTGGGATTATCCACATAAATTACCTTGTTGTCTTTGAGTGTGAAACGGTAACGCACGCTGGGGACGGAAAGGATGATCGAGAGATCAAATTCTCTTTCCAATCTCTCCTGCACGATATCCAGATGGAGCAGGCCTAAGAAGCCGCAGCGGAAACCCTGTCCCAACGCGGCGGAGGAATCCTTCTCATAAATAAACGACGCGTCATTGAGTTTGTATTTTTCCAGTGAGTCCGCCAGATCCTGATAGTCATCGGATGCGATCGGATAAATCGAGGCGAAGACGACAGGCTTGACTTCCTTGAAGCCGGGCAGAGGGGCAAGGCAGGGGTTGTCATGCAGGGTGATGGTGTCGCCGGTGCGAACGTCCGCAACAGTTTTAACACCCGCGATAATGTACCCCACATCACCGGCGGAGAGCTTTTCACGCTTGGTGCGGGCGAGCAGGAAATGACCGACTTCTTCCACTTTATACGTGGTGCCGTTGTACATGAATTTGATGATGTCGCCGGCTTTAACGCTTCCTTCAAAAACGCGACAATGAATGATGGTGCCCCGGAAAGAGTCATACTTGGCGTCGAAAATCAAAGCGGCCAGAGGATTTGAAGCGTCACCTGTCGGCGGTGGAATGCGATCTACTATGGCCTCCAGAATTTCTTCGATGCCGATGCCTTCCTTGGCGGAGGCTTTGATATGCGTGTCCGGATCGAGTCCCAGTTCCGAATCCATTTCTTCCAGGACGCGGTCCACATCGGCGGATGGCAGATCAATCTTGTTAATAATCGGAATGATCGCCAGATTGTGTTCCATGGCCAGATATAGATTGGCCAGCGTCTGCGCCTGCACGCCCTGAGCGGCGTCGATCAGCAGTAAAACGCCTTCGCACGAGGCCAGCGAGCGGGAGACTTCATAGGAGAAATCCACGTGGCCGGGTGTGTCGATCAGATTCAGGATGTACTCTTTGCCGTCCCTGGCGCGATAGGGCAGGGAGATGGCATTGCTTTTAATGGTGATGCCCCGTTCCCGCTCGATGTCCATGTTATCAAGCATCTGATCCTGAAAATTCCTTTCATTGCAGACGCCCGTAAATTGGATGAGGCGGTCGGCAAGCGTGGATTTTCCATGATCGATATGGGCGATGATGCTGAAGTTTCTAATGTTTTCCATAAGGGGTGTTAAAAAAAGCCCTCCAAAAATCCGGCGGGCTTTTAATGTCTATTCTTTCCAGTTCGATTAAATCAGTTTCTTCATGAGATCTTCAGATACTTCTTTTACGCCGGCTCGTCCGTCGACAATGATGACTTTGGTTCTTTCCTTGAAATAGTTTACACCGGCCAGCGTGCCGGTTTCTGTGTCATAGTAGATGCCATGGCGCTTGTCGATCGCTGACGCATCCTGATCGTCGGCCCGGGTGGATAAATCCTCGCAACCGCAAACGCGGCAGATGGTTTTGCCGTCATGGTCATGAGGCTTGATGGCGTCGATGAAGATATTGTTGGGGTGGTTGTTGTCCATTTTGCAGAGTCTGCGTCCCATGATGCGCTTTTTGGCGGTTTCACGATCCAGATCAATTTCGATGACGAAATCGAGTTTGATGTTTTCTTTTTGCAAAGCAGCCCAGAGCGCTTCAGCCTGAATCAGGTTGCGGGGGAAACCGTCCAGCAGCCAGCCGTTCTTGCAGTCATCTTCTTTGAGGCGGTTCAGAATCATGGGAATGGTAATGTCGTCCGGGACGAGCTCGCCGCGGTCAATAAATGCTTTCGCTTTTTCTCCCAGCGGGGTCTTTTTCGAAATATTTTGACGGAAAATAACGCCGGTTTCAATGTGAGGAACTCCATATTTTTTCTGCACGATTGCGCCTTGTGTGCCTTTTCCACTGCCGTTGGGGCCAAATATTAGAATGTTCACTTTCTTGAGACTCCTTTCGTAAAAAATATTAAAGTAAATGCCTTATAATGTATTGCTTCTTTTTTCGCAACGATAAAGATTGACCGGTAGTTATACGCTAAAAATTGGTTTTTAATGAACATTATTCAGGAACGTCTTGCTGGGGGTCGGTCTTCTTGTTCGATTTTTTTGGTTTGTCCGCGGTCAATTCCTTGATGGCGTCGGAAATGGCTATGGCTCTTTGCGTCCCTTCAGGATAAAATCCAAGCGCCTTGCGAAAATGAAAGAGAGCGCTTTCTTTCTTTTTCTCTTTTTTAAAATACAAACCAAAATAATAATGCGATTCTCCCTGTTCATTCAACCTGCCGTAGGACATGGCAATGTAATAGTTGATGTCTATTTCACCAAAGGTCTTGTCCTGCAGCTTCAGGAAAGATTTCAGAGCGTTTGGATAGTCTCCTGTGGCAAAATACGCTTTGCCTAAAGCGAACGTGATTTCATCGTTTTCAGGACGGATCTTGGCCGCCGCGAACAAATGTGTTCTGGCCTGCGCTGCATCACCCGTTTTCAAATACATCAAGCCGATATGGGTCAGGATATCTTCATCCTGAGGCGCAAACGTCAAGGCCTTGTTGAGGTTTGCAAGTGCTGCCGTTGTGTGACCGAGCTGGTCTTCCGTCAATGCCAGTGAATAGAGGAGGTTGATATTGCGTGGATCTTTTTTCAGCGCCTCCATCAGTTGTTTGCGGTGCTTGTTCAGATCGTCCGTATCCTGGGCGACCAGGGCCTGCATCCGCATAAAATTGCCGACGATGTTTCCGGCGCCGCCGGTAAAGCGATATTGCGTTTGAAGCAGGCTGTCCAGGTAAAAAATTCGGTCATCGGTCCCGGGGTGTGTTCGGAGATAGGAGGGTACGGTTCTGGATAGAAATTCGTATTGTTTAATGATCTTAAGAAATTCAACCATGGCCGCAGGATAGTAACCGGCATTAACCAGATATCCTATGCCTAGGCGGTCAGCTTCTTCTTCATGTTCACGCTGGTATTTGAGGGTCATCGATTGAGCGCCCGCAACGGAAAACGCGGCAATGGCCGCCGTGGCTTCACCTCCGCCGCCAAGCAATGCACCGGCGACTATTGCCGCCATCATGGCAATATTGAGCTTTTGAGACTTTTCAATAATGCTGGCGACATGCCGGGCGTTGGCATGCGCGATTTCGTGCGCCATGACGCCGGCCAGCTGCGCCTCGTTTTCCACAGTGGATAGGAGTCCCTTGTTAATATAAATATAGCCGCCGGGTGTGGCGAAAGCGTTGATTGCGGAGCTATTGAAAATGGAGAAAGTGTAATGGAAAGAAGCCTTGTTGCTTTGCGCCAAAATACGGTTGCCAACGCCCGCAACGTAAGCATTGAGCTTTTTATCCTGAAGCAAAAAATTGTTCTTCTCGAGCTTGTCGTAGATTTCTTTGCCCAGTTTTTTTTCATCATCAATGGTAAAGGCGGCTGAAACGCTTTGCGCTCCCCAAAGGGTCAGGACTAAAACCATGATCAAAGAAAAATATTGCTTTTGAATAATTTTGCACATAGTCAAAAAACGGTCCATAACGAATGATGGTCCATATTACCCGCTTCATGAAGATTAGGCAAGTCTTCCTTGCCGGACGCGGCAAAATGCGAAAGAGGAGAAAAGATCATGATGGAAAAAGTGATTACCATAGACGGACCGGCGGGCGCCGGAAAAAGCACGGTGAGTAAAGCGTTGGCCGACAGGCTGCAATACCTCTATCTGGATACGGGGGCGCTTTATCGCGCGCTGGCCTATAAAGCACTGAAGAATAAGATCGATCTGAACAACCCGGATGAACTGGCAATCTTGTGTTCTGCGACAAACGTTGCCCTGAAAAACCTGAATGGCCGGATGACGGTTTTTGTTGACGATGAGAATGTGGGAGACAAAATCCGGACGGAAGAGGTTGGATTGGCAGCGTCCACGATATCCGCTTTTCCCGTTGTGCGGCAGAAACTGCTTACTTTGCAGAGAGAAGCCGGCGCCCGCGGCGGAATTGTGGCTGAGGGACGAGATATGGGGTCGGTCGTTTTTCCGGATGCCCGGTTCAAATTTTTTTTGGACGCAAATGTTGAGGAGAGAATCAGAAGACGCCATGATGAGCTTGCCGAAAAAAACGGATCGGCTGCTCTGGAGGCTGTATCCAAGGATATGCAGGCCAGAGATCAACAGGATTCGCAAAGGAAAATTGCGCCCTTAACTGCGGCGCCTGATGCCATCATCATCGATTCAACTCATCTGGATATCTCTCAGGTCGTCGCAGCCATTCTCAGGCACGTAAAAGGTGTCCAATAAGAGAGCGTGAAGTGAATGAAAGCGCAATGGGGCTTGATTTGTCTTGCTATTTAATTTTCGGTATGTTAGGCAACAAAAATTAAATAATGTCTTATAAAAATTAGGGGGTATCAGGTAAATGGTTAACAATAACAACACAAACTTAAAAAATGAAAAGGAGGTTAATACCGACTCTTCAATTCACAGCGCACATAGTTCGTCCGGCCAGTCCAAAGAAGAAGATATGGGCTTTAAAGAACTCTATGAACAGAGTCTTAATCAACTGCAATATGGCGATATTGCCCGTGGAAAAGTGGTCCAGATCACGGCGGATATCGTCATGGTGGATGTCGGCTGGAAAACGGAAGGTTTCATTCCGATTAAAGAACTCAAAGATGCCCACGGAAATGTTAATATTTCCGTAGGTGATGATATAGAAGTATTTATTGATAAACGCGATTCCGAAGGAAATCTGGTCTTGTCCCGGGAAAAGGCAGCCAAGCTTAAAGTCTGGGACGAAATAAAAAATATCAGCGACAATAATCTCACGATTAAAGGGACGGTTGTAGAGAAAGTCAAAGGCGGCCTTTCCGTGGATATCGGAATTATCGCTTTCCTGCCCGGCTCACAAATCGATGTACGCCCGATCAAGGATTTGGACCAGTTCATCGGTCAGTCATTGTCTTTCCATATTTTAAAATACGACCGCAAACGCAATAATGTTGTTTTATCCAGGAGGTCCATTGTGGCTTCCGAAAGAGAAACTGAAAAGAAAGACACACTCAATAATATTGTCGAAGGCAGCATCATTGAGGGCGTCATCAAAAATATCACCGACTATGGAATTTTTATTGATTTGGGCGGCATCGACGGGTTGCTTCACGTGACGGATATTTCCTGGGGCAGAATTGCTAAGCCTTCGGAAATATTCCATAAAGGTGAAAAAATTACCGTTAAGATTCTTTCCTTCGATCGTGAGAAAGAAAGGGTTTCACTGGGGTTGAAGCAGCTGCATGAAAATCCCTGGGAGCATATTTCAGAAAAATATCCGGTCGGCGCGCTGGTTCAGGGCAAAGTCGTCAACCTGACGGATTATGGCGTTTTTATTGAACTGGAGCCGGGTGTGGAAGGCCTGGTGCATATTTCCGAGATGTACTGGACACGGGAGATTAAGCATCCGTCCAAAGTGCTGACTGTCGGCAATACCGTGAACGTGGTTGTGCTGGAAGTCAACCCCGAGGCCAAGCGTGTGTCTCTGAGCCTGAAACAGACAACGGCCAATCCCTGGGAAAAGCTTAAGGAAAAGTATCCGGTTGGCACGGTTGTGAAGGGTCTCGTGCGGAATATTACAAACTTCGGCGTGTTTATTGGTATCGAAGACGGCATCGACGGCCTCGTTCATGTTTCGGATATTTCATGGAAACATCGGGTTACCCATCCTTCCGAGTATTTCAAAAAGGGACAGGAAGTCGAAGCGGTTGTCTTGAACATTGACGTTGAAAATGAGAAATTCTCTCTGGGTATTAAACAAATTGAAAAGAACCCATGGGAAGAATTGCCGCAGAAATACGCTCCGGGGAGCGTGGTGACCGGCAAGATAACCAACTTCACGGATTTCGGGATATTTGTGGAAATTGAAGACGGCATTGAAGGCCTTGTTCACATCTCGGAGATCAGTCAGAAGCGCGTCAAATCTTCGGCCGAGTTGTATAGTATTGGCGATACCGTTTCCGCCGTGGTCAAGAGCATTGATACCAAGACGAAGAAAATTCGCCTGAGCATCAAGGAAATGGAAGCCCCGACGCCTGCTCCGGCAAACGCTTCAAGCCAGTATATTAATAATCGTGAAAACATTGGGTCGAATCTTGCTCAGGCGCTGGCCGATGTTAAAATCGGCAACCAGACGAAAGAATAAGATGGCATGAGAAAACATCCGGTAATTCTGGGATTGGTTTTACTAATTGGACTGGGCATTGTTTTATATTTTTTATTTTATAGAGCAGGCGCCCAGTCGACGAGCTCCGGCACCCAACGCTTTTCTTTAAATGACAAGATTGGCGTCGTGCCGGTTGAGGGCGTCATTACTAATTCACAGGAAATTACCGAATATATCGATGAATTTTTGAAAGATAGTTCTATTGTGGCTGTTGTCGTGCGTATTGATTCACCCGGCGGCGGTGTTGCGGCCTCGCAGGAGATCTATGAAGCGATTGCGGCACTCAAGAAAAAGAAAAAAGTCGTGGTTTCGATGGGGTCGGTTGCTGCATCCGGAGGCCTGCTGATCGCGTGCGCGGGGGATCGGATCGTGGCCAATCCCGGGACGATCACCGGCAGTATATCGGCGATTATGCAATTTGCCAACCTCGAAGAGCTTTTGAAAAAAGTCGGGGTCAAATCATCCGTTGTCAAGAGTGGCCAGTACAAAGATATCGGTTCACCCATGCGTGAAATGACGCCTGAAGAGCGAATTATCATTCAGGAACTGGTCGATGATATTTACAATCAATTCATCGATGTGATCGTCAAGGATCGTAAATTGACTCGCGAACAGGTTGTCGCGATAGGAGACGGTCGTGTTTTTTCCGGGCGTAAAGCAAAAGAATACGGCCTGGTTGATCAATTAGGGGATATGGCGGCGGCAGCGAAACTGGCCAGTGAGCTGGCCGGTAAAAACGGATCCTATGATTTGGTTTATCCCAAAAAGAAGCATCCCTCTGTTTTTGATTATATGTTTGAAAGTGCGGCCAATCAACTCAGCCGGTCAGTGCAGGAAAAAGCTGAGAAATGGGGAGGGGTCAGTTATCTTTATCATCCATAAGCTGTGGTAGGCGATGCCCGTATGACTAAAAATGAATTAGTAAAAAAAACTCAGGAAAAGTTTAAAACCTATTCACAGAAGGATATCGCTCTGGCCGTGCAGACGATTCTGGACGCCATGGCCGGCGCAATGAAAAAAAATGAACGCATCGAGATCAGAGGCTTCGGTACATTTTCGGTACGCGAAAGAAAGCCCAGAATCGGCCGCAATCCGAAGTCAGGGGCCGAAGTCGCACTAGGCGACAGAAGGGTTCCTTTTTTTAAGACGGGCAGGGACCTTCGCCTCAAGGTAGACCATAAAAGATGATTTACAAAAACATCATTGTTGATAAGAAAAAAGCCTACGCGATTATTAAATTCAATCGCGCTCACGAGATGAACGCCCTTTCCAAGGAGATGAGGATCGAGTTTAACGATGCGCTTCTGGATGTCGAAAACGATCCTCAGATGAAGGCATTGATCATCACGGGCGGGGAATATGTTTTTTCAGCCGGGATGGATATCAAGGAAATGTCATCTCTTTCCAATGTCGAAATCGATGACTATTTCGAATCGATGAAAAGATACCTGAAGAAAATTTATTCCTATCCGAAACCGGTCATTGCAGCCGTCGGCGGTATTGCCCTGGGTGGCGGCTTTAATATCGTGACGGTCTGCGATCTGATCGTTGCGTCGGAAAGTGCGATCTTCTGCCACCCGGAGTTGAAGTTCGGGTTAAGTCCTCTTTTTTATCCGCTCAGCCAGATCGTAGGTGTGACGAAGGCCAAGGAAATCGTTATGCTGGGAGAACCAATCGGCGCCAATGAAGCGGAAAGAATCGGTCTGGTGACGAAAGTGGCACCCCCCGAAAAGTTTATGCAGGAAGCGGAAAAAATAGCGGAGACCTTGTCGACACGATCAGTCAAAGCCTTCGAAGAACTTAAAAATATTTGTTCCGTGGTACCCAGGATGGATAAGATTGCCGCCCTGGATATGGAAATGTCCATCGGCGGGATGCTGTTTGCGCGCGATGAACGCAAAATTCACATGAATGAAGTACTGTTTCTGGAAAAGTTGCGGAAGAAAAAACAGAAATAACTCCCCGTTTTAATCCAGGTTTTATCTTCACCGAAAAAATAAGCGATCATCAGAAAATCAAAGTCACTTGAGGAGACTCAGGGGGGTAAAAACAATACGATTCAAACGTCACAATGAATCGTGGGCGACGGACCCGGTGCAAAATTTCCATGAGCACCATCTCCCCATCGCCTCGATATCATCTTCAATTTTGAATGGAAGAAAGAAATTACAGATTATCCCAGTCATTGCCGGGAGCGGCGAAATCCTTTAGCTGATCGCGCCTTTTTTTATGCTGAAGTTTTTTAAGAGCCTTGGCCTCGATTTGCCGGATTCGTTCCCGGGTGACCCCCATCATATCGCCGACTTCTTCCAGCGTAAAAGGCCCGTAATTGCAGGCAACCCAGGTGCAGTTAAGAAACGCTTCATTTTTCAAACGCCATTCGCAAGTGGTATCCGTACAGATTTCAGCTATTAAACTTCCTTTTTTCTTACAAATGTATGTGTTAATCATCAAGATGATCCCTTCGAATAATTAAATCGGGCGTAACTTATTGTTACTTGAGTCATTTGTCAACCATTAAGTATAGAATTCCCGTCTGAGGCGATCAGAACAGTAAAAAACGGGTTTCATATTCAATGATCAGGCATGTAAAAAAAGAAATTAAAAAAATATTTTTTCCGGCGGACGTCTTTCCGGAACGTACCGGTGGGGAATCTGATCGTCGTTCCACTCCCGGCTTACATAGAGATTACAGTAACAGCTGCCGTACTCTTGCACATCGTAAGTCCGGTAAGCACAGGGACAGGTGATATCACGATCCTTTTCACGATCGCCGGACGCCAGACGGCACGGACACGATGTATAACCATAACGTTCCTTGTTGACCAGCAGATCCTGAAGAATGGAAAGAACCCAGTCTTTGTCCCGGTTAAAAAAGAAGCCCTTGGGTTCCTGGGCTTTTTTAAGGAGATCATACAGTTCAGCAGCTGTCATTAAATCCCCAGTGCCTCCTTGATATCATTTTCTTTAAAGCCGATGATAATTCTGTCCCCGATGATGATGGTAGGGAAAGAACGTTGAGGATTATATTGAACGACCTCGCTGAGGACAGCCTCTCTGGCCGGACCCTGCAACAAATCGACATCCGTTGCGTCGAAAACGACGTTGTTTTCATTTAAAAATTTTTTTGCGGCTTTGCAATGGCTGCATGTGCTCAGTGTATAAATTTTGACTTTTTTGGTCATCTTCAGCCTCCTCCGATTTTTCTGTTTTATATATGGTTTTTGGCTTTTATGTCAAGCTGATAGTCGGGGATTCGCAGGTAAAGATTTATTGACAAGAACACTCAATTCATATATCAACAAAACCTCATTTGAGGAAAGATAAAATACTGTATGAAACATAATAGTATTATCGCTCACGAAGGTTTCCCCTTTATCATCTTTTCCCTGATCCTCACTATTCTCGCAGCTGTCTTCATCATCGTCTGGCTCGCGGTTCTTTTAGCGGCCGTAACGATTTTCATTGTGTGCTTTTTCCGTAATCCGGAAAGAAATTTTCAGGACGAGGATAAGCTGGTCATCTGCCCTGCGGACGGCAAAGTCATCCGAATCGAAGATGTTGAAGTTTCCGGGACCATTGCGGGCCGATTCAAAAAAATCAGTATTTTTATGAATGTCTTCAACGTTCACGTGAACCGCGCACCCTATGACGGGGCTATTGAAAAGATTCACTATCACAAAGGCCGATTTCTATCGGCCAACCTGGATAAGGCCTCGGCGGAGAATGAAAGAAATGAAATCATGATTCGCACCGGGGACGGCCGTGCGGTCTGGGTGGTGCAGATTGCCGGGCTAATCGCCAGGAGAATAGTCTGCTGGACCCGCGAAGGGGCGTCTGTCAAAAAAGGCGAGAGATTTGGTTTAATCCGCTTCGGCTCTCGCGTTGAAGTTTTCTTACCTTCCGATTCCCGAATTATTGTAAATCTGGACGACAAAGTCCGGGCGGGACAAACACCTTTAGGATATCTCTCATGATTGAAGAGCGACGCGTGAATGAAGACAGGCGCATTCGAAAAATAAAGCTTAAAAAAGGTATTTATATTCTGCCGAACCTTTTTACAACGGCCAGTTTATTTATGGGGTTTTATTCGATTATTGCATCTATCCAGGAAAAGTTTTTTCTGGCTTCTATTGCCATTCTCGTGTCTCTTGTTTTTGACGGCCTTGACGGCAGAATCGCGCGGATAACGAATACCACCAGTCGATTCGGCGCCGAATACGATTCTCTGGCTGATCTGATCGCGTTCGGCGTTGCGCCGTCCCTCCTGGCCTATATCTGGGCCATGTCCTTTTACGGGAAACTGGGTTGGATGGCCGGCTTCATGTTCGTGGCCTGCGGCGCTTTGCGTTTGGCGCGATACAACATCCAGATTGGTCTGATTGACAGCAAGGTATTCAATGGTCTGCCTATCCCGGCGGCAGCCGCCGTGATTGCCACCACCGTCATCTTTTTCAATGAGATTGGAGTTGAAGGAACTTTCCACAACCCCTACATGATGATTTTTGTCATCATTTTATCCCTGTTAATGGTCAGCAATGTCAAATATTACAGCGGCAAAGACATGAAGCTGTTTGTCCGCATGCCGTTTATGACGTTTCTGGTCGTGCTCGGCATTCTGCTGGTGATCATCTATAAACCGGAAGTGACGATCTTTATATTTTTTGTGGCCTATGCTATTTCAGGACCTCTGTGGTGGGTCTTTAAATTCATAGCGAAGCTGAGAAGAAAAGACCCGGTTGAGAATACCCCTAAACAGGAATAGAAAAATATCCCGATTACAAAGTGATGTGATGAGAATCTCCGGAGGTGCAGCGAAAGGAAGGACGATCAAGTTTCCTTCTCAATCAATCCAAAGACCGACAACTGATTTTTTAAGAGAAGCTCTGTTTAATTTACTGGAAGCACCGGAAGGCCAGAATTATTTGGACTTGTTTGCCGGTTCCGGATCAGTCGGCTTGGAGGCTTTAAGCCGCGAGGCAAAAACAGCCACTTTTGTCGAAAAAAGCAAAGTTCTTATCGAGGTTATCCGTGAAAATGCCAACCTTTGCGGATATTCGGAAAGATGTCTGCTCATCCATGCCGATGTGCACTCGGCTGTGCGCGACCTTTGCCGGAAAAAAAACAGATACCACGTCATTTTTGCCGATCCTCCCTATAACCAGGGATTGATCGGAGAGACGCTGAACGTATTGAAAGAATATCCTGTTTTGCAGGAAAGCGGAATCATGGTGCTGCAGCATTCCATCCGGGAGCCGTTGACAAAACTTGCGGATGACTGGTCTGTAGTGGATCAGAGAAAATATGGAGATAATTTATTGAGTTTTATAAGGATGGACACGGCATGATGCAAGAAAAATTCGATAACAAAATTGCGATTTATCCGGGCTCGTTTGATCCGATCACCAACGGTCACGTGGATATTATTAAAAGGGGCAGTAGAATATTCGATGAAATCATTGTGCTGGTTGCCTATAATCCGAATAAGTCCTCCCTGTTTTCGGTAGAAGAGCGGTGCCAATTCATCCGGGACATATTTCAGGGATGCGAGGGGATTCGAGTTGATTCTCATGACGGTCTGCTGGTTGATTATCTCAAGCGTTCCGGCGCGAATACAATCTTGCGAGGCATGCGCGCTCTTTCCGATTTCGAATATGAATTTCAAATGGCGCTGATGAATCGCCGCCAGACAAAAAATATGGAAACGGTCTTTCTGATGAGCGGATTCAGGTGGTTTTACACCAGTTCCAATCTGATCAAGGAAGTAGCCAGCCTGGGAGGGTCGGTCAAGGGACTTGTTCCGGAAAATGTTCATCAAAAATTAATGGAAAAATATAATACCAATAAAAAACAATAGGCAATTTGTGAAGCTGGCGGGACGAGCGGCAAAAGTAAAACCATCGGAGACCCTGGCCGTAACGGCAAAGGCCAACGCTTAGAGGGCTCAGGTAAAGGTGTCATCGGTTTCGGTGCCGGGGAACCGCTTACTTAGTTTCAGTCTGGAAGGAAGGAAAAAATGGGAGGTCTTTTCGGAGTAGTTACTCAGGACAGTTGCGTTCAGGCGCTCTTTTACGGGACGGATTATCATTCGCATCTGGGAACGGAACACGGCGGCATGGCCGTATTCGGTGATAAAGGATTTTATAATACGATCCATGAGATATCACAGGCCCAATTTAAGTCACGATTTGTCGATGATTACAAAAAAATGGAAGGATATTCAGGTATCGGCGCTATCGACGATGAAGCGCCGCAACCGCTGATTTTCCGTTCCAAGTTCGGTGTTTTTGCAGTGGTGGCCACAGGCCTGATCAACAATAAGAATGAACTGGTCGAAGAATTATTGAATGAAGGTGTATCCTTTTCGGAGATGGCCGGCGGGGGCGTTAATAACGCGGAAGTCGTCGCTTCCCTGATCAACCGGGGGGATAATATCGTCGAAGGTATCGCGTCCATGCGCGGTATTATCGAAGGATCCATTTGTGTTCTGGTTCTCACGCCGGAAGGGATTTACGCAGCCCGCGACAAGGTTGGCCGTTTTCCGCTGGCGCTGGGACAGTGCAAAGACTCCAACCGAAAATCCTATGTCGTGGCCACGGAGGCAAGCTCCTTCGAGAATCTTGGCTATGAACTCCACAGATTTTTGGGGCCGGGGGAAATCGTGCTGCTTTCCCCCAAAGGTATCAAGCAGCTCAAACCGGAAGGAAGCCAAAAAAAGATATGTTCCTTCCTCTGGATTTACACAGGTTCCCCTTCATCCATCTATGAAGGCATCAGCGTGGAAAAAACCAGAGAGCGCTGCGGCAGCTATCTGGCCAAACGGGACAGCGTCGAAGCGGATTTTGTCGCCGGTGTTCCCGATTCCGGAGTCGGGCACGCCATCGGCTACGCCATGGAATCCGGTATTCCTTACCGGCGTCCGCTGGTCAAGTACACGCCCGGTTATGGACGGAGCTATACGCCGCCCACTCAGGAAATCCGAGATCTGGTCGCAACCATGAAACTCGTGGCCGTGAGGGACGTGATCAACGGCAATCGGATGATTGTCTGCGATGACTCCATTGTGCGCGGCACCCAGTTGAAAAATTTAACCGTTAAAAAACTGTGGGACAATGGTGCAAAAGAAATTCACATTCGTCCGGCCTGCCCGCCGCTGATGTTTCCCTGCATTTATGCATCTTCAACCAGAACGACCGCTGAACTGGCCTGCCGGAAAGCGATGCGCGCGATGGAAGGAAAAGACATCAACGACCCGTCGGATTACCTCGACACGACTTCATCGAAGCATGCCAAAATGATCGACTGGATCCGACGCGACTTAAATGTAACGTCTCTGAAATATATGACCATCGAGGATATGATTGCGGCAATCAGTCTGCCTGCGGAGCAGCTCTGTCTGCATTGCTGGCTGGGAAAATGAAGTAAAAAACTCTGGCGGCTTACAGTGAAAGCGGCAGTTGACGATGATGATTCATGAGTCATCCGCAACTGCCGCTTTTGTTTTCCATGGCGAATAAGATGTGGTTTTTCATAAATTAGCCATTGCCCAGGATGCTTGCACATGTTATAAATTTACAAGGTCATAGAAAGATATATTAAAGGAAAATTCGAAGGCATGGAACACGGTTCCAAAACGAGAAGAAAAGCAAGAGTCATTCATGTCGGATCCGTCCCCATCGGAGGGGATGCGCCCATCACCGTCCAATCCATGACCAATACGGATACCCGTGATATCGATGCGACGGTGAGACAGATCCATGCTCTTGAGGAAGCAGGCTGCGAAATCATCCGGGTCGCCACTCCCGACGCGGAAGCCGTTCAGGCCCTGCTGGAGATTAAAAAGGGCATTCACATTCCTCTGATTGCTGACATTCATTTTCACTACCAACTGGCCATTGATGCCATCAAAAATGGCGCCGACGGCATCCGGATCAACCCGGGCAATATTGTCAAAGACAAAATCGCTGAAATCGTCAAGACGGCCAAAGAACGTCAAACGGTTATCCGTATCGGGATCAATGCCGGTTCCCTGCAGAAAGACCTGGTTCTGGAGTATGGCGGCGTAAACGCAGAAGCGCTTTGCGTGAGTGCCTTGCGCAATATCGAACTGTTTGAGGATCTGGGATTTGATTTGATCAAACTTTCGCTCAAATCGTCCGATGTGCCGATGATGATCGAGGCTTACCGGATGATCGCCCTCCGGACGGATTATCCTCTTCATCTGGGCGTCACGGAAGCGGGGACCCTGACGGATGCGGCCGTCAAATCCGCTCTGGGCATCGGTACGCTTCTCTATGAGGGCATTGGCGACACCATCCGCGTGTCCGTTACCGGCGATCCCGTCCAGGAGCTTCCCATCGCCTATGGTATTTTGCGGGCACTTAAAATTCGCCGGGTGGGACCGGAAATTATTTCCTGTCCGACGTGCGGACGCTGTCAGATCGATCTTGCGGGCCTGGTGAATCAAGTTGAAAAAGCGCTGGCCGGCAGAAAAGATTACATTAAAATAGCGTTGATGGGCTGCGTCGTCAATGGACCCGGCGAAGCCGCGGAAGCCGATATCGGTATCGCGGGCGGACACGGGTTCGGGATGATGTTTAAAAAAGGCGTGGCGTACAAAAAAGTCGAAGAAAAAGATTTTATCCCGGTTTTGCTCGCCGAGATAAAATCCCTGGATAATGAAAAGTCATAAGGAGGGTTAATGCGTTACTCGGAAATGCACCTGCCCACGGGGAGGGAAATTCCTTCCGATGCGGAAGTGGTCAGCAATCAGCTCATGATTCGGGCGGGAATGATCAGAAAACTCACCAGCGGCATCTATTCCTATCTGCCGCTGGGTTATCGTGTGATTCGTAAAGTGGAAGAGATTATCCGCGAGGAAATGAACAAAGCGGGCGCCCAGGAAGTCCATCTGCCGATGGTCCAGCCCGCCGAACTGTGGCAGGAATCCGGACGCTGGACGTATTATGGAAAAGAGCTCCTGAGATTTCGCGACCGCAATGACCGCGATTATTGTCTGGGGCCCACCCATGAAGAAGTCATCACGGATCTGGTGCGCCACGACATTAAGACTTACCGGCAATTGCCCCGTAATTTGTATCAGATTCAGACCAAATTCCGCGATGAAGTGCGTCCGCGTTTCGGCGTGATGCGCTGTCGGGAATTCGGCATGAAAGACGCTTACAGTTTTGATGCGGACGAGGCGGGTGCGGAAAAAAGCTATGAAAAGATGTTTGCCGCCTACAACAAAATATTCCGGCGCTGTGGTCTTAAGTACCGTCCGGTGGAGGCGGATTCCGGCAGCATCGGTGGCAGCTACTCGCATGAATTCATGGTCATGGCGGAATCGGGCGAGGATGCGATCGTATTTTGTGAAAAATGCAGCTATGCCGCCAACCTGGAAAAGGCCGAGATCGCCAGGCCGGAAAAGACCGCTGCCCCGGGAAACGACTGGCTACCGATGGAGCGCGTGGAAACACCCGATGTGCGCACCATTGAAGAAGTCTCGGCTTTTCTCAAGGTTTCTTCCGGTCAAATCGTTAAAACGCTCATCTTTGCTGCCGACGGCAACCCCTGCGCCGTCCTGATCCGCGGCGATCAGGAGGTGAATGAAATCAAAGTGAAAAATTATCTGGGTGCGGCCGAGCTGGAACTGGCCGATGACGAGATGATTATGAAAGCCACCGGCGCGCCGCGCGGTTTTGCCGGTGCCGTCGGCATTAAGGTCAGAGTGATTGCCGATTATTCCATCATGAACCTGACCAATATGGTGACCGGCGCCAATGAAGAAAACTATCATCTGCAGAATGTCAATATCGGGCGCGATTTTCAGGTGGAATCCTTTGCCGATCTGCGCGTGGCCGTCCCCGGAGATGCCTGTCCCCGCTGTGCGGGCGCCGTCAAATTTGTCCGCGGAATTGAAGTCGGTCATGTTTTTAAACTGGGAACCAAATACAGCAAAGCCATGAAAGCCGTCTACCTGGATCGCGACGGCAAGGAAAAAACGATGATCATGGGCTGCTACGGCATCGGCATCGGCAGGACCGTGGCGGCTTGTATCGAACAGAACTTCGACGAAAATGGCATTATCTGGCCGATGCCGCTGGCCCCGTATACGGTTATTGTCACCCCCGTGAATATCAATGAGAAGGACGTCATGAAAGCGGCGGAGGACATTTATGCGGAATTGCAGGCCTGCGGCGTGGACGCGATCCTCGATGACCGCGATGAACGGGCGGGTGTAAAGTTTAAGGACGCCGATCTGATCGGCATTCCGCTCCGGGTCGTCGTGGGCCCCAAAAATTTGAAAGAAGGCCATGTCGAATTAAAGGCCCGCAGGACCGGCGAGAGTAAACTCTATGCCGTCGGAGATGTTGTCGGCGAAATTCGGAGAATCATTGCGTCAGAATTGCAAGAGGCCAGTTAACCGCCGCGATCTGGACTGGAAATCTTCATGTTAAGAATAAACGATATTCTTGATAAAGCTCAAGCCTACCTGGCCCCCGAAGAGCTGGAGATGATTCAGAAGGCTTATATTTATTCAGCGACGGTCCATCAGGGTCAGGTGCGCCTGTCCGGGGAACCCTATCTCACGCACCCCATGGAGGTGGCCGGCATCCTCGTCGATATGAAGATGGATTCGGCGACGATCATCAGCGGGCTTCTGCATGATACGATTGAAGACACCCTCACCACCAAGGAACAAATCGAGCAGGAATTCGGCAAAGACGTGGCGTTTCTGGTCAGCGGTCTCACCAAGTTGAGCCGTATCTCCTTCGGATCCCAGGAGGAAAGACAAGCGGAAAACTTCCGGAAGATGATTCTGGCGATGTCTGCTGATATCCGCATCCTGCTGGTTCGGCTGGCGGACCGTATTCACAACATGCGAACCCTTCAATATCAAAAACCCGACAGAAGAATTTATATCGCGCGTGAGACCATGGACGTTTATGCGCCGCTCGCCAACCGACTGGGAATCAACTGGATGAAAATGGAGCTGGAGGATCTGGCCTTTCAGTACATTTCGCCGGATGCCTACAAGGAAATCGCCACCCGCGTCGCCAAGTCCCAGGAATCACGGAACCGCTATACCGAAGAAGTGAAAGGGATCATTTTTAAAGAACTGGATAAGGTGACCATCAAGGGCTATGTGGAGGGCAGGGCCAAACATCTCTATGGCATCTATAAAAAGATGCATGAGCAGCATATTAATTTTGATGAAGTGTACGATGTCATCGCGTTTCGCATTGTCCTGGATTCGGACGTCGACAAGACCTGCTACGAAGCCCTGAGTATTGTGCATGCCCTGTGGAAGCCTGTTCCCGGCCGGTTCAAAGATTATATCGCCATGCCGAAGGCGAACAACTATCAATCCCTGCACACCGCGGTGATCGGACCCTACGGCGAAAGGGTCGAAATCCAGATTCGAACCCGGGCGATGCATGAATGGGCGGAAAAGGGTATTGCCGCCCACTGGCGCTATAAAGAAGGACGGGCATTCCACGACAACGAGGACAACCAGATCAAAAAGCTTCGTGAAGCCCTCGAAGTTCAACAGGATATCAAGAATCCCAAGGAATTCATGTCCAACCTGAAGATGGCATTGTTTCCCGATGAAGTTTATGTCTTCACGCCGCATGGCGATGTCAAGTCTTTTCCCAAGGGAGCGACACCAATCGATTTTGCCTACAGTGTTCATACCGATGTCGGTAATCAATGCATCGGCGCCAAGGTCAATCGGAATATCGTGCCGCTGCGCTATCAATTGCAAAACGGCGACCAGGTGGACATCATCACGCAGGCCGGCCACCATCCCAGCAAGGACTGGCTGAAGTACGTGGTGACGTCGCGAGCCATTTCCAAAATCCGCAACTGGATTAACCTGGAAGAGAAAAACAGTTCTCTGGTTCTGGGGAAGGATCTGCTGGAAAAAGAATTCAAAAGAAACAACCTGAAATTTGCCAACTTTATCAAAGCCGACGAGATAAAAAAAATCTTGACGGAGTATTCGCTGCTGACCCTGGAAGATCTGATTTCCCAGGTGGGATATGGCCGCATTTCGGCCAGGCAGGTCGTCAATCATTTCCTGGTACAGGAAGCGCCGAAGGAAGCGGAAAAGCCTCCGGAGAGGGAGAAGAAAAAAACCGAGGCGCCGTCTCTGGGCATCAGCCTGACGGGTATCGACGATGTCATGGTGAAGTTTGCCAAGTGCTGCAATCCGATCCCCGGAGATGAAATATCGGGTTATATTTCCCGCGGCCGCGGGATTACGGTTCATACACAAAGCTGTCCCCACCTGAAAAGACTGGACGCCGAAAGGATCGTGGATGTCAATTGGGATGTCCGGCAGAAACATGCCTATCCGGTAAATATCAAGGTCGTCTGCAATGACCAGAAAGGCGTACTGACGGAAGTGAGTTCGGTGATCACCTCGTTTGATATCAACATCAGTTTTGCTCAGGTTGAAACGACGGATATGATTGCCAACTGCCTGTTTGTCATTGATGTTTATGATACCCAGCAGCTCAATGCCATCTTTTCAGCCATCCGGCAACTCAAAATCGTCCGCTCCATTGAAAGGATACGCAAAGCCTGAAAATAACAAATCATTCTATTTGAGTGTTGACAAACAAATCTACTCTGCTATAAGCAGCGCAACCCGAACCGGGTGGAAGATTAAATAAAAACTGCAGGTGAAATGATGTTTCATAAATGGCCAACCTATATCGTTGTCTTGATTTCCGTTCTGATGCTTTGCTTGCCGGCACTTCCGGTTTGCGGCCAGACCGCAAAACATATCGTTTTTATCGATCCGGCTCATGGCGGCGGGGATTCAGGCGTCATCGGCATTGATCAGGCGGCTGAAAAGGATATAACACTGGCGATTGCACAGGCGCTGCAGAAGGAACTGTCCAGGGAAAGCAACCTGAGCGTGTTTTTAACCCGGGACTCGGAAAAAACGGTTTCTCTGGATGAGAGGAAAAAAAGTATCCTAAAAATGAAACCGGCTCTTGTGCTGAGCCTGCATGCTAATGCCGGTTTCGGCAAAACGTCATCCGGTTTTGAACTGTATTACCCCGGCTTCAAAAGTGTTCCGATGCCTGCGCAGGGTTCGCAAAAAGTTTCTGTAAAAGCGGAGAACCAGCATCTGAATGATACCGTTAAACTGGCGCGCCTGGTGCAGAAGAATCTCGATGGCCTGTTTCCGCGCAAGGGAAGGGGACTCAGGGAAGCCGGTATTCCGCTGGCGGAAGGATTAACTGTGCCCGTGCTGACCATTGAGCTGGGTTTTGTCACCAATCCCGATGAAAAGAAAAAATTGACCTCCGCAAAAACGCAGACAGAAATTGCCAAAGCTCTGGCCAGAAGCATCAAGGCCTTCTTTTAGGAGTCCCGTGTTCATAAGAAATCAAAACCGAAAATATGACGAACTTCGGGAAATCCGCATCACCAATCACTATGTACGGAATGTTCCGGGCTCGGTGATGGTCGAATTCGGCGACACGAAGGTCCTGTGCGCGGCTTCATGGGAAGATAAAACAGCTCCTTTTTTAAAAAATACCGGGAAGGGCTGGCTCACCGCTGAGTATTCCATGCTGCCCATGTCCACGCCGAAACGTTCGGCGCGTGAAGCGGCGCGCGGCAAGCTGGGGGGCCGGACGCATGAAATTCAAAGGCTGATCGGCCGGTCGCTTCGAGCGGTGACGGATTTGACCGCTTTCGGCGAGAGAACCATTACCATCGATTGCGATGTCATTCAGGCGGATGGCGGCACCCGAACCGCATCGATTACCGGGGCGTTCGTGGCTCTGGTTGATCTTTTTAAAGATATGAAGCAGCAGGGGCTGGTGAAGGAAATTCCTGTGACTGATTTTGTTTCGGCGGTCAGCGTCGGGATTTTGCAAAACCATGTGCTCCTGGATCTGGAATACGAGGAAGACTCCCGGGCGGATGTCGACATGAATTTTGTGATGACCGGAGCCGGCTTGTTTATTGAAGTGCAGGGGACGGCCGAGCATGTTCCGTTTGGCAAGGATCAGCTCGACGCAATGACCGCTTTGGCGGAAAGCGGCATCGTGAGAATCATTGCCTGCCAGAAAGATATCGTAGGCGACTTGCGGGTATGAAGATCGTATTTGCGACAAAGAATGAAGGCAAAGTCAGGGAAATCAGTGAAATGCTCGGCCGTATGGATGTCGAATTGGTTTCTCTGAATGGCTTTGTCTCTGTCCCGGAAATCATAGAGGATGGAAAGACCTATCTGGAAAATGCTTTGAAAAAAGCAAAAATCATATCCGAATTCACCGGTGAGACGGTTCTGGCAGACGATTCCGGTCTGCAGGTGGATGCACTCGGAGGAGAGCCGGGACTCTATTCCGCCCGCTATGCGGGTGAGGACGCATCAGACGAAGAAAATAACGCCAAACTTCTGGCCGGCTTGAAAGACGTTCCGCGGGACAAAAGAACGGCGTCTTTCTTTTGCGCGCTGGTGCTCTATCATCCGGACGGCCGCTACGAATCTTTCGAGGCCGATTGGCCGGGCCGGATTATCGACGAGCGACGCGGCGCCAATGGTTTTGGTTATGATCCGATTTTTCTCTGGCCGGAGTTGAATAAGACAGCCGCGGAATTGCCTCCCGAGATAAAAAACAAGGTCAGCCACCGCGGGCAGGCTTTTGCAAAGCTGAAGAACCATCTGGGTCACAACATGCCGTCATGACATAGCGGGGCGTAGCGCAGCTTGGTAGCGCGCTTGCTTTGGGAGCAAGATGTCGCAGGTTCAAATCCTGCCGCCCCGACCATGAAAATCAAGAGGCTGTGGTATTCCTGCAGCCTCTTTTTTTATGAACGGTGTCTTTGGGCAGCAGGCATCGCAAAAAAACTGTGGGGACTGAACTTTGGACAGGACGGGTCATTTATGATCATCCAGAAATTGATGCAGCAGTCGGAACATAAGTTAATCGGGTATGACATGTGCCGAGTAGCGCCTTGCAGATCAGGCATCCACGAAACGAAATAAGATCATGTTTTAATTCGACAGTTGTCTGAAAATCCGGCCGGGGGAACACCCATGGCTTGCAGAAGTCTGGCCCAGTAGTTGACCTGCGCGGCGGTTGCGGCCAGGATGACAATTTCCCGTTCAGTGAAACCGGCTTTCAATCGATCGACGAATTCCTGCGAAAATTGCAAAGGCGAGCGAGAAATCAAAACGGCATATTCCATGGCCAAAATTTCACGCGGGGAAAATGTCTTCACGGCATCGATGTCGGACTGTCCCTGCAACGCGGCCAGTTCTTCGGGTGTGATGCCAAATTGATCATAATCATAAGCGTTCATATCGATGCAAAAAGGACAGGCAACCGAAAAAGATGTCCGCAGGCGAACCAATTTGAGAATCCGTTTGTTAAGCGCTTTGTCCTGATGGGCAACGAGGGCTTCCATGATGCCGGAGCTGATTGCCGCTTTCGGATACCAGGCCAGAAGCCTGCCGGGCAGAAGATCACGTCCAGTGACCAGTCTGGAAATCCAGAGGCCGATTCTCAGATAAAACGGGATGTGCGCGGGTGGATCGATAAAGGCTTTCATCATAGATTCCTCATCGCTGAAAATTGAAATAAGTACTTATCTTAATGCAAATGATTATTGCATATTGCCACAAACAATTTAATCATTATAAATAAAATGACCAGAGAAATTCCGGATTTTAAAATTGCGCAGGATGGCCGGGGACATTTCAAACAGGCTGTTTCGGGTTTAATGACGCAAGCGACAGACAGGAGGGAGACGATGGTCCTCTTAAAAAAGAAGGCAGCGTACAGAATCCGTACCGCTGTCCTGCGAAATCAGGACGGACCGCTGAAAATCGAGACACTGGACATGGAAGGTCCGCAGGATACGGAAGCGCTCGTCAGGATCGTCGCGTGCGGCGTTTGTCATACGGACATCAGCATGGTGCGCCACTGGGAGGCATCCGACGGCCCGCTGGTTTTAGGACATGAAGGGGCAGGCGTCGTGGAATTGACCGGGAAAAAGGTTAAATCTGTCCGGCCCGGTGACCATGTTGTATTGTCTTATCAATCCTGCGGGACATGTCATCCATGCAAAAGCGGACGGCCGAACAAATGCCGCCGGTTTTATGAACTGAATTTTGGTTTCCACCGTCTTGATGGCACGAATGCCCTTGAAATAAGCGGCGTGCGCGGGCATTTTTTCGGCCAATCTTCCTTTGCTTCTCATGTCCTGGTCACCGAACGCAACATGGTCAAAGTATCCCGAAAACTGCCCCTGGAAGTTTTGGCGCCGCTCGGCTGCGGTCTGCAAACGGGAGCGGGTACGATTATGAATATGCTCCGCGTCCAACGGGCTGAAAGCGTCGCAGTTTTCGGCACGGGGGCCGTTGGCCTGGCGGCCGTCATGGCGGCTCGGGTTGTCGGCGCCCATCCGATCATCGGGGTTGATGTTAAGCCGTCACGCCTTAAACTGGCTTTGGATCTGGGTGCAACGCATATCATCGACGGCCGGAAAACGGATGTTGTCTCAGGCATCCATGAAATTGCCGCGGGCGGCGTGCATTACGTGCTGGAGACGACCGGCAACGCCGGAATGCTGCGGCTGGCGCCGCAGGTGGCTAGGAAACGGGGCACCGCGGCCTTTTTTACCGGTAGCGGTGTTCCCGGTTTTATACCCCGGGGCATAAAGGCCGTGCAGGTGGTCGCAGGCGATTCGGTGCCGCAAATCTTTATTCCTCATCTGATTAAACTATATCAGAGGGGCCGGTTTCCCTTGGATCGTCTTCTGAAGTTTTACGATTTTAAGGCTATCAACCGGGCGATGAAAGATTCGCTGAGAGGTAAAACGGTTAAGCCCGTGCTGATCATGAGCAGCATTAACGAGCGACCCTCAAGGAGCTCAGAGCTACGGGGGAAATAGTCAATTATCAGAAAGAACAGCTGCTGATTATCCAAAATCGCTATGATGCCGGCGCCATCTCTTTTTGCGAAGTCCTGGCACAGCAAGCTCAATCGGCGCAAACGCAGGCCGAAATTCCCGCCCTGGAAAATAAGCTGTCACTCATCTGCCATCAGATGGCCATGCTGGTCGGAAAATTGCCCGGTGAAGTTCAGCTTTCCGAGTTTGACTTTGATTCGATGTCCCTGCCGCCGGACCCGCCGGTCAGCCTGCCGTCCGCTTTCGTACGCCAGCGTCCGGACATCCGGGCGGCCGAAGCCATGCTTCACAAATACTCGGCCGAAATCGGCGTAACCACGGCAAATCTTTATCCCAGAATCACGCTTGCGGGGTTGTATGGCGTCGCATCAAGCAGTCACGACAATTTATTGGATGTCCGTTCCCTGATTGGGAATGTCGGGGTAGGACTCGTTCAGCCAATTTTCCGCGGCGGGGCACTGACGGCGAAAAGGCGTGCGGCCATCGCCGTGTATGATCAAGCTCTGGCGCGATACTGTCTGACCATTTTGCAAGCTTTTCAAAATGTCGCCGACGTGATGCGTGCCCTGGAAGTTGATCCGTCGCATTAAAATCCCAACTGACTGCGAAACCCCATTCACCCCAACGACAAGAACCAGTACCTTCCCTTACATTTCTGGCAAAGCTTTTCTTGACATACAAGAATGGACTTCTGTGGTTCAGATGTCTAGAATCTATCAAGTGTTCGTTTGGAATGCGTCATTGAAAAAAGATTGGGAAAAATCAGCAAATATAAAGAAACGCGTTAGACGCACTATGCTAGGTATGATTTAGAGCAATTCTTTTTCGTCCCTTTGGCATGTCAGGAGGTCTTTGAATGCCCAATTTTTTCATTCGGAAAAATAACGTCGAATAATTTATATTGAGAAGGTCCGCGGCCCCTCCTTCCCCGCGTATTTTCCAGTTGGTTTTTTTCAGAGTCTCTAAGATAAGAGAACGCTCATTATCCTTCAGGGCAGAATCCGATGTTGGATCAATGGATATGTATTTTTCTTGGTCTAGGTCTGGAACGCGGAAATCGTCTTTTGCACTTAGAATTCCACCTCTCTCAATAATACCTTCCAGTTCCCTGACATTGCCGGGCCACTCATACTGTGTCAGCTTATCCATTTCTCTCTTGGAAATCCCAGAAAAAATTTTACCCGTCCTCTTCGAAAATATGTCTAAAAAGTGATGAGCTAAAAGAGGGATGTCTTCCTTGTGCTCACGAAGAGGCGGGACTCGTATAGGGAACACATTCAAACGATAATAAAGGTCTGCCCGAAATCTTTTATTTTTAACGGCTTCGACCAGATCACGGTTCGTTGCTGTTATCAGACGGAAATCGGAACGTATGGTCTTAGAACTGCCAACTCTCTCAAATTCCTTGCTTTGGATAACTTGCAGAAGTTGAGTTTGTATTTCTTCCTTCAGGTCGCCAATTTCGTCGAGAAAGATGGTTCCTCTATCGGCGAGTTCAAATCTTCCAATACGCTTTTGGACTGATCCGGTAAAGGCGCCTCTTTCATGCCCAAAGAGTTCACTGGAAATTAAATGTTCGGGAAGCGCTGTGCAGAGCACCTTGACAAAAGGCTGATCCTTTCTCTTACTGTGCTGGTGAATGGCCTGAGCCACCAAACCTTTACCCACCCCAGTCTCGCCGAGGATCAGCACATTGGCGTCGGTATTGACTACTTGGTTTATCTTATTCAAGACCTCCAATATGCTTGAGCTCTTTCCAATAAAAGAATCCAAGTGTAAGTTCGGCAGGGATTGCTCCTTATAATATTTTTTCTCTTCATCAATTTTTTGATTTAATAATTGAATCTGTGCGTAAGCTTCAGCATGATCCAAGGCGATGGCCGCCTGCGCCGCGAAGTAGCTAAGAAACTGTAAATCATGTTCGTTAAAGGGATTGATCAAAAGATGGTTTTCCAGATACAAAACACCCACGACAATATTTCTCATGACCATAGGCACACAGATTTGAGAAAGAATTTCTTCGGAATTAGATTCGTCGTGAACTCTTGTTTTTGCATTCTTTATGATTTTACCTAAGCCCGTAAGCGCGACTTCTCCTATCAATTTTTTGGCATTTGCAAACGCATAACTGTCTACATCGGATGATGTTATATTTTTTGAAGCTTTCAGGGCAATTTTTGGAGTGGCTTGAGAGTTTAAAGCATCCTGTTGATTTTCTACGCTGAAAATAGCCCCGCGTTCGGCCCCGCTGATTCTGTTTGAAGTCAGGAGTATGCTTTGCAGCAGTTCTTTCGGATCACGGATAGAAGACATATCCTGGCTTAATTTCAAAATTTCGTCCCATAGTGTAGGCCAATCTTGAGTCCATTCTCGCGCAAATGACCTTAATTCCTCCGGTATGAAATCACGGTTAACATTCTCAAGGAGTTTCGATATTTTTGCTCGAATCTTTTCAGAATCATCTGGATTGCCCATGGATGTATATTGCTGCATGAGCTCGAGGTATGTTCTGCATAATTCTATTACGAGCCCCGATTCCAGCAGCGATTCAACTGAACGAATGAGTGATTCAATTATTTTTTCAGAAGGCTCATTCTGTTTTCTCTGGAGCAAAGCTTTATAGCGATAAACAATTCCTCTCATCGCGTAGTTTTCATCTTTAATATGCTTGGCAATCTCTTCTTCCAGATTTATGTTGGACAGGCGGGGGAAAGTCCCTTCGTCCATGGCCTTACACATCTCAAACCATGAAAAAGGAAACAATAATACATTAACATTCGTGGCAGCGCTTAAATCCAGCCACTGTTTGAAATAATGAACAGCTTCTTCCTTTTTTCCCTTAAAGAAGTACGCCGAAGCAAGAATCAACTTTGCGCGATATGTATTCCAGTCGCTATTGTTGATATCACATTGCTCATATCCTTCCAAATACGAGAGCGCTTCATCAATGCGTCCGAGATCCAGCATAGCAATGGCAATCGTTATATCAATGTCATCAGCAAGAACTTGATCATTTAGCTCCGAGCAGTGTTTGTGCAGGGCATTTAGCATGCCCAAACCCTGTGTCACCTGACCCGTCAGAGTGTAGCAATAGCCAACCATGCCGGCAGTCAAAATTCTATGCCGTTCCGACGGGAATCGTTCTATCATGGATGTCTCTTGTTCATAATCCTTTATGATTTTATTTAAAAGACCTTGCCAGGAATCAGCGTAGAATCTAAAAGCAATAGCTGATGATACGAATTTAGAATTTTCTACCTTTTCGATTATTGACCATCCTTCTCTAATATGTTCCAGGGCCAAATGGTATTTCCCGCTTATGTAGTCATTTTTTGCCAGATGCATCAGGAGAAGTGATCTTTCTTCCGGCAGGTTATTTTCATTAGCTATGAGGATGGCTCTTTCAAGATAGGAGGAAACCAGATTGGTATTTTCTCTTCCAAACGAAATTCTGGCATATTTAATGGCGGCGTCAACGAATAAAGTGATGCATTCTCTTTCACTGTTTTCATCAAGGTCGTCCATGATTTTTTGATAGTAGGTCGAGGCTTCTTTATAAGAATGATTGCGGCGTGCGTAATCGGCAGCCTCAAGAAGCAGGCGGCAGCCGGTCAAATCATTGCGGTCGAAAAGGAGCTGATTGGCGATACGCGTCTGGAACTGTACATTTGCCGGGAATTCCTTTGCGAAGTATTCGGCAATTTTTTTGTGTATCAATTGTCGATCTTCTGGCGACAGATTTTCTTCAATCTCCTTTTGAGTTGCCTCGTCTTTAAACGTGAAAAAACCGTCCTTCTTTTTCAGAAGCCATCCTTGCAAAACGGCATTTTCAAATTGGGTGAACACGTGACTCGGTTTATGACCGGATATGTCAATAATCCAGTCGATGCAAAACTCCTCTTCAAAAAGAGCTGATAACGAAAGGCAGGAACAGATGGATTTCATAAAAAATTCTCAATCTTAATAATTTGGTGTTTTTTCTTTGTAGGGTTTTTTACAAAATCCAAATTCCATTGTCAATGGTTATTTGTTTAATAATGTTTAATAATGCTTAGCATGTTACTCAATAAATTAGCGATATTATGTGAATTGATTACATAAATATTTGATATTATTATTAATATATACAAATGGTATGTTGGCACGGATATTGATTAATGTGCTCGCGTGTTCGGTGTTGAGGCTATAGAAGAATGCATAGGATCAATCAACTGAATTTATTTGATTAACGTTGGGTCAGTAGTAATTTGGAAATTATTTTTTAAGAAAAGAATAAAAGTGTGATGAAAAAAAGGAGGAGTTACTTATGATCAAATCAAGATTGTGCGAGTTGATTGGAATAAAATATCCGATCATTCAAGCGGGCATGGGACCATTCAGCAACAATAATCTTTGCGTGGCCGCGGCCAATGCAGGCGTTTTGGGATTGATTTCAACAAGTGGTCTTTGCGCTATGGATAGAGCCGCAGATGACTGGTCTTATCAGGATTTTTGCAGAACGGCGGAAGCGGATCCGAAAGATGACCTGGCCACCGTCCTGGAAAAGGTGTTGAAACGCACCTATCGTTTAGTCAAGGACAAGGGTGGGATATTCGGAATAAACGTGATGGTGTCGGCGGAGCTAAAAGATGCAGCGAAAATTTTGATCGAAAAGGCCACCCAGGTTCGCGAAGAGAATCCGGAGATGAAAAACAACTTCAAGGTCATCTTCACCTCCGCTGGTGATCCTGTCGGCTGGAAGGACACGATTAAAAATGCGGGATTCACCTGGATGCATGTTGTCCCTTCCGTGAAGGGCGCACAGCGCTGCAAGAAGGCGGGCGTGGATGTTATTGTAGCCTCGGGACATGAAGGCGGATTCCATACTTCCTGGGAGCCGGTGCACTCGATGATCCTGTTGCCTGCCGTGGTTGAAGCCGTATCTGATGAAAAAACCCTGGTCTGCGGTGCGGGTGGATTTGTCGATGGCAAGACACTGGCCGCAGCCCTCGTGCTTGGCGCAGACGGTGCGCAAATGGGCACCCGTTTTCTGGCCACGCAGGAGAGCGACTTTTCCCAGATCTGGAAGGAAGGCATCGTGGAAGCCGGAGATCGTGGAACGCTGGTTGCCCGCGGTATTGTCGGTCCCGCCCGCTGGATAAAAACCCCTCGCAGCATTGAACATGCCAAGAACACAATAAAAAAATCGCCCGGCGTTTATCTGGGAACCCCCGACGATTTTACAACGACGGATATGTCTCTTATCGATTTTGAGAATGAATCCCTGAAAGCCACATTCGATGGCAACAAGGAAAAAGCGATGATGGCCGGCGGCGAAGGGGCGCAACGCATCAACGATTTGCCCAAGGTAAACGTCATGGTTCAGACCATTGTCAAGGATGCCGAGAATATTCTCAATAATGTTCAGGCAAAATTCCTATCCTGAGATTTCACAGATGCTTAAGAGTAAACTGGAAAAGCAAAGCTTGCCACCAGACGCAAGAAGATCAATGATTTGTAGGATAATGTTTAATAATGTTTAGTATATTACACAATAAGTTCCCGTTCGCATATGAGAAATTTTATAAGTATTCGATATTAATGTGAATATACAGATATAATGTGTTGGCACAAATATTGAATTATACGCTAACGAGTTTAAATGAAAGACCGCTTTTAAGGAGGAGTAAACAATGTTGCTGCTTGGGGACCTTGTTCGGAGAAACGTCGCAGTCAGGCCAGATAAAACAGCCGTCATTTTCGAAGACCAAAAACTAACGTTTAAAGAATTGAATAGCATGGTTAATCAGTTTGCCAATGCTCTGATCAATTTAGGCGTCAAGCGGGGTGACCGGATCGGCATCCTCCTTACAAACTCTCACCTTTACGAAGTTAGCTATTTTGCATCCTGTAAGATCGGAGCTATCTTTGTTCCGATATGCTTCTGGTACAAAGAGCCGGAAATAGAATATGTTTTGGATAAAGCTGGCGTCACCGTTCTGGTTCTCGGCAAGGATTTCATAAGCACTTTGAAAAACGTCAAAAGCAAAACGGTCCGGCACCATATTGTGATCGATGGCGATGGGCCGTCGGACATGATCAATTTTGATCAGCTGATAAAAAAATTACCTGATACCGAACCAGATGTCTTCGTCGATGAGAATGATCCTCATCTGATTTTATTTACCAGTGGAACAACGGGCGTACCAAAGGGTGCGGTAATCAGTCAGAGGAATTATTTTCTGCACACCGGTGTGATTTGCCACATGGTGAATCAGACGGAAAACAGCGTCGGCATGTGTCCTTATCCGCTGTTTCATATGGGCGGTATCGTCTGGCTTCTTGGCAGTGTATATGTCGGGATGACTCTGGTCATTCTTAGTACCCCACCAACCCCTCAAAAAATGCTCAACGCCATTCAACATTATAAAGTTACCCATTTTACGGCTGTTCCCACGATGTGGCGGAGGTTGTTGGAATATCCCGAGTTTGACAATTATGACTTGAGTTCGCTGAAAGTCGCGATGGGCGCCTCAGACGCGATGCCAAAAGACTTACTGGAAGAGGTGCTCAGGAGGACACCTGCCGCATCTCCTCAAACATATGGACTTTCTGAAGGTGGGTGCCTGACTTTCCTTTCACCTGAAGATTCGGCAAGAAAGATCGGCTCATCGGGAAAACTCCATTGTCAGTCTGAGATCCGCTTGGTGGATGATGGGGGTAAGGATGTTCCTCAGGGAGAGGTAGGAGAAATCATCTGCCGCGGCGAACACCGGATGCTTTATTACTGGGACATGCCGGAAGAGACAAGCAAGGCGATCGACGCGGAAGGATGGCTGCATACGGGTGATCTCGCCCGATATGATGAAGAACGGTACTTATATATCGTTGGACGGAAAAAAGACATGATCATCAGCGGCGGGCAAAACATATATCCCGCGGAGATAGAGAAGGTACTGCTGAAGCACCCGAAAATTGCGGAGACAGCGGTCGTCGGTGTTCCTGACAAGGAGTGGAACGAGGTAGCCTTGGCTGCGATCGTTCTTCAGACCGGACAAGCCATGACGGAGAAGGAAGTGATTGACTATATTAAACAAAATTTGGCCTCTTATAACAAACCCCGCTATGTCCGATTTGTTGAAAGTCTTCCACGGACAGCGGCGACGGGAAAAATTCAAAAGGCTGAATTGAAGAAACATTTTACCCAAGAACTAAAACTTCAATAAAACGGAAGCGAGTCATTGTAATCAAATTAAGCTTAACTTTCAAAATAAGGAGGACAGTAAATGAGAAAATTTAATCTTCGTAAAATGTTTTATTTCGTCGTTCTGCTTTGCCTTACCGTCACGACGCTGCAAGGCGGATGGAATGCGGCGCAGGCGGCAAAGTTGGAAAAAAGCGTTATTAAAGTCGGCTATGTGGGTGGCATGAATTTTATTTTTGGAAAGCAGATGCTCCAGGCAGCCCAGGACGCTGCGGAAGAAATCAACAAGGCCGGGGGTGTTTTGGGAAGTAAAATAGAAATCGTCTCCGCCGATTCCGGGCTTACGGCTGCCGGGGCGAACTCGGCGATAGCCAAGCTGGTCACCAGCGACAACGTAGATTACCTTATTGGGGGTTATACAAGCGAAGAAGCGACGGCATTCCAGTCTGCGGCGGAAAAATTTAAAAAAGTATCCTTTATTCACATTACAACCAATCGATTTGATGAATCGTACCTGCGCAACCCTGAAGCCCATAAATATATCTTTGCCGTCTCCGCCTCCGAATCTGTTACAGTTGATGCACAGAGCGATTTCCTCCCTTACATCGTTAAACATTTAAAAAATGAATTAAACCTTAAGAAAATAAATGTGGCTTTAATTTCGGATAACGCGCTTTGGACCGTTAATATTGACAAAATGATTCAAGACACATTTGCCAAATATAAAAACGACGTGAATTTAGTTTATCATTCCAAACCGGCTCGAAATGCGACGGATTTCACGACGGAAATTTCGGAAATGTTGAAGAGGGATGTTCAGCTGGTTTTTGTCTTTGGCGGTTACGGCAGCGTGATTCCGCTGACCAAACAATTTCAAGAAACGAAGGTGCCCGCGCTTCTCACCGGGTCAATTGTCCTGGCCATGACCCCTGATAACTATACGAAAGCGGTGGGACCGGGGAATGCTGCCTACGTGCTCAGCGCCGGAGTCGGTACTGAAGTAGCGTCTGCACGCGATGCCAAGATGGTTAAGGCGTTCAAAACAAAACATGTCGAGTATCCCGGTCATTACGCAGTCGAAGGTTACAACATGATAAAGGCGCTTGCAAATGGTTTAGAAAAAGCCGGGACGATGAATGCCGATAAGTTGAGCTCAGCCATTGAGAGGTCCGTTATTCCTGCTGAGCAAGCGTGGGGTGGGGCTGTCGTTTTTAAAAATCACAGGACTGCATTCGATTACGATCTTAATAAAGGAATGCGCATTTACATAATGCAGTACACGGCTGAAGGCGACAAAACGGTTTTGGTGTTTCCTGAAAAAGGGGCGACTGCGAAAATACAAATTCCTGCGCACATGTACAAAAAGTGGAAGAAGTAGAATATCCTGTAATCACGATTCGACCGGAACTATTTGAATCATTCCGGTCGAATCGATCAGTATCGTTTCAACAGATGGTTTTTAAAATTGATGAGGTGATTTCATGGATATTTTGATTAATGGTACCCTGCTTGGTTCAGCATTTGCGATGATGGGCTTGGGTTTTGCCCTCCTGTTTGGCGTGGGAAAGGTATTTGATTTGGCTTACGGTTCTTATTTTGCCTTGGTACCTTATTTCACTGTTGCCTTGAGTCCGTTTTTTTATTTCAAGTTCGGACTGGGGCTTGCTTTTCTTCTGGGGCTTCTTCTTACAATCGTCTTCGCGTTTTGCCTTCATCGTTTCTTGATCAATCCTATCCGAATGAAACCGATGAATGTTTTTATCCTTACTCTGGCTGTGGCGGTTATTGTGCAGGAATTGTTCATAGCCGTCTGGGGATCTTCGGATATTAATATTCCCAGTGTCTGGCCGGGTACGACAAGCATCCTGGGTGTCCGGGTTTTGAACCAGAAATTGCTGATTCTGATCATGTCGGTCATCATGATTATTGTTCTTTGGGCTTTTCTGACGAAAACGAAGGCTGGATTGGCCATACGGGTCGTCGCAGAAAAACCGCCGGTTGCGCAATTTGTGGGAATCAAAGTGAACAGAATCTTTCTCTTGACGGCTGTCATCGGCGCCATCGTTTCCGGTATCAGCGGATATCTCATGTGCAGCATTTATTCTGCGAGTCCCTTGTCCTGGATGGAAGCTCTCAACACCGGGTTTGTTGTGATTATCATGGCCGGCTTAGGGAATATTTGGGGTGTGATTCCAGCGGGGCTTTTGATGGGGATCATCGAAACACTCATCTCTTTTTCATTTCCACAAGGCGCCTACATGAAGCGACCCGTCGTTTTGGTGATCTTGATATTACTTCTGGTATTCAGACCGCACGGACTGTTTGGCGTTAAGGGTTGGGTAGAAGAGGAGTATAAAGCATGACAAATCAAACCATGAATAATGCACCTGCAAGTTCTGAAAACTGCGAGACCGAAGGAGCGCAAAGCGCTAATATCAAAAGATATCTGGCTAATCCTTATGCGTTGATCAGCGTTTTCGCCATTTTGGAAGTGCTGTACTATTTTGTCTTCGGCGATGCGTGGATTATAAGGATATTAATTATATGTAATATTTACGCCCTGTATGCCGCAAGTTGGGATCTTGTCGGTGGCTTTCTCGGACAGGTGAGTATCGGCCACTCTCTTTTCTTTGGAGGTGCAGCCTATGTTTCGTCTTTACTCAGCCTTCATTTTGGGTGGCCTATCCTTGTGGTGATGCTTTTGGGCGTTCTATCCGGCGTCCTTTTTGCCCTGATTTTGGGACTGCCGACACTGAGACTGAAAGGCCCATATTTTTCGGTGGTGACGATGGTGACGCCAATGGTTTTCGTCGCGATCATCTTCATGTACCCGGTTGAATTGGGTGGCGATTGCGGTTACACGGGGTTTGCCGCTCTTGCCAATGGCAATCTGAATCATCAGTTTCTTATCATCTTGACGGTTTGCCTTGCTTCCGTCCTGACTTTAATAAAAATTTCCAGATCAAATTACGGCCTCGTTTTGAAGGCGATCAGGGAAGACGATTTTGCCGCTGAAGCGGCAGGATTAAACATTACCAAACATAAAATCATTAATTTCATCATCAGTGGTGTATTTGCGAGTCTTGCGGGCGTGCTGTTCGTTCATTTTCAAGGAGCGGCGGCGCCGGCCATGCTGGAAGGACTTAACTCCATGATGCCGATCATCATGACGATTACTGGCGGCATGGGAACCATCGTGGGTCCCATTATTGGCGCTTATTTGATCAGTTTCTTGAATGAATATCTGATCTCCTTCCCGGAAGTCAGAATCATTTTATATTGCGCCGTGACTATCCTGATTCTTCGTTTTGCTCCTGCAGGGATCATGGGATGGTTAAAGAAATTATATAAATGAAATCATGAAAAGGTGAGGAAGCCATGCCTATTCTCAAACTTCAGAATGTCAGCAAACATTTCGGCGGACTGAAAGCGGTTGACGATGTTTCTTTAACGGTTGAACCAGGCGAGATGCTTGGTTTAGTGGGGCCCAACGGCTCAGGGAAAACAACGTTGTTTAATCTGATATCGGGAATGCTGACCTTGACGTCGGGACAAATTATCTTTTGCGACGAAGATATTTCCAAAGCCAAGACCTATAAGAGGGTACAAAAAGGCATTAACCGGACATTCCAGGTCGTCAAGCCTTTTGCTTCGCTGACCGTGTACGACAACATCAAAGTGGGGTGTTTGGTCCACATGAAAAAACAGGAAAATATCCATGAAAAGATCATGGCTTTAGCAGCCTCCGTCGGTTTAAGCGACCTCATCCATGATGAAGCGAGAAGTCTTCCCATAGGCAACCTTAAGAAGTTGGAAATTGCCAAAGCATTGGCGACAAATCCCAAACTGATACTTTTGGATGAACCTTTTGGCGGATTGAGTTACGGAGAGGGACACGAAATCATTCAATTAATAAAAAGCATTAATCAGCAGGGCTTGAGTATCATCATTGTTGAGCATGTGATGAGCGCTCTTGTAAAATTGGTCGACCATGTTTTTGTCTTAAATTATGGAAAAGAAATCGCTCATGGTCTTCTGAAAGAAGTCATGTTGGACAGAAAAGTTGTCGAGGCTTACTTGGGAGAGGATTATGCTGAAAATTAACAATTTGATGGCTGGGTACGGTAATGCCACGGTTTTGAAGGGTATTAACATAGAGATTAAGAGCGGTGAATTTGTCTCGATCATCGGTCCAAATGGCGCGGGAAAATCAACACTGCTAAAGTGTATTTTTGGGATCATCAAGCCATCTTCCGGTTCAATTCAATTTGAAGACCAGAATTTAAGAAAAATGGATTCGAGCGAGATTATTAAGAAGGGATTAATGTTGTGTCCCGAAGGCAGACAACTAGTGGGGACACTGACCGTTCAGGAAAATATTCAACTGGGAGCGTACTTACGAAATGATGACATCAAAGAAGATTTTCATCTTATCTATCAGTTGTTTCCACGTTTGCAGGAACGCAAAGCACAGCAGGCAAGGACATTAAGCGGCGGCGAGCAGCAAATGACGGCAATCGCTCGAGCGCTTATGGGAAAACCCAAATTGTTGATTCTCGATGAAGTCACTTTGGGGCTGGCGCCTATCATCATCAAGGAGATAGGGAGAAAGCTTTTGGATTTGAATAAAATGAAAATCACCATGCTTCTGGTCGAACAGAACGCTCAATTGGCGTTGAACTTGTCTGACCGATCTTATGTGATGGAATATGGCCGTATCGTCAAGGAAGGGTTGTCCAAGGATTTGAAGAACGACAGAGACGTTCAAGCCGCCTATCTGGGTGTGTGACGGCGTTTTAATTTGCACGATTATCGTAAAGAAGGAGAGAAATAATGACAACACAGGAAAAAGCAGGATTAGCTTATCTGGAGCATGAAATAAATACATGTGAACGCCGAATAAAGAAAATTCTTAACGATCCCGATCCCACAAAGCCGAAATCAAACATCATGCTTTACGAGCTTGAGAGAGATTTTAGAATCGAACAAAGAGAGGCATACCGATCGGGTAAACCTCTCGGGATATGCGGTGTCGGAGGACTCACCAGAGCAATGGGGATGGTTCCCTGGGATGCCATAATGTCTGCGGACAGAACTCATGGCGCTGAGGCAACGCGATATTTCGATATCATCAGGAAAGAAGGTATGCCCGAGCATGCTTGCGATCGTTGTGCGGTTCTGATTCCCATGCTGATGCAAGGAGATTTCCCCAAGCCGCAGTTTTCGTCCATGAGCAATTTTGAGTGTATACCGATTTATCTAGCCCATGTCGCGGTGACATCGTTTATGGATATCCCTACGTATCATATTGATCTGCCCATCAAATGTTATTCCAGAGAACATGATGAAGAGGGGCTGGCGTATGTGACGGAGCAGACGAAGGAGATGATCGATTACATCGAAAAGAACGTTCCCGGGACGAAATATGATGAAGCCAAGTTAATCGAAATTCAGGAGTACGACAGACAGTTCCTGCTGGAGTTCAGAAAGTTATGGAAGCTCAAGGCCGTCATCCCTTGTCCGTTAAGCGGGCGAGAGAGCTTCAGAGAAATCCGTTTGCCGAATATGTATCCAGATCCAGCCAAAGCAGTTAGCTACATGCGTACGTATGTTCAGGAAGTTGAAGAGCGCGTCGCGCAAGGATTTTCAGCCGCACAGCCCAAGGAGAGGTTGAGATTCCTGTGGTCGGTGGCCGGTCCTTTCTATGATGATCCCTTCAGTTGGCTGGAAAAGAAAGGCATATCGATACCCGCCGCCGAAATGACCATTTACAACGGCTGGTTTTCCGGAAGAGAGGGCATTTGGGGCGATCCATGGCCGGGGAGAAGACTGAGCCCTCTAGAAGAGGAAGCCAGAACAATGGATTTTGTTTGGGGGCGCGTGGGCAAATATTGGGTCGACACACATATTGATTCTTGCCGGGATCTGCATTTGGACGGAATTATTTATTTTCTGCAATGGGGTTGCCCGACCAGCAACACGGTTGGAAAACTTGTTGCCGATACCGCGGAAAAAGAGTTGGGCATACCGACGGTCTTTATCGAGGGCAGGATGCTGGAAAGCAGCATGTACGACAGGAAGGATTTTTACAGCCGACTGGAAGATTTTATAGAGATTGCCGAAGCCAGGAAGGAAGCGCGCGGCAAAAACAAATAAAAGCGAATCACGGGTATCCCTGCCCAATGAGCTGCATAAAAATAAAAAGAACAGACGAGCCTGAAATGAAAATCGTCAACATACAAGGAGTATGATTTATGGAAAACAAACTGCAAGTTCTTATCCACGGGAATGATCCTGAAAATAGAAGTAAATGGGCATTAGAATGGAAAAAGGAAGGCAAGAGAGTATTTGGCCATTTGGATATTTATGTTCCTGAAGAAATCGTGGCGGCGGCGGGGATGCTTCCCTGGCGTATTACAGGCACTTGGAACGAGGCGGTACCCAGAGCGCAGGCGCACCGTCCCTCGATGACATGCAAGTTTTGTACGCATGTTTTAGAAGCATTTATGAGCGGCGAGCTGGATTTTATTGATGGGATGGCAACGACCCAGCTTGACGATGATTTTAAAAGGCTCTGGGACGTGTTGGACTATATCAAGAAACCGCCTTTTTCATATATCATGTACCTTCCTCATTCAGTAACTGACAAAACTTTCGGTATGTGGAAGAAGTCAGTAAATGAATTCAAAGAAAGAATGGAGGAATATTCTGGAAGCAAAATCAGCATGGATGAACTTCGTCGGCAAATCAAAATTTACAATAAAATGAGAAGATTATTAAGGGAAGTATATGAATTGAGAAAAGAGGAAGTCCCCGCCCTTACGGGCGCGGAGGTTTTAGGAATCACAACTGCCGCGCGCATCATGCCGCGGGAAACGTTTAACGATATGCTCGAAGAGTTGCTGCCTTATCTGAAGACGCGCAAAGCCAGCAACGTTGACGGAAAAGTGCGGATCTTTATGGGCGGCGAATGGTTAGACCATCCCGGGTATGTGAAGCTGGTCGAGGATAGTGGCGCCGAAGTGGTGATGGACGAGTTTGACACGGGTGCTCAGTATTTCTGGGACTATGTTGACGAGGCAGAAGATCCTTTGGAGGCCCTGGCTAAACGCTATATCATGAGGCCGGGATTGGCTCGTATGGCTCAATGGGAGATGCAGGGCAAACGCAATTTAGCCTGGATTAAAGAATTTAATGCGGCTGGTGTAGTCGAGCTTCGTTCTCTTTACTCCATGCCTCTGGATTACCGCTTTCTTTATATGAAGAAGGTATACAATAATGCTGGCATACCTTATTTAAGTCTCAACAGAGAGTATCATCTTTCGCAGGAAGGGATGCTGCGCACAAGAATCGAAGCTTTCATCGAAATGATCGAAAAATAAGCAGTAAGAATCAGATGGCGGGAAATGCCTTTCACGCAGGTCTGTGCTGCTCAAAAGGCGTTTATCATGATAATGGAGGCATCAGGTCAATGGTAAGTGTTGGGATCGATGCGGGGACGCAATTCATACGAATTGTCATTATGCGCGGCAATGCCATCGTCGCGACACACATCACAACGCTGGGAAGCGAAGCCATTGAAAATGTTGCAAGTGCTAACTATGCATCCGTCCTGAAGAATACGAATCTTCTGCCACAGGATATCGCCTGCGTCGCCGTAACGGGAATCGGGCGCGAATACATAGATTTTTCAGATTACCAGTTCTCCGAAGCCGTCTGCAGCGCTCGTGGCGTCCATTGGTTGGATACGGAAGCGGACGTCTTGCTGGACATGGGCACGGAAAAAACCATGGTCGTGAAGATTGAACAAGGGAAACCAACCCATATCTTACGGAATGACCGCTGCGCCTCAGGAACCGGCCGATTTCTCGCGATCACGGCAAAACCGCTCGGTGTAACTCCTGAAGAGCTGGGTGAATTGGCAGGGAGATCCACAAAAAATATCTTCATCAACAACAATTGTGCGGTTTTTGCCGAATCGGAAATTATCTCTCTGATCCATCGGAATGAACGAAAGGAAGATATTGCGCGTGCGATTTTCATGTCTATGGCGGCAAAGGTCCATTCCCTGCTGATTAAAGTTGAACCGTTTGCTGCGTTGATGATGATCGGCTGGCTGGCCAAAAACAAGGGGATGGTTGATGCAGTCAGAGCATTGACGGGGTACAATGTCTTGATTCCCCACGCCATCGATCCCCAGTTTGTAACGGCATTGGGTGCGGCGGTTGCCGGCGGCGATGCTTATATAAAGAATGTCAGATGAATAACCGGACAGACGAAATGATTACGGCAGGCATTGATGTTGGTTCATTGAGCACCAAAGTGGTGATTATGCAGAATGGCCGGGAGTTGGGCAACAGCCTGATACTCACCATGCCGGACTCAGAATCGTCGGCGAAAACAGCATTGGAAAAAGCGTTGCAGCACCTGAAGATGAGCCGATGTGACATCGACCACATCATTGGAACGGGATACGGAAGAATAAACATTCCCTTTGTGAACGGGACCGTTACGGAGATATCCTGCCATGCGCGAGGCGCCCAGGCCTTAAATTCGCGCGTGCGAACCATTTTGGATATAGGGGGGCAGGACTGTAAAGCAATTCGGTGTGATGAAAAAGGGAAAGTTGTGAATTTTGTGATGAATGATAAATGCGCTGCCGGCACCGGCCGCTATTTGGAAAGAATAGCCACAACGATCAACTACTCGCTTGAAGAACTCGGCCCGCGGTCTCTTTTGGGTGTTAACAAAAATTTGCCGATCAGCAACACGTGTGCGGTTTTTGCCGAAGGAGATATCCTGAAATTGATCAGAAGAGGAAAAGACATAAACGATATTTTGGCCGGCGCATTTGATTCCCTCGTCCGGAGAATACGCAACCTGTTGGATCGCGTTGGAATTGAGGAATTGTTGTGCATAAGCGGAGGTGTGGCAAAGAACGTCGGAATTGTTAAACGATTGGAAATCAACCTTGGAATGAAAGCTTTCCTGGCGCCCGAACCTCAGTTAGTGGGCGCCTATGGCGCTGCTCTCATTGCTTTGGATAGGTTGAAAGCAAAAAAAGCTAAACATGAAATTCATGTTGCAAATGTATAACTGGAGAATAAAAAATATAGCCTCCTCCCGTCAGGGTACGAATAGTTATTGTACCCCTCTTCTTTAGTGGTTGAGATCAGTAGGACACTGATCTCAACCACATCACTATCAAAATTCAAAGGAGAATTTACAATCTATGTATGAATGCTTGTTAACGTGAGCATATGAATAGACGCCATGTCAAATCTCAAAATCAAAAAAAAATTCCAAAACGATCATTGGATTTGTGGCAAAATCGGTTATCCGATGATCACTTCATCAGGAAGAAGTCAACCCCAAATCGTTCAGGCATAGCGAATTTACCTTAACCCAATATTTTTCTATCTTGACAATGGTAGTGAAGGGTCACTATAAACACATCCGCTATTCTTAAACAGCGGGACAGTTGGCATGTCGACCGGAAACGGTATTGCCTGATTTATTTCAACATGTTACAAAGTATAAAGTAGACCGCCTCATGAAAAAGAGATCAGCCGCTGCCGACAGCGAAGACAAGGGGAGCAAGGATCACCGTTTGCATCCAAGCGCAAACAGAGTGTCCGCGGGCGCGCCTGATCTCCATCGGTCGATCCTGTCCCTCGCCTCTCTTTTTGAAGGGGCTTTCAACGTCGACTGGCTCCAGGAGATCTCAGGCGCAAAAACCTCACAGGTGTTTGCCGCCCTGGAATTCGGTGTTCAAAAAAAATGGCTGGCCGGCAAGGAGGGGCACTTTCATTTTTTGAGCGACCTGGAGCGCAACCGGCTTCGTGAATCCTTTTCCCCCGATGAAATGCGTTTGCTCCAAAAACAGATCGTGCGCATTCTCTGTAATGAATCTTCCGCTGATCCTGGAGAAATCAAGAGTGTAACCACTCATCTTCTTCATTTAACCAACGACCTGGAAGGATGCCGTCTCCTGATTCAGCAAGGGAATCTGAACCGCAAGGCTTTCCTGCACAAGGAAGCCGGCCGGTGCTACGAGAAAGCCCTTGAAGATCTCGGAAGGATTCATGATGAAGAGGCTGACCGTCTTTTTGTCGATGCTGTGCTGCAATACCTTAAAGTCTATACGGACGACCCCGTCTCGGATCAGATTATATCCTTCATCCGGGAAGCGACGGATCGCGCTGTGGAGCGGGGCTTTCGGAGTTCTCACGCCTTGCTGGAAATGAACATGGCGCGAAGCGAGTGGCTGCAATCGCGCTACCAAGCCGCGACAAAACACTTCAAAAGGGGATGGGCGCTGGCGGAAGAAAGCGGCGAGGCTGAGACGCAAAGGGCGGCGATGGTCTTCAACCAGCATTTTAATTACTTTCTGGGACACTATCAGGAAGTGATCAAGATTTACGAGATGCTCGTGCCAGATGTGGAAAATTTCCCAAAAAAGAATTTTCCCCTCTTAACCGCTCTTATAGCCGGCACGTGTTACGTCTATACGGGGCAGATAACCCAAGGGTTGGGAATGCTGGATGCTCTCAGGGCGCATAGCCGAAAGCAAGGCAATCTCTATATCGCGAGTCATGCAGGGGTGACTCTCGGCCACCTTTTTTTGGAATTGCAGAAGATTGACGAATCCAAGCAGTGTCTGGAGGAAGGACTGAAAGAATCATTGAGCAGCAGAAATCTCTATGCCCATCTGTCCGGGCTGGCGAGTCTTTGCCTTGTCTTCCAACGGCTCAACGACGCTAAGAAGGCCACTGCACTCTTTCGGGAGTTTGTGGATCTTTGCAAACGCTCCCGGATGCCGATGAGGCATGCCTCTTTCCTGCTGGATGTTTGCTGGGACATGGAGCAGGGCAGATTGCCGAAAATGAAAGAATTCTCGTTGGAGCAGGAGATTCAAACCGCCATAACAGGCGGCAACGTATTTACCAAAGGGATCGCCTACCGCTATGAAGCGCTACTGCGCAGGCCCACGGAAAAGACGGAGCGGGATGTCATCTCGGATCTCAAGAGATCCATTCGGTTCCTTGAGGAATCCGGGCACCAGCTCGAACTGGCCAAATCAAAACTGGAATTGGCGCGCGTGTATTTCCGCCTGGGAAAAAAGAGCCGCGCGGAATCCATCGCGGAGCCGGCTGTGAAGACGCTGCATTCCTATAGTGAAGCCCTGGTTCCCGACGACATGATATCCCTGATAAAAGATTTCCGCAGCGCGGATAATCTTCTGCATGAGATCCTCAGGTTGGGGCAGGAGCTCGTGACCATTCGGGATAACAGGGATCTTCTCCGGCGTATCATTTCCGCGGGCAACCGCATCACGGGGGCCGAACGCGGAGCCATCTTCATGGTGAGTGGAGAAGGAGCGAATGGTTTGTACCTCCGCGCTGCGAAAAATCTGACCTCGGAAGACATCGGAATGTCCGAATTCAAGCCGAGTATGCAATGGATTGAGGAAACGTGCAGGACCGGAAAGGGACGGATTGTGGACGTGGGCAACCGGGAAGATTCGCCGCTGGAAAGCTCCGAAATCCGCTCCTGCATCTTCGTGCCGATGACGATGCATGGAAAAGTCGTAGGAATCCTTTACCACGACAATCGACTCCTTCGCAGTGCTTTTCGGGAACCGGATCTTGAAATTTTAAATTATTTTGCCAGCCAGGCCGCAATCGCACTGGACAATGCCCAGGCGTGGGAAACGCTGCAGGGCCTCTATGAAAAGCAGCAGATCGAAAAGCAGTATTATAAGGAGCAGTATCTTGAGAGCGGACGATTCGAGAACTTCGTCGGACAAAGTTTGGGGATGACCAATGTCTTCCGCCAGATCGAGGAGGTCGCCGCTACGGACGCCACGGTCCTGATCACGGGGGAGACGGGCGTCGGCAAGGAGCTGGTTGCCTGGAGCATTCACAGCAACAGCAAGCGGCAGAATCATCCTTTTATTCGCGTCAATTGCGGCGCCTTGCCGGAAAACCTGATCTGCAGCGAGCTTTTCGGGCATGAGAAAGGGGCCTTCACCGGCGCCGTTGCCAGGCGGATAGGCCGGTTCGAGCTGGCCGACGGAGGGACGCTTTTTCTCGATGAGATCAGCGAAATTTCCATGGAGGTGCAGGTGAGGCTTCTGCGCGTTTTGCAAAGCAGGGAGTTCGAGCGTGTGGGAGGACAGGAAGTGCATCGTTCCGACTTCAGGCTCCTGGTTGCTACAAACCGTGATTTGCGCAAAGAAGTTCAGGCCGGACGTTTTCGCGAGGACCTTTATTACAGAATAAACGTCTTTCCGATTCAGGTGCCGCCCCTGCGTGAGCGTAAAGAAGACATTCCCCTTCTGGCGCATCATTTTCTGCGGATCTATGCCGAGAAGTTCAACAAGGTCGTGGACAGGATCGCCGTGCGGGAAATGGAAAAATTGGTCGCCTACAGCTGGCCTGGTAATGTCAGGGAACTGGAAAATGTCATTGAGCGCGGCGTCATCCTGAGCAAGGGATCGGATTACTGTGTTCCCGAACTGGGACAAATCCTTTTAGATCAAAATACCGCACCTGTCTCTGCCAGCCTGAAAGAAAATGAACGCAGCCACATTTCGTCCATCCTGAAAATGACCCGCGGAAAGGTCAACGGACCGGGAGGTGCGGCGGAAATTTTAAAAATTCATCCGAACACGCTCCATTCGCGGATGAAAAAGCTCGGTATTCGGACCCGGAAAACAGACGATATTTCGTAATATACGATATTTCGTCATAATAACCCCCTCCAAATTCCTTCCCTTTGATTCTATGTATTTAAAATACCACATGATTATTCTTTTATCCTGCCTGGTATGAAAAGTGCTTACTCTGTTCATCAAAATATGATTCGGAGGAAGCTTTATGATGACAGACAACCCTAACCGCTTATTTTCTATTCAACCTACAACGCGATTCGAGAGGCTTCGGAACCAATACATGGCGTTTTCGAGCCGACCTTTACCTTTATACAGCATCGATGTCGATCGGATTATTACCCGGGTCATGCGGGACACTGAAGGAGAGGCGATGATCCTGCGCCGGGCAAAGTCATTTGCCGCTGTGGTTTCCGAAGTGCCGATCGAAATCTTTCCTGATGAACCGTTTGTGGGATGGATATCCGGAAGGCCTGATGCGACCCTGCTCTGCGCGGAGCAAAAAGGAGGTTTCCTGGAAAAGGAAGTGGAAGCTATACCTACGATGAGCCCTGAAGACAAGAGGATCGTCCGGGAAGAAATCATCCCATACTGGCGTGGAGACGGCGGCTACCGCAGGAGTCGAGTCCGCCAGGCCTATGAGAAATACCCCCCTGAATTGCGCAAGCTTCTTTACGAGATCGAAGACCCATCGGGTGAATTGTCCGCAACCATCACGAAGATGAGGGTCCCCGGAATTCCGTTCGTAAAAGTCAATGACGCCGCAGAGATCTCGCCCATAGGCGTCATCGGGGAGCTGATGAGCCATCATCACATCGGCCACTGCTGCCACGGCTATGAGAAGATTTTGCAGAAAGGTTTTCTGGGAATTAAAGAGGATGCGGAGAAACGGCTGGCGAGGATCGATCCGTTGAATCCGGAGGATTTGCGAATTCAATCGTTTCTGGAAGCCGTCATCATAGCAATGGATGCGGCAGCCGGGATCGGGCGTCGGTTTGCGGCGTTGGCGCGGAAAAAAGCCGCTGAAGAAACGAACGCCGAACGGCAGGCGGAACTCAACGAGATCGCAGCGGTCTGTGATCAGGTTCCGGCGCTGCCTGCCCGTACATTCCGGGAGGCGATGCAGTCGGTGTGGTTCTCTCACATCTTGCACTGGTGGGAAACACCGCTGTGCAGGGCCGTATCTCCGGGGAGAGTCGATCAATACCTCTTCCCCTTTTATAAGAACGATCTCGATTCGAATCGGATGTCCGTCGAGAAAGCGCAGGACCTGATCGACTGCTGGCTTTTGCGAATGACGCAGGATGCCGCTGCGTTTGTGGCGGAAAGCGGCGATGCCCACCACATCGATCTCGGCGGATACAAGGCGGACGGGAGCGATGCCGTCAACGAACTTTCGTATATGTTCCTCGAGGGAATGATGCATTCGCGGTTGAATGAACCCAATCTCGGCGTTCTTGTTCACGGCAAAACGCCGGACAAATTCCTCATCAAGGCGTGCGAACTGGCGTCGCTGGGATTCGGCCAGCCGATGTTTTTGAATGCGGACGTTTTCGTCGAGAATATCCTCGCCCGGGGGACCCTGGGCGGACCCCCGGTGCCGCTTGAACTGGCGCGCATGAGCTGCGCCATCGGATGCAACGAACCGCACATCACCAATTACGAATCGGAATATCAGACGGGAGGAACCCTTAGGATGCCGGCCGCTCTTCTGCTGGCTCTGTCCGACGGCTGGAATCCCAACAAGCAGTTGCAATTAGGGCTTAAAACAGGAGATCCGCGGACATTCGCCTCCTTTGAAGAACTTCAGGAGGCGTTCCGAAAGCAGATGTCCTATCTGGTGAAAATGTGCGCAGTTGCCATTAATATCAATGAACTTATCCTGGCCGATGTCTATCCAACGGCTTACCAGTCCGCCCTTATTGAGGATTGCATTGAGAAAGGTATCCCCCGGGAGGAGGGAGGGGCCCGCTTCAACTTCGGTCCCTGCATCGCGACAATCGGTGTGGTGGATGTGGCCAACTCGCTTGCCGCCATAAAGAAACTCGTTTTTGAAGAAAAAACGGTTTCCATGGATCAGCTCCTTGCCGGTTTGGCCGCGAACTTCAAAAATGACGACCTGCTCCGGCAAAAACTGCTGGCCGTTCCCAAATTCGGAAACAACGACGATTACGTCGACGACCTCGCCGTCTGGGTCATGAAGATCTTCTGTGAAGAAGTCGCTTCGCAGAAGAATACGCGGGGCGGTCATATGATGCCTTATCAGAATCCGCTGGGATTATACGTTCCCTATGGATCGCTTACGCCGGCAATGCCGTCGGGGCGAAAGGTCGGAGAACCTCTTTCCGACGGCATTTCTCCCACCATCGGCAGCGACGTCAGCGGTCCGACGGCGGTGATCCAATCGGTCGGAAAGATTGATACGATCAGACTTTACCACGGCCAGTCCCTGAATATGCGGCTGGATAGCAGTGTTTTCCGGGAGAAAGCCGGCATCGGCAGGTTTGTTGCGCTCATCCGGACTTTCCTCGATCAGAAAATCCATCACATTCAGTTAAACCTTGTCTCGAATGAAATTCTGAGAGCAGCGCAGGAAAAACCGGACGATTACCGGGATCTGGTCGTCCGGGTTGCCGGGTATTGCGCCTATTTTGTACAACTTCGGAAAAAAGTTCAGGACAGCATTATTGCCCGGACGGTCCATGGAAAGTGAGAACGTCATCCATCGGGACAAAATGAACTCCATGCAAGGTCTCGTAGCGAATATTGAACCCTTTGCGATTTACGACGGCCCCGGCATCCGCACCGTCGTCTTCATGAAGGGGTGTCCTCTGCGGTGCGTGTGGTGCTCTTCGCCGCATACGCAGAATGGGGTCGTGGAGGTCCTGAACGATACGGAGAAATGCAGGAAATGCGGAACCTGTATCGAGGTCTGCCCGAAGAAAGCCGTGCAAAGGTCGGAAGAAGACGTGATTTGGATTGACCGAAAGCTTTGCGACGGCTGCGGGCTGTGTGCGGAAAATTGCGCCTATCAGGCATTGGAAATGTCGGGAAAACGTTACACGGTGGATGGGCTCTTCCATGAGATCGAAAAAGACATTCCCTTTTACAGGCGTTCCAACGGCGGGGTGACCGTCGGGGGAGGTGAACCTGCCATGCAACCGGATTTTGTCACGGCGTTTCTGAAGCGGTGTCAGGAGCAGCATATCCATACCGCCATGGAAAGTTGCGGTCTTGCCCCGCAGACGATATGGACGTCGATCATCGATCATCTGGACCTCCTTTATGTCGACATCAAGCAGATGCGGGAAGATATCCACAAAAAGATAACCGGCGCTTCGAACCGCCAGATTCTGGCCAATGTGCAAACGGCGGCTGAAAGAGTTCCGCTCATTCTTCGCATTCCGGTCATACCGGGGTTGAACGACGATCAGGACAATTTGGCCCGGACGGCGCAATTTGCCGGAACTTTAGGACGCAACCTGATGCGCATCGAGCTTCTGCCGTTTCACCATCTGGGGGAAGATCTTTATCGTAAACTCGGCAGAGACTATCCCCTTACAGATGTCCATGCCCCAACGGAGGAGAGGATGTCCGATCTGAAGAAATTCATGGAGACCTTCGGCTTGAACGTACAGATCGGAGGCTGAAACGATGCCGGGAAAGAGACAAGTGCATCAAGCTCTTTTCCACGGATTTGCCGGTAAAACAGACAGGCTGTTCATTTCATGTCATGCCCGACGGTGTTGCGTTCGGCATACAAATAAAGGAGGGAGAGGTTTGGTATGTATCAGTTTAATAGAATGAAGTCAGTATTGGTGCTGGCGCTTGCCCTGTTTCTCGTTTTCGGCGTTTTACCCGCCACGGCTGCGCCCAAAAAAGAAAAAGCGGAAATAAAAAATGATAAAGAGAAAGGTGCGGAAGAATAAAATGAATTTGGAAGAATTGAAGAAAGAATTCGAGAACGATGCCCCCCATGTGTTGCTTAAACTCTATGAATGGGCGGTGAAGCAACCGAATAAGAAATTTCTCTATTACGGAGAAGAGAACCAGTATATTACCTATACAGAATTCAATGAAATCACTAACCGGATTGGCAATTCCTTACGTTCAATGGGGGTAGTCAAGGGTGACCGCATTTCCCTTCTCCTGTTCAATCCCCTGCTGACTGTGTCGGCAATGTTTGGCATTTGGAAAGCCGGGGCGATCTTCAGCCCGATCAATTTCAACTACAAAGGCCGATTGCTTTCGCATCAACTCAACGATACGGCGCCCAAATACCTGATTGCCGAGCAAGCGCTTTTCCATCTTCTCAACGACGTGAAAGACGACGTCGGCGCCCTGAAGGTCATTACAAGGATACCCAAACCTGGCGAGCATGACTACAGAGACGACCTGGCCCATGTGGAACTCGATCATAAATATGAACAATTGCCCTACGATGACCTGCTAAAAGGGGATACCGCCGATTTGAATACGGAGATTAATTATTGGGATACGGCAAACATCATTTATACGTCCGGAACGACAGGACCGGCGAAGGGCGTTGTTCAGTCTCACCGCTGGATGGCGCAGTATACGCTTAATCTCCGAAGATTATTCCATCCCGATGATGTTCTTTACAATGATCTTCCCATGTATCATGTGGGCGGCGCCATCAGCAATTTTGTGCGGGTGGTCTGGGCAGGGGGCGGCATTGCCATGTGGGATAAGTTCAGCCCCAAGGAATTCTGGAACAGGATTGAAGCCGGGAGGGCCAATGCTACGACGCTTCTGGATGTGATGGTGCCCTGGCTGATGAATGCGAAGGAATCCCCGCGGGATCGTTATAATGCACTGAAGATGGTCCATATGCAGCCCCTGCCGCAATATCATAACAAGGTGGCAAAAAGGTTCGGCATTGATTTCATCTCGGGCGGTTACGGCCAGACGGAAGCGGGAAACGGCTTTGTCGGGATGTTCGATGAATTGGAGGAAAGTGAGGGCACGCCCAAGGAACTTTACAAAGGATATTCGAAAGAGCACATCCGGGAATCGTTGAAGAAGTGGGGGTATCCGCTCTTTTCCGGAAAAGACGAAATTAAAAAGGGCCTGATGGGGCGCTCGGTCATCCTGGAGCCGGCCGTTCTCGGCGAACATGATGAAGAATTGGGGCCGGGACAGTACGGGCAACTTTGCTTCCGCAGCCGCGTACCGTACTCAATGTTTGATGGTTATTTCAACAAGCCGGAAGCAACGGTCAAAGTCTTCCGGAACCTCTGGTTTCACACGGGAGACGCCTGCTACAAAGATGAGAACGATATTTACTATTTTGTCGACAGGATGGGTGGCTTTATCCGGACCAAGGGAGAAAACATCTCTTCCTATCAGATTGAGGACATCATCAACAGCCATTCGGCGGTCCAGATTTCTGCAGCCCTGCCGATTCCTGCAGAGGACGGGGAGGAAGACGACATCGTCGTGTATGTCGTTCTGAACGAATCGGCGGAACTCTCGGAAGAAAGTCTCAGAGCCTGGCTTAAGACAGAGATGCCGCGGTTCATGTGGCCCAAGCATGTCCGGTTTATTGATGCATTGCCCAGTACGGCCACCAATAAGATCGAAAAATACAAGCTGAAGCAAATGATCCTCTCCGAGTTAAAGAAGTAACGAAGGAAAACGGAGTTAGCCCTTGATGGATCAGAATCTTGATCACTGCAAGGGTAAGAACAGTTGGGGAGAGTAAGTTCGTACAGAAACAAAAATAAGAAAGGATAAAGAAAGAAATGAAAAAGAACTTTAGGATTTTGACGTTTTTTGTAGCGGTGTTTTTTATTTTGTCGATCGTGGCTATTTGTCCATCGACTCCCTTTGCCGCCAAGCCGGCAAAAACCGAAAAGACGGTTAAGGCGGATAAGGCGGATAAGGCAGTCAAAGGATCTATGGCTGACAAATTTCCTAAGCCCGCCGCGGCTTATGATGTCACCAAAATGGGGGATATGTCGGACTTTGATCCGGCCACTTATGTTCCGCCAAAAGGCGACACGATTAAAATTGCTTATCTCAATTCGTTCTCCGGACCGGGCGCGATCAACGGCCAGATCCATCTGGCGCCCATTATTTTCGCCGCGCACGATATCAATAAGCGCGGGGGCATAATGGTCGACGGTAAAAGAAAACTGATCGAGGTGATTGCAGCGGACACCATGACCAAGGCGGATCAGACAAAGAAGATCTGTGAACGGCTGGTTTTGCAGGATAAGGTTCATGTTCTGATGGGGACGTCGGGAAGCCATCTGATGAAAATCATCAATGAAGTTGCCAATAAGTACAAAGTGATTGCCTTGAATGAAAGCTCTTTATCGGTCGATCTTATGGATGCCACAAATTTCAACCGTTACTCTTTCATGGCCTCTCCCGGTTCGGATCAGCTCGGGCGCTCAATGGCTTATTACTATGGGCAGATCCGGAAGAAGGAAAAGAAGTTTTACATCATCTGTCAGGACTATTTATTCGGCCATGACATGGCGGATGGATTTAAGAAGGGGCTGAAAGAATACTACCCGGAAGCGCAAGTCGTGGGTGAAGATTATCACAAGCTTTTCCTGACGGACTTTGCTCCATACTTGGAAAAGATTAAAGCCTCCGGCGCCGAGGTCATTTACACGGGCGACTGGGTTCCCGATTCCAGTACCCTTTTGAAACAGGCCAGACAAATGGGAATTAAGTTGCCCTTCGCCCAGGCATTTATGAGCGAGCCCAATTCTCTCCAGGAGGTTGGCGTTGAAGGGACTAGAGGCCTTGTCCACATCGATCTCTATGATATGCCCGTGCCTTTTAAATTCTATCCCCCTTACATTAAATTTTACAAGGCATGGAACGATCAGTGGAAAAAATGGAAGACCCTTCCCTACAATAGTCCTTTGTTTGAACATGGTACTTCTGTCATCGGCCTTTACGGACAGCATGCCTACTGGCTTTTCAGTGTCATCGAAAGGGCGGGAAGCACGGATCCGGAAAAAATTATCAAGGTTTGGGAAGGGGACACCTATCGCTATGCCAACGGGTCGATTGTGAAGATGAGAGCCTGCGATCATAGAGCCATCCAGGACTTTTCCATCACGGAATATGTGCCGCCCGAACAGCAGAAAGTGTCCATGACCATTCCCCCCTATTATTGGCACAAAGGGTCTTCTTTTAACGGACCAGCCTGGTTGATTCCGGCTGAAAAAGTCCTCCCGGGAATGGATCAGAAATTAAATCGATGTGCCGGCAAGAACGATTGGGGTGAATAAATAAATGATCTGACGTGCTGTGCGGGGAGGATGGTCCGCGTTCATGCTCCCCGTGCAGCCAACCGACTCCGGTCAGATCATTCGACAACGGTAATGTGATCGCCGACGGTGATTACGCCCTCGGACAAAACGCGGACAAAAATGCCCTCCTTCGGCATGACACAATCACCGACGGCATGATAGATCGCGCAAGGCGCCAGGCATGTTTTGCCAATTTGGGTGATTTCCAGAAGGATATCGTTGCCGATCCTGATTTTTGTACCGACGGGGAGGGTATAGAGTTCGATGCCTTGTGTGGTCAAATTTTCGGCAAAATCGCCATACTGGACATTCAGACCTTTTTGCCGGATTTTTTCCACGCTTTCAGCGGCGAGCAGGCTGACCTGACGGATGGCCATGCCGATATGGGCGTCATGTTCCAGACCCTGGTTGACCAGAGCGCGCGCCGCTCCGACATTGTGTTTCTTTTCACCTTTATGGTCACTGATGTTGACGGACAGAATTTTTCCCATGATCGTTACATCCTTATGGCGATGGCTTCTATTTCCAGCGGTGCGCCCTTGGGTAAAGCGGATACTTCCACTGTGGAACGTGCAGGCGGTTCTACGGGGAAAAAACCCGCGTAAACTTCATTCACGGCGGCAAAGTCGCTGATGCTTTTTAAAAAAATGGTTGTCTTGACAATGTTATTCAGAGACAAACCGTTTTCTTCGAGCACGCTTTGGAGATTGGTCAAAATTTGACGCGTCGCCAGCCGGATATCCATGATGACTTCACCCGATTGCGGATCGATGGGCAGCTGCCCGGATATAAAAATAAAACCGCCCCCTTCTACAGCCAGGGAATAGGGCCCTGCGACGGGCAGTTTGTTTGAAGTCATAATTTTCTTTTCCATAAGGTTCTCCCTGATTATTTCGTGATGACGAAAATGGCGTTTTGCGCCAGTAAATTAGGCAGAAGGTGGATCCTGCCTTTTCTTCCGAGATAATACCGCTCTTCAATCGTAATGTTTTTCTTTGCGCAGTAGTCGATGAAATCGCGGATCGTGAGAAATCGAATATTGGGCGTTTCAAACCAATAGTAGGGCAGCGCTTCATTAATCGGCGTTTTGCCGGAGAAAGCCATGGTTAAACGCGCGGAAAGGTGGGCGAAGTTGGGAAAGCCGACAATAACCTTCTGTCCAAGACGAAGGGATTCCTGAATGACATAGTCCGCTTTTTTGATTTCCTGCATGATTTGATTGAGAATGACGTAGTCAAACGAATGGTCGGGATAATCCACCAGGCCGCTTTCAATGTCTCCCTGCAAAACGGTCAATCCGTTTTCCACGCAGGTATGCATCTGCTCTTCATCCAGTTCGATGCCCTGCACCAGCGCATTTTTATGCTGCCGGAGGAGTGAAAGCAGCTCGCCGTTGCCGCAACCCAAATCCAGAACATGGGCCCCCTCTTTGACAATATCGACAATAATTTGATGATCCGGTTTCATAGCTTCGTTCTTTTCCGTTTAGCGCTGGTGAATATTCGCCAGAAAATTTTTAATTAATCTTGTTTCGTCTTCGATCTCGATTAAAAAAGCATCATGACCGTATGTTGAGATCAAGTCAAAGTAAGTTGTGTAGGCGTGCTTTCGTTTGAGCGACCGCACGATATCCTGCGACTGGTAGGAGGGGTAGAGCCAGTCCGATTTGAAAGAGATCACCAGGAAGCGGACACTGGTTTTCTTGACATCCGGAATGAAGTGTTCGCCGGAGAGGTCAAAGTAGTCGAGCGCCTTGGTGATATAGAGATAGGAGTTCGCATCGAAGCGCTTGACAAAGTTATAGCCGCGGTACCGCAGGTAGCCCTCCACCTCGAAGTCGTCCGTAAACTGAAAGCTGAGATTGTCATTTTTAAGTTTGCGGGAAAATTTTTCTTCCATGGACTGATCGCTCATGAAGGTGATGTGTCCGATCATGCGCGCCACCGCCAATCCTTTTTCGGGCTGTCCGTGTTCGTAATAGTAGCCTTTTCGCCAGGCCGGGTCCGCCATGATGGATTGACGGATCACTTCATTAAAGGCGATCTGCTGCGGCGAATGCTTCAGGGCTGTGGCCACCGGTATGGCCGCCAGGACCCGGTCGGGATAGGCTGAAGCCCATTGCAGCGTCTGCATGCCACCCATCGAACCGCCGATGACGCACAGAAGCTTCTCGATGCCCAGATGATCAATCAGGTGCCGCTGAGCCTCCACCATGTCCGCGATGGTGATCATGGGAAAATCCAGCGCGTAGGGCTTTCCGGTTGCGGGATTGACGGACGAGGGTCCGGTGCTGCCTTTACAGCCGCCGATCACATTGGAGCAGATCACGAAGAATTGGTGGGTGTCGAGCGCCCTGCCGGGGCCGATTAAACCGTCCCACCAGCCGGGCGTTTGGTCGTCGGGGGAAAGACCGGCCGCATGCGCGTCGCCGGAAAGCGCGTGGCACACCAGGATGGCGTTTGATTTAGCCGCGTTGAGCTTCCCGTAAGTCTCATAAGCAATCGTCACGGGGCCGATGCTGCGCCCGGACTTAAGCTTGAGCGGGCGGGGCGGCTCCGCAAAGGTGAAATACTGGGTATGGATAATGCCTAATGTTTCTTTCTTCATCATTGATTTTTCTCAAATGCCGGGGACGGTCTGGGCCGCTCCCTGCAGAATATGATTGTGGCGGTTGTTCTCAGCGGTTAAACAATCTCCAGCATTCTTTCGATGGCGCTTCTTGCTTTATCCATTGTCTCCCGCGGCACGGTAATTTCGTGGATTCCATCCTGGAGCGACCAGAGAATTTTTTCCAGGTTGATCCTTTTCATGCTGGGACAGGCCGCTTTGGCGGATGCCGGATAAAAATGCTTGGACGGATTTTCTTTCTGCATCCGGTGGATGATGCCGATTTCCGTTCCGATAATGAATTCCATGGCGTCGGTTTCCCGGACATAAAGGCACATTTTCTCCGTTGACGCGACGATGTCGGCCAGCCGGGTCAATTCCGGTGTGCATTCAGGATGGACGATGACTTTAGCCTGCGGATGAAGCCCGCGGGCGCGCAGGATATCCTCCGGCAGAATCCGGGCGTGTGTCGGGCAAAAGCCTTCCCAGGTGATGAATGAATGACCGACCTGACCCGCGACGTATTGCGCCAGGTATTTATCGGGAACGAAAATGATCTCGTCATGGCTTTTCAGGATATGCTGCACCATTTTTAAAGCATTTCCGGATGTGCAGCAGTAATCACAAAGCGCTTTGACATCCGCCGAGGTGTTGACATAGCAAAGGGCCACCGCCCGGGGATGCTGCGTCTTCAGCGCCAGGAGACTGTCGGCGTCAATCATATCTGCCATTGGGCAGCCGGCTTTCAGGTCCGGCAGCAGGACAGTCTTGTCAGGTGACAAGATCTTAGCCGTTTCGGCCATGAAATGAACGCCGCAGAATACAATCACATCCGCGCTGGTTTTAGCGGCCGTTATGCTCAGACCCAGTGAATCACCGACATAGTCGGCAATATCCTGAACCTCCGGCATCTGATAGTTGTGCGCCAGGATAACCGCATTTTTTTCTTTCTTCAGCGTTTCTATTTCACGTATAATGTCCATTAATTCACTTAAGATCCTTTTTTGATCTGTCTGACTTTGGGCCGGGTAATTCCTTTTTTACCTTCCTGACCGGTGACCAGGCGGGCAAGATTCACGCCGCCCATCGCCTCCCGGATGGTGTGACTGAGCTCTGTCCAGGTATCCCTTGCGGTGCAGGCCTCTGCTCTCGGACAGACGTCCGGATTCTTCACGCAGTTGACAAGATCGATTTTTCCTTCCACCGCTTCCACGATATCGCACAGGGAAATATCCTGCGGTTCTCTGGCCAGCACATAACCTCCGCGCGCGCCACGGATGGATCGAATCAGTCCGGCAGCTCTCAAGGGGATGACAATCAAACTCAGGTATTTCCCGGAGATGTCTTCGCTGGCAGCGATATCCTTAAGAAAAACGGACTTATCCCGGCCTGCTGCAGCCAGAGCGATCATCAGCCTGACGCCGTATCGTGATCGGGTTGATAATTTCATAACGAGTTGTTTCCTTAAATACCTTTCGCGCCTGATAGAGCAGTCTTTAAAAATAAAGCTCAAACACTATTTTATTGCTAGTAATTAAAGCAGAAATCAAAATTTGTCAAGAACAATGCCGGTTGGGCAATTAAGTGATCAGTGGTTGTTCATTAAAGAATATCCGGATGACCGCTTATTGGCTTCGGACAACCTGGCTGATATGCCTGGCAATCTGTATTCCCAGTTGGGAGGACTGATCGGTGGAGGACACAGCCGGTTGATCGGTAAGAGAAATATTTTTTTCATGGATTGTTTTGCCGGTTGAGGCATCAATTAATCGGACCATCGCCGTCATTTTCGCCAGGCCGGCTTTTGCTTTGTCGCGGTCGAGCCGCGGCTCACGAACGAATGCGAGGCGGACCTTCACAATAATCGTATCTGCCTCCTGCAGCGAGGATGAAGCGGTTTTTACAATCATCGGAATCGAACCGATTCTCAAGAGTTCATGAAAGGCTGTGTTTTCACAGAGGGCGGCAGCGTCGGGATATTTTCTGCTCAAATTTTCATCAGCGAGAAAATGGTGGATCACTGCCTTGCGATAGATGCTTTCCTTCAAAAGGGCTTCGCGCGGCGTCTGTTCCCGATCCATCGCGACGGTTTTTTTGCCGCCGCCCGAAACACAAGAAAGCAGGCAGATGCCGATCCATAAGAACAATAAATGGGAAATCACTTTTTGTTTTTTCAACATGGTTGCTCTGCATGGAATCATGATTTGTATTTGCGAAGAACTATAACATTATTTTAAATAAACGAAAGCCAATTTATCCGGTTCGGGCCTGGTCAGTGAATGGTTGTCCGCGATGCACTTCCTCACTCAAAGCATTCATTCGGCAATGCGTTACGGGCGCGTTATGGGTTGCTTTTCAAATCGTAAATTGTTATCATAACTCAGAATTCAATGGAGAAGGACGATTGAACGATTTGAAAAAAATGGTCGTACTCTTATTATTATTCCTGTTGATTCTTCCAGCCCATGTTTTGGCCGCCGGAAAACACATGAAACCGCTCGCGGTCAAAGCGGCGATCCTTGTGGAAATGAATACCGGCCAAGTGCTTTATCGGCAGAATGCCGACCGGATCATCCAACCGGCCTCGCTGTCCAAAATCATGTCGCTTTATATCATTGCCGAAGACATTGAAAACAAGAAAGCCTTGTACACGGATCTCGTTACCGTCAGTGACAATGCCGCTCGGACGGGCGGGTCCAAGATGCTCTTTGAACCGGGAGAAAAATTTGAAGTGTTCGATCTGGTGAAGGGGATGGCCATCCATTCCGCCAATGACGCCTCGGTGGCGCTGGCCGAGCATTTTGGCGGAAGCGAGGACCAGTTTGTCCTGCGGATGAATGCCAAGGCCCGTGAGCTGGGCATGAAGCATACGCGCTTCATCAATCCTCACGGTTTGCCGAATCGAAAACAAAAAACAACCGCGTGGGATATCTACATCCTGTCACGGGAATATCTGCGGCGGTTTCCCAATTTGCAAAAAATTCATTCCATCGAGCGTTTCACCTTTAATGATGTCGTTTGGATCAATCGCAATGATCTTTTAAGCAACTATCCCGGAGCGGACGGCCTGAAGACCGGCTATGTCGGTGCGGCCGGTTTTCATCTGGTCGCAACCGCCAGGCGGGGCGATGCAAAATTAATGGCTGTGGTTTTAGGAGCTAAAAACCGGCGCATTCGGTCCCGGCAGACCAGGAAGTTGCTGGACTATGGATTTGGCTTGACCGGTCAAAGGATGGCCGCCAGTCGAATCGGCGGATAGCCGCGGCCGGACCAAACGGTCCCATTCCCTTTTTTCATGAATCGATATTCATCCGTTGTCGCTTTAAGGCGTCGTCGTTTCGACGGGGCTGCTCAGTTTGTTCACGGTATCAGAAAAAATATAGAGCTTATCACCGGGAACTATCTTTTTGCCGCCGCCCATCGAATTCCAGATCAAGAGGGCTTTATAGGGGACGTCGAAGCGGGCGGCGATGCCGGTGAGGGTGTCTCCTTTTTTAACGGTGTAAATGGAATTGCTCTGCGTGACAAACCATTCCGTGATGAGTTTATCGTAACGTTCGGGAAATCCATTGGCGCATCCTCTGGGAATGTTAATCTGAGAGGTTCCGGCGGGCAGATGGTAGAGTTTGATCTGCGGATTGAGGTCTTTGATGACTTTAAAATGGGTGTTGGCCGCCTGTGCGATGATATGAAGAGGGATGGGTTGAACGGCTTTGATTTCGACCGTATCGAATTCACGGGGTAAATAAAGATCGGCCTTGGACAGGGTATAACCGAATTTGGCCGGGTTGCTCATAATCATCTTGGCCGCCAGGATTCGGAAGACGTATCTTTGCGTTTCCTGGTTTAAATAAAGCTTGTAATAGCTTCCCGCTTTTTGAACAAGAATTTCAGACTTCAACCCGTCTTCGCCCATGTTATAGGCGGCGGCGGCAAGTGTCCAGGAACCAAAGAGCGCATAAAGGTCTTTGAGGTATCCGGCTGCGGCCTGTGTTGCCCTGTAGAAATTTCTTCTTTCATCGATGTCACTCGTGATTTCCAGCCCGTATTTTGCTCCTGTGCCTTCGATGAACTGCCAGTAACCGACAGCGCCCTTATTGGAAAAAGCCAGCGGCCTGAGGGAACTTTCCGCAATGGTGATGTATTTCAGATCATCCGGAAGACGATTGGCTTTCAGGGTCCTTTCAATTTCCGGGAAATAACGATTCGCGCGTTTCAGCCAGAGGATGATATCATCGCTGTTATCCAGGGAAACCAGCAATTCTCTCTCCAGGCGTTCACGGACATCCGGATCATTAAGCGGTACAGGCTCACCGCAAAAGTTGAGCGGTTCGGTAATTCGGATCGATTCCAGGATGGCCTGCCCGGGGGATGGCGGTGTTTTGGTCTGGGCCAGGGCCAGGGTTGTAAAGGCCATAACGATCAGGAACACCAAAACGGGGTTATCAAATTTATGAAATACCTGCTTCAAAAAATACCTCCCGCAAACGATAGGATGGTATGCTTAATTCTTCCGAGATTTGGGGGCCGACGTCGGATTGGAAACGTTATCCTTCAGTTCTTTAAACTCTTTGGCGGCGCCTTCCTTGATTTCCCGTGACTGCTGAGCCGTGGAGTCTTTTGCTTCTTTTAAGCCTTTGGGAATATCCTCCTTCATGGCTTTGATGTCCCGGACGACGGCGTCTTTGCTTTCCCTGTATATTTTAACGGTCTCATCTTTCGCATCTCTGGCTGTCCCGGCGGCAGCGCCGGAGACGGTTTTGACCGCTTGGGGCTTTGTAGCATCGTCGGCGGCATAAGCGCTTAGGTTGAAACCGAGCAGAAAAAAGACGTAAACAAGACAAAGCAATATTCGTTTCATTTTTTTGTCTCCTTAAAGATATCCAGCGAATCATTGATTTTAATTTGAGCAGATTATAGGCAAAAAGAAAAACAATTGTCAATGAAAGGAAATCAAACACCTCGCATCAAGCTACGGAGAATTAACGCTCGTCCCGCAACCGCGGGATTAAATTCAACACTTTTGGACCGATCCCGAAGATTCCGTCCTGTCTGACTTTGGTGGCTGCGGTTTATTCCGAAGACCGTGAGGCTCTCCCTCAGGCCAGGATCCGATCGCCGGGGTTAAATCGTTCCGATGTTTACCGCCGTCATGCCGGACATCCGGATTTTATCATGGCAGCTCATCGGTCATCAGGACAACTTTTGTTCATAATTCCTTTGACACGTGAAACCGTTCTTCGTATATTGCCATACTGGATATATTTTTTAACGCTGCCTGAAGGAATAACTGATGCTGAAGGACTACCAAGAACAACTCCTGAAACTCCTGGAACAACTCGAAATCAGCATGTCGAATCTTTATAAACTCTTTGTTGAAAAATATCCCCAATATAAAGAGTTATGGATCTACATGTCACAGCAGGAAATGGAGCACGCCGGCGCGGTGAAGAAGTTAACTCTAATGGCCCAGGACGGTAAACTCTTCTTTGATGAAAAACTGACCAGGACGTATACCGTGAAAAAAGTCCTGGATACGGTCAAAGAAACCTATGCGCAAGCCGAGTCCAACCAGCTCAGCTTGATAGGCGCGCTGTCCGTCAGCCGTGATTTTGAACAATCCATTCTGGAAAAAGAGTTTTATAATTACTTTTCTGGAAATGATCCTGATGTCAGGATTCTGCTCCATCGTCTCAAGCAGGAGACCATGGAGCATCAATCCAGGGTAAAGGATGCCTGGGAGCAGGAAAGAAAAATTGCCTTAAGACCGCTCCGCAAGATTTAGACACTGACCATTGCCGAAAAGAAGCTCATCCGGGTGTCGGAAAAAAGCAATTCCTGCAACATAGGCCGGACCGGTCAGTCTGGTCCAAAAGAATGGAGTGAACATGCCATCCTCATTGTACATCAGCAGTCCGATCAACGCCTTGCTGGAGGGCTTATACCGCAATGACATCACCGTCGGGATGTTGATGGAGAAAGGTGATTTCGGCATCGGCACATTCAATAGCCTGGACGGTGAAATGGTGGCGCTCGATGGTTCTTGTTTTTATCTCGATTTTGACGGCAATGCCCGCCCCGCGGCAGACGGGATGCAAAGTCCGTTTGCCACGATGTGCCGTTTTGAGCCGATGTTGACGGAGGAGGTCGAGGCGCCGCTTTCCCGTGCCGCATTCGCGGAGCGCCTCAAGCACATCCTTCCGTCGGATAATATGTTTTACGCGATTCACATGACGGGATCGTTTAAATCGGTCGAGACGCGCTCGGTGCCCCGCACCGAGAATTACCGTCCGCTTTCCGAAGCCACCAATTTTCAGAAAAGGCGCCATTTTAAAGACGTCGAAGGGCACCTGGTCGGCTTCTACACGCCGCCTTTTGTCCCGTCGATCAACGTGCCAGGATATCACTTTCACTTCATCAACGATTCAATGTCGGCCGGCGGACACCTGTTGAATTGCGAGCCGAACCACCTGGACATCCGGCTGCAGATTTTTTTCAGCATGGAGTTGAGCCTGCCCAAAACACTGGATTACCTCACGGTTACTTTTGTGCGGGATGCCGAAAAAGATCTGGAAAAAGCCGAGCGATGAAATCGAATACGGCGGTGTGCTCAGCCCCGGCAGGAAATCATTTTACTTTGGAATCGACATCAAATCCCCAGATAAGCTTTTTTCACATTTTCATCATGCAGCAAATCCGAGGCTTTTCCTTCCATTGCGATCATACCGTTTTCCACGACATAGGCGCGGCTGGCTAGTTTCAGCGCCATGAAGGCGTTTTGCTCCACCAGGAAAATCGTGGTGTGGTGTTCAGTGTTGATCCGGGCGAGGATCGAGAAAATGAGCTTGGTCATCAGGGGGGAGAGCCCCAGAGACGGTTCATCCAGCAGGAGGAGCTTCGGTTTGGCCATCAGCGCGCGCGAAATGGCCAGCATCTGCTGCTCGCCGCCGCTTAAGGTGCCGCCCTGCTGATGGCGGCGCTGATGCAGGATGGGGAAAAGTTCGTAGATATAGGCCAGGTCTGTTTTAATCTCTTCACGATCGTCGCGCAGGAATGCGCCCATTTCCAGATTTTCCAGAACGCTCAGTTTGGCGAAGATGCGCCGGCCTTCGGGAACCTGGCAGATGCCCATTGCTACGATTTTGTCGGGATCGGTTTTTTCAATCGGTTTGCCGCTGAAAAGTATTTGTCCGCTTCGGACCGGCGTGATGCCCGAGATGGACATGAGCGTCGTGGATTTTCCGGCGCCGTTGGATCCGATGAGCGCAACGATTTCGCCCGGAGCGACGGATAGGGAAATGCCTTTGAGGGCGCGGATGCTGCCGTAGCAGGTTTCCACATCAATCAGCTTCAGCATCGGCTTCCACCCCCAGGTAGGCCTTGATGACTGTCGGATTGCTGCGGATTTCCTGCGGGGTTCCCCGCGCGATTTCCTCGCCGTAATCCAGAACGAAAATATTCTGTGACAGATTCATGACCAGTTTCATGTCATGTTCAATGAGCAGAATCGAGAGATCGAAATCATTGCGCAGCCGGGCAATCAGCGCATCGAGCTCATTGGTTTCCTGAGGATTCATCCCGGCAGCCGGTTCGTCCAGCAGAAGCAGACAGGGGTCTGTGGCCAGGGCCCGCGCGATTTCCAGACGGCGCTGCGCGCCATAGGGCAGCTCCCTGGCCAGTTCGTTTACAGCAGAGCTGAGCCCCATGTATTCCAGAAGGGTATAGCTCTTGTCCAGAATGGCTTTCTCCTCATCCCTCGTCCTTTGGGGACGGAAAATCGCGCCCAAAATGCCTGAGTTAGACCGGCTGTGACGGCCGATCATCACATTTTCCAAAACGGTCATGCCTTCGAAAAGACGGATGTTCTGGAATGTGCGCGCCACCCCCAGTTTGGTAATGGCATTGATTTTCAATCCCTCGATCCGCGACGGTTTGCCCTGCGGCGGCGACAGCGTAATCTGGGCCGCAGTTGGTTTGTAGATGCCGGTCAGGCAATTGAAGAGCGTCGTTTTCCCCGCGCCGTTGGGACCGATCAGCGCTGTAATTTCTCCTTTACGGACATGAAGACTGACATTATCCAGCGCCCGCAGACCTCCGAAACACATGGTCAGATTTTTTACATCCAGAATATTATCCATACGTCACGCTTTCCTAGGTTTTATCTTCGGCGCTTGTCTGTTGAAATTTATATTGCCTGCGGCGGTTAGCCATCAGTCCGCCGGGGCGGAAAATCATCATGAGCATCAGCGCCGCGCCAAAGAGGATCATCCGGTAGTCGCTGAAGATGCGCAGGTATTCCGGCAAGAGAATGATGGCCAGCGCCGCGATGATGACTCCGATGATGGAACCCATGCCGCCCAGAACCACAATCGCTAAAATCATGGCCGATTCCAGAAAAGTAAAACTGGCCGGATTGATAAAAGTAGTTTTTGCGGCAAAGAGAACGCCCGCCATGCCCGCCCAGGTTGCGCCCAGCGCGAAAGCCGCCAGCTTGGCTTTGGTCTTGTCGATCCCCATTGCCTGACAGGCCAGTTCATCTTCGCGAAGAGCCACCCACGCGCGGCCGATGCGGGAGTGCTGCAGGCGGTGGATCACGAAAACGGTCAGCGCGCACAGGGCAATTAGCAGGAAGTACATGTAAATTGCGGATTGCTCGGGGCTGAGGGAAATGCCGAAAAATCCCGGCCGCGGAATATTGGAGATCCCGCTCGGCCCGAAAGAAAAATCATTCCAGTTTTCCAGCACCAGCCGGAGAATTTCCGCGAAAGCCAGCGTGACAATCGCCAGATAATCACCGCGCAGGCGGAGAACGGGCAACCCGACCAGGATGCCAAAAAAGGCCGCAAGCAGCGCACCAACCGGCAGCAGCGTCCAGAAGCCCAGGCCGAAGTGATAGTTGAGCAGGGCATAGCTGTATGCGCCCACGGCGTAAAAGGCGACATAGCCCAGATCCAGAAGACCGGCCAGACCGACTTCAATATTCAGGCCCAGCCCCAGCATGACATAAATGAGCGCCGTGGTCATGACGTTTACCTGGTAGTGGGAAAAGACAAAGGGGAAGGTCAAAGCGAAGAGGCAGGCTATGACCAGGGTGGAACGCTGAATATTCTGATTTTCCAGGAGGCGTCTGAACGCAGACGTCCGTTCGGGTGCAAGTTTCCGCGCAGACGTTTTCCGGCGAAGGTATACCTGCCAGAGGAAAGAGAGGACAAAGCTGCCGACGCCGACGCCGATGATGCTGGCCCAGCGCCAGACCACTATATTTTCAATGGTGTTGACTTTGATCACCATGATCGGAAACGTGAGAAGAATAAACCACAGGGCAATGTACGTTGATCGTTTGAGTTCGTCAGAGAATTTCAATGGATTTCCTCCTAGACTTTCTGCTGGGAGGAGCGTCCCAGTATGCCGTCGGGCTTGAAGATTAGAATCAGGATCAGGAGGGCAAACGCAAAGACGGATTCGTAGTCGCTGGAGATGTAGCCGGTGCCGAAACTTTCGGCCAGCCCCAGAACCAGACCGCCCAGCATGGCGCCGGGAATGCTGCCGATGCCGCCCAGAACCGCAGCGGTAAAGGCCTTGATGCCGGCGTTAAAACCGATGTAAAAATTGATCCGGCCGACATGGGAGGCAATCAAAATGCCCCCCACGGCCGCGAGTGCCGAGCCGATGATGAATGTCCTGGAGATGACGCGGTTGACATTGACACCGGTGAGCATGGCCATTTCCTGATCCTGCGCCGTGGCCCGCATGGCCCGGCCCATTTTGGTGAACTTTAAAAGCAGCGACAGGGCGATCATGACGACGGCGGAGGTCACGATGATGATGAAATCGGAAGGGCCGATCCACGTGCTGATGCTGTCGAGAAAATCCGATTGCGGAAGAAGATTGGGGAAGGGGAGGAAGTCGGAGGTCTGGGCCAGCATGACGAAATTCTGCAAAAAGATGGACATGCCGATGGCGCTGATGAGCGGCGACAGCCGGGGGGCTTTGCGCAGGGGTTTGTAAGCGATCTTTTCGACGGTGAATCCGTAAGCCGAGGCGTAGACAATGGCGATGGCGCCGGCAAGAATCAATACCGACAGGCCGGTGAAGCCCTGCATGGTCAGGATGGAGGCTGTGATCAGCGCGGTAAACGCACCGATCATATAAATCTCGCCGTGGGCAAAGTTGATGAGCTGCAGGATGCCGTAAACCATGGTGTAGCCCAGAGCGATGAGCGCGTAAATGCTGCCGCGCGTGAGTCCTCCCAAAAATAAGTCCCAGAAAAAATTCATCGTCTTCCGTCGGGTCCGGAATGGTTTTTTGCACCGGCGAATAACCGGAACACCTGAAGGTTACGCGATGTCACGCGCGCCTGCGCAAACCGTTCCCATGATTTATTTCAACTCCGCATATGCCCCGTTCTTCACCTGATAGACGGAGAAACCGACGCCGATGGCGTCGCCTTTGTCATTAAATTTTATTTTCCCGAGCGGCGTCTCCGCGGTATAAAGGCGAAGGGCCTTGTGCACGGCTTTATATTCCGTCGATTTAGCCCTGGTCATCGCGTTCACAATGGCCAGCATCGCGCTGTAGGCATTGAGATAGAACGCTCCGGGCTCCGATCCATATGCTTTTTTATGCTCTGCAATGGCCGCGACCGTCAGCGGATTTCTGGTGGTGTCTTTAGGTCCCGACGCGTAAACGCCTTCCGCCGCCTGTCCGGCCACCTTGATGAAGGTCTGGTCCTTCACGCCGTCGTCGGAGATGAAGAGGGTTTTCATATTTCGTTTGCGCATCAATTGCACAACGGAAGCGGCTTCCGGATGGTAGCCGCCATACACGACCGCCTCCGCGCCGGAATACTTGATTTTCTGGACAATGGCGGAATAGTCGACGGCGCCCGGTGTGATGCCCTCATAAAGGACAACCCTGGTGCCGGGGGATTCTTCCAGGTATTTTTTTGCGTATTCGGCAAAACCTTTGCCGTAATCGCCTTTATCATGAATAACAGCGAGTTTTTTGAGTTTCAGGGTTTTGAGCGCGAAATCCGCAATCAGGCGGGCCTGGGCGTCATCCGGCGCGATGGTGCGGTGGAAGTTCGGATACTGGCCGGAGAGGGTTAATTCGGGACTCGTTGCCGAGGGCGAGATGACGATAATCCCCGCGTCTTTGTAGGTGCGAAGGGCCGCCTTGGTGGCGCCGCTGCAAATGTGACCGATGACGGCGTTCGCTTTTGCGGAAACCAGCTTTGTGGCGGCATTCGTGGCCAGTTCGGGTTTGCAGGCCTCATCTTCAACCAGCAACTCCAGTTTTTTACCGTCAATGCCGCCCTGTGCGTTTACCTTTTTGACAATCAGTTCAGCCGCGCGAACCGTGGGAATGCCGTATGATGCCAGGTCGCCGGTATGTGCCCCGGCGACGCCTATTTTAATCGTTTCAGCGCATAACGCCGCGGTGAATGCTCCGAAAGCGATTAAGAAAAGCGGGACCAGGACCCAGCGGAAAAGAAGATTGTGTTTCATTCGTTTGCTCCCTGATAAGATGGTGCCCCTGTCCTACTTGAAAAGGCCTGCCGCGTCAAGACGCAATCGCTGTGAAAAATCGTTTTGAGGAATGTTTTCAGATAGATGGTGATTGGGCTTGTCAACCTGCCGGGATGATGCTAGAGGCAGTATCGAGTCAAGCATCAAAGATCATGAACGAGACGCGATGTCGGGATGAAAAAACGCTATTCCTTCCATAAAAAAGATATTGAACAGATCAGGGCGCTGGGCCTGAAACCGTCTGCCGTGTATCAGCAGCTGGAAACCTACCGGAGGGGATCGAACTATCTGGAACTTGTTCGTCCCTGCACTCCGGGCGACGGTATTCGATCATGTACAGCCGCAGAGCGCAGACGCCTGATTGGCCTCTATGACGCCGAAGCCGGTAAGCACAGGATCCTGAAATTTGTGCCGGCGTCAGGCGCGGCGAGCCGGATGTTTGCCGCGTGGTTTGCCGCGGCTGGGCAGGGCAGTTTCGGGAATGACAAGCTGGATCGGTCTTTTTTCGCTGATCTGAAAAAAATGCCTTTCATGCCGATGCTTCAAAAAGAAAAAACGGTTCGTCTGATGCTTAAGCGAAAGGATGTCGGGGCCGTGCTGGACTATATCCTTAAACCCGCCGGCCTCCATTTCGAATGGCTGCCCAAGGCGCTCATACCATTTCATGCCTATGGTAAAGGAGACGTCAGAACGGCCCTGGAAGAGCATTTGCGGGAAGCGGCAAGCTTTATTGCCAACCGGGACAAAACCTGCAGGGTGCACCTGACGATCTCACCGGAGCACGCCCGGGACGTTAAATCGTTAATGAAATCTCTTATCCCTGAATGTGAAAAACTGGGCCAGGTCCGGTTTAAAATCGCGTTGTCCGAGCAATCGCCGGCAACAAACATCATAGCGGTGGATGAAGAAAATCTGCCGTTTCGTGATGGCGATGGACGGCTGGTCTTCAGACCCGGCGGACACGGCGCGTTGCTCAAAAACCTCCAGGAGATTGATGCCGATCTGATCTTTGTCAAAAATGTCGATAATATTGCGCCGGATGCCCTGCAAAAAAAAATATTGCCCTACAAAAAAATGCTGGGAGGCCTGGCGCTGCAACTGCGGCAGACCATCTTTGCGATGCTGAGGGGACTGGAAAAAGATCGACTCAGCGCAGACGAGATACGCGCCATGACTGATTTTTGCCGGTTCGAGCTTAGCCTCTCCTTTCCGAAAGAATATTTGAGATTGTCTGAGAAGAATAAAAAGAAGCTGTTGTTTTCACGGCTGAACCGTCCGCTGCGCATCTGCGGAATGGTGAGGAACATCGGAGAGCCGGGGGGCGGTCCTTTCTGGGTTCTGGAAAAAGACGGATCACAGACCCTGCAGATCGTAGAATCAGCCCATGTGGATCACGCCCGGAGCGTGCAAAAGGACATCTGGTCGGGCTCAACGTATTTTAATCCGGTTGATATGGTCTGCTGCACGAAGAATTATCTCGGGGGAAAATTCAACCTGGCCGATTATGTCAACCCGGATGCTTATTTGATCAGCCCCAAGACCCAGAAGGGAAGCCATCTCAAGGCCCAGGAGCTGCCGGGTCTCTGGAACGGGGGGATGGCATACTGGAATACAGTTTTCGTGGAGCTGCCGCTTGCGGTTTTCAATCCGGTTAAGACCGTTGATGATCTTTTGCGTCCGCAGCATATCGCCGGCAGGAGATGCCGCAGACGCTAAAGCCGGTTCGGGTGACCCAGCTCATGTCATCCGGTTTTCGCAGTCGTCCTTTGACGCCGCTTTGCTCTTGATCGTCGTTGAACATCCCCGACGGCTGCACGTCACATCAGCCTCGCTGTCGCCTGCGGCATCCGAATAACGGACGCATAAAGCCGCGGCCAGCCCTTTCGCCGATTCGTCTCCATAGGGAACCAGTACATAGGGCCCCGGATAGCGGGCCATGTTCAGAACCAGATCTTCTTCGAGCGTCAGGCGACGCAAAGCCTCATTATCGGCGTTGTTGCGGCCAACGATGATTTTGATGCCGTTTGCGGCGCGGAAATGCCTTCCGTATTTCAGCAAATGGTAATCCCGGATCTGACAATCTTCGCCCCGATTCATCAGATCGCGCAAACGTCGCGAAAACATCGGATCGGTGAGCAGGCAGCCGCCGGCGGGCGGCGGGTAATGTTTGATGCCGAATTCTTCCGCCATCCGCATTTGCTCTTTTCGTCCCCGTCCGGAAAGGCCCAGAAGCTGTAAACGGTCAATGAGGCCTTCCCGCTCCGCCCGGACGGGTTCGAGCAGTTGCGCGGACAGCGGTCTCAGGATGAAGTCGGCATAACCGGAGTTTTTCGCGACGATATAAAGGGACTGTTTGGTCTGCGACATGGGACGCTGACCCAGGACTTCGCCGGTGATCAGGATGTCCGCGCCGGTCTCCTGCATTTTTTTGCCCGCAATTTTCAGCATCAGGGTGTGGCAGTCAATGCAGGGATTCATGTTTTTGCCATATCCGTAACGCGGGGATTTGAGCATTTGCAAATGTTCGTCCGTGATATCCTGAATGATCAGGGGCAAACCGATCTGATCGGCCGCCGCCCGCGCTTTGTCTGCGCCGAAGAAGGGCGTTGTAAAGGTTATCCCGGTTACGTCGATATTTTGTTTTTGAAGCACCTTGACGGCTAAAATACTGTCGAGGCCTCCGGACAGCAAAGAGATGGCTTTTATCATGTTCATCAATCCCATTAAAAAAATACAAGAGCACTGCCGAAGACAATCTGCATCGCTTGTGCGATGTTGGATCGGACAACAAAAAGTCAGTAACGGACGATGCCTGCGGACCATGTTTCCTGCATCAATCCGCGCAATTCCTGGTTGAAATCAAAATTAACAACGTAGAAGCTCTTTTCCGTTTTGATCTTGGTGCCGTTGAAACCGAAGCTGTAGGGCGGTTGATTCTTATCCAAACCGGAAAACGTAAAATAACCGGATGTAAAAACAAACTGAAAGCCGTGCAGAATCTTTTCCATATTTTTGGCGGGATCATCCTGATCGGAGATAAAGATGAGCTCGTTGCCGGATTTTTGCAGAATAGCGGTAAATTGCGGCGGCAAGTTTCGCGAAAAAATAAGGATTTTCTTTTCGCCCCGCGTAACGGCGATATCCGCTTTAATGGACAGATTAAATCCGTCCTTTTCAATATTGAAAACTCTGACATCGACATCCTTTTCTCCCTGGATGTCCAGATAAGAAAGCAGCGCATAAGAAAAATCCCTGGCGGACGTGGTTGGCAGAACCGCAACCGGCGGGAGCGAATATATTTCTTCCGGTTTCGCGACCAAACCTTTTTCCGGGGAAATTTCCGTGATGATCCATGAATACCGGCGCGCATAATTCACGATGGCCCGCGGCAACAGAGCGTTGTTCTCATACACGAACCGCAATCCCTGGTTGATGGGAGGGGAATTTTTTGCGTCTTTTCGGATGATGATCCAGTCAACAAGGACTTCCAGCGGAGGCAGCGTCCCTATGCAAACCGGTTGCTGCGCTTTGGTCAGCTCGTAGGTTTTGGTCATCCTGAATATTTTTTTCAACATGACAATGACGTCGTCTTTATCGTCGATTTTTACTAAATGGTAGTTTTTCCAGTTGTCACTGATTATCTTTTTCAGGGGCTGGCTGGACCGATTTTCCAGATCAAGAAAGATTGTCGTCTTCTGATCCAGTTCCACAACCGGAATGACGGAACAGTCGATCGTCAGTTGCTCGGTTCGGGAGACCGGCAGATAATAGTTTCCGTTGGTAATCATGCTGCCGTTCATCTGCGTAATGATGTGCTTGACGACGGCCATTCGTTCGGCGGGAGGCAAAGCGATGGACTCTTTCGCTGTGCCGTCTTTTGTGTCTTGCGATGAAGATTCGTCCTGAGGCGTTAGGACCTGGACTTTTTCTCCGGCCGGCGCAACATCCTTCTTCACCGTTACGGCAAAAGAGGCTTTTGCAGCCGTTTGACCTTCGGGCAGGCGAATGATCTGGCCGATGTAGATTTTATGGACGTCCTTAATGCCCGGGTTCAACGCTTTGATCTCCAGCAATATATTCTGCGTACGGCTGCTGATGCGGAGCTCGCGGTGAACGATTCGAATGAGACTATCGCCTTTTTTAACCCGGTAGGCTTGAGAACCGGCGTCTTCCGTCCCGGAAGCGGCAAGGGCCGGGGCCGGTGTTTCCGAGGTCGCCGGGCTTTTTCCAGGCAGCCGGATGGTCTGCCCTTCGTACAGTCTGTCCAGGTCGGCGATGTCGGGATTCAGTTCTTTGGTCATCTCGTAATAACGGGGGATGTCTTTTTCAGTGATGCCCGGCAGCCGGCGAACGATTGCGGAAAGAACGTCGCCTTTCTGAACTGTGTAATTCTGAAAATATTTTTTGGACACGGCCGTCTTGCTGAAAGTCAGCTGAGCCGTGTCCTCGTTACTGGATAAGGCCTGCGAATAAAACAAAAAAATGGAAAGAAAGCAAAGAATAAAAGCCTGCCGGAAAATCTTCCCCATGTCTGCTGCCCCCATGTGCAATAAAAATAAATATAATGGCTTTTTTGATTACTTTAACCGGTCGGAAAAGTCAATCCTAATCGGGCTTCCAGGCCGGCAGATAAAAGCATCCGTTGAAGATCTTTGATTTCAGATGACGGGAACGCGGGATTATACAACCTTCTTCATCGCTGCAATAGCGACTTCAATCTGATCATCATCCGGTTCGCGCGTGGTAATTCTTTGCAACGCGAGCCCCGGCCAGCTCAGGATCTGAACGAATTTGAAGCGGCTGTGTCTTCCGGTAAAGCGGATAGCCTCGTAGGAGATGCCGGCGATAACCGGCATCAGCAGAATTTTATAGATGACCCGGTGCAGAAAGTCGGGTCGCCCCAGGAGGGAAAAGATCAGAATAGAGACGATCATCACGAACAAAATAAAACTGGTGCCGCAACGGGGGTGACGGGTGGAGTATTTCCTGACATTATCAACGGTCAGGTCCTGGCCGTCTTCCCAGGCAAAAACGGTTTTATGTTCGGCGCCATGGTACATATAAACCCGCCGCATGTCCGTCATGAGAAGGGTTGCGCCCAGGAAGCATAGAAAGATCCCCAACCGGACACATCCTTCGAGGATATTTAAAAGAATCAGACTGTCGATGTAGATTTTGATCCTGGTGAAGAAAAAAGCCGGCACGACGACAAAGAAAAAAATGGCGACGGTAAAGCTGACGGCAAACGAGACATACATTTCCCAGCCCTGGGGTTTTTTTTCTTCCTCCGACAGGGCGACTTCCGCGGAAAACATCAGACACTGAATGCCGATAATCATCATTTCAAATAAACTGACTGTGCCGCGGATAAACATCCACCCCAGCGGCTTATAGCGTTTGGTCAGCGGGACATACTCGCGTTCCTGAAAAACGATTTCCCTGTCCGGCCGTCTGACCGCCGCGGCGATCTTCGTACCGTGCCGCATCATCACGCCTTCCAGAATTGCCTGCCCGCCGGCGATATCTTCGGGATTTGGTTTACAGCTCATAGGATCTATTCACACCTTATTATTTTCGTGCGTTTTCTTATAGTATTTAACCGGGGCTGTCAAATTATCATTTATGAAATGTTTGTTGCATGTTTGAGATCGAATGATATAATGCGGTTCCATCACGTCAAGGATATCAAGGAGGATGCACAATGGCGACCATGGATTCAACAACCGCCGCATTTATCAAGGAATATCAGGAAAGGTTCGAAAAAAAATTAAAGGAAAGTGAGATCGATCTTCTGGAACACTGGAAGGGTCAGCTGGAAAAAATTGAAAATTCAAGACCGGACAGTATCGCGTCTCTGCAAATACAGATCCGGAAGATGGCGGATATGATGGGTAATCGCATCAAGGTATTGAAAAAGGGATAAAATGGAGAATCTGGCTGATTTCTTATTTGAAGTGGGGATGCTCTGCAAAACCCCCCGCAGCGGTTACCAGTTTCTGGGCAGCGGCAGAGAATCGGTGGCGGAACATGTGCTGAGAACGGTTTTTGTCGGCTATGCCCTGTGCAAGCTCAATCGATCGCTCGACGAACTCAGAGTGTTGAAGATGTGCGTTCTCCATGATTTGCCGGAAGCCCGCACGGGAGATATGAACTACGTTAATAAGAAGTATGTGGCCGTCGATGAAGCCAAGGCCGTCAGGGAATTAACGGAAGGACTTTTTTTCGGAGACGATATCCGGCAGACCATTGATGAGTTTAATGCAAAAGAAACTCCGGAATCACGGATTGCCCGCGATGCAGATCAGATTTCGCTGATCCTGCAGCTCAAGGAGTACGGGGATCTGGGTAATAAATATTCCGATGAATGGATCAAGTATGCTTTACAGAGGCTTTCCACCGAGGAAGGTCGGAAATTGGCGGCCCGCATTGTTCAGACGGATTCGTCACACTGGTGGTTCAAAGAAAAAAGCGACTGGTGGATCAACGGAAATAATCAGTAGTGCGTTATCGTGCTCGGAAAGGGATGTATGATCAAAAAAACGATTCTTTTGTTTTTCGCCGTCATGCTCGCTATTTCTCTGATATCCTGCGCCCATGAGTTGGGAGACGGCTTTCGATCGGCGGTGATTTCCAAACCGGAAGAACATAAGCATGTGTATGAGGCCAAAGAGAAAGTTATCCTTAAATCGATTGCCGGCGTCCTGGAAGAGAAAAAAATCGGCGATAATATATCCATCGATTATAATCATAACAGAGTCGATTCGGATTACGTGATTTCGGATGATTGGCGTATCAAAACAAACGCTCGCGTTAAGCGGCTGAACTGGAAGGAATGCGAAGTAAGCCTGATTGTCACGACGGAGAAGAAAACCAAAACCGGCTGGGAGTTGCGCCGACTGCTGGGCAAGGATCAATATGACAGTTTTTTCAGCGTGATTGACTTGAAAATTTACGAAGAAATGTACAAGGTCGAGTGAGGAAGCAGTCGCAATTTCTTTAAAGGGGGTCACGGTATGGATGCAAAGAAAAAAGTGTCTTCGGTGCTTGAGGAATTTAAAAATTTCGCATTAAAGGGTAACGTGGTTGATCTGGCTATCGGTGTGATCATCGGGGCTGCATTCGGCAAAATTGTCGATTCACTGGTGAAGCACATTCTTATGCCGGTCATCAGTGTCTTTATCCCGGGCGAACAGGGCTATCTCGCCTGGAAATGGGTGATTAACGGCAAAGAAATTCCGTATGGTTTGTTTATCGGAGAAATCGTCAACTTTCTGATTGTTGCAATAGCCTTATATATATTTATTGTGAAATTTCTGGGCATGATCATGAAGAAAAAGCAGACAGAAGAGGCCGCACCGCCTCCTCCAACCAAAGATCAGGAGCTGCTTACGGAAATCAGGGATTTGCTGAAGAAATAAGCATGGAGGAAAATGCAATATCCCGCTTCTGATGAAGCGGGATATTGCATCAGGTTTTTATTCCACCTTGAACTGAACAGAACATTTCCAGCGGCATCGCGGATTTCGACTTTCCAGTCTCCTTTTTGCCCAAACAGCTTTTTATCCGCCCGGTTCTCCACTTCGGACCATTCTTGAGCGGCAGGCGGTTTTTAAATTTTTTTTCCCATTTAAAAGCCAGACAAACGTCACGGTCGTATCCTTGGCAATGTTTCAGGCGTCGAGGAAACGTAGAATGATTTCGGTGGAGGCGGGGAAGGTATCGGAGACGCCCGGGGAATTGCGGTTATCCACGCCTGTTCCAACCACCAGGCATGTGATGGTCATCGCCGCGGCTTATAGAAGTAATCTTATTCACGCAGAAATTAATGATGTTAGGATGGAAAATGATCACAAACGAGCACCACATCTTGTCGCGCAAGTTAAAGTCAGGTTTGGCGATTATTCTGAATCGCCCGGAGGCGCTCAACAGTTTAAGTGAGGAAATGATCGACAGCATCGATTCTCTCCTGAATCTGGCGGAAGCTGATCCGCGATGCCGGTTTGTTCTGTTTTACAGCAGCAGCCCCAGAGGATTTTGCGCGGGCGGAGATGTCAGGGAACTGGCCCGTCTGGGACGTCTTAAACAATACGATAAAATCGATTCTTTTTTTCGCAAGGAATACGGCCTTGATTTGAGAATCCATCTTTTTTCAAAGCCGGTGATCGTGCTGGCCGACGGAGTCACAATGGGGGGCGGATTGGGCATTGCCGCGGGCGCCGGCATCAGCATCGTCACGGAAAGAACCCGCATGGCCATGCCCGAAACGAGAATCGGTTTCTTTCCGGATGTCGGTTCAACGGGCTGGATGTTCACCCGCTGTCCCAAAGGGTATCCTGAATATCTCGGTCTGACCGGTTATGACATGATCGGCCGCGAGTGCGTTCGGCTTGGATTTGCAACGCATTACATGAAATCCGACGATATTCCTCAACTGATTGAAAAGCTGGAAAACATTGTACCGGAAGGCCAACCGGGCAAAGAAAGCTTGTATCATGAACTGCTGGGGAAAATATCCGATTTGACGGATTCTCATTTTCCCGGCAACCCCGCCATGGATGCGTGGGTGGAAAAATATTTTGCGGGTAAGTCGGATATCAGGGAGATTCTGAAAGCTTTAACAAAATGCTATGAGCAGGAAGATCATTGCAACCAGGTTTTTATTAATATGGCCGAACGGTCGCCTACCGCTCTGGTTCTGACCTTAAAATTATTGCGTTACAACGAAGGCCGGCCGATTGAAGACGTATTTGCCACGGAATTAAAAGCTGCGAAATATATTACCCGCCATTCCGACTATATCGAAGGGGTTCGGGCAAGGCTTGTGGACCGCGATGATGCGCCAAAGTGGAATCCTGACAGGATTGAACACGTTGATCCGTCAGGATTTAATCCGTGATTGAAGGGTACCTTCGACCACCGCACATTCGTTCAGAAGATGTGTCAGACGCTGCGTCACAAAGCGCGCTGCTATTTTTTGTGATTGCGGAAAAACCCCATCAGAAATTCGGTATCCTTGGGAGACAAATCAAATTTAAACACGGCCTTTTCGATCAACATGTGCATCGGCTGAGCGGCGCTGTCCTCCAAACTGGCAGAAATCCATTTAATTGCTTTCTGAATATTTTCACCTTCCGGCATTACTGTTGCCATATCTTAACTCCTCCTCGTTAATGAATAATATTGCTCCCTATCAGAACAAAAAGCATATACGACAAAAACCATTGATCATACATACTACAATCTGATTTAAAAATTAACTAAATTTTACATAAATTTGACAGGAGTGTGCTTTATCCGCAGTCTTATGATGAAGGACTGGCGGAAAATACTAAAACCAATTGTCGGCCATTCAATCCTGACAACGGCCCGCACGGTTATCTGCGGGCCGTTTTTTGTGCAGGGGCGAGATAGGATTGAAGGGGCTGGCGAAAGAAAAATGTTCTTGTGCAGGCAAAGCTTGTTGTGCTTGACAGTGAAAGAAAAATACCCTAGATTGGCCCAGTTTTTTCGATGAGGAGTCACCGTTTATGTCCACTAAAAAGCAGCGCCGGTCTGAAAACTTTAAGGACCGAAAGAAGAAAAAATCCACCCGGGTTATATATCTCGTCGCCATCATCAGCGGTGTTGTCCTGTTGCTGGTGCTGTTCTTTATTCTGTTGTTTGATGCCCTGTTTCCGCCGGTTGATATGGAAGCTTTGAAGAAGAAAGAAAAAAGAATCGTTGACATTTATTTTTCCGATCCGCAGGAACGATTCCTGATTGCCGAGAAGCGCTACATTCAGAAGGAAGACGATGCGGCCGATCAGGCGAAGGAAGTCATCAATGCGCTGCTCGATGGTTCCAAGGCCGGCAATGTCAATACCTTTCCTGCCCATGTTGCGCTGAGGGAGGTGAAGCTGGATCAAGACGGAACGGCTCAGGTCAATTTCAGCGCTGATTTGACAAAATTGCATCCGGGCGGTTCCACGGCGGAGATGGCGACCGTCTATTCCTTGACCAATACATTGACGGCCAATGTCCCGGACATCAAGGCTGTGAAAATTCTTGTGGAAGGCAAAGAGCTGGCATCCCTTAAAGGTCATGTATCCACATCGAATGCTTTCAAGCCGGACCCCGACCTTTATGCGCCGGTCAAAGGCCGGAACAACTGATATCATTATGGCGCCAAAATCAAAAATATCAAAAATACGTAATATCGGAATTGTCGCTCATATCGACGCCGGCAAGACGACCGTCAGTGAGAGAATTCTTTTTTATACCGGTAAATCCTACAAAATGGGCGAGGTCCACGACGGCGAGGCAGTAATGGACTGGATGCCCCAGGAGCAGGAACGGGGTATCACCATTACGTCCGCGGTGACGACATGCACCTGGAAAAATTCCGAGATTCACATCATCGACACGCCGGGGCACGTTGACTTCACCATTGAAGTCGAACGGTCGCTGCGCGTTCTGGACGGTGCGGTGGTTGTCTTCTGCGCTGTGGCCGGCGTCGAGCCGCAATCGGAAACCGTCTGGCACCAGGCGGATAAGTACGGTGTTCCCAAGATCGCCTTCATCAATAAGATGGATCGCGTCGGCGCGGATTATTTTCATGCCGTCGAAATGATGGGTGAGCGTTTCCACTCCAGGCCGGTGCCTGTTCAGATTCCGGTGGGCAGAGAAGACACGTTTCGCGGAGCCATCGACCTGATCAACCGGAAAATGCTGATCTGGGACGACGGCACGCAAGGCGTGGATTACAGGACAGAAGACATTCCAGAGGATTATGCCGAGAAGACTCAGCAAGAGCGGGAGAAAATGATCGAGACGCTCGCTGACTTCGATGATGATCTGGCTGAACAATATTTATCGGGCGAGGAGCTGTCGGTCGCGCAAATCAACGCCGCACTTCGCAAAGCGACGATTGCCCTGAAGATTGTTCCGGTTCTGTGCGGTGCAGCGCTCCGGAACAAAGGCATCCAGCCGGTTCTGGACGCCGTGGTCAATTACTTGCCTTCCCCGGAAGATATTCCGCCGGTCAAAGGCTTTAATCCGAAAACAAAACAAGAAGAGATCAGGCATAGTTCGGATAAAGAACCGCTGGCGGCGCTCGCTTTTAAAATTCAGATTGATGAAGGACGCAAGCTTACGTATCTGCGCATTTATTCCGGCCAGATTGCCGCCAATGGCGAAGTTTACAATGTCATTAAAAAGAAGAAAGAAAAAGTTGCCCGTCTTTTACAGATGCATTCCAATAAGCGGGAAAGAATCGACAAGGCCTCCGCAGGAGAACTGGTCGCTGTTCTGGGGTTGAAGGAAACGACGACCGGCGATACCCTCTGCGATGAAGCGCATCCGATCATTCTGGAGCAAATGGAATTTTATGAACCGGTGATCAGCCAGGCTATTGAAGCCAAAACACCCGCCGACCAGGAAAAATTGGCTCAGGCACTGATCAAACTGACGGATGAAGACCCCACCCTGCGTGTTAAATACGATGATGAAACCGCTCAGACAGTCATTTCCGGCATGGGTGAGTTGCACCTGGAGATTATTGTGGACCGGCTCAGCCGGGAATTCAATGCCCATGTGAATGTCGGGCGACCGCGTGTCGTCTATCGTGAAACGATCCAGAAGTCCGTTGAGACAGAAGGTTTGTTTGATAAGGAACTGGGTGAAAAGAAGCACTTTGGCCGGGTCCGCATTGAACTGTCGCCGCGCAAACGCGGTACGGGTAACGAAATTATCAATCAACTGTCCGAAGCGATGATCCCCCTTGAATATCATGAATCCATTGAAGAGGGGCTTCGGGAAGCTATGACCAGCGGCGTGCTGAGCAGCTATCCGGTTATCGATGTCGGCGTTAAAATCACCGGCGGTGCCTATCGCGAGGGAGAATCTTCTCCGCAGGCCTTTAAAATTGCCGCTGCCGCCGCTTTCCGCGACGGTTGTCAGTCAGCCGATCCCGTGCTTCTGGAACCGATCATGATGGTGGATATCATCACCCCCAGCGAGTTCATGGGGGATGTGATCGGCGACATCAACGCCCGGCGCGGCGAGATCCAGACGGTCAATCCCAAGGGGCCGATTTCCGAAGTTAAGGCCAAGGTTCCCCTCAAGGCCATGTTTGGCTATTCCACCGATCTGCGTTCGGCCACGCAAGGCCGTGCTATCTTTACCATGCTTTTTGAAGAGTACAACAAGGCGTGATACGGAGGGGTGCGCGACCGGCTCTGAAAAACTCCTGAACGTCACGTATCCTATGGAAGGGAGGCACGATTGGACGGAAACAAAAATACGGTCATCATCGACCTGACAAATCCGCTGGATGAGTATTACGTTCCCTTTTCGAGGGGGAACTACACCGATCCGCCGCTGGAAGTGAAGGACTGGTCTTCAATTTCCAGGGAAGGTTTTCGCGTATCACGAATTTCTCTGGGAACACAAAGCGGGACGCATATTGACGCACCGGCCCATTTTCTGGAAAATGGCGTGACTCTGGAATCTCTTTCACCGGAACAATTTATCGGAAAGTATTTTTTGCTGAATCTGCCAAACGCGATGTCTCTGCCGGATGTTGCCGAAACGCTTAAGACCTACCGTGGGGAAAAAATTCTATTTTTACGAACACCGGAAAATCAGTCCGCAAAGCAATCCCGGGAGGCTATCCAATTGATTCTTTCCTTGCCCTCCGTGCTGCTGGTGCTTTCAGGTGACATTGATGTGGATGATGCCGAACCCTTTGCGTTTCATCGGCTGGTTGCCACAGCAGCAAAATTCCTTGTAGAAGACCTGGATCAGAAGGAAGCACACCGCGTTACCGGCAAAGGCGAGATATTTATTTTCCCGTTGCGCCTGTCAGGTGTCAGCGGTTCTCCTTGCCGGGTGGTTGCCCGGATACCGGGAAAAAACAACCGGTAATGCAGCATCAGATCATTACAGAATATCCGAAGTATCCGTACAACAATGGGTCACATAAAAAGCCGCTTTGCCTGAAAGCCGATTTCGACACGTTACAGTGATCTCAGGCGGACTGACAAAAGGAGGATGACATGGATGTTATTCAATCTTTACGGGAGCGGCTGCGTATTTCCGCAGTTGTCGAATCTGAACGCGCAGAATACCCGCCGACCTTTTCCAGCGAATTAAATTATCAGTGTGGCCGGATTCTTTTCTTCGCTTCGCTCATCACCGTGGTGGCCTGGCTGCCCTATATTCCGCTGGATCGAGAGCTGCATCCCGGGGAACCGCTTTTGCCGTTTATACGCATCGGATTGTCCGTTGTCAGTCTGGTCATTTTTATCCTCTATCTTACGCGACGGTTTCCTGAATGCAATTTAATGTTTTTAAATATCATCGGAGCCTATCTCGCGATTTCCTGCGGGTTGATCACCGCTTTGACCAAAGCCGACCCTGTTTATCTGGGAGGAAATCTCTTTATTCTGACATTGCTGGCTGTTGTGCCGGTCAAGCGGTGGGCTGCATTGGCGGTCCTGGCCGCATCGCTCGCCATGTTTTTCATCGTGGGGTATTGCAAAGGGATGTCCTTTCAATCGGTGAGTGCTCGTTACAGTCTGCATGATCTGTTGACTGTGACGGTTGTTGCTGTAATCTTTATTTATCTTCTGGATAGTAAACGCTACGCCAGTTGGTTGAAGTCAAAAAAAATCGAAGAACAGGGAAGAGAATTAAAATCAGATAAGGAAAAAATTGATAAGCTGCTCCTGAACATTTTACCGTCCGCTGTTGCGGAGGAGCTTAAAGAACAGGGCTATGTCAAGCCAGTATTTTATTCCTCCGCCACGATTGTTTTCACGGATTTTGTCGGCTTTACTGAAATATCGGAAAAGCTGACTCCCGATCAGCTGGTGCGCGAACTCGATGAATTGTTTTCCCGGTTTGATCGGGTGATGGATCAATACGGACTGGAAAAGCTGAAAACGATCGGTGATTCTTATATGTATGCAGGGGGAGTTCCTGTTGCCAATTCTACCCATGCCATTGATGCGGTGCTGGGCGCACTGGAAATTCAGTCGCTGGTCGAGGAGGTCAATCGAAAGAAAGCATGCTACGGACGTCCGGTATTTGAGATCCGCATCGGCATCCATTCCGGTCCGCTAATGGCTGGTGTTGTAGGTCAAAAGAAATTCGTTTATGATGTTTGGGGTGATTCGGTCAACCTGGCCAGCCGGATGGAATCCTCCGGGGAGAAGGGGCGGGTCAATATTTCGGAATCAACCTATCTCCGGATCAAAGATTATTTTGAAACCGAAGCCCGCGGACGAATCCTGGCGAAAAATAAAGGGGCGGTGGATATGTATTTTGTGAAAAGAATCAAACGGGAACTTTCTTCAGACGCCGCCGGCTTGATGCCTGCTGAATGTTTCCGGGAATCTTACCGAACGATTCGGGAAAACGGGTTGAGGCGATAAATCATTGGCAAGACGGTTCTTTGACGACCGGGAACATGGGGGGAAGCTATGGACTTTACGAGCGAAAGCCGCGCCGTATAAGGCAGGAACCCGGTGCGGACGATGGCTAATCCACCCAGTCACCGGCGATATTTAAACGCTTCAGCTTTTCGACCAGTGTCGTGCGGTTAAGGTTGAGAAGCTTGGCCGCGCGGTTTTTGACGCCACCGCTCATTTTCAGAGCCTTGAGGAGAAGTTCTTTTTCCAAACGGCTGATATAACCGTTAAAGTCGATGCCGTCTTCTGAAAGAGTCATGTCTGTGTTCGCCGGGGGCCCATTGGGGACATTGCGGATTTTTACCGGTAAATCTTCGATACAAATATCTCCTTCTTCTTTCATGACGACCAGCATTTCGATCAGGTTCTGCAGTTCCCGAACATTGCCCGGCCAGTGATAATGCATGAGATGATTTACAACATCGGGCGAAATGTGCCCGACATTTTTTCTTTTGAGTTTGTTGAAGGTCATTAAAAAGTGATTCGCGAGGATCAGGATATCGGAGCCGCGTTCTCTGAGCGCGGGCAGATTAATCGGAATGACATTAATCCGGTAGAAAAGATCTTCGCGGAATTGCTTTTCTGCGACTGCCTTTTCCAGATTTTGATTGGTGGCAGCGATAATACGGACATCGGCATTAATGGTTTTGACGCCGCCGATCCGTTCAAACTGTTTTTCCTGAATGACCCTCAGGACCTTGACTTGAAGCGCCGGGCTCATATCTCCGATTTCATCAAGAAATATTGTGCCGCCCTGAGCCAGTTCGAATCTTCCCAGTCGGTTGCGGATGGCGCCGGTGAACGCGCCTTTTTCATGTCCGAAGAGTTCGCTTTCCAGCAATTCTTCCGGGATAGCGCCGCAGTTCACGGGAATCATCGGTTGATTCCTGCGATCGCTTTTATAATGAATCGCACGCGCCACGAGCTCTTTGCCGGTTCCGCTTTCGCCGGTGATCAGAACGGTGCTGTCGGAATTGGATACCTTGTCAATGGTATCGAAAACTTTCTTCATACAGTCGCTGTAGCCGATGATTTTGTCGAAATCCTGCTTTTCCCTGAGGTGTTCCTTTAATGACATGTTCTCGTCGCGGAGCCTGGCGAAATTGATCGCGCGGCTGACCGATAATTTGACCAGATCATCTTTGATGGGCTTGGTGATAAAGTCGAAAGCGCCCATTTTCATCGCGGAGACGGCGGCGTTGACCGTGCCGTGCCCGGTGATCATAATGACGATATTGTCTTTATTGGTATCCTTGATGTATTTGAGAAATTCCAGTCCGTCCACGTGGGGCATTCGCAGATCGGTAATGATAATGTCGTATTTTTCTTCAAGAAAAGATTCAATACCTTCGCGACCGTCATTGACCGCCTTGACGTCGTATCCTTCTTCTCTCAGAATTTCAGTAAGCGTTTCTTTGTTGAGTTCGTTGTCATCGGCGATGAGTATCTTTCCATTTTTCATTTCAATTCCTGCAGGTAGATTGTTGAAGAACCTTTCGCGAGCTAACCTGTTTTATATAAAATAAAGGCGCCCAAAACACAATATGAAAATGCCCAAACCGTCAAAAAATAAGCACTCGCGCCGGCAAACCATCATGTCCGTCATAAAATTAGCAGTTTCTTAAATAAATATGTTGTTTATCTTAAGTATTTCATTTTTTTGCCGAATAAAAGAATGAAATAACGTAAATCTTGCAATGTCTTCGCTGTCTGAGTAAATGATGGTCGAGTAATAAAAATGGCAAATGATGACGGAATTCTAAAGAATGGTTGGCATAAGGATTGCTGTTATTCATCAAAAATGCGGTCTGAATACCGCTTACCTGTGCCGGGCAGTCAATAAACGTGAGGGCCGTAATTATTCCGGTCGTGAAAATAACGCTATAGAGTGTATAATTCATGTCCATAAACACTTTCGAACTGAAAAGCAGTGATTTTGAGAAAATCAGCCGTCTTGTTTATGAACAATGCGGTATCTATCTGCATGAAGGAAAGAAAGAACTGGTCAAAGCGCGGCTGAGTAAAAGACTCCGGGCGGGCAGCTATAAATCCTTTACGGATTATTATCATTACGTGACAACGGAGGAAGGCACAGATGAATTAATTTCCATGATTGACTCCATATCGACCAATTTAACCTCTTTTTTTCGCGAAGAGTCCCATTTTGTAAGGCTGCGTCATATTATTCTATCGGCAATCGAAAAATCAGACCACCGCGGATCTAAAAACAGTTTCAAAATCTGGTCTGCGGGATGCTCAACCGGAGAAGAGCCTTATACATTAGCCATAACAGTCAAGGAAACCACCGGTCACCATCCTTTTGAAGCATCCATCCTGGCGACGGATATTTCGACGAAGGTCTTGAAGATTGCCGAGGCCGGCATTTACGCACAGGAAAAAACCAAAGGGATCGCACCGGACATTTTAAAAAGATTTTTTCAGGTGGGAACGGGTCAATCCGCAGGTTATGTCCGCGTTAAAAACGAAATTAAAAAAATGATTTCCTTTCAGCGGTTCAACCTGATGGATCGGTTTCATGCTCATAATGATTTCGATGTTATTTTCTGCCGTAATGTCATGATCTATTTTGATAAAAAAACCCAAAATCTTCTGGTGAACAAATTTTATGACTCTTTGAAAAGCGGCGGTTACTTTTTTGTCGGTCATTCGGAAAGTCTGACCGGGTTGAAGCATCAATTTAACTATGTTGAACCGAGCGTTTATGTGAAATAACTTATGAGTGATTTAATAGTTGGCATATCCGATATCAAGATCAGCAACAATTTAAATGACATGATTATTACCTATGCCCTGGGCTCCTGTATCGGCATTTCCGTGTATGATCCGATCGCCAGGGTGGGAGGTTTGTTGCATTATATGCTGCCGGATTCCGCTTTGGATGATAAAAAAGCGAAAGAGAATCCCCCAATGTTCGCTGATACAGGCATTCCAGTGTTGTTTAAGTCCTGTTATGCCCTGGGGGCGGAAAAAAAGCGGATGGTTGTCAAGGTAGCCGGTGGCGCCAGCATACTCGATGATACCAATTTTTTCCGTATCGGTCAGAAAAATATCATGGCCATGAGAAAGATCTTCTGGAAAAATAACGTTATGATTACAGCCGAAGATACCGGTGCAAACCACAACAGAACGGTACGTCTGGAAATGGCTACGGGCAAAACATATGTCCGAACCTCTGGAGGTGAAATGAAGGAACTATGAAAGCAATCAACCGTATCCTCAAATCCATTGAAACAATTCCGGCATTTCCCGCGACCGGCAATAAGGTCGCCCAGTTGCTCAGCAAACCCGACTACTCCGTATTACAGGTTGCCAATATCATCAAATATGATCCTTCCATTACAGCCAACATCCTGAAGATGGCCAACTCAGCCTATTTTGGCTCTCAGCATAAAATCAGTACCATCAACGATGCGGTCATGTATCTGGGGCAGAAAAACCTTTTGCGCGCTATTCAAACGGCGGGCATCTCCAAATATTACAAAAAAGGGTCATCCGGTTACTTTGATAGTGCGACCGATTTATGGGAACATTCCGTTGCCGTGGCCCTGATGTCGCAGATCCTGTCCAAAAAAATTACGGGAGATGAGAATACGACGCTTTATACGGCGTCGCTTCTCCATGACGTGGGCAAAATCATCATGGGTGAATTTGTCCGCGATGAATTAAAAAAAATCACGTTTCTCGTTGCAGAGCACCAGATGTCGTTTTTAGAAGCTGAAGAAGCCATCCTGGGCATCAATCACGCCGAACTGGGCGGAAAGATCGCCGAACACTGGAATTTCCCGATCGAAATCCGCGACGCCATTTCTTTTCATCACCGGCCGGATCTGCTGGAAAAGGAAGATAAAATCATGCCATGGATTGTTTACATGGCGGACGAGGCTTGTCTGATGATGGGGATCGGCAGTTCTGTCGAAGGTTTGGCTCAGCGGGCGGTCGGCGAACTGCTCAAGAAATTCAACTTGAGAATGAGAGATCTGGAAAAAAGTATGGTGATGCTTTCAGATGATCTGAACAATGCCAGAGATCTTGTTAATATTATATAGCCAGGAAAGGTATAAACCCTATGTCATTCAATGTGTTAATAGTGGATGATTCCAGTTCCATCCGGGCGGTCGTTAAGAAGATCGTAACGCTATCCGGCTTCCAGATGGACAAGTGTATTGAAGCAAGCAACGGAAGGCAGGCGATGGAATTGCTCGCTGACAACTGGGTTGATGTGATTATTTCAGATATCAATATGCCGGAAATCAATGGCCTGGAGTTACTGGATCTTCTGGCCCAAAATGAAACATTGAAGGAAATCCCGGTGATTATGATTACAACGGAGGGTTCTGACCAGCGCATGAAGGAAGCGTTTGCGCGGGGGGCGAAGGGTTTTATCAAGAAACCTTTTTTGCCGGAAGAAATCAGGAAGGTACTTTACGAAGTCATAGGAGTTGGACATGATGGGCAATATGAAGAAAATTCAAGAAATGCTGATGAACTCGATTTTTGAAGTTTTCGAAAAAATGTTTTTCGTTTTTCTGGAACCTTACGATGAAGACATACGATATGACATGATGGCGTCCATTCAGTTCAGCGGCCCCATGAAGGGAGAAATCAAAACGTATTTATCCAAGGGTGTTGCCAGCATCATGGTTCAAAATATGCTCGGTCTGGAACCACAGGATGTAACGGAAAAGACCATGGAAGACTGCGCGAAGGAAGCGTTGAACATGATCGCCGGAAATTTTCTCAATAAGCTGGAGCCGAAAAAAGTATTCGATTTATCGATTCCGGTTTATGAAAAAAAACCGGGCAGCTTTTCAAAAAATACGGATGCGGTCTTGAGCCTGATATTTGATTCGGATGATCAGTATCTGGGCATTGTCATGAACCTGGAGACCGAGAAGAAATGAATGGCGACTGATCGGGGATGAAATGACCCGGGGTTCAGAGCTTGAGAAGGGCGGCAATGTGAAAAAAATAAAGGTGCTCATTGTTGATGATTCCGCGGTTGTCAGGAAGATATTTTCGGAAGAACTTTCGAAATATCCTGATGTCCAGGTGGTTGGCGTGGCTCCTGATCCTTACGTCGCCCGGGAAAAAATCGTCAACCTGAAACCGGATGTTTTGACCCTGGATATTGAAATGCCGCGCATGGACGGTCTCACCTTCCTCCGGAAGCTGATGAAATACTATCCGCTGCCGACCATCATTGTAAGCTCTTTGACGCCCCAGGGAGGAAAATTAACCCTGGAAGCCATGGACATCGGGGCAGTTGATGTGATTGCCAAGCCCGGCACCGCTTACAGTGTCGGTGACATGTCGGCGCAGCTGGTCGATAAAATCCGCGCGGCCTCCCACGTCCGAATTATCAAAAGGGATGATTCGACTCCGGGCGTTGTTCCCGTTTCGGAACCTATTCGTGCACTGGCTCAGACGTCCAATAAAGTGATTGCGATCGGTGCGTCCACGGGCGGAACGGAAGCACTGAAAAATGTTTTGACTAAAATGCCGCCCAATTCACCGGGGATTGTCATCGTCCAGCACATGCCGGCCAATTTCACCACTGCCTTTGCCGCCCGGCTGAACGACCTCTCCCAGATATCGGTGAAAGAAGCGGAGGACAATGACTCCGTAACGCCGGGGACCGCACTCTTAGCGCCCGGCAATTACCATATGATTCTCAGGAGAAGCGGAGCCCGGTATTATGTGGAAGTTAAAACCGGCCCCATGGTTCATCATCAACGGCCCGCGGTGGATGTGCTTTTTAAGTCGACCGCCAAATATGCCGGGGCCAATGCTATCGGAGTCATCCTGACAGGCATGGGGGCCGATGGTGCGGAAGGTCTTCTGGAGATGAAAAAGGCGGGAGCCAGCACGATTGCGCAGGACGAAAAATCATGCGTGGTTTTTGGGATGCCCAAGGAAGCGATAAAGTTAGGCGCGGCGGATAAAGTTGTTTCAATTGAACAGATGGCCTCAGAAATTATTAAGATGGTGTGATGATGAACTTTGAAAACTTGATCAGACTGCTGAACACATTGGCTCAGGAATATCTTGTTATGGACAGCAAGGATATGGATATTCCCACGGCGGGTAAATTTCTTAACCAGCTCGAACAGATCATGGATGAATCGAAAAAAATGAAAATCCATGCCGTAAAAAATTGCGCGTCCAGTTTGAGCCAGATCCTGGAAAAAACCATTCTCGAGGCGATTGCTGATAAAGCCGCCGCGGCCAGCGTGTTTGAAAAGGGCATTTATCTGATGCAGGAAATCGCCGACAGTTTCCATAATACCGGTAAATACGATGGAAGCATCCAGGAGTTCCTGGAAAAAACGAGTGCAGTCGCCGGCGTGGCAAGTTCTGCCGGTGCGGCGGATAGCAGGAACGATCAGGGGAAAGGCCCCATTCAGGAGATGAAATCCGAAGGCATCCAGTCCATTCAAATTCAGGACGAATCACTGACCAGAGATTTTATCGCCGAAGGGCTGGAGTATATCGAAGAGATTGAAATCAATATTCTGAATCTTGAAAACGAGCCGGAAAATAAAGATTATATTAATGCCATCTTTCGCCCGTTCCATTCCATCAAGGGAGTTGCCAGTTTTTTGAATCTGGAAAGAATACGGTCTCTGGCCCATAACCTGGAAAGCCTTCTGGACAAAACCCGCAACGGTGAAATATCCGTTACGCCGGCCCTTATCGATGTTGTGCTGGACGGCGCGGATGCGCTGAAAACCTTAATCGGACAACTTCGGGATGTTCTGGAGGGAAAACCCGTCGCCGATGCGGATTTGGATATCCCCGCTCTCACAGCCCGAATTAACAAAATTGAACAGGGTTTTGATACGGAGGCCGGAGGGAAAAAGATTGGAGAAATTCTTGTTGATCAAGGGATCATTTCCAAGGAAAAACTGGAAGAGACGCTGAAAACCAGGGCAGCGACGCCGGACAAGAAAATCGGTGAAACGTTAATTGAAGAGGGTGCCGTCAAACCGAAACAGGTATCCCAGGCCTTGCGAAAGCAAGTTGATCAGGTGACCGATTTAACCACCATTCGTGTGGACACCGTCAAACTGGATGACTTGATTGATATGGTCGGCGAACTGGTGATCACGCAATCGATGATTTCGCAGGACCTGAAAAATCAGGCAAATGCCGATAAACGTCTGATTCGTGATATCTCTCAGTTCTTCAGGATTACGTCGGCCCTGCAGCGCGTATCCACCAGCTTGAGGATGATACCCATCAAGCAGACGTTTCAACGCATGTCCCGGCTGGTTCGTGATCTGGCGAAAAACGCGGGTAAATTGGTTTCCGTGGAACTGGTCGGTGAAGATACGGAAATCGACCGCAACATGGTTGACGAAATCTACAATCCTCTGGTACATATGATCCGCAATTCCGTGGATCACGGTCTGGAAACACCGGAGGAAAGAATAAAAGCGGGAAAATCCGAAAAAGGATTGATTACCTTGAAAGCCTATCATCGTGGAGGCAATATTGTTATTGAAATTGCAGATGACGGTAAGGGGCTGGATAAACAAAAAATTATCAATAAAGCCATAAAGTCGGGGCTTGTTTCCACAGACGAAAGCCTCAGCGATCAGGAGGTCTATAAACTTATTTTCATGCCGGGTTTGTCCACGGCAGCCAAAGTCACGGATGTGTCCGGCCGGGGCGTGGGGATGGATGTTGTCAAGCGGGCTGTGGAAAAACTGCGCGGCAAAATTGAAATCGAAAGTTTCGTCGGTGAAGGAACAACATTTATTACGCGGTTTCCCTTGACGCTGGCAATCATTGACGGCATGATAGTCAAGGTCGGTTCGGAAAGCTATATTCTGCCCACAACGTCCATTCGTCAGGCTCTGCGACCGCCCCGGGAAAGTTATACCAACGTGGTGGGCAAGGGTGAAATGATTAATGCCATGGGCCAACTGATGCCCTTGATCCGCATGTATGATCTATTTGATATCGAGCCGGAGCATAAAGAACCCTGGGAGGCTATCGTTGTTGTTGTCGACAGCGAAAGCGGTTCGCGGTGTTTAATGGTCGATAAAATTATCGGCAAGGCGGAAGTTGTGGTCAAGAGCCTCGGGGAAGGTTTAAAGAACATCAAAGGATTAGCCGGCGGAGCGATTCTGGGCAACGGACGTATTGGTTTGATTATTGATACGGAGGGTCTGTTCGAATTGGCCGAAGGGCGCTAATTGAAAATCATTTCAAGGAAGAAGATAAACATAAGGTGAGGTTATATTATGAATGAAAAAAATATCAAGGTTTTGATTGTTGATGATTTTGCTACAATGAGAAAAGTAGTCCGCAATCTGTTAAAACAAGTAGGCTATGAAGATATTGTGGAAGCGGAAGACGGCGTCATGGCCCTCAAAGCGCTTAAGTCTCAGAAGATTGATGTTATTGTCTCCGACTGGAACATGCCGAATATGACAGGGCTGGAATTACTCAAGGCCGTCCGCGCAGACGCGGATCTGGCCAAAACGCCTTTTCTGATGGTTACGGCCGAAGCGCTTCAGGATAATGTTGTCGCGGCCGTCAAGGCGGGAGTTAATAATTACATCGTCAAACCTTTCACGGCAGAAGTACTGAACGAAAAAATAAAGAAAATCATGGACGGCATTAATAAATAATTATAAATCGAGAAAACAATGAGGAAAGGGAATCCATGAACGTAAAATTTATTAATCCTTTTTTAGAGGGAACCATCAGTGTATTAAAGACCATGGCTTTTGTGGAACCGCGCGCAGGAAAGCCATATCTGAAAATAGATAATCTGGCGAAAGGGGATATATCCGGCATTATCGGTTTGACCGGATCGGCAACCGGTTCCCTGGCTTTAAGCTTCAGCGAAGAGGCAATTTTGAAAATTGTTTCCAATATGCTCGGAGAAAATATTAAGAGCTTGAATGGCGACATCAAAGATGCCGTCGGTGAAATTACCAACATGATTTCCGGCGTAGCCCGAAAAAATCTGGAAGCTGAAGGCTTTTATATTCAGGCTGCCATTCCCACGGTGGTTTCCGGAAAGAATCATTCCATTACGCACGTCATGGGCGGGCCCAGCTTAATCATCCCCTTTGAAATTGACGAAGGAACCTTTGTCGTGGACGTGTGCCTGTCAGAATAAAGGGCTCCTTTTTATATCACACCGGCTTTGTAATCATTCTCGTTACGATCCTCAAAAGGGATCAGACGATAACGCATAAATTGCGCATGGTCGTCTTTTCCAGCCGCTGCAAAATTATCACAGGATTTATGACGGAATTAATTTTGCTGGGGCTGCAAAACAATAATGCTGATCCGGCGGTTTCGCTGATCGCGAGGATCCAGGGGCAGCAGTAATTCCTGATCGGCATAACCGACAACGCGGGCAATGCGCACCGGATCAGTCCCGAATTCTTCCAGGGCGCGACGCGCGGCAGAAGCGCGATCAGTGGACAGCTCCCAGTTGGTGGTTTGATCACCCCGAAACGGCGCTGCGTCGGTATGGCCTTCTACCACTACTTTCCCGGGTATTTCATTGATGTTTTCAGACACAAGCTTGAGTATTTCCCTGGCCCTGGGGGTGGGTGCTGCCGATCCCAGAGGGAACATCATGGAACCCTCCGTGTCAATCACCTGGATGCGAATGCCGCCTTCAATCACATCCACGAGGATTTGATCCCGTACACCGGCCATTTTATCGTCAATGGAAGCTCGTATTTTTTTTACCGTCTCTTCATCGCCCGCACTGAGATTCTTTTTGGCTTTTTTCATCCCGAATTCGATGGCCCCTTTTCCGCGTGAATTGCTGTAAGGCGCCTTGAGAGATTCATGACCGGCTTCATTTAAGAACTTTGGATCGGTTACCTTGGAGTCCTTCATGGTGACGGCCGATGAACCACTTTCCTGAAAGACGCTGTATCGGCGGAAGTACTCGGAGAGTGCCGCTCTCTTTTCCTCAGAAACCATGCTCAAAAGCCATAAAAGAAGAAAGAAAGCCATCATGGCGGTCACAAAATCTGCATAGGCAACTTTCCAGGAACCGCCATGAGCGCCGCCGGCTTGCTTCTTTTTTACTTTTTTGATGATGATTTGCTGATGCCGTTCTTCCATTTACTTATTGCTTTCCTAAACAGTATTCCAGAGATTGAGTTTATTTTTTGGCCGCGCGCAGAGCATCTTCCATTTCCAAAAAGGAGGGTTTTGCCTCGACAGGAACAACACGCCGGCCGAATTCTACAGCGACTTTCGGTGCTGCACCGCCGCCGATAAAGGCCAGGAGCGCCACCTTGATGACATTAAGATATTGTAAGTCTTCGTTGGCGATAAATTCCATGTTCTTGGCCATCGGCCCCACGTAACCATAGCAAAGTAGAACGCCGGTAAATGTTCCGACCAGTGCGGCGCCAATGCTGGCCCCCAGCACTTCGGGAGGTTCCTTGATCTTACCCATTGTTAAAACAACGCCCATAACAGCGGCGACGATGCCCAGACCCGGCAATCCGTCAGCGATCGTGCTGACACTGTGGGCAGGCGCCATGGCTTCCTCGTGATGCGCTTCCAGTTCCTGATCAATCAGGGCTTCCAGTTCATGGGGAGCGATGGTCGTCGTCATGACTGTGCGCAGTGTGTCCGTAATCAGACTGACAGCCGCGTGGTTTTTCAGAACTTTCGGATAATTTGCAAAAAGAGGACTTTGTTCGGGTGCGTCCACATCCGATTCGATGGAAACCAGACCCTGCTGGCGGATTTTATAGAATATGCCGTTAATCATCAGGAGAACTTCAATATAATCCTGCTTCGTGTAAGGTTTATTCGTGAAAATACGCGTAATAGAAACCCCGACTGCCTTAATCACTTTCATGGGAGATGCTATGATGAAACCGCCAAAGGCGGCGCCGCCGATAATCATCAGCTCCACGGGCTGAAAGATGACGGACAAATTACCGCCTTCAAGGAGATAACCACCGATCACCGCGACTGTAACAATGACAAAACCGATAATAGCAATCATTCGTTCAGGGACTTACCTCCTTTTTTCACGCAGGATTTCCCTCTCCGTCTCAAAAACAAAGCGAATAATTTCATCCCGGACAAAATCATCAATATTGACGAATTGGACGGAGGTGTCATATTCGTCATGATGGATGGTCACCTCGATAACTTCACCGTATAAAAAAAGCGCAGTGGGTGTCTTCAACCCCAGCATGGCTTTAATTTCGAGAACGTCTCCGGGGGAAAAGGATTCCCCGGTATTCAGGCTCATACCGCCTCCGCTGATGTTCACCTTGGCGATGTTCAGATGATCAAAACCGTCATGCTGAAGCGTCATCATGCGGATGATTTCGTCCAGTTTAGCATTAATAGACTGAAGCCATTGCGCAATCAATTGATCGTCAGGATTGGGTAAATTCTTGAACTCCGCGAGAATGGATTCGCCGGCTATCCGGGAGCGCAACGTATCTCTGCGCAGCGGATTGACAAGTCTGTATTCTATCGGAATATAGACATCTACCCGTGAGTATTCTCTTTTATCGTCAGTATCGTACATTTTTATGTCACTCATGAGCGATTCCCCGGAAATTTTTTTCTAAAGATAATGCAAACCAGATGCCATGGTAGTGAAATATCATCAAGCAGACAGGCAGCGGATTTTCACCAGGATTATTCTTTTCCAAAGTATCTATATCGACAAAATCGTCAATATCTTGACTCAAAAGCTGACTAATTGACAGAAAATCAACCGGGAAAAGTTCAACGGTCGAAATATTCACTATCTTTGTATTTGAATATATTAAATAAATCTTATGGTATGCAAATTGCTTTTCTCAATAAAAAAATATGTTGCCGCGCGCGCTGAGCAATGAAAATGAAATATTCAAAAAACGTTTGCTTAAAAAATAATTATATATTTTTTGCAATACTAGTCGTGACTCTGTTGTGGGTCGCTCCGGTCAGTGCAAAAATATATTCGATTCATTTTGCATCCTACAAGACAGCGGGGCAGGCGGAAATAGAATTAAACGGGCTGCGGTCGCGGGGTTACGCAGCTTTCGTGCGTGAAGCCGATGTTGCCGGGAGCGGTAAATGGTATCGCGTATACGCCGGACAATATGAAACCAGACGGCAGGCTGCGGAGGCTGCATCCGCAATGAAGCGAAAGCAGGAAATCGATCAGATTTTTATTCATTCTTTCGATGAGAAAAAACCGCAGACTGTTTTGGAAAAAGTCCGGCAGACCGAATCTGCCAGCGCGGTTTCTCCACCTTCCAAAATAGTCATTATCGGAAATAAAACATCCAAACGTTATCATTTGCCCGGAATGCCCTTTTACAGCAAGGTCAAAAAGCATCACAGAATTATATTTTCTTCCGAACAGGAAGCCGTTAATCAGGGCTATTATAAAGCAGGGACAGGTGCGGCTGGCGCTTACCCGATCAGACAGCAAAAACAAGAGGATGACGTGAAAGGAACCGTAGGCAAGCTATTGACTGAAAAGCAGGGTCAAAAGCTTACCGAAGATGACGTCACGGCGAGGAAGAAAAAGGAAGCCTTTGTAAAACTCATGAAAGGCAACGAAAAAATAATGCCTGCACCTGTGATATTAGCCGATATTGATAAGACAACCGAGGACGTATTCAAAGAGCCGGACGAGAGAGAAATATCAGAACCGAATTCCGATTCTGCCCTGTATAATAAAGCGTTGGATGAGCTTAAAGAAAAAAAGTATGAGCAGGCTCTGGTAACTTTTAAGGAATTCATCAGCCGCGAAGATACCGGCAAGGAATGGGGGCAGCGGGCATTGCGTCATATGGCAGACTGTCACTATTACCTTGGAAAGCAAGGCCGCAAAGAGAATCTGTTGATTGCTGCGGAATTCTACAAAAACACTCTGGAGAGTTTTCCGGATCCGCGAAAGGAAAACGCACTGACCTACTACCGATTGGCAAGAACCTACGAGCATCTTAAATACTATCCCGAAGCCATTAAACAATATCAGAATCTTACTGCAAAATACCCCGATTCTGCCTATGGGCCGGAAGCCTATTACAAGATCGGCGATATTTATTATCAGGACGGTAAATATAGCCAGGCGGCGGAAAGTCTGATCCGATACTTGATGAAATATCGTGGAAAAGTAAACGGCAAGAAATCTTTTTACTTAATCGCACACGCCTTTTATAAAGGAAAACAATCAACCAATGCGGAAATATGGTTTCGCGACGCCCGGAAGAAATGGCCTGATTTGACGGATATGCCGAAAGACCTCATACTGGATTATGGTCTTCATAAAGTATCCCTAAGACGTTATGACGAAGCCGTTGAAGCCTTTTCTTTTTATGTCAACCTCTATCCGAATGACGAAAAAATAAAGAACGTACTCATGCTTCTGGCAAAGGCCTATGAGGACGCCAATCAACAGGCTCCGGCCCTGGCTGTTTACAGCCACATGATCGACAAATATCCCAATACCAAAGAAGCTGATGAAAGCATGCTGGCTATGGCGACTCTAGGTGTGGAGAAGCCGGGGATCAAAGTTTTTCGCTTTTTGCGTCATATTCAATTCTACAGAGATCCGATGGGTACGTACGACACCTTGATCATGAAAAATGCCACGGGCGATGTCGGTGAAGAAGCCATGCTGCAAAAGGCGGCGGCTTTAGTCAGGAAAGGGCAGGGCCGGAAAGCGGCTGATGTTTACCTGGAGTTTTTGAAGCTGCATCCTGAAAGCAAAAGGGTCGCGGATGCGGCCAGGGGCCTGAAAACAGCGTCTGCGGCGCTGATCGATGAATACTATGCCAAGAAGGATTACCTGGCGGTTGCTTATGTTTATTTTAAATCTTTCGGCGCAGTGAGCCTCCAGGCGGACGAATATCCCCAGGTCAACAAAATAGCGCTCAGTTTGAAAGAGTTGGGTTTCATCGACGATTATGTAAGTATCCTGAACCGATACCTGAAAGTGGCTGCTGATGAAACCATCATCAATAAAGTATCACTGGATATTGCAGAGGGTCTGATCATCCGCGGAAAATATGATAACGCTCAAATGATTCTCGCGACGCTCGCGGCCAGACCATCCGTTAAAAAGAGCTTACCCCTGGCGGCCGGGATACAGAAAAATTTGGCGGAGATCGCCTACCGCAGGCAGGCGTATGATCAAGCGGTTAACAATTATGATGCCGTTGTCCGATCCGGTCAGGAAATTTCCGACCCGGGGCGAATCTATGCCAATTATGCCCGTTCGCTCGAAGCCCAAAAACAAAATGATCGGGCTTTGCAAAATTATCTGACGGCAGTGAAGTATCTCAGTGAACAAAAGCATGAAAAAGTTAATGCCGGGATCGCCTACAAGGAAATCGGAGATTTGTACTTAAGCAGAGACAATCTGGCAGGCGGGCTGGATATGTATGGTAAATCACTTGCGTCGGCAACCGATGAAGAATTGAAATTCTGGTCTCAGTTTCTTGTAGGTAAAACTTACCTGAGGATGAATAAGAATGATCAGGCGCAAAACATATTTGCGCAGATGAAAGCCGCTGCCGGCGCCGAGGGTTTCTGGACCAAGGTAGTGGATTTCTACGAGGCGGATGCCAAATGGTGGAATAAATACGGAGATTCGGTAAAAAAATAAGGATGACGGGATAACGGCATGGAAGATTTGTCTTTACTGCAGAAATCATTTGAAAGCTTCAATAAGGCGACCGCGGAACTGGAGCGTGCCTATGCACGCCTGGAAGAAAGGTTTGCCTCTCTGAATCGGGAACTGGAAGCCAAAAATGCCGAGCTTTTGAAAACCATCGAGGAAAAAGAACAGACCAAGAACTATCTGCAAAATATTCTGGAGAGCCTGATTAACGGCGTGATTGTGACGGATCTCGCCGGCCGGATTTCGACACTCAATTCCTGCGCGGAATCTTTTACGGGCGCGCAGCAGGCCGATGTGATCGGCCGGCACATCAGCGTACTGTTTGAGTCAATGCCGGTCCTTGACTGGCAGGCGATTAACCTGCCTGAATACTTCAAGGGAGAAGCGGGTCATAAAGTAAAGATCGGTGGACGAACGCTTGAAATATTCTGTTCTCCTTTTAAATCACCCGCAGGCCAGGTCATCGGACATGTTTTTGCTCTGCGTGACATGACGCGCATCGAAAAGTTGGAAGAGATGGCCAAGCGCACAGAAAAATTCGCCGCGATGGGCGAGATGGCCGCCAATATTGCTCATGAAGTGCGCAATCCTTTGGGCAGCATTGAACTGTTTGCTTCGCTGCTTTTGAAGAACCTGGTGGAGAAGAAAGACCGGGAGCGCGCTCTCCAGATTATTTCATCCGTCAAGAATGTCGACAATAAAATATCCAATCTTTTGCTCTTTACCCGCCGGCCGTCACCGCAAATGAAGGAGATTCATTTGCATCAGATCCTGAAGGACGTCATCGATTTTTCCGAGCAGATCATAGAGCAGGCGGGAATTGACATCTCCGTGCAGTTGGCGGCGAGCGACATCCTGGTTTCAGCCGACGCAGAAATGCTCAAACAGGTTTTTCTAAACATTATTCTCAATGCGCAGCAGGCCATGCCGGAAGGCGGGAGGCTGTGCATTGTCACCCGCCTGGCGCCCAAAAGTCTTCTGGAGCCGCGGGAACAGATTGCCGAAATAATATTCCAGGACGCCGGACCGGGAATTCCTCCTCAGGATATCTCCAGAATATTTGATCCTTTTTTCAGTACCAGGGAAAGCGGTTCGGGACTGGGGCTGGCGATTGTTCACAATATTGTTAGCGAGCATAATGGTTCCATATCCGTGGAAAATGCACGCGCCGGAGGTATGATCGTGACTATCAACCTGCCCGCTGTGATCCGAAGCGGAATAGCATGGGAGAGTATCTAAATGTCAAATGCGGAAAGATTGTTGATTGTCGATGATGATTCGTCCATGCGCATGGCGCTTTATGAATCCTTGAGCAGCTGCGGTTACGACGTGGAAACGGCCGAAAACGGCGCCGACGCGCTGGTTAAATTCAAGAGCGGACAATTTGCCGGCGTAGTAACGGACATGCGGATGCCGAAAATGAGCGGCATGGATGTTTTGAGAGGTGTCAAGCGGATTTCGCCCGAAACACCTGTTATCCTGATTACCGCTTACGGGACCGTCAATACGGCGGTGGAAGCCATGAAGGAAGGTGCTTCCGAGTTTATCATGAAGCCGTTCTCTCTCGATGACCTCGAATTTGCGGTCAAAAATGTCCTGGCTGCCAATATGCAATCAAAGACGGATAAAGATGAAGAAGCGGCAGGCAATACCCACCCTCATAAGGAAATTATTACACAGGACAAGAATATTCTGGCTTTGCTCGACATGCTCAAAAGTGTTGCCAAAAGCAAATCCAGTATTCTCATTCAGGGGGAAAGCGGAACAGGAAAAGAATTGTTTGCGCGCTTTGTTTATCGCCACAGCAACCGCCGCCAGATGCCTTTTGTCGCAGTGAATTGTGCGGCTATTCCCGCGCAGCTTCTGGAAAGTGAAATGTTTGGTTATGAAAAAGGCGCGTTTACCGGAGCGACCGTAAAAAAAATTGGCAAGTTTGAATTGGCCGACGGCGGGACGCTTCTTTTGGATGAAATATCGGAAATGGACATTCAACTCCAGGCAAAGTTGCTTCGGGTCATTCAGGAATCGGAAGTGGACCGGCTGGGTGGTAAAATGCCTGTTGCGGTCGATGTGCGGCTCATCGCGACCACCAATGCCGATCTCCAGAATCGAATACTTCAGAAATCGTTTCGCAGCGATCTCTATTACCGGCTGAACGTCATCCCGGTCATCGTGCCGCCGCTTCGTGAAAGAAACGGCGACGTGATCATCCTTGCGGAGCATTTTATCAAAAAGTACAGTGAAGTGAATGAAAAAAAAGAACCGGTGCTGACCGCAGAAGCAAAAGCTTCCCTTCAGGCCTATTCCTGGCCGGGCAATGTTCGTGAATTGGAAAATGTCATCGAAAGGGCTGTTTTGATCTGTTCCAATGATCAGATTACGTCATCAAATTTGTTTATGGAGAAAAATGAATCCTCCGGAAATCGGCAAACCATGCAAAACGATGACGAAACAAAATCATGTCAGGAAATTGACGGAGGACAGAAAAATACGTTATATGAAATGGAAAAAAACATGATTTTTGACACATTGAATAAAGTCAACTGGAACAAAACAAAAGCCTCAAAGATACTGGGAATCAGTGTTCGCACGATGCGCAACAAGTTAAATGAATACGGGATAAAAGATGCGAACCCTGACGATTAATTAATGAGACTGGTATGCGATTTGCAAAGTAAACGGGCAGAGGGATAGAGCATGGAAAGGTTATTCGGGAAAACATTTAATCTGCTGGGCACACTGATGGATTACCGATCGGAGCGCAATAAAGTTATTACCTCTAATATCGCTAATTTGGATACGCCCGATTATAAACCGTCCGATTATGTTTTTAAAGAAGACCTGAAGAAAGCGATGGACGTCCGGATCAACCTCGTCAGAACCGATGAGAAACATTTTCCTAATGCCATGGACGAAATTTCCAAAAATGACTTTAAAAAGGTCACCTCTGATGAAAAGGTCGATCTCGATCACGAAATGACCAATATGGCCGAAAACCATTTAATGTATAACTTAACAACGGAGCTATTGGCGCGTAAATTTAAGGGCATTCGCAACGTTTTGACGGATACAAAATAGAACGTTTTTAACGGAGAGTAACTCATGGAATTTTTGACGACATTTAAAATTACCGGCAGCGGCCTTTCCGCTCAGCGAAAAAAAATGGACGTGATCAGCAGCAATATCGCCAATGTTTCCACGACCAGTACGCCGGAGGGCGGACCCTATAAAAGAAAGGTCATGTCCTTTGCCTCAGATCCCCTGGAGAAAGGTTTTGACCTGGATTTGAAAGATGCCGTCAACGCCGTTAAAGTGGGCCAGGTGGCGGATGAGAAGGAAGGTTTTAAAAAAGTATTCGATCCGGCGCATCCCGACGCGGATAAAGAAGGTTTTGTCACATTGCCCAACGTCAACCTGATGCTGGAAATGACGGATCTGATCACGGCAAGCCGCGCGTATGAGGCCAATGCAACGGCGTTTGATGCCATGAAAAACATGGCGCTCAAAGCCATGGATATCGGTAAATAAAATTATTCATTATGGGATGGAGTCAAAGTTATGACAGACGATCTATTCATTCGCAGCAACGTTGAACCGCTCAAACCCCTGACCGGTCTGGAACCGAAAAAGGCCGGAGGCGACCAATCGCCCGAAGGCACATCGTTCGGTTCGGTTCTGAAGGATGCGATTATGGATATCAACAAGCTGCAAAATGATGCGGATAAGGCGATTGCCACCGTGCAACTGGAAGATGCGGGTTCCATCCATGATGCGATGATTGCATTGGAAAAAGCGGGTATTTCCTTTCAGGTCATGATGCAGGTACGCAACAAGATTCTGGATGCTTATCAGGAAGTCATGCGGATGCAGGTTTAACGACCGCGTTATAACGGGATGGGTTCATGGATTCAATTAATCAAGCATTGTCTAAACTATGGAATGGATTTGAATCGCTGAGTTCCGGCAAAAAAATATCCATCATCATGGTTCTGCTGATCACGGCAGCCAGTATTTTTTTGCTCGTTTATCTGACGACTCAAGTCGAATACCGGGTTTTATTCTCAAATCTTTCCAATGAAGACGCCGGTAACATCGTCAGCAAATTAAGCGAAAAGAAAATTCCCTACAAGGTCTCGTCATCGGGCGGAGCCATTTCCGTACCGGCGGAGAAGGTATCGGAATTGCGGCTCGAGCTGGCTGCAGCAGGGTTGCCGCAGGGCGGCGGCGTCGGCTTCGAAATATTCGACAATAAAACACTCGGGGCGACGGAATTTGAGCAGCAGCTCAATTACCGCCGCGCCCTGCAGGGAGAACTCTCCCGGACGATTAACGGCCTGGATGAAATTCAATCCAGCCGTGTGCATCTCGCGCTTCCCAAAGATTCTCTCTTTACCGAGCAGCAGAAAAAAGCAACAGCGTCGGTGACGCTCCGGCTGAAATCGGGCAAAAGCCTCCGTCCGGCGCAGATCGACGGCATTGTTCATCTGGTGGCGAGTTCCATTGAAGGAATGAATCCCGAAGACGTCATGGTGGTGGATTCGCGCGGCGCTATCCTGTCCGTCAAACAAAGCGACAGCAAACTGTCCAAATTGACGACGCAGCAAATCGATTTTCAGCGGAATATGGAAAAGGATCTGGCAGCGCGCATTCAAACGATGCTGGAAAACGTCGTCGGACAGGGCAAGGCCGCTGTCAGGGTGACGGCGGAACTTGATTTCCGGATTATGGAAAAAACGGAAGAAACCTATGATCCGGAAGCACAGGTCGTTCGCAGTACGCAGCGCAATTCAGAAAAAGAAAACGCGGTGACGACCGCGGGGGCGGTTTCCGATAATCCCAAAAAAGAAAAGCTCGATGAAATCATCAATTATGAAATTAACAAGGTCGTCAGCAAGACCGTGATGCCGGTGGGTGAAACGAAGAAACTGTCTATTGCTGTTCTGGTGGACGGCAAATATAAGAAGAATGATAAAAACGAAGAAGTTTATCAGGCGCTGACGAAAAATGAAGTAGAATCCCTGGAAGACCTGGTGCGCAAATCAGCAGGTTTTAATGCCCAGCGGGGTGATCAGGTCGTGGTGACCAATATGCCTTTCCGGCGCGTGGAAGCGGAAGAAGCGGAAGCTGCATCCCTGCAGGAAAACATTGAAACCTTCTCTCCGGTTTTGAAGTATATCGGTATCTTTGCTCTTGTCGCCTTAATCCTGATGTTTGTCCTTCGTCCCATGCTCAAAAGCATTATGAGCAGCGCTCCGGTTCATGGAATGGCCGAAGCACGCATCCCCGTCGGAGCGGCGGCGGATGAGTACAGGCGGCAGGCGGGGGCGGAGGCCTTACGCCAGGGAGGGACCGATCGGTCGATGACGGAAGCTGAAATCACCAGGGAAATGGCGCGGGCTGATGCAAAACAATTTGCCGATATTCTACGCAACTGGATCAAGTAAAACAACGGACAGCAGAATCTCCATATTATTGAGGCAATCATGACAGGTGAAGAAAAAGCGGCTATTCTGCTTTTATCGTTGGACGAAGATCTGGCGGCTAATGTGATGAAAAATCTACGGCCGTCGGAAATCCGCAGGCTTGGCAAACAGATGAGCAAGGTATCCAATATTCCGGCGGAAACCGTCGGCTCAGTCGCCAAAGAATTTTGCACGATGGCCAAGGAACTTGGCGGAATGATCACGGTTCGCGACGGCGCTCCGAAAAATCTCATGGTCAAGGCACTGGGTGAGAAAGACGCAGAAACAATCATCAACCAGGTGGACAGTTCAGCCTTTGACAATCCGATCATCGACAAACTGCATGACATCGATCCAAAAGTCATGGCGGAATTTACACGCACGGAACATCCGCAGACCATTGCCCTGATCATGGTGCACTTGAAACCAGAAAAGGCTGCCCAGGTTTTGGAACATTTCTCACCGGCCATTCAGTACGAAATCACGAAGCGCATGGCGACGCTCAAGAGCGTACCCCGCGAATTTATCGAAGAAGTGGCCAAGACGCTGGAGAAAGAACTGATTTCAGGAAACTCCAGCGATTTGCAAATGGGCGGTGTGCAGGTCATTGCCGATATCTTGAACCGGATGAACCGCTCCACGGAAAATGGCATCATGACATCCCTGGAGGATTCCGATCCGGAACTGGCTGCACAAATACGCAATTTCATGTTCAGCTTTGATGATGTTTTGAAACTTGACGACAAATCCTTACAGGAACTGATGAAAGATGTCAGCGCCGAAGACCTGTCCCGGGCACTGAAATTAGTTGATGAGGGACAGCGCGATAAGATCTTCAAGAATATGTCCAAGCGCGGAGCCGAAATGCTCAAGGAAGAGATATCACTGATGCCCCCGATCAGACTGTCGGAAGTTGAAGCCAGCCAGCGGAAAATCGTCGAAACAACGAAAAAACTCGAAGCGGAAGGCAGAATTGTTATTTTGCGTGGTGATGAAAAGGATGGATTCGTATAAGCGAAATGTGATCAAAGCCGGTGAAGTCATCAATACCGGTAAACCAGTGCCGCTGTCCGGCGCCGTGAAAAATATCCCGGTTGTCGACAGCAGCAGGGGAAAACAACCTGCGGGGCAGGCTTCACCGAATAATCAAGCCGCGGAAAAATCAGTTTCGGTCACGGATAGCCACATCAAAAAAATCGAGCAGGAGGCCTACCGAAAGGGTTATGCGGACGGACTCAAGACTCAGAATAAGGATATCGCGGCGAAGCTCGATGCTCTGGCGTCCATAACCAGGACGCTTCCTCAAATCAAGAAAGATATTCTGGAAAAAGGCGAAGAGCAAATGGTCAAACTGTCCCTGGCGATTGCTGAAAAAATCCTCCAGCAGGAAGTATCGACCCGTAAGGAAATTATCATGGACGTTCTCAAGGGGGCGTTAAAAAATATTGCGGAGACGGACGGGATGAAAATCCGCCTCAATCCGCAGGATTTCCGTTATATGATGGAAGTAAAAAAAGAATTCCTTCAGTCCTTCGACGGGATCCGAAATATGGTTTTTGAAGAAGATTCTTCCATTAAGAGGGGCGGCGCCGTTGTGGAAACCCAGTTTGGCGAGGTTGATGCCCGCCTGGAAAACCAGCTCAGGGAAATCAAGACAGCAATGTTGCACGCGAAATAATTTCAGGAAAAAAAGATGAATGAACCGCTCATAGATCTTTCCCGTTATGAATCCATTTTAAACCGGATCAATCCGATTCGGGTTAACGGCAAGGTAAGTGAGATCATCGGTCTCATGGTCCAGGGTAATGGTCCCGCCGCGTCAATCGGCGAAGTCTGCGGTATCGTACCGGTCAACAGTGATACGCCGGTGGAAGCCGAAGTCGTCGGTTTCAAAAACGGCCGGGTTCTCCTGATGCCATTGGAAAGCATTCAGGGATTGGGACCCGGATGTAAAATTCTTTCGATGGGACACAAAGCGGGCATCGGTGTCGGCAAGGGTCTTTTAGGCCGGGTGATTAACGGTCTGGGGAATCCGATTGATAACAAGGGACCGATCCATCTGGAGGATGAATATCCCATTTATGCCGAGCCCATCAATCCATTGGATCGCGGCCGGATCAAAGATCCCATGGATCTTGGCATTCGGGCGATTAACGGCCTTTTTACCTGCGGCAAAGGACAGAGAATGGGCATCTTCGCCGGCTCCGGTGTCGGAAAAAGCGTTCTGATGGGCATGATTGCTCGCAATACAAAGGCGGATGTCAATGTCATCGGCCTGATTGGAGAACGGGGCAGGGAAGTCCGCGAATTTCTGGAAAAGAATCTGGGCGAGGAGGGTCTGGCACGCTCTGTCGTTGTCGTCGCGGCGTCGGATATGCATCCTTTAATCCGCATGAGAGCGGCCTATGTGGCAACGGCGGTTTCAGAATATTTCCGGGATCAGGGGAAGGATGTTCTTTTGATGGTGGATTCATTGACCCGTTTTGCGATGGCGCAGAGAGAAGTCGGTCTTTCCGTCGGTGAACCTCCGACAACAAAAGGATACACGCCATCCGTGTTCAGCCTGCTGCCGAAACTTCTGGAGAGATCCGGCATCGTCGAAGGTGTGGGCAGTATTACGGGGCTCTATACCATTTTAGTCGAGGGGGATGATTTTAATGAACCGATATCAGACGCGGCCCGTTCCATTCTGGATGGTCACATCTCGCTTTCGCGCAGCCTGGCCAACAAAAATCACTACCCGGCGATTGACGTTCTGCAAAGCATCAGCCGCGTCATGATTGATATAGTGGACAGCGAGCATAAAACGAAGGCCAATGATCTGATGAATATTATTTCCACCCACAAAAAAGCGGAAGACATCATCAATATCGGCGCCTACGTGAGCGGTTCCAATGCAGGAATCGATTACGCCATCAGAATGGTGGACAAAGTCAATGCGTTCTTACGCCAGAATATTGATGAAAAAATTGAATTTGTTCAGGCGAAAAAGCAACTGCTGGAACTGTTTAAAGAATAAAGAATGTTTAAATTTAAATTGCAATCCGTCCTTGAATACCGTTTGAACATCGAGGAAAAAATCCTCAATGAATTTTCCGACCTCAAACGATCCCTGGAAGAGCAAAAAGCCATATTGCGAACACTGATCGCCGAGCGGGAAAGTTTAATAAACGATTTGAGAAATATGCAACGGACCATGATGCGGGCAGACGATATTGCCACGATTGTTGCATATATTGAAAACATACGGATGAAGGAAAAAGATCAGAAAAATGTTATTCACCAAGCCAAGGAACAAGTGGAGAACAAAAGAAAAGAGTTGATGGAAGCGGTAAGAAACAGAAAAGTTATGGAAAATTTAAGAGACAAGCATGCTGAGGCGTATCACAAAAATCTCGGTGAACTGGAGCAAAAAAACTCGGACGAAATGTCCGTCTTGAAATTCGGCAGGAGAGGGACATGAAAAAAATTATTATTGTAGCTCAGGTATTTATTGCCGTCTTGATTCTTGTCAAAGTGGCATCTGTTTTCGGTATTCTGAAGAAAGGAGATTATTTTACCGAGGCGGCATCCATTGCCACGCAAGCCGTGGCGCAGACCAAAACACCCGATATAGCGGCAGCCAAGGCTAAGGCCCCGACCACGGTTGTGTCAAATGCTTTACCGGCTAAAGACGCCATGTCGGACATATTGACGGAGCAAAGGGATTTAGCGACGGCGCTCGCGGCAAAAAAAATGGAACTCGATGACCGGGAAAATGCGCTCCGCGCCGATGAACACAGATTGATGGCCATGCGCAAAGACATTACGGAGAAAATAGCTATCTTGAAAGTCCAGGAAGAAAAGCTTGCGGCTCAAATGGATACGACGCGGGAAGAAGATATTAAGCGGTACAAGGAAATGGCGAAAGTATACGAAAACACCCCACCGGCTAAAGCCGGCCCCATGATGGAAAAGCTTGATACCAAGACCGCCGCCGGCATTACCATGAATATGAAAAAAGACAAGGCCGGCGCCTTGTGGGCTTACATCACCCCGCAAAAGGCTGTGGATATTACCAAGGAGATCACGCGCTCGGGCGGATCCCAGCAATAATGCGAATCGGCCGAGTATGCTTTGCTGAAGAAGCATACTCGGCCTTATCAAACCAATAATTCCTGACCTTTTAAATCATATCGATAATACTTCAGCCCACTCACAGATACCTGATCCATCAAACGAAAGTAGCAATTGACTTGCCAATAGAACGGGTCTATGTTTTAAACATCATAAATTATCCTTGGACTGCGATGAATAATTAAATCGAATCTTGAAATGCCGTACATAGGAATATCAAAGTTTAAAACGATAGCAAGGTAAATAAAACACATCCAGGGAATGATTGTATCTATATCATCATCGAAAAGGAGAAAAGACCGATGAAGATGGAAACGATATCACTGATTCTTTGCATGTTTGTTTTATCCATGATGATAAGTTGCGCCCATACAACCTCGTCTGTTCAGCTTTGCGAAAATGAGAAATGCGCGACACTTACTGAACTCGATTCCCAAGATGCCGTATTTTTAAAGCTCACAGACATGATCAAAGCCAATCTCGGTAAAAAAATCCCCATGCTGATCAGTTCAGTTAAGGATGGTCCAACAGAAACGTCCATTAATTATGAGTGGATTGAGGTGAGTCGTCAAAAAGGGTACTTGCAGATTCGTTCGCTCGTCTTTGCTGATATTCTTTTTTTGGACAAGGAAAAAAGGGAGGCCAAGGTGGAAGTTCATCTTCACGTGACTGGTCCCCGGGGATCTAATATTGCTAAAATGTCCTGTATTGTCGCGGTTAAATCTGCCAAAGAAGTTATTATAGAGGGAAACGTAAAATTACCGCCCTTTGCGACTCTTTACCTTGACGTATCGATAAGCTCCATCGATATAGATAGGGCATTATGGACCTCTGTCTTTGAACTGAATATGAATGCGGTTAACGTGCAGTCATTAAAAAAGCAGGGCTATCTTACACTTTCCTTTCCAATCACTTCTTATCCGAAAACTCTGCAGCAGGCAAAACAGAAGCCGGTGATTCAGCAGACTCAGACGAAGCCCGATAGCACTCTTAAACCGGATCTGACGTACCGGGTGACCTTTGACGACAAGAGCGGGAAGAAGATCTTTTACGGCGGCGATGAAGTCGGCATCAGGGTGGAAGTGGAAAATACCGGTGAAGGCACAGCCCGGGATGTCCAGGCTGTGATTTCAGGTAGTCATGCTCTCGTTTCCTATATCGGCAACCGGAGATTTCTCGGCGATTTGAAAAGGGGAGAGAAAAAGGCCGTCGTCTTCAGCGCCATGCTGCCGGCCAATATTCCAATGGAGACGGCCAGCGTGCAGGTGGAGGTTGTCGAGGGCCGCGGGTTTTCCCCGGCGGAAAAGCAGACCTTCGCGACGCATATGAAACCGCTGGCCTCCAAGGAGAGCGTCGAGATCATTGCCTCGCAGATGCCACGTCTGGACTATACCGTGGAGATTACCGACCGCAACGGCAACAAGGTGCTGGACAGCAGCGAGGAAATCATCGTCCGGGTGGCGATTGAAAATACGGGTGAAGGCACGGCCGACGGCGTCAACATTGAACTTGCAGGTCAGAAAGAAATCATCGATGTCCTGGGCCACGGGGTGAAAGTCGGGGATCTGGGACCGAAGCAGAAGAAGATCTATGAATTTAAGGGCACTCTGCCGGCGAGGATACCGACCAATACGGCCCTGTTGAAGGTGAGAATCCATGAGCTGCATGGATACTCGCCCGCCGGGAAGAACTACCAGATTGCCATGAAAGCCGCGGAGGACGTTGCCGAGCAGACTGTGGTCATGTCGGAAGTTGATGTGGATGACATTCCGGCCAGGATCAGGGGCTATGAGAACAGCAGCAACTACGCGGTGGTCATCGGCATCGGCAATTACCGGGACAAGGCCATTCCCAAGGTCAAGTATGCCAACCGGGATGCGGAAACCATGGCCAGATATCTCGAGCATTTAGCCGGAATCCCGAAAGAGAACATTTTGATCAAAACAGATGCAGACGTTACCAGGGGCGATCTGGAAGACTTTTTTGAAAGCTGGCTGCCCCGGAGAGCATCTGCTGATTCCACGGTTTACGTTTACTACGCCGGTCACGGCACGCCGGACATTGCCGGCCGGGAGGCTTACATTGTTCCGTACGAAGGGCACCCGGATTCTCCAGGCAAGCTCTATCCGCTGAAGAAGATGTATGGCTCGCTTAGCAAGCTGCCCGCGAAGCAGGTCATTGTGATGCTGGACAGCTGCTTTTCCGGCGCGGAAGGACGCAGCGTCAGCCGTCAGGGTGCGAGGCCGCTGGTCATGGCGGTCGAGAACCAGGTATTATCGGGGGACAAGATTCTGGTCATTGCGGGGGCCAAGGGCAACCAGATCAGTTCAGACTATGACAAGGCCAGGCACGGCTTGTTCACCTATTACGCGCTCAGAGGCATCCGTGGAGAAGCGGACCGCAACGGTGACGGGGTGGTGGCTGTGGGCGAATTCTACGACTATGTCCGGCAAAACGTTTCCCGGAAGGCATCCGTGGAACTGAACCGGGATCAGACTCCGGACCTGCTCCCCAGCAGAGCTTCCGCTCACGCGCTGGCCATCCCTCTGTCCAGAACAAAATAAAATAAAAAACATTGATAAAGAAATGCAGAAACAATTTATCTATGTTTCAATTCAGCAAGAAAATAAATTTGATAGTTTGAGTCCGGAAGCATTCGACGGAGATAAGGTTCTCATGTTTGGAATGAGGGAGCTTTAACTCTAAAAAAGTATTGCGACCAACCTGTTTTATCCTGCCCAACCCTACAATCTTTGCCTTGCCCAGTAGGAACATTTTTCCCGATTCGTATTTTTGAAAAATAAATGTGATTTGTAAATATATGATAATATAGAGAATAAAAACTGAATATCCGATGGCATGCCTCTTGCTCTCAGGTTCATTAAAATAGATGTGGAGGAAGTACGGACATGTCTAGAGGAATAACTGCCGAAGCAAATCCGGAAATGAGTATTGGAAACCTGCTGCAAATGTTCAAGGCGGCCGGTTTGGATAAAATAACGGCGAATGGAAACAATGTCGCTGGCGGAAGCAATAACACCGAAAATGGAAATAAATTTTTCCAGGTATTGCAAGAGCATGTGGCTGCACTTCTTCAATCTGAGCAACCGAGTATTGCCCCGGAGACAACGTCGAAACAGGACTTATCTTTAGTTTTGGAAAAACTGTTGCAGGGAGATAAAAGTGCTGCGGATGAAATTCTCTCAGAATTGGCATTATTGGGAATTAACGGCAAGCCAGAAGGACGTGTTGATGATAAATCTAAAGTTCCTGGAGAAACATTTATCAGATTCATTCCATCTTCGGAAACACCCGAAAAAAGTAATCTGAATCCAGTTACAGGAAGACCTTATATTGTAGGCAATATCAGCGGTCCGGAAGGCTTTAGCAATCCGCATATTGATCCGACGACCGGCAAGCCCTATGTAAACGCCAATATCAGCGGTCCGGAAGGCTTCAGCAATCCGCATATCGATCCGACAACCGGCAAGCCCTACGTTACCGCCAATATCAGCGGTCCGGGAAGCTT
>JAIGNE010000025.1:0-52976 GCA_036528635.1 Deltaproteobacteria bacterium
GGGTTGGTGTCGCTGCAAGATACGATGCGACGACTTCAGCGTGTTCAATGAACCGCCGGATGCGGAACCGCACGTCCGGTGGTGTGGGAGGACGGCGGGGGTGACCCCGCCTCCTACCTAATTCAAACCGTAATTGATAACAGCGACGCTTTTCAGCGTTATGGCGCTGCCGGTGAACGCGAGGTGTGCCAAGATGCCGTTCTTCTCACCCCGGTTCAGTCTTTTCTCTTTTCATCAATATCCCCCGGATACATCATTGCGCCCGGGCCCCGCTCGCCTGTGCGGACGCGAATGACATCTTCAACGGGCGTAACGAAAATAATGCCGTCGCCCGTCTCGCCCGTATAAGCCGATTTGAGAATTGCTTCCAGGGCGGCGTCCAGGTTGCGCTTGTTCAGGACGATGTTGACTTGTATTTTGGGGAGCATGTTGACCTGGTAGGTTCCGGCGCGTCCGACCAGTTGAACGCCGCCCTGCCGTCCATGTCCCCGCACTTCAAACGTGTTCATGCCCACAATTCCAATCCCTTTGAGGGCATCGATAACATCGTTTACTTTATCTTCGCGAATGATCGCCTCGATTTTCTTCAGCATGGCAAAATCTCCAATTTAAAAAGTTCATGTTCAGCGGTTTGATGAAAACCGCGTCCTGTCAGTATGATCTTTCCCCATGGGAACTGATATCCAGTCCGACGTCTTCTTCGATCGGACTGACCCGCAATCCGATACTGATGTTGAGCACCTTGGCCAGCAGATAGGTCATCCCGAAAGAAAAAACGATGGTGACGATGACTGCTATGGTCTGAATGCCCAACTGGGCGGGATTGCCGAAGAACAAACCGTTGGCCCCGTCGGCGTTGACGGCCACCGTAGCGAATAATCCCGTAGCGATGGTGCCCCAGAGGCTGCCCATGCCATGACAGGCCCAGACATCCAGAGATTCATCGAGCTTGCGCTGCTCCCGGAAACGCATCGCGTAATAAGCAAGAGGTGCGGCCACGGCCCCGATCACCATCGCAGCCAGAGGCGTGACAAACCCGCAGGCCGGTGTGACCGCTGCCAGGCCGACAACCATTCCGGTGGCGATCCCCAGGGTGCTGGGTCTGCCGTCCAGCCAGGAAAGCAGCATCCAGACCAGACCGGCGGTGGCCGCCGAGGTGTTGGTTGTCACCAGAGCGTTGACCGCCACGCCGTTTGCTCCGAGAGCGCTGCCGGCGTTAAAGCCGAACCAGCCGACCCACAGCAATCCGGTTCCTAAAACCGTCAGGGGAATATTGTTCGGCTCCATCGGAACGCTGCCATGCCCTTTGCGCGGACCGATGACCAGAGCAAATGCCAGCGCCGAAAAACCGGCGGCAATATGCACGACCGTTCCTCCGGCGAAATCGAGTACGCCCATTTCTTTCAGCCATCCTCCCTGGCCCCAGACCCAATGGCAAAGCGGGTTATAAACCAAAGTTGCCCACAGCAGGCTGAAAAGCAGGAAGCTCTTGAACTTTACCCGTTCCACGAAAGCGCCCGTAATCAACGCGGGTGTAATGACGGCAAACATCATCTGAAAAGCGGCAAAAAGTTCATGCGGGATGGTCTTGGCATAAGCGGCATTCGGCTGGGCGCCGACCCCCTGAAATCCCAGGAAATCCAAGCCCCCGATTAATCCTCCGATATCCGGACCGAAGGACAGGGAATAGCCGTAAAGCACCCACTGCACGCCAATCAGGGACATGAAGATGTAGCTCAGCGTTAAGGTGGAGAGAACATTTTTGCGCCGGACCATGCCCCCGTAAAAAAACGCCAGGGCCGGCGTCATCAAAAGAACAAGAGAACAACACACTAATATCCAGGCTGTATCGCCCGCACTGATTTGAACGCCCATTATATTTATATCCCTCCCATCAATGTATAAGGTACGGGAAAATAGCAATTATCCTGCCATAATATATTGGCCATTAAATACAAGAGCTTATGTTATTTATGGGAGGACGAAAATGTTCGTATTTGTGCGGCGTGAATAAATACGGAACATAATTGTGCCGATTTGAGGAATCATTACCGGCAGAAACCAGCAATTTTTTTACCACATTTTAGTTTGGTATTTTAACAAATAGAACAATATTGTCTAATATCGAATGCCTTGTGCTTCCCAATTGAGCAGTAATTACAATGGTCAATCAAATACCAGCAGCTACGGCACTATCTTTGCAAAAGCAAAGTCGCGGTATGATAATTCATTTGGGGGTGGACACAACCCCGGCTTTGACAGTTCGTGTTGGTCCTGTTTGCAGCAAGAGCGGTGCCGACATTTTTACAAGGTGGTTGAATAGACGGAATACGCCATGAAATTTATCACTGCTATTATCCAGGCCAGGCAGCTGGAAGCTGTCCAAAGAGAACTCGCGGCCGTGGAAGTGAGTTTAATGACGGTCACCAGCCTTGCGGGGCCAAAACGGCAAAATAACGTTACGGAGATCTGCCGCAGCGCGGATAAAGCAGGCGGTCTGCTTGCCAGAATCCGGCTTGACATAACCATTAACGAAGACTTTGTCGAGCCGACCATTGAGGCGATTGTCAAAGGCACCCATCTTGACGCCGCAGGCGAGGACAGGATATTTATTGTTTAATGCTCATCCCGCTCGAAAAATGTGATGTTCATCAACACGGTGAAAAGCCGATTGCGGCGCCATACGAGGAAAACATTTTTGTCAGTATCATTTTATCCCGGTCATCATTTCTGCACTGAGGGGTCGTCTAAAGGCAGGACAACAGGTTCTGGCCCTGTGAATCGAGGTTCGAGTCCTTGCCCCTCAGCCAGTGGTGACCAGTCACGGTCTTTCGCCGCAACAATGTTCCGCTGCTTTTTTTAAGGCGATCAAGTCCGGGGTATTCAGGATGATGTTAACTTGTCCAATACGAGCAATCCGGACTTGTCTTGTTTCCGCAACCCGCCTGCGGGCAGCCAAATATATCGAATCCCTGTTTTTTTGTTGATTGGCGGTGGAAGCAAAAAAAAGGCAGAGCCTTTTAAAGCTCTGCCTTCAAGATAGGGACAGTGATGGATACGGCTGAACAAATCTTTCTTTAATCTGCGCCTGACACCGCTTTGGACACGGTCAGCAGCCGTTCCAGCGCAGCTATTTTCTCCGTGTGCTGAGAGAGACTTGACTGTTGTTCCTGAAGAAGCCTCTGCTGCTGTTTAATAAGCTCATGCTGCTCCTCGTTTACCTTCTGCTGCTCCTGCACGACTTTGGTGAGCACCGACACGATGTCGAGCGAGCTTAATCCCTTCCGGTCTTTCGTGGCCACCAGCTCCGGAACATCCTCGGCAATGAATCCGACATGTTCTTCGGTCCGGTCGGACTTGTAGACATACTTCACCGGGGTGAGACCGGCCAGGGTGGTCAGAGCCTCCTCTTTGCTCAGGTCCTGGATGTTATCTTTGTATTCCCGGCTCGACGACTGTGTCAGGGTGCCGTTGATATGGACGGTCTGGGCGCTGAAGTCCCCGTAAATCAACGGGGTGGCGGTGCTGGAGTTGGCGATGTAGAGTTTTCCCGAGCCCGTCTCGTTGCGCCCCGCGTTGTAGCCGAGGAAGACATTGCCGATGCCGGTTAAATTTTCATAGCCGGCAAAGTTTCCGAGGTAGAGGTTCGAACTGCCGGTGGTGTTCTTATAGCCCGTGGCATATCCGAAGAAGGTGTTGTAGTTCCCTTCGGTGTTGGCCCAGCCGGCGGCATACCCGAGGAAGGTGTTGTATTTACCGATGGTGTTTTTGTAACCGGCGGAATTCCCTTCGAACGTGTTGCGCTCTCCGGTGGTGTTCGAGTAACCGGCCTGATACCCGGTAAAGGTGTTGTAGCTTGCTGTATTGTTGGATCTTCCGGCCTCTCTCCCCGAAAAGGTGTTGTAAAGACCTGTGGTGTTTGAGTAACCGGCGGCATAACCTGAAAATGTATTGGAGTGGCCGGTGGTGTTTCTGAAGCCCGCTTGATATCCGGAAAAGGCGTTGTAACTGGCCGAGGAATTATTGAAGCCTGCATCAGCGCCGACGAACGTATTGGCAGCGCCTGTTTCGTTATAGTTTCCTGCCCGATTCCCGACGAAGGTGTTATTCCCGGCGGTGGTGTTTGAGTACCCGGCATAAGTCCCGATGAAGGTGTTGTTGCCGGCGGTGGAGTTGGCGTTGCCGGCGTAATTTCCGAGAAAAGTATTGTGGTTGCCGGAACTGTTGCTGTAGCCTGCTTTATGCCCGAGAAAGGTATTCTTGTAACCGCCGGTGTTGTATGGACCGGCATCAGTGCCGACGAAGGTGTTGCTGTACCCGCTGCTGTTGATGCTGCCCGCATAATACCCCATAAAGGTATTAAAGTTGCCGGTGTTAATGTTTCCGGTGTACATCCCGATAAAAGTGCCGGAGTTCGATGTGTTGCTTGTTCCGGCCTCATATCCGAAACGGGTTCTTGTACTGGTCTCCTCCGCTCCCAAAACGTTCCCGGCAAAAAACGACAGCATTAGCAATAAACAAAAAAATGTGATTTTAGCCTTCATGGTCTCATTCTCCCCTTTTTTATTGGTAATTATTTCTATAAATAATGAAATAAGCCCCTCTCAACAAGACGCATCCGAATCTTGCAAAGGATGCTATTTTGCAAATTTTAAGTCAAGGGTGAATATTGACAGTGTCCAGCCTACTTCGGGTATCCGGTTATTGTCCGATATTTTAAAACAGTGATCGCGGATAAAGTTCTGGGGTGAATCCACCGTCTCTAAAACTGCGCCATCGGCTGGTTTTGCAATTGCTGAAAAAAGAAATACCCGGAAAAACAAAGTTCCGGGCATTTCCTGAAGACAGAAGTTTGTCTGCTTCGATATTATTATTTAGCGGGTTTCCTGTTCCGGGCGGGCGCCTTGTCTTTGCCGATCCAGGAAATATAATATTCATCGATCATGATGATCCCGTCGTTGTTGAGATCCATTGCTTTGGCCATGGCCATCATTTTGCTGATATACTCATCCCGCGTCATCTTGCCGTCCTTGTTGCCGTCGAGGTCGACGAAACGGCCGGCCCAGAATGCGACACATTCACCGGTCTGAATTTTGCCGTCTTTGGACGTGTCCATCCGCTTCGAACGGGACGCTGTCCGGTCCATCTTCAGAGGCTTCCTGACCCTGGCGGCATCTCCCGCCGTTCCGCACCAGTAGATGACCCATTCCTCGACAACGACAACCTTGTCCTGGTTCTGATCGGCATCATCAAAATTTTTCTGCCTGGCCTGGAGGTATTCGTCAGTGGTCACCTTGCCGTCCTGATTGGCATCTTCGTTTTTATAACGGATGTCCAGGGCACTTTTCATTTCCTCCCGGGCGACGGCCTGATCTCTGTCGGCATCGGCCTTCTCCTGCAGGGACTGCGCATAAACCGCGCCCGATCCCAGAGAAAAAATGAAGCAGAGCCCGACCAGAACGTTGAAAGAACGAATCAGTTTCATAAGACCTCCTTTTGACTGGCAATAGACTTTATTTTGATCAGGCGGGAGTATCGCAATGACCGGAGGGCCTGTCAAGTGGAAAGGGGCGTGTAAATGATTGCGACATTTTGTTCGAAAGGTGAATTCAAGTTCAAAGTGCACCACGAGACAGGGAATCAGGTCTGCTTTCGACCTTTGATGTCCGGCTCTATCGGTTTTAACTTCTTTGCCGAGGCTTTATCCGTCTTACTGCGATCGCGCCTGTTTACAATGATGCTGCCAGTCGATGGGCCAAACGTGAAGCAGGGGAATTGTCCTGCGCGCTGTGTCGCGTCTCATTATCAAAGATTATAGCGCTCCATTTTGCGATAAAGGGTACTGCGGGAGATTTTTAATTTCTTGATGATGTCGCTTTTCGACATGTTTAAATGCAGCATCTTGACAATCATCTGGCGTTCAATGTCTTTTGTCGCTTCAAACTCTTCACTCATCAGCGATGGTTGTTTCTGGAAATGAAAGATTTCTTCCGGAATGAGATCGGCTGTCAGTTCATTGGTTTGAGAATAGTTCATCATTCGCTCGATGACATTTTGAAGTTCCCGAACATTACCGGGCCAGGGATAATTCATGAAAATATTCGTGACTTTTTCATCGACCCGGTCAATGCCTTTTTCCATTATTTTGCTGTGTTTATTGATAAAATAATCGATCAGCAGCGGGATATCGTCAAGGCGTTCCCGCAGGGGGACCATATTGATGGAAAACACATTGGCGCGATAATACAAATCCTCCCGGAAATTTCCCTTCCGCACCTCTTCCTTGAGATTCCTGTTGGTTGCCACGATGATGCGCACATCCACGGGCCGCACACTGGATCCGCCGATTCGGACAATGGATTTGTCCTCGATAACTCTCAAAAGGGCAGCCTGCAATTCCAGGGGGGTTTCCGCAATCTCATCGAGAAATATCGTTCCGCCGTCCGCCAGTTCAAATTTGCCCTGATTGCCGCCGCGCTTTGATCCGGTAAATGAGCCCTCCGTATAGCCGAACAGTTCGCTGGAAATCAGATCTCTGGGGATGGCGCCGCAGTTGATCGCCACGTAAGGACCGTTTCTGCGTTTGCTGGCATTATGAATCGCCTGCGCAAAAATATCTTTGCCCGTGCCGCTTTCACCTAAAAGGAGAACATTGGAATTGCTTTGCGAGACCATTCGGGCCTGTCGTATCGTTTCCAGAAATCCCTGATTCATCCCGCAGATATCTTCGAATCGCAAACTGGCCTTGGCGCCGATCATTTTGGTCACCAGCATTTTCGCGCGTTTGATTTCATTGAGGATGATGATCTTTCCCATCAGCTCCCCGTTGTTGGATAAAATGGGATTGCTGGTCAGCGTGTAGTCTTTGGCCACATCATCGGAGAAAATCCGCACTTCAACATCAATCAGGGATTGATTCTTTTCGATCAGCCGAAAGAATTCCCCGTTTTTATCGCCGAAAACATCGTGAATATTTTTATGCTCCACCCATTGGTTCTGTGAAAAAAACATATTCTTGGCATTGTCATTCATGAGAGAGATCAGGCCGTCATTATCTATCGCGATCAGTGCTTCCGGAATGGATGAGATGACTGTCTTCTGGTAGCTGTTGGCGACGTGAGCCTCCATCAGAGCCTTATTGATACGGAGTTCATTTTCGATGGCCATGGCTGCCGCAACCGTCATTCCCAGTGTGTGCGGGTTGACTTTATAGTAGAGGCCCGTCATGACAAGTCCTCCAATGAATTCGCCTTCCGGATTGAAAATCGGCGCACTGGAACCCGTCTCCTGATGAAAATTCCGGCAATAATGCTGGCAGCCAAAGATTTGAATGGGCCTTTGTATCTTCAGCAGGGTTCCGACGCCGTTTGTTCCGGCAAACTCTTCGCCCCAGCAGGCCCCCGGCACGAAATTGCCGGTTTTGGCATGCGTAATAACATGCTCGTCGCCGATAATTTCCAGCAGATAGCCTTCGTGGTTGAACAGGACAACGATAATCCCGGAGCCTTCAACAAATTTATAGAGATGCCGCATGAACGGCCAACTGATCTTAATTAGTTCCTTGTTTCTGTTTTGCAGATCATTCAAGCGGTTCCCGGTCAGGACGTTGCTGATGACGGCTTTTTTCGGATTGACGCCATAATTCTTACAGCGGTTCCAGGACTCCAAAATTTCACTCGGGATAACGGTCTTGTCCATTTTAGTGCCGCCGCTGATGAATTTTTCCCATTCTTTCCGGGTGCGCTGATGTTCTTCGTCATAAGTGACGACCCTCTTACCCGCGACAGGCAAATTAATCTTCTCAGTTGATTTTTTTGACGTTTCCATTAATTTTCTCCTGATTGAAAATAATCATTCCATATTGACACAAACTGCTATTGTATATCCCATTATGAGACATCATTCTGTTTCATAATGGGATATATTTTTAATCACAAAATCAGTCAACACGCAAGTAAATTTAAACTAACAATAATATCAATGACATAATAATGTTATGCGGGTGAAGCATAAGTGGCACAAGGCATGCAAATTCCCTGGTCAGTAAATGAGCATAGCGTTTGTCCACGACGGAGAAAGGAAATCATCTCACATTTTATGGACTGCATGGAAAAATTCAGGATTGAAGGAAAAGTGGCCATTGTTACGGGCGGAAGCAAGGGGCTGGGCCGGGCGATGGCTTTGGGTTTGGCCCAGGCCGGCGCCAGGATTGTCGTGGCGAGCAGATCGCTCGATCTGATCGAACTCACGGCGGACGAAATCATCAAAAAAGGCGGCCAGGCTATCGCCGTGCCGGTCGATGTCAAGAATCCGCAAAGTATCGAGCGGCTGGTAGGCCTTACGAAGGACTACTATGGCCGGGTGGATGTTCTCATCAATAATGCCGGCATCGCGCCGATGAAAAAAGCCGTCGATACGAGCCTTGAGGATTGGGAGCATGTCATGAGCACTAATCTGAAATCGGCCTTTCTGCTTTCCCGGGGTGTCGGCAAAATCATGCTGAAGCAGAAGAAAGGCAAAATCATCAATGTGGGGTCCATTTTGGGAACCATGGCTGCCAGCATTGCCATGCCCTACTGCGTTTCCAAGGCCGGAATTGCCCATATGACCAGGGCGCTGGCTCTGGAATGGGGGTCACACGGAATTCACGTCAACTGCATTGCCCCTGGTTTTTTCGAAACGGAAATGACCCAGTATCAGCAGCAGAATAAAGCCCACCGGAAATTTCTGAACTTTAAAATTCCCTTCAAGCGTCTCGGCAAGCCCGAGGAAATTGTGGGGGCTGCCATTTTTCTGGCTTCGGAGGCCTCCGATTACATGACGGGGGCGACCCTGGTGATCGATGGCGGATACACGATCTGGTGATATCAGGGTTGAGTAAAAACAAACTCCGGGAACTCTGTGCGTCAATCAAAGCAAGTGCCCCGGAGAATCATAACCATTACGCATAAGGAGTCTGTTGCACACATGGATAAAAAAGATGACGTCGTGATTATCAGCGGTGTGAGAACACCGTTTTCCAGGTTTGGTTCGGTGCTGCGCGAAATGCACAGCATGGATCTGGGTATTATTGCCATCCGCGCGTGCCTGGAGCGTTCAGGGCTCACGGGCGGCGATCTGGATGAATTGTACTATGGGATGTGCATCCAGTCGGAGGCGGCTTTGAATTATAACGTGATCGGGCGCCAGGCCCTGCTGAAAGCCGGGCTGCCGGATGATCTTCCTTCCCTTACGGTAGACAGGGCCTGCTGTTCATCCCTGGTTTGCGTCCAGCTGGGCCAAAAGTCGATCCGTCTGGGTGAAGCGGAGATCTGCATGGCGGCCGGCGCTGAAAACATGAGCAATACGCCGGTTGTCTTGAATGGTCACCGCTGGGGACGCGGATTGTCGCCTGTGACCATGGTCGACCACCTCAATCCGATTCAGTACAATGGTTTCGGTATCCTGGCTGCGGACGCGGGCGAAGTGGCCCTGGAGCATGGCATCACACGGGAAATGCAGGATCAGTGGGCGCTGGGATCCCAGCAGAAATATCAGGCCGCGAAAAAAGCCGGCAAGTTCATAGATGAGATCGTGCCCGTAGAAGTGCCGCAGAAGAAAGGGCCGGCCAAAATACTTGCCGAAGACGATTTCCCCCGGGCGGATTCCACGATCGAAGGCCTGGCCAAACTTAAGCCTGTTTACGGAAGCCCCACGGTGACCGCCGGAAACGCACCTGGTCTTGATGCCGGGGCCTCCGCGGTGATCATCATGAAAAGATCCCGCGCCGACGCGATGGGGATTAAACCTCTGGCCACTATTCTTTCCATGGCCAGCATGGCCAAAGAACCCAGGCGAATGGCGGAAGTGCCGGGGTATGCGATTCAAATGGCCTTGTCGCGGGCCGGTTTCGCCATGGGTCAGGTTGATGTTTTTGAAATCAATGAGGCGTTTGCCGCCATGCCGCTGGTGTCGACGAAGATCATGGCCGATGGAAATAAAAACAACTGGACGAAAATTATGGACAAGACCAACCCCAACGGCGGCGCGATCGCGATGGGCCATCCCGTCGGCGCCAGCGGCGCGCGAATTCTTCTGACCATGATGTATGAGTTGAAAAGGCGGGGCGGCGGCATCGGCGCCTGCGGCATTTGCGGCGGTCTGGCCCAGGGGGATGCGGCCGTTATCAAGGTCGATTAGAAAGTGCAGAATAAGTAAAGGCCTGAATGTGATGGCCGCAATGAAAAAAGGATTTTAAAAATGGGAAATAAATTAATGGACCTGCGGGATACCCGCTTTATTCTTTATGAACAATTAAACATCGAGGACTTGTGCGAGGCGCCCCGGTTTCAGGATCACTCCAGGGAGACGTTTGATTTGATCGTGACGGCGGCGGAAAGACTGGCTGTGAATGAATTTGAACCGGCGAACAGTGCGGGCGACAAAATCGGCTGTCACTGGCAGGACGGGAAAGTATCGGTGCCGGAGCCTTTCCGGGAACCTTTCCAGAGGTTTTGTGAAGGCGGCTGGATGAACATGCAGGAAAGTGAGAGCGTCGGCGGGCAGAATGTTCCTTTCTGCCTCCATTATGCATGCAATGCCCTGTTCTTTGCTGCGAATCATTCTCTGGCCGGTTACATGGGGCTGACCCACAGCGCGGCCAAAGTGATTGAGCTCTACGGCACTGAAGACCAGAAAAAGAAATACATGATGCCGCTTTATGAAGGCAGATATGCGGGCGTCATGGATCTCACGGAAGCGCAGGCCGGTTCCGATGTCGGCGCCGTAAGAACCAGGGCCGTCAAGAACCCGGACGGGACCTATTCCATTACGGGCAGCAAGATCTTTATTACCGGAGGAGAACAGAATCTGACGGAGAACATCATTCACATTCTGCTTGCCCGTATTGAGGGTGATCCCGAAGGAACAAAGGGACTGTCCTGCTTTGTCCTGCCTAAAATCAGGGTGGCCGCCAACGGCACGCCGGGCGAATTCAATGACATCAATTGTTCGGGGATCGAGCACAAGATGGGCATGAAAGGATCGGCCACGGCGGTGCTGAATTTTGGTGACAACGGGAATTGCCTTGCCGAACTTCTGGGTCCCGAACGCAAAGGCATCCAGGTGATGTTTCATATGATGAATGAGCAGCGGATTCTCGTGGGCATGCAGGGCATGGCGCAGGCGGGCACGGCTTATCTTCACGCCGTCAACTTTGCCCAGGAAAGAAAACAGGGAGCGGCTTTCGGCACGGCGGGCGCCGAACAGACAGCCATTATCGCCCATCCCGACGTCAAGAGAAACTTGTTGTGGATGAAGGCTTACACGGAAGGAATGCGGGCTCTTATTTTTTACACCATGTATTGCATGGACTGGGAAACCGTGACGCTCAATAAAGATGAAAAGCAGAAGTGGCATGACCTGGTGGAGATGCTGACGCCCATCTGCAAGGCCTACTGTTCGGATAAGGGTTTTGAAACCTGCGTGAAAGCGATCCAGGTCCATGGCGGCTACGGGTATTGCCATGAATACAAGGTTGAACAATTCGCCCGGGACAGCAAGATCACGTCCATCTATGAAGGAACAAACGCCATTCAGGCGCTGGATCTCTTCGGCCGCAAAATCAGAATGAAAAAGGGCGCGGCTTTTACCGTTCTGCTCGACAGTATGAAGGTGACTGTCGCAGAGGCGCGGGGCATCGCGGATTTAACGCCGTATGCCGCCGAAATTGCAGAGGGCATTACGGCCCTCGAAAATTTGACGGCGGAGCTTCTGGCCGCAACGGCAGCGGAAGATTCTTTTCTGGCGCATTCCTGGGCATCGCCCTACCTGGAAATTGTCGGCGATCTTGTCATGGGGTGGATGTTGATCTGGCAGGCGGCCATTGCCGCCGGAAAAACTGAAAAAGGCAATGGCGACGAAACCTATTACGCGGCAAAGATCCTGACGGCAAAATTCTACGCCGGTTCGCTTTTGCCTGCGGTTTACGGAAAAATTGCGGCCATCCGGAAGAATGACCGGTCTTTATTGCAGATGACGGACACGCTGTTTAAACAATCATGAAACAAGGGGAAAACAAAATGATCAAGACGAAGCAGGATTATATTGAAAGTTTAAAGAAGCAAAAATTGAATGTCTATTACAAGGGAAAACATGTGGAGGACGTCACGACTCATCCGGCCCTGATTCCCCATATCAACGCGGCGGCGAAAACATATGAACTGGCGCTCAAGCCGGAAAACGAAGACCTGATGACGGCGACGAGCCATCTGACGGGAAAGAAGATCAACCGCTTCACTCACATTCACCAGTCCGCGGATGATTTGCTGAAGAAGGTTTTGATGCTCCGGCTCATCTCTCATGAAACGGGCAGCTGTTACCAGCGGTGCGTCGGATTCGATGCCCTGAACACTCTGTATATGACGACCTATGATATAGATGCGGCCCACGGGACAAAATACTTTCCCCGTTTTGTTGAGTTCCTCAAGATGATCCAGGAGGAAAATCTCATGGTGGTCGGCGGTATGACGGACCCTAAAGGCGATCGGTCCAAGCGTCCGTCTGAGCAGTCCGACCCGGATCTGTTTGTGCATGTTGTCGAAAAAAGGGAAGACGGCATTGTGATCCGGGGGGCAAAAGCCCATATGACCGGTTCGGTCAACAGTCATCAGATCCTCATCATGCCCACCCAGAACATGGCCAGGGGAGACGAAGCCTATGCTGTCTCGGCGGCCATTCCCCTCAACTCGCCCGGCATTACCCTGATCTTCGGACGTCAATCCAATGAAGAGCGGAAGCTCGAAGACGGCATTGATGCCGGCAATACGGAATTTGGTGTCGTTGGCGGCGAGGCCCTGATTATCTTCGACGATGTGTTCGTTCCCTGGGACAGGGTTTTCATGTGCGGGGAGATCGATTTCAGCGGTCTTTTGGTCGAGCGGTTTGCCACCTTGCACCGCCAGAACTACGGAGGATGCAAAGGCGGCGTGTCTGATATTATTGTCGGCGCCACGGCACTGGCCGCCCAGTACCAGGGAACGGCGAATGCTTCCCACATCAAGGATAAGCTCATCGAGATGATGCACCTGACCGAAACGGTTTACGCGGGCTCCGTGGCCTGTTCCGCGATGGGATCAAAGACCATGAGCGGCGCCTACTATCCCGATCCTCTCCTGGCCAATTGCACCAAACACAACATTACCCGGAACATCTATGAGATTTCCCGGCTGGCCCACGATATCGCGGGGGGGATCATGGCGACCCTTCCCTTCGATCAGGATTTGAGAAGTCCGGAAGTCGGAGCGCAGGTGAAGAAATATCTGGCGGGCGTGGACGGCGTTCCGGTGGAAGCGAGAATGAAGATCCTCCGCCTGATCGAGAATATGACGGGAGGAACCTGTCTGGTGGAAAGCATGCACGGCGCAGGACCTCCCCAGAGCCAGCGTGTCATGTATCAACGTCTGGGCAATCTGCCGCAGAAGATCAAATGGGCGAAAGCCCTGGCCAAGATTAATGAATAGTTCAACAGAAATACCAAAAGAGAAAATCAGGAGGGTTTATTCATGGGTGTGATGAATGAGTACCAAGAAAAGCTGGTTACCCCGGAAGTGGCGGTCGGGGTCGTGAAGTCGGGGGACAAGGTTCATTATGGTCACTTCGCAATGTCTCCGACATTTTTGGATCCATATCTGGCGAAACGAAAAGATGAATTGACCGATGTGAAAGTATACGGGGTCACTTATCCGGGATTGGCGCAGGTAGGCGCCTGCGACGAGACGCGGGATCACTTTATGTATCATTCCTGGCATTTCAGCGGCGGCGACCGCATGCTGCATGACAAGGGTCTGTGCAATTACATTCCGATGCTGTATCAGGAAGGTCCGGAACTCATCCGCCGCTATGTCGATCCGGGTGTGGTGATGATCAAGGTAGCCCCCATGGACGAGCGCGGTTACTTCAATTTCAGCGTGTCCAATTCCGACACCTATTGTTTTGTAAAAAAGGCGACCACGATGATTGTCGAGGTCTGCGACAAAGCGCCCTGCTGTCTGGGAGGCAATAACGAAGCGGTGCATATATCGGATGTGGACATGGTCGTCGAGACGGACAACAAACCGCTGATCCAGGTGCCTTTCATTCCGCCGACCGAGGTGGACAAGGCCGTTGCCGGGCATGTCATGGAACTGATCGAAGACGGTTCGGTGATTCAGCTGGGTATCGGCGGCATGCCTAATGCCGTGGGGGCGATGCTGGCCCAATCCGATTTGAAAGATCTGGGATGTCATACGGAAGTCCTGGTGGATTCCTATGTCGATATGTTTGAGGCGGGGGTGATGACCGGCCGACACAAAACCTTCGATCGGGGCAGAATGGTTTATACCTTTGCTCTGGGCTCCCAGAAAGTATACGATTTTCTGCACATGAATCGGGCGGCGGCCAGCTGCTCCGTGGATTATACCAATAATGTGAATGTAGCGTCCGCCCATGATAAGCTGGTGTCCGTCAACAACGCCATCGAGATCGATCTGTACGGGCAAGTCTGCTCCGAATCTTCCGGCATTCGTCACATTACCGGCACAGGCGGCCAGCTTGACTTCATCAACGCCGCCTTCAGGTCGGAAGGCGGCAAGGGCATTGTGTGTCTGTCCTCCCTCAAGGAAAGTAAAAACGGCGAAAAGAAATCCCGTATCGTTCCAACCCTGACGCCGGGCGGCATTGTAACGGTTCCCCGTACGATGACCCATTATGTGATTACGGAATACGGCGCCGTGGATCTCAAGGGCAAAAGCACGTGGGAACGCGCCGAGCTTCTGATCAGCATCGCCCATCCCGACACCCGCGACGAACTGATCAAAGCGGCCGAGCAACAGGGCATCTGGAGATGTAACAACAAACAATAGCACCCTCTTTCATGCTTCCTCACCCGCAGCTCTATATTCTATTCCCTGCAACGGAGGGGTGAGGAAGCATTCTGAGGTATATCTTACAAGAGGTGTGTGCCTATGAATGATGTTGTGAATGATGACTTGAAAGGTGCAGCGAAAAGCTCAGCCGGAGCGTAGTGATCGGGTGTATTGCCCTTGTTGGGGCATCAATCAATTCTCTTGCAAGTACCCTCAAAAAAACCAATATGCAGTTTTATGGCTAGCGCATTGCTTAGAGTGGAATAATTTCCCTTAAGTCGCTTCTCGGAGTCAAATATTTGATATTGATCTCCTGCTTTTTTTACGTTTCCAAAATAGTCAACGTACGTTTTTGGGATTTCAAAATGCATGGCTGCATCTGACTCGCTCCACAAGCCTACCCACCATCTGTATTTCACAAGTTTGACGAAGCCGGTTACAGGACGCGAGCCATCCTTAGATGATATTTCACCGCGACACTGAAAGCGCGATTCCACACTGGAGAAATTAAAAACGAATATAAATAAAAGAAGAACCACAACTGAAATGGCCGCAAGTATTTTTATTAGCTTCATCATTGCTCCTCTTAACCCCAACGAATAGATGACCCGGAGCGCAGCGATCGGGTGGATTGCCCTTGTTCTCTTAAGATGGCATCTCATCGAAATACTTGTCGCTTAAGAGAGCATACTCAAGCCATCTTAGTGTCAGCAGTATGAGTTTTTTTAAATCTTCGATATCATGGTTTTCCCATACACGCAGATAGTGTGTTTCGTCGTTGCCTAACCATGTTGCTCTTTGCGCACATCCTTTGAGGTAGTCTTCTTTAAAATAATCACTGATACAAGCTCCGAGATTTTTCTTTTTGATAATCTCTTCTTCCTGCGGGTACTTTGAAATAGAGTAATCTTTAACAAGGAATTCGAGTGCCTTCCGAAGCCCTAGTCCAGTCATTTGCGTGAGATTTAACGCTTCCGTGGCAAGAGCCTGCCTATAGATGAATAAAAAATTCGGAGATAACTTCTCTATCTCAGGACTAACTTCTTTTGCTGGTATTTCCTTGGGAACCGCAACGAATAAATCAACGAGATTATAATGCATCTTTATTCTTGATTTCGGCTCCAATTCATATACTGCAAGGTTAACACGACCGCATTTGCCAGTGCATTGGTATGGATGATATACTTCTTCAAAGGATGGTTCGATCTTTTCGGTTGAATTAGAAAAAGCTATTGGATAATGAGTTAGCCTTGAACCGCAAACAGAACAAACATCCGGCTTAGCACTCACATAGCCGTGTTCCACTGCACCAGCTAAGTTATAAATTGTTATCTGCATTGTTTGCATATGGAAATGACCTTTTCAAAATACCGTAATTTTCTAAGAGAACGTTTAATATACTTGCCAAGTATCTTCCGATTTTTAATTATCTTTATACTCTTTTGAAAATAATCGAAAGTAAAATAATGTTTAAAATCATTGGATTGAAATTTGGGCACACGGCATTTCAAGGTAATAAAGGCCATAAGCCCGGAGGGTAATTTGTGGGATATTTGTTCAGAGTAATCAAACCGGTGATGTCAAACCCTATCGCCCTTAATAAAAGCCGGTTTGAACTGAAAGCAATCGCACTTCAGATCAAACCGGCCTGTTATTTCTGCGATTTCTGCAAGACCCTTTAGAACAAGGGGTTGCAACCCCTTGTTCTGGTTTATGGCATCATAAATCTATCTAAAAAAATTTATGAAAACACTGCACTATGCTTCTATATTCGCTCGATCCCGCAACATAAACGTGGCGGCCGAGGCAATCAGATAAAATACGGCCATAAAGGCAATCGCTCCTGAAAGTCCATACTTCATTGCCGCTGCGCCCAATGCCATCGGGATCAGTGTCGAAGCAAAACGTCCGGCCGAATAAGAGGTGGACGTGCCGAAGGCCCGAATATTGGTTGGGAACTGTTCAGCAACAAAAGCCGGCAATGTGGCCCAGAAAGTGGCTCCCACCGCGTGATAGAGAACGCCCAGCCACAAAAACAAGGTCATGTCCGTGGTCATGCCCAGCCAGACATAAAACATCACGGCCGAGAGGATGCCGCTGACAACCATGACATTGCGTTTGCCGAGTTTATCGCCGATCCGTCCGCCGAAGATAAATCCGATGACATTGCCGATATTGAACATGACGAGATAGAGGATGACGCCTTTCAGTTTCAGGCCTCTTTCCTGCAACAGGAGCGTCGGCAGCCAGGTATTGACGGCCCAGTATGTCATCAGGGCACATAAGCAGATGGTGGTGGTAAGCGACGTAATTTTAATGTTGGCGGGTTTGAAAAGATCGGTCAGTTTGACCGCGGCAACCGGATTTTTCGTGTCGACGCCCAGTTTCTTTTTGGCCTGGGCCCGCAGCCAGACGGGGGATTCCGGGATAAACAACCAGATATAACCGGCCAGGAGTATGCCGGTTGTGCCGGCAAAGAAAAGAGCCCGCCACCCAAAGAGCGGCACCAGCGCGGCTTGCAGACCGAGGGCAATGAAATAACCGGCGGGCCAGCCGATCATCATCCAGGCGCTGGCTTTCCCTCTTTTTTCGGCGGGAAAGAATTCCGCAAGCATCGTTGTTCCCAGCGCCCATTCCGCGCCCAGCCCGAGCCCGGCCACAAATCGTAAGACGGCCAGCTGGACGTGATTCTGTGCCAGTCCCGCAAGCGCTGTGGTGATGGAGAAAAAAGCAATGCACCACATCAGCGCTTTTTTTCTGCCGAATTTATCGGCGATGGGTCCGAAAATAAACCCTCCAAAACAGGCGCCGATCAGCAGGGCCGTAACGACGGTGCCGGCCTGGACCATGTTCAAGCCCCATTCCTTCATAATCAAGGGCAAAGCCAGGGCGGTGATGACCATATCAACGGCATCGAACGTATATCCGGCAAACGCGATGCCGGCGACCTTTCCCGTGTGACCTGCCGGATCGACAACTTCAATGCCATTAACTTCTTCTACTGTTTTTGCAACTTCCATAAAAACCCCTCCTCAGGATGATTCTTATTGATAATCTTTCCGCTTAGCTTCTATGTCATGAATAAAAACGTGAAATAAAAGACCGAAACGACCCATTGCGATAAAGCATCTCCTTAGCCTCCTTTCGTGAATGATGAACTGGGCATTTTAGGCCCTGAAAAGCCGAGATGTTTTGCAGTATGCTGTTGATCCGGAAGAATGAAATCATCACATTTTTGATTATCGCATTTAATGTGCCAATAACTTAGGTCATAAAGGGAAGTTGTAGTTGTTTGAATGTATTTAGCTTTTTACGAAATGACCAGCGATGGCAGATGATTATTTTGCAAAATGTCTCATTATGAGAATATGAATGTTCCATTGTGAGAATAGAATCGGTCATGTATGCCATAATGAAATATATTGCGTCACATAGCTTCTTCCTGTCACGTTCCAGCTTCTTTTTGCTTTTCGATGACGCCCTTACCCGTATCTCCAAAGCGTATGGGTTGATTCAAATGACGGGACGGCAGATAAGCGTTCCGTGAATGGGCTGCCCGCAAAGACCCACACATCTGCTGATAAGGTTTTGAATTGAATCGGCCGTTCGCCGATGAACGGCGTTGTAGGAGATTACTTTGATGATCGTTTCCGCAAAACCCCGGCCGCAGGAGGCAGGCAGGTGTGAAGGAAGGTGCAAATAATTGCGACATTTTGTTCCAAATATGGTAGCTTGCCTCCGCAAAATGGCGAAGCTGTAAATACCAAACGTCGACGGGAAGGAAACGCTATGGACAGGATCGCTGAATTCAGGACAATCGTTTTGCAGCCTTACGCGTATCTGCAAAAAGTCAAAGACCAAACCGGTAAAAAGATCGTGGGAACGATCTGCTCCTACGCGCCGGAAGAACTGATCTTCGCCGCGGGCGCTCTGCCCGTCCGGCTGTTCGGTTCCGATGCGGGCATTCACCGCGCCGATCTTCATCTTCAATCCTACTGCTGTTCACTGGTGCGCGGCATTCTGGAGGAAGCGCTGTCCGGAAGGCTGGATCTTCTGGACGGAATGGTTTTCCCTCACACCTGCGATTCTATCCAGCGGCTCTCGGATGTCTGGCGGCTCAACCTGGTGAAATCTTTTCACGCGGATGTCGTGCTGCCGGTCAAACTGAACACACCCAGCGCCGGGCAATACCTGTTCGACGTTCTCAAAAAATTCAAGAAAGACCTGGAGCAGGGGCTGAACCGCGAAATCACGGAGGCGGGTTTGATTCATGCCGTCAAAACCTATAACGCGATCCGCGCGGCGATGACGCGCCTCTACCAGCTGCGTTGCGAAAACCCGCGGGTGCTGAGCGGGCAGGATTTGCACACGATTGTCCGGGCCGCGATGATCATGGAGCGGGAGGCCTTTCTCGAATCGCTTGCCGGGATTGTGGCGGAACTTGAAGAGAGGGCGCCCGACGTGCCAGCGTCCGGCGCCAGGAGACTGGTGCTTTCCGGCGGCATTTGCAATCACCCGGATATTTACGACGCGATTGAATCGGCCGGCGGCGTTGTCGTCGGTGATGATTTGTGCACCGGGTCCCGCTATTTTGCGGGCGCCATTGATGAAAATCTCCCCCCGCTTGAGGCCATCGCCGAACGTTATACCCGGCGCGCCGTCTGCCCGGCCAAACACGCGGGATTGACCCGGCGCGTCGACAACCTGCTTAAAACCGTCAGAGACTGCCGCGCGGAGGGCGTTGTTTTTCTGCTTCTCAAATTCTGCGACCCCCATGCTTTCGATTACCCGTATATGAAGGAAATGCTGGATCGGGAAAAAATACCTTCTCTGCTTCTGGAAATGGAGGAGAAGACCGAGGCGGGCGGGCAGCTGGCAACGCGCCTGGAGACGTTTGTCCAGATACTGTGACAGGCAGTGGCTGGGGATTTTTCTTTTTTGCAGGATTGTAAATCAAAGGACAAAGGCGGCGGTATGAATCAAGGCAACTCCGATTTTATGAAAACCCTCGGCATTTACCTGTTTGGTCAGGCTAAAAAGTTTTCTTTGAAATTTAAAAAAGCGCCGACCATGAAAGAGCTGATGATGGTCTATTACAGCGAGGCCAAGTCGGCCGGGTTCACCGGCAGAAAAGTGGCCTGGATCACCAGCGGCGGCCCGGTGGAGCCGCTGATTGCGATGGATGTCATTCCGATCTATCCGGAAAATCACGGCGCGATGATCGGCGCGTCCAAAATGGGTGCGGACCTTTGCGAGAAGGCGGAGGCCATGGGCTATTCCAACGACCTGTGTTCCTATGCGCGCTCCGACATCGCCTGCGCGACGGTCAACGGCGGTCCCATCGGCGGTCTGCCGCGTCCTGACATGCTGGTTTGCTGCAACAACATCTGCGGGACGGTGCTCAAATGGTATGAAGTGCAGGCGCGCTATTTCAATGTCCCGCTGTTTATTCTGGACACGCCTTTTTGCCATACAGGCTATTCGGAGGAGGCGGCCCGGTATGTCCGGTCTCAGATCGATGAATACATTCTCTTTATCGAAGATGCCTGCAAGAAGAAATATGACTTTGAACGGCTGAAGGAAGTCGGCCATCTTTCTTACGAGGGGCAGCAGCTCTGGCAAATGGTTCTGGAAACGGCCGCGCACAGGCCCGCGCCCATGAGCGCGTTTGACGCTTTTTATCACCTGGCGCTGATCGTGACGCTGCGCGGAACGAAAACGGCCGTCCAATACTACCAGAATCTTCTGGCCACCATGAAAGACCGAGTTGCGCGCGGCATCAGTGTGGTGCCGGATGAAAAATACCGTCTGCTGTGGGACAACATTCCCATCTGGCCCCGGACACGCTGGCTCTCGCAAAAATTCGCTTCCCACAATGCCTGCCTGGTGGCGGACACATACACATCGGCCTGGTGCGGGGCGATGAAATACATTGATGAAAGCCGGTTCCTCGATTCGATGGCGGAAGCCTACACGCGGATTTACCTGAATATCGGCGTTGATGAAATGGCGAAGACGGTCATCGAGATGATCGACAAGTATGACGTGGACGGATTTGTGCTGCATTCCAACCGCAGCTGCAAACCTTACTCCTTCGGCCAGCTGGATATTCAGCGGATTGTGGAAAAGGAGCGGGGGATTCCCTGTCTGATGATTGAAGCGGACATGGTTGATGATCGCAGTTTTTCCGAAAGCCAGATTTCGACGAGAATCGACGCGTTTATGGAAATTATCAAAGAGAGAAAACGTGAAGCGTGAAGTGTGAAACGTGAAGCGAACGACGAGATACGAGATACGAACGACGAATGAAAACAGCGGGCATTGATATCGGTTCCATCACCGCAAAAGCGGCCCTGGTGGACCATGGGAAAATAATCGGCACGAAAATAATTTTTACGGGCTATAACGCGGAGGCGGCGGGCATCAAGGTATATGAGGACCTGCTGTCCGAAAATGGCCTGGAAAAGGCGTCCGTCTCTAAAATCGTTTCCACGGGGTACGGGCGCAACTCGGTTGCGTTTGCCGACAAGACGTTTACGGAAATCATGGCGCATGCCGCCGGAGCGCATTTTCTGAATCCGGAGATCCGGACGATTATCGATATCGGCGGCCAGGACTCGAAAGCCATTGCCCTCGATGAAAGGGGCAAGGTCAAAAATTTTGTCATGAACGACAAGTGCGCCGCGGGAACCGGACGTTTTCTGGAAGTCATGGCGCGGGCGCTGGAAGTCAATCTCGATGAATTCGGCGCCATGTCGCTGCAGTCGGCAAAGCACTCGAAGATCAGCAGTTTGTGCACGGTTTTCGCGGAATCGGAAGTGATCTCGCTCATCGCCCGCGGTGAAAAAAGACAGGACATCATTGCCGGCATCCATGAATCCATCGCCGCCCGCGTCTCATCGATGCTCGCGCGCATCGGGGTTGCCGAGCCGGTGATGATTACCGGCGGCGTCGCGCGAAACCGCGGTGTTGTGGACGCGCTCGAAAAGAAACTCGGCGTTGCCATCGAAGTATCTTCCCATGCCCAGGTCAACGGCGCCATCGGCGCGGCTGTTTTAGCCTCAACTATTTAATTTCACTGATATTGACAAAATCGGGAAATATTTATTAGGACATCGGCAGGCAATCTGATATAGCCTGCCGCTGTTATTTTTATCGATGCAAAAAAGGAGATTATGGTGCTTTCTGTTGGTGATAATATTGATGCTTATTGTCTGAAATGCAAGATGGTTCTGGCTCACGTGATCCTGTTTAAAGTGGATGGTGTGGTGAATCGCGTCAAATGCAAGACCTGCGGCGCGGAACATAAATACCGGGGCGTCAAGGCAGCCGTGAAAAAAACGGAAGCCGCCGCGCGTTCGCCCAGACCGGCTTCATCCCGGAAACCCGCATCCAAAGCGGCCGCAAACGACGCCCCCCTGCAGTGGGATCTGAAAAGCCGCAACATGCCGCCCCAGACACCGATCAAGGATTATTCCATCCGGGAAAATTTCAAAGTCAACAGCGTCATCAATCATCCGGTCTTCGGGGTGGGCTTTGTCGAAAAAATCGTTTCGGATAAAAGCGTATCCGTATTGTTTCACGACGCCGTGCGGCTGATGGGGATGAACATCACTTAACGCCGGGCGTCTCCTCCGGCGCATCGATCAGGCAATTCTGCTGATCGGGATCCTGCTCCATATCCTGCCGAAAATAAGACTTGATCTTCATCCGGACGGATTCGGGGATTTTGATCCCGATTTCCCTGATGCGGCTTTCATACTTCTTGAAAGAACGGGTGTGTTCGCCGGTGTTGATGAAGATTCGGAAATAAGAACGGATGCTGCCTTCGATTTCCGACCGGTATTCCACGTCCTGATTCAGTAAATCTTCGACGGGGGCGATGAACCGGTAGTTAATCGGGCGGCAAATGGCACGATAGGCGACAAACCGCATGACCATCTCGCATTCATAATCCCTTTCCCGGATGGCTTTTTCCACTATATTCAGGTCGATGGTATCCATGATCTGAAAGGCATACCGGGGTTTTAAAACGGCCTCGATAATCTTTTCGGCTTCCTGGTACTCGAGGCAGGCATTGATATCTCCGCCAAAAGCCGGGTCGCACCGGACGTAGACCACGAAGTCGATGTCCGATGTGGTTTCGGCAAGTCCCATGTTGGTCGACCCCATGACGTCCATGGCGATATCGCCCTGCACGTTTTCATCAATCAGCCGGGCAATCTCTTCGAGTTTCTCCAGGCGCTCCTCTGTTGCTTTGGTCTGGAATGTCCGATAAAACTGCTTAATCTCATTATAGAGCTGAACCTCCGGGATATGGGAATACTTGGTTTCCTTCATGTCGAAATTTCGCCCCTCCTTGAGGGCCGCGTACCGTTCAGCGTCGACCAGCGTCTCGCGCCAGCGGCCGTCGTCTTGAGGATAGTAGTCGGCAATGTCATGGATGCGATCCAAAACGAGTTTTCTGAAAACGATTTTTTCAACCTGACGGCCGTCCATTTCAATCGTATAAAAGAAACCGCCCTCGGCGACGCCGCCGGTCAGCGTGGTGACCTCGCCGAAATTGGAAGGATTGAGGTAGATCGTATTTTCCGTCATCTGAAATCCCCAGTCCATGTGGACATGGCCGGTCAGGCACATCAGGACCGGGTTGTTGTCGCAGTAGTGCCTGAGCGCCGGTGACCCCGATGTTCCGAATTGATTCACCCGGTCGTGAACGCCGTGCGCCGGCTGGTGGCTAACAATAATGTCCGGCTTTACGGCCTTGAAAAAATTATACATTTCATTGCGGCCGCTTTCGAACGGAACGCTTCCCTGGTAACGGACGACATACCGTTCCGGAATGCCCGGCGTCCAGATATCCGCTCCCCCGTAGCCGGCGATTTTTAAATCCTTCATGTTGTGCCAGTGCAGATGGAGATCCCGTTCATGCAGGGCGGTGTATTTCAGATCCATGTCGTAGTTGCCGGGCAAAGCGAAGGTCTGCGCTTTCTGTTTCATGGCGAGAATGTTTTCCAAAACCTTGTATTTTTGCTGAAGAACGCGGCGGGCGCGGATCGTGTACTGCTGGTACTTGGTGCCGTTTTCTTCGATTTCGGTCGATATGCCCGGCATGTCGAGCAGTTCGTCCACAAAATCCTCGATCGTCATCGACTCTTTATGCATGCGGACGCGCAGGCCGTGAAAATAGGACTGAAGCTCATGATAGTGAATGGCGGTGGCCATATTGTAGAAGGGGATATCAATCAGGTCACCGGCGACAATATAGACATCGGCTACGGTTTCGGACAGCAATTGTTTGACGCGGTCAAAAGCGCCATGGATGTCGGCAATATAAATAATTCTCAAAAAAATATCCTCCAGTACCCGTGAAATATTTGTTGGGCTTCGCCCGGCCGGTATCCGGCCGGCCCGCATTAATATAACCTGCGCCTTTCGGGATTGCAATATCCGGCGGACAATAAATCCGGTGATTGGCGATAACAAACATAAATTATCAGGGGTTGGGTGCGGTATGCTGCGCGCGCGGGGTGTGATCAATCGATTGATCGCGTCGTTTTCACGGATTTGATCGGGAGCGGCGCCGGGCAGACGAGAGCGCGGTTTCCACAAGCATGAATAAATGTCAATTTCTGACATGGTCGCATTGCCTTTGGGGCGGACGGATATTATATTGACTGGCATGACGGATCCTCATCCGGCTTTGATCTGAATCATGATAAAGGGGGTTTAAAGATGGAAGATGTTTTGTCGGCCTGCACGGTGACGATGAATGTCCCGGTGGCGTGGGGGGAGATGGACGCGATGGGGCATGTCAACAATATTATCTATTTTCGCTATTTTGAAACGGTCAGAATCGAATACTTCAATCGCCTGAACATGATGGAGTATCAGCATGAATCGGGCATCGGGCCGATTCTGGCTTCGACTGAATGCCGCTACAAGATGCCCCTGCAATATCCGGATACGATCATTGCCGGAACCAAGATCCTGAGTATGGAAGAAGACCGGTTTGTCATGGGCTATGAAGTCTTCAGCACGAAACACAAACGAATAGCCGCCGACGGCGAAGGCGTTATTGTGACTTACGACTACCGCAACAACAAAAAAGTTCCGATTCCCGCGGCGCTCAGGGAAAAAATTATGGACTTGGAGAAGATAGCCGAAGATCCCAGATAGGCTGTAGGCTTTTAGGCTGTTAGGCTGTTAGGTTAAGAAGTGCGGCGCGGGACGCGCCGATTTTATAAAGGCCTAAGCCCACAAAATAGACCTAATAGGCTACAGCCTAAAAGCTTACTGCAGCCGTTTTTTTGCCTCATCGAAAACAGTCTGATATTTATCATAGCCGGCGGGCAGGGCAATGACGTCGTCAAAGCGCAGGGCGTTCTGGAAACAGGCTAGCCCCTTCAAGCGGAGCTTCCGGGCGTCCCTGATATTGGCCGGATTGATCCGCGCCAGGTGGCTGATCCCCAGGTATATATAGGCCTGGGCGATATATTTGGATCCCCGTATTTTTGTCGTTTTCTCAAAAAAGTTTGCCGCCTCCTCAAATCGTCCGTTGTCAAAGAGCGCCTGAGCTTTCTTGTATTCGTCCTCGCCCGGGTCAACATCGTCCTGGGTCTCTTCCGGCAAATCGGCGGCGGCTTTTTCCTCGATTTTTTCTTTTACGGGTCGTGACGGTCTCATTTTGTCCTGAAGGCTGGCGATGGTTCTTCTCCCCTTCCGGGCGAGGGCCGTCAATGCCGCATCTCCGGGATTATCGCGCAGTCCCTGATTGACGGTTGCGTTGAAGGCAGTGATGATCCTGAAAATCTGGTTTGCATTTCTCTTGCGGTAGGCTGCGGATCGCTCGGCGGTTTCCAGGGACTGCAGCAGTTCCTGCGCAATTTTTTCCTGGGCACGGGTTTCTTCTTCGATCAGCCGCCAGGCCGATGCGATCAGCCGCCGCAGCTGCTCTTTGTCGGAATCTGGAGTCAGGAGCGGGGAAAGAAGATTGCGGAACCTCTCCCAATCCTTTTGCACCAGGGCGGATGCTGCTTCCTGCGACCGGGGATGCATTTTTTCGCCAATCTGTTTCTGTAAGGCGTCACAGGTATTCCCGACATCCCTGTAAGCCGGGTCTGTTTCGGAAAGACGTTCGCAGGCACGCTTTGCCCTTGCCGGATTTTTTTCTTTTTCCGACTCTAAAATGGCGCGCCGTGCGTCGATATAGGAACGCAGGGAGGCATCGGTGTTCTGGGCGAGCGTTTTTGACCACTTTTTTGCTTCTTCCGTATTTTCCGCTACGCCGCCTCCGCCTTTATATAAGTCACAAAGTTTGGCCTGGGCCCTGATTTCCGCCTCCGCGCTTTTTCGAAGCCAGAGAAGCGCTTCGCCGGGATTGGCCGGTGCTACGTTCCCCTCAAGGTAGATGGTGCCCAGGGCAAACTGGGCGCTCGTGTTGCCCTGCTGGGCGGCTTTTCGATACCACTTCATGGCTTCCTGGGGATTGACGGCAAGACCTGCGCCTTCCCGGTATATCCAGCCCAGCGTATATTGAGCGACCGTGTTTCCCCTTTCCGCACTCTGCCGGTATTTTCTGATTCTTTTTAAGAATTCCTGCCCAAGTTCCCTGTCTTTCAGGTAGATGCCGGCCAGCCAGATCTGGGCCCTTTCCTGACCCTGTTCACCGGCTTTAAAGAGCCATTTCAGAGATTCAGTTGTGTTCCTGTGGAGTCCGATGCCCAGCTCATACATGACCCCGAGATAAAATTGAGCTTCCGGGTTGTCCTGTTTTGCCGCCAGCTGATACCACTGGGCCGCGATCGTCGGATCTACGGGAACATCAGCTCCAAACTCATAGATATCTCCGATCAGGACCTGGGATTTTGCGTCACCTCTTTGTGCGGACATCTGCAGATGATGGATATCCTCCTTTGTCCATCGGGCAGGCACACAGGATATGAAGCAGAAGGTCACTACCCAGGTGAGACCGATCAATAGATAAATCTTGACGGTTCTTGTAAGCGGCATGCGTTAAGATTACCTTTGTCGTGACAAAAAAGCAAGAAGCAGTGATTTTTTATGAGGCAGATTGAAAAATAGGATTGAATAATTTTACAGGTTATGCTTACAATTCTCTAAATGTATCAAGATATTAGGTCTTCGGGAAAAAATATGTCTGATAACGAGAGAACGATTCAGAGTGTCGCGCAAATCCATGGCTTTGAGATCATCGGTCTGATTTCCAATAAGGGAGGGATGGCCGATGTCTATGATGCCTATCAATTATCCGTCGGCCGACGGGTTGCCGCCAAAAAACTTAAGTCCCGTTTCATCCATGATCAGAATATCAAAAGCCGCTTTGAGAAAGAGGCAAAACTTCTCGGGCAGCTGAACCATGCCAGCATTGTCCAGGTCTTTGATTTCAGCAACGAACATCTGACGCTGTTTATGGAGTATATTGAAGGTAAACCTCTGGATGAAATCCTTGCGGAGAAAGGACATCCGTCTATCGAGGAATCTCTGCGGATTATTTCGGAGGTTCTGGCCGGTCTGCATTACGCCCATCAGCACAGCATCGTCCATCGCGACATCAAACCGGAAAACATTTTTTTAACCGACGACGGCCGGGTAAAAATAGCCGATTTCGGTATTGCGAGCATTGTGGGCGGAAATGAACAGGCTCCCAAAACAGAGAAGGGGAACTGGGTCGGCACGCCTTCTTACATTTCACCGGAGCAGATCACGGGAGATGAAACAGGCCCCTGGTCGGATATCTACTCGGTGGGTATTACCCTGTATCGACTGGTGACCGGCCAGCTTCCTTTTGTCAGCGACAACGTCATTCAGACCGCCGTGATGCATCTTAAGGAAATTCCCGTTCCCCCTCAGGAAATTGCTCCTCTGATCTCATCGGAATTAAACCGCATCATCCTCAAAGCGATTGCCAAAGATCCCGAGGATCGCTTTGCCTCGGCGCTGGCTTTCAAAGAGGCTGTCGACCGGCTCCTCTACCCCCGGAAGGACAAGGCCTATTTACAGGAAGCCAGGGTGGAGCTGGAGAAATCCAGACAGGAGCGCACTGCGGGAAGAAAGAACCGTTTGTTGAATTCTATCAAACTTGCCCAGATGGCGCTCACGGAGAACCCTGATTTGCCGGGAGCGGAGCAGATCCTTGATGACGCCCGCAGCGATTTGAAAAAAATCAAGCGGAAGGAATATATCATCCTGGGGGGCACCAGCCTCATTATCGTGGCAGTCATCGTCTCTTTAATTTTGCAGTTGTCCAGCGGTGTCGGTAAACTGGACATCTTCACCAGTGAAGCGGCCGATGTTTACCTGGATGGTGTCAAGATCGGAACGGCGCCTTTCGTTTTTCAGAATGTCCCTTCCGGCCGTCATAAGATTGCGGTTGAGCAGCCCGGTTTTTATCGATCCGCCGATAAAGACATCGTGATCGAAAAAGGTAAACTGCTGACCCTCAACGAGGTTATCCCCAGCGGCGGTATGGTCATGATCACGTCGTCCCGGCCCGGGATAGCGGTTAAAATCGACGGTGTTTACAGCGGCCAGACGCCCCTGTCGAAAAAGCTTGTCATCGGCCGCCATAAAATTGAAGCAGATGGAGTGACCCGCGTGGTGCTGATCCAGGAGAATGATAATCTCACCGTCGCTTTTTAACGCATCTTGCGGGTTTTATATGTCCTATGATACAAATGATCTGATTCATAGACAGTGGCAAAGACAAACGGTTTTGTTTCACGCTGACACCAGGAGGAATCATTGATACTAACTGCCGGAGGGAAAACCGATCAGGGTCTGGTGCGCGCAAAAAATGAAGATCATATTTATCTCAATGATAGACTCGGCCTGCTGGTCGTGGCCGACGGCATGGGCGGACACACGGCCGGGGAAACCGCGAGCAAGCTGGCCGTAGGGACGCTTCGTAAATATTTTCAAAAAGGCCCTCCCGTGATCCGTCATTTTGATTCGTCATACTCCGAAACGACGAACAAACTGAACGCCGCCGTCCATCTCGCCAACCAGGTCGTCTATGAAGCCGCGCAGAATTCGCCCGGGTTAAGCGGCATGGGGACGACCATTGCGGCGGCCCTGCTTAAGGGAAATCAACTGAGTTTCGCCCACGTCGGCGACAGCCGCATTTATCTGGTGAGGTCCGGCAGTATCGTGCAGCTGACCGACGATCATTCCTTTGTCCAGGAACAGGTCCGGCACGAGTGGATGACCAGGGAAGAAGCGGCGCGATCCGTCATGAAAAATATTCTGACCCGGGCCGTGGGGATCGATTCGGAAGTCAGCGCGGATTTAGGCGAGTTGACCGTTCTCACGGGCGATATCCTGCTTTTGTGCAGCGACGGCCTCTATAACATGGTTTCCGACGAGGAGATCCTGGAGATCATTTCCCGTGCGGGCAACGTGCGCGCCGCGAGTGAGATTCTGATCGACACGGCCAACGATAACGGCGGGTATGATAATATCTCGGCGATTGTGGGTTATATTCATAAAGAAAAATGGTACTCATCCTGGTCAACGTTTGTAGATGCTTTTCGGAGGTGAAGGATGGCTAAGATCATACTGAAATATAAAGATGCGGTTATTCAGGAGACGGTTCTCGATAAAGGAATCGTGGCGATCGGCAGAAAACCGGACAATAACATCATCATCGAGAATCAGGCGGTATCAGGGCAGCATGCCATCATTGAGACGGAAGGGGACCAGTTATTCGTTGAAGATTTGAAAAGTTTGAACGGGACCTATCTGAACGGCCGGAGAATTACCCGGGCGGAACTTTTTAACAAGGATATCATCCTCATCGGCGTGCACCAGCTGGAAATTGTCTTTGATAAAGACCGGCTTCCCGACCAGAAGGCTGCGGCAGGGCGCGGACGTTCCATGTTTGAGACGATTGTCATTACGCCCGAAGAGCAGAAAAAAATTCTCCTGGCGGCCAATAAGGCGATCCCGGACGTGCTGGGCGGTTTTCTGGTCATCAAGGGATCAGGCCATTATAAAGACTATGTCTTCAAAGAAAAGATTTCCACCATCGGCAGAGAAAAAGGCTCGGCCATCCGGCTGAAAGGGTTTTTCGCTCCCAGGCGGGCCGCGCTGGTCAACCGCCGGAAAGAAGGATATTTCATCACGCCCACCGGGAGCAAAACCATCAAGATCAACGGCAATGCCATTGATCAGCGGTATGACCTGAAAGACGGCGATATTGTGGATATCGGCAGGCTTAAATTGCAGTTTTATATCAAGGAATACCACGCCAAGCCGGCCATCTGAATGCCCGGTCGGCCATTTTGATGCGCCGCCGTTCCTCCCGGGCAGCATGCCGAAAGCGCTGCGGCGATGGAGCTCATCTGGTTCAACGGAAGAAAGAGGTATCGATACAATCATTCCTGACGCGGGAGGGTATTGTGAAAAGAGTTGATTCCATCGATGTTCTGCGTACCTTGGCCGTCATATTCATGGTTCTTTGCCACTTTCCCGTTAACTTATCACCGGTCACCGGCGAGTACCCATGGATCTACTTTTTTTCTAATCACATTATCGGCGATTTTGCGGCCTCCATGTTTCTGGTGCTGGTGGGTGTGAGCCAGGTTTTGTCGATGAGCAAAACCGGGTATGTTCCGATCGACGCGCAATTCTGGAAAGACCGGACGCTGAAGCGCGGCGCGCTGGTCTTTGTGGTCGGACTGCTCTTTTCGTTGACGATGCGCGGACCGGAAGCCATTTTTGAATGGGACATCTTAACGCTCATCGGCGTATCGCTGATTGTCATTCGTCTGCTCGGCCGATTGCCGGCATTCGGGTTTCTGCTGGTCGGACTGGTTTTTATTGCGCCAACGCCTTTATTACGGGAATACAGCCAATATTTGCAGCACTGGGGCAACGGGATGGAAGCGGTCCCGGGATTTGGCAATGTCCTGCCCGGACTTTTATATGATCCGAGCGGCGAATACCTGCCCACCTGGAGTATTCGGGAAATTATCGAAGGATTATTCATCGAAGGATATTTCCCGATATTCCCCTGGATGTTTTTTCCTCTCGCAGGCGTGTTTATCGGCAAAGCCAGTTTTGCAGCATCAAAAGACAAAGCGCCTGATACCCGCCTGCACATCGTTTTAATGATGGTCGGCGGATTCATCCTGGCCATCATCGGAACGGTGATGAGTTTTGCGGCGCGGACAAAACCTTCTTTATCCGTGATCAATGAATACATCTCTCCTTTCTCCTTCTATCCCGTCACCATTTCCATGATGTTATTACAGATGGGGGTGGTGTTATTCCTGTTCGGTCTCCTCAGGGCGCGCTACGATTTCGGGACCAGGGAAAGTGGGTGGCTCACCTATTGCCGCAGGGTAAGCCGCTACTCATTAACCGTCTATGTGCTGCATCATGTCGTGATGCTCTGGCCGATGTGGCTGATCGGATGGGTCGCGGCAGGCCCCTGGGATCAGTACTACGCGCAGGCCATGAGTGAACCGCTCGCTCTCGCGCTAAGCATCCTCCTGATGGTCCTGTTCGGCCCGCTGCTTGGCGCGTGGGATAAGGTAAACGGAAAATTCAGCCTGGAATGGGGATTGACCAAAGCGATCGGTACGGCCCCCGCACAACAGGCGGCTGCAAAAAGTATACAGCCCTGAAGCCAGGACCAGTTATTTTAGCTTACGACCGGAAAGGAGTTTTTATGAAATCGACGCATCTTACGAAACGGGACCTCAAACTGAAGCTCAGATTGATCGCTTTGCCCATTCTGATTTGTCTTGCAGCCGTGGCTTACTGGAGCTGCAGCACGGAACGGCCGGCAGCGGGCGACCAGAAGATTCTGGCGCGCGTTGAAGTCAAGGGATATCTGGAGGATTTGAATCTTCCCGTTTACGCGGACCTGGAAGATGAAGACGGGGTTTACTACGCCCTGGTCATCGCCACGAGGGCCGAACTGGATCGGGCCGGTGCCGCCTTTCGCATCATTGATATTGTCGCGCCCGGTACCCGCTATATTATCGCCTGGGACGATGAAGATGACGCCCACGAGAAGGCGGCAGGCCTGGTCAACGTCCTTTACGATGACGGAGAGCACCTCATCGTACGCTACAAGCGCCAGCTCACCGAGCTTCTCCCGGACCTGGGCTTTGACATCTGGTTGATGAGCAAGGTCCCGATCAACGTGATCGTGCCTGGAGAGGTCTTTGCCCCCGGGCCCTATCCGGCCATAGCGGCCATCCCCTTTGTGAAAAACCCGGATGTGGATGCGATGATCAAGGCCGTGAAGGAGGAGGACATCAAAGCCTGGACGGAGCATCTGAGCGGCGAGAAGCAGGTCGAGGTGAATGGAAGCCTCGTGACGCTTTCGTCCCGGCACACCTACCAGACGGGGACAAAAATAGCGCAGGCCACAAAATACGTTTACGATCAGCTGAAAGAGATGGGTCTTGCGGTCTCCTTTTTTGAATGGACCTCCGAAGACGAGGAAACGGAGGATGAGATCAGCAGCCGCAATGTCGTCGGAGAAATCAGGGGGACGACGAATCCGGACGAAATCATCATCCTCATCGCGCATCTCGATACCATCTCCGAGGATGAGGATGGCATCGAGCCGGGAGCCGACGACAACGCGAGCGGCTGTGTGGGGCTTCTGGCCGCCGCCGATATCATGCGGTTCTATAAGTTCAAGCGCACCATCCGCTTTGTCTTTACAACCGGCGAGGAGCAGGGCCTGTATGGCGGGACCGCCTATGCGGAAAAAATGGAGGAAAACGAAGAAAATGTTGTGGCGGTGTTGAATCTCGATATGATCGGCTACAGCAAAAAGACCAATCCGTACGTCAAACCGAAACAGCAGATCAAAATCCGGCACAGAAAGAACAAAACAGGTCACACCCGGGATCTGCCGATCGCGCAGACGTATGTCAAAGTGGTCAGCGCCTACGGCATGGACCAGGTCTTTGATGCCGTCATCGAAGATGACGGTGAGGATGCGAGCGACCACGCGCCGTTCTGGGACCTGACGGCCACGTGCCTGAGGCGGAATCCCGCCGGAGCCTGTTATCCGGCTGCCTGGGCCATTGAATATGCGGAGGAAGGATTCATCAACCCCGAGATGCACACCGGAAACGACCGGGTCGGCATCCTGAACATGCCGTATTATACGGCCATCGTGAAGGCGGCTCTGGGAACCGCGGCTCATCTTGCCGAAACGACGAATTAAGCGAAACGCACGGGCGGCCGTTCCGGCCACGGGATTTCCGGGCGGAATGCCGCGGGTGAAATGAAAAGATCCGCGGCTAAAGGCCCGCTATTTTGACGAGCTGATAAGCAACTGCGCCGCCCAGGTAGGATACGACAAGCGTCATGGCCAGGGTCGCGTAAAACCATTTGTTGCTGTTCATTTCCTGGCGCAGGACGGCCACGGTTGCGGCGCAGGGGATGAAGAGCATCATCACGACCAGGAAGGCGGCGGCCGACGCGTGGCTCATCACGGTCGGGAGAACGGCAACCAATCCATCCTTGCCCACGGAGTACAAAACGCCCAGCGTCGCCACGACATTTTCTTTGGCGACGAGTCCCGTGAGCAGCGCGGTAATCATTTTCCAATCCAGACCCAGCGGGATGCCCAGGGGTTGAATCAATTTGCCGAAGCTGCCCAGGAAGCTCTCCTCCACGGCGCCGGTCGGGAAGTAAGACAAAATCCAGACGACCACCGATACCCCCAGAATAACGGTTCCCGCTTTACGGATAAAGGCGACGATTCTGGCCCAGATGACCATGAGGATGGTTTTGGCGTCCGGGCGATGATAAATCGGCAGTTCCATGATGAACGGCGCGTCCTGCTCCCGGAGGCTCTTGTTGACGAGAGCGCCCGCCAGACCCAGGACGGCAATATTGACGGCCAGAATGCTCCAGGAGACATAAGCGGCGTTTTCGCCGAAGATGGCGGCGGAAATGAGCGTCAGGACGGCCAGCCGGGAGGTGCAGGGAACAAACGGAATCAGAAGCAGCGTGATCATCCGGGCCTTGCGCGTTTCGATAATGCGCGTGCCGAGCACGGCCGGAACGTTGCAGCCGAAGCCCAGGCACATGGGAATAAAGCTCTTGCCGTGCAGGCCGACCAGGTGCATGATCCGGTCCATGACGAAAGCCGCGCGCGCCATGTATCCCACGTCTTCCAGAATCGCCATGATGGCGAAGAAGATCACGAGAATCGGCAGGAAGGTGATGACGGATCCCACGCCGCCGATGACGCCGTTTTGCAGCAGACCCTGTATCCATGCGGGGAATCCCGAAAGAAAAGGTTCGCAAAAACCGGCGAATTGCAGAACGCCTTCGTTCATCCAGTTCTGCAGGGGCACGCCGACGCGATAGGTCAGGAAGAAAACAAAGGCCATGACGGCCAGTAAGATCGGGATGCCGAAAACCGGACGCGTCAGAATATGATCGATCCGGTCGGTGAGCACAACCTGTCCCATTTTGAAGCGGGAAACGGCCGCCCGGGTCATTTTTTCAATCCAGTCATAGCGGCCGTTGACAACGGCATGCAGCGCGTCCTCATGCTTGATCAGCAGTTGTTGAATCGCCCCCCAGGCTTTTTTCTCTGCGCGGCCTTCCATCAGGGTGAAAACTTCCGGGTCACCCTCCATTAATTTTACGGCAATCCATTCCGGGGTGTAAGGCTCCGGCACGTAGGGCCGCATGTGGGCCAGGATTTGTTCATAAATCTGTTGATGATCGGCGGAGACCAGCGGCAATGCCGGACGATAGGTTGTGTCGCAGGAAGCCAGCACTGAAATTTGTTCCACCAGCTCTTTAATGCCGCTGTTGCGTTTGGCAACCATGGGGATTACCGGAATGCCCAGCGAATCCTGCAGGGCCTGGGTATCGATCTGGGTGCCCTGCTTTTCCGCGACATCCAGCATGTTGATGGCCACAATGACCGGACGGGCCAAAAGCAGAACTTCGGACAGCAGGTACAGACTCCGCTCCAGGGCCGCGGCGTTCAGCACCAGCACGACCAGGTCCGGCTTCTGGGTGATGATAAAATCGCGGGTAACCCGTTCTTCCTCGGAAAAGGCCGTCAGGCTGTAGGTGCCGGGCAGATCGACAATACGGATCAGAACGTTATCGGCGCGATGAACGCCGTCTTTTTTCTCCACGGTTTTCCCCGGCCAGTTGCCGACATGCTGGGATAAACCGGTCAGGATATTAAAAATGGTGGATTTGCCGACGTTGGGTTGTCCGACGAGCGCGACATGAATTTCCTTTTCCGCCGGAGGGAGGCAGGCATCATCGTCTGCGTTGATGGCGTAGGCCATTATTTTCGCGGCTTCGCCCTGGCCCAGCGCGATGCGGGTGCTGCCGACCTGGATCACGATGAGACCGCCGCTGGCCTGGGCGATCCGGAACCGCGCGCCGGTAACGATGCCCATGCCGGCCAGACGGCTGGTCAGGGCCGCGCCGCCGTCAATCGAATGAATGACGCCCTGGTCGCCTTCCCGTAAATCGGTGATCACCGCTGTTTGCTTCATCGAGTTTCCACCCCAAGGCTGACGCGATATTTTTTCAGAATCCGGTCCGGGCCGTAAGAGGTTTTTGTGCGGCGCAAATTCTTATTGCCCATGTCTTCTTCCAGATTCATGTATTTATATTGTGACTGCAATTGTTTTGCCGTGTCGTTGAACATAAATTCATAAATGCCATGATAGGCTTTGGATCCTTTGGCGAAGTGCAGACAGAATGTTTCGTTGTTGAGAGCCTCTCCGATGATGAACCCCGCCGGATCATTCTCTATGTAATAGATTGTACCCCACAGGGCAAGCTCGGGAAATTTGTGCAAAGCCTCCACACACACCGAGAAATCGGTTTTGCACGAGGCCACGATGGATTCATCCTGCCACCGGTGTAAAATTTTCAAACCATCAGGCAGTGTATCGGCGGACAGGGGGCGTCTCTCGGGGTGGTACGCGCCGATGAATTGATTCAGATGATTCCGGTGGCGCGTATACTGTTTTCCGGCAAAGGACGCCATGTTCGCAGTCAGGTAGATATAATCCGAATCGCCGTCGTCGAACGATCGGCAAAATTCATTTTCGGGGAAAAAAGGCAGCCATTCCTCCGGGATGGGAAAGAAAAAATTGCCGCTCGTCAGCAACTGCCTGAGCGTCGCAGGCGAGCAATCCCTCGGCGTATCCAGCGGCATGATGTAATTCTGCTCCTGGCGGTTGTAAGCCGAAATGAACAGGCCGCAATCCTTGGTCAGTATTTCATACCGGCTGATGTTCCGGAAGAGGTAGACGTTGGCAAACGTGTAGTCCGAAATGCATAAATTCATCTGCCGGAAGCGCGCGGACAGCAGCGGCCGGTGCTTGAGGTCCATCGTTTCGATAATATCCATATAATAAGATCTTTTGATCCTTTCACGCTACGTACTCAAAGATTAAAATGATGCTGATGGTCTCGAAGCCAGCGCCGGTGCTCTTTGTAATCCGGCAGTACGTCTATCACTAACTTCCAGAATTTTGAAGAATGATTTTTCTGGCGGATGTGCATCAGCTCATGCACCACTACATAATCAACCACCTGCGGCGGCGCCATGATCAGGCGGAAGCTGAAGGACAAATGGTCGTCCTGCGAACAGGACCCCCACCGCCTCTCAGCGGACGAGATCCGAACGCCGCGTGAAGCCAACTTAAGCATGCTGCGGTAAAAATCAACCCGCTCGTTTATGTGTATGAGCGCTTTTTTCTTATACCAGGAAATAAAGTAATGTTTTTTCATGGCTTTGTTTTCCGGGCAGTTCAGAAAAAAACGGTTGTCCCAGAACACAACGCCCGCGTTTTCCACGGGGTCAAAGTAGGCTTCCAGCGGGTACGCCCGGCCCAGATAATAAAAAAAATCACCCGTCACATAGGCTTTTTCTTCGGGCAAAACCCGCAGCTCGGCCTGCCTTTTGATCGCCCGGTCAATCCAGTTCTGCTTTTCCTCTACGAAGCGGTTGATTTCCGCAAGCGGGGTAAAGTGCGGCGCGTAGATGGTGATCTCCGAGCCGCTGCCGATTTGCAGTGAAATCGTTTTCCTTCTTTTGGGGCTGCGTATCAGGTTGTATTCAATGCTCATAAGTACCTTGCGCCGTCAGCATAGAATGCAAGCCCCGATGAGTCAAGCAAAAGTGTTTTCCCTTGCCGTTCCATCGGAAACAATGCTACAATCGAGCCAGAAAAGGAGGCTTTCATATGCGGACCAAAATCCTTTTATTAATGATCATGGCAGTGACGCTTTTTATTGCGGCCTTTGCCAATGCTTCCGGCTGGCAGGTCCGGGATATGGGCGTCGGCATCTATGATGATGCGGCTTACGACCGGGAACTGCGGATTGTGGAAAAACGAAACACCTGGTCGCTTGCGGAGCTTTCGGGCAGGGGTGCGCTCAAAGGACAGGGCAAAATATTCGGCGTGTGGCTGGTGGGGCCGCCGGTCAGCACGTATTTGAACAAAAACGGCGTTGCGGAGTATCTCTATAAGTATCGTTTAACCGATCCCCGGGGCCATTCGACGGTTTCCGGCCCGAGCGGTTTTTGCATGCCGGGCTTCACGACTATTTTTATTAACCCGGGGCTTCCCGGCAACTGGAAAGTCGATTTCATGCTCTGGCAGCGAAGCACCGAACAGGTGACGCCGGTCGGTTCCATTGAATTTACCATTACCGGGGATACGGCAAAACCCGCTCAAACAGGATGGCAGCTTCAGGATATGGGCGTCGGTATCTATGATGATGCGGCTTACGACAGGGAACTGCGGATTGTGGAAAAGCGAAACACCTGGTCGCTTACGGAGCTTTCGGGCAGAGGTGCGCTCAAAGGACAGGGCAAAGTATTCGGCGTGTGGCTGGTGGGGCCGCAGGTCAGTACGTATTTGAACAAAAACGGTGTTGCGGAGTACCTCTATAAGTATCGTTTAACCGATCCCCGGGGCCATTCGACGGTTTACGGCCCGCAGGGTTTTTACATGCCGGGCTTTACAACCATTTTTATCAATCCCGCGCTTGCCGGGAACTGGAAAGTCGATTTCATGCTCTGGCAGCGAAGCACCGAGCAGGTGACGCCGATCGGTTCAATCGAATTTACCATGACAAAGTAGGGACAGCAGGATGGATCTGAATGATCAACGGCCGTGGGGGTATTTTGAAGTTTTATCGGACGCCCCGGGCCATAAAGTTAAAAAAATTGTTGTTTCACCCGGCGGGTGTTTGAGCCTGCAGCGGCACAAGTATCGTTCGGAGCACTGGGTTACGGTTGCCGGTATTGGTATCGCCACCGTTGACGGTAAAGCTTTTTCGCTCTGCAGCGGCCAAACGACGGATATCCCGTCAGGCGCAGCGCACCGGCTCGAGAACACCTCCAGCAACGATCTGGTCGTCATTGAGGTTCAGACGGGCACATACTTCGGTGAAGATGATATCGAGCGGCTGGAAGATAGATACGGCAGAGCGTAAAAGTCTGATGAACAGGCTGTTAGGCTGTAGGCTGTTAGGTTATTTTGAGGGGCGCACTCTGTGCGCCCTTGTTTGCTAATAGTCTAACTGTCTACAGCCTAATAGCCTGCAGATTGATAGCCTACGGCCTGACAGCTGCGCGCCTGCCGGCAGGCTTTTCCCGGTCGGCGGTGACCCTGTCTTTCTGTCTTTGCTTTTTTGCCGTTTCTTTTTCCACAAAAATCTTTTTGCCGCTTACGGGATTGATTCCCGTCCAGTACATCAGCGCCGACCAGGTGGAGGGAAGGGGTGTGAAGATCTGCACCTGCTGCAGTGTTGTGTGCAATTCCCGCGAGGCGAATTCTTTCAGCTCCTGCATGTTGTCTTCCGTGCACCCCGGATGAGCGGCGATAAAATAGTAGGTCAGAAATTGCTTGAGTCCGGCTTCGGCGTTCATCATTTCAAAAAGGTTTTTAAAATGGATCAGCGCCTGCGGCGACGGTTTGCCCATCAGCGCAAGCACAGAGGGCGTGGCATGCTCCGGCGCAATCTTCATCTGGCCGGAAAGATGATGCTTGACCAGTTCGCGCATATAGGACGCCCCGTGCTTTTTATCCGCCAGCAGTAAGTCATGGCGGATACCGGAGGCGACAAATACTTTTTTAACGCCGGGGATTGTGCGCAGGCTCCGCAGCAGGCGGATCTGCCGCGAGTGATCGGTTTTCAGCGTGGAACAGACTTGCGGATACAGACATTGTTTGTCCGGGCAGGCGCCGCGGCTTTGCCTGCGCGGGCAGTCGATGCCATACATGTTGGCCGTCGCGCCGCCGACATCCGCCAGGTAACCTCTAAAATCGGGGAAGGCCGCGATCTTTTTCGCTTCCGACAGAATGGATTCTTCGCTGCGGCTGATAATGGCCCGTCCTTCATGCAAAGCGATGGAGCAGAAACGGCATCCTCCGAAGCAGCCCCGATGGGTGGCGAGCGAAAAAGCGATCGTGTCCATCGCGCGGACCGGACCCTGCACCGCATGGAAAGGATGAACGCGCCGTGAAAAGTCCAGCGCGTAAACGGCGTCCAGCTCCTCCGGGGTCAAATGGGGGGAGGCCGGATGATGGACCAGGCAGCGGTTGCCATGCCTCTGATAAAGTCCGCACGCGGTCACCGGATCGTTCTGGGCGTCAAAAAGTTTAAACATTTCCATGAATGCTTTTTTAGAGGCGGCAGCGTCTTCATAGGACGGCAGTTCGCGGTACGAAGGCGGCGGTTCGCTTTCAATCGTGCAGGTGCCCCGAATATTCCGGAGATGACTTCCTTCCGCCAGCCGCCTGGCGATTTCAACCACGGCCCGTTCGGCCATGCCGTAGGCCAGAATGTCGGCGCGCGCGTCAAACAGAATCGAGCGGCGGACGGAATCCGACCAGTAATCATAGTGGGCGATGCGACGAAGGCTTGCCTCAACCCCGCCCAGAACAAGCGGTTTTGTATTTTTAAAGTAACGCCGGATGAGATTCGCATAGACGACGGAGGCGCGGTCGGGGCGGCGGGTGTTTTTCCCGCCGGGGGTCAGATCATCATCGTGCCTTCTTTTCTTTGTCGCCGTGTAGTTGGCCACCATGGAATCCATGCAGCCGCCGGTGATGCCCCAGAACAGCCGGGGTTCGCCCAGCCGGCCGATATCGGCATCGCTGTGGATGTCGGGCTGCGCGATAATGCCGACGCGGTGACCCTCGGACGTGAGCACCCTGCCGATCACGGCCACACCGATATGGGGACTGTCGATGTAAGCGTCGCCGGTGACCAGAATGACATCCAGCTGGTTCCAGCCTCTTTTTTTCAATTCTTCAGGTGTTGTCGGAAGAAACATTTACAAAACACCGATCATCAGCAAACCCAGGGCCAGAGCGGACAGCACGGCCAGCCCGGAGATCCGTCCCGACCAGCGGTGGCCGGCCCGCACGGCTTGCTTGTTCGCTGCTTTCATGGAGTAAAAACCAAGAAACAAAGTAAGAGCCGCAAGGAGAAACGCGATCAATCCAATCCACTGGTGGACCCACGCGAGGTGCTGACCCGCGGAGAGGATAACATTGGTAATCGCTGTTACGACTCCGGCGGCGAGTAAACAAAAACCGGCGCTGTTGATGGTTTTATGCCATTTTAACCAGGTTTTTTTCCGGCGTCCGAACATGGCGATGCCGACGCCGGCGATGAAACACAGGGAAGCGGAAATCATGAAGGACATGTGGGCAACGATCAGCATGGCAGTACCCCGATCATTATTTTGAGCTGGTTATGAAACTTACAGGGCCAGTTCCATCAGTTGATGGACGGCAAAACACTCAAGGGTGCTTTTTTTGCCGCTGATGATGCGATGACACGCGGCGACCATATCGTCTATTTCGGCATCGAGGCGGTCCTGGTTATGATGGAAAAGCCCCAACTGCTTGACGCCCGCGTCCAGCGCGAGCCCGACCGCCTGCTCGATGGTGGAATGCCCCCAGCCGCGCCGCTTCGGGTATTCCGCGTCCCGGTATTCCGCGTCATGAATCAGCAGATCAGCCCCGCGGCTGAATTCGAGATAGTCGTCATACGGGAGTCCGCCTTCATGCTGAACCCCGAGTTCATTGTCGGTCAGAAAAACAAAACTCCTGCCGGCCTCCGAAAATTTATAACCCGTTCCCTGGTTGGGGTGGGAAAGCGCAATCGGTGTGATCGTCATATCGCCCAGCCGATAAATTCCATCGCACGTTTCCTCGTAGGTGACGCTGGCGTGGATATCATCATAGTTGATCGGAAAGTAGGGAGCGGACATGACGCGCGCCAGCATGTCCCTGATGGAATGCTGGGCAAACGCGCAGCCCCATATCGTGATGTTGGTTTTTTGGCGATAAAGCGGTTTGAAAAAAGGGAAACCCATGATGTGGTCCCAGTGGGCATGCGTCAGGAGCAGCGAGAAATCGTGAAGGCTGTCGGCTAAAAAGGCATTGCCTGCTTCGCGGATTCCCGACCCGGCATCGACCAGCAGAATATCGCCGCGCAGAGTCCTGATTTCCAGACAGGTCGTGTTCCCGCCATAGCGCAAATAGTTTTTCCCCGAAACCGGAATGGAACCTCTGGCACCCCAACAGCGTATGATCATTTTGCCTCTTTACGAATGAAAATCGACCAGTCATTCTCGTCGTGCGCAAACTTCTGTCAGACAATAATACAGAATGAAATTAATATCAAGAGCGGTGTGACGTTCCTGCGCATATAAAAAAAAGGCAAAAATAAAATCGGAAAGAAACGCTATCGGGGTTGGAAAAAAAGATCAGTCTCGCGCTCCGAGTCAGCTGATGAAGTTTGCGTATTATTCGCTGACTGCCGGAGCACGGGACTTTGTGCAGTTATGAATCTGCGGGCGCCGGTGTATCAGGTTTATTTCCCTGTTCGTGCAGGATGTCTTCATACCAGAGATCGTGGTTCTGCTCGGCCCAAACGGCGTCGACATACCCATCCCACATGGCCTCGAAAGCGCCCTCCACGCCCAGCGTTCCCATGTAAATATGACCGAAAGAAACCGTCACGAAAAGGACCGTAACTGCGGCATGAATGACATGCGATACCTGCATGGTGAAGCGGCTCTGATTCCAGATAGGGAAATTGAGGATAACGCCCGTAATGCCGACGGTGCTCCCGAAGATGAAGATTAACCAGAACCAGCCCTTTTCTCCGGCGTTATTTTTCCCGATGTGCGGCGCCGACCCGTGGCCGATCATGCCGCCCATGGATTTGAACCACTCCAGATCGTATTTTTTCGGAATGCTGAAGCGGACCCAGAGTAAAAATTCCGCGATAAAGCCGACAAGCAGCAGCGGGCCGCAATAGTTGTGCAGGACTTTGGCCGCCTGCAGGTATCCGGCATTGAACCCATGACCGATTATCGGGATGAGCAGGTAGCGGCCGAGCAGCAGGCCCAGGCCGGTGACGGCCATGATAATGAACAGAGCCGCCGTATACCAGTGAACGAATCGTTCGAAGCGGGTAAACCGCAGAATTTTAATGCCGGACCGCGGTTTCTTCAATTTCTCGGTGCCGACGAGCCGGTAAAAGATGGCCATTCCCGCCAGGGCCAGCACCAGGATCCACGGGGATATCCGGACGATGAGCCCGTTGCGGATTTCGCGCCAGTTCTCGCCGCTGTTCAGGATCAGGACGGTGTGTCCCTGAGCCGGCGTGGACGTGTAGGCGGGAACACCCTCCCGGACAACGCGCCAGAAGTTAGCCCGCGGATTCGTGAGATCCGCGCCGATGACCTGGTAGAGCATCGCGCCGCCCAGAATAGAGAGGAGCACTGCGACGACCACCAGACGTCTGATCGGCAGATGTCTGCCTGTTGTTGCCATAAATGCCTCCTGTTATTCAGCGGTCGCTTTGCACGAGTTTGAAGCGATGGTTCAACTCCTGATGTTGTTTCAGTTCCAGAACAGGGTCTCTGTCGCCCTTGTATACGCCGGGTTCATGCAGGGTCACGCTGCGGGGTTCGGGTGAACACCCGGCGATTCCCGCAAACATCATCAGCGCGGCCATGATCAAATATTTCGGTTTCATGGTTTCTTCCCCTTGTCTTGCTTGAAGTTATAGGCGGTTTCCCATCCCCAGGTTGCGGGCCTTCCGCCGCGTTTGTTGATCCGGTCGATATAAATCTCGGACACGACATTGCCATCACCGGCAAGCAGCGCCTTCGTCGCGCACATTTCCGCACACAGGGGCAGCTTGCCTTCCGCAATCCGGTTGCGGCCGTATTTTTTGTATTCCTCGACGGAGTTGTCCTTGCCCGGTCCGCCGGCGCAGAACGTGCATTTGTCCATCTTGCCGCGCGCCGCGAACAGGTTTTCTTCGGGGAATTGCGGGGCGCCGAACGGGCAGGCATAGAAGCAATAGCCGCAGCCGATGCACAGATCCTTGTCGTGCAGGACGATGCCGTCCGGCGTTGTGTAAAAGCAGTCGACGGGGCAGACGGCGGCGCAGGGCGCATCCGTGCAGTGCATACACGCCACCGACACCGATTTTTCGCCGCTCTCGCCGTCCTTCAGGGTGACCACGTGCCGCCGGTTGATGCCCCAGGGGACGTCGTGTTCATTGTTGCAGGCCGTGACGCAGGCATTGCATTCGATGCACCGTTCGGTGTCACAGAGAAATTTCATTCGGGCCATGGTTTTCCTCCTTTTAATAAGTCAGAAATTATTTTCCATAGGAATTTATTTCCGCTTCGCACTTATCCCGATGAGCGGGGTCACGCCGGTGTTATACGGCACAGGGTTGCTTTGGTTTCCTGCATCTGCGTTACGGAATCATATCCGTAGGTCGTGGCGGTGTTGCAGGCTTCGCCGCGGATATAAGGCGCCGTACCCTCGGGATAGCGGTCGTAGAGATCCTTGCCTTCAAACCAGCCGCCGAAATGAAACGGCGTCCACACCGTCCCGGGGCCGACGCGCGGCGTGATCATCGCCCGTACCCTGATCCGGCCGCCTTCGGCACCCTCGAGCCAGATGTATTGGCCGTTCATGATGTTGATCGCGGCGGCATCCTGCGGATTGACTTCCGCGAACATCTCCGGCTGCAGTTTACCCAGCCACGAGTTGGAACGCGTTTCCTCGCCGCCGCCTTCGTATTCCGTCAACCGGCCGCTCGTGAAAACGAGCGGATATTTCTTGCTGTGGTCAACGGATTGAATCGACTGGTAGCGCGTGGGCAGCCGCCAGAAGGCCTTGCGGTCGGCGTAGGTCGGATATTTGGCGACGAGGTCGAAGCGCGGCGTGTAAAGCGGTTCACGGTGGACGGGAATCGGGTCCGGATACTCCCAGACGTTGCAGCGGGCCCGGCCGTTGCCGAAAGGCGCGCAGCCGTGCTTGATCACGACGCGCTGAATTCCGCCCGAGAGGTCTGTCTTCCAGTTGCGTCCCTCGGCGGCCTTTTTCTCCGCCTCGGTCAATTCATCCCACCAGCCAAGCTTCTTGAGAATGTCCGCCGTGAATTCCGGATAGCCATCCTTGATGTCCGACCCCACGGAATAGGCGCCGCTGGCCAGAAGGTTTGCACCCTTGTACTCCGTCCCCCAGTTAGCCCGGAAAACCAGACCGCCTTCAGCCACGGGTTTGCTGGGATCATACAGAATCGGCGTGCCCGGGTGCTTCATCTCCGGCGTACCCCAGCAGGGCCAGGGCAGTCCGTAGTACTCGCCCTTGCAGGGACCGGCTTCGGCCCGCAGAGTGAGGGTATTGAATGTGCCCCGGTATTTGGCATGCAGCTTGAGCCTCTCGGGGCTCTGGCCCGTATAGCCGATCGTCCAGCCGCCGCGGTTGATTTCCCGGAGGACATCTTCGATGAGCGGCTCATCTTTGACGATTTTGATGTTCTTGAACATTTCCTTGTCAAACCCCAGCTTTTTGGCCAGCCGGTACAGGATGACATGGTCCGGCAGGGATTCAAAAAGCGGGTCGATGATTTTTTCCCGCCATTGCAGGGCGCGGTTGGAGGCCGTCGCCGATCCGTAGGTTTCGTATTGAGTGGCCGTTGGCAATAGATAGGTGCCGTTCTTGCGGTCGCTCATCACTGCCATGTGGGTCGGGTGGGGGTCGGAGATGACGAGCAGCTCCAGCTTTTCGAGCGCTTTCTTCATGTGCGTTCCGCGCGTCTGGCTGTTCGCGGCATGGCCCTGAAAGATCATGGCGCGCAGGTTGTCCTTCTGCGACAGGTTCTGCTTATCCTCCATGACGCCGTCGATCCAGCGCGAAACGGGGATGCCCGGCATATACATGGTATAGTCCATCTTGCCGCCGCCCGCGTCATACTGTTTTGTCATGTCAAAGCGCGATTTGAGCCACTCATAGTCCACGCCCCACACCGAGGCCCAGTGTTTCCAGGCGCCCTCGGCCAGGCCGTAGTAGCACGACAGCGTGTGGCAGTTCGGGCCCACGTCCGTGGCTCCCTGGACGTTGTCATGGCCGCGGAAGATATTGGCGCCGCCGCCGGCCACGCCGATGTTGCCCAGCGCGAGCTGTAGAATGCTGAACAGCCGGACCGTGTGGCTCGCCATGTGGTGCTGGGTTATGCCCATGCACCAGATGATGGTGCCCGGACGGTTTTTTGCCATGGTTTTGGCGATTTCATATACTTTATCTTCCGGGATGCCCGTGACATTCTCCACGACATCGGGCGGCCATTTTTGCGTCTCCTTGCGGATGTCATCCATGGCGTAGACACGCCTGGCTATATAGTCTTTATCTTCCCATCCGTTTTTAAAGATATGCCAGAGCAGTCCGTAAATAAACGGAATATCGGTGCCCGAGCGCAGACGGGCATAGATATCGGCATGCGCGGCCGTCCGGGTGAAGCGCGGGTCCACGACCATCATTTTCGATCCGTTTTCTTTCGCCCGGAGAATCTGCTGCATGGCCACCGGATGGGCTTCCGCCGCGTTGCTGCCCAAAAACAGCATCGCCTTGCTGTTGCGCATGTCATTGTAGGAATTGGTCATGGCGCCGTAGCCCCAGGTGCTGGCCACGCCGGCCACCGTTGTCGAATGGCAGATGCGCGCCTGGTTGTCCACGTTGTTGGTGCCCCAGAAGGCGGCGAATTTCCCCTGGAGATAGGCCCCTTCGTTGCTGGCCTTGGATGACCCGCAAAAGAAGAGAGCATCCGGTCCTGACTCCTCTCGGATCTTTAACAGTTTGTCGCCGATTTCGTTGATCGCCTGGTCCCAGGAAAGGCGCGTCCACTTTCCGTCGACGAGCTTCATGGGAAATTTCAGGCGCCGGTGCCCGAAGCCGTGGTCGCGGGCTCCCGCTCCCTTGGCGCAGTGACCGCCCAGGTTGAAGGGTGATTCATAATCCGGCTCCTGGCCTGTCCAGACGCCGTTCTGAACTTCGGCGATGATGCCGCAGCCGACGGAGCAGTGTGTGCAGATCGTGCGCCGGTATTCGGTCTGTTCATCGGGCCTGGGAAAATTAACCTTTTCCTCATCGGATGCCTGCCTCACGCAGCCCAGCGGCAGCAGGCTGATCAACGCGCCGCTTCCCAGCGCCACGCCGCCCCGAATCAGGAACGATCTCCGGTTGATGCCGGAAGCGGGAGCGGGTTCGTCGGAAACCCGCTTCAGCCATTTTTTATTAGATGATTTCATAAATGCCAGCCCCCCATCTGTTGAATCTGATGTTTTATTGACGTGCTGTTTCATAATATTTTTTAATGTGCGCCGAAAGCCTATAGCCCTGATCCTGTGTTTTGGGCTCGGGAGCGGACACCGCTGCCGGACGCGCAGTCCTGGGGACGCCCACGGCCAGAGCCAGAGCCGATCCACCGAGAAGCGCCGCGCGTTTAATGAATGTCCGCCGGTCGCTTGAAAAATTGGTTTTCATTGTTTCGTTCTCCTTTCCTGCTGTCATTTTGACTGTTTGTCGCCAAATTAAAAAATTCACGTTCAGCTTCCAGAAAGCGCCGGCCGAAGCAGCCGACATGCCTGTAGAAGTCAGAACTTTTGGCTTGATCAATGTCCTCAAATAATTTGGGCATCCAGGATGCGATATGCCGATCGAAGAAAACAGCCTGGTCGGCGAGGCTGGCGACGTTTTGTCTTTGAGAGAAGAGCGCCATGATTTCGCACAGTGCGCCCGCGTGATCCTCTGAATCACGGCAGCCGGCCTGGCGGACAATACCGGCCTTCATCAGGTCGGATCTTAATGCGGCAAGCGGTCCGGACTGGATCCTTTTGTCCCTGTACCAGGAGGCATAAGGCACGATCTCACCTCCGCCCAGCCCCATGAAGAGCCGGTCGTATTCTTTCTGAACTTTCGCCGGGTGGCTATTCAGGCAGGCCTGGCGGAGGGCCGTAAGCGCGTATTCGAGTTTTTCGGGAAGGCCGTTTTCCCATTGCAGTTTTTGCAGAACGGCAATGATGGCCCTGGCCGGAGGCTCTCTGAGGAGCGACGCCAGGAGGACATAGCCATCCCCGCGCAGGTCCGCATAGGGATTGAGCCACGGCGTGGAAAAATCGTTATTTATCGAACGCGAGATTGATTCCATGCTTTTAAATCCTCAGACATCAGCGCATCCCGGGTCCGGCAGATGCGGCACATTTGCAGACGGCGTAATTGCTTCTCCGAAGCATACATCCAGTGCCCGGCGAGGTTCGTCCGGATCCGGCTGACCATGGCCTGCGACGCAAAAGGAACGCCGCATTCGATGCAGCGCGCAGCCTCGACTTCATGCAGGATGACGGGGTTATCCACCCGTTCCGGTTCGCAGAGCATCCGCGGCTGCAGATGAATCGCTTTTTCCGGGCAAATGTCTTTGCATAAGCCGCACTGGTGGCAGCGGGACTCAATGAATTCAAGTTTCGGTGCGCCGCCGCCCGCCCTCAGCGCTTCCGAGGGACAGGCATCGACACAGGCCATGCACAGGGTGCAGGCCGAAGCGATTGAAACGGCGCCGAAAGGAGATCCTTCCGGCAGAGGCACAACGGGATGTTTTGCATCCAGGCGATCGTAAAGTTCCCGGGTGCAAAGTCGGATCAGCGTCCGCCGGTCGTTGGAACCGGAGAGCGTGTCCGGTAAGAGGCGGGATTCGCGTAGAGACATGCCGACGCAGATTTTTCGCCAGGCTCCTGTTTCCGGCTGATTCGCGTCAGGGGCAAACGTAAAGTAAATACGGTCTTCGGGCTGTCCCAGCCCGCGCAGGATGGCCCGGCCCAACTGGGCCTGCCTTCGTACGGCACCAGTCACCGCCGGATCGTTTTGCGGATCGCCGGCGACGACAACCTGTGCTGCACCATGGATCAGGGCCCAGAGCATCATCCCGGCGCCGACGTGGCCGATCTCATCTACGGCGAAATAAATGAAGCGTTCGTTGGATTTATTTGCTGCCCGCAGAGCATCACGATCCCGGTCACTCTCCGCAATAATCAGCGTCGGGGCGAAATTCATTCCGGACGATTGAATCGCCATCGACTCCCGAAGGGCGGTCAAGCGTTCCTGCTGCGAGGGATGGGCGAGCCTGACGGCCCCTGCGGGGCAGACCAGTTCACAGATCCCGCAGCCCTGGCAGAGGTAATGGTTAAAGACCAACTTTCGGTTGATCGACTGAATGGCGGAAAGCGGACACGCGTCCAGACACAGCTGACAGCTTGTCTGGCGGGAGACGTGGTGAAGGCAATGGCTCTGACGAAATGCTGTAAATTGCGGCTTTTGGAATTGGCCGCGCATCTGTGAAAGTTCGGCCATAATCTCTTCAGGATGATCCGGATTCGGTCCGGGTGCATAATACCCAAGCGGCAGAGATCGCTTCGAATACGAAGCGGCCGGCTGAAGATCGAGAACAAGATCAAAAACGGCTGCTTCGTCGTCGAGCCATTCGGCGAGCGGTTTCCATTCTCCTTTTGTGGACGTCATGGCCGAAAAATTTCCAAAAGCACCGGCCACCGCGAGGTCCGGGACTTCCATCAGGGGAAAACCGTCCGGACGCGAACAGGAAATTTCGCGCGCTTTCCCGCAGGTAACGACGGCCGTGCACGTCATGCCCCTGGCATTGAGGCTCTTACTCCAGGATCGGGCCCGCATTGCATCCATATCAATAACCAGGATGCGGCCCCGGGAGGTCAGATTAATCGGCAATCCGCAGGCAGGTTCTCCGGTTTCTCTTTCCAGAAGCTCATTGCTTTTTACGGACAGGTTATTGGGTATGGCCGCTTCGACGGCGCGGTCGCGACGCTCCATCTGGTGAAGCATGTCGGCGGTCACAACACCGTCGAGCGGCTGAAAGGTTCGATAGTTGCCGGAGAGGTCATCGAGGTCATCACAATGGTTGAATTCAGCCGAATGGAAATTGATGGTGATGCCGGAGGCCGTCTGATAGCCGGGCCCCGCCATCAAATTGTTTTCGCCACTGAGGGGAATCGCGGATTTCTCCTCGTCTGTATTTTCCGATTTATTTTCCCGGTGCATGAGATGATTCCTTATCCATTACCAGAGGGTTGACGGCGATATTAGGTTTTTGTCAGCATGTTTCTTGTGTAAAACTAGGTAATGTAACAGCCAAACACAATGATCATTAAGTGAGAGGGTATCAACAGGTCAAACCTATAATATCTTTTTTGACATGATCATGAGACCCGCACTATGGAAGTCGTAGGTATGAGCTATGAAAAAAGATACAATTTATTACCGTTGTGTCCTGCCGTGAATTGTCACAAAATCATGGGCAAAGATTTTTATGGAGATCTGCACATCAAACGAAAGAAGGGCGGAAAATATGAAAAAAGTCATTTTGATGGTGTTCATCGTGATGCTTTGCGCAGGTCGGGTTATGGCCGACGAGCGGGTGATCCAGGTTCATCTCGTCAATGATCAGGGGATGGGAGAGGCCATCGGCGTCATTACCGTGAAGGACAGCAGGTACGGTTTACTGCTGACGCCGCAGCTGACCCAACTTCCCCAGGGGATTCATGGCTTTCACGTCCATCAAAATGCCGATTGCGGGCAGATGATGACCGGCGGCAAGCCTGTGGCTGCCGGCGCGGCGGGCGGACATTACGATCCGGCCCTGACGGGAAAGCATGAAGGTCCCTATGGCGACGGACATTTGGGAGATCTGCCCTTTCTGTACGCGGATAAGGACGGGAAGGCAGCAGCGCCGGTCCTGGCGCCCCGATTGAAGGTGTCTGATCTTGCGGGGAGATCCCTGATGATTCATATTGGGCCGGATAACTATTCCGACGTCCCGGAAAAACTGGGCGGCGGGGGAGGCCGGCTGGCCTGCGGTGTTGTGAAGTAATCGCTTATTGCGGCCCTGCCATCCTCTCGCCGTCAGAGGCGGATGGATAAGAAACCCTTTCGAAAATCAGAACATGCAGACGGATTGTCCTTCCCCGGTTCAAGGTTTTGAACCGGGGCCGGCGGTCCGTTGGGCATCCTGCCTTGATCATAAACAATTACTTGAAAACTGCCGAATAAATTTGCTATTTCCCCGATAATTCTTAAATTACCTGAAATTGCTTGAAGGAGGGAAAAAATGAAAAGCATTAAAATCAAAGGGATGAGCTGCCAGCACTGCGTGATGGCCGTGACCAAAGCGCTTGGCGCCATTGACGGTATCAAGGATGTGCAGGTGGATCTGAAAACAGGGACGGCGACCTACGAGGAGACAAAACCCGTCGATGCCAAAGTCGTGGCCGCGGCGATTGCCAAAGCGGGGTACGACGTTGTCGGATAAAGTTCAACTGACGATTCAGGGGATGACCTGCGCGACCTGCGTGCGGCGGGTGGAGGAAGGACTGCGCAGCTCGCCGGGCGTTCTGGCCGCCACGGTCAATTTCGCGACGGAAAAAGCGCAGGTCGAATACGACAAGAGCGCAACGGATCCCGCAGCCCTGGAAAAGAGGGTGCGGGATCTGGGTTACGAAGCGTTTGTCGACATCGCCAGCCTCCATCAGGAAAAAGTAACGATTTCCGTGGGCGGCATGACGTGCGCCGCGTGCGTCCGGCGCGTGGAGAACGCCCTCAAGGAAGTTGAGGGTGTCCTCGATGTCAGCGTCAACCTGGCCACCGGGCGCGCCACCGTCATCCATCAGGCCCGCTGGGCGGGCGTTTCCGGACTGGCCCGGGCCATAGCCGACCATGGCTATGAATTCCTGGGGGAACTCACGGATTCATCCGTCGATCCCATCGAGGCCTCCCGCGTGCGGGAGCTTCGCGACCTGACCCTGAAAGTCATCTGCGGTGCCGTATTGAGCGTGATCATTTTCCTGGGCTCGATGCAGCACTGGTTTTCTTTTTTACATTTTATTCCCCGGCAGGCCATGCTGATCGCGATGTTTGTGCTGACGGCGCCCGCCGTGTTCTGGGTCGGCAGCCGCTTTTTTGTCGGCGCCTGGAAGGCCGCCAAGCAAAAAACATCGGATATGAATACGCTGGTGGCTGTCGGCGCCTTTTCCGCCTATGCCTATTCGGCTGCGGCAACATTTTTTCCGCACTTCTTTGAACGGGCCGGTGTAGCCCCGCATGTCTATTACGACGGCGCAGCCATGATCGTTACGCTGATCCTGCTGGGCAGGCTTCTCGAAGCCCGGGCCAAAGGCCGGACGTCCGCCGCGATCAAGGCGCTCATCGGTCTTAAACCCAAAACCGCGCATGTGCTCCGGGACGGCGAGGAGCGCGAAGTCGCCGTGGAATCGCTCACGGCGGGTGATGTGGTGATCGTGAAGCCGGGAGAAAAAGTTCCGGTGGACGGGGTGGTGCTAACCGGACAATCAACGCTTGATGAATCCATGCTGACCGGCGAAAGCATGCCGGTGGCGAAAGAGGCCGGCCAAAAAGTGTTTGCCGCCACGATGAATAAGACGGGCAGCTTTACGCTCCGTGCGACGGGCGTGGGCTCGGAGACGATGCTCGCGCACATCATCCGCATGGTGGAGGAGGCGCAGGGCTCCAAGGCGCCGATCCAGCGCCTGGCGGATAAAGTGGCTTCCATTTTTGTCCCGATTGTTTTTGTGATCGCCTTTGTCACGTTCATCATCTGGTACCTGGTGCCGGCCGACGCGGGCGGGAGCCGCGCGCTCATCAATTTTGTTTCGGTGCTGGTCATTGCCTGCCCCTGTGCGCTGGGACTGGCCACGCCGACTGCGATCATGGTGGGGACGGGACTGGGCGCGCAGAGCGGCATCCTGATCAAGGGCGGCGAAGCGCTGGAAAAAATTCATCGGCTGACTGTCGTCGTCTTTGACAAAACAGGCACACTGACGCGCGGCGAACCGGAAGTGACGGATGTTATCCCCGCCGCCGGACATGACGGCCAGCGCGTGCTTGCCGTTGCGGCCGCGCTCGAGAAAACATCGGAGCACCCGCTGGCCCAGGCGATTTTAAAACGGGCGCAGACCGCCGGCGTCTTACCGGCACAGGCCGAAAATTTTCTGGCTCTCTCCGGCATGGGCGCAAGCGGCCTTGTGGACGGCAGACGGTGTCTGATCGGCAATCGCCTGCTGATGAATGATCAGGGTATTTCCATCGCATCGCTCGACGATCCCGCGGCCGCGCTGGCCCGCGACGGAAAGACGGTGGTTTATATTGCGCTTGAGAAAGACGTTCTCGGCCTGATCGCTCTGGCCGACGTGCCCAAGCCCTCCGCGAAACAGGCCGTGGAGACCTTGAAGCGCCGGGGCCTGAAAGTTGCGATGATGACCGGGGACAACGCCGGCACGGCCGCAAGCATTGCAGCGAGGCTTAGCATCGACCGCGTCATGGCGGAAGTCCTGCCGGGCAGCAAGGCGGATGAAATCAGAAAATTGCAGAATGATGGCGAAGTGGTGGCCATGGTGGGCGACGGCATCAACGACGCGCCGGCGCTTGCGGCAGCCGACGTGGGCATCGCCATCGGCGCGGGAACCGACGTGGCCATCGAGGCCGCCGACATCACCCTGATCCGCGACGACCTCGCGGGCGTTCCGGAGGCGATCGCGCTTTCGTTTTCCACCATGCGCGTCATCCGCCAGAATCTTTTCTGGGCGTTTATCTACAACATTATCGGCATTCCCATTGCCGCGGGTGTCCTTTATCCTTTCTTCGGCATCCTGCTCAATCCCGAGTTTGCCGCCGC
>JAIGNE010000026.1:0-67885 GCA_036528635.1 Deltaproteobacteria bacterium
AACACAACCTGAAAGTGGCCCTGTCGCTGGCCCATCGCGTCTATCTGATGGGCAAAGCCCATGTCGGCTACAGCGGCTCCGTCGAGGAACTCAAAAACAACAACGAGGTCCGCGCTAAATATCTGGAAGTGTAGCGCCCCTGATAAAATGAAAAACGGCTGTCCTGAAAATATCAACGGCGCGGCTGGGCACTGCCGGCGCAGGCGCCGGGTCAAAGGACAAAATAAATTTCAGAAAGCGGGCGGGATGATACCCGTCCGTTTTCTTTTCTCTCCCGTTATACTCTTGATCTGAAAGTCCCGGCTCCCGTCAAAGATATTTATTTTTCCCCGCAATTGTGGTTAGATCATTTGCCTCGCGTGAAGGTGAATCGCAGGGCGGAGCGGCTGATGAACCTGGAAAAAAAGTCAAAAAAAGAATTGATCGATCTGATTCACGCCCTGCAGGCAGCGTTGCCGGAGCGTCAACACCGTCAGCTCCAGGGAGCGTCGGAAGAAGACCTGTACAAAATTCTGGCGCAGAGTTCCCAGGTCGGATTCTACATCATGCAGAGGGGTCAGTTCCAATTTATCAATTCCCACTTCCGGGAGTATGCGGGCTACACCGAATCTGAATTGCTCAAGATGAGTCCCGCGTCGCTGATCCTGCCGGAAGACCGGCGCAAGACGGCTAAGAATGCCGTCATGATGCTCAAGGAACAGCGCTTTTCGCCCTATGAATTCCGCATTGTCACCAGGGACGGACGGATCAAGTGGATCATGGAAACCGTGATGTCGATTACCTACAAAGGCAAGCGGGCCATTCTGGGCAACTCCATGGATATCACCGAACGCAAGGAGGCGAGCCGCCGGCTCGAAGAGCTCGAAGCGCTGGAATCGTCCATCCTGGACGCAATCCCACAGGCGGTCCTGGGCCTCCATGAACGGCGCATCAATTTTGCCAATCACGCCGTCAAGCTTATTTTCGGGTGGCATCGGGAAGAACTCATCGGCAAGAGCATCCGCATGATCTACCGCAACGAAGCGGAGGCGGATAAAATCGGCCGCATCTTCTACTCCAGCCTCGAACATCAGCGGACGTATGAGACGGAGTTCCCCTGTCTGCGCAAGGACGGCACGGAAATTCGCTGCCGGATGAAGGCCTCGCGCATCGGGGAAAAACTTCGTGAGAAGCGCATCGTGGTCACGTATGAAGATATCACGGCGGAGAAAAAAGCGCAGGCAGAGCTGGAGCGATCACGCGAAGAACTGCGGAATCTGTCTATCCACCTGCAGTCGGTGCGCGAGGAAGAAAGCACCCGCGTCGCGCGGAAAATTCACGACGAACTGGGGCAGTCGCTGACCGCGCTGCAAATGGATTTGTCCTGGCTCACCGGCCATCTTTCGGTGGATGACAAAGCCATCCGGGAAAAAACCAGGAGCATGTCGGGTCTCGTCGATGCCACCATTGAAAGCGTGCATAACATCACAACGGAATTGCGTCCCAGCCTGCTCGACGACCTGGGGCTGCCTTCGGCCATCGAATGGCAGGCGGCGGATTTTCAAAAGCGCTCCGGAATCCGCTGCCAGGCGCACATTGTCAGCCGGGACGGCGTAATGGACAAGGAGCTGGCCACCGCCGTCTTCCGCATCTTTCAGGAGACGCTCACCAATATCGCCAGGCACGCCAAAGCCACGCTGTGCAAAGTCAACTTCACGGAGAACGAAAAAGAACTGTGCCTGGAAGTGACGGATAACGGCATCGGCATCACGCAGTGGCAGGTGGATGATCCCCGCTCCTTCGGCATGATCGGCATGCGCGAACGGGCCCATCTCTGGGGCGGAACGGTTTATGTCCGCAGCGCCCGACCGTCCGGAACAACGATCAGGGTCCTGATTCCACTCACACAAAGGAGATAGACAAACATGATACGCATACTGGTTGCCGATGATCACGCCGTGGTGCGTCAGGGCGTGGTGCAGATTCTGGCAGACGTTAAGGATATGCTGGTCAAGGATGAAGCGCAAAACGGCGCGGAGACCCTGGATAAGGTTTTGAAGTATGAATACGACGTGGTTCTGCTCGATATCTCCATGCCGGGACGCAGCGGCCTGGAAGTCCTGACGGATATCAAGGCCCAGCGGCCGAAGCTGGCCGTCCTGATTTTGAGCATGCATCCCGAAGAGCAATACGCGGTGCGCGCGCTGCGCGCCGGCGCGTCGGGATATCTCACCAAGGCCAGCGCGCCCAATGAACTGATCGGCGCCATCCGCAAGGTGGCCAGCGGCGGGAAATACGTCACGGCGTCGCTCGCGGAAAAGCTGGCGGACGAACTGGAAGTAAACACCGGGAAGCTGCCCCATGAGCGGCTCTCCGACCGCGAACACCAGGTGATGCTGATGCTGGCCGGCGGCAAATCCGTTTCCGATATCGCCTCCGAACTCTGCCTGAGCGTCAAAACCATCAGCACCTACCGCACCCGTGTTATGGAGAAGATGGGGATGAAAAAAAACGCCGAACTCACGCTTTACGCCGTCCATAACAAACTCATCAACTAAGGAAGAGCTTATTACGAGATCCCGCGCTCACAACAGCCACTGCCTGATCTGTCACCTGCGCCGGGAAATCTGCATCTGCCCCATTCTGCCCACGGTGCAGACGCGGGCGGAGTTCCTGATCCTGCGGCATATCCGGGAGGCCGGGCGACAGAGCAACACCGGCCGGTTAGTAAGCTTGTCTATGCCGAACTCACGAATGGTTTCCTGCGGGGGCGGCGATCGCCTTGGGCTTTCGCCCTTTGATGATGAATTGCTGAGGGCCCCGGGGACGTGCCTCCTGTGGCCGGACGGACCCGGCATGACTTTGGATAGGGATCAGACGCCGCCTGATCGTGTCGTGGTTCTGGACGGAACATGGCGCCAGGCCCGCCGGTTGTATAGCCGTATGCCCGTGCTGCGGACAATACCCAAATTGGTTCTGCCCGCGCCCGCGCGATCCAGGGACCGGCTGCGCGAGCAGCATCGCGCCGATGGCATGTCAACCCTCGAAGCGATCGCCGCGGCGGTTAGCATTCTGGAGGGCGCCTGCGTGGCCGAGCCGCTGGAAAAGCTGTATGATGAAGTCGTCCGACGCACCAGCACTTTGCGCTGGGGAATCAAGCCATCCTGATCGCAGGGTGACCTATAGAAAACGCTGTTTTGTATTTCAAGGCAGGAAATAGCGGGACTTCAAAATCTCAATTCGGACATCAGTCCCCGGCAATGGTTCTGCCGGATGAAATTTCGCTTGACGTTTAACATAGACATTGTGGATTATCACGAGAGGGGTATTATGCCGGTTGTAAAAAACAAAATGCGCCCGATTCATCCGGGTGAAATATTGCGAGAAGAATTTTTAGTTCCGCTGGGCTTGACGGCTCATGCGCTGTCCATGGAACTTAAGGTACCGGCGCCGCGAATCAACGACATTGTCCGTGAACGGCGCGCCATTACGCCCGACACGGCGCTGCGGCTGGCCCGCTACTTGGGAACAACCGCCGAATTCTGGCTTAATCTGCAAACAAATTATGATTTGAAGATCACCGAAAAGAACGCCGGCTCCAAAATAAACAACGAAGTCCATGCCCGTCTTGTCGCATAGTGGAAGTCCCCAATTAATTATACGTTCCCCGGAATTTCCCGGAATGCCACAACTGGTAAGGATTTTAAGCTGTTTTAAATGAGGAAATTAATAAGTAAAGAATGTCCCTCTGGATGGACAAAGATCAATAGAAAAATTGGGCGCTGTTGCTAATTATCGAAAGCTGTAAAAGACGGCACATTGATTGTGGCTTCTCAAATGTCAATGTTAAAGATTTGACCTTACCCCGACTTCCAGTCTCTTATTGGATATCCTTTTTCATCCCTTCAAACTGCTCTTTTGTAATCTCGCCGCTGGCATATCGCCGCTTTAGGATATCCAGGGCACTTTCTCTCTCGAATGGCTTTGCACAAAGCATATAATCATACACGACGGGGTCATTAATCACTTTCCATGTCAAAACGTGAATGGCATAGGCAGTAGCTTTCATCCCCGTTCCAGCATACTCTTCAATCGAGTATGTGTTTGTGAACTTCAATTCTGGAATTTCAATTTGAATTTCGACGAAAGCAGCAACATTGAATGATCGCGTCATTTTTATTCTTTTTAATGAGACCTTGATTTGTTTCTTGGATGCCGGAATGCCACAATTGGTAATGGTTTTAAGCTGTTTTAAATGATGAAGTTAATAAGTAAAGAACGTCCCTGTGTCCCCCTTGATACGGTCTGGCGCGTTATATGGTAAAGTCAGCACTTTGAGTTCATCTTTTACGGGACGCGCCGTGACCATTCGGAAACGACATCTTTCTAGACATCGATCTTGCGCAAGAGATCTTTCAAGGATGCATTTGCTAATACCATTACCTTTAGTCTCGCGATGACAGACTCTTGCGACTGTCCACATTTGATTGAATTCAGTCCCCTTGACTTGAACAAACTCTACGCAAGTTCCATCAATCATGTAAAATATTAATGTGATGTCATCAAGGGTTTCACACCACACCTCTATCAGCGTCACATCATCCAGCATATCCAAACAAAATCCAGCAGCAACATGATCCTGAAAAGCAAAACCCTTGCGTGCTTCAAAACCGCCCAACTCGCTTGGCGAAAGGTCATAGATCGATTGTGCTACAGACGATGTAGTCAATATGTCCTCCTCGAGCAAATATGGTCTGGTCTTGAAAAATCAGTTTTCAACCCCATGTTAACATTTCATGATTCTTTGATGATGTTTGATACTTGATGCGTGTAGAATATTACTACTTCTAAACAACAATGCAAGAACAAACATCAGTTGAACCGTGGCATGCTGTGAGCGAATATGCCCGAAACGTTGTGGCTCTTGGCGAAATGAAGCATCAGACAGCCGAACTGTTTGAGCCCTCAGGGCGAGTTTTCGGCTGTCGCGCAATGAGCCTTAGAGCCACAGTTGCAGGGCATGCTGAGCGATGGGATACCCCGGTTCAACTGCCACCTTATAGTTGTTTTTTAATCCTGGATTCCCGCCTTCGTACCCTGAAGGGCACAAGCGGGAATGACAACTAGGGAAAGATATCGACCAGCGGGAGATATCTTTGAGATCCCCCACTGCGTTTCGGGACATGGATTTCTCACTACGTTCGAAATGACATCAATGTAAAGCTTTTGCTGAAACGCTACACGAGCTGAAAGTGCGGTCGGTAAAGGCAAAAAGTTTGATCTGTTCCACGCGTCCCAGGAGTTTGTTCAGCTCGCCAACCGTCTCGCGGCGCCCTGCTCTGACACCCTGTCGGACAAAGTCCGTCATATCCTCCCGCATCGTTCCGACACATAAACAAGACCGCCGCCGATATTTTCTTTTAAATGTCTGTGTTAACCCATTATCGTGTTCAAGTTCCGTATGGGGTTGATGCGGCGCGAAAAAAACGAAGGGAAGACTATCAGGGGGTGGACATTATGAAAAAGGCATCGTCAGGATCACAGCAGGCAGCATCGGGAGCACTGGTCACCCGAAAGGCGCCATCAGACACACAGGGCAAACTCTTGAAAGATGAGTTGGCTGAAATTATCCATCAGGCCGTCCGGGACAACCGCAGCTACCTGATGGAACATGAAAGCAAGGAAATTCTGGAAGGGATCGGCATTGCGACGACCGGCTACCTGGTGGCCCATTCCGAGGACGAAGCGCTGGCCATCTGCGATAAGATCGGATTTCCCGTGGTGATGAAAATCGTTTCTCCGGATGTCGTTCACAAAACGGATGCCGGCGGCGTCAAACTGCATCTGACAAACGCCGACGACGTGCGCAAAGCCTACCGTGACATTCTGGAAACATTCAAATACCAGCATATCGAAGGCGTCGCGGTGCAGCGCATGGCCAGGGCGGGCATTGAAGCCATTATCGGTGTCACGCGCGATCCCAGCTTCGGACCGCTCATCATGTTCGGACTGGGCGGCGTGTTTGTTGAAGTCCTGCGCGATGTGTCTTTCCGCATTCTGCCGATCACCGAAAAAGACGCCGTGCAGATGATTCAAGACATCCGCGGCTCGGATATCCTCAAAGGGTATCGCGGCCAGGCCGTCGATCTTGCATCGCTTGCTGAGCTCCTTCTGAAAATTTCACGCCTGGTTGTGGAGAATCCGGAAATTCAGGAACTGGATCTCAATCCGCTGTTTCTCTATCCCGACGGCTATATCACCGTGGATGCCCGGATGTTCGTCAGTGAAGCGTCGCAGCATGAACTCGCCGTGGCAGCGGGCGCGGAAAGCCTCCACGATTTCTTTTATCCTCAAAGCATCGCGGTGATCGGCGCCTCCGATGTCGAAGGCAAGCTGGGCTATAATGTTTTTAAAAATCTGACCAGCCACCATTATCCCGGAAAACTTTACCCGATCAATCCGGGCAAGGAATCCGTCATGGGCGCCCGCGCCTACAAATCCATTCTGGATGTCGAAGATCCGGTGGACCTGGCCATTGTCATTGTGCCGGCCAAAGCGGTTGAAGCGGCCATTGCCGATTGCTGCGCCAAGGGCGTCCGGTTTGTTGTGGTGGAAGCCGCGGGCTTCGCTGAAACCGGTGAAGAAGGCAAAGCGGCTCAGGCAAGGATAGCCGGCATTATCCGCAAGCAAGGCTGCCGTGTTCTGGGCCCCAATTGCTCGGGCGTCATCAACACGCATCACAACATGGTGCAGTCGATCGGTCTGCTTTCCGATCTGAAAAAAGGCAATGTCGGGATGGTGGCCCAGGCCGGCGTCTATGCCGCGGGGATTCTGACGGGATTGAGCAATGTGCTCGATTTCGGCATCGTCGCCACGATCGGCAACAAGATGGATATCAACGAAACGGACATCCTGGAATACCTGAGCGACGATGATCATATCTCCGTAATCGTCATGTACATGGAAGACGTCCGCAGCGGCAAGCGTTTTGTCGATGTGGCCACCCGGGCGGCGGTCCGCAAACCCGTGATCGTTCTGAAATCGGGACGGACGGAGGCCGGCAAAAAAGCCGTCTCCTCGCATACCGCGTCGTTGGCCGGCAATGACGAAGTCAACAGCGCCGCCTTCAAACAGAGCGGCGTCATCCGGGCCCGGGACAACGAACATCTCTTTGCGCTGACGCGCGCTTTTTCCAAACAGCCCGTCCCGAAAGGCAATGGCGTGCTCGTCATCACCTACACCGGATCGCTGGGCGTTGCGGCAACCGATATGCTGTACCTCTCCGATATGCGCCTGGCCGCACTGGAACCTTATTTTAAGCAGCGCCTGAAAAGCGCCCTGCCCGATTACGCCAGCGTCGGCAATCCCATCGACTGTTCCTTTTCCATGACGCCCGAGCAGGTGAAGAACCTGAGCGAAATCGGTGTGGAATCGGGCGACGTGTCGAGCTTCATCGTCGTGATCCAGGGAGAAATCCTGGGTTCATTCGTCGACGTCATGAAAAACATCGACTATAAGGAAAAGCCGGTGATGTGCGTCGTCGCCTGCAAGGAATTCATGATCAACGACGTCGTCAAGATGGAGCAGGCCGGCTTCCCGGTCTATTCCACCGCGGAAATGGCGGCGGAAGTTCTGGGGCAGATGTATCACTACGGCGTGAGACGGCAAAGCGCTCTCACGGATTCCATCGCGCGTCACCTGACCAAAGATGCGTTCTCCGTGGATAACAATCCCGTGCGCCTCCGGCTGATCAACCCGAAGGACATCGGCCTGTGGACGGATTTTGTCAACGGCTGCTCGGAAAGATCCCTGTGGCTGCGCTTCCTGTCCCCCTTCAGTGCCACGCCGGAGCGGGCCGAACGCTTCTGCAACCTCAACCCGGAGGAAGAAGTCGCCGTGGTCGCAGAGATGAAGGTCGGCGATCAGTATAAGTTCCTGGGCATCGCGCGTCTGATCAAAAACAAGCGATGCGAAGGCGAAGCGGAATACGCGATCATCATTTCCGATCCCTGGCAGAATAAATCATTGGGCATTACCCTGTCCGAACAGTGCATCGAACTCGCAAAAAAGGAAGGCTACAAGACCATCCGGGCGGAAACGATTCAGGAAAATTACGCCATGATCCGGATCTTCCGCCGCTGCGACTTTGCCATCGACGGCAAGGATGAAAACATGGTGTCGCTGTCGCTGAACCTTTCGTAAGAGAGGCTATTAGACTATAGACTATTAGGCTGTTAGGAAAAAAGACATTCAATCAGGACCAGCAGGGAATGGTTTCCAGTCCGGCATGTGCGGGACGACGACCATTCTCTGCAATTTCACCCGCCACAGCGCAGTCGAGGTTATTTAACGATAAACGTCAAAATTATTTCAACGCACCTTCCTGTAGTCAACCAACCATCAAGCCTGAAGGATTTAAACCGAAACCAAACAGGACATTTCTAAATTGGCTGGACATGCGGTCAAGATTTCCTTGACATACAAAAATGCGTTTTCTATAGTTTTCAACGAAAAAGGACGGATGAGCGTCGATCTATTGGCATAGCCGCACCACAGCTTTCTTCCCCAGGGATTATTTGGCCTGAAACAGCAAATAGCCTACCGGAAACAGTATAGATCAGCAACCTCCATGATTTTTCCGTTTACGGCATTTATTTCGGATGAAGCTCATCTTCATCATGACCCTCTTCAATGGGAGCGGATTCCTTGACGCACCCGGACCGGGGATATTGGAACAGTATAAAAAACGATTCGAATCGATTGGATGTGGAGACTCTTTATGGCTGAATTGGATAAGGTATTTCAGGCAGCGACAAACGCCAGGGCCTCGGATCTTCACCTGGCCCCCGGAGAACCGTTTATCATCCGGCGGCTCGGTCGGTTGAAAAAAATTCAAACCCCCGTCCTGACCCGTGACATCTGCGAGCGGCTTATTTACGAACTGCTGAACGACGAGCAAAAAGAGATCCTGAACCGTGAGCTTCAACTCGATTTTGCCTATGAGATACCGGAGGTGGCCAGATTCCGGGGCAGTGCGATGCGGCACCAGTCAGGACTCAGCGCCTCCTTTAGGATCATCCCCTTTGAGATTCCGACATTTGAAAAGCTGGGTCTCCCGGATACAGTAAAAAAAATCATGGACAATCACCAGGGACTGATTCTGGTGACCGGCGCTACCGGTCAGGGAAAATCATCAACCCAGGCAGCCATGGTGGATTACGTCAACACCAACCGCTCCCATCACATCATAACGATCGAAGACCCCATTGAATTTATCCACCCTCTGAAAAAATGCGCCGTCAATCAGCGGCAATTGGGTCGGGACACACTGGCCTATGCCAATGCCCTGCGGGGCGCCCTTCGCCAGGACCCGGACGTGATTGTGGTGGGCGAACTGCGAGACCTGGAAACCATTTCCCTGGCGATTACCGCCGCCGAAACAGGCCATCTCGTCATCGGCACCCTGGCCACATCGAGCGCTCCCAAAACAGTCGACCGCATCATCGACTCCTTTCCGGCCGGCGAACAGGGCCAGATCCGGACGATGCTGGGCGAATCGATCAAGGCGGTCATTACCCAGAGGCTCATCCCGCGCGCCGATCGGACGGCGATGGCGCTGGCGGTGGAGATCCTGATCGGAACGCTTCCCATCTCCAATCTCATCCGGGACGGGAAAGTCTTTCAAATCCCTTCCATGATGCAGATGGGAAAAGCAGTGGGCATGCAGATCATGGATGAATCGATCATGTCGCTCGTGCAGGCGGGAACCATCACCGCCACGGAAGCATACCAGAATGCCAACAACAAGATCACTTTTAAGCCATTGATGGAAAAGGAAAACCAATCTAAAAAACAATAAGCAGCTTGAAGGAGCGGGGCGACATGGCCAGAATTGACGAGTATTTTCGGGAAATGAAAGATCGCGGGGCGAGCGATCTGCACATGGTAATCGGTTTTCCTCCTTTGCTGCGGATTCGAGGGGAGTTGACGCCGACAGGCCATCCCGTTTTAACGGATGAATCCAACCGGGCTCTTCTCTTTGAAATGTTGACCGAAGCGCAGCAATCGACTTTGCAAAGCCATCGAGACTTCGACATGGCTTATGAACTGGAAGGCGTTGCCCGGTTCCGCTGCAATTTTCTTTATCAGCAGCGAGGTGTCGGGGCAGTCTTCAGAATGATCCCGACGGACATACTGACGCTGGAGCAGCTGCAAATGCCGCCGGTACTAAAAACCATCGCCATGTTGAAGCGCGGCCTGGTGCTGGTCACCGGCCCGACGGGGAGCGGAAAATCGACCACCCTGGCGGCCATGATCAATTACATTAATGATATGCGCGATGCGCACATCATCACCATCGAGGACCCGCTGGAGTTTGTCCATCGGAATAAAAAGTGCCTCTTCACCCAGCGTGAAATCGGAACCCATGCCATGAGTTTTGCCGATGCCCTGAAGGTGGCGAGCCGCGAAGACCCCGATATAATCCTGGTGGGCGAGATGAGGGATGCCACCACCATAGCGCTCGCACTCACCTGCGCGGAGCTGGGTATCCTGGTCTTTGGCACCCTGCACACCAACAGCGCGGCCAAGACCATCGACCGGATCATCAACGTTTTCCCGGCCGATCAGCAGGAGCAGACCCGGACCATGCTGGCGGAGTCTTTAAGCGCAGTTGTGGCCCAGCAACTGCTGAGAACCAAAGACGGCAAGGGCAGGTGCGCAGCCATCGAAATCCTGATCGGATCCACGGCTCTCGCCACCACGATCCGGGAGGGCAAAATATCCCAGATCAATTCTCTGATCCAGACAGGCTCCACAGTCGGGATGCAGAACATGGATGCCCATCTTCTTCAGCTCATTAAGGAAGGCAAGATAACAGCCCAGGCCGCCTATGAAAAAGCGCTGGATAAAAAAATTTTCGAAAGCCTGCTGGAGAAGGAACCACGGGGATGACCCCCGAAAACCAAACTTTCACAATGGGAGTTTAACAATAAAAACAGGGGAGGAAAATGACGTGCGAGTGGAAAAAATCAAACGCAGGGCGACCCTTCGCCGCAGCGACGGCGTGAAACTGGACGTGAATTTCTTTTTAAGCCCCTATGCAGAGGGGCACTCGGGAAAAGAACTCATACTGGATATCTTGAACTCGGCTTCGACCTTTCTCCCCGTAGAGGATGTCGACACGGGAGCGATTATCTTCTTTAATAAGAGCAACGTCATGTCCCTGGAGATTGCCGAAAGGAATCTTCTGGATGAGACCCTGCTCAGCCGGGAAAAGCGCGTACACGTGGAATTAACGAATGGTGAAACCCTGAAGATGAGTATTTTTCTGGAAATGCCCGAAGAAAGATCCCGGGTCAGTGATTATCTCAATTCCCCCGAACGGTTTATTTATCTTTGCGGAAAAGAAAGAGACATTCTCCTGAACAAGGCATTTGTTTTTTCCGTGAAGGATTCATAGTCTGCGGTATGACTTGATCGGCAAAGGACGGTTCTGCGCCTGACCTGCGAGAAAATGCCGTTTACCGGTTTCCCGGTAAACGGCATTTTGAGGAGGGACTTCATGTAGAGAACAGATAATGCGGTTCCTACACTGGGGTGCTTAACCTAATTTCTTTCTGTTGGTGACCAGATCATCAACCACGCCCGGATCGGCCAGCGTTGATGTGTCACCGAAGTCGCCGAACGTTTTAGCGGCGACGTTTCTCAGAACGCGGCGCATAATCTTGCCGGATCTGGTTTTGGGCAGACCGTCCGCCCATTGAATCTGGTCGGGCGATGCGATGGGACCGACGACCTTGCGGACATGGGCGATCAGGGCCTTCTTGAGATCATCCGTCTTAGCCACATTATTGTTCAGCGTGACATAAGCAAAAATGCCCTGGCCTTTGATGTCATGGGGGAATCCGACAACCGCGGCTTCGGCAACATCTGCATGAGAGGTCAAAGCTGCTTCGACTTCCGCGGTGCCCAGTCGGTGACCGGAAACATTGATCACGTCATCGACGCGGCCGGTGATTTTGTAATCGCCGTCGGCATCGCGTTCCGCGCCGTCACCGGAGAAGTAAGTGCCGGGGAACTGCACGAAGTAATTCTCGACGAACCGGCCGTCTTTGTCATCCCACAAACCGCGGGCAATGCCGGGCCACGAATTTTTAATACACAGCGCGCCTTTGCCGGGCCCTTTGATTTCTTTTCCTTCTTCATCCATCAGCACCGGAACGACGCCGAAGAACGGGACCATGGCTTTGGCGGGTTTAATGTCAATCGCGCCGGGCAGAGGCAGGATCATATGTCCGCCTGTTTCCGTCTGCCACCACGTATCGGAAATCGTGCAGCGGCCTGCGCCGATCTTATTGTAGTACCACCACCAGGCTTCGGGATTGAGCGGTTCACCAACCGAACCCAGAACGCGCAGCGAGGAAATATCGTGCGCATCAACCCACTTGTCGCCTTCTTTGGCAATCGAGCGGATTGCTGTCGGAGCGGTGTAGAAGTTATTGACGTTGTATTTTTCGACGACTGCCCAGAACCGGCCGAAATCCGGATAATTGGGAACGCCTTCAAACAGGATGCTGGAGTGGCCGTTGCAAAGCGGGCCGTAAACGATATAGCTGTGACCGGTGACCCAGCCGATATCGGCGGTGCACCAGTAGGTATCTTCTTCACGGACGTCAAAAGCCAACTGCTGGGTCATCGAGGCATAAAGCAGATAGCCGGCCTGTGTATGCACAACGCCCTTGGGTTGCCCGGTCGAACCGGATGTGTAAAGGATGAACAGCGGATCTTCTGCATCCATCTCTTCCGGTTTGCAGTATTTGTCTGCTTTGGCCATCAATTCTTCGTACCAGATGTCGCGGCCTTCGGTCATGGCAACCTGCGTTCCGGTGCGTTTTACAACCACCACAGTTTTCACACCGGGGCACTGAGCAACGGCTTTGTCGGCTGTGTCTTTCTGGGGAACGGCCTTGGCGCCGCGATAGGTGCCGTCGCAGGTAATGACGACTGTCGAGCCGGAGTTATTAATGCGGTCTCTTAACGCTTCCGCCGAGAATCCGCCGAAAACGATGGCATGAACGGCGCCGATGCGGGCGCAGGCCAGCATGACGATGGACAGTTCCGCGATCATGGGCAGGAAGATGGTAACGCGATCGCCCTTTTTAACGCCCAGGCCTTTCAGAACATTGGCGAACTTGTTGACTTCGCGATACATGTCGTAATAGGTATAAACCTTCCAGTCGTTGGGATCGTTGCCTTCGAAAATGATCGCGGCCTTGTTTTTCTTGGTCTCCAGGTGCCGGTCCAGGCAGTTGTAACTGACATTGATCTTGCCGCCTTCAAACCATTTGGAATGAACGTCTTTCGCGTCAAAAGACCAGTCCGACACTTTCTTTTTGTCAAAGGGTTTGAACCAGGTCAGTCTTTCATTCGCCATTTTTGCCCAGAAGGTGTTGGGGTCGGTGATCGACTCTTTGTAAAGTTTTTCATACTCCGCCCGGCTCTTGATGTAAGATTTCTCTCTTACTCTCTCAGGTACAGGAAAGACCTTGTCGTAAAAATCTGTTGCATTAGCTTCAGCCATATTATTCTCCTTTTATTTTTTATGCCTTTTTTTCCGCCCAAAAGGCATGATTTCCTTTGTGATGCATGAAACGTTTTGTCCCTCAGGTCCCTTTACTTTCGCGCCAAAGAGAGGTATGGGGTCAAAATCTTTTCAGGAGGGGTACGCCCCGCGGTTCGGGCTTCGTTCCTGTTGGTCAGACGCGCGTTTCTGATTCACTAGCCGCAGAACGTTGGGGCGTATTACATATGGCGGATGCAATACATGTACCCCTTGAAAAGCAAGTACGGAATACACCTTTTATATGAGTTCCGGTATCGGCCTCAGTCCGAATTCAAGGTGAGCATTCGTCCTACAGGCTGTAAGTGTTTGTCTGACAGATCTGCATGATGATTGAACGGGCGGTAAAGCGATGATAATAAAAGAAGATCATTACCGAAAACTGGAAAACATGATGCATGAAGCGCCCATCGTGAAGCTGACCGGGGCGAAGATCAGAATCAGCGAAGGCCGGTCCGAGATCACGCTCCCCGTTAAACAGGATTTGTTTCACGCCGCCGGCGCGCTCCATGGATCCATGTATTTTCTGGCGCTGGACAACGCCGCCTGGTTTGCCGTGAATTCCCTCGTAACGGATGTCTTTGTGCTGACGGTCAGCTTCAATGTCCATCTGATCCGTCCGGTGGACAAGGGTATCATTCGCGCCGAGGGCCGCGTGACCAATGCCACCCGGACACAATTTTTTGCCGAATCCGTTTTATACGACGAGGACACCCGGGAGATTGCCCGGGGAAGCGGCGTGTTTGTCCGGGGGAAGGCAAAGCTGACACCGGAAATCGGGTATCAATAGACGGTCTCGGCCTGATCCCCGCGGCGCGGATAATTGCTTCGGCGCCTGATTTTATTTCCTGGTCGCGGAGAAGCCCTGCGTCACCATCCCCTTCGTTCGTTCAATGATTTTCTCATAATAGAGCGCGTTGCGTTGAATGTAGTAGTGAATTTCCGTCTGCACAAATTTATCCCCGCCCTTCTGCACAAATTCATGGAATTGGGATGATGAACGGAAACGGCGCACGAAAATCTCTCCCCAGTTGTTTTTATAGATCGCCGCGAAGTCATCCGCATTTTTATCCTGGCTGTGCCCTTCGAAGTTCACCACGATGAGCATCTTCGTCACTCTTTCCGTCTGCGTGAAATATTCGAAATCAATCCCGGACACATCATGGACACCGAAAATATCCCGGATTCTTGCCGCGAGGCTGTTGATTTCCTGCAGCGTGACCGAGGTTGTGTTGGGCGTCATTTTGACCAGACCCGGCTCGAAAATGCCGTTCCAGATGAGACAGGTGATGCAGTAAACGATGTCCGGACCGGCGACAATGGCGGGCGACCCCGGCGTCGAAGCGCACCATTCGTTCCGGCTGTCAACGGCAAAAGTGATTGCCGGAATATTGAGGACCCGGACCGGCCAGTGAAACAGGTTGATCTTGTTGGGCTTGGGCGTAAGCGAAACCGACAGTTTGCGGCCGATAATATTCAAGTCCTCCGGATGGACGCCGCTTTGTGAGCCTTGTTCCATCCGGGACACCCTTTTGTAAATCTTGACCAGAAGATCGAAGATGGTTTGTCCAAACCGGATCTGCTCCGGAAGCGGCCACGTGGCAAACGTATTGAGATGTTCAATTTCCGGACGGGGAATCGGATGACGCTGGAAGATATCCTTGCCGATGATTTCCTTCAGAGTCGTTTTCTGGTGAAGCTTGAAATCGTAGCGCAGGTAGAAGCATTTCTTGACGAAGTCAAATGTTTCGCTGTCCATGGACTGATTGAATTTCAGGATGGCCTCGAGGGCGAATGTGCTGGGATCGATCAACTGAGGGTCCCGCTCACGGTTCAGGATCGAGCTGCGGAACCGGTGGCACAGAAGTTCATGTCTCGGGGAGGCAAGCAGCATTTCCAGAAGGAGCATCTTGATGATGGACTTCAAAGGATGGGTCAGGGCCTTGTTGAACAGCCAGAGCGCCGCCCCGAAATACTCTTCTTTCTCCACGGCGTCCAGGCGCCCCATGTCGAGGCAATCATCGTCCTTAAAATCACCCCGCAAATACCCGGCAAGAAATCCGGAATAATCTACATCCTTGTCCCCGTCGCAGCACAGCCACCAGAGCGGAATTTTCCCCGCTATCAGAATCGTCGTCCGATAAAACTCCTCTTTCAGGGTGTTCGTCTGCGTGCTGCCCGAACTCTCCCGGTCAACGCTGCCGAAATGGGAGATCCGGATGTCGGCTATGTCGCAGATAAAAAAATAAACAGGGGTCCGGGCATGAATATCCAGCCAGTCCTTGATGAGGTTGGTCTTCTGGATCAGCTGCTGAAATTGCGCATCGGTGAAATCCTTCTTGTCGATGCAGATCCAGATGTCACAGTCGGAGCCGGATGTTTGACTGATGGTGCCGATGCTGCCGATGGTATAGAGTCCCTGAATCCGGAGGACATCCAAAGGCGTCGCCCCGATCGACAGCGGTTTGCTGATTTTCAGGATATTTCTAAAAACGCTTTCCCGCTTCAGGATCCCGGGGTCGGCATGAACCCCGTGGACGGCCATGGCGGTTTTCAGATCCGGAATATAGCCGGGCACGGCCGGGTCATTGATGCTGAGCATCCAGGGCAGCATGTAAAGAATGATCTCACTGTCCCCGGGAGCAAGTTCCGCAAAAATCTGCTTCCGGAAATTATTATAGGAAAGATAAGCTTTTTTATTTTGATGAAAGGTCGTGACGTCCATGGTTTAAATATAATACCGCCGGGATATAAATGTCAACGACGCGGGACAGAGCGAGGCCCGATCATGAAAAGTTCTTGCATTTTAGGCGAATCATTGCGTAGTAAAAATATGTATTCACACGACCGGCTGACTTTGGTCCGGGAAGGATAGCGCGAAGCGAATGACGGCAAATACCAGGCAAACCATACGGGTTGAATTGCTTCAACCCGGCGTCTTTATTCAGTTGACCGGAAAATGGTTCAGTCACCCTTTTGTGTTTAACAAGTTTAAAATCAAGACCTGGAATCAGATTGAGATCCTGGAGAAGCTGGGCGTCAGAGAAGTGGCCTGGATTCCGGAAAAGAGCGATTGCTGGCCCAAAGAAAACCATGAGGCCAAAGCCAGAGCAGCGGAACCGGAACAAGTGACGTCCAAAGAGGATGATCCTTATGTGGCGCTCATGTGGCGGATCAAAAAGGAGCAGATGGAGCATCTGAGGCAGATCCATGAGAATCTGCGTCAGTGCACGCGCGACTATGATCGCGTCGTTAAAAATGTCCCGGCGCTCATGAAGCAGATGATGACGGGATCCCGGGAAGCGGTCGCCAGCGCCAAAGAGACCGTGGGAGAAATGGTGGACACGTTTCTGGGAGACGCCGACGCCATTGTTCACCTCATCAATATCAAGGAGAAGGATGAAGGGATTTATCATCATTCCCTGAACGTCTCCGTCCTGTCCATCATGCTGGGAAAGAAGATTAAACTGACCGCCTCTGAAATGCATGAACTGGGGGTGGCGGCGCTTTTTCACGATATCGGAAAAAATCAGATCGAAAAAAAAGTCCTGAAAAAGAAACCTCCGCTGACCCGGGCAGAGCAGGCCGTGATCCATCTGCACCCGCAGTACGGCGTCGATATCCTTTCCAAAAGCGGTATCCGCGACACTGCGGTCTTGCGCGCTGTCCTGGAGCACCATGAATACTGGAACGGCACGGGATATCCGGCGGGTCTCAAGGGAGAGCAAATCGGCAAGTTTGCCCGGATCATCCGGATGGTCGATTTTTACGACAACCTCTGCAACAATCCGGATGCCCAGGCGCGAATGACGCCCTACGAGGCGCTTTCCCACATGTACACAAAACTGAGAAATCTGATCGATATCGATTTGTTTTCCATCTTTATCCGCAGCATGGGCATCTATCCGCCCGGCACGGTCGTACAGCTTTCCAACGGCGAGACCGGCATCGTCATTACCATCAATCCCAACAATCCGCTCAAGCCGTCGCTTCTGCTGTATGATCCCAACATTCCCCGGGAAGAAGCGCTGATCTGCGAAATGGAAGAACATGAAGACATCGCCATTGAGAAAAGCATCCATAGCGAAGAGTTGCCCGAAGCCGTCCGGAATTACCTGAGCGCCACAACCCACGTCACCTATTTCATGGAAAAGGGAGCGGCCGCCCCACGCTAGCCCTGCTGTTCCAGAAATTTTCTGCGGAACATCAGCGGATCGCTGATGGCGGCAAATGGCTCTCTCGTGCTGCCGGTGCCCATGATCATAATCGTTCCATATCCCAGAATGCGTCCGAGAATGCTCTGGTTGACGTTGATGGATTCGATCTTGGAATGATTCATCTCGAACGTGTTGCGGGAAATAAATCCGGTCTTGATCATGAGGCGCTTATTGGTGATGACAAATTCGCTCGTCCAGTACGCGATGAGCGGGGCGATGAAGAGCGTAAACAGGCCCTTCAGGGATATGAAAGTGATCCAGTGTAATTTCGTTTCGTAAACAACTTCTTCGCCGGAGATCAGGTTGTTCTTGACGTAACTGCCCATTTCTATTTTTTCTCCTTTAAAATCGTTTCTTTATCATCGCCACGTGATCAGCGGCTCATTACGCTGCGGGATCCGGTGATAACGGTGCTGTGGATGCCCCAGCATCACCGCGCCGAAGCACTGATGGCCCGGGGGCAATGCCAGCTTCGCAATCAGCGGATCATAGGCGTTGGCCGCCGCCGTGAAATATCCGGCCCAGCAGGTTCCCAATCCTTTGGCGTGGGCATAAAGTTCCAGATACGTGAGCGCAATCGCACAGTCGGCCGCAGGAAAGGATAACTCCGACGGACTGTGGGTGACAATCAGATGCGGCGCTCCCCGCATGATGCGGTCCCGGCCGTTCTCCCAGGCGCCGACGATGCGCCGGAAACGCTTGAGCATTCCGTCATCGGACGTCAGGGGAATCATGATTCTCGTGAAATCAATGACCATTGCGGCCAGTTCATGGACCTCTTCGGGATTCTGGAAAACCATCCAGTTAACCTGCTGCCTGTTGCTGCCGGTCGGCGCATAGCGCGCCGTCGTGATTAACTCCGTCAGAATCTGATGAGACACCGGCGTTTTCTTGAACTGACGGATTGAACGCCGGGTGAGCAGGACCTGCCTCACGATGGCGGCGTCGGGAACAAGTGCCTTTTCAATCGGCGGGCAGGCGCCAAGCGGAATGTTCGCGTGAGAAATGGCCTCATAAGGGCAGACGGCCACGCAGTGTCCGCAGTTGATGCAAAACTCTTCGCCGTTTTCCAAAAGCGTCGGAAAGGATTTCTTATCCGCCTGGACGATGATCTGCGCCGGGCATTCCGCCGCGCAGATGCCGTCGCGTTTACACTTTGTCTCGTCGATGTTTAAAAGGGCCATATTATTCTTCCTTTTCCTTTCTTACTGATTTAACTTTATCTGTGTGAATATGCTCTTCGTTGTCGTAAATATAGGATAGTCACTATTATACCAATTAGCAAAATTAGCCCAGAAGAGAAAAGCATGAACATCTTCAGGGATTGCTCATCGCTTTCACTCTTAATAATTTTTTCTCTTTCCATTGTGGCGTATTTATCCGGTGAATATATCTTGATTTGTTTCTTATCGTCTAAATAATTAATTTCACCACCAAAAAATATATAATATTGCACGGCGGCATTGAGTCTGCATTCCGTCGCTTTGTTATTCAATGCTTTGTTTATTAAGGTAGCTGAAAAAAACAGTTCCCGACTGAACATATTTATCTCCAACTGATTTCCAGATCTTGTAAGTAACGGCCATAGAAACAGGATAAGCAATTGCTGCAAAAATTATCCAGTATAACACTATGGACAATAATTGCACCGGTGCGAACCAATCTTTGCCATCGTTCTTTACTTTTTTAACTGCGTATAAAAGAAAGATAAATAATAAAAGTCCAAAAATAGTGATTGATAAAAATGCAACCCACCGTTCTGATGAACTGAAAGAGCTGAGCTGAGAATTAATTATCGTGAGTAATAGAAATACACCTGCAAAAATGAGAAGAACTACTTTATATTTTCTATAGGGCATATGGCCATGCCTTCAAACATATAGTCCGAATAGTGATACAGTCAAACCGTAAATCATTAATATAATTATTGCAATGACTTTTTTTACTTTCGCGGTTGTGATATTTGTTTTTTAATCTATAATGCAAATCCGAATGAGAAAAGGTAAGAAAAATTATGGTCAAACTGACACTGGAGGAGTGGGTCGCGCGCCTCAAAAAGAATAAAAGTTTCAACGCCAACGCGGCGGCCGTGGTGGAAATACCGGCCAGACCCGGCGACTGGGAAGACTATCCCGACTGGGTCAATCCCCGGCTGCTCGCCGTCCTGCAAAAGCGCGGCATGGAAAAGCTTTACCGCCACCAGGCACAGGCCGTGCGGTTTATCCGCGCGGGTCAGGATGTCGTGCTGGTGACGCCGACGGCGAGCGGCAAGACGCTGTGCTACAATCTGCCGGTGCTGAAAAGCATTCTCGATGAGCCGGAAACCCGCGCGCTGTACCTGTTCCCGACCAAGGCGCTGGCGCAGGATCAGATGCACGAGGCGCACAGCCTGATTACTGATCTTGCGGCCGATATCAAAACCTTCACCTATGACGGCGACACGCCGGACGACGCGCGCCAGGCCATCCGCCGGCAGGGGCACATTGTCGTCACCAACCCCGACATGCTGCACGCGGGCATCCTGCCCCATCACACCAAGTGGCAGAAGCTCTTCATGAATTTGAAATTCATCGTCATTGACGAACTGCATATTTACCGCGGCATCTTCGGCTCGCACTTTGCCAATGTCATTCGCCGGCTCATCCGGATCTGCCGCTTCTACGGCGCGAACCCCGTGTTTGTCTGCTGTTCGGCCACCGTCGCCAACCCGCGGGAGCACGCGGAAAAAATTCTGGAGCGGCCCGTGGCGCTGCTCGATCAAAGCGGCGCGCCCACGGCCGCCAAAACGTTTGTGCTTTACAACCCGCCGATCGTCAACCGCGAACTGGGCATCAGGCAGAGCGCGATGACGCCCGCCCGCAAGTTTGCAACGGATCTGATTGACAACAATATTCAGACGATTATTTTTGCCACCAGCCGCCTCCATGTTGAAGTCCTGACCAAGTACCTCAAGGACAAATTCGTCAAAACCAAACCGGTGGATGATCATTTTGTCACCGGTTACCGCGGCGGCTACCTGCCCAACCTGCGCCGCGAGATCGAAAGCGGCCTCAGGTCACGCGACGTGATGGGCGTCATCAGCACCAACGCGCTCGAGCTGGGCATTGACATCGGCAATCTGGAGGCCTGCATCATGGCCGGCTACCCGGGTTCGATTGCCAGCACCTGGCAGCAGGCCGGACGCGCAGGAAGGCGCTCGGGCCGCAGCCTGGCCATTCTCATCGCCCGCAGCAATCCCCTGGACCAGTTCATCATGGAAAATCCCGATTACTTCTTTGCGCTCTCACCGGAGCACTGCCGGATCAATCCCGACAATCTGCTGATCCTGCTGCATCACATCAAGAGCGCGGCCTTTGAACTGCCGTTTGAAAAGGGAGAAAGATTCGGCGGCGAAAACCTGGAGGAGTTTCTGCAATACCTGGAGGAAAAAGGCGTTCTGCACCGGACCGATGACCGCTGGCACTGGGCGGCGGAAAGCTACCCGGCGGATGAGGTAAGCCTGCGCGCCATCAATCCGGAAAATGTGGTCGTCGTCGATACCACCGACACGGGGAACCACAGGGTGATCGCCGAAGTGGACTGGGACAGCGCCTTCACGGCGGTGCATGACGAAGCCATCTACATGCTGGCGTCCGAGCAGTACCACGTGGACAAGCTCGATCTCACGCGCAAGAAGGCCTATGTCCGGAAGGTGGATTCCGACTACTACACCGATGCCATGACGTACACCAACGTGCGGGTGATCGACTCCTTCGACCATCATACCGAGTCGGGCGCCATCGTGGAGCACGGCGAGGTGCAGGTCGTCCGCAAGGTCGTGGGCTATAAGAAAATCAAATTCTATACCTCCGAAAATCTCGGCTACGGCGATGTGAATCTGCCCGAAAAGGACATGCACACGACGAGCTACTGGTTTACGATCCCGCGAGACCGCCTGCGCCAACTGGATTTCACGCCCGCGGAAATCATCGACGGCCTGTCGGCGCTGGCTTACACGCTGCAGCACCTGTCGGCCATGTTTCTGATGGCGGACACCCACGACATCGACCGCTCGCTGGGCGACAAATCCGGAGAGTGGTTTGTGAGCCAGGGGAAAACCGGTCGCGTCATCACGTCGTTTTCCAGCGGCCGGCCGCAGCCGGTTGACGGCCTTTCCGGCGCGCGCATCGACGAATTCGATCCGACGATTTTCATCTTCGATTCCTACCCCGGCGGCATCGGGTTTTCCGAACTGCTCTACCACGAACACGCCAGGTTGCTTGCGGCCGCCAAAAGCCTGATCGAGAAATGCCCGTGCGCTTACGGCTGCCCGTCCTGTGTCGGCCCTACGCTGGAAGTCGGCAAAACGGCCAAGGAAATCGTGCCGAAGATTATTGAACTCATTTTGGGATCAGGATAGAGGTTCAAGGTACAAGGTCGTTGGTGGATAGTGGATGGTGAATAGCTAGAAGGCGATGGGCAAGAGGTTACAGGTCGAAGCTCGTAGCTCATGGATGGTTGATGATGTCCCCGCTGGCGGGGGTAGGGGGTGGATTTTTTCTTGGGCGTTTTTCCACCCTCGTCACTTCGTGACACCCCCGCCAACGGGGGACAAAAGGCATCGGAAAAATGATGAAATCGATTGATAAATTAAAACGCCTGACCGGCGAAGATGTGGCGCCCGAAAAACGCGGGGAGCCGTCGACCGCTCCGGTTTCGTCCGAAAGGCAAGCCGAGCTCGACGAGTTGCGCCGCCGCATCGACAGCGTTGTGACCCGCGCGGCCACAAGAAGCAGGGCGGCGCAGGAGGAAGCGCGAACGCGCGGCAATAGAGGGCTTTCCGAAATTCTGGAAGGCACTGAAATTGAAAACGAGCATGGCCGATTTTTTCTGGTGAGCCAGATCATCCGCGGCGCGAGCCCGCACGGCAACCGCAATATCCGCGAGGCTTTTGATTTCGACATGTCCGCGGCGGCGATGCTGGCCAACAATCCCCTGATCAGTGCGTGCAGTTCCTCGGACGCCCTGTTTCTGGATACGGAAACGACGGGCCTGGCCGGCGGCACCGGCACGATGGCTTTTCTCATCGGCCTGGGCTGGTTTGAAGATGGCCATTTTCAGGTCCGGCAGATCCTGGCGCGCGACTTCGGCGAAGAGAAGGCGGCGCTCGTCTACCTCAAAGAGATCGCCGCCCGAAAAAGATTTCTGGTCACCTTCAACGGCAAAGCTTTCGATGTGAATCTGCTCACCACGCGCTTTATTATGAACCGGATGCACAGCGACCTGGCGAGGCTGCCTCATCTGGATTTGCTGCATCCCTCGCGCCGTATCCTGGGGCATCGCCTGGAAAACTGCCGCCTGGTCACACTCGAAGAGCAGGTCCTCGGTGTCCGGCGTGAAGGTGATATTCCCGGCTGGGAAATCCCGCAGCGCTATTTCGACTGGCTGAAGAGGCGCGATCCCCGGTTGCTTTCCGATATCTTTGAACATAACCGTCTGGACGTGATCTCCATGGCCACGCTCACCGCGCACCTGGTGGAGATACTGACCGCGGAGGCCCTGACACAGCAAACACACACCGATGACTACCTGGCCGCCGCCCGCCTCCATCTGAAGCGCGCCAACGCGCAGGGCGCACAAAAAATATTAAACATCTTTCAGGAAAGCACCTGTTCCGAATTTTCTCTGCCATCGAAAAAGAAACTGGCGCAGCTTTATAAACGCACGGGCAGAATGAAGGAAGCCGCTCACCTCTGGCGCCAGATGGCCGCCTGTGAGCCGGCCGAATTTTACGCTGTTTCAGAGCTGGCCAAATACCTGGAACACCACGAACGGAATTACCCCGGCGCCAAAGACCTCATTTCCGCCGTTCTGGCCGGGAGCAACGTGTTTTCGGACGATGAAAGAGATTCCCTGTCGCATCGTCTGAATCGGTTAAATACCAGGCTGAAGACTTCCCGGTAGTCTTTGGGGTTCACCCGGTTGACATGAGAGAATTCAATATTTATGATCACGTCAATGGCCGCTCCAATAACACAGGAGATGAATAAAAACCAGACCTCGCAGATCTTTTGATTGCCGCCACCCCCGCCGCCGGAGGCACGCATCCATTGAAAATTAAGAAAGAGAATTCCAGTTCAACATGTGGTACAAATATCAAGGCCTGGAGGGTTTTATTCTTTAAAAAATGATGCACCCCGTAAGGGCTTAGCAAGCTCCAAACAATGTCGTTTTATTGAGATAAGATTTTTTTTATTAAATATTGCTGATCATTGATCCGGAGGCAAAAAATGAACATTGAACAGAGAATATGGACCCGGGCGAAGGGGTGGACTCTCCAGAATGGACCGGCTATTCCAGGAAAGGTTCAGCTGGTAATCATGTTTGCCGCAACGGAGATCTTGAAAGAGAAGACTTTCTTTGAGGAAGTCAAAAAAATGTATCCGGGAGCCCATCTCTTCGGATGTTCCACGGCCGGTGAAATATGCGGCACCAGCGTTTTCGACGATACCCTTGTGGCAACGGCGATCCATTTTGAAAAAACCGCAATTTCGGGCGCACAGCTTGATCTGGGCGGTATATCCAGCAGTTTCGAAGCAGGCAGGATGCTTGCAAAGACTATCAAACAGGAAGACCTTTGCCATGTTTTCGTTCTGTCCGACGGCCTTAGCGTCAATGGAAGCGACCTGGTGAAAGGCCTGGCCAGCGAACTCCCCGCAGGCGTCACCATTACCGGCGGCCTTGCGGGAAACGGCGACCGTTTTGAAGAAACTTATGTCTTCTGGGATGATCTGCCTTCAAGAAACACCCTGGCCATTCTGGGGTTATCCGGACGCCACCTGAAAGTGGGCTATGGTTCCATGGGGGGATGGGATCCCTTTGGGCCGGAGCGCATCATTACCAGGTCAAAAGAGAACTTACTCTATGAGCTGGACGGTCAATCCGCATTGGAAATATATAAGAAGTACCTGGGTGAATACGCCACGGGGCTGCCCGCCACCGGACTTCTTTTCCCCTTGAGCATTCGCACAAAAACAGGTGAGACGGGCATCGTGAGGACCATCCTGGCGGTCAATGAAGAAGAAAAAAGCATGACCTTCGCCGGAGATATTCCTGAAAGAGCGTATGCCCGTTTTATGAAAGCAAATTTCGAACGGCTGATCGACGGCGCCAACGGGGCGGCTGTCCGAAGCCGGGAGGGACTGGACGCCAGTTCTCCCGAGCTGGCGATCCTGATCAGCTGCGTGGGCAGAAAGCTTGTGCTCAAGCAAAGGACGGAGGAAGAGGTGGAAGCCGTCCGCGATGTCTTGGGCGGCAGCCCGAAGCTTACGGGATTTTATTCCTATGGAGAAATATCGCCTTTTATGACCGGCGCGCCCTGCGCTCTTCATAATCAGACCATGACCATTACGACATTCACCGAGGGATAAAGACAAATGCAATCAGGAAAAATGCATGGCCTTCTGAAACGCCAGTTAAAAAAAATTTTCGGTGATTCGTACAACATTCCGGACGAGTGGACCGGTTTTATCGATATGGTCAACAGCGCCTATCATGAATCGGATATGGACCGGAACATGCTGGAACGTTCGCTGGAATTGAGTTCCCAGGAGCTTTTACAGGCCAATTCAGGAATGCGGGCTATTTTCGAGGCTGTTCCCGATATCTTTTTCAGAGTCGACGTTTCCGGGACTATCCTCGATTGCAAGACGGGCAACACGTCTGATCTCTTCGTTTCACGCCAGAACATGATCGGGAAAAAAATATATGATATCCCTTTAACCTCTATTGCCCATAAATTTCGCGGGGCCCTGGAGGATGTGAACCGAACACATGCCACGGTGAATTTTGAATATTCTCTTTTGCTTCATGGAACGGAAAATTTCTGTGAAGCAAGATTGATCCCTCTTCTGGAAGACCAGGCTATTGTCATTATTCGCAACATTACAGACCGTAAAGATGCGGAAAACGCTTTGAAAAAAAGCGAGGAGTACTATCGGGAAATCACGATGAATTCATCCGATGTCCTCTTTATCGTGGATGCAAGAGGCAAAATCACTTATGCCAGTCCTTCGGTGGAGCGTTTTACCGGCTACCGCCCCGATGAGTTGATTGGCAAAAGCAGTTTAGATTTGATTGCACCTGTGGACCATTCCAGGGCCCAAAAGGATTTTGTCAAGGCTCTCATGACCAAAGAAGTTTCCATTCCCAGCAGTTTCCACATCCGGCATAAAAACGGCAGGCAAGTCATCATGGAAGGGGTCGGCAAAAATCTTCTGCATAACCCGGCTATCGCGGGTTTCGTGATGAATGTCCGCGATGTCACCGACCGCAGGCGGGCCGAGGAGGAATTGCGGGACAGCGAAGCCAAGCTGCAGGCCATCTTCAATCAGATCGACACGGGGATCATGATCATTGACAGCTCCGATCAATCGATTATGGAAGTCAATAACCGGGCGGTCGAGATGACCGGGATGTCCAGGGAGAGGATGATCGGACAGATTTGTCATGCCCTGGTTTGTCCCGCCGAATCGGGTCAGTGTCCCGTCAAGGATCTTGGTCAGGTGGTCGATCAGTCAGAACGCAAACTCCTTCATGCCGACGGATCGCTGAAAGACATCCTGAAAACCATCCATCCCATCCTCATCAAGGGCAAGACCTGTTATCTGGAAAGTTTTATCGACATCTCCGACCGCAAGCGGGCGGAGGATGCGCTCAGGGAAAGTGAAAGAAAATACAGGCTTCTGACCGAAAAAATGTCCGACGTCGTCTGGATAGCGGACATGGATTTGCGGACGGTTTATGTCACCCCCTCCGTGCAGACCGTGCTGGGCTTTACCCAGGAAGAACGTATGCTGCAGACCGTCGATCAGCAATTCACACCGGAATCATTGTCATTCGGCCTGGAGGCCATGGGCCGGGAGCTTGCCCGCGAAACGCAGGAAGATTTTGACCCGCAAAGAAAAGCGACGCTGTTACTGGAGTATTATCATAAGGACGGCTCAACCCGCTGGATGGAGACGATCATCAATGGGCTGCGCAATGAACAGGGCATTTTGACCGGCCTTCACGGTGTGTCAAGGGATATCACGTCGCGGAAACAGGCCGAAAATGCGCTGCAGAAAAGTGAACAGGATTTCCGTCTGCTGGCTTCTTACCATGAGCGGCTGAATGATTTTTCTATTGCGTTTTCCGAAGCCCCCGGCACCGAAACCCTTTTCGCCCGCATCAGTGAGTCCCTTCGTCTTCTGACGGGCGCTATTGCGTCCACCTTTTCCGTTTACCATCGGGACAGTCGGGCGTTGCAACTGGTGTCCCTGTCGATTGATCCGGAAGCAAAGGATAAAGTCAGTCCTTTCTTCGGCCCTGAGCTGTTCGAGATGCTGATGCCGATCGGTTCGGATGATCTGGAGAGCATGCGCAGTCAGGGGATGAGAAGGCCAAAAGACCTCTGCGAACTTTCCTTCGGAGTGATACCGCAGGAAATCTCCGATGCGGTCATGAACGCGTTCGAACATCCGCAGATCATTGCCCTGGCGATCAACTATGCCGGTGAACTTACGGGCACCTGTGTAGCTTATCTGGAGGGAAATCAGCCGGTTGTGCCGGACGATGCCTTAAAAACGTTCGCCTATCTGTCCGGGATGGCGGTCAATCGCAAGCAGGCGGAAGAAACGATCCGCAAGAGCGAAGAGCGCTACAGAACCATCTTTGAAAGCACGGCGACGGCCAATATCATCATTGCTCACGACACAACCATCCTCATGGCGAATAATAACTATGCCAACCTGTCCGGACATACCAAGCAGGAACTGGAAGGCAAGATGAGCTGGACCGTTTTCGTCCATCCCGATGATGTGGAAAAGATGAAAACGTATCATAAGATGCGCAGAACGGATTCCCGATCAGCACCTTCATCCTATGAATTCCGCTTCGTCAACCGCCGGGGTGATGTCCGGGATATCTTTATAAACGTTGCGATCATTCCTGAAACGAAAGAAAGCATTGCCTCTTTAATCGATTTAACTGAAAGCAAGCAGCTTCAAACCCAGCTCGTCCAGTCCCAGAAGATGGAATCCGTGGGGCGTCTCGCCGGGGGCGTGGCCCATGACTTCAACAACATGCTCAGCGTGATCATCGGCAATGCGGAAATGGCCATGAAGAAAGTCTCGCCGTCCGATCCCCTTTATCAAACATTGCAGGATGTCCTGAATGCAGGACTGCGGTCTTCCGACCTGACCCGTCAGCTGCTGGCGTTTGCCCGCAAGCAGACGGTAAGCCCCAAGGTGCTGGACCTGAACGACACAGTGACCGGTATGCTCAAAATGCTCCAGAGGCTCATCGGCGAGGATATTGACCTGGGCTGGCATCCCGGTCACAAACTGTGGAAAGTCAATATCGACCCGTCTCAGGTCGACCAGCTTTTAGCCAACCTGATGGTGAATGCCCGTGACGCCATTGCCAAAACAGGAAGGATTGCGATCGAAACCTCCAATAAGACATGCGATGACGCATTCTGCATAGACCAGCCGGAATGGATTCGCGGCGATTACGTTGTGCTGGCGGTAAGCGACAACGGCTGCGGGATGGGAAAAGAGACCCTGTCCAATATCTTCGAGCCTTTTTATACCACCAAGAAAGAAGGCCAGGGAACGGGGCTGGGCCTGGCTACCGTGTACGGCATTGTGAAGCAGAACGGCGGGTTCATCGATGTGGACAGCGAGCCGGGACGGGGTTCAACATTCAGGATCTATCTGCCCCGCCACATGGTCGAAAGCGCGGAAACGACGGATGACAAAACGGATCAGGTATTACCGGGCGGGACGGAGACGGTTCTGCTCGTGGAAGATTCGGAGACGGTTCTGAAACTCTGCACGGCCATGCTGGAAACGCTGGGTTATCGCGTGCTGGCAGCCAGGGGAAAAGACCAGGCATTACGGCTGGCCAGAGACTACAGGGGAAACATCGATCTGCTGCTCACGGATGTGGTGATGCCAGATATGAATGGAAAAGAATTGTCCGAGCGGATCCTGGCCATTAAGCCGGGCATGAAACGTCTGTACATGTCCGGGTACACGGCGGATGTGATCGCCCGTCAGGGAATTCTGGAAGAAGGCATCCAATTTATTCCCAAACCGTTTTCCTTGAAAGATCTGGCGGCCAAGATCAGGGAAACGCTGGGACAGTAACAATCGCTTTAAGGATGAAACGGACGGCATCCGTATAAAACATTATGGCGTTTCGTATTTCGTAAGCTTCTTGCGCAGGGTCTTGCGGGTAATGCCCAAGCGGCGCGCCGCTTCGCTTTTATTGCCGCCCGCTTTTTGCAGCGCTTCCAGAATGCTTCTTTTTTCCACCTCCGTAAGCGCCAGATTCTCTGATCCGCCGGCCGGCGGGTGCGCCGCCATCATGGCATCCCGGGACGGACATTGATCCGCCATCGGGAACACGAGCTCGTCCGCGCCCACCGTATCCGCGCGGGACAGAACCACGGCGCGCTCCACCGCGTTCATCAGCTCGCGGACATTGCCGGGCCAGGTATACTGCACAAGCTTTTGCATCGCCTGCGGCGTGAACCCGCTGATGGATTTCGCATTCCTCCGGGCAAAGCTCTCCAGAAAATGCTGGGCCATGAGCGGAATGTCCTCGGGCCTTTCCCGAAGCGGCGGCACCTCCAGGGCAACGACATTGAGACGATAGAACAGATCTTCCCGGAACCGGCCCTGCTGGATTTCCTTTTTCAGGTCCCGGTTGGAAGCGGCGATCACCCGCACATCGACTTTAATCACCTCCGACCCGCCCACGCGGGTGAGCTCGCGTTCCTGCAAAACCCGCAGAAGTTTGACCTGCATCGCCGGTGACATTTCGCTGACTTCATCGAGAAAGATGCTGCCGCCCTCCGCCTGGAGGAACTTCCCTTCCCGCTTGCGGTCCGCGCCGGTAAAAGCCCCTTTTTCATGGCCGAACAATTCCGATTCCAGAAGCGTTTCCGTGAGCGCCGCGCAGTTGATTTTCACAAAAGGCGCCTGTTTGCGGTTGCTGTTCGCGTGAATGGCGTTGGCGATGACTTCCTTGCCCGTACCCGATTCTCCGGTAATCAGAATGGTTGCCTCCGTCGCGGCGACCTGTTCCACGATCCCCAGCAGCCGCACCATCACGGCACTCTGGCCGATGATATTCTGTCGTTCGAATTTTTCACCTAACCGTTCTTTGAGATATTCATTTTCTTTCTTGAGCAGACTGTGTTCGGTCGCCCGGGCAATAACGATCTGCAGTTCATCGAAGTCGAGCGGCTTGGTCAGATAGTCGTAGGCCCCTTTCTTGAGCGCGCTCACGGCCGTTTCCACGGAAGCGTACGCCGTCATGATGACGACCGGAATGGCCGGTGCGATCTGCTTGATCTCTTCCAGAGCTTCGATGCCGGAAACCTTCACCATGCGGATATCCATCAGGATCAAATCAAAAGTCCGCTTCCGGACCTCTTCAATCGCCGCCGCGCCGTCATCCGCCTCGAACACGTGGTAGCCCCAGCCGCCGATCAGTTTTTTCAGCATGACGCGGTGGGCCAGATCATCATCCACGATTAAAATATCAAGTTTTTGTTTCATGTCCCGTTCCTTTCCGCAGCGGTTAATCCGAAGCGCAATGTCACTGTCGTCCCTTTTTGGGCCCGGCTTTCCACCCGCACGGTCCCGCCGTGGGCCTCCATGATTTTTTGCACGATGGCCAGCCCCAGACCCGTTCCCGCCGGCTTGGACGTGAAATAGGGATCGTAAATCCGGGGCAGATTCTCTTCGGCAATGCCCTCCCCGGTGTCGGACACCGTTACGGTCAGCTCCTTGTCCGCGGCCGCAATCCGAATGGACAGACGACCGCCCGAGGGCATGGCCGCCAGGGCATTGAGGAAAATATTGAGCAGAACTTGTTTGATCTTGTCGGAATCCACAGGTACGCGCGGCAAATTTTCCGCCGGGTTCACCTCCACCTCGACGGACCCGGCTTTCGCCTCGGCGGCGATCAGCCGCACGCTTTGCTTCGTCAGATCGGTGAGATCCGCCGGCTCTTTCTTCAATTCCAGAGGCCGGGCAAATTCAATGAGCTGGCTGATCACGCGGTTCAGCCGTTCGGTCTCGGCGATCATGATATCCGCGGTTTCCTCATCCTCGGGGTTGCCGGCCAGCCGTCCCTTGAAATAAACCGCAAAGCCCTTGATGGAGCTGAGCGGATTCCTGATTTCGTGCGCCACCCCGGCCGCGAGCGATCCGATGGCGTTCAGATGGCGGCTTTTCGCCACTTCCTTTTCCAGGAGCCTGATCGCCGTGACATTGCGCGCGAGCAGAATTTTCCCATCCGGGGCATCTTCACCGGCAAAGGCCGCCGCGACCACTTCCCAGACCTGATCGCCGTGCTCCACCCGCGGAATAGCGACGTCCTCTTCGATCATACCGGTTTGTTCATTGACCCTCCCCAACGCGCCTAACAGCGCTTCCGGTAAAAAGAGGGCCGCCTCCTGTCCGATGACTTCCCGACAGGATCCGGTGATCAAGCCCTGCGCCTGCTCGTTGCAAACGACGACCTTTCCGGCTTTGTCCAGCGCCAGAAGCGCGATGGGCATGTTTTTCACGAGCGCGTCGGAAAAAACGGTGATCCGGGAAAGAGACGAGCGCGCCAATCGATACGACTGCGCCAGAAAGAGCGAGACAATTGCGAGCGAACCGATCAGGGCGAGGATCAACGCCATCGTGACCATCCGGAAGGCATCTTCCCGCGACGCCTTCTCGATTTTAGCCATGTTGAAGCCGACAAAAACGATCGCCGGGTGGCGATCTTCCTCATCTGCATCGCCCGGGCCCGGAGAAAATCCCCGGTAAACCTCAAAGGTGCCGGCGCCCTCGGCATTGGCCGTTTGCCGCCAGCTGATTTCCCGGCTGCCGGCAATTTTTTTCAAGTCCAGATCAAGCCCGTACGATCTTCCCAGCATGGAAGGATCGCTGTCCGCCAGAATCTGGCCTTTTCCATCCGTCACAAATATGTAATCAATATCCGGCTGCTGGGCCATTTCCATGAGCAGTTTCTGAAGGTAAAACGATTCCCTGCCCTGCCCCGAACGGCCACGCAACCCCGCCTCAAAAGATTGAATCAGCGTTGACCCTTTTTCGACAAACAGGATGACCGCCTGATTCTGCCTCAGCTGAAACTGCATGAAAATCATCATGCCCAGAATAACGGCTAAAACCGCGGTCGCGCTCACCACCACCCAGGCGGAAATATCAAAACGAATTTTTTTCTTCCTTTTTGTCTCCATTTGCCCTACCCCGCTTTTCATGGATACATTCGGCCCATCTGGATACTCAAATTGGTTACCTATTATCCACACCGAGACCCTAAAAAGCAATTTCTATTTGCCCTATCTTTAATATTTATTCATATTAACCGTAGGTTACGATTCATGGCACAGGCCTTGCTCAGTAAACAGGTAACTGATCAGCAATAAACATACAAAAGGAGTACGAATTATGAAAAAACTAACATTAGCATTTACGGCAGTCGTGATAGGCCTGCTTCTGGCGTCACAGGCTTTTGCCTGGGGGCCCGGTCCCGGAAGGGGTCGCGGCTATTGCGGGCAGGCAGGTCTGGAAAAATTGAATTTAACCGATGACCAAAAAACAAAGATCGAAGCTCTGCAGGACGCCAACTACAAGGAAACGAGGCCGCTTCGGGAAAAGATTTTCGACAAATCAGTCGAATTACGCAGACTGTGGCTCCAGGCCAATCCCGATAAAGGCAAAATCGTTGCAGCCCAAAAAGAATTAAGAACGCTCCGCGATGAAATGGAGGACAAAGCCACCGTTCTGAGATTGGAAACCCGTAAGGTTTTGACGCCGGAACAAAATGAAAAACTGGCCAATTCGCGCTGGGGCAGAGGCCCCGGCTTCGGACCGCGCGGCGGCATGCGAGGCGACGGTGAATTCGGACCAGGACGTGGACCCGGTTTAGGAATGGGTATGTGCCAATAGCTAAAAGCCCCATCCCTCCTTGAGAAGGAGAGCCCGAAAGGGTTCTCCTTTTTTTATCCCATGGTCACGCGGTTTCTTCCCGCATGCTTGCTTTCATAAAGAAGCGTGTCCGCCCGCTTGATCAGGCTGTCCATCCCTTCCCCGGGACGCATCAGCGTAGCGCCCATGGAGATGGTCACCTGCAATTTTTCGCCCGCATGCGTCAGGTAAGCGCTTTGCACCAGCCGGCGCATCCTTTCCGCCAGATCCCTGAGTTGAACTTCGTCAATATTGCGAATGATGCCGATAAACTCCTCTCCGCCCCACCGGCCGATGACATCGAAGGGCCGGGCGTTCTTAACCAGTGTATCGGCCACAAATTTCAGGACCCGGTCGCCGACATCATGGCCATAGGTGTCATTGAAATTTTTAAAATGATCAATGTCCATCATGAGCAGACCAAACGGCCGGCCAAAACGCCTAGCTTCTTCCAAACGGGTCAGGAGTTCATGCTCAATGCAGTGCCGGTTGGCCAGGCGGGTGAGCTTGTCCATGAGCGCCATGGCTTCCAGCTCCTTCGCCCGCTGTTCGATGGACTTGTATGCGCTGATGTCCCTGAACATTTCCACACCGCCCGTGACCTTTCCTGCTTCGTCCGTCAGCGTGGTTACCCGCACGGCAACAGGGATGCGGTGACCGTCCTTGTGGTGCAGATAAATCTCCGTTTCGCGATCTGATCGATCGTCAATCGTCGCGGCCAGCGGGCACATAGCCAGGCAAAGGCTGTTTCCTTCGCCGTCCACATGCGTCAGAATATTATCCGCGCAGGACCGGCCGACAACCTCTTCGGCCGTGTAGCCGGAAATTCTTTCAGCGCCCTTATTCCAGTAACGGATGACGCGTTTGCGATCCACAAAGTACAAACCATCATAAAGATTATCTATAATCGTCTGATAGGATTTGCTATTCAACGCCATCAGTCACCTCCAGGATCTTTCTTCCCCGCGGGGTTTACGCGATGCGGGCTTCAGACATCCACCCCTTTTTGCGGGGTCCATGCGGTCAAAGGCCATTATCCTAAAAAATATATTTTGACAACATTGAAGTTTTGCATTAAAGTGCCCGACATATTTTCACATGTTTTTAAAGGATAGAATCAAATGTTCAGTTTTACGGCAACAACGATGACGGCAAGCGCGCTTCTGACCCTGCTTCTGGGCCTCGCCTTGTTGCGCCTGTTACTTAAGGCCGCCTGCCCGTCGTTTTTAGGTCGTCGCTGAACTCGCAGAGTTACTGATTACCTGGAAGGCCGTGGGCAGCAAAACCCACGGCCTTTTTTCGTGAAGCTCCAATTGTGCAGGCGCAGCGCGGCAGAATTGGCAAACCGAACGACCCCGCGTATGCGGGGTTTGTGAAATGACGCAAACGATAATTTATGCTCAATGAAAGGAGCCCCCTATGAAGAAGGATAAAAATCACGTCTATATTTTCGACACGTCGCTGCGCGACGGAGAACAGTCGCCCGGCAACAGTATGAACACGGAGGAAAAGCTGCTGCTCGCGCGGCAGCTCGAAAAGCTGGGCGTCGATATTATCGAGGCGGGATTCCCCATCGCTTCCGAAGGTGATTTCGACGCGGTCCGTCAGATTGCCCGCGAAATCAAGAAATCGCAGGTGGCGGGACTGGCCCGCGCCAATAAACCGGACATTGACCGCGCCTGGCAGGCGATCAAAAACGCCACGCATCCGCGCATTCATACGTTTATTTCGTCTTCGGATATTCATCTGCAATATCAGCTCAAGAAGAGCCGCGAACAGGTGCTCAAGGAAGCTGTTGCCGCCGTCAAACTGGCGCGTTCCTATACGGACAACGTGGAGTTCTCGCCGATGGACGCCACCCGGTCGGACAAGGATTACCTGGTGGAAATGGTATCGGCTGTCATTGATGCCGGCGCCAGCACGGTCAATATCCCCGATACGGTCGGTTACACCGTTCCCGAGGAATTCGGCAGCCTGATTGCCTATTTGTTTGCCCGGGTCAGGAACATCAGCAAGGCGACCATCTCCGTCCACTGTCACAATGACCTGGGGCTGGCCGTGGCCAATTCGCTGGCCGCCATCGCGAATGGCGCGAGACAGGTGGAATGCACGATCAATGGCATCGGCGAGCGCGCGGGCAACACGGCCATGGAGGAAATCGTCATGGCGCTGGCCACGCGCAAAGACAGGTACGGCCTTTCCACCCAAATCAAGACCGACCAGATTTTTAAGACGTCGCGTCTGCTCACGCAGATTACCGGCATCCCCGTTCAGCCGAATAAGGCGATCGTCGGCGCGAACGCCTTCGCCCATGAATCCGGCATCCATCAGGACGGGCTGATCAAGGAAAAGATCACCTACGAGATCATGACGCCGCAGTCCGTCGGGATCAGCGATACCCATATCGTCCTGGGCAAGCACTCCGGAAGGGCCGCTATTTCACAGCATCTGAAAAAGATGGGATACATCCTCAACGAGGAGCAGATCACCCGCGTCGCGGCAAAGGTCAAGGAGCTGGCCGATATCAAGAAAGACATCTATGATGAAGATCTGCAGGCCATTTTGTATGAAGACATTTACCGCGGCGAAGATAAATATCATCTGGTTTACCTCAATGTGGTGAGCGGAAATGTCGCTATTCCGACAGCCACCATGGAGATGAAAGTCGGGAAAGAAGTCATCCGCGATGCCGGTTTTGGCAACGGTCCGGTGGACGCGACGTTTGCGGCCATCCGCAACATCACCAAAACCAATTATCCTCTTCTGAAATACGCGGTCAACGCCATTACCGGCGGCGCAGACGCTCAGGGCGAGACCATGGTTCAACTCAAGTTCAACGGCCACACCGTGGTGGGGCGCGGCGCCCATCCCGACGTCATTGTGGCCTCGGCCAAAGCTTACATCAACGCGCTCAACCGGCTGGAATTCCTGAAAGACGGCGCCAAAAAGGTTAAACTTGAATTAAGCTAAAAAAAAGGGTAAGGACAGCTTCTCATTTTCATTATTTAAAGCAGCATATTTGTGAGTCAAGGAGTTGATAACGTGGGACAAACGATTACGGAAAAAATATTGTTGGCGCACACGGACCAGAAGGACATCGTACCGGGTCAGCTGATTAACGCGCGCGTGGATATTGCTTTAGGCAACGATATCACGGCGCCCATTGCCATCCGGGAATTCCGGGCGGCCGGCGGAAAAAAGGTCTTTGACAAGAATAAGGTGGCGCTGGTGCTGGACCATTTCACACCGAATAAAGACATCAGCTCCGCCGAACAGTGCAAAGAGGTGCGCGAGTTTGCCGTCGAGCACGGGGTGGTGCATTTTTATGAAGGCGGACAGGTGGGCGTGGAACACGCGCTCCTGCCGGAAAAAGGCATTGTCCTCCCCGGTGATCTGGTGGTCGGAGCGGACAGCCACACCTGCACGTACGGCGCTCTGGGCGCTTTTGCGACCGGTGTGGGCAGCACAGACCTGGCGGCCGCCATGCTGACCGGGGAACTCTGGTTCAAGGTGCCGGAATCGATCAAATTCGTCGTCTATGGAAAACTCTCTAAATGGGTTTCCGGCAAGGATTTGATTTTGAACATCATCGGACGCATCAGCGTGGACGGCGCGCTTTACCGGGCGATGGAATTCACGGGCGAAACGATTGACGCCCTGCCCATGGCCGACCGCCTGTCCATGGCGAACATGGCCATCGAAGCCGGCGCCAAGAACGGCATCTTTCCGCCGGACGCCATCACGGAAGCCTACGTCAAGCCGAGAGCCAAACGGCCTTACAAATTTTACACCTCCGATGCCGACGCTGTTTATGCTCAGGTCATTGAGATCGACGCAAGCAAACTGGAGCCCCAGGTCGCCTTCCCGCACCTGCCTTCCAATGTCAAGGGGGTAAGCGAGGCCGGGAGCGTGAAGATCGATCAATCGCTGATCGGATCGTGCACCAACGGCCGGATTGAAGATTTGCGCATCGCCGCGCAGATTTTGAAAAACCGCAAAGCCGCTCCCTATGTCCGGCTGATTGTCGTCCCGGCCACACCGCTCATTTACAAGCAGGCGATGCAGGAAGGTCTCCTGGATATCTTCCTGGATGCCGACGCGGTGATCAGTCCGCCCTCATGCGGCGCGTGCCTGGGGGGACATCTCGGCATTCTGGCCGCGGGCGAAAAGTCCATTGCCACGACGAATCGCAATTTTGTAGGGCGCATGGGACACCCCAAAAGCGAGGTTTATCTGGCCAGCCCCGCCGTGGCCGCAGCCTCCGCCGTGCTGGGCAGAATTGCATCACCTGAAGAACTATAAATTTTGAGGATTTTATTCATATGATCTTTACCGGAAAAGTCTGGAAATTCGGAGATAACATCGACACCGATGCGATTATTCCCGCACGCTATCTCAATACGTCGGACCCCGCGGAACTGGCCAAACACTGCATGGAAGACGCCGACCCCGATTTTATGAAAAAAATGAAAGCGGGCGACATTATTCTCGGCGGCGAGAACTTCGGCTGCGGGTCATCGCGGGAGCACGCCCCCATCGCCATCAAGGCGGCGGGAATCTCCTGCGTGGTGGCGAAGAGCTTCGCGCGTATTTTCTATCGCAACGCCTTCAATATGGGCCTGCCGATTTTTGAATCGAAGGAACTGGCCGATGCCATTGCCGAAGGAAAAGAAATCACCATTGACAGCGCCAAGGGAGCCATTACGGTTGCGGGCTCGGACCGGAAATTCACCATCAGTCCGATTCCGCCTTTTATGGAGCAGCTCATCGCGGACGGCGGCCTGATGAAACATATTGCCAGGAAATGAGGAAAGCATGACAAGCAAGGAATTTAAAATCGCCGTATTCGCCGGAGACGGCGTCGGGCCGGAAATTATGAAAGAGGCCTTAAAGGTTTTAAAAGTCATCTCCGATAAACATCATATCGCGATCGGATTAACGGAGGGACTCATCGGCGGCAGCGCCTACGATGCTTACGGAACACCCTTCCCGGATTCGAGTTTGAACCTGGCGCTCGCAAGCGACGCGGTATTGCTGGGCGCCGTCGGCGGCCCCCGATGGGAGGGGCTGGACTACAGCGTGCGGCCGGAACGGGCGCTTCTGGGATTACGCGAAAAGCTGGGGCTTTACGCCAATCTGCGGCCCGTGGTCGTTTTTGACGAATTGCTGGATGCTTCGCCGCTGAAACAGGAAGTGGTCCAGGGCATCGATATCATGATTCTGCGGGAATTGACCGGTGATGTTTACTTCGGTCAGCCGCGCGGTGTGACCAAAGACCGGGATGGCCGGCGCACGGGCATCAACACGATGATCTACACGGAAGAGGAAATCAGCCGCATCGCCGTCAGCGCCTTCGAGCTGGCGCGCGGACGCCGGAAAAATCTTCTGTCGGTGGACAAGGCCAATGTTCTGGAAACAACGGAACTCTGGCGCACCGTGGTGACGGAAGTGGGGAATAATTATCCCGACATCACACTCAAACACATGTATGTCGATAATTGCGCCATGCAGCTCATCCGCAATCCGTCTCAGTTTGACGTGATCGTAACGACCAATTTATTCGGCGACATCCTGAGCGATGAAGCCGCGATGCTCACCGGTTCCATCGGCATGCTGCCGTCGGCCAGCCTGGGCAAGGGCAAGGCCCTGTATGAACCGATTCACGGCTCGGCGCCGGACATCGCCGGGAAAAACATCGCCAACCCGCTGGCGACGATTCTATCGGTGGCCATGATGCTGCGGTATTCGCTTCAGCGGCCCGATGAGGCGGCGTTGATCGAAAAAGCGGTCGCGGGTGTCTTGAAGGACGGCTGGCGCACACAGGATATTCATTCAGCAGGCGGCAGACTTGCCGGCACGGATGAAATGGGAAATGCCGTCGTTCAAAAAATGACATCGCTGTTTAGATAAACCAACGGGAAAGGAGACATCCAACCTTGAAGGGAAAAATTCTGGTCGTAGACGATGAAGCGTCGGTACGTGAATTGTTTTCCGGTGTATTTGCAGACGAAGACTATGAAGTCATCGCCGCTGAAGACGGCAGTCAGGCGCTGGATATTCTCCAACGGGACAACATTGACGTCATTTTTCTGGATTTAAAGCTCTTCGGCATGAACGGCATTGACCTCTGCCGTCAGATTCGCGAGACCAAGCCTGTATCGATGATCTTTGCCATCACCGGCTGGGCGCCTCTTTTTGAAATTGAAGAATGCCGCGAAGCGGGCTTCGACGACTATTTCGAAAAACCGCTGGACATGGACATTCTGATGGATGTCGTGGCGGATGCATTTAAAAAACTGGATCGCTGGAAGAGACGTTATACCAATATCCCAAAGTAAGACAACCTGACAGGCCGTCCGGACATGATCAATTCCATCACCCTTCTGGAAAAGATAACCATTGCCCCCCCCCGGGCAAAAATTTATTCCCGGCTCGGCTTTCGCAAGAAGACATCGCTCACCTCGTCCCAAAAGCAGGAAACAGATCGTCACATTGAAGACGCGGCGGCGCTCATTTCCCTGCAGGGGTCCTTCCTTATTTTACCCCTGACTGGCCATGACGGCCGAACCATCCGGCTGGCCGGGGGATTATCTTTCGAAAGCGAAAAACTGGCCGCCTTTCTGGGTCAATGCCGCGAAGCCGCGCTCATGGGTGCGACAGCAGGCAGCGCCATTATGGACGCCATCCGGGAAAAAACAAGCGCCGGCAATCTGACCACCGCCGTCGTGTATGATGCCACGGCCAGTGAAATGGCGGATGCCGCTCTCGACTGGATGATGGCATACATCAATCGGCAGCTGCGGCGTGAAGGGAAGCAGCTTTTGCCGCGGCGTTTCTCCGCCGGCTACTCGGATTTCGCGCTCACGAATCAAAAAGCGCTGCATCAAATCCTGCAACTGGAAAAATTCGGTGTAACGCTGACCCCGAATTTTTTACTCATACCTGAAAAATCTGTAACGGCCGTCACAGGAATTCCATGATAGCGTTTTTAATTCATGTTGATTTTTAGTCCGCAGCGTTCTAAGGTTTCAGCCCTATGATACTAAATAGCCTGGCGCCTTCGGAAACCGACAGCGAATTGGAAACGGCGTTAAAAAAACTGCATGACCTTGAATCCATCATTACCCGAAGTCCGGTAATCTTCTGCGTTTGGCGTTTCATTGAAAACGCGCCCATGGAATATGTAACCGGCAACATATCCCAATGGGGATATACTCCCGGAGATTTTCTCTCCGGACGGATGACCTGGGGAAAGCTTATCCATCCCGCCGATTTTGACCGCATTCAATCTGAAATTATCTGCCACGCGAAAAAGAAAACAGCGCTTTTCGACCAGAGCTATCGAATCCTTGACTCTCAGGGAGACGTTCATTGGGTCGAGGACCAAACGACGTTCATTTACGACGGGGCGGGAAGAATAACGCACGCACAGGGTTCCATCATTGATGTCACCGAACGCCATAAGACACAGCAGGCTCTGCAGGAAACCCGGAATCTTTATCAAACTATATTTGAAAATGCAGGCACGGCCATCGGCATCGCCGACCAGGATCGAAACATCATCCTGGGCAACAAGAAAATGGAGGAACTCACCGGCTTCCGGATCGAGGAATTGACCGGCGAAAAATTACGCTGGGATTATTTCGTTGCGGACGCCGACATCGAACAGGTCAAACGCCGCCATCAGGAAAGGCTGGCCAATCCGTCCGCGACGGCCAATCGCTATGAGTGCTCGATTATCGCCCGAAACGGCGATGTCAAAGACGTCTACCTGACGGCCGCCCTGATCCCCGGTTCACAAAAATCCCTTGTTTCCATGACGGATATCTCCGACCGCAGACAGGCGGAAAGAGCGTTGAAAAAATCAGAAGAAAAGCTTCAGGAACTACTGTCCAAATCCTCCGACATCATCGTGGTCCTCGATGAGAGGGGCATCTTTCAGTATGTCTCGCCATCCGTCAAAAAGATTCTGCACTATGATCAGGATGATTTGGTTGGCAAAAGTTACCTGGATTTTGTCCACCCCGATGAAACGGAAATAATGCGCGACGCCTTCCGGGAAGTCGTCCGCCACCAGAATGCGGGGATCGGCACGGAATTCCGTTTCCGCAAAGCCCGCGGCGATTGGGGACACCTGGAAGCGCTGGGGAGCAACTGTCTGAATAATCCGGCTATTCGCGGCATTGTCATTAATGCCCGCGACATATCGGAACGCAGACGCATGGAGTCGCAGCTGATCCATGCTCAGAAAATGGAAGCCATCGGGAAACTCGCGGGGGGGATCGCCCACGATTTCAACAATATCCTCATGGGCATTCAGGGTTATATCTCGCTCTTGCTTCTGAAAAGCGATGCCTTCCATCCCGATTTTGAAAAAATGATCAACATCCAGGCTCTGGTGCAGAGCGGCGCGGACTTAACCGGCAAATTGACAGGCTTTGCCCGGGGCGGCCGGTATGAACTCAAAGCGACGGACATCAACACGCTCATCGCCAGAACCGTCAACTTATTCGGCCGGACCAAAAAAGAAATCGCCGTGCATCAAAAATATGAAAAGAAACCCTGGACGGTCGAAGTGGACCGCATACAGATTGAACAGGTCATTCTCAATCTGCTGGTCAACGCCTGGCAGGCGATGCCGCAGGGCGGTGATGTTTATGTCGAAACGCAAAATGTCGTCTTCGATCGTTCATCCGCCGTCAAACCCATCAAGCCGGGTAACTATTTTAGAATAACCGTCGCCGACACCGGCATGGGCATGGACGAAAAGACGCTGCAGAAGATTTTTGAACCCTTCTTTACGACCAAGGAAAAACAGCGGGGCATGGGACTGGGACTGGCATCCGCTTCCAGGATTGTTAAAGAACACGGGGGGATCATTGACGTGACCAGCAAACCGGAAAAAGGCACGGCCTTCTACATTTATCTGCCGACCTCCGATAAGGAAATACCCAGGGAAGTCAGTTCCTCCAAAACCATCCTGTCCGGGACGGAAGCCATATTGCTGGTGGATGACGAAGGAGCGATCATTGATGTCTGCCGGGATATTTTAATGTGTCTGGGATACAAAATATTCACGGCCGAAAGCGGCCAGGAAGCGCTTGCGATTTATGCGCAAAACAGGGATAAAATCAATCTCGTCATTTTAGATATGATCATGCCCGGATTAAACGGCCGGGAGACCTTTAACCGGTTAAAGGCCATCAATCCGGATGTCAAGGTCATTCTTTCCACCGGCTACAGCGAAAGCGACGAAGCCCAGTCTATTCTGGATCAGGGATGCTCCGGGCTTATTCAAAAGCCATTTCGCATCGAGGATCTTTCGCAGAAAATACGCGAGGTCCTGGAACAGGCTGCTTCCGCGTAAGTCGGTCTGTTTTATTTCCTTCCCTGGGGTTCAGGTTCGTTGCATCTCAATTTGATATAAATCTTGTCGAGCTTCTGATGAATGGTGTTTGCTGTGACCGAATTGCGGTAGGCCATGAGAATCAGCTTGATGGAAACCAGCAGAACACCCGCTTCCAGAAGAAGATCGTGAGTTATTCCCTTTGTAAAAAGTGCCGCAATAAAAAAAATAAATGTCAGGCCGATGACAATGATCGACCAGATATCAAAGTACTGCTTCACTTTATTCATGATTTCTCTCCTGTCTTCATGCTCAGCCGGACGCCGTGCATGGACGGTCAGCTTTTACCCGCGACTTTACCGGCCGTTTTCAATTTGGCGATTTCTTCCTGCTCCAGCACCGTATAGGCAATTTTCCCAACGCGCGTGAGCGGCAGACTGTCCCGAAATTCCACATCGCGCGGACAAGACCATTTGATGAGATGCTCCCGGCAGTGGCGAATCAGCTCCCCGGCCATCTCCGGCGTCGCTCCGGCCGGGTCCTTCAGGACAACAAACGCCTTCACGCGCTCGACCTGCGCGGGATCGGGCACGCCGATCACGCAGGCGTCGCGCACATCGGGATGCAGATAGAGCACCGCTTCCACCTGCGCCGGATAAACGTTCATCCCCGAGGATTTGATCATTCGCTTCAAGCGCAGTTTAAAATAGAAATAGCCCTCTTCGCTCATCGAAAAAATATCGCCGGTGTGCAGCCAGATTTTACCATCCGCGTGGCGCTGCAGCGTTTTGGCCGTTTCCTCCGGCGCCTCCAGATAACCCAGCATCACGGCGGGACCGCTGATGCATAATTCGCCTTCCTCGCCCGCCGGAACAGCCTCCTGCGAGCCGGGCCTGACGATTTTGGCCTCCATGTCCGGGCAGGGAATGCCCACACTGCCTTCCCGATAGGCGTTGGCCGGCGTCAGCATAATGCCCGTGACCGCCTCGGTCAGACCGTAGCCTTCGACGAGTTGAACACTGCCTCCCCTTTTGCGGACAATGTCTTCAAACCGTTCTTTGACTGTCTTGGGCAACGTATCCGCCCCGACCGAGGCGCTCAGCAGGCAGCTCAAATCAGCCTGCTGCAAAAGCGGACTGCGCGTCAGGGCGTCATAAAGCGTCGGCACGCCGGAGATGGTGGTCGGCTTCTTTTTGGCGATGATTTCCGCCAGGGTATCCGGTGTAAACGCGGGAACCAGGATGCTGGTCGCGCCGCTGATGAACATGGCGTTGCAGCAAATCCCCAGTCCAAAACCGTGAAAAATGGGGAGGCTCGCCACCATCACCACCTGTTTGTCGCCGTGCGTGATCCTGCGAAACGCCGCGGTCATCATCCCTTCGCTGATAAAATTATAGTTGGACAGCATAATGCCCTTGGGCTGACCGGTTGTCCCGCCGCTGTACAGGATCGCCGCCAGATCATCCGGGCCCATGGTGGATTTCGGGATCGCCGGATAGGAACCGGCCATCATCCGCCGCCATCCTTTTACGATCGGGTCGGCGGACTCCGGAGGCAAAGGCTTGGCCGCCGCGTCATCGAGCACGTCGTTCATGCCGGTCACGATGATGGTTTTCAGGCCGGCTTCTTTTTCAATCTCCTTGAATTTGGCCAGGTGGTCTTCCATAATCAGCGCCATGCGGCTTTTGCTGATCGTGAGATAAAAGGCAATCTCCCTGGCCGTCGACAGGGGATGAATCATGCTGGCCACCGCGCCGATTTTATTGATGGCATAAAAAGCGATGACGCCCTGCGGAATCGTGGGCAGAGCGATGGTCATCCGGTCGCCCTGTTTCAGGCCCAGGGACGACAGCGCGGCCGCGCACTGATCAATGGCCCCGGCAAATTGTCTATAGGTGGACGGCATGTCCATATAATCGTAAGCGATTGTGTCCGGATTGCGCAGCACCGACTGCATCAGGGCCTCAACCATCGTCACCCGGGGATAATCGATGGACGCGGGCACGGCGCCGTAATATTTCAGCCAGGGTTTTTGATCGTACATGGCATTGTCTCCTTCCTGCTTTTGCGGGAAATTCCATGCAGGGAACGGTTTTAAATAACCTGAAGGTCACTTTGCCGTTCCCTACAGCTAAAATTTTTTCTTCAGTTCCTGCTTCAATATTTTCCCCGTCGGATTTTTGGGAAAATCCGTCATGAACTCTACATATTCCGGCAGTTTGTATTTGGCGATTTTGTCCTGAAGATACTCCTTCACTTCCTCCGGGGTCATGGAACAGTTTTCATTCAAGATAATACAGGCCCGGACACGTTCGCCCAGAGCTTTGTCCGGCGCACCGATGACCGCGACTTCGGCGATTTTCGGATGCTGCTCCAGGGGAATTTCAATCTCCCGGGGATAGATATTTTCACCGCCGCGGTTGATCATTTCCTTCTTACGCCCGGAAATATAGACATAACCCCTCTCATCCATGTGCCCCATATCGCCGGTATGCAGCCAGCCGTCTTTCAGCGATTCGGCCGTGGCTTCGGGTTTATTCAGATAACCGATCATGACGGCGTCGCCCCGGATGCAGATTTCACCGCGTTCGCCATAGGGCAGGATATGGTTTTTGTCATCCATGATTTCGACCTCGAGGCCGGGAAAAGCCATGCCGATGGAACCGATGTTCTGGGGAATTCCCGACGACGTCGTCGAAACACCGGTCGCTTCCGTGAGCCCGTAACCGTCCACCACCTCCACGCCGTATTTTTCCTTGAAGCCGTGAATCAGGTCCACCGGCATCGGCGCGGCGCCGGTGAAGGCCATTCTCAGCTTCAGTTTGTCAAAATCGATCGTCTTCGGGTCGGCCGCGTTATAAATGTAGGCATACATCGTCGGCACGCCCTGCACGGTCGTAACGCCGTAACGCATCAGCGACGGCCAGAAATCCGCGGGCGAGAACGTCCGGCGGATGCAGAGCGTCAGGCCCTGATAGATGGTCGGATAGGTCCAGACGCAGAGCGGATTCACATGGAACATCGGCAGAACGATCATGAAAACATCACCCGGCAGGCTGGTGCCAAAAATCGCCTTGCCTTTGCAGATGGCGAGTTCATTGCGGTTGGAGAGCAATATGCCCTTGGGCATACCGGTCGTACCGGAGGAATACAAAAGCATCACCGGATCGTCGGGCGTCTGCCCGGACACCAGACATTCATCCGTCGGATACGCGGCCAGAACATCCTTGAGCGTCGTTTCGGTTATTTTGGCCGTGTGTTCGACGCCGGTCACCGCTTCCACCACAATGGGTTTGTGCCGGGAAAGATGCCAGCCCTTGGCAAATTCTTCCATGTATTCGCTGCCGACAAAGACAACCTTCGGCCGGGAATCTTCCAGGACGTAAGCAATCTCCGGTCCCTTGAGCATGTAGTTGACCGCGCCGGTGACTGCGCCGAGCTTTTGCGCCCCGAACATCGTGTAGTAAATTTCGGGGGAATTCAGAATCATGACGGATACGATATCGCCCTTCTTCACGCCTTTTTCTTTCAGATAACGCGCGACGGCGTTCGCACGGTCGTTGACCTCTGCGTAACTGATGACATCGTCGTAATAGTAGACCAGCGGGCTGTCGGGGTTCTCCTTGACACGGGTCAGGAACATCTCGGCGATGCTGTCAAATTCAATTTTTCTTCCCTGGAGGGTGGCTAACTGATCCAGCGGCACATACGCGCGCTGATAACGCCTGCTTTTGTCAATCATGGAGTTTTCCCTTTCTTTCACTTTTTATGGATATCTTCATTCTTAATTTTATTTTCGTTCTTTTTCTCCTGGCGCTGATTGATCCTCTTCTTATACTCACTGATAAATTCCCTGGACGACAAATACTTGTCGGCAAAAGAAACAATATAGGATTCCTTATATTTTGGCGGCACAAGCGTTAGAGGCCACATATGCTTTCTGATAATATCCTCTTCAATGTCATTGATCGAAAAATGCTTTTTGGCGTTGTCCGCGGCGATGGCCGGGTGCTCAAGCCCGTGAAATTTATCCCGGGGAAGATCCGGCACATCATGATTGCGCCAATCGTAGAGAAAGAAGTCATGCAGCAGCGCGCCGCGCGCCGCGGAGCGGTAGTCCAATTTAAAATATTTGCATATCCGATAGGAAAAATAGGCCACATCGTGGACATGGGCGTAAATGGAAGAATTATGATGAAAATAATCCTTGAGTTTTAAAAATTCTTCGTGCTGGAGAATGTCCTGCACGGTCTCGTAGTATTCTTTTTCAAAGGGCTTCCTGTCCGCCATTTCCAAAATAATTTTATCCTGGATGGGCTTTAAAAAGGAGTTGAGCCGGGTTCTGATTTTCTTGTTGATGCTTTGATAGATATATTTGTTCAGGTCAGGAAACGCGTCGCGCAGCCGCTGAAATGATTTTAAATTGCTTTCGATTTCGGCATTGCTCAAGTTGAAGTATTCCTCGTACAGGTAAGCGACGCCCCGCTGGAAAGCGGCGAGCGACATCACGGAAAACGTATAGTCAATCCAGAAATAAATCATGAAAGCGATCGCCGCGGCTTTAACAAAGACGTCATCGAGCAGCGCCACCCTTTGAAGCACCTCCGGATGAACAAACGTGACGAAGATCAAGGCCGTGAGCGTCCAGATGATGGAAAAGCGCAGGCAGACATGACCATGAAGATTGAACCTGTATTCCGAGTAATCCCAGAGTGTCAGTTTGAATATCTTTTCGGATAAGAAACCGACCATGTACTCCATCAGCGTAACGGCCAGGCCGAAGACAATAAAAAGAGGCACGATGTGCCAGCTTTGAAAGATATGCTGAATGGCAATCGCGATGAAAGCGCCAATGCCGTAAATGGGAACGAAAGGACCGAACAGGAACCCCGCGTTGACAAATTTCCGCTGCGAGATGGACCGGTAAATAACTTCCACCACCCATCCCATGAAGCAATAAAGCGCGAAAAGCACGATATAATAGAAAAAATTCAGGCTGCCATCCAATACCATGTTTTGCACAAACGATCCCGTAACATTAAGAGTGACTTAGAGAATCGCCGCCTTCTTGAGCAGAGCGATTCCGATGATGCTTACATCCGAAATGAATTCTTTGGTGGAATTTAACCACGATCACAGATCTTTGCAAGATATATGTTTATTCCGGCGCCGCCCAGGCAATATGACTGCGATTAATGATCACCACCTTGCCGGCCGTGCCCGGCATGGATGCTTCATAGACGATGATGAAAGGATCGGAATCTTTGGCATTGAGAAAATCCGATAGCCGATTATACCTGCCGATATTGAGCAATCCTTTGATCGTTGTACCGTCGGCCAGACGAACGACCACTCTGGTTTTATTTAAAATTTCCGCCATAGCCCCTCCTGCGCTCTGTTATCCTGATGGATTGTTTGACAGATTTATCCTCTCTCGCACATGGTCCACTAACGTCAGTCAGGTTTAGAACATCCGATAAAAAAATTTCATTAGGCTGCCATACTACACTATCGGTTTATTTTTGTGAAGCAGTTTTGCCCGTCGGACCTCATTGAATTTATTGACATAAAAATCATCTGCTGTTACATTCGGCTCGAGGGGGAAACGCCATGGAAAAAATTAAAATCGGCATCAGTTCCTGTCTGATGGGAAATCCCGTCCGCTATGACGGCGGACATAAACTGGACCGGTTCCTGCGCGACACGCTGGGACAGTACGTGGATTATGTTCCCGTCTGCCCGGAGGCCGAATGCGGCCTGGGAATTCCCCGGGAAGCCATGCGGCTTGAAGGCAACGCCGATGCACCGCGTCTGGTCACCCGCCGCACCCGGGAGGATAAGACGGACATGATGATCCGCTGGGCGGAAAACCGTGTCACGCAACTGGAGGAAGACGACCTCTGCGGTTTTATTTTCAAGAGCGACTCGCCTTCGAGCGGTATGGAACGGGTCAAGATCTATGCTGTAAACGGCATGCCGGCCAAAACCGGCGTGGGCCTGTTCGCCCGGATTTTCATGGGGCACTTCCCCCTGCTGCCGGTCGAAGACGAAGGCCGTCTCCATGACGCAAACCTTCGCGAAAATTTCATTGAAAGAATATTTACGCTGAAACGGTGGCGGGAAGTCCGGAAGGCCAGATCCGGCCGCGGGGCTCTGGTGGATTTTCACACCCGCCATAAATTACTGCTTTTATCGCACAGCACCAAGCTTTATCAGGCCATGGGCAAATTGGTTGCCGGACAGAAAGACCTCACGGTGCAGGACCTTTTTCTGCAATATGAGGCGCTCCTGATGGACGCGCTGAAACTGAAGACAACGCCGAAAAAAAACGTGAATGTCTTGCAGCACATGATGGGGTACTTCAAAGAACAACTGTCGGCCGATGAGAAAAAGGAATTACTGGCGGTGATTGAAAACTATCATCTGGGTCATGTGCCGCTCATCGTTCCCCTCACGCTCATCAACCATTACGTAAGGAAATATGATCAGCCTTATCTTAAAGAACAAATTTATCTGAATCCGCATCCGCTGGAGCTGCAGCTCAGAAACCATGTCTGATAAGGTTCATCACCCGTATTGCGCGAAGAGATCCCGCTGCACCCTATTAAAAAAGAGGGAACGCATGCGCTCCCTCTTTTTAGTTTACAATCTCTGACGCCTGCCCTCAGGCCGTCCGTCCTGATAAGCGTTTTAATGCTTCAATGCGGTCCTCCAGCGGGGGATGGGTCATGAAAAGCAGCTTCAACCCGTGCCGGGAGGGTTTGCCGCTGATGCCGAACGCCTTCATCTGGTCCGGGAGAGGCTCATAGGTGCTGCGCTGCAGGCTCTCCAGGGCGCCGATCATGCTGCCCGCGCCCGCCAGTCTTGCGCCGCCCTCGTCCGCCGCGTATTCCCGCTTCCGGCTGAACCACATGACAATGACGCTGGCCAGGATACCGAAAACAATCTGGGCGACAATCGTTGTCACAAAAAAGCCGATCCCGTGGCCTTCTTCATTTTTCAAAATCACCCGATCCACAAAATACCCGACCACGCGGGAAATAAAAATGACAAACGTGTTTACGACGCCCTGAATCAGGCTGAGCGTGATCATGTCGCCGTTGGCGACGTGGCTGATTTCGTGGCCCAGCACCGCCTCGACTTCATCGCGCTTCATCGTCCGCAAAAGACCGGTGCTGACCGCCACCAGGGCGCTGTTCTTATTCATGCCGGTGGCAAAGGCATTGGGCGAATCGGAATCGAAAACCGCAACTTCGGGCATGCCGATTCCTGCCTGGGAGGCCAACTTTTTGACGGTGTTGATCAACCAGATTTCCGCATCGGAACGCGGTTGAACAATCACCTGCGCCCCGGTCGCCCGTTTGGCCATCCATTTGGAAATCGCCAGTGATATAAACGAACCGCCGAAGCCGAAAATGCCGGCAAAAATCAGCAGGCTCAGATAGTTGATCCCGTTGCTGTAGAGAAATTGATCAACCCCGAAAAGCTTGACAACAATGCTTAAAACCAGAATCACGGCGATATTGGTTCCGATGAACAACAATACTCTTTTCATTTCTAATTACCTCCTCCGCTTCCCGGGCGGGAACGGTTTGACAAAACTGTTTTGTGGACTGCAAAATAAGCCCTATCTTAATGTCTGACCTGAGAATGTCAAGCCTTTCTTAAGGCCGGAGACAAAGGATGGAAGAACACGGGGTTGCAGCCACCACTCACAGGTGGCAAGTCCCTTTGTGCTCCAGAGCCTCACACTGCCCCTGCAAAAATTCCGGATTATAAATGGAAATATTTATTGATCGATTCGAACGCCGCCCGGACCATTCTTTCGATGTCCTCCTCTTCGACAATGTAAGGCGGCATAAAATAGATGATGTTGCCCAGCGGACGCAGAAGCACACCTTTCGTGAGCGCAATGCGGTAAATGCCGTAGCCCACGCGCTCCCGCCAGTCAAAGGCTTCTTTTGTCTTCCGGTCGGCCACCAGCTCCAGCGCGCCGATCATGCCCAGCTGACGGTATTCGCCAACAAGGGGATGTCCGTCAAACAGGCGGGTCACTTTATCGAGGATCATCCGGGATCTGATTTCGTTGCGGGCCAGCACGCTTTCATCGCGAAAAATATTGAGCGATTCACGGGCCACCGCGCAGGCGAGCGCGTTGCCGGTGTAGCTGTGCGAGTGCAGGAAAGCCCTGAGTTCGGCATAATCCGCGTAAAAGGCGGAATAAATTTCATCCGTCGTCACGACCAGCGACAGCGGCATATATCCCGCCGTGATGCCCTTGGACAGACACATCATGTCGGGGCTGACGCCGGCGTGCTCGCAGGCAAACATTTTCCCCGTCCGGCCGAAACCCACGGCGATTTCATCGGCAATGAAGTGAATATGATGCGCTGTGCAAAGCTGTCTCAGTTTTCTGAGGTAAACCGGCGGATAAATTTTCATGCCGGCCGCGCACTGCACCAGCGGTTCGATGACGACACCGCAGATTTCATCGGCGTGTTTTGTCACCTCTCGCTCCAGGGCTTCGAAGCACTGCGCGTCGCACGTCCCGCGGTTTTGATCATACGGACAGCGGAAACAATCGGGGCCTGCCGCACGGAACGTATTCATCATCAACGGTTTGTATATCTTGCTGTAAAGATCGAGATCACCGACGGACAACGCGCCGAGCGTTTCTCCATGGTAGGCGTCGGTAATGGCGGCAAATTTCGTTTTCCCCGGCCGGCCGGTCTGCTGGTGATAGTGGAAACTCATTTTCAGCGCCGCTTCCACCGCCGATGATCCGTTGTCGGCGAAGAAGACTTTACTCAGTCCCGCAGGCGTTATCCGGACAATTTCCTCGGCCAGGCCAATCGCGGGTTCATGAGAAAAATTGGCAAAGATGACATGCTCGAGCTTTTGCGCCTGATCGGCAAGCGCCCGGCTCAGTCTGTCGTTTGCGTGGCCGAAAAGATTCACCCACCAGGACGACACGGCATCCAGATAACGCTTCCCGTCCACATCGTATAAATAAGCGCCTTTCCCCCGTTCAATGACAATCGGCGGAAAGTCTTCATAGTCCTTCATCTGCGAGCAGGGGTGCCAGATGTATTGCAGATCTTTTTCCTGAAGAATATTCATAGTTCCCTTCTCTTACTATCAAATGATGCCCAGTGTTTTTCCGACATCTTTCATGCAGGCCAGCGCGAACGATAAATCCTCGATGGTATGGGTAGCCATCAGGTTGATCCTCAGACGGCTGGTGCCTTGCGGCACCGTCGGCGGGCGAATGGCGGACACGAAAATCCGCCTTTCCATCAACCGTTCGCTTACCGCGACCGCGACGTCGGGCCGGCCCAGAATAATGGAAATGATCGGCGTCGGCTGATCCGGCACGGCGAAGCCGGCCCGGCGGAGCTGCTCCCGGAACCACGCGGCGTTGGACAATAATGTTTGCCGCAGCGCGGGTTCCGTCCTGACAATATTCAATGCCGCAAGCGATACGGCGATGGTTGCCGGCGCGAGCGCAGTCGAAAAAATAAAACTGCGCGCCGTATTGGCCAGGTAATCGACCAGAGAGCGGCTGCCCGCGACAAATCCTCCTTCGGAGGCCAGAGCCTTGCTGAAAGTTCCCATCGCGATATCGATGCCGCCGTCCAGATCAAAATAATCCGCCGTGCCTCCCCCCTTTTTGCCCAGGACACCCGTGGCATGTGCGTCATCGACCATCAGCAATAACCCGTATTTCCGGGTAATTTCCACAAGCGCGGGCAGGGGCGCGATATCGCCGTCGACGCTGAACAACCCGTCGGTCACAATCAGCCCCCGTCGGCCCCGATGCTTGACAATCTGCCGTTCCAGGTCCGCCGGATTGCCATGCTCATAGACAACGGTTCGGGCACCGGAAAGCCGGCAGCCGTCAATGATGCTGGCATGATTGAGCTGGTCGGAAAAAATAATCCAGCTTTTGTCGGCAATAGCCGAGAGGATGCCGACATTGGCCATATAGCCGGTATTGAAAACCAGCGCCGCTTCGGTTCCCTTGAAGGCGGCAACTTCCTTTTCCAGTTCCTTGTGAATCTCATAGCTGCCGGTGGTCAGGCGGGATCCGCCTGCGCCCGTGCCGAATTTTTCTATCGCGTCGCAGGCGGCCTTTTTCAGGCGGCCATCTGCGCACAGTCCCAGATAGCTGTTGGAGGAGAGCATCAGCACGTCCCGGCCTCCGATGCGGACATGGGCGCTTTGCGGCGATTCCAGATACTTCATCTCCCGGTAAAGACCGTCGGCCTTGATTTGCAGAACTTTTTCTTCAAACATGTCGTCTCGGTGATCCTTACACGGGTTCCATCAGCATGAGCATTTGATCAAGAGGAATGCTCTGTTTAAATACAGGGCCGAGCTTTCCCGGCTGCAGTTTTTCCGCATCCAGACCCTCCACGGCGGGCAGGATAAAAATCTCGCCGATCCCGGAGAGTTTTCTGATCATCGCGATGTTATCCTGCTCGATCGGCGTGTCGCCCGCGCGATTGATCAGAATCGCCTTGATCCGGAGGCCGACGCTTTTCGCCAGGTGGAGAGTGAGCAATGTATGATTGATCGTTCCGAGACCCGCACGCGCAACCAGCAGGCAGGGGAAACCCAGCTCCCGGATCAATTCATACTGCATCCACCCATTGTCATCCAGCGGCACAGCCAGGCCGCCCGCCGCTTCCCCGATAATGATCTCGTAGCCGTTCTTCAAGTCGGCCAGACTTTTCTGAATAAGCGTCCGGTCAATGCGGCGCCCGGAGAGGCGGGCAGCCAGGTGCGGCGCAACCGCATCGGCAAAGGCAAAGGGCGTCACCTTGTCTTGTGCTTCGGCAAATCCTGACGCGGCGCGGACAAACGCCGCATCGGCGGACACTTTCCGGCCGTTTTCTTCGACTTCGCCGCTGGCGACCGGCTTGAAATACGCCGCCCGGTGCTTGCCCTCCAGAAGCAGGCACATCAACCCGGCGGCAACAACCGTTTTGCCGGCATCCGTATCCGTGCCGATGATAAAAATCCCCCTGCTCACAACGATCCACCCCTGGTCATTAATTTACGATGCCATATCAAAAGAAGCATCGTGCGCAAAGCGTTATTTTCAGCCGGCGGCTGCGGATATTATCCTGCGTGTTCCCGGCGGCCTCTTGGCAATAAGCAGATCATGATATTTCTTTCCCATTGACACGCCCCGGTTTTTTTTCTATTAACCGCCCGAGTGTTCAAGACAGGAAAGGTAAATCATGGATCTGGTCAGCAGGCTGAAAAATAAGGCGATAAAAGGAACCGGCATCAGCGCCGCGGAAGCGCTGGAACTTTTTATTGAAGGCTCCGGAAATCCCTATCGCGTTCTGGCTGCCGCCACCGAAATCCGCGAGCATTTCAAAGGCAAGTCCATCATCCTGTGCGGCATCACCAACGCCAAGTCCGGCAAGTGCTCGGAGGACTGCAAGTTCTGCGCGCAATCCTCTCACTACCCGACCGACGTCCCCACCTACCCGCTCAAACCGGCAAAAGAAATCCTTGCCGAAGCTGGTCTCGCGAAGAAGGACGGTGCGGAATTTTTCGGCATTGTCACGAGCGGCAAGCGCGTGAAAGCCCGGAAGGAATGGACGGATATTTTCAAGGCCATAGCCGGCATGAACAAAATCGGGATCCACCCGTGCGCTTCGCTGGGCATCCTCGATGCGGCCAAAGCACGGGAACTTAAAGACGCGGGGCTCTTCCGCTATCATCACAACCTGGAGACGGCCCGCAGCTATTTCAAAAACATCTGCACGACGCATGACTATGAAGAAAACATCGAGACCATCCGCGCGGCAAAAGCCGCAGGACTGTCGGTTTGCGCGGGCGCACTCATCGGCCTGGGCGAAGGCGTCACGCATCGCATAGAACTCGCCGAAACATTACGGGAGCTGGACATCGATTCCATTCCGATCAATATTCTGAATCCGATCAAGGGCACGCCGCTTGACCACCTGCACCCGCTCCCGCCCATGGAAATCCTGATGACGATTGCCGTCTATCGATTTATGCTGCCTTCCAAAGACATCAAACTCTGCGGCGGTAAAGAAAAGAACCTGCGGCAGCTCCTGCCGCAGGGAATCGTGGCCGGAGCCAACTCGCTGATGACGGGCAATTACCTGACGACTACGGGAAGAGACAGCAAACTGGATCACGAAATGATCGCCGACCTGGGATTGATCCCGACAAGGGATCTTGATCCCTGCACCTGCGGTGCCGAAACCAAGAAGGCGTGTTCAACCGGGACAGGCGCAAAGAGATCCCCACACAAAAAATGATGCATCCTTTTGTCCATCTCAGATACTTCTAAAAGCCACGCGGAAATTACACAGAGCAGCAGGCTATTTGCCATTTTCCGCAATTCATTTTTCCTCACATTTCTTTTGACATACGCAACGCTTTTGTCCTATTCTCTGCGCTATGAAAATCAAAATTACTTTTATTACCTTAATATTGGTCTTTGTTGTTTTGGTCTTGGCGGGCTGTCAGAAGCGCAGTACTGTCTTTATTGACTCCCAGGAATTCCAAAAACAAAAAGATTATACGCGTCCATTGCCGCCGGGTGAACTGGCCTTGAGAAAAATTACCGATCCCAGCCAGATTCCCGACTACACAAAGGCTTTATCGGATCTGGACGGCCTGCTTTCAGCTATTGACAACAGTCTGAACTATATGGCCAAACCATCCAGTCAAAAGTTCTATCCTTACGGCGACATCACCCATGAACGTGCGGCAAGAACTTTACACGAGCTCAAAAAACTTCTGACTTCGGGATTATCGCCTGCGCAAATGAACGAGGCTTTACGGGAAAAATTCGATACATATATTTCGGTCGGCTGCGACAATCAGGGAACCGTTATGTTTACAGGATACTACACGCCGATTTTTGACGGTTCACTTACACGCACAGACCGTTTCCGTTACCCTTTATATAAGTCGCCTGACGGTCTGATGAAAGACCCCGACGGCATTATCCTAGGACAAAAAGACCCGAATGGCCGGATCGTTAAATTCCCGAACAGAGAGGACATACAGAAATCGAACCTGTTTGCAGGCAATGAACTAGTCTGGCTTGGCGACCCGTTTGAGGTTTACATCGTGCATGTGCAGGGTTCAGCAAAAATTCGCATGCCTGGCGGACAGATTGAAACAATCAGCTATGATGCTCATAACGGCTGGGAATACGAAAGTATCGTACCTAAAATGACCGCGGATGGAAAGCTTTCCGCAGAGAACATCAATCTCAAAGCCATGATTGATTACTTTAAGTCCCATCCGAATGAAGTTGATCTGTACGTTAATCATAATCCCCGATTTGTTTTCTTCAGGCGTGGGGCAGGCGAGCCCAAAGGTTCGATCAATGAGCCGGTAACACCCTTTAGAACCATTGCCACGGATAAGTCAATTTACCCCCGGGCGATGTTTGCCTTTGCTTCAGTTGATCTGGAAAAGCCCGTAGGTTTTGCTCTGGATCAGGATACGGGAGGCGCCATCCGGGCCGCAGGCCGTTGCGATGTTTACAAGGGAATCGGCGACCGAGCCGGGGAACTGGCCGGCGGAACCAACCGCGAAGGTCGGCTTTATTATCTATTCAGCAAATAAAAGCGTAGAGAACGGTTTGCAACCGTTCCCTACGAACTTGATCAGGAACTTATCCACCGAATCAATCGTTTTTCGTTTATCTTTCTGAAGCGTGCCGGTTGGGCAGGCAGTTGGAAACATGGGTCCCGACGAGCCAGAGTTTTCAACGGGACCCACAACTTAAATTCACCTTTGTGCGTCTGGCGGCAGAGAACCTTTTCTAGTACAATGCGACGGTCAGGCGGCCAGATACTGGGTTTCATCTTATGACAGATTATGGCCGTGGCGAGCACGCGGCGTATGGAAAATTAATGAGGGCCGTCTGAACTTCGTCCATCCTTATTGTTTTTCAAGACGGTCATCTAATTCGCCGATATAGGCTGCGAGCGTATTGCCTGACTGCTCAATGAAAGTGCGGAGGTTCTGCTCAAGTTCCAAGAACTTTGCCAACACCTCGGCATGGGATTCCTTGTTCAGATTTGCCTGTTTCAGGAGTTCATCTTCCAGAAATTTTCGCAATTCAGTAAAGCGCGAAGCTTCGGCGTTATCCGCGAGCTCTCTGTTCGCATGCAATTCACGTGTGTGGCGGCGGGTTTCAAGGAGCGCAGAGGCCTGCAGATAGAACAAAAAAACAAGAAATAGCCCCGTAACAAAGACCAATAGCCCAAGCATGACCAAACCCAAAGGCGCTTGAATTCTGGTCACACCCAACGATAAATCCGTAGGCGCAAGGAATACATTCCAATTCAGGATGGAAAAAGCGGCAATGGCTGCAATGATAATCAGCAACAACAACCTGTGAAGTCTCATATCAAATACCTCCTTTAATTAATGGCAATGCAAAGCCTGGGGTCAGGTTGAATTATCAGTTTCCTTCCATATTCTTAATAACCTTGATCACGTCATGTAACACAACCCCGGATAACCGGCAATCTCTTTCAACGGATAACCCTGTTGTTTCAATTGCTTCAACGCCCGCTAGTTTTCATCATGACTCTGGTGATCAGGATAATCCCACCACCAGGTATTCGATACGGCATGCTGCCGGCAGAGGGCAACGGCAATGGAAGCCGCCACTGTGCCGGGCGACAAATGACGCCAATTCGAAAGGGGGAATGACTGGCTGATCCTGACATCATTGTTGTCATAATCAGCCGTTTCCAGGGTGCGTTGCTGGTCCGTGGAACACTCGAATTCCAGGGATTCAAGGGTATAGGCATAATTCTGATATCCTTCGACGGACAGGCTCTTTTGCTTCCGGAATTTCAATAAACCATCTTTGTAACGCTGACTCCTGGCAACGACTTTGACCCAGATTTTTGAGGTTGTTTCAGAAACCATCTTAGCGCTGTCGCTGTCCAGATAAACAGCAAAATCATCGCTTTTCCCCGCAAGAACCCAGCCGCCTCCGATCGCCTGTTGCGGGAGGCCTGCGGCCAGCAAAACAAAGAAAATCAACGACCCCAAAAAGAACTTTTTCATATGACTTGCCCCATCAAAATAAATGTTATTTTAGTTTTTTTACTCCACCTGCCTCAAACCGGTTTATCAATCATTACTGCTTATCGTTCTACCTGATTTTTCAAATCCTGCAAGCATTGACCGGGAAAGGAAAATATGTTGCACGGGCACACGCAAGAACCGGATGACAATAAATAACAGGATGGCGGCTTACTCGTCTGCGTCCGTATCGGCGATGGTCACTGCGGTTGGCGTGTCGGGCATGGCTTCCACGGCTTTCAGCTTACGGGCCAGTGTCTGCGTTTTCTTCTGCGCATCGTCCACGGAGGTCGCGGCCTGGTCCAGTCTTTTACGCACCGCGTCGAGCGAGTCGCCGAAGCGGCCGAAAGCCGCCTTCACTTCGCCTAAGACTTTCCAGACTTCGCCGGAGCGCTTCTGGATCGCGAGCGTCCGGAAACCCATCTGCAGGCTGTTGAGAAATGCGGCGAACGTCGAGGGGCCGGAAATAACGATGCGGCAGTCGCGCTGCAGGGAAGAGACCAGGGCGGTCCGGCGGATGACCTCGGCGTAGAGCCCTTCCGACGGCAGAAACATGATCCCGAAATCCGTCGTCCGCGGAGGACAAAGGTATTTCTGGGAGATATCCTTTGCGGCTTTCTTGATGCTGGCCTCCAGCTGCCGCGCCGCGTCATCCGCGGCGGACACATCGCCCCGTTCCTGGGCTTCGAGCAGACGGGAATAATCCTCCACGGGGAATTTGGCATCCACTGGAATGAGGACGCTGTCCGACGGGGAATCACCCTGGCCGGGGAGCCGGATCGCGAACTCGACGATGTCATTGCTGTGTTCGTTGATCTTCACATTTTTCAGGTACTGCTCGGGCGAGAGGATTTCTTCCAGGAGCGCGCCCAGTTGAACTTCACCCCAGGTGCCGCGCGACTTGACATTGGTCAGCACCTTTTTCAGATCGCCCACACCCGCGGCAAGCGTCCGCATATCGCCCAGCCCCTGATGAACCTGTTCGAGACGCTCGGAAACCTGCTTGAATGATTCTCCCAGGCGTTTCTCCAGCGTCCCCTGCAATTTTTCATCGACGGTTTCCCGCATGCGGTCAAGCTGGCGGGCATTGTCTTCCTGAATTTGCTTGAGCTTCCCGTCGATGACCAGGCGTATATCGTCCATCTTTTTTTCATTGGCCGCGGTGAGGAGCGTCAGCTGCCGGGCAAAGCTTTCCATCTGGTCGTTTTGCATTCTGGCGATATCGGCCATGCGGGTCTGAACAGAGTCGCCAAAGGATTTCAGAGCGCCCGCCAGCTCTGTTCTTTCCTGCTGAGCCGAAAGCTGCGTCTCCGTGCGCGACCGGGCAATTTCGTCGCGGATGGAACGGTCGGTTCGCTCCTGAGCATCCTGCAATGAATCCAGTTTGGCGGCAAGCGGTGTCAGATCAACAGACTTTCGCCTGAGCTGCAGGAACTGCAGCACAATGACGATCAGCAGAAAAGCCAAAATAATGTAGAGAATGATTTCCATTCGGTCCTTCAATCTGCGAGGCAGGGTCATGCCACCCGCATAACCTGAAAGTCACACAAGGGTGGTCGTGACCGCTCCCTCCATCTTCCCTTTCAGCCCATAGCCTACAGTCTATCTACCTTTGGTTAGAACACCTTCTGAAAATCGCGATCCTTCATGATGGTCGTAAAAGCCAGATCGATGAGCTGGTAGCCGCGCTTTTCCAATTCGGCCGTATTCTCGGTTGCCGCCGCAGGCATGGTAACGGTATAGTCTTTGTCTAATTTCGTTTCACCATCTTTGAAAACGATGACCTTAAACTTGAGCTCCTGGTCGGTCACCGACAGCAGAGCAAATTGAAATTCGGGAACGCCCTTGGGGGCCTTGTAGCCGCCGGGTCCGGCAGCGCCCCACCAGTAGCCATGCCGATAACCGGGACGGTAACGCGGATCATTATCATACGAGTAGTCCACCAGGCTGACGCCGATGTGCTTGAACGCCTTCGTGAAGCCGTTCAGATATAAATTCTCCAGGCTCACGTTTCCTTCATAGGTTAATTTCTTGTCCGGGCTGAAATAATTATAGGTTTTCGTGTTCTGGGCCTGATTGAAGAAACTGGACAGGACCAGTTTCTTGCCCTTGTACCGGTTGTAGTCACCGGCCCGGAATGACGGGGAATAACTTTCCTGTTTCATCGTTACTTTCGTGCCGCCCGCGCAACCGGTCAAAAAAAGGCCGATAATACAAAAGACGACAAGACTGCTCCATTTCATGGTTTTATTCATAGCATGATACCTCCTTTAGTAATTTTGCCCATTAATGTCGTTCAGAAATTCACGCAGAATATAGCGGTCAAAAGTTTAAAGTGTCAAGTAAAATGAGGGCTGAAAATGCAACCGGCAGAAATATCCGAAAGACCGATTGGGAAACCGGCATGACGGATCGGGGCGGATTTTTTCCTTTGGAAAGAAAACGGCGCATGATATGATCGGTGTCATTATTGAGGACTATATGCAAAACGAAATCATGAATATCCTGCCGGATCAGGACGACTACGTGATTGGATTTGCCGATATGGGTGATCTGGTCAAAGACCACTACGCCTACCGCTATGCCGTTGTGATCGGCAAACGACTGGATGACGCGATCATCGATGACATCGCGGACGGCCCGACGCCGGTGTACTACGAGCTGTACCGATCCACCAATGACGAACTCAATTTGATTACGGCGAAAATTTGCCGGTTTCTTACGCAGAACGGCATCCCCTGCGTTCAAATTAAGTCCACGGTGCAGGAAAGCGAAATCCCCGAGGGGTTCGCCAAAACACTGCGCATGCCATTTTCGCATAAAATGGCCGCGACCCGGGCGGGTCTGGGCTGGATCGGAAAGACCGATTTGCTGGTGTCGGAAAAATTCGGTCCGCGCATTCGCCTGGCGACCGTCCTCACCAATCATCATTTTGATCATTTGGGTGTACCCGTCACCGAGAGCCGCTGCGGCAAATGCGACATCTGTGCAACGGCCTGCCCCGGCCGGGCGGCCAGCGGCAAATTATGGAACACTTCTTTGGACCGGGATGATTTTTATGACGCCTTCAAATGCCGTGACGCCTGCCGGAAACTGTCCATCGAGCGGCTCGACAAGAAAATCAGCATCTGCGGCATCTGTGTTTCCGTCTGCCCGTTCGGCAAAACGATTCATCAAAGAAAGAAGAAATAAAGCATGCAACCCAACTGGATTAACGAACTTCCTGTCGGCATCACTGTCTGCGATCCCCAGGGCATTATCCTCTCCATGAACGACCGCGCCGCGCTCATCTTCAAAAAATCCGGCGGACGCGAGCTCGTCGGACGCAACCTGCTCGACTGCCACCCGGAGGAGACCAAACAGAAAATCCGTGATCTCCTGGAAACAAAGAAGCCCAATGCCTACACCGTTGAAAAAAACGGCGTTAAAACTCTGCTCTACCAGGCGCCCTGGTTTGAAGGCGGAACCTTCATGGGCTACGTCGAGTTTATTCTGACGCTCCCGGAACAGATGGCCGAGCTCGATAAGATCAACTGGGTCAAATAGCAGCCACTCTTAAATCCGGAAAGCGGGACTTGCCACGACAAAGCGGCCGGTTACGGCTGCGGCGTGTCCAGAATCTCCCATTTTTCACATTCATAATACCGGATTTGATCAATCCTTTCCGGGTACCGTCCGCAATTAAAATATCGCCAGTAAAATGAACCGTAGCTCCGGCAGCGATTCGTTTCGTGGTCCAGAAGCGGACAGAACCGGCGGGTGCAGCATTGCGCGCACCCGTTGCAAGCGCCCGCGTCCTGCGGCCATTCGGCGCGAACCCGCACCCGTGACAGGTCCGGGGCCATCATGGGCGGCGCGGTGAACGGAATTGCGAACATGCCGCGGTAATCCGGCTCCCGGATCCACGATAAAACCATTTTCCAGCCGCAGGCGGTAATGGCGTAAAATTGCCGAAAGTGTTTAAAACAATTCAGGTCATTAAAAAAATACCAGGAATACAGTGGCCCCAGAAGGAAGCCCAGAATATTTCCCGTGGCCGTGGCCGCCAGCGCCATCACAATGAAAACCAGCCTGGCCGTTGCCCATTTCAACTTTTGCATATTCCGATTTCATTCCTCCGTCAGAAAAAATTCCAATATCCCATCAGACCGGCCATGTCCCCGATTAAAAAATGAGCAAGGCTCACGCCGACCAGGTTTTTTTGCCTGTTGTACATCCAGCCCCACAACCAGCTGGTCAGGAGCGCGACAATCGCCAGGTTGATGGAAGAGTATACATGCAGCGATCCGAAAAGAAACGATGTCACCAGAATTGCCAGAAACCCCCGATGGCGTCCCGCAAATAATCGTGTCAGCGTGCTCTGCACGGTCCCCCGCGTGATAAACTCCTGCAGCGGCGCGACAACAATATAGACGATGTAAGAAAGGTCGAAGTATTCGAGACGGACCAGTTCGGTTTCCTTAAAAAGGCCCGGATAGTAAGTATTGGCCATGATTTTAAACCCGAAAAGCGCGCCGATCACCACCGCCGAAATGGCCACGGCTTCCAGCGACGACCGCTTCCAGCCCGCAATCGTCACCCCGAAGCTTCTGAGCGGCAGGCGGCTTACAATGATCATCCGGATGACGATGAGCAGCGTGACAATCTCCAGTCCGCGGGAAATATAGTCCTTGATGCTGCTTAAGAATTCATGTCGTGATATGAAGCCCGAATTGAGAAATCCGAGGGCAAACGTATAGAAGGTAATGAGCAGGACCACGCTGATGAAGATGGAGGCCAGCTGCGTTCTGATCCGGTTTAAATTCTCGAGGTCGGCCTTTTTTTCGCGAAGCTCGCTGATCGTCTGCTCCAGCGCGAATTCCCTCGCCTCCACTTTGACCGACATCATCCCGAACGTCTCGGCCAGTTCCGCAATTTCCGGTGAGTACTTCTTTTGATCCGTGAGACGGAAAATCCTGTCCACATTTTTAAAGGACCCGGCAATGATCTCGCGGGCATGTTCCGTCAGTACGGCGACTGCCGCGGACAAGTCATTGTGCTTGTTCGTCTCCAAATGGGTCTCCCGCGTTTCCGTATGGTTTTTACTGATTACCGGCGATAGGGCGTCCATGCGCAAAGCACATTTCCCCTGCATCTCCACATCCATCGACTGCATTGTTCAATGAGCGATGATGACGATTCCTGATTTTCCGCACCGGACTATAGGGAAAAATGGCGCTTCGTGTCAATATAATTTCTTGATCCGGACGGCATCGGGGACGATGTGGACCGGCCGGGAGATTTCATAAGGACCTCACGCTCTTAAAAAATCTATCTAAAACGTTTCCCCCGTCCCGGATGATGAATGTCCTCGGGCTTTGATCGCCGAAAGCAGGAGAACGCGGCCGACACGAAGGTTAAGATTGTCTTGACAGACAAGACTCCGTTTCCTATATTTTCGCCCGGAAAAAGAAAGTTTTTATAATTCATTATTTCAGACCAGGAGAACAAGCGATGAAGGCAAAAACAAGGGCGGCCATGGCGTTGGCCATCATGGTCATGGTTTTTCTATTGGTGCATCCCGGTAGCGCAACTGAAAATTGCAAACTCATCAAAGAGAACGGCAAAGGCAAACTCTATGATTGCAGCGGCATGAGGATGGCCGTCCTTCAGGGCAATTACAGAGAGATGGGCCGACAGTACGGCGCATTATTGAAAGACGACATCCTTGCTTTTTATAAACAGATGATCGAGGGATTTGTTCTGAAAAGCGGGTTGTTCGGTGAAGAGGATCTTCGCCGGCTTGTAATCGATCCTGCAATCAGAACGCAGACCAAGCGGCAGAGCGAACTGCTCAAAGGGCTTTCCGAAAAAACCGGTCTGTCCTTTGAGAAGCATGTACTCCTCAACCTGAACGTGCAGACGGTCATGTACATGAGAAAGATCGGTTCCGGCAATGCCACGGCGTGCACGTCCATGGCGGCATGGGGAGATTTTACGGTGAATCGCCGGACCTACACGGCCAGAAATCTCGATTTCCCGAATATCTATAGAGAGGTTGCGAAAACATCCGGAATCGTGCTGGTGATGAAACCCAATGACGGGAGCAATTACGTTGCGGGAGTGTGCAACGCCGGCATGATCAACTTCTTTGATGCGATGAACAATAAAGGTCTCTACGTTGAGGGAAACAATGCAGCAGACTCCGAGGGATTGGTCATTTATTCAGACCGGGCGGTTATCTTTGACGAGGGCACGAACATCCTCTTTGACGCTGATACCATCGAGGCCGTTGAAGGGAGGTTGAGAACCATCCGCGCGAGCTATCCCCTGATCTTCATGTCCGCGGGACCCGACACGGCCTGCTACTTCGAAAACGGCACGACGGATGTAAAAAAGAGAGTCGCCAATGAAAACGGCCTCATATCGGCGGCTAATCAGTTTCTCGAACCGTCCTGGCATATCCTTCCTCTTAAAAATCCGGGCGCATGGTATTCGGAAGCGAGGCAAAGCCGGTTTGAAGCTCTGGCCAAAGCGAACAAAGGCAGGATTCAGGAAGAGATCATGAAGAAAATCCTCGATGAAAGGCTCTTCAACAAGGACGGTTCGGTAGGGCGAGGTGCCTCCGTGATCGAGAAGGACCCCAAGGATGACGAGGTGACCGTCCATCAGGTCATTACCTGCCCGGCGGAGCGGAAAATGTGGGTGAGGATTCCCACGTATACCGGCTGGATCTTTTTCGATCTGAAAAAAGTCTTTAAGGAATAAGGGACGAATAAGGAAATGAATCGACGCGCGGATGCATTTTATGTGAGGCACTTCGCGGAGAAAAAAATGTTGACAGGGCCAGGCCTTCTTGCTATAAAGCTTCCCACATTTGCATGAGGGAAAAGAAAGAAATGAACAAAATCGCTGTAAAATTAAATCTTAATAACTGGTGGTGGTGGAACCTCACAGGGAGGATTTTCCGCCGCTGATCTTTTAAAATAAAATCAAAAGCCGTGGAGACCCTCTCAGGACTCCACGGCTTTTTTGTTTGTATCAACCCGAAGGCCGTGACGAAACTCACGGCCTTTTTTCGTGAAACTCATATTTCCAAAACGAAATGCATGGAAATATGTAAGTTGAACGATCCCGCTTAGCGGAGGGCAGCATGCCCGTGGTAATGAGACCCAAGCTTCAGAAACGAAATGCGCAACCTAAAGGTCACAAGCTGAAGCTTGATGGTCGAATTATCCCAGGAGCAAAGCGACGCGGGGTTTGACGCTCGCTGAAAACGAGCTTTGGCGAAGTTTGAAGCGTAAGCGGAATTATCCCGCATGCAAAGCATGTCGGGACGAGAAACACCACATTAGGAGAAAAAACATGTATCAGCCCAAATTCACAGAATTTGAAGCATTCGCCCGGAGGGGAAACCTGATTCCGGTTTACCGGGAAATCCTGGCGGACATTGAAACGCCGGTTTCCGTGTTAAGAAAACTGCGGGAGAAAGACCACGTCTACCTGCTGGAAAGCGTCGAAGGCGGCGAGAAGTGGGGACGGTATTCTTTTATCGGCACGGATGCGGGGGTTGTGTTCAGAGTCCGCGGCCCGAACGTGATCATTGAAGAAAAAGGCAGGGTCCACACGCGGGAGCACAAAGGCGACCCGCTCGGCGCGATGCGGGAACTGCTCGGCCGTTATACGCCGGTTGCCACGCCCGGCCTGCCGCGCTTCTTTGGAGGCGCCGTGGGCTACCTGGGCTATGACATGGTGCGCTATTTTGAAAAGCTTCCCGAAGCGCCTCCGGACGACCTGAATCTGGACGAAGCTGTTTTTGTGATCAGCGACTCACTGGTTATTTTTGACAACACCCGCCATACGATCAAAGTCGTGGCCTGCGCCTACACGGAAGATGCGGATTCACCCGAAGAAGCCTATGCAACCGCCTGCGGAAAGATCGACGATCTGGTTGCCCTGCTTTGTGCACCGGCCGCATTGCCCGGGACAGCCCCGCAGACCAACGGGATAACCTTTGAATCCAATATGTCCCCCGATGAGTACAAAGCCATCGTGGAGAAGGCCAAAGACTACATCACCGCCGGAGACGTTATTCAAGTCGTCCTGTCCCAGCGTTTCTCCACGCCCTGCCGGACCGATCCGGTCGATCTTTACCGGGCGCTCCGCTATGTCAATCCCTCGCCGTATTTGTTTTTCCTGAAGCTGGGCGAGATCACGATGATCGGCTCCTCGCCCGAAGTCATGGTGCGTCTTGAACAAAGGGATGTGGAATTGAGACCGATTGCCGGCACCCGCAAACGCGGCAGCACCGAACAGGAAGACCGGGCGCTGGCCGATGAACTGCTTTCCGATGAAAAGGAGCGGGCCGAACATGTCATGCTGGTAGACCTGGGCCGCAACGACCTGGGCCGGATTGCCGAAACCGGTTCGGTGCAGGTCAATCAGTACATGGTGGTGGAAAAATATTCGCATGTGATGCATCTGGTCTCCAACGTGCGCGCACAGCTGGCCCGCGGAAAGGACGCCTTCGACGTTCTGGCGGCGACGTTTCCGGCGGGGACACTGACCGGCGCGCCCAAGGTCCGCGCCATGCAGATCATCGACGAACTTGAACGTGTGCGCCGCGGCGCTTACGGCGGCGCCGTGGGTTATTTCAGTTTCAACGGCAACATGGATTTGTGCATCACCATCCGCACCATGGTCATGAAGGACAGCCGTATTTACGTGCAGGCCGGGGCGGGCATCGTTTATGATTCCCAGCCCGAATCGGAATACCAGGAAACGCAAAGCAAGGCGCGCGGCATGCAGATGGCTGTGAAGCTGGCGGCGGGCGGATTCGTTCTCGAGAATGGAAACTAGGAGCACCTTATGATTTTGATGATCGACAACTACGATTCCTTTACCTTCAACATTGTCCAGTACCTGGGACAAATGGGGGAAGATGTCCAGGTCTACCGCAACGATAAAATCACCCTGGAGGGCATTCAAAAGCTCAAGCCGCAGGCGATTTTTCTGTCTCCCGGCCCCTGTTCGCCGCGCGAGGCGGGCATTACGGTTGATGTCATCCGCGAGTTTCACACGTCCGTGCCGCTCATGGGCATCTGCCTGGGGCATCAATCCATCGGCTACGCCTTCGGCGGGGAGGTCGTTCGCGCCGGGCGCATCATGCACGGTAAAGTTTCTCCCGTCGAACACGACGGCAGAACCATTTTCGCCGGGCTGCCCAACCCGTTTACCGCCGGCCGCTATCATTCACTCGTCGTTCGCCCCGAAAGCCTGCCCGACTGTCTGGAAGTGAGCGCGAGGACCGCTGAGGGCGAGATCATGGGATTGCGGCATAAAGCGTATCCGGTGGAGGGCATTCAGTTTCATCCCGAATCGGTGCTCACCCCGCAGGGCAAAAGAATTTTACGGAACTTTTTAAAAACACTGGGACGAAAGGAGCGTTCATCATGATGAAGGAGGCCATTGACAAAGCTGTGCGAAAAATCGATCTCCCGGAAGGGGAAATGATGGCGGCCATGGAGGAAATCATGGGAGGCGAGGCCACACCCGCGCAAATCGGCGCGTTCATCACGGCACTGCGCATGAAGGGGGAAACCGTCGAAGAGGTCACGGGCGCGGCGCGCATCATGCGGCAGAAGGCCACACGCGTGAACGCCTGCGCGACGACTGTTGTCGACACCTGCGGGACGGGCGGCGATAAACTCAACACCTTTAACATTTCCACCACGACGGCCTTTGTCGTGGCCGCGGCGGGCATCACCGTGGCCAAACACGGCAACCGGGCGGTCTCCAGCGGCTGCGGCAGCGCGGACCTTCTGGAAGCCCTGGGCGTCAATATCAGCGTCGATCAGGAAATCATCGAAGAGTGCATCCAGCAGGCCGGCATCGGCTTTCTCTTCGCGCCCAAGCTGCACGGCGCGATGAAATACGCCATCGGGCCGCGCCGTGAAATCGGCATCCGCACCATCTTCAACATGCTGGGCCCCCTCACCAATCCGGCAGGCGCCACCGCACAGCTTCTGGGGGTTTATGATCCGAAGCTCACGGAAATGTTTGCCGACGTTTTAAAAAACATGGGCACCAGGCGCGCATTTGTCGTGCACGGATCAGACGGGCTCGATGAAGTGACGATTACCGGCGAAACCCGCGTTGCGGAATTAAACGACGGCATCATCCGCACCTATAATATTCATCCGAAAGATTATGTCGGCAAGACTTACCCTCTGGAAGCAATCCGCGGCGGCGATCCGGCCACGAACGCCCAAATCACGCGCGATGTGCTCTCGGGAAAACCCGGCGCGTGCCGGGACGTTGTCCTGATGAATGCGGCGCTGGCCATGGTGGCCGGCGAAAAAGCGGCGGACATTAAAGAAGGCGTGAAGGTAGCCGCTGATTGCATTGACAGCGGCCGGGCGGTGAAAAAACTTCAGGCGCTGATTGAAATGAGCAACAGTTGATAGCTGGAACTCCTGTGATAAAATGGATGTTGTCATACCGGCGAACAGACTGTGTCATAATTAAGGTATAAATTGTTCTTTGACAATAAAATATTAGAAGAAGGCAAAATTGGTTGCACAACCATATTGATGTGCTAAAACGCTCACAAAGGAGATGA
>JAIGNE010000027.1:0-1555 GCA_036528635.1 Deltaproteobacteria bacterium
GCCGAAGATGATGTTCAGGCCCGAGGCAATCAAAAACAAAATCATGCCGTAGGCGATTCCGTGTATCGCCTGGGATACGTACATCGAGGTTGTTGGATCCATCTTCTACTCCCTTTCATTATTTAATTTTAAGATCGCTTACATTACTACACAAAATGGCCAGGCCACGAACTGGATTCTTTCCCGGATCAATACCCGCCACTTCATCGGATCAGGATGCCCCGGAAGGGCGCTTCATTTTGAAAGAATCCAGCTTCCTCTCCCTTTTGTCAATAGTTTAGTTTTATTCCGGCCGCTCGCTCTTCCAGAAATCAGGAAGAACAACAAGTGGCCCGACCATGAAACGCTGCGCCCTCAACAACCACCCGGCGCTTTGTAAAATCCTCCCGCCCGCTTGACCGCTATGGAAAAGCAGGCGGAGAGGACGAATGCTGCCGGGACTACTTGCTGCGCTTCTTCGCGAGAGCTTCACGGTCTCCGCCGCTCATACCGGCAATGTATTTCACCAGCTTCTTGCGGGACTCGATGTCATACTGGGTCGTAATGGCAATCTGCTCCATGATCGGCGAGCCGCCGCCGTGGTAGTTGCCCACGTTGGCGATTCCGCCGGAAGCCGAGCAGAGAGCATCCCCCAGGTACCGCCAGAACTGCGCCTGGTCTTCAGCCGACATATTGGGGTTGCGCTTGGTGTATTTGAGAAGCGCTTCGCCCGTTGCCGGATTGGCAAAATCCTTCTCATGCGGGAAGGTCGCCGTGACGCCGCCGGAAATGTCGCAGAGAATTTCGGCCTCACGGAAGACCGCTTCACCGGACAGACAACGTCCGACGTTGCAGTAAATGGAATGCGGAATATAGGACCCGGGGCCGTAAGGAACAAATCCTACGCCGGGGATGTAAACTTCGGGCTTGCCCAGGTCGGACGCCGTGTAACCGGCCGCGTAGCCGAGCTCGATGGTCATGATGATTTCAGCCAGCTTCTCGCGGACATGGGACTCCTTGTGGATGTTGTTCACTTCTGCGGCGAGTGCTGCCGATCCCAGAATAACGTCACCGATGGCCGGTTTGCAGCCGGAGTAGGAATGGCGATGGAACAGGGCAAACAGCAGTGCGCAGGCGCCGCCGTGCTGATATTCGCCGGCCAGGAAAACTCTTTCCCAGGGAACAAAACAGTTGTCAAAAATCATGTAGGAGTCCGTCGCTCCCGGCTGGAAGCCTCTTTTATAGTGAGTGCGCTCCCGGAGGTTGTGAATGGTCACGACCTGTTTCAAACCATCCCAGTCGCCCGGTACGGCAAAAGCAACGGCATAGTCCTTATCCTCTTTACGCAGGGCGCGGGTGGGAACAACCAGAACTTCATCCGCCACGGAGGCTTCGGAAATATGAACCTTGCAGCCTTCGACGATGATGCCGTCCTTGGTCCGCTCTTTGATGCGTACATAAGAACCGGGATTCGGCTGGTCTGCCGGACGAAGCATCCGGTCGCCCTTGGTATCGGTCTGCGCGCAGCAGCCGATCAGATCTTCCGTCTGGAAACGGGTCAGCCACTTTTTGAAGT
>JAIGNE010000028.1:0-21478 GCA_036528635.1 Deltaproteobacteria bacterium
TTAGGGTTGGTGTCGCTGCAAGATACGATGCGACGACTTCAGCGTGTTCAATGAACCGCCGGATGCGGAACCGCACGTCCGGTGGTGTGGGAGGACGGCGGGGGTGACCCCGCCTCCTACCTAATTAAAGGACAAAACCCGCACAAAAAATTCTGTAAGGAGAAATGTTTATGCAGATTTCGTCAGAAAGTGTCAAAGTGGGGCATCCTGATCTGGTTGCGGATATCATTGCAGCTAATGTAATCGCCGCCATCCTCGATGAAGAAAAAAAACTAAAACTTACGCTGGCAAATATGCCGCATTGCGGCATTGAGGTATTTTTAGGCAAGGGAATCTGCATGGTGGGTGGCGAGGTCAGAACCCGGGTTTATGTCGATATCGATAAAATCGCCAGAGAAGCGGTCATCGAACTCGGTTACAACCATGCAGCGGTTGGACTCAACGGGCACTTGATGGGCGTGCTGAATGCGATTATTCCCCAGTCCGAAGATATTAACCAGGGAACCAGTTGCCTGTTGAACAAGGATCGTGAAATTGGAGCCGGCGATCAGGGCATCATGTATGGGTTTGCCTGTGACGAAACACCGGAACTCCTCCCCCTGCCTTATGTGCTGGTTAATAAAATGATGCGGGCCTTTGAGTTCTGTCAGGACCCGATTTTCGCGCCCGACGGAAAAGGGCAGGTATCCGTTGATTACGATACAAAAACCGGCAAGCCTCTGCGTGTCGCCAAGGTTCTGATGTCGAACTCTATCGACTACCGTTATGTTAAAGGTGATCGGTTGAAGGTGCGTGATCGGGCCAGGAAGATCGCCTTTGAAGCTTTGAAAGACTGTGTGGATAAGAAGACGGAATTTCTATTCAATCCAACCGGTGAATGGAATGCCATCAATTCCTGCAGCGCGGCGGATTCTGGTGTGACCGGACGCAAGCTGGTTGTGCAGTTTTACGGAGGGTATCCCGGCGCACAGTTGGGCGGCGGCGCAGTCGTCAATAAGACACCCGAAAAAGTGGACTGCTCGGCGGCTTTCGGCGCCCGCTATGTCGCCAAGAATATCGTGGCGGCGGGGCTTGCTTCCAAATGTTCGGTCCAGCTCGCTTACGCCATCGGTATTGCCAATCCCTTTTCCATCTATGTCAACACATTCGGAACGGGTAAGATTTCGGACGACCGGCTGGAAAAAATGATTGAAGACCATTTTGATTTGACGCCGGAAGGGATGATTGAAAAATTCGATCTGCTCAATGGCAGTATTTACCGCAAAATTCCCCGGACGTTCTTTATGGATGACTACCGCTGGGAAAAAACGGATATGGCGAAAACATTGCAGAAAGCGGCAAAATAGAAATTAAAATATTGACGGGAGAAGACGGTGATTCCTAGATATTCAAGAGAAAAAATGACGTCGATCTGGAGCCAGAAAAACAAGTATCAGAAATGGCTCGACGTGGAAGTGGCAGCCTGTGAAGCGATGGTGAAGCTTAGCAAGGTTCCGGCTGAAGCTGTCGAAAACATCAAAGCCAGAGCGGTCATCAACGTGGACCGGATTGACGAAATCGAAAGAACCACCAAACATGACGTGATTGCCTTCGTTTCCTCTCTGACGGAAAAAATCGGCGAGGACGGCCGGTTCATCCATATGGGGCTGACCTCCTCCGATGTGCTGGATACGGCACTGGCGGTGCAGCTCAAGGAAGCCGCGGATATCCTGATTGACGATCTTGATCAGCTCCTTACGGTTTTAAAAAGAAGAGCGCTTGAACATAAAAAAACACTGATGATCGGCCGGTCGCACGGGATTCATGCCGAACCGATTACCTTCGGCCTGAAGATGGCTTTGTGGTATCAGGAAACGGAACGCAATCGGGAAAGACTGATTCGAGCCAGGGAAACCGTCAGCTATGGGAAAATTGCCGGCGCCGTGGGGACTTTTTCATTTATCGATCCGTTCGTCGAGGGGTATGTCTGTCAAAAGCTGGGTCTTAAACCCGCGCCCGTGTCCTCACAGATCGTTCAGCGAGACCGGCATGCGGAGTTCTTTGCCACGCTCGCCATTATTGCATCGTCCCTGGATAAGTTCGCGCAGGAAATCCGCCTGCTGCAAAGAACGGAAGTCCGCGAGGCGGAAGAATATTTCTCGCCCGGACAAAAGGGTTCATCCGCCATGCCGCATAAACGCAATCCGGTCCTTTCGGAAAATATTTCCGGTCTGGCCAGGCTGGTGCGTTCATACGCCGTCGCGGCGCTGGAAGACGTCGCCCTGTGGCATGAGCGCGATATCAGCCACTCCTCCGTGGAGCGGGTGATCGGCCCGGATGCCACCATCGTCCTGGATTTTATGCTGGGGCGATTTACGGGGCTGATGGATAAGCTGGTTGTGTATCCGGAGCGCATGCTCGCGAATCTGAATATGACGCATGGTGTTATTTTCTCCCAGATGGTTTTACTCTCTCTCATCGAGAAAGGGACAACGCGCGAAGATGCGTACGCCATTGTTCAGAAAAATGCGATGAGATCCTGGGAAGAAGGAATTGAATTCAGAAAACTTCTGGCGCAGGATGAGGTGGTTCAAAAATATCTGAACGAAAAAGACCTGGCCGGTATTTTCAATGTCAATAATTTTTTAAAGAACCTGGATTTTATCTTTAACCGTGTGTTTGGCGCATAAAACGCATTTGATGAGGCAGGGACGGGGCGCGTGATCTTCAGGTTATCGCGTGACCTTCAGGTCATTAAACCGTTCCCTGCAGTGAAATCGTACCATCAGCCGGGTGATAAAATTTATTGTTTGACCAGGATCGTGTCTTTCAGAAAGGCATCCTGTGTCTCCGGATAGTCCATCGTGTAATGCAGGCCGCGGCTCTCTTTACGGGCACGGGCGCTCTGCACGATCAGTTTCGCCACGGTTGAAATGTTGCGCAATTCGATCAGATCCTTGGTGACCCTGTAGTTCCAGTAATATTCCTGGATCTCCTGTTGAATCATATCGATTCTGCGTTCCGCACGCTCCAGCCGCTTGTCGGAACGCACAATCCCCACGTAATTCCACATGCAGCGGCGGATTTCATCCCAGTTGTTGGTGACGACGATGGTGTCATCGCTTTCCGAACTGTTCATCGTGTCCCATGGGCGGATCGGCGCAGTACTCATCTCTGTCTGCCGAAAGGACTTGGTGATTTTTGTAAATACCCGGTGCGAGTAAACCAGCGCCTCCAGAAGAGAATTGCTGGCCAGGCGATTGGCGCCATGCAGGCCTGTGCAGGAGACTTCTCCGCACGCAAACAGGTTATCGATAGATGTCTTGCCGTCATGATTTACGGCGACGCCGCCACAAATGTAGTGGGCCGCCGGCGCGATGGGAATCGGCTGAACGGCCATGTCGATGCCGTATTCGAGGCATTTATGATAGATGTTGGGGAAGCGGTCGATTAAAAAATCGCGGCTGTGATGGGTGATGTCCAGAAGGACATATTCGTCACCGGACTGTTTGATTTCCGTGTCGATGGCTTTGGCCACGACATCACGCGGCGCGAGGCTTTTCATCGGATGATATCTCTCCATGAACGTCTCGCCGTTTTTCAATTTGAGGATTCCGCCTTCGCCGCGGACGGCTTCGCTGATCAGAAACGCCTTGGCTTCCGGATGAAAAAGACAGGTGGGATGAAACTGGATGAATTCCATATTCGCGATTTTCGCACCCGCGCGGTAAGCCATCGCAATGCCGTCGCCCGTGGCGATATCCGGATTGGTGGTGATCAGATACACCTTGCCTGCGCCTCCGGTTGATAAAATCGTGTATTTGGCGCGGTAGGTGTGAATTTCGTCTTTCTTGATATCGAGTGCGTAAGCACCCAGGCAGTTGATGGTATGGCCTTCGGCATCTTTTTGAATAATGAGATCAATCCCGATATGATTTTCGTAAATATGAACATTTTCCAATGCTGCGACTTTTTCATGAAGCGCTCTTTCAATTTCACGGCCCGTAAGGTCCTTGGCATGCAGGACGCGGCGGCGATGGTGGCCTCCTTCCTGCCCGAGATCATATAGGTGCGGCGGCTCTTCCGATTTTGTAAAATTGACGCCCCACGCAATCAACTCCTGAATCCGGGGAGGCGCTTCCCGCACGACAAAATCGACAACCTCTTTATTGCAGAGTCCTGCGCCGCAGACCAGCGTATCGCTGATGTGTTCTTCGAAGCTGTCGGTCTTATCCGTTACCGCGGCGATGCCGCCCTGTGCATAATTGGTGTTGGATTCCGATTTTTCTTTTTTGGTGACGATGGCCACCGAGCCCAGTTGTGCTGCTTTGATGGCCAGGCTCAGGCCTGCAATACCGCTGCCGATAATTAAAAAATCTGTTTTGATTTCCATGAAAGGTAACCCGATCCCAAAATGTTGACAAAAGTTTGTTTACAAATACCGGGGGCTTTTATATAAGCCTTTTGAGCGGTTTGTAAAGTAAATTATCAGGATGGTCTGAAATTTGTTAGTACTGGGAATCGAATCATCATGCGATGAAACAGCGGCGGCGGTTGTTCGCGACGGGCGGTTACTCTCCAATGTCATTGCCTCGCAAATCAAGGATCACAGCGCTTACGGAGGCGTCGTACCGGAGATTGCGTCACGTAAACATATTGAAGCCATTGTTCCGGTGACAAGACAGGCGCTGGCGGATGCCGGTCTGTCATTGCGTGATCTAGAAGGCGTTTCCGTGACGCGCGGGCCGGGCTTAATCGGTTCGCTGCTCGTTGGATTATCCGCCGCCAAGGCACTGGCTTACGGTCTCGGTATTCCCTTTGTGGGCGTTAATCACCTGGAAGGTCATATCATGGCATCCTTCCTGGCTGAAACAAAACCCCGCTTTCCTTTTGCCGCGCTGGTCGTCTCCGGCGGTCACACCAATGTCTATCGGGTCGGCAATTATCATGACTTTGAGCTGCTGGGGCAGACGCGCGACGACGCCGCGGGTGAGGCCTTCGACAAGGCGGCCAAGTTGCTTGATCTGGGTTATCCCGGGGGCGTGGTGATTGACCAAATGGCGAAGGCCGGTAATCCCAGAGCGTTTGATTTTCCCAGGGCGATGAAGGATTCTCCTGACTTCAGCTTCAGCGGATTGAAAACGTCACTCCTGACGATGTACAAAAAACGACAGGGACGCTTCAGCGAGCATGAATTGCCGGATGTTGTGGCCAGTTACCAGGAGGCCATTATCGATGTTCTGGTGGATAAGACACTGAAGGCGGCCTCAGGGAATAATATCAGCGATGTCGTTGTCTGCGGCGGCGTTGCCGCCAACAGCCGGTTGCGGCTGAAATTTGCTGAAGCTACGGCCAGGGCTGGTATGGCATTATTCATTCCGCCCATGGTTTTATGTACGGACAATGCAGCCATGATTGCGGCGCTCGGCGAGGTGATGTTGAATAACGGACGCCGCGATTCCCTCGATTTAAATGCCGTATCGCGCTGGCCGCTGGCTGTGCGTTCCTGAAGGTGACCATGACGACACCGAGAGAAATTCTTCATCAATACGGAATTAAGCCGAGGAAGAGACTGGGTCAGTCTTTTTTGATGGACGTCAATACCATTCATAAGATTGCCCGGGCGGGGAGAATCACTCCGGGAGATGTCGTAGTCGAAATAGGGGCGGGTATTGGTATCCTGACTCAGGATATTGCTCAAGTTGCCGGGAAAGTTATCGCAGTGGAAATCGATCCTCAACTTGTGGCAATTCTTCAGGATCGACGGACCGAATTTTCTAATATTGAAATACATCCCGGCGATATCTTAAAATATAATTTATCTTCAATATCAATGCAGTACAAAGAAAAAATTAAAGTAATCGGTAATGTTCCTTATAATATATCCAGTCCCGTTATTTTTCATTTGCTGTCTCATCGATCCGCTATCAGCGATTTTACATTAATGCTGCAGAAGGAAGTCGTAGAAAGACTGGTTTCCAGCCCGGGGCAAAAAAGTTATGGAGTACCCTCGGTGTTGCTGCAGATGTACGCCGATGTGTCTCGGCTTTTCGATGTATCGGCAACCTGTTTTTATCCTGTGCCGAAAGTGACGTCGTCAATTATCAGCGGGGTGTTCCGGGAAAAACCTCTGGTAGAACTGACAGATGAAATCCTTTTCAACCGTTTGGTTAAGGCCTCATTTGCCCAGCGTCGCAAAATGCTGAGCAATAACTTAAAAAATGCCAAATTTCTGGAAACCCTTTCGGACGCCGGCATCAGATCTGTACTCGATGAAGCCGGTATTGACGGTGCGAGAAGAGGGGAAACCCTGTCCCTTTCCGAATTCGGGAATTTAAGTAATATCCTGAAAAATCGATTGACTAACCACCAGTGAAATACTAATCCTCTTTCATATTTAATTGATTGGATAAATATGCAGAAAAAATATTTATATATTGAAACATTCGGTTGTCAGATGAACGTGCATGACACCGAACAAATGGCTGTTTTGCTTAAGGATGTTGGATACACATGGACGGAAGATTCCTCGAAAGCGGATTTGATCCTGATCAATACCTGCTCGATTCGGGAAAAAGCTGAACAGAAGGCTTTCAGTGAACTGGGCCGCCTGATGAAGTTAAAAGAGCAAAATCCGGCTCTGATTATCGGTTTTGCGGGGTGTCTGGCGCAGCACCTGGGGAGAAAAGTTTACAGCCGGGTCAGGAATGTTGATCTGGTTTTCGGGACCCATAATATCCACCGGTTGCCGGAAATGATTGCAGCGATTCAGAAAGAAAGAAAAAAAATCACCCGGGTTGATTTCTGTTCCGAGATCCATTCGCTCAATGTCTTTGCCCCGCCTCCTCATGGCGTTCTGAGTTCTTTTGTGTCCATCATGCAGGGATGTGACAACTACTGCGCATACTGCGTCGTTCCGTTTCTGCGCGGTCCCGAAATGAGCCGGACACCAGCAGATATAATTACTGAAATAAAGAAATTGGCGGAATATGGGGTAAAAGAGGTGACGCTCCTGGGTCAGAATGTCAACTCCTATGGAAAAAAATCAGATCCCGGGTGCAATTTCGTCTCTTTGATCAAGCGTATCAATGATATTGAAGGAATAGAGAGAATTCGTTTCACAACGTCTCATCCGAAAGATTTGTCCGATGAACTGATTGATTGTTTTGCCGGAGTGCCTAAATTATGCGAGCACATTCATCTGCCGGTGCAGTCAGGTTCTAACCGCATCTTAAAGTTGATGAACCGCGGATACTCATCGGAAGAATACCTGTTGAAAATTAATAAATTGCGCGAAGTCTGCCCGCAAATCAGCATTACGTCTGACATCATTGTCGGTTTTCCGGGAGAAACACAAAAAGATTATCAAGAAACCATTGACATGATGGAAAAAATCAGGTTTGATTCAGTTTTTTCGTTCAAGTATTCTGAACGTAAGGGAACAGCCGCTCAGATGCTCCCGGGCAAGGTGCCGGAATCTGAAAAGACTCAAAGGCTTAAAGTCTTGCAGGCGCTGCAGGACAGACATACGCAGGAAAAAAATTCCGCGCTGGAGGGAAGATTTGAGGAAGTCCTTGTAGAAGGACGAAGCAGGAACTCAGAGCATGATATGATGGGGCGTACGCGTACCTGGAAAATAGTTAATTTTAAAGGCGGGCCGGAATTAATTGGCCGAAAGGTGACTGTGGAGATTACGCGCGGATATCTGCATTCACTGCGTGGGAAAAGATTGATCCGTAAGGAGGTTGGGGATGCTGCTGGAGATGAAAGTATCCGGATTGACGCTTGATCCGATCACCAATACACCCATTGTCATCTTGAAGGATATGCAGGAAAGTAAGGCTATTCCGATCTGGATAGGTTTATTTGAAGCCAGCGCCATCGCCACGGAACTGGAGCATGTTGTCTTTTCCCGGCCGATGACCCATGACCTGTTACATGAATGCATCAAGGCTCTGGGTGTTACCGTTAATCGCATAGAAATTGTAGATATACGTAACAACACTTTCTTCGCCAGCGTCTATTTGACCAGAGAAGGGCAAACCTTTGCGATTGACGCGCGTCCCAGCGATGCCATTGCGCTGGCGCTGAGAGCTCAGGCGTCCATTTTTGTGGAAGAGAACGTGCTGGAGAAATCCCGGAATATCGATTTCGGGATGAAACTCACGGACATTGATAAATTTAAGGAAGACAAAATTAAAGAATTTCTGGAAAATTTATCCGCCGAAGATTTTGGGAAATACAAGATGTGAAACATGAAAGAACTGCTTGCGGATTTTCGAACATTTCTGGATATAGAGCGTAATGTATCGGAACATACCCGCACAGCCTATCTTTCGGACGTAGAGGAGTTTAACGAATTCCTGCAGAGCCGGGAAAATCCGTCCATCTATAAAAAAATATTGGATGCCGGGATAGAGACCCTGCGTGGTTATCTGTCGCATCTGCATGGGCGGAAGCTGAAAAAAGTATCCATTAACCGAAAAATTTCTTCCCTGCGGGCATTTTACAAGTATCTGCTGCGCGAAGGAAAGGTAAAGAGCAATCCGGCCCAGGGCATTCAGACACCCAAAATCGAAAAGTACATGCCGACTTTTTTGTCGGTGGACGAAGCCTTTGGACTTTTAAACGCGTTGGGAGATAATAACACCGTAACGGGATTGCGCGACCGGGCAATGCTGGAATTGTTTTATTCTTCGGGATTGCGATTGGCTGAACTGGCGGGACTGGATGAAGAAGATGTCAATTTCAGCGCAGCGCTGGTCAAACTGCGCGGCAAGGGTAAAAAAGAAAGAATCGTACCGGTCGGAGCACCGGCACTGGAAGCGATAAAGAAATACCTGTCCGCGACGGCCGGTCTGAGAAGAGAGCATTCTGCGGAAACACGCGGCGGAGCGCTATTTTTGAATTCGCGCGGCAAAAGGATCACGACCAGAAGCATAGCCCGCATCTTGGATGCCGCCATGATTAAAAGCGGTATCGGCCGTAAGATCAGCCCGCACGCGCTTCGGCATAGTTTTGCCACGCATTTGTTGTCCGCCGGGGCAGATTTACGATCGATCCAGGAACTGTTGGGACATGAAAGTCTTTCCACGACGCAGAAGTATACGGCGGTCAGCATCAATCGCCTGATGGAAGTTTACGATAAAGCCCACCCAAGGGCTAAACGATAAAATCTACGAGCTATGAGCTATGAGCTGATAAACAGGAGAAAAAATGCATATTAGAGGCACAACCATACTGGCCATTAAGAAAGACGATAAAATCACCGTGGCCGGCGACGGTCAGGTGACGCTGGATACGACCATTCTGAAACACGGGGCGCGTAAAGTACGCAGGCTTTATAACAACGAAGTGATTGTGGGATTTGCGGGAGCGACCGCCGACGCCTTTACGCTGTTTGACCGGTTCGATCAGAAGCTGGAGCAATACAACGGCAACCTGCTGCGCGCGGCGGTCGAACTGACCAAAGATTGGCGCACGGACCGGGTCTTGCGGCACCTGGAGGCCCTGATGATTGCGGTCAGCCGGGACTATTCGCTGATTATTTCCGGAAACGGCGACGTCATTGAATCGGATGATGATGTCATGGCCATCGGATCGGGCGGCGCCTTTGCCCAGGCGGCGGCACGCGCTCTGGTGAAGCACAGCAGCTTATCCGCCACCGAAATCGCCAAAGAATCGATGAAAATTGCATCGGAAATTTGTATTTATACCAATGATCATATTACGATTGAGGAAATTGATCTCAAGGAAGAAAAACCGAAAGAAGTCAAAAAGAACAAAAATAAGGAGCACATCTAAAAAATGAATAATTCTGGGTTAACACCCCGCGAGATAGTAGAAAAACTGGACAGGCATATTATCGGTCAGGCCGACGCCAAGAGAGCCGTGGCGATTGCGCTTAGAAACCGCTGGCGCAGGCAGAATGTTCCGGAGGAGCTGGCGGATGAAATATCGCCGAAAAATATTATCATGATCGGTCCCACGGGCGTCGGCAAAACGGAAATCGCCCGAAGACTCGCTAAACTGGATAATTCTCCGTTTTTGAAAGTGGAGGCTTCCAAATTTACGGAAGTCGGTTATGTGGGGCGCGATGTGGAATCCATGGTGCGCGATCTGGTCGAGTTGTCGATCAACATGGTTAAAGCCGAAGAGCAGGACACTGTGCAGGCAAAAGCCGCCGAAATCGCGGAGGAACGGGTCCTGGATCTTTTGTTGCCGCCGCGGCCTATGGAAAAGAGAGTCGGAGACATGCTGACGGATTCCGATCAGGAACAAATTGATCTTCCCCTGACCGAGGATCAGCTCAGGAAACAGGATGCGACGAGAGAAAAATTACGCAAGCTGCTTCGCGACGGGAAACTCGATGAGCGGATGGTGGAACTGGAAGTTGCCGAACCGCGAAGTGGTCCCATGATTGAGATCTTTTCCGCCGCAGGAATGGAAGATATGGGGCTCAACCTCAAAGATATGCTGGGCAATATGATGCCGCAGAAGAAAAAAAGAAGAAATGTAAAAGTGCCGGAAGCGCTGGATATCCTGGCTGCCGAAGAGGCGCAAAAACTGATTGATATGGACAAGGTGACCAAAACGGCGCTGGACCGCGTGGAGCAATCGGGTATCATTTTTCTGGATGAGATCGATAAGATTGTCGGCGGGGACTCCCAGCATGGGCCGGATGTGTCGCGTGAAGGCGTTCAGAGAGATTTGCTGCCGATCGTGGAAGGATCCAATGTCAACACCCGTTATGGTATGGTGAAGACGGACCATATTCTGTTTATTGCAGCCGGCGCTTTCAGCGGCACCAAGCCGTCGGATTTGATTCCCGAGTTGCAGGGACGCTTTCCGATCCGAGTGGAGCTGGACTCGCTGGGGAAGGAAGAGTTTGTAAAGATTTTGACAGAGCCCAATAACGCGCTGGTCAAGCAATACACCGAAATGATGGCGACGGAAGACATTGAGCTTTCGTTTACCGAGGATGCCGTGGAACAGATCGCCGAAGTGGCTACGATCGTCAATGAACGGACGGAAAACATCGGTGCGCGCCGGCTTTATACCATCATGGAGACGCTCCTGGAGGATATTTCCTTTGATGCGCCGGACCTCAAGGAAAAGAAGATTGTCATTGACGCCAAATACGTGGAAGAAAAACTCGACAACATCGTCGAAGACGAAGATTTGAGCAGATACATTTTATAAACGGAGAAAAAATGGAGCACATTCAAAGTTCAATGGAGCGGGCGGATATTTTGCTAGAAGCACTGCCTTACATCCGGCGGTTTTACAACAAGACGATTGTCATCAAATACGGCGGCCATGCCATGACCGATGAAGACTTGAAAGATAAGTTTGCCCGCGATGTGGTGATGATGAAATACATTGGAATGCATCCGGTAGTTGTGCACGGCGGCGGTCCGCAGATCGGCGGATTATTGAAAAAACTGGGCAAGGAATCCAAGTTTGTCCAGGGTATGAGGGTGACGGACCAGGAAACCATGAACATTGTGGAAATGGTTTTGGTAGGCATGGTCAATAAGGAAATTGTCGGCTTGATCAACCAGCATGGAGGCAAAGCCGTGGGATTGAGCGGCAAGGATGGCAATCTGATCGTAGCTGAAAAATATTATCTTAATGAAGATAAAGCCCAGAATACACCATCCGAAATCATTGATATCGGGCTGGTCGGTAAAGTGAAAGAGGTCAATACCGAATTGATTGTATCACTGACCCAAAGCGGTTTTATTCCCATCATTGCGCCGACCGGTATCGGTGAAAAAGGCGAAACCTACAATATCAATGCCGACATCGTGGCCGGAGAAGTAGCGGCCGCTTTGAAGGCGGAGAAGCTCCTGCTGCTCACGGATGTTGCAGGGGTGCTCAATAACGAGAAAAAACTGATTCATACAATGACGAATCAGGATGCCCTGAATTTGATTGATGACGGAACCGTGGAAGGCGGTATGTTTCCCAAAGTAAAATGCTGTCTCAAGGCATTGCGCGGCGGTGTGAAAAAAGCCCATATTATTGATGGAAGGCTCAAACACGCGATTCTTCTGGAGGTGTTTACGGATAAGGGAATCGGAACGGAAATCGTTTTATAAATTCGAAAAGGACTCGATGATGAAAGAAAAAAAGATCATGGCTCTGGCCGATCAAAATATCATGAACACCTATCGACGTGTGCCGATCGCACTGGTGAAAGGTGAAGGTGCCAGGGTCTGGGACGCAAACGGCAAAGAGTATCTGGATTTCGTCGCGGGCATCGCAGTCTGCAATTTGGGACATTCCCATCCCAATGTCGTGAAAGCCATCAGGTCGCAGGTGAAAAATCTGATGCATGTCTCAAACCTCTATTATACCCGGCCGCAGGCGGAAGTCGCTCATCTGCTCACGAAGCATTCGTTTGCGGACAAGGCTTTCTTCTGTAACAGCGGCGCGGAAGCCAATGAAGCGGCGATCAAACTTGCTCGCAAGTATGCCCATGAGAATATGGGTCCAGACAAATTCGAACTCATCACGATGAAGGATTCCTTTCACGGACGGACCATGGCGACCATTACGGCGACGGGGCAGGAAAAGTTTCAGTTCGGCTTCACGCCGCTTCTGGATGGTTTTCGATATGTACCTTTTAACGATCCCGCGGCTCTCGAGGCGGCCATTACCGCTAAGACCTGCGGCATTATGCTCGAACCGATCCAAGGGGAGGGCGGGGTGATTATTCCCGATGAGCGGTATCTGGCCCAGGTGAGGGATATCTGCAATCGTCATAAGATTTTAATGATCATCGATGAAGTGCAAACCGGTATCGGACGGACAGGGAAATTATTTGCTTATGAATATTCAGGTATCAAGCCGGATATCATGACGCTGGCCAAAGCCCTGGGAAACGGTTTTCCGGTGGGGGCGATGCTGGCGACTGATGAAATCGCCAAAGCTTTCAGCCCCGGCAACCACGCATCCACATTCGGCGGCAATTTACTGGCCATGGCAGCGGCCAAAGCCACGATTAACACGATGCTCGATGAAGGTGTTCTGGAAAACTGTCGGAAAATGGGAGACTATTTCTTAACAAAGCTTCAGGCTTTAAAGTCAAAGCATGCGATCATCTCCGGTGTTCGGGGAAAAGGGCTTATGCTGGCCTGTGCTCTCACCATTGAAGGTGCGGATATTGTCAAGACCTGTCAGGAACGGGGATTGCTCATCAACTGCACCGGAGGTAAGACATTGCGATTTGTTCCGCCGCTGACGATTACACAGCAAGACATCGATAGCGCGATTGCAATCCTGGATCTGGTTTTGGAGGGTAAATGAAAAAGGATCTGTTGAGCTTTGCCGAAATGGTACCTGCGGATTTTGAAGAAATATGGCTTCGAACCGCGCGGCTGAAAAAAATGCTGAAGGAAGGCCAGGAGCATCCGTCCCTCAAAGGCAAAACCCTGGGCATGATTTTTGATAAGTCCTCCACCCGGACCCGGATATCATTTGAAGTCGGCATGTATCAGCTGGGCGGTATCGCTCTTTTTCTAAATTCGCGCGACACGCAGATCGGCCGTGGTGAAACACTTGCGGATTCCGCCCGGATGATGTCCTGCTACCTTAATGGGATCATGATCCGGACCTTTGCCCAGGAGAGCGTTGAGGAACTCGCCCGATATGCGTCTATTCCCGTTATTAACGGGCTCACGGATCTGCTGCATCCCTGTCAGATTCTGGCGGACCTGTTTACCATTCGGGAGAAGAAAGGGTCTTATGAAAGCGTCAGGGTTGCCTATATCGGTGACGGAAACAATGTTGCCAACAGCTGGATCGAAGCGGCGGCGCGGCTGCCTTTCGAACTGACACTGGCCTGTCCTGAAGGCTACGATCCAGCCAATGACGTGCTTGAGGAGAGCAGGAAAAGCGGGAAAGGCCGAATCAGAGTCTATCGCGATCCGTTCGATGCCGCGAAAGACGCCGATGTGCTCTACACGGATGTTTGGACGAGCATGGGTCAGGAGGCTGAATCGCAGGAACGAAAGAGGATTTTTAAAGATTATCAGATAAACGGGGAGCTTTTGCGGGTAGCGAAGAAAGACGCCATTGTCATGCACTGTCTGCCTGCGCACCGCGGCGAAGAAATTACCGCTGATGTCATAGACGGACCGCAATCCGTCGTGATTGACGAAGCGGAAAACCGTCTGCATGTGCAAAAGGCTGTTTTAGAAATATTGCTCTAGGAGGAAAATATCGTGTCAAAGAAAATCAAAAAAGTTGTGTTGGCGTACTCCGGCGGTTTGGATACATCTGTTATTGTCCGCTGGCTGATTGAAACGTACGGATGTGAAGTGATCTGTTTTGCCGCCGATGTGGGTCAGAAAGAAGAATTAACCGGACTGAAAGAAAAAGCGATCAACTCGGGCGCAAGCAAAATATATATCGAAGATCTGCGGGAAGAGTTTGCCCGCGATTTCGTATTTCCGGCTCTGCGCGCCAATGCGATTTATGAAGGAACGTATCTGCTGGGCACGTCGCTGGCCAGGCCGCTTATAGCCAAAAAGCAAATCGAAATTGCCAAAAAGGAAAAAGCAGATTCCGTGTGTCATGGCGCGACGGGCAAGGGCAATGATCAGGTCCGTTTTGAGCTGACCTATATCGCACTCAATCCCGGGATCAATATCATCGCGGCCTGGAAAGACGACAACTGGATTTTCGATTCCCGGGAATCCATGTTTGATTATGCAAAGAAGTACAAGATTCCGGTTCCGTTGACGAAGAAGAAGCCTTATAGTTCCGACCGCAATCTGCTGCATATCTCCCACGAGGGAGGCATTCTGGAAGACACCTGGGCGGAGCCGCCGGAAGATATATTTGTGTTAACGGCGTCGCCGGAGAAAGCACCCGGCAAACCGACCTATGTGGAAATTGATTTCGTTAAGGGAAATCCTGTGGCCGTCGACGGCAAGAAAATGTCTCCCGCAACCTTGATGGATCATGTGAACATCTTGGCCGGGAAAAACGGCGTTGGACGGGTGGATATGGTGGAGAACCGTTTTGTCGGGATGAAGTCGCGAGGCGTTTACGAAACCCCCGGCGGAACCGTTCTTTGGGCGGCTCATCGCGCGGTGGAATCCATCACCATGGATCGCGAAGTCATGTTTATGCGGGATTCGCTGATACCGAAATACGCGCAGCTGGCCTATAACGGATTCTGGTATGCTCCGGAGATGAAGACCCTTCAGACATACATAGACGCGACGCAGGAGAATGTCACCGGCACGGCGAGAATCAAACTCTACAAGGGCAACTGTATCGTTGTCGGGCGTAAATCGCCATACTCGCTTTACAGCGAAGCCTTTGCCACGTTTGAAAAAGATGAAGTCTACAATCAGAAAGACGCCATTGGTTTTATCCAACTCAACGGTTTGCGTCTGCGCATTCAAAAGATGTTGAAAGATAAAAAATAGTTTTGCGGAGATTGTATTCATGGGCAACACGAAAAAACCATGGGCGGGTCGTTTTGAAGAAGCCACGGCTAAAAGTGTGGAGAAATTCACCTGTTCTCTCCATTACGATTCGAGGCTCTATCGCTGGGATATTGAAGGATCCATCGCCCATGCGACGATGCTGGCCGATGCCGGAATCATTTCCCGGAAGGAAGCGGCGGCTATTACCCGGGGATTGAAGACCATTCTGTGTGATATTGAAAAAGGCGGGTTTGTCTATGATCCGGCCGATGAAGATATTCACATGGCTATTGAAAAGGAACTGACTAAGCGAATTGGCGCGGCGGGCGGAAAGCTTCACACGGCCCGCAGCCGCAACGATCAGATTGCCCTGGATGTCCGGCTTTATCTGCGCGCGGAAGTTGACGGGATTGTTCTGCTGCTCACCGGTCTTCAGAGTCAGCTGGTTAAGATGGCTAAAAGCGAGATTTTAACGATCATGCCCGGCTACACTCACATGCAGAAAGCGCAGCCAGTTCTGCTTTCGCACTATTTTCTGGCGTTCGCGGAAATGTTTTCCCGGGACGAGCAAAGACTGGTCGACTGCAAAAGAAGACTGAATGTTTTACCGCTGGGCGCTGCCGCTCTGGCCGGCAGCGGGTTGCCGATTGACCGTCACCGCACGGCCGAGCTTTTGAATTTCCCCGCGGTCAGTGCCAACAGTATGGACACGGTTGCCGATCGTGACTACATTGCGGAATTTATTTTTGCGGCGGCGCTGACCATGATGCATCTGAGTCGTTTTTGCGAAGACCTGGTTTTGTGGTCATCCGATGAATTCGGTTTTGCGGAGATATCGGATGCCTATACGACGGGGAGCAGCATCATGCCTCAGAAGAAAAATCCAGATATCGCGGAACTGATTCGCGGCAAAGCGGCCCGTGTTTACGGCGATCTGTTTACGATTCTGACGCTGCTCAAAGGACTGCCCATGACCTACAACCGTGATCTGCAGGAGGATAAGGAACCTTTGTTTGATGCGGTGGATACGGTGAAGGACTGCCTGGCGATCTTTACGGAGATGCTGGCCCATACGAAATTCAACACCGAACGCATGCATCGGGCGGCCGGCGGCGGTTTTTCAACGGCGACCGATGTGGCGGAGTATCTGGTGGAAAAAGGTCTGCCTTTCCGACAGGCGCATGAAATTGTCGGCAATATTGTTGCCCATTGCGTAAGAAAGAAAAAGACGTTCGCGGAGCTTGGATTGAATGATTTTCAGCATTTTTATGCGGGATTTAAAGCGGATATAACTGCCCGGATAAAGCTGGAAAATTCCGTGAATGCCCGCAAGCATCGGGGTGGCACGGCGACCACGGCCGTTAAAGAGAGGATTCGCGAATTTGAAAAAAAACTCGGTAAAAATTAAAATGGCATTGTGCCTGGTCGGGTTCCTTTTACTGGCCGGCTGCGGACTGAAAGCGAATCCCGTTCCCCCGATGTCTGATGTTGCGAATCATAAAAAAAGTGAGCCGAATATTACCGCGGCCATCGAGGGAAAGGCTGTCGTGCTCGCATGGCAGATGCAAAATCCCGCTGAAAAAATAAGCTATATCTCCGTTTGGAAAAGTCAGCGGAGCGGTGCGGGTGAAGTTTGCCGCGACTGTCCGCGTACATTCGAGCAAATCGGTCAGCTGCCGGCAAACGATCCTGGAAATAAAAAAGGGACGTACAACTTTACCGATAGGGCTGTCGAGACGGGGATAAGATACAGTTACCGTTTAAAGATATGCGACGTGGCCGGCGCCTGCCGGGAGTCGCAAGCAGTGGAAATAGATTTTAAATAAAAAATCCAGGAGGCATTTTTATGTTTAAAGGAGCCATTACCGCTCTGGTGACACCTTTTAGAAATGGTCAGGTGGATGAAAAAGCTCTTAGGGAACTCATTGAATTTCAAATCGCGGCCGGCATCGATGGTCTGGTGCCTTGCGGAACGACCGGTGAATCACCGACGCTGACTCATGATGAGCACGACCGGGTGATCGAGATGACGATCGATGCGGCCCAAAAAAGAGTGCCCGTTATTGCCGGGACGGGATCAAACAGCACGGCGGAGGCGTTGCGCTTGACCAGGCATGCCTATGAAGCGGGCGCGGACGGCGCGCTGATTGCCTGTCCTTATTACAATAAGCCGACACAGGAAGGCCTTTTCCAGCATTTTCAGCTGATCGCGCAAAATGTGCCAATCCCGATTATCCCCTATAATATTCCCGGACGGACCGGTGTGAATATGTCGCCGGAATTGATTGCCCGTCTGGCGAAGATCAGCAATATTGTCGGTGTTAAAGAAGCTTCCGGATCACTGAAACAGATGAACGATGTGCTGGATTTATGCGGACCAGACTTTGATGTTTTATCCGGCGATGATGGATTGACTCTTCCTCTCATGGCTCTGGGCGGAAAGGGCATCATTTCTGTTGCGTCGAATATTGTTCCCGCAGACATGGCTGCTATGGTCGATGCCCTTGAAGGGGATCAGATGGTCAAAGCGCGGGCATACCATCAAAAAATGAGTCCATTATTCGATGTGCTTTTTGTGGAAACGAACCCGATCCCCGTCAAAGCGGCTTTGGCGATGATGGGACGAATCGAATACGAATACCGTTTGCCGCTTTGCAAAATGGCTCAGGGGAACTATGATAAGCTCAAAAAGGTTATGGAAAATTACGGTTTGATCTCATGATCAAGCTAAAAAAATTATAATCTAAGGAGTAAGCGTTATGGTTAAGGCTATCGTCACTGGAGCGGGCGGAAAGATGGGAGGCAGGATTATCAGCCTTATTTCGGCAATGGAAGATATCCGGGTTGTCGGCGCGATAGAAGTCGCAGGTCATCCGATTATCGGAAGAGATGTCGGTCATTCGCTGGGGCTTGGACGGACAGGCGCGCTGGTCAGCGACAAGTTGGCCGATTGCATCGATCAGGCAGATGTCGTGATAGACTTTACCAATCATGAAGCCTCTTTGAACTATTTGAACATCGCCAGTGAAAAAAATTGCAGCATCGTGATCGGTTCCACGGGATTTTCGGCCGAGGAGATGAAAATTGTGGGTCGGCTCGCCGAAAAAACACGTTGTGTGCTGTCACCGAATATGAGTGTCGGCGTCAACGTGATGCTGAAAGTGCTGGAGTATTGTGCCGGTATTCTCAATGACGATTATGATGTCGAAATTATCGAGGCGCATCATCATTTAAAAAAAGATGCACCCAGCGGTACGGCCATGCAGATGGCTCAGGTGATTGCCGATAAACTGGGGCGGGACCTGAAAAAAGAAGCCGTTTATACACGCCGGGGTTTAATCGGAGAGCGCACTAAAAGAGAAATCGGGATTCAGACGATTCGGGCCGGAGATATTGTCGGCGAACATACGGTCATGTTCGGTGGCATTGGAGAAAGACTGGAATTCACGCATCGCGCACAAAGCAGGGATAACTTTGCCAAAGGAGCTATACGCGCGGCCCAGTGGATTGTGAATCAGAAAAACGGTCTGTACGATATGCAGGACGTTTTGGGCCTGAAGAGCATCAAATAAGCGGACGGTTATGCTGGAAGGTGTTCTGGCCTACATTGGAATCGGTTCTAATCTTGACAATCCGTTGCGATATTGCCGCGAATCGATTGACAGACTGTCCGGTGTTGCCGGCATTGCAGTAGAAAGGATTTCATCATTTTATAAAACGGAGCCCGTGATATCTGATTCGAGCATCAGGGAGCATCATCAGGAACTTGAAAAGCAGAACTGGTATATCAATGCAGTGGCGGAAATTAGAACAACGCTTTTGCCCGGAGATCTTTTACAGGTTTTGCGGGATATTGAAAATAAGATGGGGCGGGTGCGTACATTCGCGGGCGCCCCTCGCATTATCGATCTTGATCTTCTTCTCTACGGGCAGGATATTATTCATGATGCCGCTTTGACGGTTCCGCATGCTGAAATGCATAAACGGCTTTTTGTGCTGGAACCCATGTGTGAAATAGCTTCATACCTGATTCATCCGGTGTTTGGCGTTTCGATGCGCGGATTGAAGGAGCGCTTAGGCGATCAAAAAATTGTCGAGTATTATCGACCAGGAACAGCAGGTGATTATGATTATTAAATTACTGGTAATTTTAGTGTTGCTTTATGTGGGATATAGGGTAGTGGTGATGTTGAGGCGGGTAAAGTCACAGGATGTGGAAGGGCGCCGCGTGGACACGCCACCTAAAGGAGAAGATCTGGTGCAGGACCCGCTTTGCAGAACTTACGTTCCCAAGAGTCAGGCGTATGTGAAAGAAATAGACGGCCAAGATCAGTATTTTTGCAGTTCGGAGTGCTGTGAGAAATACCTGTCTGGGAAAAAATAATTTATTTGAAATATGGGGGGAAAATCATGAAATTTTTTATCGATACGGCAAACATCACGGAAATCAAGGAAGGACTGGCTTTGGGAATGGTGGATGGCGTCACGACGAATCCATCACTCGTTGCCAAGGAAAAAAGAGGCTTCGATGAAGTCGTTAAAGAAATTCTGGAAATCGTGGAAGGGCCGGTCAGTCTGGAAGTTATCAGTCTGGAGGCGAAGGGTATGTTTAATGAAGGCAAAAAGCTGGCCCGTTTGGGAGACCAGGTCGTAATCAAAATACCGATGACCACTGAAGGTCTCAAAGCCACGAAGATGTTCGCCGCCGAAGGTATTGACGTTAATCAGACATTAATATTCTCGCCGCTTCAGGCCTTAATGGCGGCCAAAGCCGGCGCGGCCTATGTCAGTCCGTTTGTAGGACGACTGGATGATATCGCTCATGATGGTATGGAGCTGACCCAGCAGATTCTGGATATTTACGACAATTATGAATATGAAACCGAAGTGATCGTGGCCAGCATTCGTCATCCCAAACACGTTCTGGACGCGGCATTAATGGGTGCCGATATCGCTACGATCCCATTTAAAGTCATCGCGCAGCTGGCACAGCATCCTCTCACGGACAAAGGGATTGCTCTTTTCCTCGAAGACTGGAAGAAAGTGCCAAAAAAGTAAATTCGATTTCAGCGTTTTTGGATTTTCATTGATTGACAGACCGGCTGATATGAGCATGAGCAGTAAACGTGAAATATTTAACCTTCCTAACACCATAACACTGGCGCGGATCAGCGTGGTGCCTTTTTTGTTTTTTCTGCTGGCATCGCCTGGCCCTTTCTGGTCGATGGTGCTGGCAGCTCTTTTTGTGCTTGCGTCCATCACGGATTTCCTGGACGGTTTTGTTGCGCGTAAATACAACATGATCACCACGATGGGTAAGTTTCTTGATCCGCTGGCGGATAAACTGATCGTCAATTCGGCCATGATCCTGATGATACCTATCGGCCGGATTGATGCCTGGATTGTCGTCATTATCATCATGCGGGACTTAATTGTCGACGGAATCCGCAGCATCGCGTCATCGGATGGTATTTATATTCAAGCCAGTATTATCGGTAAGCAAAAAACACTGGCACAAATCTTCGCCGTGACCGCTCTCATGATCCATTATTCTTTTCTGGGATTGGACGCGCATCTTGTAGGTACCGCCATTCTTTATGTTGCTTTATTACTGACGATTTATTCGGGCTTGGATTATTTTATCAAGTTCTATCGGGGTACGGGGAAAGGCAAGATATTTTCCTGATTAAAAGGTGATTCCGCTTGAAATGGGGATAAAATATTAAAAAAAAATTAATACCCAACGTTTCTTCATTTTTTTATTGACAAGATGAACCTATTTGTTATATTCACCCGCGTTCTTAAGTGAGCGGGCGTAACTCAGTGGTAGAGTGCTACCTTGCCAAGGTAGACGTCGACGGTTCAAATCCGTTCGCCCGCTCCATTTTTTTATGGCGGCATAGCCAAGTGGCTAAGGCAGCGGTCTGCAAAACCGTTATTATCCGGTTCAAATCCGGATGCCGCCTCCAATACGATCATTCGGGAGTTTGCTCCTGCTCTGGCAACTCCCACCTCATATATGGATCACATAAAACACCTGTTGTTCGGACAAG
>JAIGNE010000029.1:0-109607 GCA_036528635.1 Deltaproteobacteria bacterium
GGCTTCCTCCAGATTCGCAGTCACCCGCGACACCCTTGCCGTTCGGCTAACTCTTCCCCTTGCCGGGTGAGTAGTGGACTTGCACCACCAAGTCTGTGCGCCCTGCCGGGCGCACAATAAAAAAACCACAGGGTATGGTGACCCCTGTGGTTCACTGACGGAGGCTGACTATCACCTATTGAACCACATAGCAACACATTATTGCTCAAAGAGTAAATATACCGGGGAAATGCCGGGACGTTTTCGGTGTTCCGGGGAGAACCTGCATTTCGTTCCGCCGCACGTGTCCGATAACAAAAGGGATTCATGTAACCTTGCCGGGATTGGGGACCGCAGCGGGGAATTCATAAACTCTTTCTTTACAATCATATTATATCTTGTTAACTGATGTCATCGGGACGGGGAAATACGAGGCGCATGACGCCGCGATTTCGTTTTAAATCAATCGCCAGGGGTTTGGAAAAATCGGAATATGAAAAAAAGAACATTGGACAACGCCCGGGCCATCGTGAAGGAGATCATCGAAGATATCGAACAGCGGTCGAACGCCGCCCGGCTCGACCCTGTCGCCTTAAACGATCTTCAGGTCCGGCTGCGCCAGGTCGAGGATGACGTCTCCCTCGAGTGCCTGCGCGGCATTCCGCCGAAATACATCGCCCTGATCCGCGAAAAACTCGGTGACGAGGTTGCCGATGCCCTGGAGCCCGGCCGGCTGGGCGCGATGTTCAAGAACCGCGACCGCATCCGGCGGATCCATCTAAAAATCGCCGCCCTTCTGGAAACCTATCAACACGCTCTCACAACCGCGCGGGAGAGCTTAACCGAGGCGGAGCGTCTGAGGTTTGTGCAGCGGGAAATGGCTGAATCCCAGATCGCCAACCTGCAGGAACTCGAAATATTCGAGCAGCGCATGCTGCAAAGCCAGTGGCTGGTTGACATTCAGCTCGAACCCTTTGAGACGGCCATGAGCCGGATGATCAACTTTCTCGACGCCAGGCACATCGAAGTGTATCTGTTCGACGACGACAAATTTCTGACCACCAACCTGAATACCGATGGGAAAATTTTCGTGTATAACAAGCAGCAGGAGGAGGGCCGCGAACTGCCTCATTCGGTGGAAACGCCGACCTTCCAGGAGGTGCAGGAAACCATCTATGAGACGCCCCTCGTCATAGAAGCCCGGCAGATCGGCCACTGCCGCATCCTGTGCACCAAGCCGGAGCATTTCGACCCGGACGGCTGGATCAAGAAGGTCGACTTCATCATACCGGTCCTCGCCCGCCTGATCGAGGCCAATCAAAACCGGCTGCTCGCGGCCAAGGTCTATACCGATGATCTGACCCAGCTTTACAACAAGCGCAAGCTCAACGAGCAGATGGGGCGCCTCTTCCAGCAGTTCAAAACCGGGCAGAAAAAGCTGTTTGTCGCGATGGTCGATATCGATAAGTTCAAGACCCTGAACGATACCTACGGCCATCCCGTCGGGGACAAAGTGCTGAAGAAAGTGGCCGGCCTGATTCGTGACGGGGTTCCGTATGCCTACCGATACGGAGGCGAGGAATTCTGCGCCGTGTTTTACGGCTACGAAAAGCAGGCCGTGCTCGAGGCCATGGAAATCCTGCGCCGGAACATTGAAAAGACATCGTTTGCCGACGAGGGCATCGAGCAGTCGTTGACGGTATCCTCGGGGATTGCCGAATTTGAAGTCAGCATGAACGCCGTGATGGACGCCATCGACCGGGCCGACAAAGCCCTGTATGTCAGCAAGGAAGACGGGCGCAACCGGTGCACGTATTATGACGACATCAAAGACCGTTACCTCGCCGATGCCAACCGTCTGCGCCAGAGAAATGTCCTGCTGGAAGAAGAGCTCGCGCAGCTGCGCAAGGAGCTGTCCGGCCTGAAAGCGAAAAAAGCCCGCTGATCTATCTTCCTCTTACTCATTCCCGGCAATTTTGATAATCCGCAGGCAGGATGCTCCGACTGCCAGGCGGAGCATCCCGAAAGTAAGCATTGCAGGATGGGCGTTTTGCCGTCGCCTCCTATTGATCCAGGGCGCCTGCCGTCAGATTGCCGATCATCCTGTTGAACCGGGCCGGGTCATCGAGCTTCCCGCCCTCGGAGACGACCGCCAGATCATACAGGAACGCCGTGTAATCCTTGAGTGCATCAGCGTCTTTGTTCTTCTCGAAGATTCCCTTGATCTTCACCAGGAGCGGATGGTCCATGTTCAACTCCAGGACCCGCTTGCTTTGCGGCACGTCCTGGCCGCCGGCCTTGAGGATCTTCTCCATGTAAGCGCTCATGTCATAGGCGTCTCCCGAAAGACAGGCCGCGGAATTCTTCAGATGCGTGGAGAGCTTGACGTCCTTCACCTTTTCGCCCAGGTTGGTCTTGATGAATTCGAACAGGCTGCCGTATTCTTCTTTTTTCTTATCGTCCGGCCGGTCCAGATCGAGATCGCCCTTCTCCGCACTCTGGAAAGCCTTCTTCTCGTATTCGTGGAGATCGCGGATGACCCACTCGTCGATGGGGTCCGTCATGAGCAGCACTTCGATATCCTTCTCCTTCAGCGCTTCGAGATGGGGGCTGTTGATGAGCGTGGTCAGGCTGTCGCCGGTGATGTAATAAATGTCCTTCTGGTCCGGCTGCATCCGCTCGACATAGTCTTTAAGCGAAACCCATTTCCCGTCGGATTTGGTTGTCTTGTAGCGCAGCAGGCTGGCGATCTTCTCGCGGTTTTCAAAATCCTGGGAGACGCCGGCCTTGAAGACGTAGGCGAACTCCTTGTAGAAGGTCTCAAATTTTTCCTGATCCAGCGTGGCGAGGAGCTCCAGCACCTTCTTGACCAGGTTCTTTTTGATGTTCCGGACCAGGGCGTCCTGCTGGAGGATCTCGCGGCTGACGTTGAGATTGAGGTCCGGCGCGTCCACCACGCCCTTCACGAAGGCGAGGTACTGGGGCATCAGTTCCTTGCAGTTTTCCATGATGAAGACCCGCTTGGAATAAAGCTGTATCCCGTGCTTCTGCTCATGGGTGAAAAGGTCGAAGGGCGCCTTCCCGGGAATATACAGAAGCGCACTGTATTCCGTCGTTCCTTCCAGCTTCAGGTGGATGTGGGCCAGGGGCGGGTTCCAGTCGTGGCTGACGTGCTGGTAGAATTCGTTGTGCTCCTCTTCGGTCACCTCGTTCTTGTCTTTCGTCCAGATGGCTTTCATGGAATTGAGGGTTTCTTCCACAATGACTTTTTGGGTTTTGTCCTTTTCCGGCTTCCCTTCCGCATCCAGGACCGGCTCTGTCTTTTCCACGTCCATGACGATGGGATAGCCCACAAAGTCGGAGTGCCGCTTCACGATGCCGCGCAGTGTCCACTCGTCGGTGAAATCCTGCTCGTCCGCTTCCGTCTTCTTCAACTGCAGGGTGATGGTCGTCCCGCGGGTTTCCTTGTCGAATTCCTCGATGGTATAAGAGCCTTCCCCGGCGGATTCCCACCGGCATCCTTTTTCAGCGCCCGCAGCCCGCGTGGTCAGCGTAACTTTGTCGGCGACGATAAAAGCGCTGTAGAAACCGACGCCGAACTGGCCGATCAGCTCCGGCGTGACCGCCCCCTGGTTTTTCGCGTCGCCCACGGCCTCCAGAAAACCGGCCGTCCCGCTCTTGGCAATGGTCCCGATGTTCTCGATCACTTCATCGTAGGTCATGCCGATGCCGTTGTCCGATATTTCGAGGGTGTTTTTTTCCTTGTCGCGGACGATCCTGATTTTCAGTTCCGTGTCCGTGCCCATGATGTGGGAATCCGTCTGCGCCTTGAAGCGCAGTTTGTCGAGGGCGTCCGACGCGTTGGAAATCAGCTCCCGCAAAAAGATCTCCCGGTGCGAGTAAAGAGAGTTGATGATGATGTTCATAAGCTGCTGGACTTCGGTTTTAAACTGACGGGTCCGCTTCTTCGTTTCCATATGGCCTCCTGATCTATCGGATTGAATTTTATTTGTTATATCCAGTTATATATCCGGTTACTGCGGCACTATATATGGTGATCATTTTTCAGTTGTCAAGTGGGATGGCCGGGTAACAGCGGGGTATGGCGTTTGTCGCGGTAGGATTTGAGAATATAGATTGGGAACTTACAATTTCAGGGGCGTCACGTTCGAATAGACGTGAAAGTAAAAGAATCTTCTAATTACTTTAGAGTTAGGTGTTATGTCCCTCGAATTCCAGCAGCCGCTTGAGCCATTCGTAAAGAAGTCACCACGACGAACATAAAGGATGAACTCCGGTTCAAAGTTCACCAAGCATCCGGAGAAAGTAACTTCAGGTCTGTGCCTGAATGAAAAAAGGCAGGGTTGTGAAACTCTGCCTTTCGGGTGAATAGGTTGAATGATACTCATGATCTGAAGGTTAGTTCATTTTCTTTCCAAAACAACAAGCCGCTGCTCCAGCTTTTCGTTTTTTGCCTGCAGGCTTTGGATGAGTTTCTGCTGCTCTTCATTGATTCTCCGCTGCTCCACGGCAGCCGCCTGCTGCTCCTTCACAACTTTGGTGAGCACCGACACGATGTCCATCGAACTTAATCCCTTGCGGTCTTTCGTCGCCACCAGCTCAGGAACATCCTCCGCAATAAACCCGACGTGATTCTCTTCCGGAGATGCTTTATATTGATACGTCACCGGATGCAGACCCTGCAGCGTCTTCATCGCGTCTTCGATCTTCAGTTCCCGGATGTTTTGCTTCAGCTCCCGGCTCGACGGGGTCACCACGGTTGCATACAGGGTTCCGTTGATCGTGACGGTATTGGCGGCAAAGTCCCCGTAGACGAGAGGCGTGGCCGTGTTCGAATTGTCGATGTAGAGCTTGTTGGAACCCATTTCATTGCGCCCGGCATTGTATCCCAGGAAGACATTGCCCGTACCTGTCGTATTGGAGTAGCCGGCGTAATTGCCCAGGTAGAGGTTGTTGCTGCCGGTGGTATTCTGGTAGCCCGTGGCATAGCCGAAGAATGTGTTGTAGTTCCCTGTGGTATTGGCCCAGCCTGAGGCATACCCGAGGAAGGTATTGTATTTGCCGATGGTGTTTTTGTAGCCTGCGGCGCTGCCGGTGAAGGTATTTCTCTCGCCGGTGGTGTTGGAGTAACCGGCCTGATAACCGGCAAACGTGTTGTAAGGCGCGGTGGTGTTGGAATAACCCGCCTGATTGCCGGAAAACGTATTATAGCTCGCAGTGGTGTTCTGGTAGCCCGCCTGACTTCCCGAGAAAGTGTTGTACTGGCCCGTCGTGCTCCAATACCCCGCCTGATACCCGTTAAACGTGTTGCTGACGCCGGTCATGTTGTTGTACCCGGCGGCATATCCATAGAAGCTGTTCATGCCGGCCGTATTCTCGTGACCGGCGCCGTCGCCGAAGAACGCGTTGTAGGATCCCGTCTGGTTGGTGTAGCCCGCCCTGTTGCCGATGAAGGTATTGCTGACGCCTTCCGTGTTGGCGCGGCCGACCTGATTGCCCATGAAGGTGTTGCTGTAGCCGGTTGTGTTGTAGTAACCGGCCTCCCAGCCAAAGAAGTTGTTGCCGTTTCCGGTGTTGTGGTAGCCTGCGCTATACCCGAAAAAATTGTTGTAATCTCCGGTCGTACTCTCAGAGCCGGCGCCTCTGCCGAAGAAGCTGTTGCGGCTGCCCGTGTTGGAGTTGCCGGCAGAGTAGCCCACATAGGTGTTGCCGAAACCTGTCGTGTTCGAATAGCCGGAAGAATGCCCGATAAATGTATTCCGGTAACCGGTCGTGTTATATCTGCCAGCGGCATATCCCATCAAAACATTGGAATAGCCCGTCGTATTGGCGTAGCCGCCGTAATATCCTATAATTACGTTGCCATCCGCCGTTGTATTGGCCTGGCCTGCGGAATTTCCGATGAAGACATTCGAGCTTCCGGCGGTGTTGGTAAATCCAGTGTAAAACCCGATAAAGACATTGCCCGACGCCGTGGTGTTACTATACCCGGCTTGCGCCCCCACAAAGGTGTTGGTCGATCCGGTATTGTAATAACCGGCAGTGTGCCCCACAAATGTGTTGTAGTTCGTTCCAGCGTTCGAGTAGCCGGCGCTTCGGCCGATAAAAGTATTGTTGGTCCCGGTATTAATACTGCCGGCCTGCATGCCGTAATAGGTGTAGCTGGTGTTCTCAGTCCCGGCCAGAGCGCTCCCGGCAAAAGCCATAAACATCAGCATGAAAATACAAACCACCACATTGGCCTTCACTGTCTTCATCGTTTTTTCTCCTCTCTGTTGTCAATATTTTCAACCGGTCGGCACTTTCTGCTTTTTTTTGTATGTTTCCACCTTCTCTTTCCAAAGGTTGCCGATGCGATTTTGAGTCTTATGGAGATAAAAGAAATTGCTTTAAATAAATGCTCCGGCAAAAGCGGAATGTCAAGAAGGAAAAAACCACCGTGATCAGTAAGTTTAAAGGCAAGGTTTACAGCGACGGATCGATCTGGTTGCAAGGGACATTCATTGCGCGTCCATAAGATCAATGAGCCGGCTTAAGGATGCCTGCTTTCATCGAAGCCTTCGGCCCCCGGCTCTTTTTGGGACTGACGACGATTGCCTTTTCCCCGGCTCTCATTTTGGCTTCCCTGCACCAGCCGCCTATTGCCTCATAAATAAATGTTACCGAAAGAAGAGCGTGAGAGAGAAACGTTGCCTCATAAAAGATGTTACCGAAGTCGTGTAATCTTTTTGAGCTTCATTTCCATGATATTTCTTAGCTCAAAAGGGTTGAGAAGTTCAAGTTGTTTAGTGAGAGCGTCTTTTGTGGTTTTCGGAATGTATTGGGATTCCATGATTCTTTGATAAGGGGTTTTGGGATTATCATGCTTTTTGATAGTTTTGGAACCGATGCGTTCTTTTTCGATGAGTTTAACCGAGGGCAGGAAGTAGTTGTGAAAGAAACGCCATTCATGGCGATACAGACTATTCATCAAGGGTACGACTTTGGGATTGTCTAATCTTTGATAACCGAGCCATTGACGGACATGGGTCCAGTTCTTTTGTTCGATGTGGGCGTTATCGTTTTTGTGATAGGCTCTGCTACGGGTGAAGTATACGAGCTGTTTGCAATCTGCAAAATGGCGTTGAAGATGATAATTGAGAAATTCGCCTCCATTATCAGAATCAAAGCCCAAGAGGGGAAACGGAAGCCTGTTTTCGACATCCTTGATTTGTTCCAGAACGCCTGTTTCGCCCTTTCCCCAGACAGCTCTTTGTTCCGTCCAACCAGTTGCAATATCGGTAAAATTAACGGTATTAGCATACATGCCCAGGGTAGAATCGCCGCAATGCGCTACCGTGTCAGCTTCAAGAAAGCCCGGACGCCATTCTTCCCACTGGTTGGTGTTGATGGGGATTTGTTTTCGAAGCAGGGTGCCGGGTTTGGTCGTGGATTTTCCTCGCTTCTGATACTGAACGCGGACCGGTTTTAAAATCCGATCGATGGTGGCCGGAGATATGGTCAAAAGAGCTCTGATGACCTCTTCTGCCTGTTGACCGAAATGCTCGTTGTATTTAGGCAGCCATACAGGCAAAGCCGCCTTGAGTCTTTTAGAACAGGGAAGATTGGCAGTCAGCCATATCTGTTTTAACGGCCGGATAACAGCCTCTTTATTGTAAACGGTCGGTTTTCCTCTTCTCTTTTTCCGCGGTTTCGTAAACCGCTTATACCCTCTTAACCGGCGGATCGCATGCTTTCGATGATAACCACATACTTTGCAGCATTCATCGATGATCTTTGTCTTTTCCTCTCTGCCAGCCTCTTTATAGCGCTTAAATAGAACCTCAAAATACTCTTCTTTGGCTTGCGGACTCATAAATAATCCTCCGTTTCCGAATCTCTTCCCGGTAACATCGAATTATGAGTCAACGAACCTCTTTTGTCTTCCCCTTCGGTAACATTTTATGTGAGGCAATTCGTAAAAACAAAACAATTTGACATCCGCGAGGCTTTTAAGTTAGTTTACTGAGACTTGAATCAGACAGCGGGGTCATTACAGGGTTTAATATGCTGAAATACAAAATCTGCCTGCCACTAACTTTAGTATTTCTCGCTATTTTTGCCGGCGCCGCATCCGGCGCGCCCAGGCATCAGGCGCAGTCCTCACCCAAACAGGCCAATCAGTCATCCCTGCGCTGGGTTTCATTATCAACAGATTCCCGTGACACGGTGCGGGAAATTATTCGTTCGGAAGTGGACAGCCGCGAGTCCTTTTCTACCCGGCAGGAAGAAAAAAACAACCTCAAGTCCGTGGAAGATGAGAAGGAACGGGAAGATTCCGATTATAAGAATACCGTGATCGGCGCGAACAGGGAATTCATCCGCTCTAAAAAAAGGCGTGATGATGCCACGTCAAAATTCCAGATGGCGTCTGCCGACCTGGACGAGTCCGCCAAAGGGATTAAAACCGGTCGGGCCACCATTGAAAACCTCGATGGCCAGATTAACCGTTATGAACAGGATATCAAAGCGCAGCAGGATTCCCTGAAGCGCTGGCTGCAGACCGAAAAGCAGGGAGAAATTCTGGTTGCTGTCATCTACACGCGGGGCTTCCGGGATAGCGCTCATTCCCTGGAGGCAAAAGCGGACATCGCATCCGCGCCGCTGATTGCCGCTCACATGGGAACATACATTCAATCCTTTACCAAAGTGATCAACAATGTCACGACGGTTGACTTTATCCGGGCTACGGAAGAAGGGACGGCTAAATGGAACAATGAAGAGCCCATCCGCGTGGAGCTGCATAAAACGGACAAGGGCACATCCTATCTGCGGCTGAAGCGGTATGAATTGTATCCTTTCCAGGACAGTAAGGCCGGCAAGGTGAAGCGGCCGAACGGGGGCGCCGCCTATCCGGCCGCCATTATTCATTCCCGCAAGGACCTGGAAGCATTTCTGACAGCCAATCAATATGCACCGGGCAGCTATGACCTGGATCGCGCCAATAAAGTCATCGTCAACACAGTCCAGAATGATGCCGTTGCGGAAGAGGGCTTGAACGACCAGGTGAAGACGTTTCAGGATCGGATTCTGAATTTGCAAAGCAAAATCAGTGCGGCAAAAACGGAAAGGGAAACACAGAAGAATCAACTGAAACGGCGGGAAGAGAGTTATTACAAACTCAGTCTCGATGTCGCCGCCATCCGGGAAAAAAAGGATCTGGCGGAAAGATCCTTCCAGCAGGCACAGGTTGCCTTGCAGGAGAAAAAACGGATTCATGAATCCATTATTATCAAAACCGCCCTGGCAGCTACGAAAGGGTCCCAAACCCCTGCTGAAGCCTCGGCGGAAGTTATTCTGGATAAACTGGTCGAGGTGAAAAACGACGCCAAGACGCAGCACTCCAGTTCAGCAACAGAAGTAACCAACTTTCAGGTGACGGCGGAAACGGCCAGGCAGTCGATTACGGACGCCAGAATTACGGCGATCCGCCTCATTTCGTTTGTGAACGAAGGTGACAGCGTTCGGGTCAAAATGGCGTTTCGGGTAAGAACCGTTCTGGAGGAACAGTCTGCCGTTGAAGAACCGGTCAAACCGGATGTTCAGCCATCCGTCAAAACGCAGGTTGAGCCGGCGGCAGTGCCAACGCCGGAGCCCAGGGCGACAGCCGCCATTCAACCAGTGCCCGCACAGCCGAAACCGGTTGTGCCCTTCAAGCGTACCTACCGCCCGCTGGCGTCTCAGGATGCTCTGGGATGCCTGTTTGAAATCCGCAGCATCAACACGACACAGGACGGTCTTCGCGTGCTGGTGGAAGTCATCAACACACATCCCGAGATGCGAAAGGTCGCCTTTTATGATGAAAGCTTTCCCCGGTCCTGGCCCCGGTCCAGGGTTCATGCTGACGCCGGGAATGCGTGTGACCCCGCCCAGGCCTATGTTTGGCAGGGGGCTCAGAAAAAATTGATGATGGAAATTGACAGCCGGGGGCGGGGCGTTGAAATTCCATCGCAGACATCCGTTACGATGGAATTAATTTTTAAAAGTATCCCGGCTAATGTGAAGACAGTCGGGATTAACCTTCATCCGTTTATTTATTATCAAAACGGCCGAAGAGAAACGTGGCAGGAATTTGATCTTAAAATGCCGGATATGCGCCTGCGGCGGTAAAGAATGGAGATCCTTATGAAGAAATACTGGTTATTTCTATTGGCCCTGATAATCGTATTTTCCGGAAAAGTTTATGCCGATATTTATACCTGGGAAGATGAATCCGGTATATCGCATATTACGGATTATCCGCCGCCGGCCGGCATGAAAAGTAGAAATGTTAAAGTTTTTGAAACGAGTGCGCCCCCCGTGCAGGACGGTCAGTCTGCCAAATCGGAAGTGAAACCGGTTATTACGCTTTACACGAAAAACGATTGTCCGGACTGCGACAAGGCCAGGGAATATCTCAATTCTAAAAAAGTGATCTTCACGGAATATAACATGGATAAAGATGACGCGGCAGCCGCAAAAAGAAAAGCCATTGACAACAGCAGCGATGTGCCGTTTGCCATTATCAACCGGAGTCAGGTTTATGGTTTTTCCGATGCCGTCTATGACCGCGCGCTCAAGTAATCACCCTGATGAAAACCAGTATCTATTATTATACGGGAACAGGCAATTCTCTCTGGACGGCCGGTAAAATTGCCGGCTGTCTTAATCCATCCGCATTGATTCCTCTCAGCCGGTTCCGGGAAAAAACGGTCCGCTGCGATTCGGAAAACATCGGTCTGGTTTTTCCCGTGCATATCTGGGGCGTACCGACGCCCGTGATTGAATTTCTCCAAAACCTGAAAGCCGATACCACGCAGTACCTGTTTGCCGTTGCGGTCAACGCCGGCCAGGTTGCTGCGACGCTCATCCAGCTGCGAAAGCTTTTGCAGGCCAGACATCTTCATCTCTCCTGCGGATTTTCCATTGACCTCCCCAGCAACTATATCCCCTGGGGCGGCGCTGTCTCAGAAGACAAGCAGCAGGAAAAAATATCCGCAGCCCTCAAAAAAATTGAAAAGATCGCCCTGGCTGTCCGCAATCGGGAAGACCTGCCGCCGGAGCAGGGCCCCCTCTGGCAGAACCTGTTATTTTCGATCCTGTATCGTAAATCTCTGCCCTATGTCTCCAGGATGGATAAATCTTTTTTCGCGGATGAGCAATGCAGCCGCTGCGGGATTTGTGAAAAGATCTGCCCGGCCCGAAATATCCGGATCGTCGCAGGTAAACCTGTCTGGCAGCACCGTTGTGAACAGTGTTTCGCGTGTATTCAATGGTGCCCCGAAGAGGCGATCCAATACGGTAAGGGCACCCGGAACAAAAAACGCTACCACCATCCGGATATTTTGCTGCGGGATATGCTGGCCTCCGTGTCTGAAAAAACCGTTTAAAGAAAATTGAACATTACGGTCGTTTGGACGGAACATCATCATCGGAGCTCCTGAGTGAAGAAATTCCGGAATTATTTTATTCTGCCGATATCTTTTTCCTTGCCGATGACCACCAGCACTTCTCCGTCTTTAACAACGAAATCGGCCTTCGGTACCATATGCACATGATCGGAAATCACGTCGCGCACGGCAATGACTTCAATGCTGAATCTGTTGCGCAGTTGCAGCTCGGCCAGTGTTTTTCCCAGAAAACTGTTGGGCGGCGCCAGTTCAAAAATCATGTAGTCGTCGGACAGGGGGATATAATCCATGACATTGGGTGAAATCAGGCCTTTGGCCAGTTTTTTGGCCACGTCCATTTCCGGGATAATGACATCCGTCGCGCCCACTTTTTCCAGAATCAGTTTGTGATCTTCGTTGGGGGCTTTGACAATGATGGTTTTCACTTTCATCTGTCTCAGATGCAGTGTGATGAGCGTCGCGGCAGCCAGGTCCTCGCCGAAGGAAATGATGGCAATGTCATCTTCATCGATGCCGATTTCATCCAGGATGCCCTGGTCCGTGCCGTCCGCCAGGACCGCCTTGGTGGAATAATCGCGCATCTTCTGAATGACGTCTTTATTTTTATCGATGGCCACAACTTCGAAACCGTTTTCAAATAATGTGCGCGCGATATGATAGCCGAAAATACCCAGACCGATGACGACGGCTCTCTTCATTGCTTTTCTCCTTTTTTAGAACGTTGGCGCTTCAGGAAAAAACCGGAGGCGAGGCGCTCGAAACACGGGACTGCGGCTTCGTGATTCAGCAGACCGCAGCGGCCCGCGGTGCAGCGCAAAATAGCCCGTGGTTATCTTCCTGAGGCGTCACCCCACCATGATGGTTTCTTCTGCGTAGGTTATACCTTTTTTCCTCGCCGAATACCAGGCAAAGGCCAGCGTCAAAGGTCCGACGCGGCCGATAAACATCATCAGAATAATGGCATATTTCTGAATGTCATTGAGCTTGGGCGTTACGCCCATCGACAGGCCCACCGTTCCGAACGCGGAAAAAGTTTCAAACACGTATTCAATAAACTGGTAGCGGCTGGCGAGCGGCGCTCCGCTGGTGCTGCTGAAAAACAAAAGCAGGGAGGTAATGACGCCGATGATGATCGCCGAAGCAAAAATAATGGAAAGGGTCCGATCCACAAGTTCCGGGGAAATCGTGCGGTTGGCGATATTAACATTCTCATTGCCCTTCATGCGGTTGACAATCAACAACAACAGGATGGCAAAACTGGTAGTTTTGACACCGCCGCCCGTGGAACCGGATGAAGCGCCGATAAACATCAGCATAATGATCACTAAAAGTGTGGAATTGCTCAAAATGCCGATATCCACCGTATTGAAGCCGGCGGTGCGCGCCGTGACGGATTGAAAAAAAGAAGAGAGCAGGGCGGTCCTGATGGTCGCGCCTCTGAGCACGTTATTCATTTCCATAAAATAGAAAGAGACCGCGCCCAGCAGGATCAAGGCGATGGTAACGGTCAAAACCATTTTTGTATGCAGGGAGAGCTTCTTTTGCGCGCCGCGGAGCTTTGCGACAACTTCCTGCTGGACAATGAAACCGATGCCGCCCAGAACAATTAAAACCATGACTGTCACATTGATCAGCGTATTGCTCTGGTATCTCATCAGGCTGTCCGGAAACAGAGAAAAACCGGCGTTGTTGAATGCGGATACGGCGTGGTAGACGGAGACGTAGAGAGCCCGAACGATGGGGAATTCCTGAACGAATTGCAGAAATAAAAGCAGCGCTCCAATGCTTTCGATGATGACCGTATAGCGCAAAACTTTTATAACGATTAAATACAAATCCTTGCGCGGGCTATGCAGGAAAGCGGACTGCGTGATTTCCCGGCCCTTGAAGGAAATACCCCGCCCCATTAAAGTAAACAGGACGATCGAGAAGGTGATGATACCCAGGCCGCCGACCTGGAAAAGAACCAGGGTAATCAACTGGCCGATGAGCGAAAGTTTACTGCCGACATCCACGGTGGTGAGGCCCGTAACGCATACGGCAGAGGCGGCGGTAAAGAGCGCATCGACGAAGCGCAAAGAGTCGCCGGAGGCGGATAGGGGAAGCCATAGCGCCAGCGTACCCACCAGAATAAAAGCCGCGAAACTGAAGACAAAAATACGAGTCGGCGTGAGATGGCGGGAAAAAAATGTCTTGAAAATCAGATAGAGCTTCATAGGCAGCCTTCATCATGAAGGGTCAAGACTCACGTTGACGAGACATCTTTATTCTTCCGGTGAATAATCATTTCCCAGATCATGAATAGGGCGCCGATGGTGATGGCGGAATCCGCCACATTGAAGGCCGGCCAGTGCGCCGTCCCGACAAACACGTCCAGAAAATCAACCACGGCGCCGAAGCGCAGCCGGTCGATTAAATTGCCGACCGCGCCGCCGAAAATCAAAGTCAGAGAAACAGCCAGGATCAGATTCCGGGGATTGCTCTTGACCAGGTAATAAACGATCAGGCCCGCCGCCAGAACCGTAACGCCGGTGAAAAAGACATAGCGGAAGGTTTCGGACGCAGTGGCCAGAAATCCAAAGGCCGCACCCGGGTTCATCACATAAACCAGGTTAAAGAAGCCGGGAATAACGGGGTAGGCTTCATGCAGGATCAAGCGGGAGGTAATTGCGGATTTTGTGATCTGGTCCAGCGCGATAATCGCCGCCGCGCCCAGAATAAAAAATAAAAGATTCTTTTTCAAATAAACTCCTTTGCTATAACCTATTGCCAATCACCTATGGCCGATAGCCTAATCTACAAATTCGGCAGACAGCGGCCGCAAACGGTCGGATGCTGCTCATTTTCGCCGACCGACTCTTCATAAATCCAGCAGCGTTCACATTTGGCGCCGCGCGCTTTTTCCACTCCGACCGCCAGACCTTTGATCTCTTCGCTGCGGTAGGGCTTGACCATATCTTTTTCATCCAGCACCGCAAGCTGGGAGACAATCAGCAGGGCGCGCAGATCTTCGATATGCGCTTCAAAAAGAGCGCGCATTTTTTCCGGCGCGGCAATCGTGATGCGGGCATCCAGGGAATGACCGATAATTTTTTCTTTGCGCGCCTGTTCCACAGCTTTGGCGATTTCGCCCTTGGCGTCAATCATCGCCTTCCAGCGTTCACCCAGGTCTGCATTGAAATACTGCTCATGGACCTTCGGGAACTGCGCCAGATGGACGCTTTCTTCTTTTTCCTTCCCCGCGGGCAGAGCGGCCCAGACTTCTTCGGCGGTGAAGGTCAGAATCGGAGCAAGCAGCCTGGTCATGGCGTTTAAAATCGAAAACATGGCCGTCTGCCCGGAGCGGCGCGCCCTGGAGGCGGCTTTATTGGTATAGAGCCGGTCTTTTAAGACATCCAGATAAAGCGCGCTTAAATCCACCGTGCAATAGTTGTACAGGGTGTAAAAAGCCGCATGGAACTGATGGCGCTCGTAGGCCTCCGTCACACGCCTGATGACTTCCTGCAGGCGATGCAGCGCCCACTGATCCATTTCCAGCATTTGGTCATAAGGCAGGCTGTCCGCGTCCGGTTTAAAATCGTACAGATTGCCCAGGATGAAGCGGCTGGTATTGCGAATCCGCCGATAGGCTTCCATCAATCGTTTGAGAATTTCTTCCGAAATCCGGATATCGTCCGTGTAGTCTTCCGCCGCGACCCAGAGCCGGAGGATTTCCGCGCCGTATTTGGCGATGGCTTCTTCCGCGCCGATCACGTTGCCGACGGATTTGGACATCTTCTTGCCTTCGCCATCGACGACAAAGCCATGGGTCAGCACGCTTTTGTAAGGAGCGCGTCCGCGGGTTCCCACGGATTCCAGAAGGGACGAATGAAACCAGCCGCGATGCTGGTCGTTGCCTTCCAGGTACATATCGCAGGGCGAATTCAAATACGGTCTTTTTTCCAGGACCGCTGCGTGGCTTACGCCGGAATCAAACCATACATCCAGAATATTGACTTCTTTCGTAAACTCCAGCCCGTGACAATGCGGGCAGGCGGTGTGATGAGGCATCAGGTCTTTGGGTTCTTTCTCAAACCAGATATCGGCGCCGTTTTTTTCCACCAGTCCCACCAGGTGATCGAGGATTTCCTGGGTCAGCACTTCATTCTTGCACCGGGCGCAATAAAAAACGGTAATCGGCACGCCCCACAGCCGCTGGCGCGAGATACACCAGTCGGGCCGGTTTTCCACCATGCCGTAAATGCGGTCGTGTCCCCAGGAAGGAATCCACTGAACTTCATCGATGGCGGCCAGCGCTTTTTTGCGCAGATCGTTTTTCTCCATCGAAATGAACCACTGTTCGGTGGAGCGGAAAATGATGGGTTTTTTGCAGCGCCAGCAGTGCGGATAGGAATGCTGCATGGGGACATGCCCCATCAGCGCTCCGACTTCGTCGAGTTTTTTGATGACGTTATCGTTGGCGTCAAAGACGAACTGGCCCGCAAAATGTTCGACATCTTCGGTAAATTTCCCCGCATCGTCCACCGGCGCGTAATTGTCCAGACCGTATTCGAGGCCTATTTCATAGTCTTCCTGACCGTGGCCGGGCGCAATGTGCACGGCGCCGGTTCCGGCTTCCAGCGTCACAAACGGCGCCAGAATCAAAAGACTGTTTCTTTTGATCAGCGGATGGATGCACTTCTGGCCTTCCAGAACAGCGCCCTTGAATTCGTCGAGAATCTCATATGTCTTGTTCTGAAAACCGAAAGCCTCCAGGCAGTAGTCCAGCATGTCCCTGGCGATGATCAGTACGTCGCTGTCAATCTTGACCGCGGCGTAAATGAAATCATCCTTGACGGCGATGGCCAGATTGGCGGGAATTGTCCAGGGCGTGGTCGTCCAGATCACCATGTTGACTTTTTGTCCCGCGAGCTTCGGCAGAACCTCGCTTATGTCTGAAACAAAAGCAAACTTAACGTAGATGGACGGCGTATGATGATCGGCATATTCCACTTCCGCTTCGGCCAGCGCGGTTTTGCACGTCGCGCACCAGTACACGGGTTTCTTTCCTTTATAGACGCTGCCGTTGAGATAGAGCTTTCCGAATTCGTTCACCGTCGTGGCTTCGTAGGGATAGGCCATGGTCAGATAGGGATTGTCCCACTCGCCGAAGACCCCCAGACGCATGAACTGCGCGCGTTGAATATCGACAAACTTTTCCGCGTAGCTGCGGCAGGCGCGGCGTTTTTCCACCTGCGACATGGTTTGCTTTTTCGACCCCAGTTCCTTGTCCACCTGATGTTCGATGGGCAGACCATGGCAGTCCCAGCCGGGCACGTAGACCCCGTCGAAGCCGGTCATATTTTTAGCTTTAACGACGATATCTTTGATAATTTTATTGAGCGCCGTTCCCAGGTGGATATTGCCGTTGGCATAGGGAGGTCCGTCATGCAGAATGTAAGGTTTCCTGCCTTTGGCCATAGCCCGGATTTTCTCGTAAATGCCTATTTCAGCCCACTTGGCCAGCATTTCCGGCTCGCGCTGGGCCAGATTGGCTTTCATGGGAAAGTCGGTTTGGGGAAGATTCAATGTCTGTTTGTAATCCATTTTTACTGCTCCTGTTTTCTTTCAAAAAAAATAGCGGCTAAACCGCGATTGTGAATAAAGGCAGGGAACGGTTCCCTGCTGATATGCTGATATATCCGATCGGTCGCAGTCAACTATCACATAACCCTAGGACTTTCAAGCATAACTCTTGGCGTTCCAAAAGGATGGATTGCGCCCGAATTCTTATTGCAACCTGGAGAATATTTTGTTAGTTTTGTAAGCACTTGCAGAGAATAGATCGCTTTTTAAGATAACACCTAAAGGAGGATACGATGAAGATAAGATTGATCTCCATAACCATTCTGACGGGAATGGTTTTTTTATTGGCTCAGGCAGGTTTTTGTCAGAATACGGTCAGCATGTCCGAGTGGGTGGAAAAGGTCGGCCAGGGTTCAGTGAATTGGTCGGCAGGCTATATTGAAGCAATCGGCATCGGTGCGCCGCCGGATAGAAGCATCGGCAAAATTAACGCCCGGCCCATGGCCCTGCGGGCGGCGAAAGTGGATGCCTATCGCAATATCCTGGAAATTACCAAGGGCGTTCAGGTGGACTCCCGAACGACGGTAAGAGATTTTACCGTGGAGAGCGATGTCGTGAACACGCAGGTTGAAGGCCTCGTGAAAGGCGCGCAGGTGGTCGATCAGCAATACATGTCTGACGGCACCGTGGAAGTTCGTTTGAGAATGCCGCTTTACGGCAATTTGTCCCAGGTCGTGGTTCCGCTGGCCATTGAGAAACGGAAAACAGTTCCGGAGCCTGCACCTCCCGCACCCCCGGCGCCTTCCGCAACTCCCGCCCCGGCAAAACCGGCGCCTGCCGTGAGTACGCCTCCGGCGCCTCCCGCGACCGTGGCCTATACCGGACTGGTGATCGACGGCCGGGGCATCGGGGCGCGTCCGGCCATGTCGCCGCGCATTTATGATGAAGAGGGCAAGGAAGTTTACGGCTCGGCCAATGTGGACCGTGAATACGCGGTGCAGCAGGGGATGAGCGGATACGCGCGTGACCTCACGTCCGCGCAGAGCAATCAGCGCGTGACGGCCAATCCCGTGACGGTGAAAGCGCTGAAAACCGGCGGGGCCGGCAAATCGGATCTGGTGATCAGCAATGCCGACGCGGGACAGATCCGCGCTTCCGCGGAGAACGCGTCTTTCATGAAAAAATGCCGGGTGATGATCGTTCTGGATTAACCCGGAATTGCAGTATGGATCAATGGCCGCAGTCACGAATCCTTTGGTGGCTGCGGCTTTTTTCGATGAAGGCATAAAGACAGGACCGAAGAAAAGGAAAAACTTTGTCCAAACGAATCGTTGTCCTATCCGAAGAAGTCGCCAACCAGATTGCCGCCGGAGAAGTGGTGGAGCGGCCGGCATCGATCGTCAAGGAGCTGGTTGAAAATTCCATCGATGCGGGAGCGCGGGATGTCCGCGTTGAGTTATCAAAAGGCGGGTGCGCATCCATCAAAGTCGTGGACAACGGATCGGGAATTGAACGCGAAGACGTTGCCCTGGCTTTTGAGCGTCACGCCACCAGTAAAATCACCAGGCTGGAAGATATCTATTCAGCCGGTTCCTTTGGTTTTCGCGGTGAGGCCATGGCCAGCATCGCGTCGGTCGCGCGCGTGGAGATGCTGACCCGCCGGAAGGATGATCTGGCCGGCACAAAAGCATTGGCGGAAGCCGGGGTTATTTCCGAGATATCGCCGGCCGGCGTGCCGCCCGGAACACAAATCACCGTGACGGAATTATTTGCCAATGTGCCCGCACGCCGGAAATTTCTGAAGACCGAAGCTACCGAACAGAGCGCCTGCCTGGATGCGATTACCCGCCTGGCGCTGGCGCACCCGGAAGTCCGTTTCGTCGCGGCCGCCGATGGCAGGGAAGTCTTTGCGGCGCCTGCCGCCAGGGATGTTTCCGAACGCGTCGCCATGGTCCTGGGGAATGATTTTACCGGTCATTGCCTTGCGGTCCATGCGGAGAAAGACGATGTCCGGCTGAACGGTTTTATTTCAACGCCGGAATGGAACAAGTCCAATTCCAAAAGTATTTTTCTGTATGTCAATGGCCGTTTCATCCGCGATAACAGCATGACGCACGCGGTGCTCGCGGCCTACCGGCAGGTGATCGAGCCGCGCCGCTATCCCGCGTCCGTATTGTTCCTCGACCTGCCCGGTGTGGAGGTCGATATTAATGTCCATCCGGCCAAACTGGAAGTGCGCTTCCGGAATTCCCGCGAGATTTATGATCTCGTCTCCAAAACGGTGGCGCAAAATCTGGCCCGATCTCAGACCTCGCCGGATGCTTTTGCCTATCGCTTGGCGCCGCGGGGAATGTCTTCCGCTTCCTCCGGATTCTGGAAACCGAAAGAGTCGTATTCATCACCGGAGGGGCCGCGCGCTGTTTATTCGCGGCAGAACCTGCAGCGGGCGATTGATGATGATTTGTTTACCCAGGCCGGAAATCCGACGGATGTTCCTCTGCGGGTTGAAGAGGCCTCCTGCGGTGAACGGATCACCTTTGCGAACAGAACCTATCTGGGCCAGTTTGCCGATACCTACCTGGTTTTCGGCGGCGGGGACGGCGTGATGCTGGTGGATCAGCACGCGGCGCACGAACGGGTTATCCTGGAGCGCTTAAAAAAAGCATCCGCGGAAAAAGCGGCGAGCCAGCCCCTGCTCATGCCGGAAGTGGTCAGTGTTAACCCCGCGCAGATCAGTCTTTTTGAAGGGGTTCTCTCGCTGCTTGGCGACATTGGCCTGGAACTGGAAATATTCGGCCGGGACGCTGTCGTGGTGAAGGCCGTGCCCGCGTGCCTGCCGCAGGTCGCGCCTTGTGCTATCATCTCCGATCTGGCCGATCAACTGGCCGAGGAACAGGCACAGCCGTCGCTTGAGGAGCGTCGGGAAAAGATTCTGGCGTCGCTCGCCTGCCATGCCGCCATCAAGGCCAGGGCGGCTCTCTCCGCGGGGGAAGTCGCCGCTTTGTGCCGGGATCTGGAGAAAACACCCTACAATGCCACCTGTCCGCACGGACGCCCGATCAGCGTGCATTTTTCTCTCTCTGAAATCGAAAGACTGTTTAAAAGAAAATAAAATGCACAAAATTCCGCTCATTGTCATTTGCTCGCCCACGGCGACCGGAAAAACCCATCTGGCCATTGAACTGGCCCGGCATTTCGGTGGTGACATACTCAATGCCGACTCGCTGCAGGTTTACCGTTATCTGGATATCGGCACGGCCAAACCTACCGTGGAAGAACGACAACAGGTGGCGCATCATTTAATCGACGTCGTCAATCCGGATGAAGACTTTAACGCCGCCCTTTATGTTGAGCGGGCACGGGCGGTCATTGAAAAAAAAGCCGGGGAGAATAAACCGGTTTTTGTGGTCGGCGGAACGGGTCTTTATATCCGGGCGCTCCTGCAGGGCATCATCGCCACGCCGCCGGTCGATGAAAATATCCGCAATTATTATAGAGACCTTCGTGACCGTTTGGGCAAAGAACATCTTTACGGGCTGCTTTGCCAAAGAGATCCGCAGGCGGCCGGGCGCATCAATCCCCATGATGCCGTGCGCGTGATCCGGGCTCTGGAAGTTCTGGAGCAAAGCGGTCAATCCATTGTCGCATTGCAGCAGCAGCATGCGTTTGCCGATTGCCCGTACGAAGCCTGCAAGATAGGGCTGCACATTGAACGCGCCGAATTGAAAAAAAGAATTATCCTCAGAACCTCGCGGATGCTGGAAGCGGGGCTCGCCTGTGAAGTGCGCGGACTTTTGGCGCGGGGTTACCATGAAAGTCTCAAACCGCTGCAGTCTCTGGGATATAAACAGGTCATTGAGTTTTTCCAGGGCCGCTATCCCTGGGATCGGGCGGTGGATTTAATCAATCGGGAAACGTGGCAATATTCCAAAAGACAGATGACCTGGTTTTCGGCGGATAAGTCGATCACCTGGTTTGCTCCGGATCATTCCGGCGATATTCAGAAAACCGTGGACATGTTCCTGGCGGAAAAAAATACCATAAAAAACATTCCTGACTGACGAGCAAAATACATCCGGAATCAATTTAGGCTCAAGTCAATATTGACTTGACTTAAGACCGCACTAAAGCTAGTTAGGGGATGCCTATTATCGAAAAAACGGGAATATTTTTTTAGGATACAACCCCTTTTAAAAAAAGAAAGGAGCCCAATATGTTTCATGGTTATCTGAATAATAAAGTTCTTTTTTTTATCGTCCTATTTGCGGTTTTTTCATTGACGGCCGGATGCGGAACGGCGCCCCGTATGCCCGTGAGCCAGTTGGATACGCCTGAACATCATGTCTTTACCGGGATGAAGCTCCTGGATCAGGAAAAATATATAGATGCCCAGAGGGAATTCGATCTGGCACTTGAGCTGGATAAAAAGTATTCCAGGGCCTGCACGGGGCTCGGATTGGTTAAGACCTACCTGTTCGATTTTAAAAGCGCTCGCGACTATCTGGAGAAAGGCGCCAGCTACGCCAGGACCGATGACGAAATTCTTTTCAGCCGCGTCAGCATGATTCGTTACCAGACGCAAAGCAGAATGGATAAGAATTGGCTGGAGGTTTGCAAGGATGAATTTGATGCGGCCGTTAAACTGGATCCGAAGTATTCCGCCGCTTATTATTTTATGGGTCTGGCCTACAAGCAGGCCATTGACTTTCATTCCGCGGGCCAGATGTTTGCCAAAGTGCTGGAGTTGAAGACCGATTACGTGTCCAAAGCCGACAGCGAATGGAATTTTATCCAGAAGGTTCAACGGGCGATGCCCGGTTCCGTCACGGGTAAGCAGATTGCGCTGGTTACGCGCATCACCCGCGCGGACGCCGCGGCGCTGTTCATGGAAGAATTAAAGATCGATGTTCTGTACAAGAAGAGAACGCCGAAGAAATTCGACACGTCTTTCAAGGACCCTGAAAAAGCCGCCGAGACGGCAAAACAGGTCAAGGCGACGGCCAGAGACATTGCGGATCATCCTCTGAGAGCGGATATCGAGGGGATCCTCGAAATCGGTGTGCGCGGATTGGAAAATTATCCCGACGGGAACTTCCATCCGGGAGAAATCGTGACCCGCGCCGCCTATGCCATGATGCTGGAAGACATTTTGCTGAGAGTCACGGGTGATGATTCCATCGCGACAAGGTTTATCGGTTCGAGATCGCCGTTTTCCGATATGAATAATTCATTGCCTTATTTCAATGCGGTCATGGTTGTGACAACGCGCGGTCTCATGGAAACCAAAGACATTACCACGGGGGAATTCGCGCCGAATAAATCCGTGGCGGGCGTGGACGCCCTGCTGACGATCCGGATGCTTAAGGACAAATTGAATTTTAACTGAAATGCGGTTTGCAAAATGAATCGGGAGGCGGGGCAAAAATGGTCCCGCCTCAAATTTTGAGTCTGACGGGTGATAAAAGCGAAGTCAAAAAGGGCGCAAGCCCTTTTGTGTATTTATAGATGGGAGATGAATATTTCATGGTTACCAAAGAGTTAGGCAAAGCGTTTGAACCGGCCGAGGCCGAAAAAAGGCTATACGATTACTGGATGAAAAACAAATATTTTCATGCGCAGGATCAAAGCGACGCACCCGCTTTTTCCATTGTCATCCCGCCGCCGAATGTCACCGGGATGCTGCACATGGGACATGCGCTCAACAACACCCTGCAGGATATCATTATCCGCTTTAAAAGGATGCAGGGCTATAACACGCTGTGGATGCCGGGCATGGATCATGCGGGGATCGCCACGCAGAACGTGGTGGAGCAGCAGTTAAGGAAAGAAGGACTGTCACGGCATGATCTGGGGCGGGAAAAATTCATTGCCCGTGTCTGGGAGTGGAAAGAAAAATACGGCGGCGTGATCATTAATCAGTTGAAACGCCTGGGCTGCTCCTGCGACTGGGACCGCGAGCGTTTCACGATGGATGAAGGACTCTCCCAGGCCGTCCGGGAAGTATTTGTCCGGCTTTATAATGAAGACATGATCTACCAGGGCGACTACATCGTCAACTGGTGCCCGCGCTGTCATACCGCCATTTCGGACCTGGAGGTGGAGTTCAAGCAGGATCAGAGCTTCCTGTGGAACATCCGCTATCCGCTGGCCGACGGCAGTGGAGATATCGTGGTGGCCACGACAAGGCCGGAAACCATGCTGGGCGACACGGCGGTCGCCGTCAACCCCGCCGATTCGCGCTACACGGATAAAGTCGGCAAGTTCGTCATTTTGCCGCTCATGAACAAGCAGATCCCCATCATCGCCGATGATTATGTCACGATGGATTTCGGCTCCGGCGCGGTGAAAATCACCCCCGGCTCCGATCCCAACGATTTCGCCATGGCCCAGCGTCATCAGCTGGAAATCATCTCGATCATGGACGGGCAGGGCATCATCAATGAGCATGGCGGTCCCTACAAGGGGCAGGACCGTTATGAGGCGCGCCGGAATGTTGTCGCCGATCTGGAAAAGGGCGGCTATATGGTCGGTACGGAGCCCTACGCGCACAATGTCGGCCAGTGCTATCGCTGTAAAACGGATATCGAACCGATGGTTTCCAAACAGTGGTTTGTAAAAATCAAGCCGCTCGCCAAACAGGCCATCGCCGCCGTCACGAAGAAAAAAACAAAGATCATTCCCGCATCATGGGAAGCCACGTATTTTGACTGGATGAATAACATCCGCGATTGGTGCATCTCCCGGCAGTTGTGGTGGGGGCACCGCATTCCCGTCTGGTATTGCGGTGACTGCGGCAAGGTCATCGTCTCCACGGTGGACCCGGACCGGTGTCCGATTTGCGACGGTTCTTCTCTCAGACAGGATGAAGATGTGCTCGATACCTGGTTCAGTTCGGCGCTCTGGCCTTTTACCACGCTGGGCTGGCCCAAAAGAACGAAAGCGCTCAAAACCTTTTACCCGACATCGCTTTTGATCACCGGATTCGATATTCTCTTTTTCTGGGTGGCCCGCATGATGATGATGGGGCTTTACGTCATGAAAGACGTGCCGTTTAAAGATGTGTATCTCCACGCGCTCGTCCGCGACGAAAAGGGCGAGAAAATGAGCAAGTCCAAGGGCAACAGCATCGATCCGCTGGTGATGATCGACCAGTACGGCACGGATGCGTTTCGCTTCACCCTGGCGGCCTACACGGCCCAGGGGCGCGATGTGCGCATGTCTCCTGAGCGCATTGAGGGTTACAAATTTTTTGTCAACAAGATCTGGAACGCCGCCAAGCTGACGCTCTCCAACCTGGCGGACTATGATGAAGGCGCAGCGCTTGCCGCACCCGATGCGCTGCCGGAAAAATGGATCAAGACCAAATTAAACGAAACGATCGCCGAAGTGACGCGCAGTCTGGATGAATATCGTTTCAACGACGCCTCCGCCGCCATCTACAATTTTATCTGGCATGAGTACTGCGACTGGTACCTGGAGATCAGTAAACCCGCGCTCTACGGCAAGATCAGCCCCGAGCAAAAGCAGGCGACCCAGCGAACGCTGAAAGACGTGTTTTCGACGATGCTGCAGCTGCTCCATCCCTTCATGCCCTTTGTGACCGAGGAACTCTGGCAGGCCCTTTACGCCAGCGATGAAAACGCCATCATGGTCAGCAAATTCCCCGTTGTGGATGAAGCCTGGAATGAGCAGCCGGCGGAAAAGGAAATGGAACTGCTCATGGAGATCATCACCTCCATCCGCAACATCCGCGGCGAAATGAGGATTCCGCCCTCCCACAAGTTGAAAGCATTGATTTCTGCCGCGGATGAACCCGCGAAAAGAACGATCGAAGCGGGCAGCGGCTATATCCTGAACCTGTCCAATCTCGAATCCTTGACGGTGGAAGTGAATCTGGTTGAACCCAAGGGCGTGGCGACCGGCGTGATCGGCGCGATAAAAATATTCGTGCCGCTGGCCGGCGTGGTCGATATTGCCGGTGAAAAAGCGCGCCTGGAGAAGGAACTGGCAAAGATAGCTAAAGATCTGGAGCAAAGCTCCCGAAAACTGGCCAACCATGATTTCCGGGAAAAAGCAGCACCGGAAATTATTGCCAAGGAAGAGGACAAATCTAAAGGGTTCCAGGAAAAATTCACCGCGCTGGAGGGTGCGCTGAAGAAACTCAAGGAGATTGCCGGGTAGGAAACGGTCTTGCCACCCGCAGGGGTGGCTTCAACCGATGCAGGGGGAGATCAAAATGACCGTAAAGAATGCGATGCTTTTTTGAGGACGAACTGATCAGATATGGTTTCTCACCAAATCAAAAAAATCATCAAAGACGCGCTGGCCGAGGATATCGGCACGGGCGACATCACCACCGGGGCCACGGTTGATCCGCAAAAGAAGGGCAGGGCGGTTGCCGTCGCCAAGGGCGATTTTGTCGTGGCCGGCCTGGAAGTATTCGCAGCAACATTTAAATGCCTGGATAAAAATATCAAAGTGAAAATAAGGATTGCTGACGGATGCCGCGCTCAAAAAGGCGCTGTCATTGCCGAAGTGGCAGGCAGCCTGGCGGTCATTTTACAGGCTGAACGGGTTGCGCTCAATCTGCTTCAGCGCATGTGCGGCATTGCCACGCTGGCAGCGAAATATGCGGAATCCGTGCGCGGGACGAAAACGAAAATCCTGGACACGCGCAAAACCGTTCCGGGCCTGCGCGTTCTGGACAAACTGGCCGTCCGCCTGGGCGGCGGGACCAATCACCGCATTGGTCTGTATGACGGCGTTCTCATCAAGGACAACCACATCGAAGCCGCGGGCGGCATTGCCGCCGCGGTTCTGGCGCAGCGAAAACACCTGCGGCGCAATCTGAAAATCGAAGTGGAAACCAGAAATCTGCGGGAAGTGAAGGAAGCCCTGCAGTGCGGCGTTGATATCATCATGCTCGACAACATGACGAACAAAGCGATGAAAAAGGCCGTCGATTTCGTGGATGGACGAGCGCTTACGGAGGCCTCCGGCAATGTCAACCTGCAACGGGTTGCCGGTATTGCCGCGACCGGCGTCGATTTCATTTCCGTAGGTGAACTCACCCATTCCGTTCGGGCCGCGGACATCTCCTTGAAAGTCAAAGGCGATCATTGATCCGTTATGTCTGCACCGTTTCCAAATCTCGTGAAGCGTGAAGTGAAACGCTTTGAATTTCACCGAATAAGGCTTGCGCGGAAGAATGATCGCAGTTGTTATGCGGAAAATCAATTAACGTTTTATTTATGAAAGAATCAGGCAATTCATTAAAAGGAGAGAGCCATGAAGCGAATTGTTACCAGGGAAGATTACATCAAAAGTCTCCAGGATCTTCATCACGTGGTTTACTACAACGGGAAGCGGGTCGACGACGTGACGAAGCATCCCGCTTTGCAGCCGCACATCAATTCCGCGGCGCTGACTTACGAACTGGCACAGAGGCCCGAACATGAAGATTTAATGACGGCCACCTCTCACCTGACCGGCAAAAAAATCAACCGGTTTACCCATATCCATCAAAGCATCGACGACCTGATCAAAAAAATTCAAATGCTGAGGCTCATTGCGCATGAAACCGGTTCGTGCTTCCAGCGCTGCGTGGGATTTGACGCGCTCAATGCCGCCTATATGACGACTTACGACATTGATCAGAAGTATAAAACGGACTATTTTGAACGCTTTAAAAAGTATCTGACACATATCCAGGAAGATAATATCATGCTGGTCGGCGGGATGACGGACCCGAAGGGCGACCGCTCTCTGTCGCCGTCCAGACAGCACGATCCGGATCTTTTCACGCATATCGTGGAAAAGCGTTCCGACGGCATCGTGATTCGCGGGGCCAAAGCCCATATGACGGGGGCCGTCAATTCCCACGAAATCCTGATTATGCCCACACAGGCGATGAAAGAAGAGGATAAGGACTATGCGCTTTCCTGCGCGCTTCCGCTCAATGCCCAGGGCGTCACGCTGATCTTCGGACGCCAGACCAACGAGGAACGCAAGCTGGAGTGCGGCATCGATTCCGGCAATCCGCGTTTCGGCCTGGTGGGCGGCGAGGCTTTGATTGTCTTTGAGGATGTATTTGTTCCCTGGGAGCGCGTATTTCTTTGCGGGGAGTACGACATGTGCGGATTATTTGTGGAACGGTTTGCGACACTGCACCGGCAGAATTACGGCGGGTGCAAGGGCGGGGTTTCCGATATCCTGATCGGGGCTACGGCGCTCGCTGCCGATTATCAGGGAACAGCAGCAGCCTCGCATGTGAAGGAGAAGCTTGCCGAGATGATTCATCTGGCCGAGACGATTTTCTCCGGTTCGGTCGCCTGCTCGGCCATGGGATACAAAACACCCTCCGGCGCCTATTATCCCGATCCTCTGCTGGCCAATACGACCAAGCATAACGTGACGCGCCATATCTATGAAATCGCGAGGCTGGCGCATGATATCGCCGGCGGCATTATTGCGACCATGCCGTTCCAGGGCGACCTGGAAAGCAGTGAGGTGGGCCGCTATGTAAAGAAATATCTCGCCGGAGTCCAGGGGATCAAAACCGAGGACCGGATTAAAATCCTGCGGCTTATCGAAAACATGAGCGGAGGCACGGCGCTGGCCGAATCGATGCACGGCGCAGGCTCTCCCCAGTCCCAGAAGGTAATGTACGGCCGTCTGGGCAACCTGGAGCAGAAGAAGAAATGGGCGAAGAAAATCGTTGATATTCATGATTGATCCTTTATGAACGTTAATCAGGATACCTTGCAGCAGGGTCTGGCCGGTCAATTTATCTGCCATCCGCTGTATTATTATGAAGAAATCGGTTCGACGAATGATGAGGCTTTCCGGATCGGGATGACAGGCGCGCCGGAAGGGACGGCGCTCGTTGCCAACAGCCAGAGCGCCGGCAGGGGGCGCATGCAGCGGGTCTGGCACTCACCCGCCGGCGCCAATATTTACACCTCGATCATTTTACGGCCGGCGTTCGAGACGGCGCGCGCACCGCAGATTTCCATCGCCGCCGGCGTCGCGGCGGCGGAGACGCTCAGCGATTATTGCCCCGATCGCGTGCATCTGAAATGGCCCAATGATGTGTTGATCGGCGGGAAAAAGGTCTGCGGCATCCTGGCGCATATGAAAATGGCGGGCGACGCCATCGATTTTGTGGTGGTAGGGACAGGGATTAATGTCAACCTGGACCGTGAACAATTTCCGCCGGATATCCGGAAAATTGCCACATCGCTGGCGATGGAAACAGGCCGTGAAATATCACGCCTTCAGGTGATAATTCGATTGTATGAAAATATGGCAAAATGGTATAGAGAACTGGCCTTAAACGGGTTTGGCGCGGTCAGGGAAAAATGGCTCGCCCTGTCGCCGATGATCGGCCAGCCTGTTTCGGTTCTGTACGGGGAAGAAGTCGTGAGCGGCAAGGCCCTGGGCCTCGATGACGACGGTTCACTGATCCTTCTGGCGCCCGGAAATAAAACCATCAGTGTCTCCGCGGGAGATGCAACCATTTTAAAGAGGTGAAGATCTATGCTGTTAGTCATTGACGTCGGCAACACAAACACGGTGCTGGGACTTTTCGACGAAGAACAATTGCTGCATGACTGGCGAATCCGAACGGAGATCGACCATACGATTGATGAATACGGCGTGCTGATTTACAATCTGTACCAATCCAGCCGGATGAAAGCCAAAGAGATCAAGTCGGTGACGGATATTATCATTTCGTGTGTCGTGCCGCCGATGCTCAATATCCTGGAGCCTCTCTGCATCAAGTATTTTAACATTAAACCGATGATCGTCGGGCCCGGAATCAAGACGGGCATGCCGATCTTCTATGATAACCCCAAGGAAGTGGGCGCCGACCGCATTGTCAACGCCGTTGCGGCTTATAAGAAGTATCACAGGGAATGCATCATCGTGGATTTCGGCACAGCGACCACTTTTGACTACGTTTCGCCCAAAGGCGAATACATGGGCGGCTGCATCGCTCCCGGCATCGTGATTTCCAGCGAAGCCCTTTTTGAAAGGGCCTCCAAGCTGCCGCGCGTGGAATTCAGCAAGCCCAAAACGGTGATCACCAAAGACACGGTCAGCGCCATGCAGGCGGGCATTATGTTTGGCTATGCCGGGCTGGTGGATGGGATTGTCACCCGGATGCTGGCGGAAGTCAAAACCAATCCGCTGGTGATTGCGACGGGAGGTTTGGCGCGGATCGTCGCACCGGAAACGAAAACGATCGAGAAAATTGAAGAGATGTTGACGCTGGACGGTCTGCGGATTATTTATGACCTCAATAAGAAATAAATCATGTTGAATGTCGGCTTGACGGGCGGCATCGCCTGCGGAAAATCCACCGTGGCGCAAATGTTTGTGCGGCTTGGCGGTTATCTGATTGATTTTGATAAACTGGCTCACGAAGTGCAGGAGCCGGACAAGCCTGCCTGGCAGGATGTGGTTGCCTGTTTTGGTTTGGATATTTTGCAGCCGGACCGGACCATCGACCGCAACAAACTGGCGGCGGTTGTTTTTAATCATCCCGAAAAGCTCAAAAAACTCAATGTCATTGTCCACCCGCGTGTTTTCGAGGAATGGTGCCGCCGTCTGGAGGAAATCAAAACACAAGATCCCCACGGCATCGTCTTCGCGGATGTTCCCCTGTTATTTGAAGGAGGAATGCAGCATCTGTTTGAGCTGACGATCCTGGTGATGATAGAGCCCGCGCATCAGATCGAGCGCCTGATGGCCCGCAACGCAGTCTGCCGGGAAGATGCCGAACTGCGGCTGTCCTGCCAGATGCCGATTCACGATAAAATTGCCCTTGCGGACATCGTGATTGACAATCAATGCGCTCTCGAAGAAACTGAAAAACATGTGGCGAAGGTCTGGCGGGATTTAGTGGAAAGGGAAAAAAACAAGAAAAGTTAATGCGCCGGGTTCAAGTTTCTGGCTTGCGCCGATGCGGAATATAAAAAGGGCTGGAGGTAAGAAGATATGATTGAGAAAAATGTCAAAACGGATTTCAGTGCAAAAGTGTCCGAGCCGGTCATCGGGCCGGGTACGTTTGTTCACCCGCTCGCGGCAGTGATCGGGAACGTGATTTTAGGAAATAATGTGATGGTCGCGCCGACGGCATGCGTGCGCGGCGATGAAGGGCAGCCGCTTTATGTGGGCAACGATACCAATGTGCAGGACGGCGTCGTCATTCATGCGCTGGAGACCGAGCTGGACGGCAAACCGGTGGAAAAAAATCAAGTGGAAGTCGATGGCAAAAAATACGCGGTCTATGTGGGAAACCGCGTGTCGCTCGCTCATCAGGTACAGATTCACGGACCGGCTGTCGTGATGGATGATACGTTTGTCGGAATGAAAGTGCTCGTCTTCAAATCCTGGGTGGGAAAGAATTGCGTCATCGAGCCGGGTGTTATTCTAATGGGCGTGAAAGTGGCCGACGGCCGCTATGTGCCGGTGGGTTCCGTCATCAAAACACAGGCGGAAGCGGATGCGCTGCCGGTCATTACGGCGGATTATCCCATGAAAGATATGAATAAGGGCGTGCTGCACGTGAATAAAGCGCTGGCCAGGGGCTATCTGGCCGCAAAATAACGGATTTGGAGAACAGACAAGGCAGCCGGTTTATGAACAGTGAACCGGCTGTTTTGCATCATTCCATGTTAGTCAAAAGCAAAGGGTCCACTCATCATCAGAAACAGAACGCCTGTCTTTCCTGCGGCACAACCCAAAACATCGGAAAGCGGCGTTATTGCTCTGTACAGTGCCGGCAGCACCTGCGTCAGAAGCTCAATACGCGGAGCGGTTTGCTGCAGGCCCTGAACACACGCTATGCGACATTTTATTTTACAGACCAATTGATTATTCTGGATATTGTGCCCCATGGCATCCGCGAAATATTCCGCTATGCAGCGTTGCGCGAACTGGACATGAAACCGGCGGAAGATTTCGGCAAGATGACCAACTGGCTCGGCAGGGCCTGGTGGGAGGAAGAAAAAAGGACAACAAAAAATTATCTGGCTTCCCGGCATGTGCTGGGATTGGCCGAACGACTGGACCTTGCTGAAGGGCTCACCCGTCCAAGGCTGATCAGAGTCCCGACGGTAAAGCCGGAAAATTTAATCCTGCTCGATATGGCCAAGGCGGATTTGGGCTCCCGTGAAGTGGTGAAAATAATAAAAAACGCCTACCGGCGGCAGGTAAAAATTCATCATCCCGACGCCGGTGGTCAGGCCGCCGCCTTCCGGAAAATTCATGAAGCTTATAAAGACCTGCTGCGCTGGGCCGACAATCCTACCTTTATCCGCCGCCGCGGATTTCCCGACAAATGGTATTACGATGGAGACAACAAGAAGTGGGTCCAGCCCATACCGATCAGAAAATAGCAATGCCGGCATGGAAAAAAAAGACTTATGGATAAAGCACGGTAGAACCTTTCTTCTTGAACTTTAATGATGCGCAATTCAGGCGTAGAAACTGCTTTTTTCGGAAGTGTTGCCAGGATATTTTACCGGGCGCCTCCGCCCAGCACCTTATAGAGTTGGACCGTATTATTGAGCCGGGCAAGACGCAGCATGATCAAGCCCTGCTCGGCGCTGTAGAGCGAGCGCTGCGCGTCCAGAACAGAGAGGTAGCTGTCAATGCCTTTGGTATAACGCGCCTCGGAGAGGCGGTAGGTGACAGTCAGCGCATCCACCAGGGATTGTTGCGCCCCGATTTGCTGATCGACCGTGCCTTTCACGGCCAGCGCATCGGCTACTTCCCGGAAAGCCGTCTGGATGGCTTTCTCATACTGGGCCACGGCAATTTCTTTATCGATCTTCGTGACATCATAGGCAAACCAGGTGCGGGCGTCGAAAATCGGCATGACGATCTGCGGGGTAAAACTCCAGACGCCTGATCCGGCCTGGAAGAGTCCGGACAGATCCGCGCTGGCGGTCCCGGCAAAGCCCGTCAGGAGGATGCGGGGGAAGAAGGCCGCGCGGGCGGCGCCGATATTTGCATTGGTCGCCTTGAGCTGATGCTCCGCCGTCAGGACATCCGGCCGGTGTAAAAGAAGCTCCGAAGACAGGCCGGCCGATATCTCTCCGGGTGGGGTGACGCGGGCTAATTCCGACGGCAGAAACTCCGGCCGCACCGGAGAGGCGACCAGAAGATGCAAGGCGTTTTCCGCTTGCGCGGCGAGTTGGGTATAGCGGGCGACGTCTCCCCGGGCGATTTCCACCTGGCTTTGCGCCTGGCGGAGATCCAGCTCGGATATGATGCCGACGTCATATCGTCTCTGAATCAGTTTATATGCCGCTTCCTGTCCCGTGAGTGTTTGGGAGACCAGTTGCAGAGCTTCGCGGTTTGCCGCCAGAGAGAGGTACGCCTGTGTTACCGTGGAAACCAGCATGATCCGTGCGCTCGAGCGCGCCTGATCTGTGGCCAGGTATTCTTCCAGCGCTTTGTCTTTCAGGCTCCGGATCCGCCCGAAGAAATCTATCTCCCAGGACGTGACGCCGAGATTGACGTCATATCGCTCGGTGGTCATTGCGCTGCCGGTGGATGAAAGATCCGCCGGTACGCGGGCTTTAGACCAGCTTCCGAGGGCGTTGACTGAAGGCAGAAGGGTTGCCCGGCCTATCCCGTACATCGCCTTCGCTCTTTCCACATTCAGCGCCGCCACCCGCAGATCGCGGTTGTTGATGAGGGCGATTTCAATAATTTCCCGGAGACGCCCATCGGTGATAAAATCCCGCCAGGCCAGATCCGTTGCTTCCTTAGCGAAGGGTGTCTGCTGGTAGGCCGCGCCGGTCGGCCATTGACCGGGTACCGGGGCCTCCGGGCGCTCATATTTCGGGGCCATCGTGCAGTGACACAGAAGAAAGACGATCACAAGCGGTAGAAGAAATAATTTTCTGTTCATATCATTTAACCTCTGATGAATTTCCACTCTCAGCAGGGGGCGATTGCTGTTTTTGCCTTTTGCCGGAAAGCCTTTCGATCAGCACCCTGAAGAAAGAACGTTGATCGCCTGCTGCGCCTGAATTCTGCTTTTGACGCCGGCCAAAGATTTTTTCTATCAACACGTAGAAAAGGGGCGCGAATATAAGGACCAGGATCGTGGCGGTAATCATGCCGCCCAATACACTGGTGCCGATGGCGTTCTGGGCGCCCGCGCCCGCGCCGGTGGTGAGCGCCAGGGGCAAAACCCCGAAACCGAAGGCCAGTGACGTCATCAGAATCGGGCGGAAGCGGAGTTTCGCCCCCTCGACAGTGGCTTCGATGATCCCCATGCCTTTTGCCAGTCCGCCCTTGGCAAACTGGACGATCAGGATCGCATTTTTCGTGGCCAGCCCCAGCGTCGTCAGCAGGCCGATCTGGAAATAAACGTCATTGGCCAGTCCGCGCGTACTCGAGGCGATGACGCCGCCAATCACGCCGAGAGGGAGGACCAGCAGGATGGCAATAGGAATCGTCCAGCTTTCATAGAGCGCGGCCAGACACAAAAAAATCACGAAAATGGAAAAGGCATACAAAAGCGGGGCCTGAGAACTGGCCATCCGTTCCTGATAGGAAAGTCCGCTCCAGTCGAAACCGAAACCATTAGGCAGCTTTCCCATGGCGTCTTCCATGGCCTTCATGGCTTCGCCCGAACTCTTGCCCGGTGAGGGTTCCCCCCAGATGTTGATGGAGGGGAATCCGTTAAAGCGTGTGAGTCTGGGAGCGCCGGACGTCCAGCGGCCCGAGGCGAAAGAAGAAAAAGGAACCATTTTACCCTGAGTGTTGCGGACATAGAGCTTTTCCAGATCTTTGGGCAGCATCCGGTAGGGAGCATCCGCCTGGATATACACTCTTTTGATGCGGCCGCCCTGAACAAAATCGTTGGCGTAGGCGCTGCCGAAAGCGGCGGAGAGGGTGGTGTGAATGGATGTGATGGGAATCCCGAGGGCGCCGGCTTTTTCCCAGTCCACATCGATACGGTATTGAGGAACATCCGCCATGCTGTTGGGCCGGACCTTGGTGACCCGGGGGTCCTTGGCCGTAAGGCCCAATAGCTGGTATTGTCCTTCCATCAGGGCCTGATGACCCAGGCCTCCGCGGTCGAGCAACTGAAAGTCGAACCCCATGGATGTGCCCAGTTCCGGAACCGCCGGCGGCTGAAAGGTAAATACCATGGCGTTGCGGATGCCGGAAAGGGCGCCCATGGCTCTTCCGGCAATGGCCTTGGCTTTCAGATCAGGCCGGTTGCGCAGGTGCCAGTCTTTAAGTCTGATCCAGACCATGCCGTTATTTTGCGACCGTCCGGAAAATCCAATACCGGTAATGGTCAGCACCATCTCCACGGCTTCTTTTTCATTATCCCGAAAATATTTATCAATTTGCTTCGTGATTTCTCCGGTCTGCTCCAGCGTGGAGCCCGTGGGCATGATGACCTGGGCAAGCAGCGTTCCCTGATCTTCATCCGGCAGATAAGCGGTGGGCATGCGCAGGAACAAAACGCCCATGACCACGATGATCACAAGGAAGACAGCCAGATAGCGTTTTTCCCGGGTGAGGGAATGACCGACCAGTCCCACATAACGGTCCCGAAGACGAAAGAACATGCGATCGAACCACAAGAGAAATGGCCTTGCAAAAAAGACGGCATTTTCCGCCGGTTCGTGCCCGGCCTTTACCGGTTTGAGGAGCGCGGCGCACAAAACCGGCGTCAGGATCAAGGCCACGACGACAGAAAGAAGCATCGCCGAAATAATCGTAATGGAAAACTGGCGATAGATGACGCCGGTTGAGCCCGGGAAGAAGGCCATGGGGCCGAAAACGGCGGCCAGCACCAGTCCGATGCCGACGAGTGCGCTGGTAATTTGTTCCATGGATTTTGCCGTGGCTTCTTTGGGAGGAAGTCCCTCCTCACTCATGATGCGTTCCACGTTTTCCACGACCACGATGGCGTCATCGACCAGAAGGCCGATGGCGAGTACCATGGCAAACATCGTCAGCATGTTAATGGAATATCCGAAGAGCCCCAAAACAGCGAATGTTCCCAAAATAACCACCGGCACGGCAATGGTGGGAATCAGCGTGGCCCGCATGTTGCCCAGAAAAAGCAACATGACCAGAAAGACCAGCACGATGGCGATGACCAGGGTCTTGATCACTTCATTGATGGAGACTTTGATGAAGGTGGTCGAATCGTTGGGATAGACAACTTTCATTCCGGCGGGGAAAAACCGGCTCATCTCCTCCATTTTTGCTTTAACGTTATCGGCCGTATCCAGGGCGTTGGCGTCCGGCGACTGCCGTATGGCAATGCCCGCGGCAGGCTTGCCGTTGTTGAAGACCTCGATATCGTAAATTTCCGTGCCCAGTTCGGTCCGTCCCACATCCTTGATTCGGACAATAGAACCGTCCGGATTGGTTCGAAGAGGGATATTGGCAAATTCCTCAGGTGTTGAAAGCATATTCTGAACGATGATCGTTGCATTTAAACGCTGGCCGGGAATGGCGGGCGCGCCGCCGAACTGGCCTGCGGAAACCTCTACGTTATAGGCTTTGAGCGCCACGATCACATCTTCGACCGTCATTCGATAATCCGTCAACTTCTGGGGATTGAGCCAGACACGCATGGCATAACCGCTGCCAAAGACTTCCACCTCGCCCACGCCGGGAACACGCGCCATAATTTTTTCCAGGTTGGATTTGGCATAGTCTCTCAGGTCGGTGCCGTCCATGGAGCCGTCTTCCGAAATCAAACCAACGAACATCAGATAATTGCGCGTGGACTTGCTGACCTGCACTCCCTGGTTCTCCACCACATCGGGGAGGCTGGACATGGCGGACTGAACTTTGTTTTGCACCTTGGACCAGGCGATATCCGGATCGGTTCCCGGTGCGAAAGTCAGCTCCAGGCGGGAACCGCCGGCAGAATCACTGGAGGCGGACATATAGATCAGATTATCCAGCCCGGTCATTTTCTGCTCTATGACCTGGGTGACGCTGTTTTCCACTGTCTCTGCCGAAGAACCGGGATAGGAGGCTGAAATCGCAATGGTGGGCGGAGCCATCTGCGGATACTGGGAAATGGGCAGGTTATAAATGGCAATACAGCCTACCGCCATAATGATAATGGCGATGACCCAGGCGAAAACCGGACGATCCAGAAAGAATTTTGAAAGCATTGGCGCCCCCGTTAATTTGTTTTGTCGGACGGGGTCGAATTCTTAGTTTTCCCGCCATTCTTTTCACTGTTTTCAAAAGGGACAGCTTTTACGGAAACACCGGGTTTCACTTTCAGCATTCCTTCAACAATGACCCGATCACCGGAAACAAGACCGGACGAAACCAGCCAGGCATCACCGATGGCCCGGTCGAGCTTGAGCGGCCGTTTCTCGACGATTCCCCTGGCATCAACAATTAAAGTCAGAGGATTGCCCTTGGGGTCACGGGAAACAGCCTGCTGGGGAATGAGAATAGCCTTTTTATGAATACCCTCCTGTACAACCGCCCGGACAAACATGCCCGGCAGCAGAATGCCCTGCGGATTGGGGAACACAATGCGCAGGATGACCGATCCGGTGCTCGGATCGACGGTGACGTCGCGGAATTGAAGGTTTCCTTTTGCGGAATATTCCGTTCCATCATCTAAAATAAGTGTGACCTTTTGCTGGTTTTTGCCGTTGCGGTCCAACTGCCCTTCATTGAGCTGCCGGCGCAGGCGAAGAATATCGGCCGTGGACTGGGCAACATCCACGTACATGGGGTCCATTTGCTGAATGATGGCCAGGGCCACGGGCTGACCGGCTGTCACCAGGGCGCCCTCCGTAACACTGGATCTTCCGATGCGTCCCGAGATGGGCGCGGTAATGGTTGTATGCTTCAGATTAATGCGGGCCGTCTCGAGTGTTGCCCTGCTGTACTGAATGTCCGCTTGAGTCTGCTTCAGTGCCGCCGCCGCATTGTCGTAATCCTGCTGGCTCACTGCTTTATCGGTCAGCAACTCCCGCATGCGGTCGGCCCTCAACTGAAGGGCCGTGAGATTGGCCTCGGAGCGGGCAAGCGCAGCCCTGGCATTGTCGAGCGCCGCCTGGTAGAGGGCCGCATCGATTTGAAAAAGCACTTGTCCGGCCTGGACGTTGGCGCCTTCGGTAAACAGCCGCTTTTGGATAATGCCGCTCACCTGAGGGCGCACTTCAGCCATTAAATTGGCTGATGTTCTTCCCGCTAATTCCGTTGTGGTCATCACCGGCTTTTCCTGTATGGTCGCAACAGCAACTTCGGGCAGTGGCGGCGGTCCTGCGTTTTTCTCACTACAACCGCCGAAAATCAAACAAATAACGAGAATGACCGCTGCAGCCGTCAGCCCGATCCTGTAATCTTTATTCATTGAACACCTCTGTATAATATAAATTCAATTACTCACCATGAGACGCATATTTTACTTCCGGATGGCATCCCAGCAGGCTTCGGTAATTTGCCGGATCAGAGATTCCTCCAATACCACAAAACCGAGGGTATGGTCGCGTATCAAATAGAGCATGGGACCGATGGCCAGAGAAGAAAGTACGATGACAGGCAAATCTTTCAAAATCTGCCGAGAGACTCCTTCCTGAAAGATTCCTATAAGCGTATCGTGGCCGTCAGGATCGATTTTCTTGCCCAAAAGTTTGTCGCGGCGTTTGGAGATTCCGTAAGGGGAGTTGAAGTACTGTTCCATATAACGAAAATGAAGCGGGTGCGTTAATAAATAACGGCAGAGTTCACTGAATACATAGAAAAATTGTTCTTTAACCGGTTTTCCGGACGGATAGTCATGAAGGATAACTTCGAGCATCTTGTTTTCCAGTTCCTGGAACAGTTCGTTAATCAGCACATCCTTATTTTCAAAATAACGATAAATCGTACCGGCTGCCACGTGAGCCTTGTCTGCTATCTCCGACATGGGAGCGTCATGAAAACCACGATCGGCGATCAGCTCCAGCGCCGCTTGTATGATATCGGCACGCTTATCAGAATTAGTAATCAATATTGACCTCTTATGATGTGAATGAACATTCATTCACATGGCTGAAAATCGTGTATATCAAAGAAAAGATGCTGTCAAGAAATTTGTGTAAGCGAAGGAAGAGGGTAGCACTATGGATGAAATCAACTGCTTAGAAAAAAAAGTGGATCCCCAGAAAACAGCCTAAGGTGTTGACTCCGTTATTGGGCATGGAAATAGCCGACGAGGAGATGTGAAGATATTGCACGGCAATATCAATGCTTATATCGTTTTTCACGAAATAGTTTGCACCGATCATTGTCTGTAGGTTAAATTGAAATGCTCCACCGAGATCAGGGCCGCGGATCTCCGTCAGGGAGATGCCTGCACCTGCGTCAAGATAGGGTACCAATCGGGTTCCTGTGGCAATGTGGTAGCGGATATGCGGTGTCAGCCCGACAAGCCCGCGTGTTGTCGCATTAAATTGTGCTCCGCTGAACACTTCGGCGCGTAACTCAATATTGCCGCCGTACCAGTGATGCTTGCCGATGACTCCTCCAACCATTCTTCCACAGGACGCCGAAACCAGGGCTAGATGATGCCGTTCGTTGCTGCCGAAGACCAGCATCCCGTAAGAGGCACCCGCCGATAAACCCACGTTCCGGGATCCGCTGCGGAATCCGTCTCCGACGCTGGAAACCCAGATCCTTTGTTTTGTAGATGGCATAACGCCGTCGTCACTCAAACCCGGCATCGGCACCTCGATAGACGAAGCAGAAGCCGGAAGAATGAGGAAAAGACACAAAAGAAGACTCGAGATGTGTTTATCCCGCAGCCCAAGGCACTTTAATCGTTGTTGAGTTCCGGTTGGCATGTGGATTTCTGTCGCAATTTACGATCAATAGATCCCCACCTGTTTCAGCCGGTTTTATCTTTTGATTTCCCTTGAGGTTGCCGATTGGAAAAGTAATCCAAAGCTTTTCTGTAATTTTCGTCGGTGCAGGCTTTGAAATTTTCACAATTTGTCTTGCATGCAGCCAACCCTTCGTTTACGGCTTTTTTACCTTTTTCCGGTACCCAAGTGGATTTATCCAGAAAGCGAAGAAGATATTGTTCGTTTTGGTTCTGAAAAAAGAGCATGGCTTTGAAGTGACTGTCAAAAGCCGCTTTATTGAATTCCAACATTTGCCGAATTATTTGTTTTTGATCCATAGAAGGAACCTCCTTATTTATTCTTGACAATGGTTACGCGTGGCATGCACGTGATATTGAGTTCTTCTGACTCATCTCATTTCTTTTGATCTGTTCCACACATTCAGTACAGAAAATGATCTTTGCCGGTGGAAACCCGAAGCGGTCTTGACTTTCGAGGATGATTTTTCCGCAGTGCGTGCATATTTCGATATAATCATTGTTAAAATAACTTTCTGGATTGTTTGTCACTTCACACTCCGTCAGGAAAGGTTAATCCTGAAAATTGGGTTTTCTATTCTCCCTCTGAGCCTTGATGCCCTCAACCGGATCGCTACCTCTCACGACCGGTAAGGCGGTTTCAAACTCCAGTTGCAAAGCCGCTTCCAGGGATAATCCTTGTTCAAGCTTGTTGACTTTGATGATACCCTGCTGTGACCGGGGACCGGACACAGCCAGTTTTTCAGCCAGGCTCATAGCCTCTTCCATTAGATATTCGCCAACCGGGACAACCTTGTTTAAAAAGCCCCATGACAGCATTTTGCTTGCCGAATAAACATCACCGGTGAGTAGTATTTCCAGGGCGCGCGTATTGCCGACAATGGCGGGCAAATATACATTGGCGCCTCCTATGGCTTGAAGCCCCAGCTTTGTGCCGCGCATCTGAAATTTGGCATCGCTGGATGCAATGCGCAAATCAGTCCCCATTGTCATCTCGAAACCGCTGGTAAGGCACCAGCCGTTAATTGCGGCAATGACAGGCTTTGACAAATTTCTGTTTCTCAACAAAGCTCCGCCGTAGCCTGCAAAACCATCCTCTGGGCTAAAAAGGAATTTTTCTGCGTCGTTGCACGGCAACCTTTGTCCGGTCATCAGGGGTAACGTATCGGCCATATCCATCCCCGAACAAAAAACATCCGGTAATTCCGAATACAGAACAACAGACCGGATGACATCATCTTTCCGGCACTCATCCCATGCCTCGTACAATTCCAACAACAGGTATGTGGAAAGCGCATTTTTCGTTTCCGGGACATTCAGCCCGACTTTGGCGACGTGTCCTTCTTTTGTAAATTCCAAACCCATTTAATCATTTCCTCCCATATTGGTCAGTGGCTTTTCAATGCCGCGTTCCGTTAATGCATTTCTTCTTGCATATCTTTTTCATCCGGTTTGGCTTTATACCATGCCGCGTACATCACCGGCAGAACGAGCAGCGTGAGCACCGTCGCGCCGAGCAGGCCGCCGCCGATGGCCACGGCCATGGGCCCCCAGAAGACGCTGGTCGCCAGCGGGACCATGGCCAGAATGGCTGCCGCGGCCGTGAGCATGATGGGACGAAAACGCAGCACTGTGGCGTTGATGATAGCGTTCCACAACGATTGCCCGTCGGCGATTTGCCGGTCGATCTGATCGATGAGAATAACGGAGTTGCGCATGATGATGCCCGCCAGGGCCAACATTCCCAGTTGGACGACAAAACCCATGGGGCGTCCCGTAATCAGCAACCCCAGGCTGGCGCCGATGATGCCCAGCGGGGCTGTCAGCATCGTCAGAATCATCTTGGGAATGCTCTGTAACTGAAACATGAGGAGTGTAATGATCACCAGAATCATGATCGGCACCGGTTGCATCAGCCATACCATGGCTTTTTGCCTCATTTCCGGACCGCCGCCGATTTCGATGCTGTAACCGGGCGGCAGTGATTTACGATAGCTCTCCAGTTGTGCAAAGGCATGGTCGGTGCCGTCGATTCCGGACACGCCGTTTACGGTATTGGCCTGGACGGTGATGGTCGGCTTCAAATGCCTGCGCCAGATCAGCCCTTCTTCAGCTTCCAGGCTGATGGTCGCGATTTGATCCAGCGGAACGTATCGGCCGCCTCCCAGGTGAATATTGAGATCTTTGATCTTTGAAAGATCCTGCCGGTTTTTCGCATCCGTCCGGAAAACGATGCTCACTGTTTTGTCTTTTTCCCGGAACGCGGCAATCGGCGCGCCGGAAAGATAGGTTTGAAGGTTTACGGCCAGCATCTGGCTGTCGATGCCAAGAGCTCTGGCCTTGTCCTGATTGATGGACAGGCGCATGGACTTGTTTTTTTCATTCCAGTCCAGATTGACGTCCCGAAGTTGTGAGTCGGCGGTCATGACCTTGCTTACGTGCTCCGCTATTTCCCGAACCTTCTCGTGACTGTTTCCGGAGACTCGCAGCATGACCGGGTAGGCGTCGGAAGGGCCCAGCTGGATGATTTTGACATTGCCGCGAACGTTGGGAAAATCCGTAGCAAGAAGCCGACGCGACTTTTCGATCAGCTCAGTGCGTCCGTCAAAGTCCCTGGCCACGATCACGAACTGTGCAAAGTTTGTATTGGGCAGCGTCGGTTCGGCGGTGAGCACGAAACGGGGTGCTCCCTGCCCGACGTAGAAGGAATAATGATCGACATTTTTATCCGAATCGAAGTTCAGGGCGAATTTTCGGGCTTGGGTCTCCGTGGCTTTAAGGGACGCCCCTTCCGGCAAACGTAGTTCAACGACGACCTCCGGCCGTGTGGAGGCCGGGAAAAATTCTTGCTTCACCAGTCCCATGAGCAACAGAGATCCGATAAAACTGACGACGGTAATGACCAGGACGCGCCGACGGTGGGTGAGGCACCAGGTCAGGACTTGCTTAAACCAGCGGTAAAACCTGGTGTCATAAATGTCATGATCCGTGCCGCCATGGCCCGGTTTGATGTTGATCAACTTATATCCTAAAAGGGGTGTGGCCGTGCCGGCAACGACCCAGGAAAGTAGCAGCGCAATCACGACAACGGAGAAGATGCTGCCGGTCATTTCCGCGGATGATCCCGGTGAAAAACCAACAGGAATAAATCCGGCACAGGTGATAAGCGCGCCCGTCAGGCGGGGATAGGCCGTGGAGGTATAGGCATAACAGGCTGCATCGAACCGCGCCCAGCCCTGTTCGAGCTTGACGGTCATCATCTCAATGGCGATGATGGCGTCATCTACAAGGAGCCCCAGTGCAATAATCAGTGCGCCCAGGGAAATTTTGTGCAGGGCGATTCCGAAAATTTTCATAAAAATAAAGACGCCCATAATCACCAGCGGAATGGTGAGAGCAACAATGCTGCCGGAACGGACTCCCAGACTTAAAAAACAAACCAGCAAAACAACGCCGACGGCCAGCGCCAGATGGAAAATGAATTCGTTAATTGAATCTTTCACGACTTTGGGCTGATTGGAAACGGTGCTGATGTCCATGCCCAGGGGCAGGTCTTTCTTTATGTCGGCGATCGTTTTATTCAGGTTGTTGCCCAGCGTCAGGATGTTGCCTCCTGCTTCCATCGATGAGGCAAGCCCGATGGCCGGTTTTCCGTTGTAAAACATTTTGGCTTCGGGCGGCTCCGAATAACTGCGTTTAATCGTGGCGATATCATTCAACCGGAAAGACCTTCCACCTGCGGAAATCGCCAGATTCCGGAGGTCATCCATATTTTCGAACATGCCGGTGACGCGCAGGTACACATTATCCGATGAGGTTTCCAGCATTCCGGAGGGCGACATTGCATTCTGGGCCTGGATGGCGCGCATGATAATCGCCGGATCGATGTTCAAACGCGCCAGTTTGTTCGATTCAATTTCGATGTATGTCTTTTCGGACTGCACGCCGACCAGTTCGACCTTTTTAATGTTCGGCACCAGAAGCAGGCTGCGGCGAATGTTTTCCGCCCTTTCCCGCAGTTCTTCATAAGAGAAGCCTTCACCGGTCAGAGCGTAGATATTGCCGAAGACGTCATCAAAACGGTCATTAAAGAAAGGTCCGACAACGTCCTGAGGCAAGGTCAATTTTATGTCATTGACCATATCGCGCACTTCCAGCCATGTTGGCCGGACTTTGTAATCAGGTACCGCGTCGTCCTTTAACTGGACATAGATAATGGATTGTCCCGGCGTGGAATAGCTTTTCAGGTAGTCCAGACCCGGCGTCTCCTGAAGTTTCTTTTCAATTTTGTCCGTGACCTGCTCTTCGACCTGTCTGGCCGTGGCGCCGGGCCACGCCACGGAAACAACCATGACGCGCAGTGTGAAGTCGGGATCTTCCATCCGTCCGAGGTTGGGATAAGAAATGATTCCCCCCAAAAACATGACGATAATAAAATAATAGATCAGTTGTTTGTGCTTAAGCGCCCACTCGGTCAGATTGAATAATTTCATTATTTTTCACCCGTCATTATGGTGACTTTTTGACCTTCCCGGAGCTTGTGTACGCCGGCTGTGACGACCATGTCACCTGTATTCAGCCCGGAGAGTACCTGAACCTGATCATTGCCGAAGACGCCGATTTTGACGGGGCGCAGAAGAACGTTGCCGTTTTGAATAATCCAGACATGCGGCGTACCGCCTGTCTGGTAAAGAGCCGAAAGGGGAATGTAAGGTGTTGCTGCTGCGCCAACCGGCTCATGGATTTGCACAGAAGCTGTCATGCCCAGGCGGATCTGGTCAGAGGGCTGCAAGAGGGTCACCCGCACTTTATAGGTTCTTGCAGCGGCGTCGGCCATGGGGGCAATTTCGCGGATCCTGCCTGGCATTACAACATCAGGCAGCGCCCAGAAAGTGATCCTGGCACTGGATGCCACACGGACGGCATCAATCCGGTTTTCCGGAACATTGATTTCAATTTCCCGTTCACCGTCCTGCACCAGGGTCACAACCACCTGGCCTGCGGCGACGACCTGGCCGACTTCAGCGCTGATGGCGGATACGACGCCCGCTTTGTCGGCCTTCAATCTTGCATATCCGAATTGATTGGCACTCTGAGAATATTGGGCCCTGGCCTGCTCATGGCGGGCCAGGGCAACTTCATAAGCGCTTTGAATCTGCTCAAACTGTGAACGGCTGACAACATCCTCTTTAAATAAGGACTGGTAGCGTTTAAGGTTTTTTTCGGCCAGCTGAAGCTGTGACTGGGCTTGCGCCACCTGAGCCTGCTGGACGTTGACCATTTGCTCAACATCTTTGGTGTCGATCTGCATCAGCATCTGGCCCGGCCGTACGATGCTTCCTGATTCCACATGCCGCCCGATAATTTTTCCGCCGACCTGAAAGGCCAACTGGCTTTCATGGCGGCCTCGCACATCGCCCGCGTATGCATACTGCTCACCGGCGTTTGTCGGGGCGATGACTAATGCACGCACCACGGGCGTGGTTTCCGCGGACGCATTCGTCTGGTTTATTTGGCTTGCGTATAAAAACCAGGCCAAAAGGCCCAGGCACAAGGCCAGACCGATCAGTGCGCCGATGATGATTTTCTTTTTCCTGCCGGGATTGATCAATTTATTTCTCCTTATCGTGTCATGATCATGGATTGTTTTCTTTATATCGCGTGATTCTTCTTTCAGCGGTAAACATCAAGCAGGTTTCTTCCCGTGGCATAGTGCAGCGCCGCTTCGGCCCTCCGGTAATCGTATATCGCCCGGATGTGATTGGTTTCCGCCAGGGTCAGCAGTGTTACCGCGTCGAGAACTTCCGTAGCTGTGCCCATGCCTTCCTCGTATCGCTTTCTATTAATGCGCAGATTCTCCCGGGCCTGACTGGCAGCATCCTGATTCACAAGAATTCGTGCATAGGCGTTTTGCAGATTGAGGCTGTAATGTTGCAATTCCAGCCGAATTTCATCGGCCAGCCTGTTTTGCTGCTCGATCAGCTGTTTTTTGCGGCTCCGGGATTTTTGAACATTGGCAAGTGTTCGGCCGCCTTCAAATAGATTGATATTAACGCCAAACATCAACGCCCAGTTATTTTCGTAACGCTGATAGGGATTTTCCATGTAGTCGTTTGAGCCCTGGACGTAAAACTTGGGCAGGAATTCCGATTTGTGTGCGGTTATTTCGAAGTCAACGGCATCCAGTGTTCTATCCACAATCAGCATTTCAGGCCGGAGCTTTGACGCTTCCTGCCAGGATTCTTCGGGATCGGAAGCTGGAGGAGGTGTGATGTCTCCATGGGGTTCGACCACTTGGATTCCGGTGTAAATCGGCCGAGTGAGAAGATTGTTGAGTCTGGCCGCGCGCTGAGCCTTCAAATTTGTTGCCGAGAGCAGTTTCTGACGCGCGTCGGAGAGGCGGACCTGCGTTTGCAGCAGATCGTTGCGGGTATTGACGCCGCTTTCATAAAGACTCGTTGCGTTTTTTAAATGAGCTTCCAGACGTTCGATTTCCCCGGCAGCGGTTTCTATAAGATGCTGAGATTCCAGATACTCATAGAAGGATTGTGTGAAGTCCATGGCTATGGCGTTGCGAATTCTGGACGTCTCGTGCTTTTGTGCTTCCAGCAACATCCGGCTGGCGTCATACCGGGAGAGACTGCCCCGGAAATCAAAGAGGATCTGCTGGATACTGATACTGTAGGCATAATATTGGGTGTTGGATGTGCTTACCGTTTGGCCGCCCGTGATCATAGCGGGCTGATAGGCCAGAGACATATGGCTTGCCGATGCATTGATGCTGGGAAACAGGCCGGCGCGGGCCATCTTCATATCGGATACGGCCATGTCTTCTCCCATACCGGCGATTTTAACAACCCGGCTTTCTTCGGTAACAATTTTTAATCCGCCCTGAAGTGTCAGGGGTAACTGGTTTTGAGCTGTGGCGGAATTTGTCCAGGAGAAAAGGAAAACAGCCAGAAGCAACAGCGTGCACCTTATTTGTGGCAAGGATGATTTATTTCCTTCTATGCAGTTCATATTTGACATACTCATTTACTATCAACCAGGAGCCAGCAATTGTAATCCACCAGACCGAACTGTTTCAAAACCTCAGCCATGTATTTTCCAAAGTCGGTTCCCATGACTTTGTCTTTCTCTTTCTCTGAGGTGATGACCAAAGCAAGATCGCCGGGTACGGATGAATGCAGGCAGGAATGTGCTTCCGCCATCGTGTATTTTCCAACGATCCGGCAGAATTTCTTCATGTATTTGAGGGCTTCTTTCTCATTTACGCCTGCCGTTCTCAGTGATATGATTTCTATCCATTTCATGTTTTAGACCTCCTTTTCGGTTGGTTTATTAGCCGAAACCATGCCAAAATAAATTTGCAGTTATTACAACTAGATAAGAAAAATGTTTTTTGATGATGTTGTATTCAGCATAAAATAGTGTTGAATGAAACATATTGTGTGTTAAAGTGCGCAATAGGCAGATGATGTGAAGTCATTCAGGAGGTGATGATGGTTGATGAAAAAGATTTTTTCCGGGAAGCCACACTGAGAATTTGCGGCAGTCTGGAAATTGAAAAGGCGCTCTGGGATTGTTTGATATACATTCGCCAGTATATTCCTGCTGATTTCATTATGATGAGTACTTATGATCCGAACACGGGTGTGGGTGAAACGATTGCCAGTGCGGATGTTTACGGTGGAAAGATCACCTCCAACAAAGTGACGGCGCCGCAGGATACAAGAAACGCCATTATGAAAATTGTCAACAGCGCTCATGACACGCCTATGATTATAGTGGCGGATCGTGTGGCCGACCATCCGATCATACGATCATTCGCAGAAATCGGTGTTCAGCCGGAGGCGTCAGTGATGGCCATGGGGCCCAAACCGGAATGGAATATGTTCGGTGGTATTGCAGTGGCCAATCACGCGGGGGAAAAATACACCGAGGAACATCAGAGCCTTTTTTCACTGCTCAACGAACCCTTCGCCATTGCCTTTATCAATTACATCCGCTACCGTGAAGTATTGCGTCTCAAGGACATTCTGGCCGACGACAACCGGTATTTGCAGGACGAATTGCGGCAGCAGGCAGGTGAAGAAATTGTTGGCTCCAACTTCGGTCTGAAACAGGTCATGGAAATGGTGCGTCAAGTATCGCCTCTGACCAGCCCTGTTCTTCTATTGGGCGATACGGGAACCGGTAAAGAAGTGATTGCAACGGCTATTCATAATCTCTCGCCGCGCCGCAACGGGCCATTCATTAAAGTCAATTGCGGGGCGATCCCCGAGTCACTCATGGACAGTGAGCTGTTCGGTCATGAAAAGGGCGCATTCACGGGGGCGTTGTTTCAGAAACGCGGTCGTTTTGAACGGGCGAACGGAGGTACGGTTTTCCTCGACGAGATTGGTGAACTGACGCTGGGGGCGCAGGTTAGATTACTGCGCGTCATTCAGGAAAAAGAGATCGAAAGGGTAGGGGGGACCCAGACCGAACAGGTGGACATCCGGGTTATTGCGGCGACACATCGAAACCTGGAGGCCATGCTGGCCTGCGGCAAATTTCGCGAAGACCTTTATTTCCGCTTAAAGGTCTTTCCCATTCTTATTCCGCCGTTGCGGGAGAGGCGTGCTGATATCCCCGCACTCGTTCAGCATTTCATGATGAAGAAAGCCCGTGAGATGGGATTGATCGATGTTTCCAGTCTGGCAGCGGGGGCGATTGAAAAATTGATGAATTATTCCTGGCCGGGAAATGTTCGCGAACTGCAAAATGCCGTGGAACGTGCGCTGATTCTCAGTCAGGGAAAGCCTCTGAGTTTCGATGATATCGGGGAGCCTGCCGGGAAAATGATATCTACAATGCTTCCAATAAATAATGGGGATACGAATGGTCTTGATCAGGCCATATCGCAGCATATTATACGAGCGCTGGAAGTTGCCGGTGGCCGGGTGGGTGGAGAAAAGGGAGCGGCAAAGTTTCTTCAGATGAATCCCTCCACACTTCGAACGAAAATGAGAAAGCTGGGGATTCCGTTTGGGAGGAACAAGGTGAAAGGTGAAAGGTGAAAGGTGAAAGTTTCAAGGCAAAAATGCGAGTATTTAACCTTGCTCTTTGGGCCTTGCGCCTTGAACCTTTTCCAGTTCCGCAGGCGTATTGAGATTTTGAAAAAGTCGACCGTCTTGATCAAAAGGACGAATCTGTTCTTCGCCGATTGCCAGAACCCGCACGTCCCGATAAAATCCTGTTATCTTGAGTTTATCCGCCAAGAGAAGCCTCTTAATTGAAGGAAGACAATTGCGCGAATAAACCGCGTGCAGGGGTTGATATCCCTCGACGAGTTCCGGGACGATCACGTCATATTTCCCTGTTTGTCCGATCAAATATTCAATGAAATTTTTATTGAGAAACGGCATGTCGCAGGGGCAGGCGAAAGCATGGCTGTTTTTTGAATAGAAGAGGCCCGTGTAAATTCCTCCGAGGGGACCTTTCGCTTTATAAATGTCCGTGACCAGGGCAGCGTCGCCGAATTCAATGTAAGAAAGCGGGTCATTGGTGACAATAATGATTTCTGTAAAAATCTGCCGATAAATGTTCAGCGTTTTATCAATCAAACGTTCGCCGTCAATTTCCAGAAAGGCCTTATTCAAGCCCATCCGCGTGTTTTTGCCGCCTGCGAGAATAATGCCGGTGATGTTGTCCTTCTCCTTCGTCAATGCGAATGGCTCCTCCGCGTCAATGTTTTCTCATCTCATTTATCATAAAAGAGAGAAAAATTATGCGGATTTTTAGCTATTTATTAGACATTTTTATTGACTCTTGAAATATAAACCTATAAAAGCCGAACATCGAAATATTTACTAATTTAATGGGGGGGTATTGAATGAGTAAGGATGTCAAGCTGTTTGGGATGCCTGCGGAAAGCGGCAGGTGGGTTTATGTGATTTTGGGATTGATTATGTGCGTGTGTCTGGGGGCGGTTTACGCCTACAGTATTTTCCTCGCACCGGTAAGAAATGCCTTTGATGTTTCCGCGTCCATGGCGAACCTGCCTTTTATGGTTTTCCTGGCGTTTTTTGCCGTTACCATGTTTTTCGGCGGGCGCGTGATGGAAAAATTGGGGCCTCGCAAGCTGGGAATCATCGGCGGGATTATTGTTGGATTGGGTTGGCTTTTATCCAGTTTTGCACCAAATATCTGGGTGCTGACATTGACCTATGGAGTGATTGCCGGATCGGGCGTTGGACTTGTCTATGGATGTCCCGTGGCCATGGGCGCAAAGTGGTTCCCGGATAAAAAAGGACTGGCTGTCGGATTGACGCTGGCAGGTTTCGGTGGATCCGCTTTGATTACGGGCAAGCTGGCATCCGTACTGATTCCTTCTGTGGGATTGTCGAACACCTTCCTGTATTTCGGTATTGCATTCGGAATTATTCTGGTTGTTCTGAGTCTGCCTTTCAAGTTCCCCGTAACCGGCTGGGTTCCGGCAGGTTGGAAACCGGCTGCAGGAGCAGTTGTCGCAGATGATTTTACTCCCGGAGAAATGGTGAAAACATCGGCATTCTGGGGACTATTTTTCTGCTTTCTGATCGGATCGATTGCCGGACTGATGGCTATTGGTATTTCCAAGCCAGTCGGGAAGGAAATTATCAATATCCTTGATGCAACGGCTGCGACGCTCGTTGGCGTATTCGCGATTTTCAATGCGTTGGGACGTCCTCTCTTTGGTTTTTTGACGGACAAAATCGCGCCCCGCAATGCCACTATCCTTAACTTGATACTGATCCTTGTTGTATCGATTATTATGATTGTGGCCAAAGAAGGCGATACGGGGCTTTATACGCTCAGCTTTATCGGATTCTGGCTTTGTCTGGGTGGATGGCTCGCCATTGCTCCGACGGCGACCGCGACATTCTTCGGTATGAAAAATTATGCGCGCAACTACGGCGTGGTCTTTTTTGCATACGGCGTGGGCGCTATCATCGGCGGCATTATCTCCGGTCAGGCCAAAGACGTGTTCGGAACCTATACGGTCGCTTTTTATCCTACGGCGGTTCTGGCCATTGTCGGCCTGGTGATGGCGTTTGTTCTGCTTAAAACACCCCGGAAAGCTTGACGGCAAGACAAGAGAGTGCTAGCAATTTTATCGTAAGAAAACCTCCCTCGCGTGGATAGCGGGGGAGGTTTTTTATTGGAAGTTAGCGGATGATTTTACGGTCGATAGCGACAGATCGGGCGCCGTCCTGCTCTACCATGGAATGACTGTCCCCTTTACCCCGGAAGCGCTTGACGTTCAGCATGAAAATTTCAAGCTTGGAGAGCACATTGGGCGGCAGCAGGTTTCCATCGATTTCTATGGAGATGGCCGGATATTTTCTTTCCCTGGCCCACGGGGTGAATAACCCCTCAATGACGCGCCCGATCAGACAGGCGAAGGGCGAGATGTTGACGATGCCGGAATAGCCGTCCATCATGGCGGTGGCGGCGACCCCGCTGGAGATGCTGATTTCCGAATACAACTCCAGGCCGACGAAATGTTTTTCGGTGTTTTTCATGATCGCCTTCATATCGTGCGGCGTATGCGGCACCAGATCGGTTGTGCTCAACGTGTTGCGGACATTTTTTTCCACGTTCTTTTTATAGACATGTTCGATTTTCCAGTCGATGATATCCCGGAATTCCCGGGCGAAGACGCGCCGGTACCAGGGCACCAGGCTAAGCCTCTTTTTCAGTTCATAGTGCCGGACGAAGTCGCAATAGTAAAACCATTCGGCGACATTGGATACCTTGCCGACGATGCCGTGCTTGCTGAACTGCTGAATCAATTCATCAACGGCGAAGTCGTCGCGCCGGACATAGATTTCTCCGACGATCAATACTTTCGGACAATCCTCCATCTTCCGGGCCAGCGGTATTCCAGAAATGGTGTCGGCAATATCCTTCAGAACCGGCAGAACTCTGGTGATGTCCTGTTCGGCCACACTGATCATTTTCTGCCAGATATGATCATAAATCCTCATGGCCTCAACGGGATCGGCGGCGCATGTCCTGAGGGATGTTTCCACATCTTTCATATAGTCGCCGATAACCGCCGCCCACCAGGCATACTTGGTAAATTGTGGCCCCAGTTCGGTGTAGGAATTATCGGAATCCATGGTGAAGACCACCACGTTTTCGAGGCGTAAATCCTTGAAGAGGTTTTCATAGAAAACAAAGTACTGACCGGTCCGGCAAGGTCCGGTGGTTGTGGGAACAAACAGAATATATATTTCATCCTTGCGGTACTGGTCGGAGGATAAATATTTGAGCGCGCTGCCCAGGACCAGGTGCGATGGCAGGCATTCCTTGCCGGAGGCGTGATTGCGGGCCATTTGCAGTGTGTAGATATCCGGAACAGGCATGGCTTGCGCGTTGATGCCCAGACCGCGAATCGTTGCGCCGATCAACTCCGCCGAGAGCCGCCCCATGTTGGACAAAAGCAGTTTAACCCGCGGGTTGTTTCTTATCGGAATCTTTTCACCGGTGATGCTGTTCTTGATGTGAATCTCTTCTCCCGGATTATTGATGAAACGCAGACCGTTGTCGTATCGTTCCTCCCGGATGTCTGTGAGCTTGGATCGATAACCCTCGATGATGTCCAGAAACGCCTCGATGCGCGTGTCCACGCCGGCATCCGCCGTGTGGGAATCCAGTTCCAGAATCAGGAAGGGTTTGACGCCCATGATCCATTTTAAATAATGCAGCATGAACGAATCGGGCGCGCAGGAAAAATTGGAAACGTACGTGACAAAAATGTTGTCTTCATCTTTAAGAAGCATGCCGGCTTTCATATCCTGCTGGCCATAATACCAGTACATGTTGGGATAAATGGCCTGATCTTCGAAGGGCAGGATGTCGAACGGGATGACCGAATAACCACGGGAGGTGTATTTCCGGGGAATGCCCATATTCGCGTCTGTCGTAAAAGAATTGTAAGGGCGCCCCAGAATCGCGATGACCGCCCTTTTCGCGTGACGCGCTTCCTCGAGGGCCTGCTTCCCCAGCTCGGTGAATTTGGCAAAGCATTCCATCTGTTTTTTATAGGCGAAATTAAACGCGTTTCTGGCTTCACCATCGCTCACGCCGAGTGCCGCAGCCATGGCTATGAATGGTTCGGCGGCTTTGTCCGTCCCGTACTGGAAGCTGACCACCGGCGCTAAATATTTTTCATCCGGAATTTCCGGAAAGGCTTTCTTGATATAGTAGGGGAGGCTCTGTGTGATCGGACAGAAATTGGCCGGCGCGTTTTTCTCATAACTTTCCATGTCCCGGAAATGCGGCAGGAAGATATAGTCGATTTTCCGGTTATAGATGTCCTGGACGGCGCCATGCGCGATTTCCGCCGGGAAACAGTAACTGCTTTCCACGCGGGCTGTCCCTTCATGGGAGATGTCCTGGGAGACAAACGTTTCTATGCCCAGGGAATGGAAGAACCAGGAATAGAGAGGCCAGAGGGTATAGATGGAGAAGCAGCGGGGAATGCCGACCACGAAGGGCTTCTTTTTGACCAGTTCCTCCGGATTGGGCGCGCATTCCTTGAAGAGGATATCATTGCGCTTCTCGATGTAGTCGATTACTTCTGCTTCGTTGAATACTTTCTTCTTCCGGATATTGGCGTATTTGTTACAGCGGCCACCGAACATGTATTTGTGGCCGTTGACGTTGAGCATGCGGATGGGGCAGAAGTTGTCGCAGGCTTTGCATTGAAATTCTTTTTCATAGACAATGCTGGTTGCCAGAATTTGATCAAGGTCATAGGAGATTTTCGTCAGGAATCCCTCGTTGAACTTCTGTTTGGCCAGAATGCCCACGCCGAAACAACCCATCAGCTCGGGATCAGGCGGCACTAAAATGTCTTTATCCAAAAGCATGGCGAAGGCGAGGGGAACGGCCTTGTTTTTGGCGACGCCGCCCTGCAGAACGATATTTTTGCCGATGGTCCTGTTTCCGACAACGCGATTGAGATAATTCGATACGATGGAGGTCACGATGCCGGCCGTAATGTCTTCACGGGTGGCGCCCTGCTGGATGGCGTTGCGGATATCGGAATTGATGAAGGCGGAGCAGTGTTCGCCGAATTTCAGGGGTTCCCGGGCGGCGAGCGCGATGTCGCCGATCAGGGCGGCCTCGGGGATGTTCAAATCGCCCTGCGCCGATTCCTCCAGAAAGGATCCGGTTCCCGCGGAACAGGCTTCGTTCATGGCGTAATCGATCGGAACTTTGTTTTTCAGCGAAACATACTTGGCATCCTGCCCGCCGATCTCAAAAATGGTATCAATATTATCCTGGTAAAAGGATGTGCCGACGGCGTGAGCAATAATTTCATTATACACGGCGGGTGTTTCCAGAAAAACACCGAGGATCTCGCGGGAGGAACCGGTTGTTGAAGCGAGCGTTATGCTGATCTTCCCGTCACCGATATCTTCGTGGATCTGTTTTTTCATTTCCACAAGACAATTTTTGAGAGCGCTGACCGGGTCGCCATGCGTGCGGCCGTAAAATGAAGCCGTCACTTCATTGGTTTCGATGTCGATAAGACAGGCTTTTGTGGTCGTGGAGCCGCCGTCAACGCCTAGAACATACTCACGGCCGGCGACAACTTTTCCTTTCTTCGAAGGCAGATAGGTGACCCGGCCCTCGGCGGTCTGCAGGCTTTTGAATCTTTTAAACTGGATATGGCTGCTTTTGAATAAAGCACTGACGGGCGGTAAACTGCTGCCGGAAGATTCCGCCATCAGGGCGGCGCCATAAGCCTCGAAATAGGGGGCCTGGTCGGGAACGATGAATTCAATTTGCGGCATGCGTTCACGGATGAATCGCAGAATGTACTGATTTTGCGTCACACCGCCGACCAGCAGGACTTTTCCCTTCTCGATTCTTGCTCTTTTCAGAAAGTCGATGACTTTGATGGCCATCACATCGCTCAAGGACAGGACGATATCGCCCGTTTTGGCCTCGCCTTTGTTCAGACGGTGTGTACAATCGCTTTTCATGAAGACCGAACAGCGCGATGAAAGCTTTAAAGCGCAACTGTCTTTGGGGATGCTGTTGATATCGGGAAGCTTCATGTTCATCCGCGCCAGTTGTTGTTTGAAAAACTCACCGGTGCCGGACGCGCACTTGTTCCCTGAAAAACTGGTGATAATTTTATTGTTCTTATCAATCGTATAGACAACCAGATCTTCGCCGCCCAGGGAAACCAGCGCATCAATTTGGTGGTTGAGCTTTTGCAGGGCTTCTTCGATGCAGAGCGGTTCAATGACGCTGTTGACATTTAAAAGATGCCGGCCTTCAGTGCCGGTGGACAGGGTTTTAATGTCTGTCGGCAGATTGTGGGCAGAAAGTACCTTTTGGAGCGTGCCAAGAAAGTTGCCCTCATGAGGTTCTACGGCGCTCCAGACAATCTGGCTTCCGTCCAGCATGGCTACCTTAACGTTTGAAGAGCCGATATTGATTCCCAGGCTATACATAAGAACTCCCTTAAATTATTATCCGCATGGTCAATATTACGATTGTACCGTATCGTCAAGCATCAGATGAGATAATTCATAAAAAAACTTTCCGGGACAATGAATTAGACAGATTCGAAAAAAGAAGAAAAAAGCAGCTGATAGCGGATGCCGTCAGCTGCTTTTTTATTTTGAAATACATTATTTAACGCAGTTTAGAAAATGTCTTCATGATCCCAAACGGATCAGGTATTAATGACCTTCCTCCATGGCGCCACCGATATACATCATGGCCAGGAGCATGAAAACCAGTGTCTGCACGACGGAGGTAAATATCATTAAGAACATGATGGGCAACGGAACCAGCATCGGAACCAGGAGCAGAACGACCAGGAGAACAATGTCTTCACCGGCGATATTACCGAAAAGCCGGAAAGTCAGAGACAGAGGCCGTGACAGATGACTGATCAGTTCGATGGGCAGCATGAGCGGTATGAGCCACCAGACCGGGCCCAGGAACTGCTTTACATACTTGAAGCCGTGAGTCATGACGCCGACCACATGGGTCGAGAAGAACACCACCAGCGCCATGGCCAGATTGGTATTGATATTTGCGGTCGGTGATTCGAAACCCGGAATGATTCCAATCATATTTGATGTAAAAATGAACAATCCCAGCGTGGCGATTAAGGGGAAGAACTTCTTTCCATGATGACCCATCGTATCGATCAGCAACGAATGAAGCCCATCCACGATGACTTCCATTACATTCTGCAGCCGGCCCGGGTAAACTTGCAGTCGCCGGGTTGCCAGAATCGAAAGTACGGCCAGCAGAAGAACGACAAACCAGGTGTACATGACATGTCCGGGAACATAATGGTTTTCCAGAAACAGTAGAGGGTGCATACTCTAACGAACCTCCTCAATAAAGTTTTTTTTTGCCAGGGTAGTGATCATCATGATTGTAATGTTGATGACTACCACGGAAAGTCCAATAATCAGGCCGATGACGTTTACGGTTTCAGCGGCTATCAAAAAGTATAAAACAACGGCGGTTAATGCCAGGCGGATGTAATACTTGACCATGGTCGGCCGTTTGACATTGCCTGCAGGATTTTTAAAAAGACCGCGCAAGCCAAGCTCCATCCCATAGAAATTGAGGATGCTGATAAAACCACCCAGGAGAACGCCTAATGAAAATTTTGTCGGAGCAAAAATCAAGGAAGGGATAAAAAGGATTGCCAGAATAATCCAGTTGGCAATTTCAAGTCTTTTTTGGAGCGGGTCTTTGGCGATGAGGTTCACTTTTCAAACTCTTTATGATGGATTCGTCATCCCTGAAATTTCGTTTAATCAAAACATATATATTGCGAAATCCGGCTGAAATCCCGATCAATAAAAAAACGATGGTAAATACATGGCCGGAATCAAATTTCCGATCTAAATAACTTCCTAAAAGGAGACAACCAAAAATCGCCAGAACCATTGCAATTCCAATGCTGCTGGCATATGCCATCTGGATACCCAATTTTTTGGTTTCGTTATCCATTCAGTGATGCGCTCCTTAACATGCGCTCTTTACAAAGTCAATCAAAAACATGACCGCCGTTCATTATTATTTTAGAAAATGACGATTTTTTCTATACCAATCGATCGTCTTGCACAAGCCGGTTGTCAAATCGGTTGTGGCTTTAAATCCGAATTCTTTCATTGCCTTGTTTGTATCCAACAGACGTCGGGGCTGGCCATCCGGTTTGGATGTGTCCCAAATTAATCTTCCGGAAAAACCGGATAATTTTGCGATCAGTTCAGTTAAATCCATAATGGATATTTCAAATCCGGCACCGATATTAACCGGATCGCTTTTGTCGTAAGTGTCAGCGGCCATACAAATCGCTGTCGCCGCATCTTCCACATAGAAAAATTCCCGCGTGGCCCGGCCTGTTCCCCATACTTCCACTATATCGGAATGATTATCCATGGCGTCAAAGCATTTCTTGATCAGGGCGGGAATGACATGGGACGAACGGGGATCAAAATTGTCTCCCGGTCCATAAAGATTCACCGGCAATAGAAATATGGAATTAAATCCATACTGTTGGCGATAAGAGCGGGATTGAACCAGCATCATCTTTTTTGCCAGGCCATATGGGGCGTTTGTCTCTTCCGGATAGCCGTTCCACATGTCTTCTTCCTTAAAAGGCACAGGGGTGAATTTGGGATAAGCGCAGATGGTGCCGAGCGCGACAAATTTTTCTATCCGGTGCAAGTAAGCTTCATGAATCAGTTGTGTGCCCATAATGAGGTTATCATAAAAAAGTTCGGCGGGTTTTTCCTGATTATAACCGATGCCTCCGACTTTTGCGGCAAGATGAATAATGACGTCCGGTCTTTTGTCATCAAACATGCGCCGGATATCATCCACATGGGTTAAATTGTACTCCGGAAGATCGGCGACATCGACACATTGGCATCCGTAATCGGCAAGTCTGCCGGTCAGGTGACGGCCCAGGAATCCTTTGCCGCCCGTAACGGTGATTCGTTTATTTTTCAGCAAATCTTTTATCCTCTATCGCCTGATCTTAACTTATTCTTTCAGAACTGGCACAGGGAAATCCTGCATCCATCAGTGTTTTTTCTTTCTTTGCCAATTCCAGATCATGCGCGATCATCATATCGATCAGTTGATCAAAGGTTACTTTCGGTTGCCAGCCGAGCGCTTTTTGGGCTTTGGAGGCATCACCCAGCAGAACATCAACCTCCGTGGGGCGGAAATAACGGGGATCAATCGCTACGTGCTGATGGTAATCCAGCCCGAGTTTGCTGAAGACTGTTTCTGCAAATTCGCGCACCGAGTGTGTCTCTCCGGTAGCGATGGCGTAGTCATCCGGTTTGTCCTGCTGGAGCATGAGCCACATGGCTTCCACGAAGTCGCCGGCAAAGCCCCAATCTCTTTTGGCCTCGAGATTTCCGAGGTAAAGCTTGTCCCGGAGACCCAGTTTGATTTGAGTCGCTGCGCGGGTAATTTTTCGGGTGACGAATGTTTCACCGCGCCGCGGCGATTCATGGTTGAAGAGAATGCCGTTTGTTGCGAAAATTCCGTAAGCGTCGCGATAGTTCTGAACAATGTAGTAGGCATAAACTTTTGCCGCCGCGTAGGGACTGCGGGGCTGAAATAAAGTCTTTTCATGCTGCGGCGGCGGAGCCGCGCCGAACATTTCGCTGGACGAGGCCTGATAAAATTTTGCTTTGATGCCGGTCTTCCGGATCGACTCCAGAATCCTCAAGGTTCCCAATCCGGTAATGTCACCGGTATATTCCGGCATATCGAAACTGACCCGGACGTGGCTCTGCGCGCCCAGATGATAGATTTCATCGGGATTAATCGATGACAGTAAATCCATAAGTTGGCCGGAAACGCTTAAGTCGCCGTAATGCAAGAATAATCTTGCATCCGGATCATGAACATCGCGGTAGAGATGGTCAATGCGATCCGTGTTGAAGGTGCTGGAGCGGCGAATCAATCCATGAATTTCATAACCTTTGCTCAATAAAAACTCAGCGAGATATGAGCCATCCTGCCCGGTAATGCCGGTAATAAACGCTTTCTTCATTTTACCTCCATACCATTCGCTTTTTATAAGCGCCAATACTTGATGCCCAATGGTTTTGCCTGTCCCGGATCGAAAACGGTTTTTATATCGAGAAGAATCGATCGTCCTTTGCGGCAGAGCGAAGATATTTTTTTAAGACCCAGTTGGTGATATTCCCGGTGGGCTACGGCCAGAATAACTGCATCCACGCCATTTATCTCTTTTAAGGATACGAGTTCGATGCCGCAATGCTTACTTGCTTCTTCCGGAATTGCCAGAGGATCATGCACCAGGACAGTGACGCCGTAATCTTTTAATTCTTCGATAATATCCACGACGCGCGTATTTCGCAAATCAGGAACATTCTCTTTGAAGGACAGGCCCAGAATTGCGACGCGAGCCTTCTTCACCTGAATATCGGCGGCGATGAGCATTTTGACGGCTCGCTCTGCGATATACTTGCCCATGTTATCATTTATCCTGCGACCGGAGAGGATGACTTCCGGCCGATAACCGATGCTTTCAGCTTTATAAGTCAAGTAATAAGGATCGACGCCGATGCAATGTCCGCCAACCAAGCCCGGGCGGAAATTGAGGAAGTTCCATTTTGTGCCGGCGGCTTCGAGAACTTCCAGCGTGTCAATGCCCATCTTGTTGAAAATGATGGCCAGTTCATTCATCAGGGCAATATTAATGTCGCGTTGTGTGTTTTCAATAACCTTGGCGGCTTCCGCAACTTTAATAGAGGATGCCCTGTGCAGTCCAACTTTAACGATAGCGCTGTAGATGCCTTCCAGTAAATCGAGGGTTGACTGATCGGAAGCCGAAATAATCTTGACGGTGTTATCAACGGTGTGCACTTTATCGCCGGGATTAATGCGCTCAGGGGAATATCCGACTGTAAAATCCCTGCCGAATTTCAGCTTGGATTCACGCGCCAGAACAGGCACGCACACATCTTCCGTAACACCGGGATAAACCGTTGATTCATAAACAACGCAGCAACCGGCGGACATATGCCTGCCGATAATGGCCGAAGCATTTTCCATTGCGCCAAGGTCGGGAACATGAAAATGATCGACCGGCGTTGGAACCGTGACAATGAATAGCATACAGGATGCAATATCTTCTGGCTTGGATGTGAAATGAATCCGTGCCTTTTTTAATTCGGCGTCGGATAGCTCCATCGTCCGGTCATGACCTTTCATAAGCTCTGTGACATTGGCTTCGTTGATATCGAATCCGACCACAGTAAAATGACGCGATAGATGAGCTGCAAGCGGCAGACCGACATAACCCAGACCGATGACGGCAATTTTATTTTTTCCGGCATAGAAAGATTGAGCTGTCAGCGTATTTTTCATAGAGGCCCTTTAACCAGCGTTCGTTAGTCAGACAAATGGAACGAAGTATTACCGTATTGACCGATGCTTGTCAATGAGGCGGTCACAGGCTCTTCAATGTTCTTGAACAGGCATCAAGCGTTTGGTCCATATCCTGGCCTGTGTGCGCAAAAGATAAGAATCCTGCCTCAAATTGAGATGGCGCCAGCCAGATGCCGTTTTGGAGCATGCCGTGGAAGAAGCGGGCGTAAAGGCTTGTATCCGACTTCATGGCGCCGGCCAGATCATCGACGGGGCCTGGCTGGAAGAATATGGTGAACATCGAAAAGATTTTATTGATGCAGGCAGCAAGGCCGCATGTTGAAAATAAATTTTCCATTTCACGGCACAACCCATCTGCTTGATTTGCCGATAATGCGAAAGAAGCAGCCTTTGATTTGATAATATTAAGTGTAACGGCTCCGGCATTCATGGCCAGCGGGTTGCCGGAAAGTGTTCCAGCCTGATAGACATCACCAATCGGTGCGAGTCGCTCCATGATCTCTTTTTTCCCGCCCACGGCGCCTACCGGCAGGCCGCCCCCGATGATTTTGCCAAGGCAGGTCAGATCGGGTTTAATCCCAATCAGGTTCTGGTATCCGCCGAAGCAGAAGCGGAACCCCGTAATGACTTCATCATAAATAAGCACGATACCGTTTCTAGAGGTCAGATCCCGCAACTTTTTCAAGAAGCCTTCACGCGGGAGAACAACGCCCATGTTTCCCGCAATCGGCTCAACGATAATCGCGGCCAGTTGGGGCGCATAGCGTTCAACCGCCTCTTCAAGGATGGCTGTGTCATTATAAGGCAGGCTCAAAGTGAGTCTGGCCACTTCTTCAGGTATGCCGGGAGAGCCTGGAATGCCGAGTGTTGTGACGCCTGAGCCGGCTTTAATTAAAAGGGAGTCGGCGTGGCCGTGGTAACAGCCGTCGAATTTTATGATCATGTTTCTGCCCGTATAGCCGCGGGCCAGTCGGATTGCCGTCATGGTGGCTTCCGTACCGGAACTCGTCATTCTGACTCGCTCAATGGAGGGAATTGCTTCGCAGATGAGCCGGGCCATGTCTGTTTCGGCGCTGGTGGGCGCTCCGAAGCTTGTTCCTTTTTGCGCTGCTTCGCAGATGGCGGCGATGACCTCCGGATGGGCGTGACCCAGGATCATCGGTCCCCAGGAGAGGACATAGTCAATATATTCTTTTCCTCTGGAATCGTAAATCTTGCTGCCCTGCGCATGGTCAACAAAAACGGGATCGCCGCCAACCGATTTCCATGCGCGTACGGGTGAATTCACGCCGCCGGTGATGACCTGACTGGCCTCGGCGAATGCACTATCCTTTTGGTGGCTCATTAGAAGTACTCCGGGGATGTTTTTTTGTATTCCTGCAGGCTTTCCAGAATAAGAAAATCGCCGTTATTAACCAATTGAGACATACGATTGATCAGTGGCGAGATGTTGTCATCCTGCGCGTGGATCATTGTGAAGAGATTATATTTACCTTGAAAGGCAGGTTTCCTTTCGTAGCAATGAGAAATGAATGCCAGTGAGGCGAAGATTCGGCCGGCATCATCGATCGCATCAGACGGTATCGACCACATCACCAGTGCATTCTTACTGTAACCTGCTTTCTGATGGCGCAGAATCGCACCGAATTTTCTCAGAATGCCGTTGCCGGAAAGTTTTTTTAACAGGCAAAACAACTGCTGGGTGGTCAGGCCGCAGGCGGCTGAAACTTCTGTAAAAGGTTTACTGACGAGCGGTATATCCTGTTGGAGCATTCGTGCAGCTTTCCTTTCAGATATCGTTAATGTTTTCATGCCTGTCTTTTTATCCTCCTTGTGTAATAAAATCAAGATAAGCATTCAGGTAAATTATTTTTCAAATATTTCTTGACAATCGGTTTATTGATCGGTAGAAATGATCATAAATGACCGATAGTCGTCAAATTTAAAGAAGGGAGGTTGTAAAAATATTGCATGACGGTTCCGGTGATTAAATGTGTCAAAACAAAAAAACAGGAGGCTATAAATGAAAAAGAGTTTAATTTATTCCGTATTGGCGATGGTACTGGTGATTGTTTCTGCTCCTTTCGTATTGGCGGCACCGGAAGCGGCTGCTGCAGCTGTCACGGGAACAGTTGATTACACCAAGGCGATTATTATCGGATGTTCGCTGTTGGCTGCGGGTCTGGCCATCGCTTTTGGAACGATCGGAACGGGTAATGGTATGGGTGCCGGTTTGAATGGCGCAACAAACGCTGTTGGCAGAAACCCCGAAGCTCAGGGCAAAATTCTTCTCACCATGATGGTCGGTCTGGCTATGATCGAATCACTGGCGATTTACGCTCTGGTTATTGCGTTGATCGTGCTTTATGCCAATCCGCTGCTCAAGTACATTGGCTAACAAATTTTATTGATATCATAAACAGGGAGGGGGAGCGTACATCGACTTTCTCTCCCTTTTTTAGTTCACCTCAAATTCCTGAAGCGCAGTGCATAACCTAATGACCTAAAGGTTGCACGAGGTCACAAGCTGAAATTTGTCAGGTCAATTTATCACTCGTAACGAAGTGAAGTGGGGTTAGTGACACCTGATGTTTTTCCATTTCATTCCGCAACCACAACTTTTCCGCGCCGTTCTTTCTTCTCTGCCTGCTGATGCTTGGCGATCAGTACTTTTTCTTTAGCTCGCCGGCTTCGTTTTCTCTTTTGACGACGCAGTTTCTCTGATTTTTCCTTTTCTGCCTCGATAAAACCTTTTTGCTGCCGTTCTATTTTGTCCAGCAGGAGTCGCCGTGCCAGATGACGGTTTAGGGCCTGGGACCTTTCACGCTGACATTTTACGAAAAGGCCGGTAGGTTTATGTAGCAGGTGAACGCAGGAAGATGTTTTATTGACTTTTTGTCCTCCGGGGCCGGAAGAACGAATAAATGATTCATCAAAATCGCCTTCGGAAACGCCGAGTTCCCGCATCCTGGCCATAAGCGCCTTTTCTTTTTCTGCGGATACCGGCATAGTCGATTTCAAGTTAAGGGATGGAATAAATCTCGTCGCCAATCAGGTGAATCCAGTTTTCCGTGAGGATTTCCCTGGCTTCTTCCAGCTTGTCGACGCCCAGAATAACAATGGTTTCTTTCCCGATGCGGTTAATCGTTGTATAGAGATAGAGAATGTTGATCTCCGCTTTGGCCAGGGGTTTCAATATGGCATTGATGCCGCCGGCATGGAGGGGGACTTCGGCGGCCAGCACCGGCGTTACTTCAAACTTGAAGTTAAAACTGCTCAAAAGCGCGGCCGCGCGGTCCGGGTCATTGACGACAAGACGGACGCGGCTGTCATGTTCAATGCTGGCGGCTGACACGGCGATCGTGCCGATATCTTCGGCATCCAGAATATGGGTCAGTTTGGCAAAGGAGCCGGGAACATTGCCTAACAGAACGGAGATTTGCTTGACGGCCATAAAGTTTCCTTCTTAATCCTTGATATAATCGAAGCCGGCGGTGAATGCTTTGCGGTTTATTTCTGCCAAGGATTTCTTCCGGCTGCCCATAATCGTTTCCAGACTTTTAAGGTAAATATCGGGGGAAACAACATTCGATTTCTTTATAAAGGCGCCCATCATGACGATATTAGCGACACGGCTGTTGCCCAGATTCTGAGCCATATCAGCACAGGGAACGCAGACAGTTTTAACATCCTGGCGGTTGGGGCGCGCATCAATAATGGATGAATTAATAAAAATACTTCCGCCGGCGCTCACTTTATTTTGAAACGTAAACAGGGATGGTAAATTCATCACAATCAGGTAGTCCGGTTCCGAAGCAACAGGAGATGCAATTTCTTCATCACCTACCGCTACGGTGCAGTTAGCGGTTCCGCCCCTCATTTCCGCCCCATAGGCCGGAAGATAGGTGACGTGATAACCTTTGCTCATCGCACTGTTTGCCAGACTGATGCCCATCATTAAAACGCCCTGGCCGCCGAAACCGGAAAAAATTGTTTTTACGATCATGGCGTTGCCTCCGCGGTTTTTTTTACCTCGGCTATCTCATCTTTGAAAACGCCCGGTGGAAATTCTTTACTTAATACGTCATCAATCCACTTACAGGAATCAATCGATGACATTTTCCAGTTGGTCGGGCAAAGAGAGAGAATTTCCACCAGAGAAAAACCCAAACCATCGATTTGGCATTGAAACGCTTTTTTAATGGCTTTCTTCGTCTTATTCACGCCTGCCGGAGAACTGACGGAACATCTCTCCACGTATGTTGCACCGCGAAGCTGAGAAAATATTTCACTGACCTTAACAGGATAACCATCCAGTTCTTTCTTGCGTCCTGCCGGACTGGTTGTTGTTCTTTGATTGAGCATGGTTGTCGGAGCCATCTGTCCGCCGGTCATGCCATAAACAGCATTGTTAATAAAAATGACGGTAATATTTTCGCCGCGATTGGCGGCGTGAAAACTCTCGGCAATACCGATGGCGGCGAGGTCTCCATCTCCCTGATAGGAAAAAACCACACGGTCGGGAAGGGATCGTTTGATGGCTGAAGCCATGGCGGGGCCTCGTCCATGGGGTGCTTCAATCATATCCACGTCAAAATAATTATACGCCAGAACGGCGCATCCGGCGGGAGGAACGCCTATGGTAATGCCCCGGATACCCATCTCATCGATCACTTCGGCGACCAGCCGGTGGACGATGCTATGACCGCAGCCCGGGCAATAATGGTAAATAGCTTCTTTTAAACTGTGGGGATGTTTGAAAACTTTCTTTGCCATGTATTTTAAATCCTTCACATGATCGATAGCGTATTAATCTTTTTTATCATAAATTTTGGCGACGACATTAGCCAGTTCCGCAGGTGTTGGCACAGCGCCGCCGGGACGTCCATGAAATTCGATATTGGCATAGCCCTGCAAAGCCAGGCGTACATCTTCGAGCATCTGGCCGGTGCTCATTTCAAACACCAGATAATTTTTAACTTTTGCCGACAACGCCCGCAGTTTCAATTCCGGGAATGGCCAGAGGGTGATGGGACGGAACAAACCGACCTTCATCCCGTGATCACGCAGTCTTTTAATGGCGCCTTTAGCAATGCGGGCGGCTGTTCCGTAAGCCACGATGACCAGTTCCGCGTCATCCACTCGATGCTCTTCATGAAGCGTTTCATTTTTTGTGATCACTTCATACTTACGCGCCAGTTTCCAGTTGTGTTCTTCACTGTCAATCGGATCAAGAAGAAGACCGCGGATGAATTTGCTTTTTCCCGTGCCTGCGCCGCGCAGCATAAATTTTTCCGGATATTGACGGGGGTTGGGTTTCTTGAAAATAACCGGTTCCATCATTTGTCCCATCATGCCGTCAGCCAGAATCATGACCGGTGTGCGGTACTTATCAGCCAGATCAAATGCATCCATGGTGAGATCCGCCAGCTCCTGGCCGGTGGCCGGTGCCATAACGATGGTCCGGTAGTCGCCGTGACCGCCGCCGCGGGTGGCCTGAAAATAATCACCCTGCGAGGGGCGGATATTGCCCAATCCCGGACCGCCGCGCATGATATTGACGATGATACCGGGAAGTTCACAGGCGGCCATGGAGGAAATGCCTTCCTGCTTGAGTGAAATGCCCGGGCTGGACGAGGACGTCATAACCCTCACACCGGTTGCAGCTGCGCCGGCGATCATATTGATTGCGGCGACTTCGCTTTCCGACTGGAGAAAGACACCTCCTTCAGAATTGCGCATATGTTCGGCCATATACTCGGTCAGTTCATTCTGAGGAGTAATGGGATAACCGGCATAGAAGCGGCAGCCGGCCCGGATTGCAGCTTCGCCGATAACATTGTTTCCTGACATTAAGACTTTATTCACGGTAAACCTCAATCGCTATATCCGGACACATCGTGGCGCAGATTGCGCAGCCGGTGCATTCTTTTTCTTCATCGGCGCAGACAGGGTGATACCCCTGAGCATTGTATTCAGTGGATGCTACGATGTGGCCTTTGGGACAGAAATGAATACAGAGGTGACACTCCTTGCAAAGTTCTTTTTTTATTTTGATATATCCCTTCAAAGCATATCCCCAAGTCAGTTTTTGCCGGTGATTCAATTACGTGCGGCGGATGCTATCTTGCGCATAATGTTCAGAATGTCAAGTATTTTTAGATTTATAGTCGCGTCATCGGGAAAAGACCATCAAATTTTACTGATTTGAAAACCTTCCAGTTTAATGGCCACAGAGCGCTGCATCAGATCGATCGAAATAACAAAAAGTTCATTTTCCAGATCGCTCTTTATCACAGTGCCCTCAATCCCGGCAAAGGGGCCGTCCATAATCCGTGCCGGCTCCCCCTCTTTTGGATAATGTATCGAGAATACTTGCACCTTTTTATCCATAATGCGTTGGATGGCGATAATTTTTTCTTCAGGGACAGCCAGGGGTTCCGCGTTTTCCTTTTTTCCCAGAATCTGAACAACACCCGCTGTCTTGAGGATGGCCAGTTTCGTTTCGTTATCCAAAGAGGCTTCGACAAAAAGATACCCCGGAAAAAGCGGCACGGATAGTTTCTTCTTGCGGTCTTTTCGCTTGCTCCAAACCTCCATCTCCGGTAAAAAAGACTTTAGATTTTTTTGGTTTAGCCCGCAGTGGACTTTGTATTCATGACGGCTTTTTGTGTGGACGGCATACCAGGGCATGGTAAAAACACCTTTGTATCCAAAATGTTGAGCTGCAATAATATTTTTTTAAACACCTATAGTATGTATTCATTTTTTGCAATGGAGAAAAAATGAGGGTGATCCGTCTGAACGGTTTACCGTTAAATCTGGATGAATATGAAGAATGCCTGACGGAAAAAGCCGCTCAGGTATTGGGCATCTCGACGTCTTCTGTGATTTCATTCACGGTGATCAAAAAGGCCCTGGATGCCAGGCGCAATAAGCCCCCTCATTTTGTCTACGCGATAAAAATCAATTTAGCCGACGCAGTCGTGTTGCCGGAGACACTTCCGGATGGGATGCAAATCCAAGCCTATATGGATGATCCCGTGATGGAGACGTCCTTTGCAAACACATCAGGAATCAGATTGGAAAGACATCCTGTCGTGGTCGTCGGCAGCGGTCCTGCCGGTCTTTTTGCGGCCTACACGCTCGTTTTAAGGGGCATCTCCGTTTTACTGCTGGAAAGAGGGCGACCCATTGAAAAACGCGTAAAAGATGTACGAACCTTCTGGGAAAAAGGTGTGCTTGATGCGCACAGCAACGTACTTTTCGGTGAGGGCGGCGCGGGGACTTTTTCCGATGGAAAATTAACGAGCCGGACCAAGAATCCCCTGGCCGGTTGGGTAAAAAAAGTTTTGGTGGAAATGGGCGCGCCGCCGTCCATCATAACGGATGCCAAACCGCATATCGGGACGGACAGGCTCCGGGATGTTATGATTCGCTTGAGGAAAAAGCTTATAGATATGGGATGCGTCATCCGCTTTGAAACACAGGTTACGGATTTCATGATCCGGAATGGCAGAATTGCTGCGGTTGTTGCGGAAGGCGCCGATGAAGTTAAAACGGATCATGTGATCCTGGCGATCGGCCAGAGCGCCGATGATACTTATGAAATACTACATGAGCGCAGTGTCAAAATGGAAGCCAAACCGTTTGCGATGGGTTTGCGTGTTGAACATCCGCAGACCCTGATCAATGCAATTCAATACGGCCAGTGGTCAAAGCACCCTCAGTTGCCGCCGGCAGAATATTTTGTCACCGCCGCCGTTCACGAACTCAATCGTTCGGTCTATACATTTTGCATGTGTCCGGGAGGGCAGGTGATTGGTTGCAGCGCCCTCCCGGGATATGTTATCACCAATGGCATGAGCGAAAGGCAGCGCAGCGGAGAATTTGCCAACAGTGCTGTTGTCGTGAACGTTCGCATCGATGATTTTGCCAGAGAAGGAGAGCCTCTGAGCGGCCTGGACTTTCGCCGCCATTGGGAGAGACAGGCTTTTGAGGCCGGCGGCGGCAATTACCGCGCCCCTGCTCAAAAGCTTTTCGAGTTTGTTGAACAAAAATCATCCGGCCTTGTCGGCCGGACCAGCTTTTTACCCGGCGTAACAGCGACCCGGCTTGCGGAAGTATTGCCGGACTTTGCTGCTGAAGCCTTGCGGATCGGCATGAAACAATTTAACAAAAAAATGCCTGGTTTTCTCTCGCAGGAGGCTACTCTAATCGGCGTGGAAACCAGAACATCATCGCCGGTACGCATTTGCCGCTCATCCGATGGACAAAGTGAAAATGTCCGGGGACTTTACCCCTGCGGAGAAGGCGCGGGATACGCCGGTGGAATTATCAGTTCGGCTCTGGATGGTATTAAGGCTGCCATGCATGTGGCGGCAGCGATAAGCGGCTGTCAATAATCATGTCCGCACCTCTTTTCATGACACGCCGTACCGAAAGTATTTTTGCCCCTTCCAGATTGCGAATGTTGAGGTCGCCAGTCGCTTCTATGCCTTTGCCGATAATCTTCGGCGCAATAATTGTGACCAGGCGATTGACCAGGTTGTCCTTCAGGGCGGACGTAATGATTTGCGCGCCGCCTTCGATTAAAACAGAAGAAATGTTTTTTGCCGCAAGCCGTTGAAGTAATACTTTTAAATTGACGCGATTTTGCTCATCGGGCTCAATTGTGAGCATTTCAGCACCCGTCCGGGCCAACTCCTGGAAATGTGGATCAGCAGCGTTTTTAACCGTGGCAATCATTGTCGGTGTTTGGGAAAGATTTTGCAGTACATTAGCTTTCAGTGTGATAGCCAGGCCGGAGTCCACAACAATCCTGAGCGGATTCCGTCCACGAACTCTTCTGACCGTCAGCGTTGGATTATCTTTGAGAACGGTTCCAATCCCGACCAGGATGGCATCGTGTTCTGTGCGCAGTTGATGAGCAAATTTCAGGGATGCGGGCGAACTGATCCATTGCGACTGGCCGGTTGCTGTGGCGATGCGCCCGTCGAGCGTTTGAGCGTATTTAATGGTGACAAAAGGCTGTCCTGCCTCCATAAAATGGAAGAAAACCTCATTGAGATTGCGGCATTCATCTTCCAGCACTCCCGTTTTAATTTCAATTCCCGCGCTTTGCAGGCGGCTGATTCCCTGACAGGCTACCAGCGGGTTGGAATCGGTAGCGCCGATTACAACCTTTGCGATTTTATGTTGAATAATTTTGTCCGTGCAGGGTGGCGTTTTACCATGATGACAGCAGGGTTCCAGCGTTACATAGAGTGTTGACCCGGAGACATTTTCCGTTGCGTTCAAAATGGCATTGACCTCTGCGTGATTTTGGCCGCAGCACTGATGGTAGCCCTGGCCGATGATTCGGTCGTTTTTAACGATGACGGCGCCAACCATCGGGTTGGGGCTCGTGTATCCTTTGCCCTTGGTTGCGAGTTTCAGGGCTAGTTTCATATAGCGTTCATCAGACATAACTTATCAATATCTCAAAGATCGCACCAATGCAAAGAATTTATTGCTGCTGTCTTGCCCGGTGTGTTATGTGCATGTCCAGCATGGTCGAAATTTCTTGTATGAAATAAGAATAGGTAAGGGAACAGTGATTGGAATCACAATAAATTTATTGACTTCTGGCGAAAAGAAATGTAGATTTCTGCTTAAAGCTTGAGAAAAGGCAAACCGCCTGAAAAGACGGGACGCAAAGTTACTGGCCTAAGTCACTGAAGGGATAAGGCGGCAGGACTGCCGGACAGCTTGAAAAAGTCCAGCACCCCGGAAAATCCCGTTTAAAAAAACGAAGTTCAAAAATTTAGAAGAGCATTGCCATGATCTTAAATATTTTTGCCTTTATTTTCGGCGCCGCTATTGGCAGCTTTCTAAATGTCTGCATTTTTCGCATACCCGCTCAGGAATCGATCGTCAAACCTCTTTCTCAGTGCCCGCAATGCCATCATCCGATTCGCTTTTATGACAATATTCCCATCATTAGTTTTCTTGTTTTACGCGCCAGGTGCCGCGACTGCGGCGGAAAAATTTCCTGGCGATACCCGCTGGTGGAATTGATTACCGCTGTGCTGGCCTTGTTGTTGTTCATGAAATTCGGTCTGACGCTAAATTTTCTGGTCTTCTTTATTTTTGTCGCTGTCCTGATTACCATCAGTTTTATCGACCTCGATCATCAAATCATTCCCGACATCTTATCTCTGCCCGGTATCCCCGTATTTCTCCTCGCAGCCATTTTCATCGTGAAAGTCCCCTGGCATGAGGCCCTCATCGGATTACTGATCGGCGGGGGGTTGCTATTTCTTATTGCGTTTATTTATGAAAAAATGGCCAAACGAGAGGGTATGGGCGGCGGCGACATAAAACTGTTGGCGATGATTGGCGGTTTCTTTGGATGGAAATCTTTGATTTTTATCCTGTTGTTCAGTTCTTTTGCCGGGGCAATAGTGGGTTTGCTGGCAATGATCGTGAAAAAGAAAGATATGAAATACGCGGTACCATTCGGACCTTTTTTATCTGTTGCGGCCATAGCTTACATTTTCTGGGGCGATGCCTTTGTGCGCCTGTTGTTTCACATTTAGTGAGGCTTTGAAAATAAACGATTTGTTAAATATGCCGTCATTATTTTAATGGAAACAGTCTATTGTGTAATGCAATAGTTAAATTCAATGTTGGTTAATATTTTTGAGGTATTGTAGGATATTTACATTATAAAATAATCACCAAAAAACCTTGCTTACGGAAAGGCTTGGGGCATGAGAGCAAAATCAAAAGGAGGATTTACTCTTGTTGAAATAGTGATTGTCATTTTCATTACTGTCATCATTTCGACGATTTCTGTTTCCACATACGGTAAATACAGGCAGAAAATTGATTTAAAAACTGCGGCAAGAGCTCTTAGTGCAGATTATGCCTTGTTAAAGCAAAAAGCTATGGCGGATTGTGTTCACTATAAGATAGTTTTAGATCCAGACAGCAATAGTTACAAAATTATGAAGGGCGGTTTTAACGGCATGGCTTCTGAGTTCGACGAGGAAAATGCAATCGTCAAAAATCTGGATTCCGAAGGTAACGACATCATATTTTCTGAAACAGCGCCTTCAAACTATTCAAACGCCCAAATTGTTTTTCAACCAAGAGGCACGATGTCCGCGGGTTCCCTTTTTTTGGAAAACCGCGATGGATTACGGGCTAAGATAACATCCAATTTAACAGGTAGAGTCCATGTGTCCTTCGATGCATATTGACAAGGGAAATCATACGTGTCTTAAATACACGATCATTTGCTCCTATTGGGTATAAAAGTATGAAACGGAAAAATGGCTTTTCCTTAATTGAATTGCTGATTGTCTTTGCGATACTCGCCGTGATGCTCACCGTTGCAACGCTATACTGGCAAAGATATGTGGCCAGGATTAATTTACGATCAGCAGCAAGGCATGTAGCATCCGACATGACAGAATACAGGGGCCGGGCTGTTAGTGAGAGCAGGGTATATACGATAACATTCAGCGGCACTGATAAGTATAATATTGCCGCACCGGCACAGAGTTCCCATGCGGCATTCAACATTGATGCAAAACCTATGGAGACAGCAGGCGCCCCTGATGTGCAAATAAAGAGCAGTAATTTTACAGGTTGTCATGTTGTCAGATTCACGCCAAGAGGGTTGGTAGAACATTGTGCTGTTTCGCCAGGTACCCCGGGCGATACCGGTACGGTTACTTTGCAGAACGACCGGGGAGCAACAGCGACGATTACACTCAATAGCAGGGGGACTGTAGATGTTACTTTTGCGAACTTCTAAAGGGATGGGACTAGTCGAGGTCATGATTGCCATCTTTTTGACCTCGACAGCAATTTTTGCCGCCTTCTCCTTACAAGCGCCGGCCTGGAAGGCAGCAGCCAAGGCAGATTATACGGGCAGGGCATCAGAAATCATGCACAGACAACTGGAGAGTACGGAAGCATACTTGATGAATCAATGTAACACGGTTGCTTCATCCGAAACCGGCGTTCCGGCCATACCGGTGGCAGGGGCGAATGCAAGCAGTACATATAATGTGTCGGTAAGCGGTCTTGGGGGAATAAAAGGTGATGCCACATATACTGTTACGACCGCCATTGCAGCACAGACCGTAACCTATTTTCGTGTCACTGTTACAGTAACATGGCCGCCGTTGAATCCAACCGGCATAACCCAGACGATCTTCGTTTCGCGTCAGCAATATTTCAAAAATGGATGCTAACGATATGAATGAAAGAAACGGTTTTACGCTCGTTGAAGTATTAATCGCATTGGCGGTCGCTGCGCTGATGCTTGTCGGTATTTATGGCGTTATCACAGTGTCCCAAAAATCAGCTGCGGGAATGGACAGGAAAGTCGTTGCCCAGAAGGATGTGCGCAGCGGATTAGACCTGATGGCCCTGGAGCTTCGCATGGCTTCCTACAATTCGAGTCTGGACAATGCCATATGGCGTAGCACGGCCGATTGCACCGCGGCTGCGGCAAATCCCTTATACAAGGGTATTCAAGCCGCAACACCTTTCAGCATCACCATTGAAATGGACGCGAATGATAACGCAGTTGTTAATGGTACCTCGAGTAATCCTAACGAAATAATTACCTACACCTATGACACGGCTAATCTGCGCATTACCCGCAGCACCAATTGCGGTTCCGCTCTCCCGTTTCTTGGTGACACAGCCGCCAGCGGACGGCCGCGAATTATCCGTATTGTCAACGATTTGAATTCCAATAATGCGTATGATGCTGCTGTGGATGTGCCGGTCTTTCGATACTTTGATTTTAATAATAAACCAATCCTGCCGGCTAATTTGCCTGCACAGATACCGAATATCAGAGCGATAGAAATCACGCTGGCCGCCGATACAGAACATGCAGACCCGACAACCCAGGCCAGGCGGAGAATCGTGTATTCAACGCGTGTCATACCCCGGAATCACGGAGCTAACCCATGAAAAACCATAATAATAAAAAAATGACAGCCAGCGAAATTCTAAGTTCTGAAAAAGGTTTTATCCTGCTCACGGCAATTATTGCCTGTGCAATCATCATAGCCTTGGGATTTATGGTCGTTTTATTGTCTACCGATGATATGAAAGCCAGTATACACTCTTTAGGCGAGAAAAGAGCATTAGCCGCAGTCGAGAGCGGCTATCATATTACCACGCAGAAATTTGATCCCATGGCCACGACTTTCGGTGTGACATTAAATACATGGACAGATGTTGATGCGACGTACGCGCCGGGTTCCAAGTATAGAATTAATAGCATCGCTCTGAGCCCTTTTGAGGCGTTACCGCCGCCGGGTTATTCGATGGAGTCATCGCAGGGATGGGGAATGGCCAGATACGATTTGTCAGTTTCCGGACAAAATACAACCTATAAAACAGAGGAGCATGTGGGTATCGGAGTTGCTTACGGACCCATATCACTATCACTGGTTTACAAATGATGAAACACCATCGTCTTAAGGACAGGAGGTAAATAGCAATGCTGAAATTGAAATGGTTCATTACGCTGCCGGTTTTGTTTATTCTTTTTGCCGGAGTTCCCATTCAGGCAGAGGTTTTTGTTGGAGAATCAAGCTCATCTCCTTCTGCTTCGCGGAATGCTTCGCAGGCTGCATCGCAGAAAAAAATTATGAAATTTGTGGGTGTTGTGAAAAAAATTGAAAAAAATACTCTTTATATGCAAAGTGGAAAAAAGTACAAACTGAACGGCGTTAAAGTAGAATACGCTAAAGGAAAGCCTCTTTCTCGCAACAAAAAGATGGCAGAAATGTATTTTGTCAATGGCATTTTGAAAGAAGTAACCATTCGTTGATCGCGAAAGATCTTATGTGGGGAGGCTCTTTATGAAAAAGGCAATCATCTGTCTCATCGTTTTCACATTTTTAACAATCGTAAATGCATCGTGGATAAGCCTGGCGGTCGCGGATGACCAGGATCTATTTACCCAGGGTTCATCGTACGCGCCTAATATTCTTATTGTATTAGATAATTCCCAAAGCATGGACGAAGATTTCATGGGAAACGCCGTGAATCCCTATGCATCCGAAAGCAAACTGGTGGCGGCGAAGAAGCAGCTGCAGGCCATTGTAAACAAATATGCCGGTCAAATGCGCATCGGCCTGATGACTTACAAACTGCCAACAGTCAGCAGCTACTATGTTCATAATTCGCCTTATTTTGTATCCCATGAACCAAAATCATATTGTCCCAGTGCCGATGAAACCGTTCTCGCAGCCTGTCAGGCTTATTGCGTTGACCCTACCAACACGACTGCAAAGGCCACCTGTGAGAATACGGCGACCACCGGCTGTAAAGCTTTAAATGCCAGCTTTGATGCTTCGTATTTTGCAGATGAAATTATTACTGGTTCAACCGGGGCAAAAAGAGAAAAGTATTGCAATCTTACTTATCCGAAGACCAATAGAATGGTCAACCCTTCGATGACGTCCATTTACGTCTATTATAAACAGGCATTGCCTTATTATCAGTCATCGGAAGCTTCAACACATTTCCGCTGGGCGCACACCTATGGTATTGGCGAATCGACCGGGGCAGGTGTTGTTGTTCCTGGTGTTCAATATACGAAATATCTGGCCAAACAAAGTACGTCGGATGACTTTGACGGTTATACATTGAAAGATGGTAATGCTTTTCAAACTGCGCCATCAGACTCGGATGTTGCTCTGGGTTATCTTAATTTCGGCAAGCGTCGTTTTGTAACCAGTGTGGGACATACGTGGTTTGCCAGCGGTTCAACGGGGGTAGGGTATTTGCAGGTTCCAGCGGATACAAACCCTGCCAATAACACCCATCTCAATGCAATATTAGCGAAATTGGCCACGCATGAAGATGATTGGGCATCTTACATGAGCAATTTATGCAGCGGCACTAAAGCCAATAGCTGTGCCCATATTGTTAATGCCGGCCTGACGCCGATTGCCGGAACGTTGCAATCCGCCATTGATTATTTTAAGGGAAACTATACCGGCGAGAGCAGCCCGATTCAGGATTCCTGCCAGAAAAATTTCGTGATCTTCGTTACAGACGGTTTGCCGAGCGTTAATGAAAGCGGCACATCAGGTTCGGCAGCAGCTTTGATGCCGACCGTACTGGCGAAGGTTGACGCCTTGCGGGCTTTGACAAAGATATTCAAAGTAGGTGGTGTTGATACGCCGTATTCTTTTAATATCCTGACCTATGTGGTCGGAGTAGCCATGACGCCGACCGCCAAAACCCATCTGGACACGATGGCCTCACACGGCGGTACGGCAATCGGCGGCAAAGCTTTATATGCCGATAATGAGACTCAAATTTACACGGCATTGGATACGATCCTATCGGACGTTCTGACCAGATCCTATGCGTTTGCCACGTCTTCCATCTCTTCTTCACGGACGGCTGATGAAAATTTCATTTATGAGGCCACATTCGAGCCCGTCGGCAATAATTATCCTTTCTGGAAAGGATTTCTGAAGAAATGGTCTCTCAAGACTGACGGGAGTCTGAATGCGGTAGTCTGGGAGGCCGGCACGCAATTTCCGGTGCCCGCAAGCAGAACGATGCAGACACTGCTTGGCGGGAGTCTGACTAAATTTCAGGCTTACGACATCGATCCGTCTGATTATGTCCCCTACACCAAAATGAATGTGGCTGATCAGGCTGCGGCGAATAAAATTATCAAATATGTCAGGGGGTACGCGACTGATCCGAACAATACTTCTATTGTTACTAACCCGGATAACTGGAAATTGGGTGACGTCTTTCATTCAAGCCCCATTACATTGGGCACGCCGACGCCTTTCTTTAATGACGCGCTGGAAACCAATCCGACGATCACGAACAAGAAAGCTTTCGAAGTCTATCGGGATGCGCATCCCCGTGCCAGCACTTGTCCGGGAGGAGTGACAACGTGTGCCGGGTGGGGAAAGCGCATGATTGTTGTTGGCGCCAATGACGGGCAGTTTCATGCTTTCAATGCAACCAGCGGCACAGAATTCTGGAGCTTTATCCCACCCAATCTCCTGCCGAAATTGCAGTATTTGGCTCACGACACCACAAGTTCTACACTGGGCCATCATTTTTTTGTGGATGGACGAATCACGGCAACCGATGCCTGGCTGCCTACAACGGTCAGTAACGGCACGAATAAGGATGCCGATGACTGGCGAACGTTAGTGATGGTCAGCCTGGGCAGAAATGACCGTGACTACACGACAGCGGATAAAAGTGCAGTACCGGAAACCACAAAGCTGTGGAGCTCCGCAGTTTCGTGTGACTCCGGCCTGACGGAGTATTATGACAGCACTCTGGCGCCATATTATTGCGGCTACTATGCTTTTGATTTTACCAATGCGCCGACAACATTGCCTGCTTTCAAATGGACATTGCAGCCTGACAGTTCCGCCGCGCCATTTCTCGGGGAACCATGGAGCGCCGTCAGCATCGGCAGAGTGAAGATTGGGGGCATGGAAAGATGGATCGGAGTCATCGGCGGCGGCTATAATGCGGCAACGTGCGGAACCAGTGCCTGTGCCGACAAACGCGGCAAAGGAATTATTGTTTTCGACCTGAGGACCGGTCAATCACTTTGGTCTTATACGTGGAATGTGACGGACGCGCCGAACGTCGGCAGTCCCTATATGGGCGATGCCATTCCCTCGCAGGTATCTCTGGTTGACGGTGATTACGATGGATACCTTGACCATGGGTATGTTGGCGATATGAAAGGGAATATGTGGCAGATCAAGTTTTGCAGCAAAGCCGACCTTATCGCCAATGCTTCTTGCAGCACCAGCAGTTGGCAAGGTTCTTTGCTGCTGGACAAATTATCAGGTTCAGATAAATATCCGATTTATACGCAGCCGACCGTAACCAGAGACAGCAGCAATAATACCTGGATTTTCTGGAGTTCGGGCGATGTCGTTGACCCGACCGGTTCCGGGCCGGCGGCTTTTGTTTACGGCATGAAACCGCTCCTGTGTAAAGACGTAAGCGGCAACCCCACACCTTGTTTAAGAAGCAGTTTAGTGAATATAACGTCTGACAAAAGCACGTACTGCGGGGAAACAACAAAAACAGGCTGGTATATCAACTTATCGGGCAAGAACGAACAGGTTCTGTCGCAGCCTGTCGCTTTTAACAACATCCTTTATTTTACCTCATTTATACCTGCATCCGGCAGCAGCCTCAATTGCACCAAAACTGGCACGGCTCAGTTATACGCCATTAGCATAGAAACGAGTCCGTCATATTGCAATGTCGGAGCGGGGTTATTTACCGGGGGCGACAGATTCATCACCGTAGGGGCGGGAATCGCTTCCGGTGTTTTATTATCCTATAACCCTGACGGCACCATGAATGCTTATGTGACGGTCAGTGGCGCCGGTGGTCAGGAGGGCGGAACCATCAAAGCCCCGTTTGAACCGCCCACCATTGCAACGAGAGCCAATATGCTCTTCTGGAAAGATCTTCGAATCCAGTAGGGATGTGACATGATCAAAATAATGGTCCGTTGAGAAGAAAAATATCAGCGTAAATTATTCATAGTTCAACTTGCAGTGACAAGCGGCAAATGATAAAAGCCGCTTGTCATTTTTTTTTAGGAAAGGTTCTAAGGCTTTACATGAAGAATAAACTTGCTGATCTGATCTCCAATGCCGTGACGGCCTGTACGCAAAAAGGCCTGTTGCCGGATGTGCAATTGCCGCACATTGAAATCGAAGTGCCGGCCAACCCGGAGCATGGCGATTACGCCTGCAATGTGGCTATGATTCTGGCCTCCCAGGCCAAACAGAATCCCCGCAAAATCGCCCAGGCTGTTCAGGAAAACCTGATTGATCCGGAAGGCATCATTGAACAAACACAAATCGCCGGTCCCGGTTTCTTAAATTTCCGTCTGAAGGATGATTTATGGCGGAAAATTCTGCTGCAGATTCTGGAGCAGAAAGAGCGATACGGCAACCTCAACATCGGTCAGGGAAAGAAAGTGCAGGTGGAATTCGTGAGCGCCAATCCGACCGGTCCTCTGCATATCGGGCATGCGCGCGGCGCGGTAGTCGGCGACGTTCTTTCCAATCTACTTCAGGCAACGGGTTATTGCGTTTCCAGGGAATACTATATCAATGACGCCGGCAACCAGATGAACAACCTGGGGAAGTCGGTCCTTTATCGCTATCGGGAGCTTTTAGGCCAGAAAATAGAGTTTCCCGAAAACTGCTATCGCGGCGATTATATTAAAGACATTTCCGCCGATATCATCAAAACGGGAGGCGAACGCTTTCTTGCAGAAAGTGAAGAAGATACGGTTCCGTATTTTAACGGCATTGCCGCCGGCGTTATTCTGGAAGGCATTAAACAGGATTTAAAAGACTTCGGCGTGACATTCGACTGCTACTTCAGCGAAAAGGAACTGTATAAAGATCACGGTGTGAGCGGTCTTTTGTCGTCGTTGCAAAATCAGGGCTTTATTTACTCGGACGGCGAAACGCTATGGTTTAAAACAACCACATACGGTGATGAAAAAGACCGCGTCGTCATCCGTAAAAACGGCGATCCGACATACTTTGCCGCCGATATCGCATACCACAAGAATAAATTTGCCCGCGGTTTTGACATCCTGATTGATATCTGGGGCGCGGATCACCATGGGTATATGCCCCGTCTCTGGGCCGCGGTTCAGGCGCTGGGACACCGGAAAGAAGATTTGAAGATTATTCTGGTGCAACTGGTCAATCTGCTGCGCGCGGGCGAACCGGTGGCGATGTCCACGCGCTCCGGCGAATTTGTTACACTGAGGGAAGTGCTCGATGAGGTGGGTAAAGACGCGGCCCGTTATAATTTCCTGATGCGCCGGTCGGACAGCCATTTGGATTTCGATCTGGAAGTCGCTAAAAAGCAATCTAATGAGAATCCGGTTTTCTATGTCCAGTATGCATATGCCCGGATCTGCAGTATTCTCCGGATGGCGGTAGAACGTGGCCTGGCATTGCCCTCTTATGAAGGGATAGATCCCTCGCTGCTCAGGGAGCCGGAGGAAAGAACCTTGATTAAAATGATGGCGCGCTATCCGGAGATGCTGGAAGGCGCAGCAAATTCATTGGAGGTTCACCGCATCACCTTTTATTTGAATGAACTGGCGGGTGTCTTCCACAGTTACTATAATAAGAACAAAGTCGTGACCGAGGATGCTGCGCTTTCGTCTGCTCGTCTGGTCCTGGTTGATGCGGTGCGCATTGTACTGGGCAATGCCCTGAGAATACTGGGTGTCCATGCGCCGGAGAAGATGTAAGAGCGGTCCGGAACGCAGCATCATCAGTATTGAACCAATGCGTCATCCAAAACAGTAATATTAAGTGCCTGTTCAAGAATGATTCCTTGTGAGGGAGAAATGAAATGGGCTCCGGCAATATTAAAAAATTTGAACTGAAGCTGGGGAGAACCGGATTAATCATTGTGATCGGCGGTATGGTTGTCCTGTTGTGTCTTTCGTTTATTCTGGGCGTTGGGGTCGGTAAAAATATGGATACCTATCCTGAAAAAATTGCTTCCATGCCGCAACGAGTTCTGGCTTTTTTCTGGCGGCCGGCCAAAGACGCGAGCGGAGAAAAAGTTATAGAGGATAAGGAAACTCCGCAGGAGAGAGGCAGCATGGATTTGGCATTTCATAATGCCTTAACCAGCCAGAAGATACCGTCGATTCAAGATTTGCCGACCGCTGAAAAAAAACCGGATGACAAGGCGGCGACGGAGCAAAAAGCAAAACCGAAGGTTTCACCGGCTGCTAAGTCTGCTGACGAGGGTACAGACCCTCCGGGAGGTGAACAATCCGGGCAGCAGGAGGTTGTGAATGAAAAATTACCCCCGGAAAACAAAGCAAAGATCAAGGAGGTCCCACCCCCTGTGCAGCATGCCGGATCTTTGTTTCTTGTTCATGTGGCCTCCCTGAAGGATAAGGTTAAGGCGAATCAGATACAAAAGACCGTTGTTGCCATGGGTTATCCGGCAAAAGTCACAAAAGCGGACATTAAGGGGAAGGGGACCTGGTATCGCGTGGTTGCCACGGGATTTATGTCCAAAACCGAGGCTCAAACAGCCGCGGGCAAGATTTCTAAAAAGGTTAAGACCAATTGCATTATTCGGCCTGCCACACAGGATGCGGGCTAGAAACCATCAATAAAGGCTTTGAAGTATGTTTGAAAATTTAGCGGAAAAACTCGAAGGTATATTTAAAAAACTCAAGGGCCGCGGCGTTCTCAACGAAGAAAGTGTCAATGCTGCGCTTAAAGAAATCCGGATGGCGCTCCTGGAAGCGGATGTGAACTTCAAGGTCGTCAAGGATTTTATTGAAGATGTCCGACAGCGTGCCATTGGCAAGGAAGTGCTCGAAAGTATTACTCCGGGGCAGCAGGTGGTCAAGATCGTCCACGACCGGTTGATTGAGTTGATGGGGAGCACGAGCGCCAACATTAAATTCGGCTCCAGGATTCCCGCTCCGATTATGCTTGTCGGTCTGCAGGGTTGTGGAAAAACAACGACAGCCGCCAAGCTGGCGCGGCTATTGTCCAAAGAAAAAAGGGTCTATCTGGTTTCCGCGGACGTTTACCGGCCTGCCGCGATGGAGCAGCTGGCGGTACTGGGCAGGCAGATCAAGGCCGGCGTCTTCGATGCGGGTACTCTGCGTGACCCCGTTAAAATATGCGTTGAAGCCGTCGAACAGGCCCGGAAAGAGGGTTACGAGGTCATCATCATTGATACTGCCGGCCGTTTGCATATCGACGATCTGTTGATGGAAGAGCTTCGTAAAATCAAAGATCAGGTCAATCCGGCGGAAATTCTATATGTGGCGGATGCGATGACCGGTCAGGATGCCGTCAATGTCGGCACGAAATTTAATGAACTGATCGGCATCGACGGCGTTATCATGACCAAGATGGATGGTGACGCACGAGGCGGTGCGGCTTTGTCTCTTAAAGCTGTTGTGGGCAAGCCTCTTAAATTTGTAGGCGTCGGTGAGAAAATTGACGCGCTGGAGGTGTTTCATCCGGAGCGGATGGCTTCCCGGATTCTTGGAATGGGTGACATCTTATCTCTGGTGGAAAAAGCGCAAACCACCATTGATGAAAAAACGGCCCGGGAAATGGAACAAAGCCTGCGCAAAAGCGATTTTTCTCTGGATGATTTCCGGAAACAACTGGGTCAAATTAAAAAAATGGGTTCCCTCAAGGATATGATGGGGATGATTCCGGGAATGAGCAAAATCAAAGCGCTCAAAGATGTTGAGCCGGATGACGGAGAACTGGTGAAAATTACGGCGATGATCGATTCCATGACCAAGAAAGAACGATCTAATTACCTCATCATTGACGGCCGCAGGCGTAAAAGAATCGCTCTGGGAAGCGGAACCACGGTGCAGGACGTCAACCGGCTTCTGAAAAATTATGTCGAGATCCGCAAAATGATGAAAAAGATAAATCAGAAAGGCGGGATAAAATCTTTGATGAGGAATTTTCCCTTTTAAAACCAAATAAACTATGATAGAAAAACCTAAATTACTATCTTTTTGAAGGAGGTTCGGAGTAAAAATAAATGGCTGTTAAAATTAGACTAACGCGTATGGGTGCCAAAGGCAAACCTTTTTATCGGATTGTGGCCGCGGATAAAGAATATCCCCGCGACGGAAGATTTTTAGAAATATTAGGGAATTATGATCCTAAAAAGAATCCCGCAGAAATATCTTTAAAAGAAGATCGCGTTCGCGACTGGTTGTCCAAAGGGGCAAAACCGACGCTGACCGTTTCTCATTTATTAAAAACAAAGGGTATTGAAGCCAGTCATAAATAGCAAAGCTGTTGTGTTGTTTGTAACGGTATGGGACATTGACTTTCGCCTCACATCAATTAAATTAAAAAAGTCGTGCGAATATTGAAGTGAATTTTCGTTTTCCAGAAGCGTTAACCAAAACCAATGGAGGTGCTGACGATGAAGGAACTGATCAAGTATATTTCTCAATCTTTAGTTGATAATCCCGACAAAGTGGAAGTAACTGAAGTCATCGGTGAGCAAACATCTGTTATTGAGTTGCGCGTGGCAAAGGAAGATTTAGGGAAAGTGATTGGAAAACAGGGAAGAACAGCCAAAGCGATCCGCACGATTTTAAGCGCCACATCAGCCAAGGTTCACAAGCGGGCAGTTCTGGAAATTATTGAATAAAATGGATTTATTTGTTTTTGGTGAGATCGTCAAAACCCGCGGTCTCAAAGGCTGCCTTAAAGCTTTATCTTCTTTGGAATCACAAAATATTTTGGACGGACTTGATTTTGTTTACCTCGAATCAAAGTCCGGACAAAAAAGCCGTTATGAAATCAAAAAGCTGGATTCTGCCGGACGGTTTCTGTTTCTGGAATTGGAGGGTATCTCCGATGTGGATGCCGCTCGGGCCCTTGTAGGATCCAGATTGTTGTTGCCCCGGGATTTGCTCGATGTTCTGCCGGACGGTGAGTATTACTGGCAGGATATTATCGGACTTGATGTCTATACGCCGGAAGGACGCCATCTGGGCCGGATAGAATCCATTTTTCCGACGGGCAGCAACGATGTTTATGTCTGTCGGGGAGATGCCGGAGAATTGCTGATTCCGGCGATTGCCGACGCCATAGAGCGGATAGACCTTGCCTCCCACAGAATGACCATAAAATTGATGGAAAGCGTTTAGCCGTGATCCGATTTGATGTTCTGTCCATTTTTCCGGAAATGCTGCATTCCCCCCTCCAGTTCAGCCTTCTTAAAAAAGCTCAGGAAAAAGGTCTGATTGAGATCGGCTTGCATAATATCCGCGACTGGGCGGAAGATAAACACAGCATGACTGATGATGCTCCCTATGGCGGCGGATGCGGAATGGTCATGAAGGTGGAACCTGTGGATCGGGCACTGGCAGCGGTCAGGTGCGAAGACCTTCAACCGCTGGTTGTTCTGATGACGCCTCAGGGCGAGACATTTAACCAGCAAATTGCCGCCGAACTGACCGAACAAAAGCAGATCATCCTGGTTTGCGGGCGCTATGAAGGCGTCGATGAGCGAATTCGGAAATATCTGGTTGACCGTGAAATATCAATTGGTGATTTTATTCTAACCGGAGGGGAACTTTCAGCCCTGGTGGTGATCGATGCGGTTTCCAGGCTGATTCCGGGCGTGCTGGGAAATGATGCATCTATAACTGCGGAATCTTTTTCTCAGGGACTTCTGGAATATCCGCAGTACACGCGGCCTGCCGAGTATAAGGGTTTCGGCGTTCCCGATGTGCTGGTTTCCGGAAATCACGCCGAGATCGGACGTTGGCAAAGGATCGAAGGCCTCAGGAGAACCTGGCTAAGAAGGCCGGATTTACTTGATAAAATTGAGCTCTCCGCCGAAGATAAAAAAAATCTGGAAAAGATTAAACTGAATCAGATATAAAGTCTTGATTTTCAGGTGTGTTTAAGGTATTTAGATCGACTTTTTAATCGGGGTGGATTTTTTTAATGAAAGATCAGTTCCCCAAGGCGAGTATGATTTATATCGCTCTTTTACATTATCCGGTTACCAATAAAGAAGGCAAAGTGGTTGCCACGGCCATTGCCAATATGGATATTCACGATATCGCCAGGTTGGCGAAGACATTTGGCGTGGAGAAATTTTTTGTGATTAATCCCATCGAGGCTCAGCGAAGGCTTGCCGGCCGGATTATCAGCCACTGGCGCGAAGGCTACGGTGCCGCTTACAATCCTTACAGAAAAGATGCTTTCGAAAAAGTGGAAATCAGGTCTGATCTGGATGAAGTGGTTGCGGACATTGAAGCAATCAGTCACTGCAAACCGCAAATGATCGTTACGGGCGCCAACTTGAAGGGTGATTTGCTGACCTGTGGTGAGCTGAAGGAAGCCATTAAAATTAATTATTTGCCTTATCTTTTAATTTTTGGTACAGGCTCAGGCATCGCAGACGAAATCGTGAAGCAAGCGGACTATCGTCTTGAGCCGATTCGGGGGAAGGACGGTTATAATCATCTGGCTGTACGATCGGCCGTTGCCGTCGTTTTAGACAGGATTGTAGAAATATCATAACAATATTATGGCGAATGTCGCGGGAGGAAATATAAAATGAATGTATTGGAAATGATTGAAAAAGAACAAATGAGAGGGGATATTCCCTCCTTTAAAGCGGGAGATACCATTAAAGTATATGTGCGCATCATTGAAGGCCAGAAGCAGAGAATTCAGGCTTTTGAAGGCGTTGTCATCCGCAAGCGCCGAGGTAACAGCCGGGCGAATTTCACGGTAAGAAAAGTTTCCTATGGAGTCGGTGTGGAGAGAACATTCCCCACGCATTCACCGGTTATTGACCGTGTTGAAGTCGTAACCAAGGGACTGGTGCGACGCTCGCGTCTTTATTATTTAAGAAACCTCCGGGGCAAAAAAGCCAGAATCAAGGAAGCGGCCAACAACTGATTGTAGCGCTCATGCTTGCTGTAAATACGTGCGGTTTGGACATGAGCATGTTTTGATTCGAATATCATTTTTTACCAGGTCGCTCAACAAACGAACGGATGGAGCCTGGTCGTCGATATGGCATCAGGCTCCATCAGGCAGAAAGGTTCCATCATCTTTTTGCGATGAATACATTCGAAAAGCTTGCTTATTGTGAAGGCTACCGATGCATCGCGGGCGTTGACGAAGCAGGCCGGGGTCCGCTTGCGGGACCCGTTGTTGCTGCGGCTGTCATTTTCCCTTTTGAATATCAAAATTCCGAAATAAACGATTCCAAGACATTAACGGTCGGCAAAAGAGATGAACTCTTCAAGGTCATCTCGCAGGATGCCATGGCCGTCGGTGTTGGAGTAGCTGAGGCCGATGTTATTGACCGGATCAATATCCTGAGAGCATCGCTGCAAGCGATGTGTGAAGCGGTTCTCGACCTGTCCATGACTCCCGATTACATTCTGATCGACGGTTTATATACGATCGCGATCGATGCGCCGCAGAAAGCTCTGGTGAAGGGTGATAGTTTGAGCGTCTCCATTGCTGCTGCTTCGATCATCGCCAAGGTTTCGCGGGACAGGATTATGGAAATGTATCACCGGCAGTTTCCCCAATACAATTTTCTGCAAAACAAAGGCTATGGCACTGCCGAACACCGCAGGATACTTCAGGAGATCGGTATGTGTAAAATTCACCGCCGGTCCTTCCATTTAAAAAATCAGGATATTCAGCAAACGGCTCTGGACTGGTCCTGATGACCGAAAGTAAAGATACAAGCAAAATACTGACGGGAAAAGCAGGAGAAAAAGTCGCGGCCGATTACTTGAAGAAAAACGGTTACCGGATTGTTGACGTCAATTTTCGCTGCCCGATGGGTGAAATAGACATCGTGGCCCGGGACAAAAACGAATTGGTATTTGTAGAAGTCAAGGCCAGAAAATCCGATGCGCTGGGCTATCCCGAACAAGCGGTGGATACCCGAAAGCAGAAAAAACTGTCGCAGCTGGCCGTGTGGTATCTTCAGAAAAAAAAATTAGATAAAACCTCTGCTCGTTTTGATGTTGTTGCCATCCTGATGCGGCCTGAGGGGCATGACATTCGTTTGATCAAAAACGCTTTCGATCTGATTTCTTTTTAAACTTTTTCCCGATACTTTATCCGGGATGAATCGCGGCGGCCGGAAGGCGGTGATACCAGCCGGGGAGAACTCTTTTCTCTGCAGCAGGGATCAAAGGCGGCTCAATGACGGCTTTCCGATAGGAAATACATTAAAACCGATTTCGAAACACTTCTGCTGATCAATAACATTACGTCCATCAAAAATAAATGCCGGCTTGACCATCGACTTATAGATTTTGCGATAGTCCAGATTCCGGTACAAATCCCAGTCGGTCATGATGGCCAGTGCGTGGCAGCCGGCTGCTGCCTCATAGGGGTTTTCGACATAACTGATCTTTCCCTCATCGCTCGCGAGATCGATGGCGGCATTGCGCAGTGCTTTGGGGTCGGAAATGACGACTTCGGCATGTTCGGCAAGCAACTTGCGGGTAATATTGATGGCCGGGCTTTCACGCGTGTCGCCTGTATCCGCCTTGAAGGCAAATCCCAGCAGGCATATTTTTTTTCCGGCCAGGGTGTTGAACATCGATTGAAGAATGGTTGCGATGAAGCGATCCTGTTGATATTCATTGATCTTAACGACACTTTCCCAGTAGGCGGCCACTTCCGGCAGTCCGTAAAAGTGACAGAGATAAACAAGGTTTAAAATATCTTTCTTGAAACAGGAGCCGCCAAAACCGATGCCGGCCTTGAGAAATTTAGATCCGATGCGGCTGTCAGTGCCAACAGCTCTGGCCACTTCGGAAATATCGGCTTCTGCTTTTTCGCAAAGCGCCGATATGGAGTTGATGGATGACACTCTTTGCGCCAGAAAAGCGTTGGCCACCAGTTTGGAGAGTTCGGCGCTCCAGATATCGGAGGTGATAATTTTTTCGGGTGATACCCAGCGGGCATAAATATCCACCAATTGCGCGCGGGCAGCGAAGCCGCTTTTGGTTTCACGTGAACCGATCAATACCCGGTCGGGATTTCCCAGATCGCTGACCGCGGTTCCTTCCGCCATGAATTCCGGATTGGAGAGGACGTCAAATGTAATATGTCCTTTCCCTGAAGCGAGAATTCGCTCCATGGCCAGGGCGGTCTTGATCGGCAGCGTGCTTTTTTCAATGACAATTTTTGACGATTGAGAATGTTCCAGAATCTGTCTCGCCGTCTTTTCCCAGTATTGCAAATCGGCGGCCATGCCGGCGCCGGCGCCAAATGTTTTGGTCGGTGTATTGACGCAAACAAAAATCATATCGTTTTCTTTGATCTGGTTTTCGATATCCGTTGAGAAAAATAAATTCCTGCCACGTGTTTTCTGGACGATTTCATCGAGTCCGGGTTCGTAAATGGGCAATTGATCGGAGTTCCAGGCCTGGATCCGCTCCGCGTTGATGTCTACGACGGTCACTTTGTAGTCCGGGCATTTGCAGGCGATCATGACCATGGAGGGAGCGCCGACAAAGCCTGCGCCGATACAAAGAATTTTCTTTTTGAATTTCATATTCCTGATTTTACCTCGATGCATTAAACTTTATATAAGAGATCGCGGAAATGTTGAATGGTGGCGACGAGCCCTTGTTCCAGCTTTATCTTCGGCCGCCAGCCCAGTTTATTTTCCGCAAGTGTGATGTCCGGCTTGCGTTGCGTCGGATCATCGGCGGGGAGCGGTTGAAAATCAATTTTAGAACTGCTGCCCGTTAAATTAATAACTATCTGTGCCAATTGCAGGATGGTGAACTCACCGGGATTGCCGATATTGACCGGCCCGAAAAAATCATCGGCGGAATTCATCATTCTGATCAGTCCGTCAATCAGATCGTCACAGTAACAGAATGAACGGGTATGACTTCCATCTCCGTAAACCGTGATATCTTTCCCCTGCAGAGCCTGAATGATAAAATTACTGACGACGCGTCCGTCATTAACGGCCATGCGCGGCCCGTACGTATTGAAGATGCGGACAATTTTGGTATTGACGGCATTTTGCCGGCGATAATCCATCATCAGGCATTCGGCGGCTCTTTTGCCTTCATCGTAGCAACTGCGGATGCCGATGGGGTTGACCCGCCCCCAATAAGATTCCTGCTGTGGATGGACGTCCGGATCGCCATAGACTTCAGACGTGGATGCCTGGAGGATTTTTGCTTTGGTTCTTTTGGCGATTCCCAGGACATTGATGGCGCCCATGACATTGGTTTTAATGGTTTTGATGGGATTGAATTGATAATGGACGGGCGAGGCCGGGCAGGCCAGGTTGTAGATTTCATCGACTTCCAGAAAAATGGGATTGGTGATATCATGACGAATCAGTTCGAAGTGCGGGCCGCCCAGCAGATGGGCGATATTATCCTTGTTGCCGGTGAAAAAATTATCCAGGCAGAGGATGTCGTTTCCTTCCGTAAGCAGCCGTTCGCAGAGATGGGAACCCAAAAATCCTGCTCCGCCGGTAATTAATATTCTTTTCATCGCATCCAAGAGTCGTTCAGAGTAGTATTTTATTTTTTTCTTTGCTATTAAAGCCGAAACAAGACAGAGATGTCAACAACAAAAAGCAATTGGTAAAGATCGTATGAATGAAAGTGCGAATGAAAAACAAGGCATGCTTTACATGGTGGCAACCCCGATAGGCAATCTGGAGGATATTACTCTCCGGGCGCTTCGGGTGCTGAAAGAAGTCGATCTGATTGCCGCTGAGGATACGCGCCATTCCAGAATCCTGCTGAATGCTTACGATATCAAAACTCCCCTGATCAGTCTTCATGAGCACAATGAGCAGGAAAGAAGCGCGCTTATTGTTTCCAGAATCAAAGACGGAATGAGCGTGGCCTACATCTCCGATGCCGGAACCCCCTGTATCTCCGATCCCGGCTATCGCCTGGTAAGCGTTGCGCAAGAAAATAATATCCGTGTGGTTCCCATTCCGGGACCGTCGGCTTTAATCGCCGCGCTGTCCGCCTGCGGCTTTCCTGCCGATCAATTTTTGTTTTGTGGATTTTTACCTCCGAAAGAGAACAAGCGCCGCCGGTTTCTAGAGTCTGTGAAAGACGAAGAAAAGTCCATTATATTTTATGAGTCCCCGTCAAGAATGACAGACACGCTGCAAGTCGTGCATGATGTTCTGGGTGACAGGCAGGTCGTTGTAGCGCGTGAACTGACGAAGCTGTTTGAAGAGATAAAACGAGGAACGGTTTCAGATATTCTGGCGGAAGTGTCTGCGATCAAGTGTAAAGGAGAATTTACGGTCATCCTGCAGGGGTCTTTCCCTGAGCCTGTGTCACTTACGGATGATGAAATCCGGGAAAGACTTCGGCAACTCATGGAAAAAGGGTCCCTGTCGGTGCGCGATGCCGTCGCCGGTGTCGTCCGGCAAACCGGATTGTCCAGAAAAAAAGTTTACGATATTGCCGTTAAATATCGTGAGGTTCCTGATTAAAATCGGGAACAGAAACAATGCATATATTGCTTGAAGAGTTTTTTGCACTATGGTAACTCCATGGTGAATCCGGAGAAAACGAATTATTTTATTATTATGGGTTTATGGGGAAGGGTGAGCAATGATTGAAAATTCCGGGACAGTTCAGGACAAGAAAATACACGAACTGACCGAAGTATATGATGAGCGAGCGGTACATGGCCGCAGATCAACAGACGGGAAGAACCCTCAGCAAATTATTGTGATCGACGGCCGTGGTTATGAACGTGTGAAACCGGGTGCCGATAATATTCATGAACTGACGGAGGTTGTGGATGATACGCTTTTATCGCCGCAGTTCAATGAAGCGGTCATGAAGCGGGCGGCAGAAATCATTGAAAAAATCGCGAGGGAAATTGTTCCCGATATTGCCGAGCGTGTGGTCAGAGAAGAAATTGAAAAAATTAAAAGCAGGAATCCAGACCGTTCTTCCAGGCAGGATTAAATGATGAGAAAAAAACTGTTGGTGATTCTTTTGCTTCTGCTTTGCGTTTTCGATCAGGCGGCCTATGCCGATCAGAGGCTGTCGGATTTGACCCTTCAGGTTGAAGGGCGTGCTGCAGTCGTTAAAAATGATGAGGCCCGTGCCCGCGAAGAGGCTGTCAAGAATGCATTGGAAAAAGCGATCATGCAGGCGGCGGCCAAAATCCTTTTGGATAAATATGAAGACGAAAAGTTTCAGGCCGTGAAAAGCATCATGGTCGGAAAGGTCGACCGTTACATTAACAACTATCGAATCATATCAGAAAGCAGACAGCGCGATGAATGCGCCGCTCATGTGCATGTCGTGGTGGCTACGGCGCTTGTCCATGACGATCTTTTGCAGATGGGCATTCTTCCGGATCAAAGCGAAAAAGAAGGTATGACTGTTTCTCTGGCGTTGAAGGGAATGAAAAAATATTCTGATTTTGACCGCATGAAAACTTTTTTACAAAGCCGGTCCAAAATAGTTAAAAGGATCTATCCCTGCCGTCTGGAATGGCAGCGCGCTGATTACAGTCTCGTTCTGAACGGAGAGGTTCAAAGTTTGTTGACTGAACTCGAAAAAACGGGAAGGTACAGGGTGGAGTCGGTCAATAGAAATCAAAAGACCGTAGAGATCAATTTACAGATTAAAGAGGAGTCACGATGAGAGTCCATTATATTCTGTCCGCCGTATGCGTAACAATTTGCCTTGGCTTGTCCGCCTGTGCGTCCCATACACCTCAGGTATTAAAAAGCGATCAAAATCCGGGCGTGGTGAACATCATCGCATTGCTCCCTGTGGATAGCAATGCGGCTGACACAAAAGCGTCGAAAATGCTGCGGTCAAAGTTAAGCGAAGAACTCCGATTTAAAGGATATCCTCAAATTTCCTCCGATATCATTGACAGTAAATTAACACCGCTGGCAGGCGGGGGCGAAATGAAAAAGAATAATGTCATCCCTCCGAAAGCGATCGAAGAATTGCTGGGTGCGGACGGCGCTATGTATTGCTCGATCCTGGAAAATCAATCCTCCACGCGCTTGTTTTATGCGCCGGTCTCCGTTTCTGTCCGATGCGAACTGCGAAGCACGAAGACGGGTGAAACGCTGTGGAATGCCCAGTATAAATCAACGAGCAGGAGCTTTGATCTGTTTCGCTCAAGACTGAATCTAAAATCCCGCGGAGATCTGGAAGAGGCCTTGGAGGAGGTTGTCGGTAAGGTTATGGAGACATTGCCTTATGGACCTAAACTAAGAGGATAGACGGCCATGCTTCCCTGATTGAGCAGGATACAAAGGAGAACGCTATGAAAAGATTGACGCCCTTCGCTTTTTCAATGGTCCTGCTGTTGCTTTGTGTCAGCTTTGCCCAGGCCAAGCCGCCTGTGGCTCTGAAAATGACAAGGGGCGAAGCTCAAATCTCTGCCTTGAAAGGTAAGGCTGATATGATTTGCCCGGGAAAGAAGGAATCGCGTTCCCTCAAGGTTTATGATGTCATCGGGGCGGGATGCGAAGTGTCGACTGGAGCCGACAGCCGTTTAGAAATTCTTCTTCCGGATAAGAGTGTTGTTCGTTTTTCCGAAAAAACAAAATTCAAGCTTGTTGAGGCTGATGTCGGCGAGGACGGCAAACGCACGGTTGGAATTTCCGTAACAATCGGCAAAATATGGATGAAAGTGCGTAAAGCTCTGCCGGGCAGGGGCGATAAATTTGAAGTATCCTGCCAAAATGCCGTTGCCGGCGTTCGCGGCACGGTTTACCGCATGGATGTTGAAAGTGACCAGTCTGCGATGGTAAAGGTTTATGATGGTGAGGTCCAAGTAGCCGGCGTTTCGGGAACCAGGAAGCAGGAATCTGCCCCGGTCGTCGGGCCGCCCAAACCGGTTTCAGGACCGACCGTGGTCGAGGGTCCTAAACCCGTCTCTATGGAAGAGTGGGTATATATTGTTAAATCGATGCAGAAGATCCATATTACGTCGACGGGTCAGGCCCGGGAACCTGAATCATTTTCAGAATCTGAAGATATAGATGCCTGGGTGAAATGGAATAAGAACAGAGATCAAAAATACTGAAATTAGACCAGAGATGTCGAACTGTAGATGAATATACCAAATTTCTTATCATTGCTGCGGATCATCCTTGTCCCTGTTATTGTCATTTTCCTGATTCAGGCAGAATATGATAAGGCATTGATCACATTTATGGTGGCAGGGATCACGGATGCCCTGGATGGGACGCTGGCTCGTTTGTTAAAATGCCAGACAACCCTGGGCGCTTATCTTGATCCCATTGCGGATAAATTTCTGCTGGTAACCAGTTTTGTAACGCTGGCAATTTTCGGTCTCATTCCCGGATGGTTGGCCGTAATTGTTATCAGCCGTGACTTTATTATTTTGCTGGGTATAGCGATTTTATCTTTAATGTCTGTGTCTTACGAGATAAAACCGGCTATTGTCGGAAAAATTACCACGGCCTTGCAGGTGGCCACCGTTTTTCTCGCCTTGCTTTACAAGGCAGTTACGCATGATTTCGCGTATTACTGGATTATCGGGCTTTGCTGGGCGACGGCTATCTTTACTGTTGTTTCCGGTCTGGTTTACATCTTCCGGGGCATCCGTATACTGAATAAATCCGTACCCGAAGAGGCTAAAAAATAAGATATTTGCTTGACACGTAAGCGTTTTACTGCTAGTTCACCAAACGCTAAAAGTTGAATTCGACAGCAAGCGCATACCCTGAAGTTGGCTTCGGTATATGCAGGCGAATTGGCAATTAGAATGTTCCTTAAGAATCAAAGATTTCCGATGGAAATCTTTAATACAGGCAAGTAGCTCAGGGGGAGAGCGCCATCCTGACGCGGTGGATGTCCAGGGTTCAAATCCCTGCTTGCCTACCATTTTTTTTAGAACGCACATATGCCGTAAATGCCAACAAAGAAAAAGGGCATCAGCAAAATGGTGATGCCCTTTTAAAATGAAGTCCATTAGTTTCATTGGCAGACTGAGTATCATGATGAATATAAAAATAGTTTTTCCGGATCAAAAGGAACAGACCTTTGCCGCAGGCTTGACTGCCGGTGAAGCGATTGGCGCCTGGCAAAAAGATTTATCCGCTTCCGCCGTTGCGGCAAAAGTCAATGGTGCCAATGTTGATTTGAATTTTGTCCTGAAGGAAGATTCAAAAGTCGAACCGATCACCCTTTCGTCAAAGGAAGGTCTTTCCGTACTGCGCCACAGTATATCTCATGTCATGGCCCAGGCCGTACAGGATGTGTTTCAGGGCGCCAAGGTTACAATCGGTCCTTCTATTGAGGATGGCTTTTATTACGATTTTGAATATGCTGAAACTTTTACGCTGGATGATTTTGAAAAGATTGAAAAGCGTATGCAGGAAATCGTTGCTGCCGATTATCCTTTTATCCGGGAAGAGCTGACGCGTGATCAGGCGGCTGATCTGTTTGCCAAAAAGGGCGAGGATTACAAAGTTGAACTCATTCGTGACCTGCCGGCGGACGTCTCCGTTGTCAGTCTTTATAAAGACGGGGATTATGTTGATTTGTGCCGCGGGCCGCACATTCCGTCAACCGGAAAAATTAAGGCCTTTAAACTGCTCAGTGTAGCGGGAGCCTACTGGCGCGGCGATGAAAGAAACAAAATGCTTCAGCGCATTTACGGAACCGGTTTTGCTGATCAGCAGGCGCTTGCGGATTATCTGAATTTACTGGAGGAAGCCAAAAAAAGAGATCACCGGCGACTCGGCAGGGAACTGGATCTGTTTCAGGTCAACGAAGAGGCTGGAGCCGGATTGGTTATCTTTCACCCCAAAGGGATGCTGCTCAGATACATCATTGAAGAGTGGGAAAGAAAAGAGCACTTGAAACGCGGCTACGACATGGTCATGGGGCCCCAGATTCTCAAAGTTGATCTTTGGAAGAAATCGGGCCACTTCGATCATTATCGGGATAATATGTATTTTACCGAAGTGGATGAGCAGACGTACGGCATCAAGCCGATGAACTGTCTGTCCCATATGCTGATCTATAAATCAAAAATTCGCAGTTACCGGGATCTGCCGCTGCGGTATTTCGAACTGGGCACCGTCCATCGTCACGAGAAAACGGGCGTATTACACGGTTTGATGCGGGTGCGTCAATTCACGCAGGATGATGCGCATATTCTCTGCATGCCCGAGCAGCTTAATGCCGAAATCCGCGCCATTGCCGATTTCGTCAACTATGCGATGGGTATTTTCGGGTTTGAATATGAAGTCGAATTAAGCACACGGCCTGAGCATTCCATCGGGTCCGATGCGGATTGGGAACTGGCCACCCATGCGCTGGAAAATGCCCTGAAAGACAATAACATTACGTATGAGGTTAACGAAGGCGACGGCGCTTTTTACGGGCCGAAAATCGATTTTAAGCTCAAAGATGCTTTGAAGAGAAAATGGCAATGCGCGACGATCCAGTGCGATTTTACCCTTCCGGAACGATTCGATCTGAGTTACATCGGCGCGGACGGTGAAAAGCACCACCCCGTTATGCTGCACCGGGTTATTCTGGGCGCCATTGAGCGGTTCATGGGCGTTCTTATCGAACATTACGCCGGCGCTTTTCCGATCTGGCTGGCGCCGACACAATGTGTTTTGCTGACCGTAACGGACAAGCATATTCCTTACGCGGAAAAAGTTCATGAAAGACTGATCGCGGCGGGCATCCGTTCTGAAAAGTACTTTGACAATGAAAAATTAGGCTATAAGATACGTCAGGCGCAGATGCAGAAAGTTCCTTATATGCTGGTAATCGGCGATAAGGAAATGGAAGCCCGGACGGTGGCGCCGCGCCTCCGTGACGGTCAGAATCTGGGCGCGCTGCCGGTTGAACAATTCATTGCTTTAGTGCAGGAAATGTGTGAAAAAAAGAAATAGAATCTTGTGAGATTGGTATCAGGAGGTGCCGTATAGTTAAGGATTTAAGGATCAACAGGGAAATAAAGTCAGCGACGGTCAGAGTCATCAACGAGGAAGGACAGCCGCTGGGTGTTATCTCATTGGATGAAGCGATTGCCAATGCGGAAAGAGTCGGTCTGGATTTGGTGGAGGTATCCGCCAATACCGAGCCGCCTGTCTGCAAAATAATGGATTACGGAAAGTACCGTTACAAGCAAAGCAAAAAGATACATGATGCCCGGAAGAGTCAGACGGTTATCCATGTCAAGGAAATCCGCTTAAGACCCAAGACGGAAGCTCATGATTTGCAGGTGAAAATAAAGCATATTAAAAAGTTTTTAGAGCAACACGACAAAGTGAAAGTATCGATGATGTTCCGGGGGCGGGAAATTGCCTTTACAGAGATCGGCCGCAGATTGATGGATCAGATCAAAGTCGCGCTGGTCGATGAATGTATTATGGACCAGGAGCCCAGGCTGGAAGGCCGGAACATGGTCATGATTGTTTCACCGAAAAAATAAATTAATGAGAATAATGAGGTGAGAATATGCCAAAGATGAAGACACACAGAGGGGCTGCCAAACGCTTTTCGGTTACCGCGAAAGGCAAGGTCAAGCGCAGCAAGGCTTTTGCCAGCCACATCCTGACCAAAAAGACCACAAAAAGAAAAAGAACCTTAAGGAAATCAGCGCTGGTGCATAGCGCGAATGAAAAGGCAATTAAGCGGCTTATTCCTTATTTATAGTCGGTAAGGCAATATAGAAGTTGTATGAATTGAGGAGAAATAACGAAAATGGCAAGGATTAAAAGAGGCGTCACCGCCCGCAAAAAAAGAAGAAAAATATTAAAAATGGCTAAGGGTTTCTTTGGCGCTCGCAGCCGTCTGCTGCGAACTGCTACGGAAGCCGTCAACAAAGCCCTGTGTTATGCGTATCGCGACCGCAGGGGCCGTAAAAGAGAATTTCGCCAGTTGTGGATAGCGCGCATCAACGCCGCCGCCCGCCTGAATAACATTTCTTACAGCCGCCTCATGGACGGCATGAAGAAGGCGGATATCGCACTGGATCGCAAGATTTTGGCTGAGCTGGCGGTTAATGACCCTCAGGGTTTCGCTAAGGTTGTAGCCACGGCTAAAGGCGAGCAGGCGGCATGATTGCGGATCTTCAACAGCTGGAAAATGACGCCCTTGCCGAACTCGAAAACGCCCGGGCGGAAGACGCGATTCTGGCTGTAAGAACAAAGTATCTGGGCCGCAAGGGGCTGCTGACCGGTCTGTTAAGAAATATCAGTCAGGTGCCGGCTGACGAAAAACCCCTGTTCGGCAAACGCTGCAATGAAGTGAAAGAACTTCTGGAAACAAAAATAACGGAAGCTCTGGATCACCAGGTACAGAGTAAAAAAGAAGAAGTTCTCGCCAGGGAACAGAATGATGTCACGCTGCCCGGCAGGGGAATCCGTCCGGGCAGGGTTCACCCGGTTATTCAAATTCGCACTGAAATTTGTAGTATTTTTGCCTCTTTCGGTTTTTCGGTGGTCGAAGGTCCGGAAGTTGAACTGGACTATTACAATTTTGAAGCACTCAATATCCCCAAAGATCATCCCGCCCGGGACATGCAGGATACCTTCTACATAGAGGATAATATGGTTCTGCGCACCCATACCTCGCCCGTCCAGGTGAGGATTATGGAGAAGGTGAAACCTCCGGTGCGAATTCTGTCGCCGGGGCGGGTTTACCGGCCGGATTCCGATGTTTCCCATACCCCCATGTTTCATCAAATAGAGGGATTGCTGGTTGATCGGGGAGTCAGCTTTGCCGATCTGAAAGGCATTCTGACCGCTTTTCTTAAAAAGATTTTCGGTTCCGGCACGATCCTGCGTTTCCGCCCCAGTTTTTTCCCCTTTACCGAACCATCAGCGGAAGTGGACATTCGCTGCGTCATGTGTGAGGGCAAAGGATGCCGTGTCTGCGGACAGAGCGGCTGGCTGGAAATTTTGGGTTCAGGCATGGTCGATCCCGCTGTTTTTAAGAATGTCGGCTATGATGCGGAAATTTATTCCGGATTCGCTTTTGGCCTGGGTCTGGAACGCATCGCCATGCTGAAATACGGTATTTCCGATATCCGTCTTTTATTCGAAAACGACATTCGATTCCTTAAACAATTTTAGGAGAGCTTTATCTCATGCTCGTCAGTCTCAAGTGGCTTAATGATTATATCGATCTGGAAATATCGGCGCAAGAACTTGCGGACCGCTTGACCATGGCCGGTCTGGAAGTGGATGAGATTAAAACAATTGCCCCCAAATTTTCCGGTGTTGTGGTCGCCGGGATCCTGTCCGTCAGGCCGCATCCGGGAGCAGACAAGCTGTCTTTGTGTGACGTTACCGACGGATCTCAGACCTACCCGGTCGTCTGCGGCGCGAAAAATATTAAAGCCGGCGACGTGGTGCCGCTGGCAAAAATCGGCGCGGTTATTCCCGGAGGATACACGATCAAATCAACGCTTCTGCGCGGCGAAAAATCCGACGGAATGCTCTGTTCGGAGGCCGAGCTGGAAATTGGCGATGACGCCTCAGGCATTATGCAATTGCAGTCCGGTCTGACACTGGGGGCGCCCCTCGAAAATGCTTTGAGTCTGGGGGATACGGTTCTGGACGTCAGCATTACACCGAACCGCGCCGATTGCCTCAGCATGATCGGCATGGCCCGTGAAGTCGCCGCCTTAACCGGCAAGAAAATAAAAATGCCGAAAATCAGAATCAAAGAATCCGCTGAGGATATCTCCGCCCGGTCTTCAGTGACCATTGTTGATGCAGACCTTTGTCCGCGTTACTCAGCCCGGATGATCACCAACGTGAAAATCGGCGAATCTCCGGTCTGGATGAAAACGAGGCTGGAAGCCGCCGGTTTGCGCGCGATCAATAATGTGGTGGATGTAACGAACTTTGTCATGCTGGAAATGGGTCAACCGCTGCATGCTTTCGATTTTCGCTTCCTCGAAGAGGGGCGGATTGTCGTGCGCAAATCAAGAGCGGGTGAGGTATTTGTTTCGCTCGACGAAAAAAGCCATGTCCTTCCTGAAAACACTTTATTGATCTGCGACGGGAAGAAACCTGTCGCCATTGGCGGAATCATGGGCGGGCTCAATTCTGAGGTCAAGGATGATACCCGGATCATTTTTCTGGAGAGCGCTTATTTCAATCCTTCCTCCATTCGCCGTTCATCGCGCCGCCTGGCCATGCCGACGGATGCCGCTTTCCGTTTTGAAAGAGGCATTGATCCGGAAGGGGTGATTCGAGCGCTCAACCGCGCGGCCGAACTGATTGCCGAACTTTCCGGCGGTTCGATCTGCAAAAATTATCTGGATGAATACCCGCAGAAAATAGCGGCGATTGAAAATATTCCGCTGCGCCTGGACCGGATCCGTGAAATCATTGGCACGGATATTCCGGGCAAAAATGTGACGCGCATCCTGAAGAGCATCGGGATGAACGTGCGGCGGGAAGGCAAAGGGACGTATCGCGTGACGCCGCCGACCTACCGCGTGGATGTTGAAAGGGAGATAGATCTGATTGAAGAAGTCGTGCGGTTGTATGGCTATGATCACGTGCCTGCAACCCTGCCCGCTGTCTCGGTGACCGAGATGGCCGTTATTCCCCGGCTGAATCTGGAAGAAAGAATCCGTCAATTGCTCATCGGCAGCGGTTATTCGGAAATCATCAACTACAGCTTTACGTCGCCGGCATCAGTAGATTTTCTGGGCCTGCCGCCGGCGGATGAACGGCGCAGCTTTGTGGTCATCAAAAATCCACTGACGGATGAACAATCGGTCATGCGAACAACCATGGCCTATGGATTGCTGGAGACCCTGAAAAAAAATATCAACAATGCGTCTTTCAATGTGAAGATCTTTGAAATGGGCCGAATATTTCTGAGAAGAGAAGCGGGCCAATTACCGGTGGAGAAAAATATCCTGTCCGGCCTTTTATCCGGGAAAGTGTCGGAGGACCTTTGGGGATCGAAGATCAATGTAGATTTTTACGATCTTAAAGGCTGCCTGGAAAATGTATTTTATGACCTTAAACTCGAAAAATGTCGTTATCATTCTGAAATATCTGAGCCTTTTTTACATCCCGGTCAGTCCTGCGGTCTTTATGTCAACGAAACAAAGATCGGCTATCTGGGGCAGGTGCATCCGGACGTGACTCAGAAAATGGATATCAAGGGTGCCGCTTATGTATTTGAAATTAATATTGATATCTTGGAGAGTCAGATTAACAGGCGCATCAGCTACAAAGATATCTCCAGGTATCCGGCCGTGACCCGCGATGTCGCTTTTGTGATTCCCGCGTCCATGGAAGCGGAAAAAATGCTCGAAATTGTTTTAAGCCAACGTGAAGATTTACTTGAAAATGTGGTGATTTTTGATATATACGCAGGCAAAGGTCTCGACGTTGGGGTAAAGAGTTTGGGGTTGCGTTTTTCCTATCGTGCTCTTGACAGAACTTTAACAGATGCGGAAATCAATTCTATTCATGACCAAATTGTGCACAACACTGTCCGACTGACGGGTGCAAAAATAAGAGCCTAACAGTTTACTTGACGTAAAAACGGAGGAAAAAAAATGACGAAGATTGATATTATTCAGAATGTTTATGAAAAACTCGGTTTTTCCAAAAAAGAATCAGCGGATATTGTTGAGTCCGTGTTTGACATCATCAAGGACAGCCTGGCACAAGGTGAGAGGGTCAAGATTTCCGGTTTCGGCAATTTTATGGTGAAAGAGAAACGCGCCCGACGCGGCCGTAATCCACAGACGGGACAGGAAATATCCATTACCGCGCGCCGGGTTTTAACGTTTAAATCCTCCCAGGTATTGCGTAAATCCCTTAACGGTTAGTAATTTACATTAACTGCACACTTGCCCTGAGCCTTTTAAAAATTATTCCAGTCCGGTTTTCCGATTGGGAGGTTGTTTGTTTTATTTTCAGGGTTGCAGATCGCTTTCTCCGTAAGGATTCAGGAATTTTATGGACAGCATAATTCCCGAAAAGGCATATTTCCGGATTGGAGAAGTGAGTAAAATCCTCAGTGTTGAACCCTATGTGATCCGCTACTGGGAGACGGAATTTAAAACAGTCAAACCCGTCCGAACCCGGACGGCCCAGCGGCTGTACCGAAAAAAAGACGTAGAGGAATTATTAACCATCCGGAATTTGCTCTACCAGCAGCGCTTCACGATCAGCGGCGCCAAAAAACAGCTGATGAAAATTCGCAATGATGATGAACCGGTCCGTCAAACTACCTTTCAGGATACGTTGATTCTTATTAAAAAGGAATTACAGCAGATTAGGAAAATCATAAGCTAAAAAAGCCGGCCATCATGATGGCCGGCTTTTTTCGTTCTGGCTTGCCAGTACTATTTTTTCTTGCTTGCTCTCTTGGACGCTTTGAGCGGGTTAATCTTCTGGGCTTCCTTAATTTCAATTTTAATATGAGAAGCCGTCGGGCAATTGCCGGTCATCCACTTGCTTTTCGGATCCGGATAAACCTTGCAGTACTTGCCTGTTTCATATTCGAAAATTTTATTACAGTCTCCGCATTTTTCGACTATTACAACACAACTGCCGCCGAAGAAGCCGCAGCCTTTCTTGCTCATAAAAGCGCAATCCACACCTTTTTTAACCGTTTCACAAAACATTTGCCGAACCCCCTTCATATGAAAAATGTCACAAAATTTCAGACGCTGCGGGAAAAACAATAGATCAGGACAAGAATCCACACGCGCCATTTATAACTAAACCGGCGTGTCCTTAACAGCAAAAAAAACGCCTGTCAAGAAAAAATAAACCCGGCTGGGGGATCGGTAATTGGAATTATCTTTTCTGACGGTCCTGATATTTCTTCATCTGATCATCGTCGCGCGGGCCATACAGTCGGACGACATTATCTTTTTCCACACGAAATGAGATGCCTGCGCCGACATAGGCGTAAAGAATGCCAATCTGTTTGCCCAGAGGGTCAATAACCAGAAAACCGGACCACATCTGCCCGCAGCATGACATGAGTCTCAGCTGCATCAAGTCAACCAGATCCTTCATGCTGGCCGGGGTCAATTTTATTTCTTCCCATAGGTCATTCCCCATCTTGTAAGATTTGTCGAAGGCCAGGACGGCAACCGGATAAGTGCCGGAACCTGCGATATAATATCGGTAGTCGGGGTTGATCTGGTATGTTTCGAATGCACTTGTGACCCGGTCGTCGGGGAAAAACTTGCCAAAGCCGCCCGCGCACCCGGTGACACAGATGAAAATCATAAGGCTCAGCAAACTCAAAAACGATGATTGAAAGCATTTTCTCATGAGATATCAACCTCATTTACATTAACAGCCAATAGAAAGTATAAACCTTCATACCGTATGGCAAAGAACAAAACAACTCAAAAAATAACATTCGTCAGTCGCAGGCAGTTTGTTTTACTGCTGTTATTCCGACGAATATGTTTTAGTGATTGAATTGACTTAGATAGTCATTTGTGTTAGTTCCTTCGGCACATAAAAAGGGAATATCATCAAGATAGATGCATCCGGGGCCTTAACATGAGAAGAGGATCTTTAATTAAAATATTCTGGAGATCTTTTTTCATTCACGCCGCCCTGAACTTTAGACGGATGCAAAACCTTGGTTTTGCGTATGCGATCATTCCGCTTTTGCGGGAACGTAAGATGTCCGGAAAGGATGAAGAAGCCCTGCTGACCAGACACTTGCAGATGTTTAACACGCACCCCTATTTATCTGCGCCGCTGATCGGGTCGATCATCCGTATGGAAGAAGAAAGACCGGCCGGCGGCGATGCTTCTGCCATCCTGATGGTGAAACAAAGCTTGATGGGCCCTTATGCCGCGATCGGTGATACTTTTTTTTGGGGCGCGTTAAGACCCGCCGCGGGAATCATAGCGGCCGGCCTCGCCTGGACGGGCTGGATTTTAGCCCCTGTAGCCTTTCTCCTGGTCTATACACCCGCGCACCTCTGGGTCCGGGCGAAGGGTTTCCTCGAAGGTTACCGGCGGGGAAAGCAGGGGATTGAGTTTATTCGCAGGATCGATTTGCCGCGCATCGCCGTTCGTGTGCGGTGGTTGTCCCTGATCTTTCTCGCAGGCCTAAGTGCATGGTTTTTGCGGGAAGGGTCTTTTTCCTTTGCCGGAATGCCCCGGATGGCGGTGATGGCGACCGCGCTGGTGGTTATCCTGCTTTGCTGGTTCATGATCAGGAAAGGCGTATCGCAAATTTATATTCTGTTCGGAGCCCTGGTCCTGTTTCTGATCTTTTCAATGCGAGAGTGGTTGATGTGGTGGAAATGAAAACATTCAAATTAAAAAATAAATTGGGGATGCACGCCCGTGCGGCCGCATCATTTGTCCGTATTGCCCAGAAGTATCGGGCGGAAATAATCATTGAGCGCAATGGTCAAACCGTCAATGGAAAAAGTATTCTGGGAATATTGACTCTTGCCTGCCCGATGGGCGGTATGATAACAGTAAGAGCGGAAGGCGCTGATGCGGCCCAGGCGCTGGATGAACTGGAAGCCTTGATTGAAAATAAATTTGGAGAAGAGTAAAATATAAATGACGGCAGACCAAGGGAAAAAAACTTTTGTTCTTAAGGGAATCGGCGTTTCTCCCGGCATTGTGATCGGAAAAGTCTATCGTTTTGATCCGCTGGATGCCCAGATCTCTTTTTATAAACTGAACAACGATGAATTAATTCCCCATGAAATCGAACGTTTTAAGAAGGCCTTGAAAGAATCATCGCAGCAGCTTCTGGCTATTCAGGAAAACCTCAAAAAGACGAAGGTCACCGAACCTCTTTATATTATCGACGTACACATTTTACTCTTATCGGATAAAAAATTTATCAATCGCACGATTAAGTATATCCGCCGTCTGGGCGTCAACGCCGAATGGGCCCTGCGCATGACCCTGGATCATTACAAACAGATCTTTGAGGGCCTGGAGGATGCTTATATCAGCGGTCGCATCAGCGATGTGCAGTATGTTGTCCAGAGAATCCTGCGTAATCTGTCCGGTGAAAAACATGAAATTGTCTGGGAAGTCGGTCACGACGGCGTAGTGATCGTTTCACACGACTTGTCCCCGGCCGATACGGCGCAGATGAAGCTGGATAAGATCGTCGGCTTTGCCACCGACAGCGGAGGCCGCACCTCGCATACCGCTATCGTAGCCCGATCCATGGAATTGCCGGCCGTTGTCGGCCTGGATAATGTCACGCGGTTTGTCCGCACCGGGGATGAAATCATTGTCGACGGAACATCGGGACTGGTTGTCGTGAATCCCTATCCCGACATGCTCAAACGATATGAAGAAAAGAAACGTCACTATGATGACGCCAAAGACGAATATCTCAAGTATGCCCGGCAGCCGGCCACGACCCTGGATCATTACCACGTGCAAATCGGTTCCAACATCGAATTTATCGAAGAGATTCCTTCGGCAATCATCCATGGGGCCGAACACATCGGACTCTACCGGACCGAATTTCTTTATATCTACCGGGATGATCTGCCCACCGAGGAAGATCACTTCAATAATTATCGTCAGGTTGTGAACGAGAAAAATTTGTCGTGGTCAACCATCCGCACATTTGATTTAGGCGGGGACAAATTTACCAAATACCAGAAACAGGCTAAAGAATTGAACCCCCAGATGGGACTGCGGGCTATTCGTTTCTGTCTGAAGGAAATCGAGATATTCAAAACACAGCTCAGGGCTATCTGGCGCGCGAGCGCCCTGGGTAAAGTTAAAATTCTTTTCCCGATGATATCCGGCATCGAAGAAATTCGAGAAGCCAAGCGGCTGCTGGAAGAAACCCGTCAGGAGCTTGCGGCTGAAGGCGTGCCGATTGCAGACCGGATGGACATCGGGGCGATGATCGAAGTGCCCGCGGCCGCCGTCATTGCGGATCAGCTGGCGCAAGAAGTCGATTATTTCAGCATCGGCACCAACGATTTAATCCAGTACTCTCTGGCGATCGACCGTTCCAATGAAAGGGTAACGTACCTTTACGAACCCCTGCATCCTGCCGTTTTGAGATTGATCAAGGAGGTCGTGGACAAGGCCCACGAAGCAAAAATTCGCGTGGCCATGTGCGGAGAAATGGCCGGCGATCCTCTTTGCTGTTTGATTCTTTTAGGAATGCAATTAGATGAACTGAGCATGAACCATCTGGCCATTCCGCGAATTAAAAGGATTGTGCAGCAATCCACGTTTGCGGAATCGAAGGAACTTCTGAGTAAGGCCATGTCTTTTAACAACGCCGTTGATGTGCGGGCTTTTGTCCAGGATTACATGAATGGACGATTCCCGGATGAATTTCAGAAGAAGGAAACATAGTTTCCGGACTTATTAATGGATAGCTCTGCAGAAGAAACCGGATGATTATGAATACAAAAAAACCACCCTCCGACGATTGTACCGAAGATAGCTTGCACGAAAATGCCGGGGCGTATAAAAAAACGTCACCCGTTGCCCATCAGCAAGATGACGAATACTATTCGGGCTGCATTTATGAACGGCAGGATTTCTGGCGCTTTCGTCCGGCGAAAGCTTATCTTTCCCGGGTATCCATCGCGGATGAAGAAGTCAATCATCTCAAAAAGCTTGCCGCTGAAGGCGTTATCATTTACGCCATCAAGCAGAGAAGCAAGCTCAACAGCCTGATTATAGCCGAGATTGCCGGCCGAAAAGGCCTGCCCAGGCCCGTGTACAGTCACGGTGCGAATATGTCCTTCTGGCAGCCTCTGTCCAAGATGCTGAAGTTTTACTGGTCATCCTTTCTGCGCCGTTTCCGCAGAGACCAGGTCACCAGGCAGGGCAAGCTGGATTTTCTGAAAAGAAAAGTCGCTGATAAAGAAAGCATTATCATTCATCTTGGAGAGTCCGAGTTTATTGAAAGCCGTTCCGCCCAGGATGCCCTGGCCAGCCTGATCGCTCTGCAAAGCCAGGTTTCCTTTCCCATATTCATCGTACCGGTTCTGGTGGCCTACGGCCGTCGCCGCGAAAAAGAGGATGAAAGCCTTTTTAACATCCTCTTCGGACAGATGGAGCATACGGGCACGCTGCGGCGGCTGATTACCTTTATCCGCTACTCGAAGCAGGCGTTTGTGATTCCCACGGAACCGGTTAATCTTACCGAATATTTGTCTACAACCAGAAACCTGACCAAAGATGAACTGATTCATGAATTGCGCGGGGAACTGATCGACCGGATTGAAGAAGAGAAAACAGCCGTGGTAGGTCCCGCGTTAAAATCCCGCGCTGAACTTATCGGCATGGTGATGCACGATCCGAACCTTAACCGGTTTATCGACGAGCATGCTCAAAAGACCAAGAGAGACAGGGCCGCTATTGTAAAAGATGTCCGCCGGTATCTTTACGAAATAGCCGCTGATTACCAGGAGACGTTTATTGAAATCTGGTTGAAGGCGCTGACCTGGCTCTGGAATACGGTTTACGACGGACTGTCCGTAGATTCGGAAGGACTCGCGAAGATTCGCAATCTGTCCAAAAAAATGCCTTTTGTCATCATTTCCTGCCATCGCAGTCATATCGATTATTTGCTGCTTTCCTATGTTTTTTATAAAAATAACATCCAGCTGCCGTTCATTGCGGCCGGCAACAATCTTTCTTTTTTTCCGCTCGGTTATATCTTTCGCCGTTCCGGCGCCTTTTTTCTCCGGCGCAGTTTCCGCGGCAACGACGTTTACGGAGAAGTCTTTTCCAAATATATGGCTACGCTTCTGCATGAGGGTCTCCCGCTCGAATTCTTCATCGAAGGAGGCAGAAGCCGGACGGGAAAAATGGTCATGCCCAAATACGGGCTGTTGTCCATGATTATTCAGGCCTATCAGGATAAGTACTGTGAGAATCTGGCCGCCGTACCCGTTTACATCGGATATGACCGGGTGATCGAGGAACGGTCTTATCTCAACGAACTGGCCGGCGCGCCCAAGGTGCAGGAAAATACCGCGGAAATCATTAAGACCACCAAAATCCTGCGCAAACGATACGGCCGGGTCTATATTAACGTCGGCGAGCCGATCATCATGAAAGACTACCTGGCAGCGCAGGATAAATCCATGGAACAGATGACCCTGGATGAACGTCAGAGCCTCTACCGCAAAATCGGCTATGAAGTCGTTTTGGAGATCAATAAGGTTTCAGTCGTTACGCCGTTTTCGCTCGTGGCCTCGGGTCTTTTAAGCCATGACCGGCGTGGCATTTCCTATGATGAATTGAGCGGCATTTTAAATGAGTTTTATGAATACCTGTCCACCCGCCAGGTCAAATTTGCCGCAACATTTGCTCATCGGGAAAAGGCCATTGACGACGCCCTGAACATCTTCGATTCGACAGACATTATTTCCAAGATCGAATCCGCTGAAGAGGAAGAGGAAATGCAGGAGGTCGTTTATTCGCTGGCCGATGCAAAAAGATTGAATCTGGAATACTATAAGAACAATATTCTGCATTTCTTTATGTCCATTTGTTTCGTGGCCACGTCCATGGTGAAAAATCCTGAGGATGTCATGTCGCTCGCGAAGATCATGGGAGACTACAAGTTTCTGAAGTGGCTTTTATGGAATGAGTTTATTTTTGACGAGCGCCGGGATGACGTGGAAGAAGTGGACGAGGTACTCGCTTACCTGCATTCAAGATCCATGATCGTTACCACGGAGCGCGACGGCGAAGTGTGGGTTGAAATCAAAAGCAGGGGCGGCGCCAGGCTCAAACCATTTGCCGGGCTTGTTCATAATTATCTCGAGTCCTGCTGGATCGTCATTCGCGGTCTGGTTTATCTCAAGAAAAAACCTCTAACCCAAAAAGAATGGCTGGCCAAGATTCGTCCTCTGGGCGACCGGATGTTTCGCAAGGGAGAAATATTGCGCGCCGAAGCCCTTTCCCAGGCCAATTATCAGAATGCCATTAAATTTCTGGAAGACGCTGAACTGATTGTTTCACAAGCCGCGGAAGAAAAAGGCGGCAAACGGGAACTTTCCTACAGTTTGACGGACAATCGGGCGCAGTTGGAAGTTCTGCGCCGCCGCCTGTTCAGGTTTCTCTAGACGGGTTTAAAACAGATAGCGCAGGTGGATGCCGCCATAGACAATGGCGCTGTTTTTATCAATCAAATTATTGACAAGGCCCTTTTCCCTGAATTCCTGGCGATTCATATTATTCGTTGAATACGCGTAAGTAATCGCCGGCACGATCGTCAATGACCGTGATAAGCTGATGGGCAGATAAATCGATAACGCACGGTCGTGAAATGGATTGTGGATAAACGATTTTAACGTTGCATCATCATAGGTGGCTGTAACAGCCTTGTCCTCATTGTTTCCATTCCGACGGGCTGAAAGATCAGCCGTCAATCCGCCGTATTCGCTGTTTTCAAATGAGTGCGACACTTTCAGTAATTCAGATAATTGCATCCCATTCCTGATGTCGTCAAGGGCGATCGAACGGAAGGAAAGCAGGGTATTCAAGTTAGCAAATGTAAAAATGTCCCGCAAATGAGCATTGGCATCGCCTGCCGCCAACGGATGAAAAGAAAAAATGGAATGAGTAAATCCGGCAGCTCTTTGCAGAAGCCTCGTTTTACCGGAATAAGACGCAGGGGAGTTTCCTGCGGTTGATCCGGCCGATCGGTTGTTATTCCAGATGTGGACATTAAATCCTTTAAGTCCGGATGAGCCCGCGGACGATTTCATCACTGTGGGTTCCGATAATGTTCGGGGATACAAATCCGGAGTGGAAATTCTGCCGGTATTCGCATTGGCGGCCGGTTTTTGGGCATAGCCTGCTGCGGGCGCCGCGCATAATGCGATAGCCATGATCAGCATTAGAAATTCTTTCATATCCGCACCCGCTTGTCATACTCCGATGAACTGCCATTATCCTTCAAATCGCCGCACTGAGACGACCTGAATAATGGCGCTGCAATCCGCATAAAATCGAAATAAATATTACGTGATACTATATCTGCTGAGACGCTGTTTTGTTCAGTGACGGGTGATACATTACCTGGATAAATTGAGTAACGCGGATTTTTAAAAAGAGTGGATTGGCTGGACAGGTACAATCAGAGTGACGCCCTCACGGGGAAGGCGTCACTCTAAAGTATTTAAATTATTTCTTTTTCGACGTTTTTACCGGCTTTTTAATGTTGTAGAAAGCATCTTTGCCGCGGTAGCAGGCCGAGTCGCCCAATTCTTCTTCAATGCGCATCAACTGATTGTATTTCGCCAGTCTGTCCGTGCGGGAAAGCGAGCCGCTCTTGATCTGGCCGCAATTGGTGGCAACGGCGATATCCGCCATAAACGTGTCTTCCGTTTCGCCGGAACGGTGCGAAACCACGCAGGTGTAGCCGCATTCTTTGGCGCGGCTCATCGTTTCCATGGTTTCGGTAAGCGAGCCGATCTGGTTGAGTTTAATGAGAATGGAGTTGGCGATCCCCAATTCAATGCCTTTGTTCAGACGCGTGACGTTGGTGACGAAAAGGTCGTCGCCGACGATCTGGATCTTGCCGCCCAGTTCATCCGTCATCAGCTTCCAGCCTGCCCAGTCATCTTCCGCCAGACCGTCTTCAATGGAAATAATCGGGTACTTGGCGACCAGGTCGGCATAGAATTTCACTAATTCTTCTGCCGACTTCTGGGGCTTGGCTTCCGCTGCCAGAACGTACTTGCCCTTTTCATAAAAAGAACTCGCCGCACAGTCCAGCGCTATAAAGATATCCTTGCCGGGTTTGTAGTTGGCTTTCTCGATGGCCGTCATGATGCTCGAAAGAGCTTCTTCGTTGGATTTCAGGTTTGGGGCAAAACCGCCTTCGTCGCCGACCGATGTGTTTAAGCCTTTGCCTTTGAGCACGGATTTCAGAGCATGGAAAACTTCCGCGTTCATCCGGATGCCTTCCTTGAAATTGGGGGCGCCGACCGGCAGGATCATAAATTCCTGAATATCGACGTTGTTGTCGGCATGCTGTCCGCCGTTTAGAATATTGGACTGCGGAATCGGCAGAACATTGGCGTTGACGCCGCCCAGGTAACGGTAGAGCGGCAGGCCGGAAACTTCCGCGCCCGCTTTGGCACAGGCCATGGAAACGGCCAGGATGGCGTTGGCGCCGAGTTTTCCTTTATTGGGTGTGCCGTCCAGTTCGATCATGGCAAAGTCGATATCGCGCTGACTGCGGCAGTCCATGCCGATGATTTCCGGTCCGATTTTGTACAGAATGTTTTTAACGGCAGTCTCGACGCCTTTTCCATTGTATCTTTTCTTGTTGCCGTCGCGCAACTCCAGCATTTCATGTTCGCCGGTGGAAGCGCCGGACGGAACGGCGGCCCTGGCGGTGATGCCGGCTATCGTGGTGACTTCGGCTTCGACTGTAGGATTTCCACGGGAATCCAGGATTTCCCGGGCGTGAATATTGATGATTTCTGGCATATAAAACCTCCTTTTTGCTTTGCCCCAACCTATAACAGAGAGGCGGATCGAATTCAAGGCGATATTCATGAATTCCGGGGGCCAATCCCGGAGGATCTTTGATCCGAGGGGGAGCAAATCAATTGTCATTGGCCCGCTGGTCCCAAAGCGGCCTTGAGCTTTTTGCTTCCGGATTCAAACGAGCTTGATAACTTTAAGTAAGTCGGATAGAAAGAATCCGAATTTTCGAGCCTGAGGGGGCCTGGAGCATTTGCAGACGGACGTTGTGAAAAAGGACAAGAACACCAGGCTTTTTCGCCATTTAAAAAAATGGCTGGAAAAAGCCGTGCTGGATTACAACATGATTGAAGAGGGCGATCGGGTGCTGATCGGCGTTTCCGGAGGAGCGGACAGCTACGCGCTTTTGGATTTGCTTGATTCGCAGATGATCTTTGTTCCGCGTTTTTCCTTCATCGCCGTCAATATCGATATGGGTTTTGATCCGGATTTCATCGCCTATCAAGAGTTGGAAAAATACTTTCAGGAGCATCAATACCCGTACGTGATGGAAAAGACGGATATCGGCGTTCTCTCGCATTCGGACTTCAACAGGAAAAACCCCTGTTTTCTGTGTTCGCGTCTGCGGCGCAAGAAAATTTTTGAAATCGCGGATGAAAAAGGCTGCAACAAGATTGCTTTTGCCCACCATCGTGACGATATTATCGAAACGCTGTTGATCAACATGTTTTACGGACGGGAAATCAGCACGATGATGCCCAAACAGACCATCTTCGGCGGCAAGCTGCATATTATCCGTCCGCTGGCTTATCTGCGGGAGGAACAGGTTAAAAAATACAGCCGCGAACGGCAATTCCCCACGGTCAAAAACGAATGCCCGACGAGTGAAAATTCCAAAAGAATTTATGTAAAAAAACTTTTAAACGAACTGGAGCACGACAACCCGGACATCCGGCACAATATTTTCAAGGCCATGAGCCACATCAAGCCGGACTATCTGCCGACCTGGCCGAAAAAATAAAAATTTGATTTGTCATTCTCGTGTGTAAAATGTGCCGGAATCATCTTTTTTGTCATTCCCGCGGACAGACTGTGTCACAATAGTCTGCCGGATTAAAATTTACCGTTCTTTGACAATAAAATATTAGAAGTGATTCAAAAAAAAGCATATCGGCGAAGGATGATTCGTTATTGCTGGTCGATTTTTC
>JAIGNE010000030.1:0-13534 GCA_036528635.1 Deltaproteobacteria bacterium
TTGCCTTCGGCTTCCTCCAGATTCGCAGTCACCCGCGACACCCTTGCCGTTCGGCTAACTCTTCCCCTTGCCGGGTGAGTAGTGGACTTGCACCACCAAGTCTGTGCGCCCTGCCGGGCGCACAATGAGAAGAGGCCGCGGTAAATAGCCGCGGCCTCTTCTTTTATGCAAATGTTGTTAACTTGTACTTCTTACCAGGCAAAAGCCTCGTCGGTGATTTCCAGCGGGGATTTTTCATCCATCTTGATGGCTTCGCAGCGGGCCTTCACCGTGGTCAGAATTTCATTGGCGAAGAATTTTCCCGAAGCGATTCTGCCGCTGTAAAAAGCAGCTTCCCGGTCGCTTCTCTGCAAACCCTTCTGCTTGGCTGCGGAATCAGCGCCGTTGGCTTCATAAATGGCGGCCAGTTTTCCATGAGCGGTGCCGGCAGCCTCCAGGAGCAGATGACCGACGATCACATCGCCGAAGATCTCCAGGAACTTGCATGCGTTCAGAATCGGCAGGAGGAAATTGCCCGACTTTCCGGCCTGGGCAAAGAACATGGTGAGCTCCAGGCAGGCGTTGGAAGCTTCTTCCAGAACGACTGCGTATTTGGCAAATTCTTCATTCTTCTTGGCATCCGCAATGGTTTTCTGGATCATGGCCGCCAGATTCATCACGTTGGCGCCCTTGCGCTGGCCGAGTTTGCGGCCGACCAGATCGAGTGCCTGAATGCCGTTGGTGCCTTCGTAAATCTGTGCGATTTTTTCGTCGCGCAGATACTGTTCCGCCGGGTACTCCGAACAGTAGCCGTATCCGCCGTAGACATCCATCGCCATCGAACAGGACAGAAGCCCTTTATCCGTCGTCCAGGCTTTAAGAATGGGCGTCATCAGGTCGAGGAGTCCTTCCCATTTGACTTTTTCTTCCTCGGTCCTGGCCACCTTCGCCATATCGATGCAGAAAGCGGTAAAGTAGCAGAGGCTGCGGGAACCTTCCACATGCGATTTGATCCAGAGCAGCTTCCGGCGGACGTCGGGATGGTTGATGATGGTTACGGGTTTGGCGTCCGGGTTCTTCATGTCCCAGATCGCGTTTCCCTGAACGCGTTCTTTGGCATAGGCCACGGCATGTTCCAGGGCTGCCGAAGAAAGCACCAGTCCCTGCATGCCGGTTCCGAGCCTCGCTTCATTCATCATCATGAACATGATCTTGATGCCTTCGCGTTCGTTGCCCAGGAGTTCGCCTACGCATTTTCCGTCTTCGCCGAAATTCAGGGTGGCGGTCGCCGATCCCTTGATGCCCATCTTGTGCTCGATGCCGCCGGTCTTGACGTCATTGGGTTCGCCCAGGGACCCGTCGTCATTGACCCGGATCTTGGGAACGATGAAAATGGAAATGCCCTTGGTGCCGGGAGGATCGCCTTCGATGCGGGCCAGAACCGGGTGAACGATGTTGGGGGTCAGATCGTGATCTCCCGCCGAGATGAAGCACTTTGTGCCGGTGATCAGGTATTTGCCGTCCGGAAGCTTCTTGGCGGTGGTTTTGAGCGCGCCGACATCACTGCCCGCGCCCGGTTCGGTGAGACACATCGTCCCCGTCCATTCTCCCGCAAAGAGTTTCTCCATGTATTTCTTCTTCTGCTCCGGAGTGCCTGATTCATTAATCAGCATGGCTGCGCCATGCGTGAGCCCCGGATACATCGAAAAAGCATAGTTGGCCGCGCCGAAATATTCCAGGGCGGCAAAGCCGACAGAGGCCGGAAGGCCCTGCCCGCCGACTTCCGGAGAATCCATGGGATTGATCCATCCGCCTTCGGCGTACTTCTTGAACGGCTCACGAAAACACTTGGGAACCGTGACAACGCCGTCTTTAATATGGCAGCCTTCCTCATCGCCCTCTTTGTTGCAGGGCGCCAGTACATTGACGGCCAGCTTTTCGGCTTCATTCAAGATCATCGAAAGATCATCCTTCGAAAAATCTTTGTACGCTTCATACTCAAACAGCTTTTCGATACCCAGCTGTTCAAACAAAACAAACTGCTGATCTCTGGTGTTGACTAACAAATTGCTCATGTTGCGTTACTCCTTACCAATATTTTTTTTGACGCTGCGAGCGTATATTACTTTTTCGCCGTCGGCGCAAAGCTTTTATAGGATTCATCGATCTTCGGCATTTTGACGCAATTCTCGATCAGGGGAAGCTTGCCGTAAGTCGTATCATCCTGCCAGCCGTCCATATGGGCGGCGCGACGGGCGGCTGCCTGGAGTTTCTTCCAGTTGGCGCTGCCGTACAGGAACATCTCCTGGGCTGCCATCGATCCTTCACCGTGAATCGTATCGACCTGCCAGTGATTGCCGGTGCAGTCTTTGATGAGCCGCAGGATGCGCAGCCGCTCCTCGGTGGAAACGCCTTCTTTTGCCGCCAGATATTTGTCAATGAAAGGCGCAATCTCGGGGTTCTTCCAATCCCGGTAGGCGGGCACGGTGGTCGTTAATCCGCCGCCGATATCATGCATATGCTGGCACATGGTGTGAAAGTTGCTTGCGTAGGTCCACTTCGAGGCATTGATGGCCATCCGGTTGGGCATCATGACGTCCATGCCGAACTCCGTGATCGGATCGAGACAGGCCTGTTTGGCCAGCAGCTGCACCGTCTCCGTGATATAGGCCATCCAGGACAGTTTCTTGCGGACATGGGGAACATTCTGGACACCGTTGTATTCGGCGATGAGACTTGCGGCTCCCGTCATCAGCTCCAGCGTTCCCGTCATTTTGCAGGTGCCGAACAGGCGATGATAGCTGGCAAAAGCATAGGCCAAAACCTGCGAGTACTGCCACTCGCCGCACATAAAGACCCGTTCCCAGGGAACAAACACATCGTCAAAGATGATCAGGGATTCCGAAGGCTGCAGATGGTCCGAAGTGGGATAATCCCATTCACATTCCTCTCCATAGAGCCGGACATTCGGTTCAACGGCCAGCAGCTTCACGCCTTTTGTGGCAACCGGGATCGCGAAACCCAGCGCATAGTCTTTGTCGGCTTCGCCATGAGTTCTGCAGGGCAGACACAGCAGTTCGTTGGCACAGGGAGAGGCACTGATATGCACTTTCGCTCCGCGGACGACGATGCCGTCCTTCTGTCGGTCCACGATTCTCAGATAAAAATCCTGATGCTGTTTTTGTTTGGAGGGGTGGAGGCTCCGGTCGCCCTTCACGTCCGTGATGGCGCCGGTCAGGGCCAGGTCGTTTTTCTGCAGGTATCGCCGGTAATTCTCGACACGCTCCATGTAGTTGGTGCCGAGCTTCTTGTCCATGACTTCGGCCGCTACGCTGAAGGAAGCCAGCGCATCCGCGCCCATGCAATGCACCAGCACACCGCCGCCCGTCCGCATGCCGGTCATGTAACATTCCCGGCGTCTCAGCATATCCTGCGGCGTTTTCGGGGAGGTGAGCAGGAAATTGATATCTTCGCCGTCTTTGTCCTTGGTGACAAAAAGATCCCGGTAGTCGGGATGGTTCGGCAATACATAATCCATGGCCGCCATTCGGACGATGGTGCTGACCGTCGGATGCGTCCGGACGTCTTTGACCTTTTCTCCCAGACACCAGACTTCCCGACCGTCATTTAAGCTTTCTAAATACTGTTCTACTGTTTTTATCATAATCTTCTCCTTAAAAGTTTTTTTACACGGATGAGACCATCATCAGGCAGTCTGGAAGCGGGGGAAGGACAGGCATAACCTGCCCTTCCCGTAAATCTGTACAGCAGACCAATGGTTAATTCTTCTGCCAGATGATTTCATTTTGCTTTGTAGCCGAACGCTTTTTGTCCGCCTCAAATTCTTTTTGTGTCCGGGGCCACCACAGATAAAGGGTTGTGGGATCGGATTTTCCGTTCGTGATCGTCTGAACGGATGCGGCAACATGCATGCGGCCATTTTTTTCGATGCCCATTTCTTCAGTCGGGAACTTATCACCCAGCAACCCGCCGCTGGCCAGCGCCCTGGGGAAGGCTTCACGAATCTTGTATACATCATTGACCGACCCGGCGGCTTCGATGGAACGGGCCAGGGCGAACGTCGCCGTATAATTCAGAGCGCACTCCCAGGTGACCATTCTTTTATACTGCTGCGTATATCTCTTCTCGAAAACCGCTGCGCCGGGAAAGGGAATGCTGACGACGCCGGCCGTACCGATCAGGTTGCCCATAACCTTGGTGCTGTTCAGCAACTTGGCAATGTAATCCTGCTTGGCCTGATCGATCAGCATAAATGCGCCTTTGTACCCCATACCGCGCGCCTGCTCGATCAACAAAGCTGTTGTCGCCGAGGGGCCGCCGATGAGCATCACGTCCGGATTGGTGGCCAGCGCCGCCGTGATCGGAGAGGAGAAGTCGGTTTCGGTATAGAAGTTTGCCGGTTTATCCACGGTAATCACGCCGCCTCGTTTGATCCAGTGAGTCCTGAATTCATTTCTCCATTCGTCGCCGTAGGCGCCCAGTGTAACGATCATGGCGCATTTTTTCCAGCCCTTTTTCAGCCCCCATTCAGTAAACACCTTCACATAGGTGGTAAAATCAACGGTTGTGGCTATGGTCAATTTATTGCCCATCTCCGTGACCTTGGGTGTGCTGGTGAAAGCCATCATGATAAACTCGTTGCCTTTTTCCTCATTGATTCTCATCAAGGGAGCAATGGTATTAAAAACGCCGTTAAAAACGGCAATGGCTTTGTTGGCCTTAAAGCGGCGCGCATTATTAACGGCTTGCGTGGGATCAACACGATCATCGAGTTTCTCCAGCTTGAAGGTGTATTTCTTTCCGTTGACCGTCATGCCGCCGGCTGCATTGATGTCTTTAACAGCCATATCGATTCCATTGAGAATGTCCTGTCCATATTCCGCGGCAGGGCCGGAAAGCGGTCCGGTATAACCTAAAACGATGTCTTCAGCCTTACTGCTTCCCGCCCAGGAAATAACAAAAACGGCAGCAACCAAACAAACCAGTACCTTCAAATACTTCATTTCTTAGCTCCTCCTTCTTCTTTTCCCTCGTGATACGATGATCAAAAACAGACCCTTTACACTGGTACGCGTTCCCTCCTTAGCTTTGCGGACAAGGAGGGAACGCACTTCAACAAGCCTCAAATACGGATATCATTTTTTGCTTTTGGCAACTTCCTCGTCGCGCAGAATCTTGCGCAGAATCTTGCCGACGGCGGACTTCGGCAATTCTTTGCGGAATTCAATCTGCTTCGGCACTTTGTAAGGCGCAAGCTTTTCCTTGCAGAAAGCGATAATTTCCTTGTCGGTTGCGTCGCAGCCCTCTTTCAGTACGATAAAGGCTTTGACCGTTTCGCCGCGATACGCATCCGGAACGCCGGCGGAAACCGCTTCGGCAATCTTGGGATGCTGATACAGGACCTCGTCGACCTCCCGGGGGTAGATATTGAACCCGCCGGCGATGATCATGTCTTTCTTCCGGTCGACAATGTAGAAGTAACCTTCTTCATCCATCTGGGCGATGTCTCCCGTACTGAGCCAGCCGTCTTTGAGCTGATTGGCCGTTTCTGCAGGATTGTTCCAGTACCCCTGCATGACGGAAGGGCCTTTAATCAGGATTTCGCCCGGCTCGCCCGGCTTGACATCATGAAGGCCTGTTTCCAGATCCACCAGACGGATTTCATTGTCGGAAACCGGACAGCCGATGGAGCCCGGCTTATGGCGCAGGATCGGGATGCTGATCCCCGCGGAGGTTGTTTCGCTCATGCCCCAGCCTTCATTGAAAAAGACGCCCATGTCTTTGACTCTCTGGATCAGTTCAACAGGCATCGGGGCGCCGCCCGTGCTTAAAAGCCGGATGCGCGATCCCAGATCAAGTTCTGCGGCCTTGGGATGGCTGGCAATGGCTGTGACCATCGTCGGCACGGTCGGAAAATACGTGATTTCATCAACCGTGGCGATGACGCTCATGAATTCTTCCAGGTCGAATCTTGGGAACAGCACCTGCGTGGCGGCGTTGAACATGCCCCAGTTCAGGGAGAAGGTATTGCCGTAAATATGGAAATAAGGAATGGCGCCGATGACGGAGCGCTGGGCGTGCGGGACATAGGTGGTAATCGAGTTTCCCCAGAGGGTGCCCTGCAAGGTTGCGGCAATAACGTTGCCATGGGTCAGCAATGCGCCTTTGGGCAGCCCCGTTGTCCCTCCCGTAAACTGGATCAGCGCGGGATCGGCGGAATCGACGGCTACTTTAGGCATGCTTTCGTCGGTAGAACTCGCAACGAGTTCCGAAAAATGATGCCAGCCTTCTTCCAGTTCCAGGCTTTTGGCGGAGCTTACCGGCAGGCCCTGGATATAGTCCGTCACTTTCGTGATAATCACATTTTTCAAACCCAGTTCTTTGGCCAGAGGCCGCATCACGGGCAGAACCATGTCAAAGGTAAAGAGGGTTTGCAGTCCCGAATTTTCCATCATGAATTTCAATTCATCGTGCGTGTACATGGGATTCATATTCACAACGATCGCGCCCGCGGACAGCGCCGCATAATAGGCGATGATATACTGGGGGCAGTTGGGAAGGGCCATCCCGACACGATCGCCTTTTTTCACACCGGACTTTATCAGGGCGTTCGCCAGGCGCAGAACCTGCGACCGGATCTGACGAAACGTCATTGTAGATCCATAGAGATTTGTTGCAGCCTTATGGGGAAATGTGGCAGCGGCAAGGTGTACAAGGCTCTGCACGGGGATTCTCGGATACTGGATCGTTTTCGGGACATTGTAATCATAACAACTTAGCCAGGGTTTCGTTTCAAACATGTGTTACCTCCTTAAAAAATTTGTTTATCCATACTCGTCAAGAAAATTTTTATTAAAGGTCCTCCGGGCGACCGAGAATCTGCATTGCTTCGTGCGTTCTATTCTTATCCGTCCCGCCGTTACTAATACACAATAATATATTAATATTCAATATTTTTTTATTTAAATATTCATAACCATTTCAACTGCTTATAGATTTATATAAAACATACGTTTGTATTTTAATTTTAAATCTGGTAAGCAGTCTCTGTTTTGGCGGCGAAAATAGATTTCCACGGGATGAAATAAAAAAACAAGATATCAGACCGGCCTGTGCAAAAAACCACGGGTTTTTTGAATTGCTGGTCCGGCGGGATTGAGCAATCTTTTTTCTGCCTTCCCGGGTATAAAATTATTCGCCGTATTTTTAAGCGACGCAGCTCTTGATATTGATCATTGGTTCAGAACTTGATTTTAAAGAAAGGCTCTGGTAATGACACGTTCTGTCTCACGTACAAAGTTAAGCTGGAAGAACCCGGCGTATCACAGGACCCCGTGACATCAAACTGCATGACGCGCTCTTGATGATCCGGACCAGAGTCATACGGAATGGATACGCCAGGCATTGGCGTTGCGAAATGGCCAAACGGCATTGAGCACAACCCTATAAAAAGAGGACTCCATGAACAAAACCAATGACAATCATCATCGTTCTGAAACCGGTAACGGGAAATCCGAGAGCACGCGCCAGGACCCTATCAAGAAGAGACAGCTGCTGATTCTGAAAAAAGCCTCCAAACTATTCATTAAAAAGGGATATTCCCAGACCACCATGCGCGACATCTCCAAGGCGACAGGCATCAACCTTGGAAACCTGTACAGTTACATCAGCAGCAAAGAAGACATCCTTTGCCTTTCTTTTGACACGTATCATGGCCCCGCGATGGATTGGTTCGAACGTGAAGGCATTTTTAAAATAGAGGATCCCGAGGAGCAGCTGAGAATCGCTCTTCGTCAAATGCTGGAAATGATCCACGATGTCATGAACGATGTTCTGATGATGTATCGTGAGACCAGAGTCCTGCCCCCCAAATTTCTGAAGATCGTTTTAAAGAAAGAAAACGACCTTATCAAGATCTTCGAAGACATCATTGCCAGAGGCGTGGAAAAAAAGATCTTCAACGTCAGAGATCCTTTTTTTGCGGCCAACATGCTCGTCTTCCAGCTTTCGCTGTATCCCTTGAGAAGCTGGAATTTGAAAAGATACACCCGTGAAGAATATCTGGACCTGGCCCAGGAAACCATTCTCAGAGCAGTCATCCCGCAATCCGCTTGACCTGTTGCCGGAAGAAAAAGCCACCGGTCATTGCAAAATCATCATGCCTGAGCATGGATGAAACCCTCTGGTGGCAAAGGAATGCCCGTTCATACGATCCTGATCTCAGTCAGAAAGTCGCTTCTTAAGGATCGCCGGGGAAATCTCCGTTTTCCCCCACGATTGACAAACTTATCACGGACGTCCGCAATCATTTCCCGTGTTGTTAACCAATATAACGGTCCTGTTCCTTGCGCATGTAATGCAGCCAGCGTTCATGGTTGTTGGATCTGGCCTTGAAATATTCCAGAATTTCCGGATGGGGCAAAATTAAAAACTCCTCTTTTTCCAGAGCGGCGACAACATAGTCGGCGCACGCTTCAGGCGTAATGGCCGTCTTCAGGATGACCTGACCGACGCCCCCGGCGTCCTCGGGAAGCATTCCGGATATGACGCCGAAAGGACAAAGGCAACTGACCTTGATGCCCTGTTTGGCATGAGTGATGGACAAATATTCCGCGAACGCAACGGATGCATGTTTGGTGACAGCGTAAGGCGCCTGTCCCAGCGTGGTGAGCAAACCTCCGGCCGAGCCTGTCTGGAGCAGGTATCCGCTGCCGCGCTCGATCATGGACGGCAAAACGGCGCGGGCCGCATACACATGGGCCATCACATGGATATCCCAGCAGCGCTGCCATACGTCATCCGGGGCCTCAAAGCCTCCCGACGCCGGAATCCCCGCGTTCGAACAAAACAGATCAATCGGACCATACTGCCTGGTGGCTATTTCCACCAATTTTTTAATGTCCGCCTCTTTACCGACATCCGCCGTTACGGCAATGCCGCCGATATCCGCGGCCACTTTTGCCGCACCCTCCCCGTTATAATCGGAGACCACAATGCCTTTCGGCCCCTCGGCTGCAAACCGATAACACAATCCCCGGCCGATACCAGAGGCCGCTCCCGTAACCACCACAACTTTGTCCTTGAGCTTCATAAATTCTCCTTCGATTCAAAATAATGCATTCATCACCCGTCCTGCATAAACAGAAGACGGGCAAAATGCAAATATTAAAAAAACGGCTGATCAAAACAACTGCTCTTGAAGAGGTGCAATGGACAAGCCATTGATGCGGAAGTCCGGTCCATCTGTCACAATCCTGATTGTCGACAATTGGAGAAGAAACTTATAATTTCAGGAATGTTCCCCCGACAGGCCGGGGTGTTCCGTGGATCTTTCCCATATCCGGTGGCCAAAATTTTATTGACACGCCAAAAGACGTTTCTTATACTGCCGCCAGCTAAAAGCAGGTTCTAATCTATGGATATCAGCCTGTCAGGCTTCCATGCCCGTCATTGACTGTTAGAGCGGCCGCCATCCCTTCGAAGGAGAAATGCCCATGAAGAAAATTTTGTGTCTGTGTCTCATGTTGTCTTTGCTTGTCGCCTGCTCGTCCGAGAAGGACGTCAAACCCAATCCCGCAGCCTCTCCTGCAGCGCCGGACGCCGCGGCGCCGGCAGCGCCCGAACCCATGACCGGTCTGTCGGGAGAATATGTTTTGACGGAGACCAGTGCTAAAAAAACAAAGTGGGACAAACAGGAGTATACATGCCACGTCACGCATACCTATACATTGCAGTTTATCGACGACCAAATGGTGCGGTACACCGCAAAAACGGATCAAAGCATCGATCCGCCCGCCGAAGGCATGATGTGCTTTACGAAACTGTACAATGTGGATACAACCGGCACCTATAAGATAAAAGATGGCACCAGCGTGATGTTGACCTTTGCTGTCCCGGAGGGGAAAATGCCCTGGGTCCACAAAAATATTATGTTATTGAGACTGAAAAACGCCAGTGCGCTGGAGATCGTGAACAACGGCTCCGAATTTCGAAAACAGTGAGACAATTTATTCTCAGGGAGTTCTCCGAGTACGCCCGCACGTACTCTTCAATAAACTTATATGTCCGTTCTTTCACAATCGCTTCTCCCCGCGGCATTCGGGTTCATCCTGAACTGTTTAAGTTTCAGTCAAGGTGTGATATGGAAAGCGCCGTCAGATTTTGGGGATGATGTTAAGGATGCGTTACGCCATTGCCGACATCCATGGCTGCTGTAAAACTTTTCGCGGCTTGCTGGATAAGATACAGATCAAGGAAACAGACGATCTCTATTTGCTGGGGGATTACATCGATCGCGGTCCCGACAGCAAGGGTGTGCTCGATACTGTGATGGACCTGAACTGCCGTCTGGTGGCCCTGCGCGGCAACCATGAAGATCTCTGGCTGAAAACAGCCGGCGCCGGTCTGGACCGTCGACATTTTTTCCACTACAATTATTGGATGGAAGACGGCATTCAGGCAGGGTTGAACAGCTTCGGCGAGACCGATCCCCGCCCCTATCTGGATTTTCTCGACACCCTCCCCCTGTATGCCGAGCTCGATGATTACCTGCTGGTCCATGCCGAATTTGATTTTTCACTGGCCGATCCATTCGGAACAGCCGGCGAGGAATCCATGCTTTGGGGGCGCGGGAAATCCTACCCGGGAAAGAAACGGGTTATCTGCGGCCACACGCCCCTGAAACTGGACAAGATCATCGCCAGTCTGGAGACCAATAAAATCAACATTGACAACGGCTGCTGCTACCGCCAGGAAGGATACGGCCATTTGCTGGCCTACGGTCTGGATGACGGCCGTCTCTATATTCAGAAAAATATAGAAGATGATTGATCGTCTTTCCATTGCCGCCCATTGCATCTATTTCTTTTTTTCTTATGGCTGAAACTCGGGCACCGGGATCTTTATCCGCAGCAGCCGGGATATTGTCAAAGCCCGGCCAGCCAACAGCCTCGTGCATTTTTCGATTACGTCCAGGCTTGAAGAAACTTAGAATTTGATTCCCGAAAAGTAACTCTTGCCTTGGTCATAGCAGTGATATAGAAGATTTCATACATAAACAAACGAACCCCCAACAGTTTTAAATTTGATATAATTTTTTCCGGCATAAGTTATATAGAGGCCACAAATGTTTATGGCAAAGTAGCCTCCTGTGGCGCTATCCGCAATGAAACAGGCGGCACATACTCTTATCCGCTCGAATTTGTACAGGACGATAAGGGCATCTGGAAGATTTTAGGATTTTAACTTTTAGTTGAGGAGGAAACTGTATGAAACTCAGATACGCCATTTTAGCAATATTGTCCCTTTTGTTGGTTGCGGGCTGTGACGAAACCATCACGGGCTTTGTTGTAGATGCGGAGACAGGCAAACCGATTGAGGGCGCGGTGATTCTAGTGGAATGGACAAAAGTTAAAGGATTGCCCGGGCTGACTCATACGGAAAGCTATAAAGTTGTGGAAGTGATAACGGACAAAGAAGGCAAAGCTTCTATTGAAGGTGTAGTCGGTCTTTTTGTCGATTTACCCCGCGTGACCGTTTACAAGAAAGGTTATGTTGCCTGGAATAATGAATATATTTTCCCTGATTGGGAAAAGAGAACCGATTTTAAATGGGAAAATAATTACGTCTTCAAGTTGGAAAAGTTTAAGCTGGAGTATAGCTATGATAAGCATACTTTTTTTCTTCACACATCTATCCTTGACAGTACTGCAACTGAAAAAAAACAACTAATTCAAAAAGCCTATGATTGGGAAGAGTATAAGTCATTGGAAGAAAGAAGGAAGAAATAATTGACTGGGTAAAAGGAGATAGGCAACAATGAAAAGAATACTTTTAAGTATTACGTCATTTCTAGTTCTATTCTATTGTACTATCATTTATGCTCATGATGACAATATAATTCATCCAGCTATAACGGAACTGTCCGTTAGCAGATCAAATATTGAACAGTACCTCCAGAATAATTTAAATTTTAAAAACGGGCTAAAAACCATTTTCCCTTCAGCAGGGAAGTACAATGTTCTACAATTGTTAAAAGATGGTTCTACCGCCGAAGACGACATCAGTATGTGCCGCGCATCAAATCACTTCCTCAATTCAACAAAGTCTTGGGATGCAGCGGGCATGAGCGATTCACCATGGTGGATAAATACTGTTTGCAATTCATGGTCTCCATACTTTTCCGCTGTCACCTGGGCGACAGGGTTTACATCTCCGACAGGAACGCCAATCCCTTATGATCCCGGCAATTATAAATCACCCAATGTATGGGCCAGTGCCAGATCGCTTTATAATAAAGCTTTGACTGCGACAACACAAGCAAGCAGGGAATCATATTTTGCGCAGACTTTTGTTGCGATAGGCCAGGTTATGCATCTTTTACAGGATATGTCCGTGCCGTCACATGTACGTAATGATTTCCAGTCTCACCTCATTTTCAATGGGTATTGTGCCAATAACACATGCTCCGGTAATCCAATAAAGTGGTTTGGCAATCCATTCGAATACTATGTTAAAACTCATGCTGGCCTTGTATCGCAGGCTGCGTCTTCGCCGCTGTCCAATCCGCCCCAATTTACTAATCCCCGGCTGACCGATCTTTGGGATACGAAAAATTCCGGCAGCTCACCTTTAGGTTTGGCGCAACATACAAACACCAAGTATCTTAGCGATAGTACAATTCCCAATAATCAACCAAGTGCGATACATACCTTCCCATTACCGGCTATTAACAATACAAATACGTTCATATGCGATGATTATGAACCCGGCTCGACAAAAAAAAGGAAATATTTCAGCAGATCCGCATGCACCCCGGCAGGCGCAGCAAGAACAGTTGACCATTTTGCAACCCCCAGCTTGTTGAATAATGATACGGACATCATTCCTGCTAATATTACAACATTAAAGCTTTGGCTGGATGATAACGTGCATAAAACGTATGCAGGCGAACTTTTGCCTCTGGCCATAGGCTATTCCTCCGCGGTTCTTGACTACTTTTTCCGCGGAAAAATGGAGGTAAAATGCCTGCCGGTGATAGAGAATAATAAAATTCTCTATGTAAAGCTGGACATCAAGAATACAACACCTGATGAATCAATGCCCGCCGGGAAGCTGATGCTGACCGGAAAATATACAGACGGCAGCAATCAGGAAATACTTGTCAAGGCCAGTTTCTGGACGCCGGACGATGATAACTTATATGACTTCTACACTGTTTCAAATTTGGATTCCGGGAAAACAGTAGAAGCCGTTCGCTTCTTTTTCACCGAGGGAAATGAGATTCCCCTGGACAAATGGGATGAGATTAAACTCACTTTAATCTATCAGGGCAAACTTGGCAATGAAGAAGGCGCCATTGTCGGGAAAGTATTTAGTCCGGGTAAGCTGAAATTCAATGAAGAATGGAATGAGCTGGTCTGGCAAAATCGGACAGTGACATAAGTGAAAAAAGCTGCTCTATAATGCAAGAAGGAAAAGAGGAGGAAGCATTAATGAGCAAAAGACCAAGAAGGAATCACGCCCCGGCATTCAA
>JAIGNE010000002.1:0-21167 GCA_036528635.1 Deltaproteobacteria bacterium
CAGCAATAACGAATCATCCTTCGCCGATATGCTTTTTTTTGAATCACTTCTAATATTTTATTGTCAAAGAACGGTAAATTTTAATCCGGCAGACTATTGTGACACAGTCTGTTCGCGGGAATGACAAAACCGGGTCATTGCGAGCGACGCGAAGCAATCTCAGGTTATTAGATTGCCACCACCACTTTGGGTGGCACGGCGGCTCCCAAGGGTCGCCTACCCTAAAGGGCACGCGTCGCAATGACAAGAATTGTCTCTTCCTTTAATAACCAGTTCGATGAACCGGTAAAATACTCCCATCTTTTTGCTTCTGCCTTCTGTCTTCTGCCTTCTGAATTCTATCTTCTATCTACTGAATTCTGTCTTCTGCCTTTATCCCACCTCTCTAATATCCAGCCCTACCAGCACACGCTCTGTGTTTGCCAGATCGCCGATAATTTTTTTTATCGGTTCGGGCAGCTTCCGGACCAGTGTCGGGATGGCAATAATCTGATCCCCTTTGGCCAGCTGGGGATTCTTTAAAAGATCGATCACTTCAATGCGGTATTGATCCGCAAGGTGTTCTTCACAGATCTTTTTCAAATTCGTAAAGGCCGTCAATGATTTCGGGGTCTGACCCGCCACGTACAATCTCAGATTCCAGATTTCTTTGCCTGCAGCCATCTTTGCTTTTTTGCCTTTTACCGTTGCAGCAGCTTTCATCTTCCTATCCTTTCGTTTTCTTCTTTGAGGGCAATGCCCGAGGCGATAGAGGCTTGCCCCTGCGCAGTCGCGCCATTCTTGAACGGTCCTCTTTCAGGATGGCCTGTCTTTTTCGTTCTTCTTCGGCCATTAATTGCACTTCTTGTGTTTCCATGGCAAACTCGGCGCGCAGCGCTGCGATCTTTGCTTCCAGGGCATTTCTTTTGCGCTCCTGTTCGCGAAGTCGCCGCTCGGCCTCACGTTGTGCCGTTAGCTCTTTGGCTTTTTCGGAGGCTTCCTGGGCGGCTCTGGCACTGCCGGTTAAAACCTCGCCTGTGCCGGTATAGATATCGATCAGATCGATGCCGAGGTCCGTGAGCAGGAACTCCTGGATCTGGTTGGAGTGGGCCATGCCGCGGGACTTCAAAATGTAGAGGCCCCGGTTGCGCTCCCCGTTGAGTTCGATATCCCGAAGCAGCAGCCACGTATCGATCAGAGAAGATATCTCTTCGCTGGTGCGTTCAAGGCTGTCTTCAGTGCGGGTAAGATCTGTCAGAAAAGTCGTAATTTTTTTCATCTTCAAATAATCGATCAGGCGCGTTAAGATGGATTTGACCTCGGCCGCTGATCCCGCGGCGCTCAGATTGCTGATCGGGTCCACGATGAAAACATCAGGATGGAACTCTTCGAGCATCCGATGGAAGGTGAGAAGATGCATTTCCAGGCCGTAAAGCGAAGGCCTCACGGAATGAAACTTGAGCAGACCCTTTTCAATCCACTTCGTGAGATGGATGCCGATGGAGGCCATGTTCCGGATGATTTGATTGGGCGATTCCTCAAAGGCAAAATACAGGCAGCGCTCGCCCCGTCTGCACGCGGCGTCGGCAAAAGTGGCCTGCAAACTGGTTTTGCCGGTGCCTGCCGTGCCGGAGATGAGAATGGTGCTGCCCCGGTAGAACCCTTTCCCTTCAAACATGTCATCCAGCTTGGGGATACCCGTGGAGACACGCTGAGTGGAAACGGGGTAGTCGAGTCCCAGGGATGTGATGGGCAAAATGGAGAGGCCGCCCTCGTCGATCAGGAAGGGGTATTCGTCGGCGCCGTGGGATGAGCCGCGGTACTTGACAATACGCAGGCGACGGGTGGAAATTTGCTTGTCGACGCGAAAGTCGAGCAGGATCACGCAATCGGCCACATATTCTTCCAGCCCGTAGCGGGTGAGCATTCTGTCGCCGCTTTCCCCCGTAACGACGGCCGTCACACCGCGCTCCTTCAGCCAGTGAAAAAGCCTTCGAAGCTCCGCCCGGATGATCGCGGTATTAGACAAACCGGAGAAAAGCGCTTCGATGGTATCCAGAACAACCCGTTTTGCGCCGATGGAATCAATGGCGCTGCCCAGGCGGATGAATAATCCTTCCAGGTCGTACTCGCCGGTTTCCTCGATTTCGCGGCGCTCAATGTAAACGTGGTCCGTAGCGATGAGACCGCGCGACACCAGGTCAGGGAGATCAAAGCCCAGGGAGATGAAGTTCTTGGCCAGATCATCCGGCGTTTCTTCGAAGGTCATAAAAACCCCGGGTTCTTTGAAATCCTGCGCGCCCCGCATGAGAAACTCCATCGCGAAAAGTGTTTTGCCGCAACCCGCTGATCCGCAGATCAGAGTCGTCCGGCCGTGCGGAAGTCCCCCCTTCGTGATTTCATCGAGTCCCTTGATGCCCGTCGGGCATTTTTCAAGCCGAACAGCAGCATGTTTTTTCTTGGCCATGGTCGCCTCCCGGAATCTTACCTTTTTGAAAAGCCAAACACTTTCCAGAGGGTAAATAATTCAAAATGATGTAATACTTTTCAGAATAAAAAATGCTGTGGAGACCGCGTACCAATGTACATTAAATGAGCATCAAAAGAGGATCGGTAAGAGGGATTGACGCCGTTTCATTTTTCGCACATGGCGAAATGTATCAAAAAATCTTTTAATTTGCCATGGATAAAATGCACCGGACACGAAGCAGAGCAACTGACTCTTTTTTTATAAATGAAGCGAGCCCCCTGGCCAGGGGGCTCGCAGGGCAGGCATTACGAATGCCTGCCCTGGATCAGCGTCGTTTTTACATCCCTTCACGGGTTGATCATGCCGGCCGCTTTGAAAGATGTATTTCATGTTTTTGCCCGATTATAAAACTATCAATCAAGGCGATGCTGAATCGCGCCACTAGCGGCTGCGCACCGGCCAAACATAGCCGATGGAGGTCTTGCCCGTGGGAAGGCAAGTTCCGGTTACGTGACAGAAATAAGGTGAACTGCCCGTGCCCCCCATGGACTGCGTCCAGTAATAGCTGTTCCGGACATTTGTGAAAGAACCGCTGGAAGCAAATACTGCCAGTAGTTCATCCCTGGTGGGCAAACGCCAGCTGCCCGTGGAGGAGCCGTCTGTTAAGCGGCATTGTCCGCTGGCCAGAGCGGCTGCGGCATTGCCGGCTTCCGTCCAATTCATAAGACCGATGCACCCCGCATCTTTTAGCCAGATCTTATCTCCAATCGTGACCGTGCCGTTGCCGTTGTCCTGGGCCAAAACGATCGTGGATGCCATGAATAGACAGCAGAAAACCATTGCTGCGATGAATCCCGTCCTTTTTGTTTTCAATTCCTTGTCCTCCTTTTAATGTTTCTGATGAATGATTTTGCAGATTGCATGCCCGATATTGTTTTGCCGAAATCTTTTTTGTCCGGCGGATAACCATTCGTTCTCAAAGTAAATTCCTTCCCTGTGAGCGCAGACCGGCAGGCGGCCGCTTTTCCCGGTCCTCCCGATTTCCGTTGTGGTGGACGAGGTTGCCAACTTTGTAGGCGGTTGCACTCGATCGGTACCCATAAAAAAATGGGATGCGGAAGTCAATATTTTGTTGGATGAACAGGGGGACGCCGGAATCTTGATTTGCAAACCAGAACGATCAAAATGAAAAAGGTCGTATGAGGAAAACAGTGAACTTCCTTGGGCGACCACAACGAAATTTGAAATTTGCCGGCAATCAATGTATGGATGAATGGCAGGGTATTCCTTCAAAACATGATATCAGGAGGTTGAGGTGATTAAAGCAAAGTTCAAATGCGCAGTGAGTATGACGGTTCTTATCCTGGTCATGACGGCGGCATTGGCCTATGGTGAAGCGTTGCAGCCGGCTCAAATCACGCCGGATCAGCAAAACCAGCTGGTCTGGTCGGTGAACTCCAGAGGAATTCAGGAACTCGTCATCATCGGGAATCCCGGGAACGCCGGAATGTACGTGGTTCGTTCAAAATATGCCGCCGGGTTGAGGATTCAGCCGCACTTTCATCCGGACGATAGAATCGTTACCGTCCTGTCCGGCACGATATATCTCGGCTACGGCAAAACCTTCGAAGAGAAGAAAATGAAAGCCCTGCCGCCGGGCAGTATCTGGACCGAACCGGCAAACCAGCCGCATTACAGCTGGGCGAAAGACGGCGAAGTTCTGATCCAGATCATTGGCCGAGGCCCGTCCGGCGTGACTCCGGTGCGGCCATAAAAGGCTCGGAAATACTTTAAAAGGACGATTCTGTCTAATGTGGCGAAGTATTCATTCGCTTCATGAATATTTGGAAACATGCTTTTCCCTTACAGGCTTGCTTGCAATTCAAAGTCTAAATGTATTTATCCTTGCCGGCATAATATACATGCCTTTTGATCAGTTTCTTTCCCGGCTCGATTGCTGCAGGCTGTTCAGGCCGCTGCATATCCCAACAGGATCATGGCCGAGCAGCGATTTTATGTTGCCTTTTTTTGCGCTCATGATGTCCGCATTGTTTGTCCTGTTTATCCATTTAATGGAAAATAAATAATGCCTGACATTCACCCGGGGTGAATGTCGTTTTTTTCTAAAGTTTTTTTGCAGGTCGCCGATTACGTTGCAAGAAATGTTTCCGGGGAAAGGCTGTCAATCAACCGGAATGGCGGCATCAAGCGATGGATGTTATCCGTCATCAGCAACAATCTTTTTTCATATTGCTGATCTTCCGGGGCAAACCGTTCCGGAGATCGGTCATATTATCGGGTAATCGGGAGGACACGAGAGATGCAGAAGGGTATGCAGGACATTATCGGGGAACGAAGCGGGGCGAAAGATGCCAATGCATTTTGGCTGAAGGTGATCCTGGTTATTGCGGTTTTTGTCGTGTTATTCAGCGGCGTGAAGCCGGCTGCTGCCGCGTTTTACTGGACGGAGCGGACATCGTCGGAGAACACGGTCTGGTGGTCCGTCGCGTCGTCTACAGACGGGTCAAAATTAATCGCCACCGTAAATCAAAATGGATATGTCTACAGGTCCACCAACTTTGGAGCAACATGGACGGCGCAGACAAGCATAGGCACCCGCAACTGGTGCGCCAGTGCGTCCTCCGCCGATGGAACGACGCTGGCCGTTGCCGTGGGGTATGATTTTACCGCGGGCGTAGCGTCGATCTTCACGTCAACGGATTCCGGTACAACCTGGACCGAGCGTCCCGAGGCGGGTGACCGCTACTGGACATCCCTTGCCTCGTCCGCCGATGGAACAAAATTAGCCGCCGCCGCGCAGTATGGTTATCTTTACACGTCGACGGATTCGGGTGCAACCTGGACGGAGCGGCAAACCGCCGGCAACCGCAGTTGGATTGCCATTACGTCGTCCGCCGATGGAACGAAGTTGGCGGCCGCCAATTATGATTTGAATAATCCCTCTTATCTTTACACGTCGACGGATTCGGGTGCGACCTGGACGGAACGCCAAGTGGCCGGCAATCGCTACTGGAGGTCCATTGCCTCGTCCGCCGACGGGACGAAGCTGGCCGCCGTTGCGGAAAATAGTTATGTTTATACATCGACGGATTCCGGAGCAACCTGGACCGAGCAGACAGCTTCGGGCAATCGTTACTGGAGATCCATTGCCTCGTCCGCCGACGGGACAAAGCTGGCTGCCGCTGTGGACGGCGGTTATATTTATACCTCGAAGAATTCGGGTGCAACCTGGACCGAGCAGACTGCCGCCGGAGAGCGCAGCTGGACGGCCATTGCCTCATCGGCGGATGGGACAAGATTAGCCGCCTCGGGACAGTGGGAACGAATCTTTACAGCGTATGGGGATTTCACTATCAAACGCGATTTTAATGCCGACGGTGTAGAAGATACCCTCTGGAAATATACTCCCACGGGACGGTTTCTGCTCTCCTTTATGGATACAGGCGGAAACATCGCCAGCTCGAAAACGCTTTTGACTGCTCCGGATTGGAGTATCGCGGGCGCCGGTGATTTTAATGCGGACGATATCGGTGACATTCTCTGGAGAAATTCCGCTACCGGACAAGTTGTGCTCTGGCTGATGAAAAGCGATGGAAACGAGAATAGCGCCAGAACGCTTGCTACTTCCGCCGACTGGACGATTGTCGGCACCGGTGATTTTAACGGCGACGGTGTCTCCGACATTATCTGGAGGAATCCCGCTTCCGGACAAGTTGTACTCTGGCTGATGAAAAACGATGGAACGAAAGAAAGTTCCAGAACCCTTTTTAACTCTACTGAATGGACATTTGCCGGCATCGGTGATTTCAACAGAGATGGAATCTCCGATATCCTCTGGAAAAAAACAGCGAACGGACAGATCGTGCTCTGGTTCATGGACGCGACCGGGAACAAAGCAAGCGCCAAAACCGTTTATACTTCCCTGGACTGGGTGATTGCCGGCACCGGTGATTTCAACAAAGACGGCGTCTCCGATATTCTCTGGAGAAAGACGGCTACCGGACAGGTGATGGTTTGGCTGATGAAAAACGACGGCACCAAAGAGAGCTTCAATACGCTTTATACGTCCACCGACTGGACGATTGCCGGAACGGGTGATTTCAACGGCGACGGTGTTTCCGATATCCTCTGGAGAAAAACGGCTAACGGACAATTTTTGCTCTGGCTGATGAAAAACGATGGAACGAAAGACAGTTCCAAGGCTGTTTTTACGTCCATCGACTGGACATTCATTGGACAAAATTGATGAGAGGGATTTGATAATTTGATACAAGACAGAAGTTGCCCCGGGGAACAGTCGCCCCGGGGGAGCGCCCTTAAATTTGCAAGCTCATCGACAACAAAAAGCCGGAAGTCGCCTTCCGGCTTTTTGTTGTCGAGCGGCTGCATTACGTCGATGTTACTTTTGCAGAACTTATGCCCGGTTCTGTTTTCATTATTCCATTGAACGGGATCAAGACTGATGATACTAGAGCAATCGAACCGAACTCGAAAGCGTCATAGTTGATTCTGTAGTATCGGCCGTAACCAGGCCTGGAGCATATGTAAATGTCAGTCCATATCATTCCTGCCGATAAACTAAGTAACGAAGCCTTGAAGGGCGTCATCGGCGAATTTATTTCCAGGGGTGGAACGGATTATGGCGCGATTGAGGCTTCCCCGGAAACAAATTTCCGGCAGGTCAAACAAAAACTGGCAAGCGGTCTGGCCGTGCTGATCTATGAGGACGAGACCGAGACCACCAATATTTTTATGAAAGACGATCCTGTCTTGAAGAAGATTGATAAATTAAATGAATAAAATAAGCCATGCGCATAATCCCCAAAGCAAGACTCGTAAGCCTCACGTAAAAAGATACGTGGGGGCCATACCATCCGCTGTGCCGGATAGTTCACCTCGCCCATTCCAACGCGTGACCGCGCGCCGCCTTCAGGTGGCGAAGTCAGGCGCTGCGCTTTCGGAATCGGGGTTGCACAATAAAAAAGATCTGCCGCAAAACGTTCTGCGCGTTTCGCGCCCGGTCAAGCTTCTGGAGTTTCTCTGCGAATCATTTCCGGAGCGGAGCCGGAAATCCATAAAAGCGCTTATTGAATTAAAGCAGATCATGATCCGCGAACAGTTTGTCACCTGGTTCAATTATCAGCTCGAGCCGGGGATGGATGTCATCGTCCTGAAAAAGAATACATCGCAAAACAGGACGCTTCGGAAAATGAATTTGCTTTTTGAAGATGATCATCTGATCGTCATTGAGAAGTCGGCGGGGCTTCTTTCCGTTGCGAGTGAAAAGGGAAATGACGAAACAGCCTTCAGTATTTTAAAAAGCGCAATGAAAAGAAAGCGTCGCAATGAGGAGGTACATGTCGTTCATCGCCTGGACCGCGATACCTCGGGCGTCATGATGTTTGCCAAAAGCAAAGAGATTCAGCAGAAATTGCAGGACAACTGGGATGCCATGGTTACGAAACGGATCTACTATGCGGTGGTCGAAGGATGCGTTAAAGATCTGAAAGGTGAAATTGTCTCGTCTCTTAAAGAAGATAAATCATTGAAAGTGTATTCTTCAAATACTCCGGGAGATGGACAAAAAGCGATTACCCGTTACCGTGTTTTGAAAAGCAGTCCCCGATATACGCTCCTGGAAGTTGAATTAAAGACGGGCCGGAAAAATCAGATACGCGTTCATCTTCAGGACATCGGCCACAGTATCGCCGGCGATAAGAAATACGGGGCAACAACCAATCCGCTTCACCGTCTCGCGCTGCATGCGGGAATCCTGGAGTTCACGCATCCGGCAACCGGCAAGCGCATGCGTTTCGAGACGCCCATTCCCGCAATCCTGGAATCGGTGTTTAGGCAGGGCGAGCTGAGGGACGGCCTTAAAGAAATAAATAGACAAAGAGGGCTTGCTGAACCCACCCCGGTTTAACGGACATTTCAATAAATAAACAGCGTCATTCTGTCCGCCCCGGGCGGTCAAGTCCCCTGAGCAGGAAGAGGCTTGCCGCCTGCTTTCCCGATCAGGACAATCGAACCTTGCCCGAATTTCCGCTCTTGACGGCTTCATACACTTTTTTCTCGGCAAACTTCAGAATATTACCCATCGCTTTGCGCGAGGCATCCTGGTCTTTGCGCTTCAGGGCTTTCATCAGCTTCAGATTCAGCTCCAGCGATGCCTCCGGCATGCCCTCGATGGAGTAGAATAATTCGGCAAAAAATGAATATACCGGCTTGAAGGATTGAAAGACCAGTCTGCTGATGATGTCTCCCGAGATCGTGATGACGGCTCTGTGAAAATCGTAATCGCATTCGGCCAGCACCGCCGCCTCCTTCAGGTAGCGCTTCTTTCTTTCGAGGCCCGACTCCAGGTGTTCGATGTCGCTTTCCTGAATGTGAAGCGCAGCACGGCCTGCCGCTTCCGTCTCGGTTACAAACCGGAACCTCAAGAGCGATTCGATGGTCGGCCGGTCAATCGTTTTTTTAACGCGGAGGACCTGGACCAGTGTATCCACGGAGCCTTCCCGGTTAAAGTCCCTGACATAGGTTCCGCTCTGGGGGTGCGTTACTGCAAAACCGCTCTGGGCGAGCATCGCGATGGCTTCCCGGATCGCGAAGCGGCCGGCCTTGTATTTCTGCACAAGCTCTCGCTCCGGCGGCAGCTTGCTTTCGACAGGGTAGGCTCCCTTGATGATATCATTGAGCATATCGCTGTATATTCTACCGGGCAGTCCCTTTTTCATTGCACCTTAACCTCCATACGTGTTTGCCGTTTTTAATAAAACCCTTGACAATTGGTTATACCAATAATAAAACTGGTATGACCAATTATACGTGCCGGGCAGGAATTGCAATGAAAATTTCACGTGATCGGTCCGGATCACGTATCGGTCCTCGCCGCGCCGATGCGGGTCAGGTGAGAACCGTTTGAGAATGGAGGAAGAGGATGAGTGACTATGATGTAATTGTGATTGGCGCGGGAATCGGCGGTTTATGCGCGGGGGCATTGCTGGCGCATCAGGGCCGGAAGGTGCTGGTCCTGGAGCAGGCCCCGCGCGTCGGCGGATGCTGTTCAACCTATGAGCTGAGCGGTTATAAAATTGACATCGGGGCATCCATTATCGAATTTCCCCAGGTCATCAACTGGGCCTTCGAGCGGATGGGCACGACCTTCCAGAAAGAGGTCGACCTGATCGCGGTCGATCCGACATTTACCGCAAAGCTTCATGATGGAACGGAAATCACCTTTCCCATTGACCTCGCGAAGACGAAAGAAGAAATAAGAAAGATCGCGCCGGAGGATATCAGGGGCTGGGAGAAGTATTCCAAAGAGATGGACGGATTTCTCAAAGCTGCACTCGACGGGTTCTTCGTTACCCCGGCCCGGTCCCTCACGGATGTGTGCAAGCTCTTTGCCAGGACCCCCGCTCTTCTGAAATACGGGTCGCTTTTTTTTGGCAGCTATGAAGGGGTGCTCAGAAAACACCTGAAGAATGAAGAACTGCTGGAGGCCCTGTCTTTTCACAGCTTCTATTGCGGCCTGCCGCCGGCCCTTTTACCCGGCCATTACGCGATGATTCCCTACGCGGAGCATGGCGGCATCTATTATGCCCGGGGCGGGATGATCGGCATCCCCCTGGGCTTTCAAAAATGCGGCGAACGCAAAGGCATGCAAGTCCGTTTGAATGCCGATGTGCAAAAGGTCATTGTGGAAAATAAAACGGCCAAAGGCGTGCAGCTTGCCGATGGAACGGTGATCACCGCTAAAATCATCGTCTCCGACATCAATTCAAAAAAGCTCTACATGGATATGATCGACCAGAGCAATCTTTCCTGGCTCGCCAAGGCAGGGTATAAAAGTTACCGGTATTCCATGGCCACCCCGATGATCTATTTATGCCTTGATTACGAGCCGCCGCTTCGAGACCACCACACCCTGATGACGGTCCCCATGCAGCAGATGAACGACTACTGGTTCAATCACTACGAAAAAGGTCAATTCCCCGCGGAGCAATTCGGAATCCTGAGCTGGACGACCCGTTCCGATCCGTCGCTTGCGCCCAAAGGCCACCATATTATCGCCGTCACCCTTGCCCCCGGGCCTTACCGGCTCCAGGGTACAACCTGGGACAAAGAAAAAGAAACCATCCAGCAAAACGTCATCACGTATCTGGAGAGCAAGTATCTTCCCGGGCTGCGCGAGCACATTGTCCATGCCGACTTCTCCACGCCGGTGGATTTTGAAAGGCGGTTGAAATCACCGGAAGGCGCGATCTACGCCATTCGCCAGGATCTCACCAATGCGATGATGTTCCGGCCGTCGGCCAAATCCAAACAGATTAAAGGACTTTATCTGGTCGGCGCGTCCACGCATCCCGGCGGTGGAGTTCCCACCGTGACCGCCTCGGCCATGATCGCGGCTGACCTGATCAGCAAGTATGAACAGTAGAGGAGAATAACCCATGAAAATAATCATCATCATCGCGGTCATTTTAGTGTGCCTGTTCCTGCTGTATGCTACTTTTTCCAAATCGAAAAAGCAGTTCATTAAAAACCTGCTTTCGCAGGCAAAATATCTGATTCCCCGTTACTTCACATGAAGAAGGACTCTGTGACAAAGGGACACGTGGCCCATTGGGCACGCCCTTAAGAAACTAAGTATCTCGATGCGGTCAGCCATTCAATCGCTTGCCGGGAAAAGATTGAGAAAGAACGATGATAACAAAATACTTAAGGGCATCCCCTTTGCCGCCCCGGCTTGACAAGCAGCTTCTTCCATAAGATTGTTGGTACAAACTTTCTGATCGAGGTGCATCATGAATCGAAAATTGGCAACAGCAAGACTCTTTACAAGCATTCTTCTCCTGGTTTTCCTGATCTTCAGCATCGGTGGATGCTCGACGAAAAATCTGCCGCGGGCCAAAACCGACTATGACGTCATCGTCATCGGCGCGGGCATGGGCGGGCTTTCCGCCGCGGCGCATCTGGCCGTCAAAGGGCAAAAAGTGCTGATCCTTGAAAAACACAGCCGCGTGGGCGGCAGCACATCCAACTTCACCCGCGGCGAATTCACATTTGATACGGCACTCCACGAAATGGCGGGCGGCGGCCCCGGCAAGCTGGACCGCGGCCTGTATAAGCTCCTCAAGCTGACCGGCGTGGACAAAAAAATCGAGCTCTACGAAGTCCCGCATTTTTACCGGTCCGTCTTCCCCGGTGTCGACATCACCCTGCCTCCAAACTGGACAGGATTTGAAAACGCCCTCAAGAAAAAATGGCCGGAAGAAGCCGGCGGTATCGATAAATTTCATGCCCTCTGCAGGGATCTTTCCGGGGATATGCTGGAGCTTCGGGATCTCTTCCGCTACGGCAGTGTACGCGGCACCCTCACGCAAGTCATGGTGCCGCTCCGCCAGCCCACCTTCTTTAAATGGAAGGACCGCACCGTGCAGGACCTCATGAACGATTGCTTTAAAAACGAGGATCTCAAGGCGGTGGTTTCCCAGCTCTGGGTTTATTACGGCGCTCCGGTGGAAAAGGAATCGGCGCTGATTTTTATGGCGGCAACGGAAAGCTACTTAAGCGACGGGGCGTGGCATATCAAAGGCACATCGCTGGCGCTGGCCGAAGGCTACGCCGCGCGCATCCGCGAACTGGGCGGCACGGTTAAAACCGGCACACTGGTGACAAAAATCCTTCTCGAAAACGGCAAGGCGACCGGCATCCGGACGGCGGACGGCAAAACATTTACCGCCCGTTACATCGTCGCCAACACGGACCCTTACCAGCTGGCCTACAAGCTGATCGGAAAAGAGAACCTGCCCGCCAGATATATTGATAAGCTGGAATCGATGAAGCCGGCTAATTCGCTGTTCGGGGTCTATCTGGGTCTCAATATCGATCTCAAAGCGCTCGGTTATCAGGACACGGAGATCATCTACAACACCTATCGCGACAGCATAAAGAATTACGACGCCATGATGAAGGGCGACTACTTAAACAGCGCCGTGACCGTCACCATTTACTCCAATTTGGCCGACCCGATCTACGCGCCGCCGGGCAAGTCGGTGGTCAAGCTGGACGCCTATTCCGACATTGCGGTTTGGCCTAAGGATCAGGCGGATTACAGGAAATTGAAGGCGCAAAAGGTCGACGAGCTTATCGCGCTTAGCGCCAGGGTGATCCCCGAGCTTCAGGACCCGAAGAATATCATTGTGAAAGAAGGCTATACGCCCAGGACGATTGAAAGATACACGCTGAACAAAGGCGGTGTGGTCTACGGCTTCGAGATGACGCCTGAGCAATGGCAGAAAATCCCCAACGTGACCCCTTTCGACAACGTCTTTATCACCAGCAACTGGACGCAGGCCTGGCACGGCGTGTGCTCCTCCCAGATCAACGGCTGGCGCGCAGCCCGGCTGATCCTCGATCGGGAAGGGATTGAGTAGCCGGACACGAATTTTGCAAGCAGTAAGAAAGTTTATTATAAAAGGAGAAAACCCGTGAAAATATCAGAAATCGAACTTTACCATGTATCCGTGCCTCTCCCGGAAACGTTCTGGCCGACCTGGATTCCCGGTTACCCGCAGACGCATAACAGGTTTACCCTGATCCGCCTTGTGACGGACGAGGGGATAGAGGGGTGGTCCGCCGGCTCCGCTATGGGAACGGAACGCGAGGGGCTGGGAGACCTTCTCGGCGGATACCTCCTGGGAGCTGACCCGACTGATATTGACCGCGTGCAGGGATTACTTAAACAGGCCGGTTTTCTCGGCTGGAGAAATTTCTGGATAGAACCCGCCTGCTGGGACATCATGGGGAAAAAAGCCGGAAAACCCGTCTACGAACTCCTGGGCGGCAACGCCCGCCCTGTCGAAGTATATTGCTCAACAGGCGAGATGCGTGATCCTGGCGAGCGGGTTGAGGGGCTGCAGGAAATGAAGAAGAAGGGCTTCCGGTGCGCCAAGCTTCGGGTGAAAAGCATCAAACTGGAGGATGACATACGCCAGATCACGGAAGTACGCAAAGGGATGGGCGACGACTTTGTGCTGGGGGTGGATGCCAACCAGGGGTGGCTCGTCACCATCGTGGATAATATCCCGGCCTGGGACCTGGCCCGCGCAAAGAAGTTTGCCGATGCCTGCGCCGACCAGGGCATTGAATGGCTTGAAGAACCGCTTGATTCCAGGGACTACGACGGCAGTGCCGAGCTGAAAAAATATTCAAAAGTCAAAATATCCGGAGCCGAGCTCAACTATGGCTGGGACGAAATAAAGATCATGTTTGAAAAAGACTGCTTCCATGTCTACCAGCCCGACGCTACCTTCGCCGGGGGGATTGCCCAGGTCAAAAGAGTCATCGATGAATGCAAGAAGCGCGACCGCCTGTACTCGCCGCATACCTGGACGAATGGGATCGGCTTTTATGTTAACTGGAACCTTGTGCTTGCCGACAGGGATAACAAACTGCCGCTGGAATATCCTTTGGAATACCCGTCATGGATACCCCAATACCGGGAGGGGATCATAGCACCGATCCTTCCGGATCAAAACGCCATGCTTCAGCCGTTTAAAAGGCCGGGGCTCGGTTTTGAGATTGATAAAAAGCTGCTGAAAAAATACGGCAAGCGCTTCTTCCGGATGACGGAGACCGGCCTTAAAATCAAGGTCATCAGAGAAAAAGGCATCCTGGAAGCACTAAAATTAAAAAAAAGAAAAGAATCGCGGGAATAAAAAACAAAGGACGCACTGAAGATAAAAAGGAGAAGATCATGGTGTCCCCCGCGGGCGGAGGCGATAGTCCGGCGCATGCTGGATGGCGCGACGCACCGGGGGTGGTGTGACAGTTGCAGCGGGGGCATCCGTTCGCTTAGAATGCCCTGCAACAGATATAGATTCCAGCTTGACAATTGTATATGATAACAATATACTTCAGTCATGGATATCAAACAGCTGCTCAAGGCGACGGGTTTTGAGTGGGACAAGGGCAACATTGACAAGAATTGGATTAAACACGGCGTTTCGCCGTCGGAATGCGAGCAGATGTTCTTCAATCAACCGCTTGTCATTACCGATGATGATATTCATTCGGAGCAGGAAGCAAGGTGGTATGCTTTGGGAAGAACCGATGCCATCCGCCTGCTGTTTGCGGTGTTTACCATGCGAAAAGATCGTATCCGCATCATTTCGGCAAGAGATATGAGTCCCCGGGAAAGGAAGGTGTATCAACAATATGAAAACCAATAAACCGAAATTCAAAAGTGAAGCCCGGGAGAGAGAGTTCTGGGGCAAGCACGATTCGGCGGATTATATCGACTGGAAAAAAGCTAAGAAAGTTACACTTTCGAATCTCAAGCCGTCTTCAAAAACCATTTCGATTCGTTTGCCGGAAATAGTCCTTGAAGAGCTCAAGATGCTCGCCAATAAACGAGATGTCCCCTATCAGTCGCTCCTTAAGATATTTCTGGCGGAAAGAATCGCAGAAGAACTGCGCCATAAATCCGCCGCCTGATATTTTTGCCGGCAGAGAGCTGAAGATAAGGTACATCTGAAAAGTGCGGCAGTTGAAGCGGCACCCCATTGCTAAAGATGCCCCGCAACTGTGGCTCTAATGCTCATTTCGCGACAGCCGAAAACTCACCCGGCGGGCCCAAAAAGTTCATCTGATTTATCTTCCCTCCTCATGTGGGAGCGATGGAGGGAGGGGTCGTTTTTCATCATACGGGCGCATAACCTGAAGGTCACGAGTGCCGGTATCCCGGTAGTAAACTGTCTGCTGGTTCAATCTTGCAGATTGAACCGAGTGTTTTATTTTCACAGTTATTGTTTCGACTCGCCGGTTCCAGCTTTCATGGCAGATCAAATAAAGGATTCAATCAGAATGATTGAACCAGCGGAAGGTAGCACTCTCCTGAACCCAATCTTCCCCCAGTTCTCTATCTTCCCCGGCTCCACACTTCGTTGCCGTTGACAAAGGTACTCAGCACCCGGATTTCCCGAAGCGAGTCGGGATTCACTTTGAGCGGGTTTTGGTCGAGGATGATCAGATCGGCATACTTGCCGGGTTCGATGCTGCCTATTTTTTTCTCCATGCCGATCTGCCAGGCGGCATAAAGGGTCAGCGCTTTCAATCCATCGAAAACGGAGATCGCTTCCTGCGGTCCGATGATTTCGCCCTCTCGGGTATTTCGCGTCACCGCCGTCTGAAGCAGGCTCAAGGGCTCTTCCGGATACATGGGGGCGTCGGCATGAAGAGAATAATACAGCCCCGCTTTCCCGGTGCTTGCGACCGGCAGCATTATCGAAGCACGTTTTGCGCCCAGGATATCGTCGCGCAGGGCTTTGCCGTAATAATACAGGTGATTGATATGGAAGCTGGGGGTGATTCCGAGCCGTTTCATTTTTCCCAGAAGTTCCGGGGGCAGCAAAACGCCGTGTTCGATGCGGTGCCGCAAATTCATAACCTTTGATTCCGACTGTACCCTGTCGAAAACCTCCAGAACTTCTTCCGTGGACCGGTCTCCCTGGGAGTGGACGCTCACCTGCCAGCCGAGGTCATGATACTTTTTGACTGCATTGAAAAAATCCTGCCTGTCGATGACGGTTTGCCCGCGGTGATTGGCGGGGATTTTAAGCCCTTTGAGCATCAGTTCGGAATTCAGGTAAGGTTCCCGGATGTACATGGAGCCGGTATAGGGAGAGCCGTCGTACCAGATTTTCATGCCGCTGATTTTGAAAAAGTCGTCGCCGTTTTCAACGGTTTTCGGGAACAGGTCGGGCGTTGAATGCAGAAGATACATGAAATGCCGCACGGTGGGCTTTTTGCGGGGCAGGAGGCCTGCGGCAGCAAGCGCCCGGGAAATCAGTTTCGGGTGACCGGTGGAGAGATATTCATACAGGATCAGAGCCTTGCCGTTCATCAGTCCCATAGTGGTGATGCTGGTGAACCCGTTGCCCAGGTATTCTTCGTTGACTTTCAGAATGTTGTCCTTGATGTCGAATACCTTGAGCACGTCTTCGGACATCATCTTGACGGCTGCGGTTTCTGCTATAAAGCCGGTCAGGTTCCCCTTGTCGTCTTTTTCAAAGTAGCTTCCGGGGGCCGGATCCGGCGTCGCCGCCGTGACGCTCATCTTCTTAAAGGCCAGGGTATTGGCCCAGGCCGAGTGAATGCTTTGGGCCAGAATGAGCACGGGATGATCCGGGGCCATGGCATCCAGAAAGCCGATGTCCGGCGCCGTAAGCCCGGCAACGAGCATCGGATCGAATCCCCGGCAGAAAATCCATTGTCCCCTCGGGGTTTGGGCGACGGTTTGCGTAAGCTTTGCCCATACCTCATCTTTGGTCCGGTACGTAAAGCCGCTGAGATCGACATACCCGTGCAGATAAGCGCTGATATCCGGGTGCGTGTGAACCGCGATAAATCCCGGCATCAGGGTTTTGCCCTGAAGATCGATGATCCGCGTGTCGTCCGTTCTGTTTTTCAAAATATCGTCTTTTGTGCCCGTCGCGACGATTTTGCCGTTTTCAACAAATACGGCTTCCACGGCGCCTGCGGGGGTTTCGCTCATCGTGACAATATCGCCGCCATGGAAGATCATCCGGTTGGGTCCCGTTGTCGCGCATCCGGCGAAAAGCAAGGTCAGCAAGGCGCAGGCGACAAGCGCCGGGAAATACCTGCTTATCGAAAATGTTTCTGACTTAGTCCGGGATTTTTTCCTTAACGGTCTGATCATGGTCTACCCCTTTGCGATGTTTTGAGAGATGCGGTACGGGAAAAGCATAACGGAAGTGGTCCAGGAGAGTCAATCTTTAATAGGTATTGTTTCGACTCGACGGTTCCAGCTTTCATGGCAGATCAAATAAAGGGTTCAATCAGAATGATTGAATCAGGAGGAGGACGTCGCTCAGTTCGTCGTTTTCTTCAACAACTTAACAACTTAAGGGCGTCCCACTTGGCGCTCACAACTTAAGGGCGTCCCACTTGGCGCTCACTTGGCGCTTATAATTTCTGCCGGATTCACAAAACATTAAGAGTAACACCCGCAATGGAAGCAGGGATTGCTGATCATGTATGGAAACTGGAAGAAATTACGGCATTAATTAAATAATAAATCCATCATGTATTCTGTAGTTTACTTGCGTCTATGAAATCCGATGCAGTGCTGTCCATTGGTGTTTCTGTTGTGTAGAGAGCGCCCGTAACGTCTTTAAACCTGAAAATAACTGTGGTTGTTGGTGAATAGATTTCTTCTCTTTTAATGTTTCGAAATAAAACAACATGCCATCCATGTAAAGCTCCTCTAGTGGGTATTGGATGAGATATTCCCTGCCTTGTTAGATTATCCTCCTGTCTAACTTGTAATTTAATATCGTTTCCCTCAAAGACTATAGGACCAGAAGAAAGAACGATATTTTCTCCTTTTATCTCACGACCTTCTTTTTTAAGTATCAATTCAACATGAGATATAATGCTCGGTGCGCCAACATTAGTGATAGTAGCCGTTAGGGAAACTATTGAATCCTCATTCAGCTTCCCTGCCGGAGCCACCGCGAATACATTAAATTCAGCCGTCAGTTTTGGTCTTTTGTTTTCTTTTTCTTCGTCCAATTCTTTAGTGATGGTGTTTATTACTTTACGTTGTTGAAATAATAATATTGCCGCTGAAATAATAAAAGCAATAAGCACACAACTCCAAAATACCGATTGTTGTTGGGTGTTGTTAGGATAGAATATTAACAATGCCTCTCTAAATATCGCCAATATTCCACTCATAAGGGCCACCGCCCATATAAGTATTTTAAAGAGGAAACCAATGGTATTTGACATGGATTTACTTTACATATTTTTATTTTGTCTGTCACGACAATATTTCTTAGGCAAACTGACCCACTACCAGAGTGTTGTGTTTATTGACAACACTTTTCCTTTTTGCTATGATTTAACCAATGACGGCAAAATTAATGCTCAATGAGCGGCACATTCTCGCTGAAGATGCTTTTGTTGAAATGGTTGTCTGGCTCATTGATAAGCCACTTTCTAAAAGCGGACACAGTTATAAATACCGGCTGGCATTAATTGTGAATGGCGTTTGCGTCGTGCGTTATGACAATGAAGCAGGCAAGGGGGACCATAAGCATATTGGCGCGGCGGAAACGTCTTACACTTTCACGTCCCCGCAAGCGTTGCTTGAAGATTTCTGGAAAGATGTAGATCAATGGAGGATTTGAGATGAGAACAGTGACTCTGGGGATTGCGACCCGCGACAGATTAAATAAAAGATACCTGGACGCATTTAAGGGAAAATCGCAGCGCTCGTTTATCAGCTTTGAATCACCCGCCGTTTTGTTCAAAGTTGTATCCGGCCAACGGTGGGAATTGATCAAAATGATGTCCGGAGCAGGAGCCATGTCGATTCGCGAGGCATCTCGACGGCTGGAACGCGACATCAAAGCAGTGCACGGTGATGTGACTGCGTTGCTTTCGGCCGGTATCCTGCAAAAAACCGACGACAACAGGATCGTGTTTCCTTTTGATGCCATTCATGTGGATTTTCTGCTTAAAGCTGCCTGAAATCCGCTAGTCCTTTAAGGGAAGAGAGGGACGCTGACTTATTAACTTTCGTCTTGTAAATTACCATTAAACCATTGCCCGTTCTCGCATTCCGGCGGTTGAAAATTATTCTTCAGCCGCTTTTTTGTTTTTAATGTTTTTCCTGGGGAACATCACCCTTAAGTATTTAAGTTATCATCTTCGTTTTTTCGCAATCTTTTCCCGGCAATCAACCCAATAGCTGACCGCCTTGAGAAACCCAATTTCTTAAGGGCGTTACTCTGTTTTCCCCGATGCATTGCCAGGATGCAAATGGTGGTTAAGTTATAACCGGGATGCCGACATGGCAACAGAAAATTAAATCATTTCATTCAAGGACGGACGCCTCAATCCACGGTCCGTTTGGAAAAGAGTAAAAGCTATGACTGAAAAAACAAGAAATCGAAATAACATCCGGGATGGGGGGAGATTGTCTTTTCTTGTCCTCGTCACGATCGCTTTCTCAGCGGTATTGGTAACGACCTTAACTGCAACGATCGAGGCAAAAACCCCGTGCCCTATACCCCAGAAAGGGAGCATTCCCATGAAGCAGCCCAAACAGAATGAGGCGTTGCCGAGCAGTGTTTTGCCGCCTATAGACCTTATCAAACCGGCGGCAACGGAGATAGCCACCTTTGCCATGGGGTGATTCTGGGGTCCGGACGCCCGGTTCGGGCTTGTCAAAGGAGTCATCCGTACCCAGGTCGGCTATACCGGAGGAACCTCAAAGGCTCCAACCTATACCCTGCTGGGAGACCATAGCGAATCCATCCGGATCGAATACGATCCGAAAAGAGTTTCCTATGAGACGCTCCTGGAAATCTTTTGGAAAAATCACTCGCCGGGGGAACGATCTTATTCCCGTCAGTACGCGGCCTTCATCTTCTATCACAACGAAAAACAGAAGAAGGCGGCAATTGACTCCCGCAAAGGTGTGGCCATGAAAATCAAGGGGCCCATCTACACGGAAATCGTCCCGGCTTCAACGTTCTATCCGGCCGAAGCCTATCATCAGAAGTACTGGCTGCGGTCCGAGAAGGCGCTGATGCAGGAATTCCGTTCCTTTTATCCGGCGGACGATCGTTTCATGGCCTCAACGGCAGCAGCAAGGGTAAACGGTTATGTCAGCGGCAACGGCACATTGGCGGAACTGGAGATGGAACTCGCCTCTTTTGGTCTTTCGGAGGCGGGACGCCAGAGACTTCGCAATATTGTGAAAAAAAAGTAGGGGTGCATTCAACCCGCAAGAAGAAAGATCAGGGTCAGGCCGTTGAAATATAAGTTTTCAGTCTCCGAGTAACCATTCAAAGAAAAGACACGCGCAGTTGCAGCGGGGCGTGATTTTGCGAATCATGCCTGAAGCGTTGTGGCGCTTGGTGAAATGGAGCATTCCATTTAAATCAAAGCGCTATCTTTGTTGGCATCGTCGTCGGCTTCCTCAGCGTATCCAATATACGCCTGCGGAGCCTCCTCCTAGCCGCCGCGATATCATCTTTGATTTAAATGGAATCAGGTGGATGAACTGTTTGAGCCAAAAGGCGAGTTTTTGGCTGCCGCGGAATAAGCTTAGCGCCACAGTTGAGGGCATTGAGCAAAGGCACGCCCCGCTGCAACTGCCACCACTCTAAAAATCCTGGATGCCCGCCGGATGTTTACCCGGCGAATGCGGGGCGGGAATGACAGGCAGAATTTAAAGCCCGGTTCTGTTTTCATTATTCCATTAAACGGGATCAAGACCGGTGATACTAGATCAATTGAGCCGAACAAAAAATCACCGTAGCTGATCCTGCGCTGCGGTTTGCAACAAAGCCCGGAGCATATTTAAATGTCTGTCCATATCATTCCGGTTGATAAACTAAGTAACGAAGCCTTGAAGAGAGTCATCGGCGAATTTATTTCCAGGTGTGGAACGGACTATGGCGCAGTGAAGGTTTCCCCGGAAACAAAATTCAGGCAGAGCCAAGCAAAAACTGGCAAGCGGTCTGGCTGATCTGGTCAAGTAAAAACGGACACCCGGTTAAGCTGCTTTTGCCAACATAAAACTCTTTTCAAAATCATTCGGATTTTTGTATTTCAAATACGAATGAAGACGATGGCTGTTATAAAACATCTC
>JAIGNE010000031.1:0-9810 GCA_036528635.1 Deltaproteobacteria bacterium
CAATGTCCTTCACGGCAATCGAGCAGATGCTTTCCGTCGATTTGTTCGCGTCGATCACGGCAAGCCCCGGGTCCACGGTGATGATCGCGTCCTTCACGCTCCCAAAGATCGCCTCCAGGCGCGAACGTTGTTCCGCCAGCCTCTTCTCGGCTTCGCGTTTCTCGGTTACGTCGCGGGAAACCATCCGGAAGCCGTAAATTTTACCCGAAGCGTCGCGCGCCAGAGAGACCGATTTTTCGATCGTCCGTTGCTTGCCTTCCCGGTCGGTGACTTCCAGGATGATGTTCTGGACCGGAATACCGGTAAAAAAAACTTTCCTGTACAACTCGTCATATTGCCGGACATCCCTGTCTTTCATATAGTGGCGGTAATTCATCCCCATTAATTCTTCGCGCGGCAATTTCCACATCCGGCAGCCGGCATCATTGATAAACGTAATATTCCCCCGGAGATCGATTTCGCTCAAATGGACATCCACATCGTCAAGGATGGTTTCATAGCGCTCCAGAGAATCCTGCAGATCCTCAAACTTGCGCCGGAATGAAGTCGTGTCAAGCAGGCATCCGGCGTTGGCCGGCTGACCCTGATAGGTGATAGATCTGCCGCTCATCTGGACCCAGAGCGGACTGCCGTCCTTTTTGAAAAGACGAAACGAGGGGGGATTGGAAAAACCGGCGTCCGTGTCAGGCGGAATTTCCAGATGGATCAGGTGGCGGTCTTCGGGATGAACCATCCCGGTGAAGGTTTTGCCGATCAGCTCCTGCGCTTTATCGTAGCCCAGCTGCCGGGCCATCCATTCATTGACATAGCGGAATTGATCATTTTGGAGAATATATAAGCCCACACCCGCACCGTCAGCCAGCGCGCGGGCCTCATCGGCCGGGAAATGAATATTATCTTCGGAATTCATTTTAATCCTTCCCCCTGATGACGCCGAAATGGCTCTCTGGATTGAAGTGTCTTTCATGGTTCCGGTCATGCAAGCAAATCCCGTTCCCATCCCGGCAAAGGAACAGGAATCGGGATTATGATTTTCTTACTACGGATTTGCTTTCAAGTCAAAGCTGATCAAGAAAGCCTGTCTGACCGGAGAAGTGCTTTCCTGAAGATGATTGATCATCTATAAACCGGCCGTGGGTAGCGCCGGCCTGTCAGGAATAAGGGATGGACTTATGCCCTTTCAGAATCAATTTTTTGCAATACAGTCCGATTCCGTCCCTGCCGTTTCGCCTCATACAAAGCGGCGTCGGCCACGCGAAACAGCGCCGCAGACGAAAGCTTTGCCGCAAAAGGCGGCTGAACCCGCGTGACACCCATACTCAAGGTGACGTGAGGGGCGGCCGCAGAATCTTCATGAGGAAGTCCGTATTGCGCGACGGCCATGCGAATCTTTTCGGCGACATGAACAGCTCCCTCCGCGTTTGTCGCCGGCAGAATGACGGCAAATTCCTCGCCGCCGTAACGCGCGACAAAATCCCCCGGCCGCAAGGCCAGTTTATGAATAATCTGGGCGACGGTGTGCAAACAAATATCTCCGCTTTTATGACCATACCGGTCATTATACTTTTTGAAAAAGTCGATATCACAGAGAATCAGAGACAAGGGCTTGCCGCTGCGCAGCATCCTTTTCCATTCGATCTCCACATACTCATCATAAGCACGGCGGTTGGCAATGCCGGTCAAGGCATCGGTCGTGGAGAGCTGATAGAGATTCTCATTGGCTTTCCTCAGCATTTCTTCGGTATGGACGAGTTTTTCGTACTTGCGCGCATTTTCAATGGGCAGTTCGCAAAGATCGACAATGCTGAGCGCCAGATTAAGATACTGATCGATGTATTCCGGAAAAGCAATTTCTTCCACGGCAATGACCCCCCGGATATCGCCGCGCCGGACAATGCGCAGGACAAATCCCCTGCCGGACTCCGTATAACCGCTGCTCTCGGAAAAAGCGGCCAGCTTACTTTTAATGGCTTCCTTCTCCGCATCTTCCAGCATCCCCTCCGGTCTGATCCAGAGTTTGTCCGGCACCCCCTCCTCATAGCTCAAATAGCAGAGCCGCGCAGGCGCAAAGAGCAGCGTGTACACGTCAAGCATCCCTTCGACAGCTTCCGCTTCATTCACAATGCGGGCCAGGTTGGACAAAAGATCCATCGCCATGGCATCCGTGGCTTCCTTTTTCCGAATGTCATTAATTTCCACAGCGGATTTTTTCTTTTGAGCTTCCATTTGCCACGTCAGATAGGCTTTAACAAAAAGCATTCGCAGCAGGGGAATTCCCGTGTAAATAATTTCAGAGGGTCTGTCCACATATGCGGCAAACGCTTCCAGATGCGCCGCACATTGCTCATCAGCACCGGTATCGAGGAGCACAATGCCTGTTGTGGTTTCGGCAAACATTTCTCGGGCGGTCTGCTGATTCAACCCCAGACGATCCACGTTGGCAGGCCAGTCAGCCAGCCAGCCGGGCGTGGTCAGATAAGCGCCCTTTTTTAAACAGCGGGTGATCAGGACCGGATCGGCTATCAGATCGAAACAACACTCCGGCTTTTGGATGTGAACATCATACTGGTTTGAGGTGAAACCGGCCAGATCGTTCAAACAGCAGCCGCCGAATATTTCGATCCGTTCAATATCGCCCGGCGGATCAATCAAAGCAGCGAGTTCTTTACCGGTCAAAGGCGGCCGTCCGCACCGCGCGGGAAAGGAGATCACCAGAGCATTGTCCAGTTTATCCGCCGCAATCGCCGCCCGGGCTTCCTGACGATAGTGTTCGCAAAGCGCGAAGGCTATTTTACCGGCCATCCTATTTTGCCTCACGAAGCGGATAGTTGCCGAAGCGCCGGACAGCCTCGCCAATCGTCATGAGCGTTTCCTCGGGGACCTGCCAGGGGATTTCGCCGTGGTTGTCCGATAGAATAAATCCGCCACCGGGTCCTGCCTGGGCAATGGCTTGCCGCACCTTATCTTCCGTCTCCTTAGCGCTCCAGCGGCGCATTTCGATGCCGTTGAGATTCCCCAGGACGCTGATTTTCCCGCGGCAGGCGGCTTTGATTTCCGCCAGGTCTTCCCGGCAGCTTACGCCAACCACAGCGGCGCCGGTTTGAATAATATCATTAATAATGGGAAGCACGTGGCCGGAGGCCAGATGTGTAGCGGGCGGACCTTTGATCATGCCAAGAACGCGCCTGGCCACTTCAAACCCCGTATGCAGAAACCGGTCGCGCGGAACGATGGTAGGCGAAGACACGGGATCGAAATAGCAGATTGCCGTCGCTCCAGCTTCCAATTGGGCATTGGCCCAATCCACGCAGAAATCTTCATTGACCTTCATGAGCTTTTCAAAAAGATCCGGCCTGTCCATCATTAAATCCAGATAAGGGCCGAACCCCATCTGCATGACCGGAACCGAAAAGGGCGACATGACAACGCCGATAATCGGACATTCATCACCGACACGCGCTTTCATCATTTCAATGGCCTGGAGAACCTTAACCAGACAGGGTGTCTTCCTGATGTCCGGCGATTTCAACCCGGAGATCATTTCGGCATCAGCAATGAAAGGTTGACCGGAATTAGGCGGGCCATCCGGGGCATAGATCACCTCGCCGCCCCAGGCTTCGATTTCCAAAGGCGCATAGAAGAAAGCGTAAAGGCAGTCATGGCCGTATCTGGCGCGCAGGCGCATTTGACCTTCAGCGACGTGTTCGGCCTTAGAGAAGTAATCCCGAATGGATAGCCCCAGCTCTTTTGCACCGTGCATCGTCACCAGGAGAAAAAGAGGCACTCGATCCGGCTCCCGGTGGCCTAGAGTGGTCAGCACCCTCTGCATGGATGTCATGGATTCTTTTTTCATGCCAGCCCTCCCATCAGCGACCGGATAATACCCGGCACATCCGATGCGGACCGTCCCATGGCATCGGCGTTGACCTCTTGCCACAACTGTCCATCAAATCGGAAGGGGGCTCCCCCGACAACGATTTTCACACTCAGGTTTTTCGCTTTCAGTGCTGCAACGACGTCCCGCACATTCAGAGCGGAATGCAACATCAGTGTGGAAATCAAAAGCACGCGGATTTGATCGGCCTGCACTTTGCGGATAACTTCATCAACCGTCACGCGGCCATAGTCCCTGAGATCAAAACCTCCGGCGCGCAACACGGAATAAACAATGCGCTTGCCGAGCAGATGATAATCATTCAAAACGGCAATCGCCATGGGCGGCTGGTCTTTGCGCTGCGGGTCACCGGGCGGAAGAAGGCCATCCACCAGTTCCTCGCAAATACGCCCGCTCATGTAAACCTGCGACAGGGCCGTATCCCCGCGTTCCCAGCTGTCCCCGATGCTGGTGAGCGCCGAGACAATCACACGATCGACAAGTTCCATCGGCGTCAACTGCCCCGCGGCTTGTGTCACAAGCCTTTTGGCCGTCAGCCGGTCGAGAGACAGGAGCGCTTTTTCAAATTGTTCGGAAAGGTCTGTCATGCATCATCCTCCTTGGACATTTTAAATATCAGTCAGATCGCAGCTTATGTCGAACTGTTCAGGCGGCGGGGTTGACGGAGCAATACAAGAAGCGGCTGGAATCATCAAAAAACGCATGACAATAACCCGCAGGATTTTTTTACGGATTGCCCGGCAAAAACGCTCATGAGGTATCACTCCGATCATCCTTGATGATGATTTATCGATCAGTTATGGAGTATAGAAACAAGCTCTTGCCAAGTCAAGCAGATTGGTGAATATGGTAGCACAATTCAATAAAAGGATGCTAACGATACACTATGAATTCCGATCAAGCCATCGTCTGCCTGGAAACCCTGCGAAAAGATGAAGACAACTCACAAAACTTGTTTTTCGCCGGTCCGGCGGCAGTCATCACCTGCCGGCAGCCGGCCGATCTGCCAAAGTGTTTCCGCCAGATGGAATACTATCGACGCAGGGGCTATTATCTGGCCGGCTTCCTGGCTTACGAATTGGGATATTTTCTCGAAGAAACTTTAAATCCGCACTGCCCGACCTGTGACTATCCGCTTTTGTGGTTAGGTGTATACCATAAACCGATCCGGCGACTGCCCCGTTCCCCCGAGCGGGAAACCGGCCATTTCTATTTATCAGAACCGAAGCTCGGCATAGACTTCCGGCAGTACAAAAGAGCCATCAACAAGATCAAAGACTGCATCACCCGCGGAGAGACCTATCAAATCAACTACACATCCCATTGCGATTTTAATTTCATCGGGGACATTGATCATTTTTACAACTGCCTGAAGGACAACCAGCGGGTTTCTTATAGTGCCCTCATTCATTATGCCGGCAATCATATAATTTCTCTTTCACCCGAATTGTTTTTCCGCATCGACAAAAAGCGCAACATCATGGTCAAACCCATGAAAGGCACCGCGCCCCCGGAAACTTCGGCAGACTGGCTGCAAAACGACATGAAAAACACAAGCGAAAATGTCATGATTGTCGATCTGCTCAGAAATGACCTGGGTCGGATTTGCCTGTCCGGATCGGTCAAAGTAAAGAAACTTTTCGAGGTGGAACGATATGAAACCCTGCTGCAAATGACCTCCACCGTCACCGGCCAATTGCAGCCCGGAATCAAAATAGCTGATGTTATCAAAAGCCTGTTTCCCTGCGGTTCGGTGACCGGCGCACCGAAAATTCAAAGCATGAAAATCATCCGGGCGCTGGAGAAAGAACCCAGAAACATTTATACGGGCGCCATCGGCTATTTTGCTCCGGACGGGCAGGCCGTTTTCAATGTCGCCATCCGGACCATTGATCTCCACCGGAACGCGGACCACACCTATCGGGCCCGGATGGGAATCGGCGGGGGCATCGTTTATGATTCTCGGCCCGAGGAGGAGTATGCGGAATGCCGACTCAAAGGACAATTCCTGATCAACGCCATGCCTGAATTTGCGCTCATTGAAACCATGCTCTTCACCGATGGAAAAATAAAATATTTAAGCCGGCATCTGCAGCGCTTGAAAACTTCCGCTCAATTCTTTTTTATGCCCTGCCCGGTCAGCAGAATCAAAAAAGAACTGAAGGTCTATACGGAAAAACTCACCGGCAGCTTCCGCCTGCGTCTTTTATTAAAATCCGGCGGGAATTTCATCATACAGCATCAACCGGTGGCCGCTCTTCCCGCTCATTCCCCGCGCGTCATCATCTCCCGCATTAAAACAAACCCCGGCGATCCTTTTTTACTGCACAAGACAACCCATCGGAAGTTATACGATGAAGAATTCAAAAAATATTCCGATCGCGGTTATTTCGATGTCCTTTTTTGCAACAAAAAAAATGAAATCACGGAAGGCGCCGTCTCCAATATTTTCATCAATGTCAAGGGCTGCTGGTACACACCGCCGATATCCTGCGGCTTATTAAATGGAATCGAAAGACAGGTGATGATGGAAAAACTCAAGGCCCGTGAAAAAATTCTCTATCGGAAAGATCTTAAGCGCGCGGACCGGATTATCCTGACCAATTCCGTTCGCGGCGCCAATGAAGTTACCTTTGAATAGCAGGAGAGACTAAATGAGGGACATCACGACAATCTTGTTCGACGATTTTGAAACACTGGATGTATTCGGCCCTGTGGAAATTCTGGGCAGGCTCACCGGGCATTTCAACATCCATTTTGTTTCCCCGACCGGCGGAGTGGTCACCAGCAGACAAAACGTCCCCGTCGTTACGAAAACGATATCGGAAATTCCGGCATCGGGCTGCAGCCTGCTGATTCCCGGCGGATTCGGCGTTGTGAATCTGGCCAGGGATGAACACTTTCTCAACGATTTGAAATCTCTGGTTCAAAAGGCGGAATATGTCCTGACGGTTTGCACCGGCTCCATCCTGCTTTCCCGAACCGGATTGTTGAACGGCAGAGAGGCAACATCCAACAAGCGGCTTTTCGCCTGGGCCGTTCAACAATCCCCTAAAGTTCACTGGATTAAAAAAGCGCGCTGGGTCAAAGACGGAAACATTTACACCAGTTCCGGGGTCAGCGCCGGCATGGATATGACACTGGGGTTCATTGCCGATTTACTGGGATACGACATCGCGAAACAGCAAAGCATTGAAATCGAATACGACTGGAAAGAGGATGCCGGCTGGGACCCATTTTCGAAAATCTATTAATTTTTATGGTGAACCGCCGTTTATATTTTCATTTTGCATACCGCTAATAATGTGCTATAGGGCTCCCTCGTCACTGGGAAATCATGCGCGCCCATGGCTCAGCTGGATAGAGCGCCAGACTACGAATCTGGATGTCGGAAGTTCGAATCTTCCTGGGCGCACCAATTAAATTAAGGGGTTACGGTTGCCATTCATTAACCGTAACCCCTTTTTTGTATCGTTCATGGAGGGATTTTGAGTCTTTTAAGCTCTGCCTTCGCTGGAAGAGATGGACGATCATTGATATCGTTCATTAAATTCTTCTTCAATCAGCCGTGGACATTGCCCTGGACATAATCAGCAGCCGTTCAAGTTCAGCGATTTTCCTTGATTGCTCTGCATTAATCTTCTGCTGCTCCTGAATAAACCTCTGCTGCTCCTCATTGACCTTTTGCTGCTCCTGCATGACCTTCGTCAACACCGAGACAACGTCCATGGAGCTCAACCCCTTGCGGCCTTTCGCTGCAACCAGCTCAGGAACGTCTTCCGCAATAAACCCGACATGATTCTCCCCGGGAGATGTCTTGTAAGTGAACGTCACCGGCTGAAGACCCTGAAGCGTCTTCATGGCGTCTTCTGCTTTCAACTGCCGGATGTTGTCTTTGTATTCCCGGCTCGACGGAGTCACCACGGTTGCATACAAGGTTCCATTAATCGTGACAGTATTGGCGCTGAAGTCCCCGTAAATCAGCGGGGTGGCCGTGCTGGAATTGGAGATATAGAGCTTGTCGGAGCCCGTTTCATTGCGTCCCGCGTTGTAGCCGAGGAAGACATTGCCGATGCCGGTTATGTTTTCATAGCCGGCAAAATTGCCGAGGTAAAGGTTGTTGCTTCCGGTGGTGGTTTTATAACCCGTGGCATACCCGAAGAAGGTATTGTAATTGCCCGCGGTGTTGGCCCAGCCGGCACAGTACCCGAGGAAAGTGTTGTATTTACCTGTCGTGTTTTTGTAACCGGCGGACATCCCTTCAAAGGTATTCCGTTCACCCGTCGTGTTCGAGTAGCCGGCCTGGTAACCATTGAAGGTGTTGAAGCTGGCCGTCGTGTTGGCGTAGCCGGCTCTATACCCTGAAAATGTATTGCCGGTACCGTAGGTGTTGACATAGCCAGCTTCATAGCCAAGGAAAGTGTTGGAATGAGCCATGTTGAAATAGCCGGCCCAATACCCTAAAAAGGTGTTGTAGCTGGCCGTCGTGTTGGCGTATCCGGCGTTAGTCCCGACGAATGTGTTATAGTGACCCTCTGTGTTAGAGTAGCCGGCATAATACCCCAAAAAGGTATTGCGCCCACCCAGGGTATTGTTGTAGCCGGCATAAAAACCTGAAAAGGTGTTGTAGCTGCCGGTGGTGTTGGAAAATCCGACAGACTCACCGGAGAAGACATTGCGGGAACCGGTCGTGTTGTTGATGCCGGCCCAGTGCCCGAGGAATGTGTTATCACTGCCTGTGATGTTATGATAGCCAGAATAGTGCCCTAAAAAAGTGTTATTATACCCGCTGGTGTTGTCGTAAGCGGCATGATTCCCGATGAAGGTGTTGTGATAACCCGTCGTGTTGCTAAACCCGGCATCGAGGCCAAAAAATGTTTCACTGCTCGTCTCCGTCGCTCCCCGGACGCTTCCCGCAAACGCCAGGAGCATGATAACCAACGTAAAAATCATCATTTTAGTTTTCATCATTTTCTCCTCTCCCATGATTGTTTATTAATTGCGGCGGGTTCTGCAACCCGGCCCGTTCGTTCGTGTATTGTTTCATTATCTCCGGCAGGAAGATCGATGGTCAGGCTGATGAGTTCTTGGTGAATTATGAAATTATGATGAATAAATGCTCTTACACAAACGGAAAGTCAAGAAGGAAGATAGTCTCTGCGACAAGCTCAAATTAAGGATTTTAAGTTGTTATGATCGAGATATCTCCTTCGCGATGACTTTTTTCTTTTGGCTGATCTTCATGCCGGATTAGTTGTTGGTTGGTTTTATCTTTTATGACGGAGCCATTCTCCCGGTGATAGCCCGCCTGCGACAAGTCATAGAGGCAGAACCTTTTTAAAGCTCTGCCTCTATTCTGAACCTGAGGGCGGTGATGGTGATGGATGCAACACATTAATTTTTCTTCAATCCGTCACGGACATTGCCTTGGACATGATCAGCAGCCGTTCAAGCTCTGCGATCTTTTTTGATTGCTCGGCGTTAATCCTCTGTTGCTCCTGAATAAACCCCTGCTGCTCCTGCACGACTTTGGTGAGCACCGACACGATGTCGAGCGAGCTTAATCCCTTCCGGTCTTTCGTGGCCACCAGTTCCGGAACATCCTCGGCAATGAATCCGACATGTTCTTCGGTCCGGTCGGACTTATAGACATACTTCACCGGGGTGAGACCGGCCAGGGTGGTCAGGGCCTCTTCTTTGCTCAGGTCCTGGATGTTGTCTTTGTATTCCCGCCTCGACGACTGCGTCAGGGTGCCGTTGATATGGCCGGTCTGGGCGCTGAAGTCCCCGTAAATCAGCGGGGTGGCGGTGCTGGAATTGGCGATATAGAGCTTGCCCGAGCCCGTCTCATTGCGTCCCGCGTTGTAGCCGAGGAAAACATTGCCGATGCCGGTCAGGTTTTCATAGCCGGCAAA
>JAIGNE010000032.1:0-16434 GCA_036528635.1 Deltaproteobacteria bacterium
CCTTCGGCTTCCTCCAGATTCGCAGTCACCCGCGACACCCTTGCCGTTCGGCTAACTCTTCCCCTTGCCGGGTGAGTAGTGGACTTGCACCACCAAGTCTGTGCGCCCTGCCGGGCGCACAACTAAAACGGCCGCCCGGTATACACCGGACGGCCGTTTGTTTTTTGCTGATAGTTTATAGCCTACAGCCTGAACAACCTCATTTAGATCGTGAATCCCAGGTCAACCAGTTCCAGAGCGCTCTTGTCGCCGGCTTTGATGGCTTCGCAACGGGCCTTGACGGTGGTCAGGGAGTCGTTGGCAAAGAATTTCGCCGAAGCAACACGGCCTGCGTAGAAAGCGGCTTCCTGATCTTCTCTCTGGAAACCTTTCTGTTTACCGATTGTCGTCAGACCTTTTTCTTCATACATGGCGTTTAATTTTTCCTGGGCGACGGCGGCTGCATCAAGCAGGAAGTAACCGACAACCAGATCGCCGAAGATTTCCAGGAACTTGCTGGCGTTGTAAATAGGTGCCAGGAAGTCGCCGGATTTGCCGGCGCCGGCAAAGAACATGGTCAGGTCGATAACCGCATTTAATGCTTCTTCCACCGTGGCGGCAGTTTTGGCAAATTCAGGATTGCTCTTGTATTTGGCAACGCCTTTCCCGATCAGGCCGGCCATATTCATGACATTTGCGCCTTTGCGCTGGCCGAGTTTGCGGCCGACGAGGTCGAGCGCCTGGATGCCGTTGGTGCCTTCATAGATACAGGCGATCTTTTCATCGCGGACAAACTGTTCCACCGGGTACTCGGAGCAGAAGCCGTAGCCGCCGTAAATATCCATCGCCATCGAGCAGACCAGGAAACCTTTGTCACTGCAGTAGGCCTTGACGATCGGGGTCAAAAGTTCAATATATCCTTCCCAGTCCGCTTTTTCCTGCTCCGTCTTGGAAATCTTGCTCATATCCATGCAATTCGCAACAAAATAACACATGGAACGCATGCCTTCCACGAGGGATTTCATCCACATCAGCTTTTTGCGGATATCGGGATGATTAATAATGGCCACCGCCTTGGCGGCCTTATTCTGCATTTCCCAGACGGGAATGCCCTGAATACGTTCTTTGGCATACGCCACGGCGTGCTGATAGCTGGCCGAAGAAAGACAGAGCCCCTGCATGCCGATACCCAGACGCGCTTCGTTCATCATCTGGAACATGACCTTCAGACCGGAGCGTTCCTCACCGAGCAATTCGCCGATGCACTTTCCGTCTTCACCGAAGTTTAATGTACAGGTGGCATTTCCCTTGATACCCATTTTGTGTTCAACACCGCCGCACTTCACATCGTTGGATTCACCTATGGAACCATCTTCTTTAACTGTATATTTGGGAACGATGAAAATAGAGATGCCTTTGGTTCCGGCCGGATCGCCTTCGATGCGCGCCAGAACGGGATGGATGATGTTCGGGGCCAGATCATGGTCACCGGCGGAGATGAAGCACTTGGTGCCCGTAATAAGGAATTTTCCGTCGGGAAGACGCTTAGCGGTGGTTTTCAAAGCGCCGACATCGGAGCCCGCGCCCGGTTCGGTCAGGCACATCGTGCCGGTCCATTCGCCGGCAAACATTTTCATCATATATTTGTTTTTCTGCTCTTCAGAACCGTATGTATTGATCATGTTGGCGGCGCCGTGCGTCAAACCGCCGTACATGCCGAAGGCGTAGTTGGCGGCAGCCATCGTTTCCAGAGTGGCCCAGCCTGCACAATGGGGCAGGCCCTGGCCGCCGACATCAGGGGAATCCATCGGGTTGATCCAGCCGCCTTCCGTGTATTTTTTCCAGGGTTCGCGGAAACACTTGGGGACGGTAACGACGCCGTCTTTCAGATGGGCTCCCTCTTCTCCTTCTTTCAAAGTCGGGAAGATGACATTGACAGCCAACTTTTCGGCTTCATTCATAATCATCAGAATATCATCTTTGGAATAACCTCCGTACTGTTCTGATGCAAAAATTTTGTCCATTCCAAATTGCTCAAAAAGAACAAATTGCTGATCGCGGGTGTTGACTAATAAATTGCCCATAACTAACTCCCTTCTTTTGTGTTTTGAAATTTCAAACGGCTAAACGTCCGTTCAATCAATTCTTCCTTTTCGGGGCAGCCGGTTCTTGATGATTGGAATAGTTCACTCGCTCCGGCCAAACGAACTTTTGAGGGTTTCACAATCCTTATAAGCACAAAAGTACAAAAAGATTCTGAAACCTCTGCTGCTGCTTTTCAACTTCAGCCTCATTCTACTTACTGACTATAATTCTAAACGTGACCGAAAGTCAACCCAAATAATAAAAATATGGTACATTCATGGTTCTTTTTCAGTCTGTTCGGGCAGGATGGCTAATCCAGGAAGATATTACTTTTTATCATGATGATATTCATAGTATTTTGCCGTTTTGACCAGAGCTGAGACCGCCTTGGGGAGCCCTTCGTAAACCGGGATGCCGGCCGACATCAGAATGTTTTCGAAAACGGGAATCCATTTCCTGATTTCGGGGGAAGGCTGATACTGACGCCAGACGACCATCATGGGCTTTCCATGGGTATGCTTCTGCCCTTCGCAGGCGAGGTAGGAGGCGACGGTTTCAATATAGGCACCCCCCGGCGCCTTGTTGAAAAGCCAGTCAAAAGGAACTGAAATGATGAAATTATCGATTTCACCGCTTTGGGTAAGGAGGTCCAGCACTTCTCCCAGGAGCGGCAGGTGGATGAAGGCGATGACGGCATCAATCGGATTGCGGATCATGGCCCCGGCCGGCGGGATTAATTTTCTTAATTTCCGGGTCAGGTTCTCTGAAAGAGCCGGCAACGCCAGACCCGCTCTGGCACAATTGTCCGCAACGGACACGCCGATGCCCCCACCGAATCCCAGGACGGTTGTTTTCCTCCCGTGGACTTTCCCCAGGCGATGAAATGCCTGCGTGACATCAGCCATTTCTTCCAGGGAATCTACCTGAACCGCACCGGTTTGCTGGAAAAAGGCCTTCCAGATCTTCTCTGTGCCGGCCAGTGAGCCGGTATGTGAAGACACAGCTCGGGCTCCCGATTCCGTGAGCCCGCTTTTATAGATGATCACTGGCTTTCGGCGATTGACTTCCGTGACCAGGTCTCTGAGGAGCCGTCCGTCCTTCACGCCCTCGAGATACATCGTGATGATTCTGGTTTCCTCATCATGAGCCAGATAATCGAGAAAATCAGTACTGTCCAGGGTAAGAGCATTACCGTAACTGACGGATTTGCTGAAATGAATGCCGTAGTGGTCTGTAATATAATTTGAAAAATCCTGAGCATTGCCGCCGCTCTGGCTGATTAGGGAAACAGGTCCGCTTTCCGCAGATGCAGCCTCCCAGGTCAAGAGCCGGGTTTTCGGAACATAGAATCCCATGCAATTGGGGCCGATCACGCGCAGTCCGCCCCCACGGGCAATCGTTTCAATTTCCTGCTGCAGCCTGATGCCTTCCTCTTCACCGGATTCCTTGAAACCGGAGCTGAAGATATGGATATTCTTATTGCCCGTGGCGACACATTCTTTCAGAATATCCGGAACCAGCGGCCCGGGAATGGAGATGATGACGAGATCCACCGCCTCCGGCAGCGACGTCAGATTGGGATAAGCCTTTAAACCGTCGATTTCGTCCAGCTTCGGGTTAACAGGATAAAGCCTTCCCTGATAACCGAAATTTCTCATGCATCCGAACATCCCGGAAAAACCGCTCGCCTCCGGCCGCGTGGCGCCCACCACGGCAACCGATTCGGCATGAGTCATAACGTCGAGGGCGGCGCGATTTTCTGCCGATCTCTTGCTGCGCGCGCCTTCACTTGGGGTTTCGCAGGTTCGTGCGGTCTTGCGCTCATCAAGGACAACCAGAGCGTCTACGGCCACGACTTTTCCCTTCGGGGTGATAATCAGCGGATTGATATCCACTTCTCTGATGTCGGGCTGTTCATTCCCCAGTCTGGCCACGCCCAGTAAAACATCCGTCAACGAATCGAGATCGGCGGGTGCCTCTCCCCGAAAATTTTCCAAAAGCTTACGGGACTTGATTTCCCGGATCATCCGATGGGCCTCTTGCTCGTCAAACGGGGCGATGCGGAAAGTTGTATCGGCCAGCACTTCGGTAAAAATACCGCCGAGGCCGAACATGACGACCGGGCCGAACTGAGCATCACGGAACATTCCGACGACAAATTCACGGCTTCCCTGAATGCAGGGAGAAATGAGGCATCCCTCCCAATCAGCGCCTGCCGCCTTTTTGACGGCGCGAAAAGCCTCGCGAACTTCTCCGGACGATTTCAGGTTTGTTTTGACCAGTCCGCGTTCCGTTTTATGGGTGAGTTTTGCACCATGGCCTTTCACCACGACGGGAAATCCGATTTTTTGCGCATATGAAACGGCATCGTTCACCGTTGTGACGATTTTGTCTTTCACAACCGGCACACCGTAATCTTTCAATAATTTCTTGGATTCGGCCTCCGTCATGGACAGCCGCCCTTCCGCCTTCAACTGATGAATCAACTTTTCCGCGCTCGTCATTTTCATTCCTTCTTCCCTCTGCTTTTTATAGACATGGCCTCCGCGATCAGCCCTTCGGCAAGGCGGAGTGTATTTTCGGTGAGAGATTTATTGTTGCGATCAAAAGATTTCGCGTCCTCCAATTGGATCACGCCGACCAGAAGGCCCCAGATAACGTCAGCCATTTCATAAACATTCACCTTTTTAATGAGCCCCGTCTCCATCGCCTTTGTCAGAATCTGCCGGCTCAGGACAAAATTGGCCCGTCCCTTATCGTTCAGCGCCGTACGGACTTCCGGCCGCAGCTCACCCATGAGTCCCTGCTGCTGAAACAGCTGAATGATCCGGAAGGTTTCCGGCAGGTGTTCGTAGCCGTGATAGAAGGCCCCAAAGACTGCCCTGATCAGACTGGCACCATCACTGATTTCTCCGGTCTGCAGATTTTTCTCGACGATCTGGAGCTGCTCGCGGACATCATCGATAAGCGGCATCATGAGTGTGAAGAAAAGATCATCTTTGGCTTTGAAATAAAGATAGATGGTAGGTTTGGTGATTTCCGCCGCGAGTGCGATATCGTCCATCGTGGCTTTCAAATAGCCTTTGGCGGCGAAAACTTTTTTCGCCGCTTCGATAATACTCTGAATCCGCTGGGCTTTTTCGCGATCCCTTCTTTGCTGGCAGATTGCTTTATGCTGATCTTCTGGTATCAATTTCCAATCCCGCTCCCGGCTTCGGCTTTTTGCCGACTTTTGCGCAATGCTCGGCAGTCTTTGACTTACTGACGGTAAAGTTGTTACCATAAGTAAAGGACACAGTCAATAGACGATTCAGGTTTGGAAAATAATATTGTATTGACTCCCGGCTCTATTCTTCCTATACTTCCACATATTTTTAATTATAGTCTGCTTCATATCCACCAGAAACACCGGCGGGACGCCAAAGGCCGGACCCGCGGAAAGGCTTAAAGCCATGTGTGATTGGTCATTTTCACCAGCCCTGGTCTGGGCAGTCGTTGGTCTGCTTCTCCTGGTCGCTGAACTCGCAACGGTCAGTTTCATCCTGTGCTTTATCGGCATCGGCGCGCTGATCGTCGCGCTCACCACCTGGACGGGAATAACCCCATCCTTCAGCAGCCAGTTGATTGTCTTTTCGGTATCATCCCTGCTGCTGCTGTTTCTGCTTCGCAAAACGGCCAGAAAGCTTTTTGCCGGGCATGCCGATGCGCCGCCCGATTACGCGGGACAAAAAGTCCCCGTGATCAGGCCGATACCGGCCGGCGGCGAAGGTGCGATCCAGTATCGCGGCTCGGATTGGATTGCGTTTTCCGACGCAACTCAAACCATTCCAGAAGGCACCGTCGTGCAGATTGAAGCCATTCAAGGCATTCGCGTTAAGGTTAAACCTGTCGCATAAACTAATGAGGAGGAAGGATCATGGAAATTGTTTTGATTGTCGTAGCATTACTGGTTGTGATTTTCATCGCCAAGGGAGTTTGCATCGTCCCGCAGCAAAGCGCCTACGTCGTGGAAAGGCTGGGAAAATTTGACCGGGTGCTCAACGCCGGCATCAGTTACATCATCCCGTTCATTGACCGGAAGGCTTACGTGCATACGCTCAAAGAACAGGCCATGGACATCCCTGAACAAATCTGCATCACGCGCGACAACGTCCAGGTCGGCGTTGACGGCGTCATCTTTATTCAGGTCTTCGATCCGCAAATGGCGTCTTACGGCATCAGCAATTACATGTTTTCAATCATCCAGCTGGCACAGACCACCATGAGAAGCGAAGTCGGCAAGATCGATCTGGATAAAACTTTCGAAGAACGAACCACCATCAATTCCGCCATAGTCAGCGCCATCAATGATGCTTCCCGGACCTGGGGCGTTAAAATCCTGCGTTACGAAATCAAAAACATCCGGCCTCCGGAGAATGTGCTGAACGCCATGGAAAAACAGATGCAGGCTGAACGAGAGAAGCGCGCGGTGATTCTTCAATCGGAAGGCGAAAAGCAGTCAGCCGTCAATGTGGCCGAAGGCCAGAAGCAGAAAGTCGTGCTGGAATCGGAAGCCGTGCGTCAAAAGCAGATTAATGAGGCCACCGGTCAGGCGGAGGCCATCCGTGCGATCGCAGGCGCGACGGCCGACGGCTTGAAAGCAGTCGCCGGCGCCGTGCAGGCCCAGGGCGGCATGGAGGCGGTGCAGCTGCGCGTGGCGGAAAAACTGGTCGAGCAATTCGGCCATCTGGCCAAACAGGGAAATACCCTGATTTTGCCGGCCAACTTCGGAGACATCTCGTCGCTTATCGCCACAGCCATGAGCGTGGTCAAGCAAGCCAAATAGATCTCATCGAGCAGGCGGAGCCGCTCCGCCTGCTTTTCTCTTCCCCTTCCTGGCTCCACGATCCATCCTCATGGTTCTCTCGAGCACAGAAGATCCAGCGAATAGGCAAGAATATCGCTTTTTGACGCCTGGAAATGAGTTCTCTAAAAAGGGCCGGCATTCGCTGAATCATCAAAATGGTCGAGCTCTTGCCGGACATGTGGTAGAATATCGGGAACAGAGCCATGGGGGGACGTCTCCTCAGACAGGCAGTCGCATCATACAGAGGAATAATATGACATGGGAAGGACCAAACAAGATCCGGAGCATTCCGGGAAAGACATCGTCAAGGCCCCGAGACAGTGGCTGAGGCACATCTTTGAACACTCCCCCGCATTAGTTTGCGTTATGGATTACAACGGTGTTTTCCTCGATATCAATGAGGCGGGCGTTAAAATGCTGGGCGGGAGTTCGAGGAATGATTTCATCGGGAAGCTGTCCGTCATCGCTTTCTATGCTGATCCGGATGACATCACCCGGTTTAAGGGGATTGTCGCACACTGCGGAGTTGTCCGGGAATTTGAAACCCGCCTGCGATGCATGGACGGAAAAATAATTGACGTCCGAATAACCGGCGCCGCCCGCCGCAGTGCAAAGGGCGATGTTATCGGTTATGAAGCATTCATCATCGATGTAACCGACAGGAAAACCGCTGAGCAGGCCCTCCAGGAATCCGAAGAGAAATATCGCACGGTTGTGGAAACTTCCCTGACGTCCATCGTCGTACACCAGGAAGGACGCATAAAATTCGTCAACCAGCGGTCTGCCGACTTGCTCGGTTATGACAAGCCTGAAGAACTCCTGGGCCATTATTTTTGGGAGTTTGTGCATCCGGATGATCGGGCCATGGTCAGAGAAAGAGGAATGATGCGGGAAGGCGGACACCTTAACCCGGAACACTATATTTACCGGTACACGGAAAAAGACAGCAAGGCGGTGAAATGGGCGGAGCTGCGCGCGACGCATGCCATGTACATGGGAAAACCGGCAGCCATAACCAATTTTATCGACATCACCAAGACGAAGAAAGCTGAGGAAGAGATCCGCCAGCTGTCGAGGCGGCTGGTTAAAGTCCGGGAAGAAGAAAGGAAGAAAGTGGCGGCGGATCTTCATGATGAATTGGGGCAGATCCTGACCACCATGCATTTCGAACTGGATGATCTGCAAAGAACGATTCCATCCGGCTTTACCGAGCAGAAGGAGCGCTGTGAAGAACTTATCCGCAGTGTCGAACGGATGGCGAACGCCGTGCGCAAAACAACATCCTTTTTGCGCCCCATCCTTCTGGACCAGATGGTGCTGATCCCGGCACTGAAAAGGTATATCCGTGAATTTAAAGAGCACCGGCCCGACATTCACGTAAATTTCGAGGCTCTTGGCTTCAAAAACCAGCTGAATCCTGAAGTTGAACTGGCGATTTACCGGATATTTCAGGAAGGCCTGACGAATATCGTCAAACATGCCGAGGCAACCGAAGTCGGAATCATTCTCACATACAGTCATCCGCATGTTATTTTGACGATCAGGGACAATGGCCTGGGTTGCACCGATCCGCAGAAAAAGAGGAGAGCTGCAAAAAGAAACGAAGGGATCGGGCTGATCGGCATGCGGGAGCGTGTCGTATCCCTGGGCGGGTCCCTTGAAGTATCCACAGCCCCGGGCAAGGGAATGACGATCCGAGCGGATATCCCGGCTTAGCGAAGGAACAGGTGTGATGAAAAAAATCAAATTATTAGTGACCGACGACCATGACATTGTCCGGGATGGATTGAAACAGCTCCTCAACAGTCAGTCCGATATGGAAGTGATCGGGGAGGCGTGCGACGGCAGGGAAGCCCTGGAGAAAATCAAACTGCTCCACCCGGATGTTGTCCTGCTGGACATTACGATGCCGAACATGACCGGCTTGGAGGTCGTCAATCTTATCCGCGACGTTACGCCGAAAACAAGGATTGTGGTCTTTTCCATGCATGCCAAGGAAAGTTATGTGAAAGAGATTCTCGCGTCCGGAGCATTCGGCTACGTCCTCAAAGCATCTCCCAGTTCGGATATTTTGACAGCCATCCGGGCGGCCTACCGGGGAGAATATTTTCTCAGCTCCAAATTGAAGGCCGAGGTTATCGATAAATACGTCAAGGGCCATACGGGAACCCCTTCCGTCAGCGGTTACGATTTGCTGACCGAGCGGGAGCAGCAGGTTTTTCGTCTGGTGGCTCAGGGGCATTCCACAGACCGGATAGCCGACTTCCTTTGTATCAGTCCGAAGACCGTCGAAAAACACCGCACCAGTATCATGCGCAAACTCGATATTCATGATCGGTTCGAACTCTTGAAATATGCGATTAAAATAGGTGTTGTCGATCCCGAACTTTGGGAAGAATAGGAAATACGCCCTTCTCGTCCCGCTGTCCCTTCGATTCGCTTAGACCATTGTTACCATTGCATTAAACGCATTTTGGCAGGGTTACTCCCCATATAAAAAGTGGGGGCACCCTCCAGTTCATATGGGGTTTATACCTGATTGTTTCTTCGCAGGAAATATCTTACAAACTGTCCAGAAGAGAAAAACCCTTCAAGGCCTCCAGAAAAATGGAGGGTTTTGAACGGACCGGAGCATTCCGGAAGGACCTTTTCTTCAGCGATGATTGTCGTAATCCCTGACGAGATGGCCGATCATTGAAATTGAAAATAGCTCACCAATCACCGATCAAAATTTTCAAGATCGATGGGGGCGTTTAATAAATTGAAGAAATTAAGGAGGTTTAAATGAAGTATCTTACAAAGAGATTATTTGTTTTGTTGGGCCTGCTCTGCCTTTTATCTTTAGTCGTCGGGAGCCCGTCCACGGGTTTCGCGGCTAAGGCGCAAAAGGCCGGCAAGGGGGCAAAGGTCGATCCATCGGATAAATTGGGCAAACCCAATGCTGCCTTTGACATCAATAAAATGTCCGATATGTCGGACTTCGATCCGGCCAATCCGGTGATCCCCACCGGCGATGTCATCAAGATCGCCCACGTGGCACCTTTTTCCGGCCCGGGCGCCATCAACGGGGAACTCCATTATGCCCCGATGCTCTGGGCTGTGCACGACATCAATAAGCGCGGCGGTATCTGGGTGGACGGCAAGAAGAAACTGATCGCGCTCATCAAGGCCGACTCCATGTCCAAACCCGACCAGGCCAAGAAGATTTGCGAGCGGATGATCCTTCAGGAGAAAGTCCAGTTCCTGGTGGGCACGTCCGGCAGCAATATCATGAAGGTTATGAACGAAACCGGCAACAAGTATAAGGTCATTGTCATGAACGAAGGCGCGCTGTCCGATGATCTGATGGACGCCGATAACTTCAGCCCCTATGCCTTCATGTCTTCGGCCTCGACGGAGCAGATCGGACGGGGACTGGCCTATTTCTATGGCCAGATTCGGAAAAAGGAGAAGAAATTTTACATCATCGGTCAGGATTATTCATTCGGGCATGGCCTGGGCGAGGGATTCAAAAAAGGCCTGAAGGAATATTATCCCGAAGCGCAGATCGTGGGAGAAGATTATCATAAATTGTTTCTGACGGATTTCGCACCGTATCTGGAAAAGATCAAAGCTTCCGGCGCCGAAGTCATTTATACCGGCGACTGGACCCCTGATTCGGGCAATCTTCTCAAGCAGGCCAGGCAGATGGGAATTAAATTGCCTTTTGCCAATCTGTTCATGAATGAGCCCAATGAACTCCATCAAGTCGGAGTCGAGGGAACAAAAGGGCTCGTGAACATCGATCAGCATGATGTTACTCCGGCCTTCAGTTATCCCGGCTATGACAAATTCCACAAGGCATGGAATACGCAATGGCAGACGAAGTGGAAGACACAGCCTTTCAACGGCCGGGTCATGGAACACGGCAGCTCCAATCTGGGGTCCTATACCATGCAGATGTACTGGCTGCTTTCGGTTATTGAGCGGGCCAAGAGCACCAATGCGGACAAGATCATCAAAGTATGGGAAGGCGACACGTACCGGTTTGCCAACGGCAAGATCATAAAAATGCGCGCATGCGACCACAAGGCCGTACAGAATCTTCTTGTAACGGAATATGTGCCCCCGGAGCAACAGAAGGCATCCTTCAACATTCCGCCCTATTACTGGTTTAAGGGGTGTTCTTCATCAGGGCCGGGTTGGATCATTCCTGCCGGAAAGGTGCTTCCCTGGATGGATCGGAAGTCAGATCGCTGCAAAGGAAAGAGCGATTGGGGAGAATGATTCTTACCTCCAAAAGTTAGAACAACCCGTCGTGCAGCCTCGCTTTTGCTGCACGACGGGTTTTAATAGAAAAAAGCGGAATGCGGTTTTTGCAAAAATATCCTGAGGTCAAATAATCTTTCTTCTCTCCCTTCAGCCGGGAACCGCTTTCGGTTTCTCTTTCCGCTTCCAGAAGAATACTTTTTTATTATTCAACGAGCGCTACCCGCAAGGAGTCACTATTTATGAGCCATAAAGTAGACAAAAGAATGAGCGCCAGGCAAGCTGTTGCCGAATATGTTCATGACGGCGATACGCTCATTATCGGCAATTACACCCTCTGCATGGCCTGCGGCCTCATCTATGAAATCGTCAGGCAAAAGAAGACGGGGCTGACGCACTGTTCCCAGTCCGGTCACATCATTGATGAAGTGCTGGTTGCCGGAGGGTGCGTTGATCGCCTGGTCACCGCTTATGTGATCAACGCGGGCGGCACGGAAGGTGGTTCCGCCGTAGCCAGGGCCTGGAAAACGGGAAAGCTTCAACTGGAGGACTATACCAACTTTAACTACAACGCGCGATTGATGGCCGGCATGCACGGATTCAGTTTCATGCCCGTCTTTGAAGGCATCATCCACACGGATCTTTTCGACAAACGCGGTTTCATGGGCGATAACAAATACAAGGTCATCACCTGCCCCTTCACCGGCAAAGATACGGTCCTCGTCCCCGCTCTCAATCCCGATGTCTGCGTGATCCATGTGCAGCGCGCCGATAAATTCGGCAATGCCCAGTATTGGGGCGCCATGGGGAGCGTCCAGGCGGCGGCACTGGCCAGCAAGCGAATTATCGTTTCCTGCGAAGAGCTGGTTGAGCATGACGTCATTCAGGCCAGTCCCCACTTTACGATCATCCCCGCCTACCGGGTTGACGCGGTTGTAGAAATGCCCTGGGGCGCCCATCCCTCGGATGTCGTCGGCTATTACAATTCCGATCGCCTGGCCTTTGCCCTCTTCATGCAGGCGCTGCAGGCGGAGGCGACAACCACTGACTGGCTTAACGAGTGGGTTTATGGGTGCCGGGATCATAACGCTTACATCAAGCATCACATGGACCGGTTCGGACTGGAGATGATGAATGATCTCAAGGCCCGCGCCTTCTATTCAGCGCCGGCAAACTATGGAGCGGCCTTTACATCCGTCTGGAACGAACACAACCGGGAAAGAACGATGGACGTGACCCTGGAAGAACTTGAACAAGTGATGAAGGAGAAAGGGGTGCTTTATGAGTAAACCCTATACATTGAACGAACTGTTGATCATCGCCATCGCCAAGGAGATCCACGATTACGAAAATGCGGTGCTGGGCGTCGGGATCCCCATGACGTCGGGGGCGCTGGCAAAAGCCCTTTTTGCTCCTCATGCGACTCTGATGATGGAGTCGGGCATTATCGACTTTCAGCCGACGGTCCCCTTGAATCATATTGCGGATTGCCTGTCGTGCCGCGGCTTTTCTTTCTCTACGGACCTTTTTTCGACCTTCACGATGACCTACCGCGGGTTTGTGGATGTCTGTTTTCTCGGCGTGGCCCAGGTGGATAAATACGGAAATCTGAATACGACGGTCATCGGGGATTATTACAATCCGACCATGCGGCTGCCGGGTTCGGGGGGTGCAGCTGATTTTATCGCTTATGCCAAGCGAACCATTCTCACCATGCGCAGCGGCGAGTTTGTCGAGAAGCTTCTTTACCGCACATCTCCGGGCTACCTGGATGGCGGCGACAGCCGGGACCGCTCCGGACATTTTCCGCAGGGAACCGGACCGACCAAGCTGATCAGTACGCTGGGAATCTTTGAATTTGATCCAACAACCAAGGAAATGTATCTGGCCCGCGTGCATCCGGGGGTCAGTGTGGATAAAATCAGGAAAAAGATCCCCTGGGATCTGAAGGTCTCGCCGGATCTGACCGAAACCGAAAGGCCCACGGACGACGAGATCAATTTTATCCGTCGGTTTGCACCTACGGAGTCTGCGGGCAAAAACATTGCCGTTGAACTGGCTATCGCCAAGATGATGAAACGGACGAAAAATGAATAAATTTTGATTAACAGACCGTGTTTAAAATGATAAAATCTCTTCGGTCATAAAGCATCAGCGGAAACCGAAACGGAAGGTCAAACTTTTTACGAAAGGCACAGTATTATTATGGATCCAACAACCTCGATGTACGTATCCCAGGCGATACACGGAATCGCCTACGGCATGATTTTGTTTTTGATTGCCTCGGGCCTGAACATCATCTTCGGCATGATGGGCATTTTGAATCTGGCTCACGCCTCATTCTTCATGCTGTCGGCATATTTTTGTCACCAGGTGGTGAAGATCACCGGCAATTTCTGGCTGGGGCTTTTAGTGGCGCCGGTCTTCACCGCCATATTCGGCATTTTGATGGAGAGGATCTTTTTGCGCCGGACGCATGCATTCGGTCATCTGGGTGAACTGATCCTGACTTTGGGCATCGCCCAGGTCATTTTGGCTTTTGTCAAGATTTTCTGGGGTACGGAGAGCCTTCCCGTCCAGGTTCCGCCGGTATTGGCGGGGATGGTATCGGCGGGCGGCCTGGAGTATCCGATTTATCGTTTATTTGTCATCGGCCTGTCCCTGGTGGTTCTGGTGTTCATGGTGCTGCTGCTTTACCGGACCAGGCTGGGCAAGATTGTCCGCGCGGCCGTTTCCGACCGGGACATGGTGAACGCGCTGGGGATCAATATTCCGGTTGTTTTCATGGCGGTCTTCGGCATCGGGACATGGCTGGCCGGAGTGGCCGGGGTGGCGATTGCGCCGATTCTGACGGTTTTCCCGGGACTGGCCGACCAGGTGGGGATGGATGCCTTTATCGTCGTCGTGACGGGAGGATTCGGCAGTCTGGCGGGTGCTTTTATCGTTTCCATCATTTTCGGTCTCTTGAGTTCTTTCGGAGTTCAGTTCCTTTCTCAGTTGGCGCCGGTGCTGATGGTTGGCTTTATGGCGATCGTCCTGGCGATTCGCCCTAACGGTTTATTCGGGGTGGAAGAATGAAGAATAAAATAACTAAAATCATTTTGTGGGCGGTGCTGATCGTTATTCTGGCTTTTCTTCCCAGGATGTTCGGCATCTATTATACCAACATTTTTGTCACCTTTGCCGTCTTTGCCGTTTATGCTGTTTCCCTGAACGTCCTTCTGGGTTACACGGGGCTTTTAAGCTTCGGCCACGCGATGTTTTTCGGCGTCGGCGGCTACGGAACGGCCCTGGCGTTGAAGCATATTGAGGGGATCTCGCTTTTGCCGGCGATCGGGATCGGGTTTCTGACGGCGATTGTCCTGGCGCTGATTTTAACGCCCCTGGTCACGCGGGTGAAAGGAACGGCCTTTGCCATGCTGCACCTGGCTTTCGGACAGCTTTTCTACGTTCTGGCCCTTAAATTAAGGAACATCACCGGCGGCGAGGACGGGATCGGCAATTTCCCGATACCGGACCTGAGTATTTTCGGTATCCTGTCCTTCCCCATGAAGGACAATCCGGCCAACTTTTATTATCTGGCCATTGCCGTTTTAGGCATCAGCCTCTGGCTGATGTGGTTTTTCACGAAGACGCCCTTCGGCCAGATCCAGGTGGGAATCCGGGACAATTCCAAACGGATTGATTACCTGGGATACAAGGTACCCCAGTCCAAGGCCGTCATTTACGTGATATCCGGCGCCTTTGCCGGGATGGCCGGCGCCGTTTACGCTTTATTCCACAACCTGGTTTCGGCGGACGGTTCACTGGGAGCGTTAGTTTCCTTTACCCCGATCATGGCGTCGATGATCGGCGGGGTGGGCAGTTTCTTTGGCCCGATCTGGGGGACGGCGATTTTCCAGATTCTGGAGGAGATCGTCATCCGGTTTACGGACCGGGTGGAACTGGTCACCGGGGTGATCCTGATTTTGGTCGTGATGTTTGCTCCCCAGGGGCTGACCGGTTTTATCAAGATGCTGAAGCTGACGTATTTTTCGGCCCCGGCGGCAAGTGCTGAAAAGGAGAAGACGTCATGAACATTCTGGAAACCAAAGACTTGCATCACGATTTTAACGGGTTAAAGGTGCTCTTCGGCATCGATCTGCAAGTGAAGGAAGGAGAACGCCACGCCGTCATCGGTCCCAACGGGGCCGGGAAGACGACGCTGTTTAATACGATTACGGGGACCTATCATCCGTCGAGCGGGCAGGTCTTTTTCAAAGGGAAGAACATCACCGGCTACAAGCCGCATCAGCTGGCGCGCATCGGGATGGGCCGTTCCTTTCAGATTACCAGCACCTTTACGAACCTGACGGCGTTTCAGAATGTCCGTCTGGCCATTTTGTCCAAGCGGGGGATCCGCTTCAATCTTTTCCGCAGCGTGGACCGCATGAAGGAGGTAACGGAAGAGACGGAGATGCTGCTGGAGCGCATCGGGTTGATCAAGGAGCGGAATGTACCCGCGAGCATGCTGTCCTACGGCAAGGCGCGGGCCCTCGAGATCAGCATGGCTCTGGCCACCGATCCGGAGCTGGTTTTGCTTGACGAATTTGCGGCGGGCATGTCGCGTGATGAGACCCACAACGCGGTGGCCCTGATCCGGAAGCTGACGGAAGGCAAGACCGTGGTCATCATCGAGCATGACATGGACGTGGTCTTCTCCATTGCCGACCGGATTACGGTTTTGCACTACGGGAAGATCCTGGCCTCGGGCACGCCGGCTGAGATCCGGGTCAACCAGGATGTGAAGGATGCCTATCTGGGCGATCTGGAGGTCTAAGATAAAAACGGCTCCGGAAAGCCGTCAAAACCTTTTAGAAAGAATGTCAATAAAGGTGAATACATATGCTACTCGAAGTTAAAGATTTGAATACATTTTACGGTGCAAGCCATGTTTTGCAGGGGGTATCGGTGAATGTTGCCGCGGGGGAACTGGTCGCCCTCCTGGGCCGCAACGGCATGGGAAAGAGCACGACATTGAAGACCATCATGGGCCTGTGCAAAGCAAAGTCCGGATCGGTGCTGTTTGAAGGGAACGAGATTCTCGGGTTTCCGCCTTTTAAAGCGGCCCAGGCGGGCATCGGCTATGTTCCTGAAGAGCGGCGCATCTTTCCGGAGCTCACGGTTCATGACAACCTGCTTCTGGGCATCAAGGGCGGCAAGATCAAGAACCCCGAAGATCCCAATGTCTGGACGACGGACCGCATCTACGGTCACTTTCCGAAGCTGGCCGAGCG
>JAIGNE010000033.1:0-172561 GCA_036528635.1 Deltaproteobacteria bacterium
CTTCGGCTTCCTCCAGATTCGCAGTCACCCGCGACACCCTTGCCGTTCGGCTAACTCTTCCCCTTGCCGGGTGAGTAGTGGACTTGCACCACCAAGTCTGTGCGCCCTGCCGGGCGCACAACAAAAAAAGCCCGGCAGGTTTCCCCGCCGGGCTTCATTTGAAATCTATCAGTCTAACAGATTAACAATCTACAGCTTCTGTTAGAAAGTCAGGGTCAGCTTGTTGATGACCATGAAGTTGTTCTGAACCTGGTTGACGCCGCCAACGTTGATGCCTTTGTACCAGTCGCCGGTGAAGAAATAGCCGCCGCCCAGCATGTAGGACAGGTTGTTGGTGATTTTGTAGGTACCGGTCAAATCGATTTCGTAACCGTACTCTCTGCTCTCCCACTGGGCGGACAGAGTCTTATCAGCATGTGCCCAGGAACCGGACAGCATAATGTCCAGTTTGTCAACAGGCCGTGCACCTACGCGCAACTGCGCAAAATAGGCGTTGGACATCGGGGATCTGTCGGAGGTTGATGTGGTAGCGGTTACTTCGCCGAACTGGCCGCCCTGCCAATAGGTCATGTCGTAATTGAACATGATCAAACAGGGGTTCCAATCAAACCCGCCCGTTCCGCCGCCTTCGATCTTATCTGTTGAGGAGGGATCATCACCGGCCAGGTAAGCTAACGTACCGCCGACATAGAACTTGCCGAAATCAGCCGTGGCATCCACCCAGGCGGACAACATGCCGAGATCGATTTTGTCGCCGCGTCCGATGAGGCTCAGAATTGTTCCCGCTTCGTCGTCCCATTTAATCTGACCATAGGTGTAAATCAATTCAGCCTGCAGAGCAACCGGGCCTAACTGTGCTTTAACGTACGGCAATGCAGAGAGGGTTCTTGATCTGTTGCCGAAAGGAAATCCCAGAAGCGTTGCGCCTCTGGACTGGGCATTGTCAATGTATTTGAACAATAAACCAGCCTGACCGCCCTTCCAGCCGTAGATGCCGTAAAGGGTGACGAAGCTGCTGTCTCTGTCTGTCGTCGTCACTGCGTTGATCGCTGTGCGGCTGTTTTCCACGTTCTTACCGGTCTGAAGGCCGGCGGTGAAGGGTCCACCACGGAACATGTAACCGATTTTACCGGTCGGATTGGAATTGTCGCCGAATACAGTTCCCCACGCACCATCGATCTGGTAACCGGCTAAGAAGATACCGATCGGTGAAATGTAGGTGACATAAGCAAGGTCGAAATTGATGTTTTCATTTTCAAATCTGGTACCGGCAGACGTCAGATCGGCTGAGGACACGCCGCCCACGCCCGCTGCTGCTCTCGAGGCACCCCAGGCTCTTTCCAGGATGTCCGCACGGGTGGTCAAAAACAGGCCCGGATGAACAACGAACGTCGTGTTCAAACGCAGTCTCTGGAAATAGAAAGCGCTGCTCGTATTCGTCGCAGACCCATCTTTCAGTAACGCGCTCTTATCAACATACATACCGGCCGCGTAAAACTCGCCGCTGAACTTTAAATCAACGGCCATCGCTGATGTGCTGAAGGCTACGATTAACCCCAGTGACAGCAAAACTAACCAAAATCTCTTCATTTTTTCCTCCTAAAAATTATTAGAGTCAAAAAGTTTCCGCCTCCTTCCCAAAACGGGCATTTCAGGAAAAAGGCACCCCTACCTCTGCCGCGCGTATCCTGCGTTCACAAAAGATCTGACCGCAAAATACACGGCGCGAAACTAGCATCGGCTCATCATCCTTGTCAAGATTTATTTCCTGACCGAGCGATCTCGTCTCGCTTGTCTTAATGTGTTAGCAACTACAATGCCATTTTCTAAAACTGTTCCCTGAGGGATCGATTTATTTGAATACATTTTTTGAAAAACGCCGGGCCATGACTTGCGGGGAAGTTGTAAAATTTATGTTTCTGCTGGAAATGATTTGAAATACAGGAACTAAAAAGGCGAACACGGAACAGGCAGGCACTCAGTCAATATGTGTTAATTTTTACCACATCGTTTGTGCCGGCCGTCACAATCTGGGCTGATTTGCCGCTAAAAATTTTTTAGCGTGTTGTTTTTAACACACACACCATGAAAATATCATACAGCCGTCACGAAGCATATTGATCATCATCCGCAAGTGAAATACGAAGCATCTCAGCCATTTTACCCGCCTGCCGGGCGGATCGCAGATGCGAAACGAAATTCATTTAACGCTCGGCACATTTTCATATAGGCAATCCGCCAATATTCTGGTATTAGAAAATCCACATATAACAGAGGATAAACGGACATTGGATATGAATAAACCAGAGCTGAAAGCCGGAATGCCGCTGGATATCATTTTTGAAAATGAAGTCAATCGACCGAAAGCCCATTATATGAAAGCGGTTGTCTATGATTTCGATAACCATGCCGTCACGATTTCACAAACATCCCCTGCCTTGAACAAACATTTTTTAAACCGCCGGCTTTTAATTACTTTTTTAGTCACGATCGAAAACCGCATTCTGCGTTTTGGTTTTGCCGGTTTGCTTGCCGACCTGATCAGCGATTATTCCATGTCATCGGGAACGACGGTCGAAGCACTTCGGATAAAAAAGCTAGCCGCGCCTGAACCAACTGATTTTCGTATGTATTTTCGGGTCAGGCCTCCCGCGAATTCTGATCTTATCCTTTTCCTGGAGGAACAGAAGGTCAGCCTGCTTGATATTTCTATCGGCGGCGCAAAATTTACATATCCCAAACGGTATACCTTCCAACCCGGTGAAAACGTCAAATTCAAACTGATCATCAACGAGGATTTTTTTAGTATTGATGGTGTTATCCGTAATGTCCGGGAACCCTACCTGACCGCAACCAATAAAAATGTGCAATATGTCAGCGTGGAATTTCGGCATGATGACAAAAAAATGGAAACAGCCTTAGGCAAAGCAATCTTGGAAATTGAAAGAAGTCTGCTAAGCAAAGGTCAGATATAAAGCTTAACCCGTGATATAGATATTTAAAACGTTCAAAATAAGAGTGCAAACAATAATTCTTGATGGAGGTTAAAACAATGGCTAAATCCAAAGACATGAAGAAGGATGAAAAAAAGAAACCGGCCAAATCGGCCAAAGAAAAGAAAGAGGCCAAAAAACTGAAAAAATCAGGAAAAGAATAAAAAAATAAGGCGATAGGCTAGGGGCTATAGGCCATAGCCTCTTACCTATTGCCTATTGCCTATTGCCCATAACCTGCAATCCGAAGGATTATTCATGAAAATAAAATTTCTCGGGGCGGCGAGAACCGTCACCGGCTCGTGTTTTATTATTGAAACGGCTCAGGCGAGATTTGCCGTTGATTGCGGCATGCATCAGGGTTCCGATCAGATTGAAAGACGCAACCTGGACATCGCTCCTTATGATCCGGCGCGCATCGATTTCTTTATCATTACCCATGCCCATATCGATCATTCGGGATTGCTGCCCCGCATGACACAGCAGGGTTTTCGGGGGCCTGTTTACACGACGGAGCCCACCGGCGATCTGCTCAAGATACTGCTTTTGGACAGCGCGCATATTCAGGAGGTGGAAGCCGCCGGCAGAAACAAAAGATTGCAGCGCACGGGACTGAAAGCCGATGCCGTTCCTCTTTACACGACTAAAGACGCTGAAGCGGTGGCACCGTTCATTAAAACCCGGCGCTATGACGAAACCTTCAGTCCGGGCCCCGGCATCACTGTCCGCTTTCAGGACGCCGGCCACATTCTGGGCGCGGCCATGGTGGAGTTGTTCATCGAAGAAAAAGGCGAAACCTTAAAACTGGTTTTTTCCGGAGATATCGGCCGTCCCAATCAGCTTCTAATGAAGGATCCCTCTCCGGTGCGGCAGGCGGATTTTCTGTTCATGGAATCGACTTACGGCAACCGCAACCACAAGGGCGAACAGGAAAGCCTCGACGAACTGGCCGAGGCGATTCGCTACAGTTACCGCAACGGGGAAAAAGTTGTCATCCCGGCTTTTGCCGTGGAAAGAACGCAGGAGATACTTTACTCACTTCATCTTCTCCTGCGCGCGGGAAAATTGCCCAAAGATATGCCGGTTTATCTGGATAGCCCCCTGGCTATCAAGGCGACGGAAATCTTCCACCACTATGCTTCCTACCTGGACAGCGAGACCCAGGACCTGCTGAAAAACGGCGAAGACCCGTTGCGCCTCCCCAACCTGAGACTTTCCACAACCACGGAAGAGTCCATCCGGATCAACGAGACTCGGGAACCGGCCATTGTGATTTCCGCGAGCGGCATGGCCAACGCGGGACGGATCAGACACCATTTGCGGCACAACTTATGGAGACCCGGCGCCAGCATCGTCTTCGTCGGCTTCCAGGCGGAAGGCACACCCGGACGGAAAATCGTTGACGGCGCGAAAAAAATCCGCATTTACAATGAGGATATTGCCGTAGCGGCCAAGGTGTTTACCATCAACGGCTTCTCCGCTCATGCCGGCCAGGACCAGCTGCTCGCCTGGCTTACCGGCTTTCAGACAAAAGGGATGCAGGTCTTCCTGGTTCATGGCGAATCGTCGGCCCAGGACCATCTGGCATCCTTGATCCGGGAAAAATTCGGTCTGACCGTGACCCTGCCGGAATACCTGGAAGAAATCGTGCTCAGGCCCGGCGCGAAGATCCAGGAAATCAAGCCGCCCGGCGCGGCAGTCCAGCCGGTGAACTTGTCGCCGATTCTGGACGACTTAAAAATAAAGCTGGATGATATGAGCGACAAATTGGAAAAACTTGAATCCCTGTCGCCTGCAAAACAAGCCGAAATTGCCGAATTGCTCCGCAAGGCCGCTCAAAGCATCGATGAGATCAAAAACAAATCTTAAAGACCGGCATCCTGTCAGGGGGGCGCGAAGCCGCCCCCTTTTTGGGTCAGGTGGAGCTTCGCAAATCCTTGCCGAAAATCCAGAAATAAATCGTACCCGCCAGGCCGAAGGCAAACGCAGCCAAAAAATTGACCTGGGGTGAAATGTTCCAGAGAAACGCGCCGCCAAAAGCCGCCAGCGAGACAACGACGTCCCGCACGAGGTAATACAGTCCGAACATACCCGCTTTTTTCCCCTCCGGCGCGAGATCCATGATCAACGCTTTGCGCGTGGGCTCGCCGAATTCCTTTAATCCCCGGATGATAAACGCAACCACCATCATCCAGAAATGGTGCGAAAATAAAATAATCAATGGGAACAGGGTGAAGTTGAAAAAGGTGATGACGACGAAAGGCTTTTTGGTGGAACGGTCGGCCAGCCAGGCAACCGGGATATAAACCAGAACGGCAGTGAACATTTCGACGGCCGTGAGCAGGCCGAACTGAGTCGCAGAGATGCCGTTGTATTTGATGCACCAGACCACGACAAAGGCATAAGGAATCTGCTCGGCAAATCGGATGAGCGTATCGGAAATCAGCAGATTGCGCAGCGCCGGGCTCATATAACGCCAGAGGCGCGAAGGCCGTTTTTCCGCATGGCCTTTGGGGGAATCATCCATAATCATTTTCTGCTGAAAAAAAAAGGACACCACTCCCAAAATAAAAGCGCCGGCAAAGGCCAGCCGAACACCGTCTCTTTCACCGTAAATGCCGATGAGCACACCGCCGAAAATGGGCCCCAGCGCCATCGGCACCCGTCTCACCAGAGAATGCAGGGTAACGCCCATGGTGCGTTTGTTTTGCGGTAAAACTGCGGCAACCAGACTCATGGTGGCCGGAAGCGATATGGCCGACCAGGCCAGAAAAAAGCAAGCGCCGATGATCACCGCCTGCCAGTGAGGAAAGATGATAACGATGGCGTAACCGGCAAGCGAGATCAGGTTGAAGATCAATAGGGCCTTTTTATGTCCCAGACGGTCACTCAGGTAACCACCGGGAAAGGAGTAAAGCGCGGAAATCAGGTTGGTCATACCACCCAAAATCCCGATGGTCAGAGCGCCGCCGCCCAGCGCCATAAGATAGATCGGCAAAAAACGCTCGGCCATGCGTTCGCCAAGGCCCACGAGAACCACCATCAGCAGCAGCGCCGCGATACTTTTATTCAGACCGAAAAATCCGGTGATCTTTTGACGCCACGGGAAAGGAGTCATATACACCGCCTTTAAAAATTCAGCGTCATCAGGTTCGTCCAAACATGTTTATCGAAGGCACCCGCCCTGACTTTGTTGTCTCCCGTTGTATTTTCCACCACAGAATCCATCACGTGCAAACAATTATCCATGTGCCGGATAAACTCATCAGCCGGAATCATTTCGCCGTAGGTCCGGGTAAAGGAGTATATGCACACGTCATCTTTCTTCGCGTTTTCGGCAATTTCGCGGGCGAGCCGAATGCTCTGCCTGGCTGTTGTCATTGCGGTGGCCGTGCGCACGGGCAGGAAATCCCACAACGAGACGGCGTGGCAGAAATAAATCGTCGGCCGGTAGCTTTGCAGAGAGATGGCGTCGTCATGGATCTTCAGTTTGGCGATCATCAGTTTTTCCGTTACATCATTCAGCGCGTCCTCGGGCAGATCAGCCCGGCGGAATCCGATCTGCCAGTGGACGTTGACGGCGCTCTCCCGGCCGATTGACGAGGGCCCCGCAATAGGCTTTCGCGGATTGACAAATATCGGTTCGTCATTTTTCAAGATGGCGGCAAGCATCCTGACGCTGTTTAATAAATAGGAAGATCGGATACCGGAAGGCGAAACGGCGATGGCGGTTTCAAACAGATCCTCCGCCTCGTCCAGGCATTGATAAACCTGGCGTTTCAAAGCGGTAAGCGCATCCTGATCGGCGGCCAGTGTGCGCTCCGCGCGGGCGTGGCGTAAAGCGCACATGGCCTGTGCCATGTAAACGACGGCATATTCGCAGTAAAAGTCCTCCGCTTCGCAGGCGCAGTTGGCCTTGATAAAGCGGGCCTCCTTTTTTGCCTGCCGGAATAGCCCGCAGGCGGCCTCATACGTGGGAGCAGAAAGCGCGATATTGCGCAGCAGAACCATCCGGAGCGTTCGTGCGATCAGATCAGTCGGATTAATCGACAACACCACGCGCAGAATTTCGATGGCTTCGGCAAACCGCCGCCGGTAATACAGGGTTTTGGCGATTTCCAGGCCCAGCAGAGAATTGTGCGGAAATTTGAAAAAAGTCGTCACCGCATTGGGTTCATCCCGGGATTCGTCCGGCGCCGATTCATCCGGCAGCCGCCACAGCAGGTGGTTGAGTTTTTTCACGGCAGCCGGATTGTTCGAAAGGATGGGATCGGCAAGCAGAGCCGAGACAAAGTCGAAATACAAGGTACTCCAAAAGGCTTCAATCCACCAGATGGTCAGAGACTCGCCATTGAACAGCGTTGTTTCCGTGGGCTTTGTGCAGAGCACAACACGGATATCATTGATCAGGACGCACTGACGCGCCACATCGGACAGGCGAATGACCGGATCGTCGGGCAGCTTGGCATTCAAGAGCGGCAGGAGATGATTGTCGAGGCTGGCATATTCCCCGACGACAACGGCAATCGACAGAAACCGGTTTTTGGTGGAATAGGCGGACAACACCCAGCGGATCGCCATCTGATGCGCCAGCGACACCGCGCTGCGCAGACTCTGCTGGTAGGCCATCAGATCGCTTTCGGACGTCTCCTTGGGAAAATCCACATACAGTGTGGTGATGTCATGGGCCCGCACTTTGCCCCAGCGGCCGTAAGAAAACTGACTGATGGACTGGTCAATGTAAGTTTTGATGGTTTTTTTCAGCCAGCCCAGAATTTCGTGATCAATCACGTCTCCCCGGCTATAGAGTGCAAACCCGATGCGCGCGCCTTCCCGGTAATTTTCCGTCTGCCTCCCTTCGCGGCAAACGGCAAGCAAGGCTTCGTAATGCCAATTGACGGCAAGCTCCGGCCGTTCGTGACCCAGCCAGAAGGCCAGGCTTCTTAAAACATTTTGTTTGTAAGTGGTATCCACCGGCTCCTTCTTGAGACGCGTCAGCATGGAATTGGTGACTTTGGGCAGCGCGATTTGATTTTCGGCCAGCAGTTTGTTAATGCGCTCCGTCATTGCGCGAAGCGAGAGGTTGAGCTTCAAGAGATCATCTTTCTTGTCCAACAGTTCTTCAAAGTCCAGGTGCTTGGGCGGTTTGAAGGCCGGCCGATGGATCATTTGCCGGAGAATAAAATTTTCCAGGAATGAAACATCCGGCGTCTCGATCAGCTGCGAACGGACGGCATAATTGACAAATGTATCCATGATCAAAGCGTTGTCGCTGTTTTGGGAAAACGCCGCCCAGGCATCCGGCGTCGGGAAAGCCGCCAGAAGTGCGCTGACGGCTTTATCTTTCATTTTCATTATCGTAACCTCCCAAATCCTATCAAATTATTCTGTTCCGCCATCAGGCACGCTTCTTACTCAAATCCTGCGGAAACACGAAAGTGTTTTACCATAAAACGGTATTATTAATAAAACACTAGTTAACATTGACAGTCATTTTATCGCAACGTATACAAACATACTGATCATGGGTCCTCAAGAAAATATCCGTTTCAGCTATTGAAGGCGCATTTGTGCCGTTCGAGACGTTTAATATCGATGGAATAACTATTTAAATGAAGGAGGGGAAAATGGATCATTACAAACTGTTTATCGATGGGGAGTTCGTAGATGCGGCCAGTGGAGAAGTTTTTGAAACAATCGACCCGGGCACGGGACTTCCTTTTGCCACGGTGGCCAAAGCCGGCAAAGCAGATGTGGAAGCGGCCATCGCCGCGGCGAGAAGATCCTTTGACAGCGGTATCTGGAGCAATCTCAGTCCCGCCGCCCGCGCGGACAAAGTCTATGATTTTGCCGATCAGGTCGCTCAGCAGACCTTACGCCTGGCTGTCACGGAATCGCAGGATGCGGGGCACGTCATCAAACTCTCCAAGTTCTGGGGCATGCTCGGTTCCGGAATGCTGCGCAACCTGGGCTATTATGCCAGCCGTGATTTTCCATGGCAGGAGGAGATTCCCTATTCCGGCAATGTCTTCGCTCCCGGGCGGGAATGGATTCGCCGTGAACCCATTGGCGTCTGTGTGGGCATCGTCCCCTGGAACTTCCCGGCAAGCATGGCCTTCTGGAAAATCGGCCTCGCCATCATCATGGGCAACAGCATCGTCCTGAAACCGGCAACCTCCACACCGCTGACGGCTCTGATTATCGCCGAAGCCGCTCAGGCGGCAGGCATCCCCAAAGGCGTCATCAACGTTCTTCCCGGACCGGGAGGATCTCTGGGCAAGTTTCTGTGTACACATCCCGACGTGGATAAAATAGCCATCACGGGCAGCACGGAGGTCGGCCGGGAAATCATGAAAATGGCCTCCGATTCGGTGAAGAAAGTGACTTTGGAACTGGGCGGCAAATCGGCCAACATCATCCTGGATGATGCCGATATGGATCTGGCAGTCAACGGCGCCTGCTTCGGAACTTTCTTCCACCAGGGCCAGGTTTGTGAATCCGGCACCCGCGTCCTGGTTCCGGCGAAGATTTATGATGAGTTTGTCGAAAAGATGAAGAAGCGGGCGGAGCAAATCCGGGTTGGCTATCAGCTTCTGCCGGACAGCCATATGGGACCGCTGGCCAATGCCGCGCAGCTGGCCACCGTGGAGCACTATGTCAAACTGGGACAGGAAGAAGGCGCCAGGCTTCTGACCGGCGGCAAACGAGTCGTCATGCCGGGTCTGGAAGGCGGATACTATTATGCTCCCACCATTTTCGCCGATGTTAAAAACTCCATGAGGATTGCGCAGGAGGAAATCTTCGGGCCCGTGGTCTGTGTGATCAAGTACGACAGCGATGAAGAAGCTGTGGCCATCGCCAATGATTCTGTTTACGGCCTGGGGGGCGGCGTCTTCTCCCGCAGCAACGCCCGCGCGGTGCGGGTTGCCGAAAAGATCCGGACGGGAACGGTCTGGATCAACAATTATCATATCTTCGCCGATTTCTGTCCCTTCGGCGGTTACAAGCAATCCGGCGTGGGCAGGGAACTGGGTGCGGCGGGTCTTGCCGAATATACGCAGGTCAAGCGCATCCATGTGAACTCCTTTGCCGCAGTGGAGAGCAACTTCACCATGACCTGCCTCTCCGATCAAACCAAGCTCGCCTTCGTTCAATATAACTGTCCAACAAATGTCATCTCCGGCCACGGAACACTCCCGGCCATCTATAAAGAAGTGGTCAATCTTGGCTGCAAAAGGGTTCTGATTCTGACAGATCCCGGCGTGAGGCAGGCGGGACTGACCCAGAAGGTCCAGGATGCTCTGGTTGAATTCTGCGTCGGTGTTTTTGACAATATCGCCCAGGACACGGATCTGGACATTGTGGACGCGGCAACGGCCATGGCCCGCGACCTCCGGGCGGATTGCATCGTCAGCGTCGGCGGCGGAAGCGTCATCGACACGGCGAAGGCGGTTTGCGTCACCCTGAAGAACGGCGGTAAGTGCAATGATCACATTGCGCTGAATCGCCTCCAGGAACCCCAGACGCCGCATATCGTCATCCCCACGACCTCGGGAACGGGAAGCGAGGTCACCAACATCGCCGTGATCAAGAGCAAGGCGGCGGGAAGAAAAGTTTTTCTGGCGGATCCCCGGATTATTCCCAACACAGCGATCCTCGATCCTCAGTTTACGCTGACCCTGCCTCCGGGATTAACCGTAACAACCGCTATGGACGCCATGACCCATGCCGTGGAAGCCTTGACCAGCATCATGGCCCAGCCCATCTGTGACGGCCAGGCGCTGCAGGCCATCCGACTGATTAAAGAGAACCTGCCCAGGGTCACAGCCAATCCCCAGGATGAAAAGGCCAGAAACCAGCTTCAGATTGCCGCCACCATGGCCGGATGGGCCTTCACGATCGCCCAGGTCGGTCTGGCCCATGCCATGGCCCACACACTGGGGATCCTCTATAATGTACCCCACGGCGCGGCCTGCGGCATTGTCCTGCCGGCGGTCATGCGCTTCAACGTTGACTTCGCGGCAGAGAAATTGGCCATGGTCGCCCAGGCCCTGGGTATCAACACGGCCGGCATGGATGATAAGGCTGCCGCCTCCGCGGCAGCGGACGCCATCGAAAAACTGATGAAAGAAACAGGACACCCCCTGCGCCTGCGCGATGTCCAAGTACCCGAAGACGGTCTCGATATGGCCGCCTTCCACGCCATCTGCGATACGGCAGCCCTCTTCAACGCCCGGCCTGTTGCAGATCCCGGAGAGGTGGCCACCCTGTACAAGCAGGTGTTTTAGGCTGAATGCGGAGCCCGCTTATTGCGGGACGAAATCCGGCACAGATCGGAACCATCAACATTTAAAAAGGGGCTGCGATTTTTCGCAGCCCCTTTTTAAAGGAAAGCATTTCAGTCAGCAAACCTTGCTTCTCCTTTTAATCTCTGATACAGATGAACCACCATCGCGGCAGTTTAAGTTGAGTAACAACAAGTTGATGTTTTTTTCGCGCAGATAAACGGAGGCAGTCATGCAAAACGGTTATGCGGGAAAATTCTTGGAGGTTGACTTAACCGGCGGTATCTGTTCCAGCTTCACCATTCCAGAAGAACGTCTGAAAAAATTCATCGGCGGGAGTTCTCTCGCAGCATCGCTGTATTTGGAAAGATTCGATCTGCATGCCGACCCCTTATCGCCTGAAAATCCGCTGATGCTGATGAACGGCCCCCTGGTCGCCAGTGGCTTCCCGGGCAGTTCGCGTTTCGCCATGGCCGCCAAATCTCCGCAAACCGGCATCTGGGGCGAAGCGGCCTGCGGCGGCAACTTCGGTCCGGAGCTGAAACGCGCAGGCTATGACGGCATTGTCATCACCGGCAAAAGCCCGCATCCCGTTATTCTTTCCATCACCAACAATCACGCTGAAATCAATTCCGCCGTCGATTGCTGGGGCAAAGATATCTATGAAACAACCGATTTCCTGAAAATTCCGGATAAAAACATCAAGGTCCTGGCCATCGGCCAGGCGGGGGAAAATCTGGTAAAATTTTCTTCCATCGGCAATGATAAAGCGCATTTCATCGGCCGGACGGGCCTCGGCGCAGTCATGGGTTCTAAAAACCTCAAAGCCATTACCGCCCGAGGTAATCAAGCCCCGGGGAAAATGAATGAAGAAAAATACAAGGAGTACTTCAAGGCGGCCATTGCTGAAATTAAGGACTCCGCCTTTGCCGAATCATTGCATTTGATGGGCTCGGACGCAGCGATGGATCTGGGTATGATGACAGGCGATGTCCCCATTAAAAACTGGTCGGTCGGCGAGGATTTTGACCTTTCCTCCAAACTTAGCGGACCGACCATGGCGGAAACCTATCTGACCCGGGCGCACGCCTGCTCCAATTGTCCGGTCGCCTGCAAGAGAGTCGTTGCCGTAAAAGATGGACCTTACCAGACCCAGGAAGGGCCGGGGCCGGAATATGAGACCTGCTGCACATTCGGCACGATGATTATGAATGGTGATCTGGCCGCGGTCATCAAAGCCAATGAGCTTTGCAACCGCTACGGGATGGATACCATCAGCGCGGGCGCGGTCATCGCCGTGGCGATGGAACTCTCTGAAAAAAGAATCATTAGCGCTGCAGCGGCTGATCATCTCAATCTGTCCTGGGGAAACATGGAGACGGTGATGGCCCTGCTCGGGAAAATTGCCCGCCGTGAAGGGTTTGGCGATATTCTGGCCGACGGTTCCGTTTCCGCCGCTACTCACTTCAGCGGGAATGCACTGGATTCCGTCGCCCATGTCAAGGGACTGGATCTGCCTATGCATGACCCGCGCGGATACCACGGCATGGGACTGGCGTATATGATGTCCAACCGCGGCGCCTGCCACCTGCAGCACGCGGCCATGGGCATGGAGCAGGGGATGGTTTCGTGGCCGCAGCTCTTTGCCATGAAGGAAGACTATGACGGCAAAACATCGCAAGGCAAAGCCCAACTGGTTTTTGATTCGGAAAACTACGGCATTCTGGGTAATAGTCTTTCTCTGTGTCACTATCTGCTGTATTGCCTGAAGCCGGAGACCGTCCGCGATGCTTTTAACGCCATTACCGGTTTCGATTTCTCTTTCAGGGACCTGCTGGAATGCGGCGCACGCGACTGGACGCTGAAGCGCGGAATCAATAATTTACTGGGAATTACCGTCAAGGATGACGTCCTGCCGAAAAAGATTCTTACCGCTCTTAACGAAGGCGCGGCCGAGGGGTCCGTGCCGGACGTGATGCTTTTACGCGATGAATACTACGCCATCCGCGGTTTAACCGCCGAGGGGATCGTCCGTGAAGAAAAACTTCTGGAACTGGGGCTTCCGGAATTAAAGAAAATACTTTACCCATAAAAAATTAAAGGAGGAGGACCATGGCTACCTACAATGCTTTTACCCAGGAGTGGCTGGACGCCTGGAAGCAGAAAATCGCCGAATCTCAGGAGTATAAAGAAATCGCCAAAGACTGGGAAGGAAGCGTTGCCCTGATTTGCAACGCCGATCCCTCAAAAAATGTCCCCAATCCCGTTTACCTTTTTACCGATTACTGGCACGGAGATGTCCGTGACTTTCTCGTCTGCGACGAAGCCAAAGCGCAAACCGGAAAATTTATCATGACCGGAGATTACGCCCGCTGGAAACAGGTGGCCAGGAAAGAGCTCGACGCTACAAAAGCTTTGATGCAGGGGAAATTGAAATTAAAAGGCGATCTGACGTACGTCGTGCGCAACGTCAAAACCGTCAACAAGGTGATTGACCTTTTGACGGAAGTGAACACCGTTTGGCCCGATGACGTTTGATCGTACCCGGAAAACGAAGAGAAGGAGAGCATGATGGTTTACGATGATAGTCTATCCTTTGTTTATTTTGGCCCGACCAAAATTATTTTCGGCAGCGGCTCATCCACCTCGGAGCTGGAATCTGAAATGAGCGCCCTGGGCTGCTCACACGCGGTGGTCGTTACCGATCCGGGAATCATCCAGGCGGGCCTTGCGGAAAAAATCATCAAGACCCTGGGAGACAAATGCATCGGCGTATTCAGCGATGTGCCGCAGGACACAGGCATTGACGTGGTCAACCGCGGCGCGGCCTTTGCCCGGGAGAAGGGTGCGGATATCGTCATCAGCATCGGCGGCGGCAGCGTCATTGACACGGCCAAATGCATGTGCATCCTTCTGACCGAAGGCGGATCACTGGCCAATTATGAAGGCATCCAACTGCTGACCCGGCCGCAGACGCCGCATATCGTCATCCCGACCACGGCCGGAACGGGAAGCGAGGTCACCTGGATTGCGGTCATCTACGACAAAGCCAAAGGCCAGAAAATTTTAATTGTGGAATCGTACAACGCGCCGCGCGCCGCGATCCTTGATCCGCAGCTGACTTTGGGGCTCCCCCCGCTGCTCACGGCATCCACCGGCATGGACGCCATGACCCATGCGATAGAGGCCATGACATCCGTTCAGAGGGAGCCCGTGGCCGACGCCATGGCCTTGCAGGCCATCCGGCTTTTGAGCACCTATCTGCCTCAGTGTTTAAAAGACGGCGGTAATCTCAAAGCCCGAGGGCAGGTGCAGCTGGCGGCCACCATGGCGGGTTGGGCTTTCGGCAATGCGATGGTCGGCCTGGTTCACGCGATGGCTCATTCCATCGGCGCGGTCGCCCGCGTGCCGCACGGCGTTTCCTGCGGTATTCTGCTGCCCTACTGCATGGATTTTAATATCAACGAAGGCGAGCCGGAAGCGATCGAAATTTACGCCGCCATCGCGCAGGCTCTGGGCGTGAGCACGAAAAATGATGATCCCCGGGCGGCGGCAAAGGCAGCCGTAAAAGAAATATTTGACCTGCTCAAGAAGATCGGGCATCCGCTGAAGTTATCTGAATTCAGCGTCAGGGAAGCGGACATCATCAAGGCGGCGGACTTAAGCATGGCCGATGGCGCTATCGTCAACAACATTCGCTATGTTTCGGATAAGGATGAGGTGCTGGAAATTTACCGCAAAGCACTGTAGCGGATTAGGAGACCACCATGGACTTGAATATCACCAACCGGGCAGGGGATGTTCCCTTTTCCTATATCGTGCAGGACCTGCTCGCCGGCAATATCGAGAAATCCGAGGCAAAATACGCGGCCTATCAAAAAATGCGCGGCATCGCGGCGATAGACCTTCCGGATATTGAAGCGGCGGTCAGCCTTCATTTCCGCTCGGGCTCTTTGACCATCGAAGCCGGCGTCAGTCCTGACGCGTCCATTGTGATCAGAACATCATCGGATAACGTCATGGATTTAAACGCGCTCAATATCCGCTGGGGTCTGCCCTGTTATTTTGATGAAGCGGGCCGAAAAGTCCTGGGGCTGCTCTTCGGCGGCAAAATAAAAATCAAAGGGCTCCTGACCCATCCCGTTCTGCTCACGCGACTCACCACAATCATGTCGGTGATGTAGCCGGAAAGTGGCGGCGCTTTTAAACAAGCCTACTAGCCTGTTAGGCTGTCAGGTTGGGCGGTACGGCGCAAGAACCGCCGTCATGCCGGCGAAAGCCGGCATCCAGTGAAATAATCGAAACGGCCGAAGGCCTTCAAATAAAACTAACCTGCTCACAGCCTACAGTCTAAATATTAGGTAGGAGGCGGGGTCACCCCCGCCGTCCTCCCACACCACCGGACGTGCGGTTCCGCATCCGGCGGTTCATTGAACACGCTGAAGTCGTCGCATCGTATCTTGCAGCGACACCAACCCTAACCGATCAAAGAAAGATTTTGGGAACGCCTGGTTCATGTGGCTTGCACCACTGTTCCACCACGGCCCCCGCTGATTGAAAGCCGAGCAAAACGCTCGCTCCTCCTTCAATCCCGCCTTCATCAGGTTCTTGGCACGTGTGTACGGACGCTTCCACTGTCGCCACAAAATGCAGCGTAGCTTGTGCCTAATCCATCCATCCAACTCTTCCAGAACCTTCTTGGTCTGGATCAGCCGAAAATAAGCCATCCAGCCACGAAGAATCGGGTTGAGTTCGACAATGGTCGTGTTCAGGCTGCGTCCCCTCGCCCCTTTGAACACTTTACGGATATTGTCTTCCAGCCTTTTGAGGCTGGTTGCCGCAATCCGCAGTCTCGGGGCCTTGTGCCACGTCAGGCTATACCCGAGGAACTTCCTCTTCCACGGACGCGCTACCGCGCTTTTGGCCACATTGACCGTGAGCTTGAGCGTGTCCGCCAGGAACCGGGTGATGCTCGCCATGACCCGCTGTCCTGCCCGTTGGCTTTTGACATAAATATTACAGTCATCGGCATATCGACAGAAAGCATGGCCCCGGCGCTCCAGTTCCCGATCCAGTTCCGTAAGCAGGATGTTCGACAGCAGTGGACTGAGCGGCCCGCCCTGCGGCGTGCCTTCCGTCCTTGGGGACACGATCCCCTCTGACATCATCCCCGCTTCCAGATACCGGCGGATGAGCCTCATGACCCGACCATCTCCGATCTTCTTCGATAGCTTCTCCATCAGGAGATCGTGATTGACACGGTCAAAGAACTTCTCCAAGTCCATATCCACCACAAACCTGCGGCCTTCGGCAACATACTGCCTTGCTGCCTTGACCGCCTGATGGGCGTTCCTCCCCCGTCGAAAACCATAGCTCGATTCGGAAAAGTCCGCCTCGAAAACCGGTGAAAGCACCTGATGCAACGCCTGCTGGATCAGTCGATCCGTCAGCGTCGGTATCCCGAGTGTCCTGATACCCCCTTGCGGTTTCGGTATGTCCACCCGGCGGACGGGTTGGGGATTGTATGTCCCCACCAGTATCTTGGCCTTGATCGTCGGCCAGTGTTGCTTGAGGTGATCGTTAAACTCGGCAGCGCCGATACCATCTACTCCGGCGGCTCCTTTGTTCTCCATCACCCGCTGATAGGCAAGTTTCAGGTTGTCCCGTTCGCACACGACTTCCATCAACCCGCTTTCCTGCCCCAACTCCGCTTTCGTCCACCATTGGGTCGTCACGTCAGTCTCGACACCAGACAAGGCCATACCGGCGTTCCGCGCCGACTTCTCCTTGTTGGTCCTCACTCGCTGTGGGGCTTCTGTCTTCATCGACTGTCCATGTGGTCCCACCGCCTACTTGCGGTTTTCAATGTTCGGCCCTTCAGCCCAGACCGGCACCTACTATGGCCTCTGCTGACTTCCGGCAGTCCATCCCACGACCTCCCGACCGTGGTAGCACAAATCGGCAGACTGACGGATCTCCCCGGGTATGACGCATAGACCTTCACGCTTATACCTGTCGGATTTACGTCACAGCGTTCCGTGCAAGTACCGGGCTTTGACGATAATTGCCGCCTTACCCCGCTGTAACGCCTCGTATCCGCTTCCTGTTCGTCAGGCCAGCGCTTTGCCTTCGGCTTCCTCCAGATTCGCAGTCACCCGCGACACCGTTGCCGTTCGGCTAACTCTTCCCTTTGCCGGGTGAGTAGTGGACTTGCACCACCAAGTCTGTGCGCCCTGCCGGGCGCACAGTAAAAAAGGAGGACCGCGGGAAGCGGCCCTCCTGATGTCAGATTAATCAATTCTGGCCATGAACACCGGGATGCCTTTGGTGTGCTTTTCCAGAATAGCCAGAAAGTCCTTGTCTTCCCAGTGGAGCTTGACGTTTTTGGCCTTCGCCTCATCCAGGGCGGCGTTGCGGGCTTTGACCCAGCGGTCCATCAGGGCGATAGCCTGATTGTTCCACTTGTCATCCTCTTTTGTCCACTGCTTGATCTCCTTCAAATAACGAATCGTGCCTTCCGCTACCGGCAGAAATGCGTAATCGAGATAGTTCCGGAAATGCTGGACGCTCATTCTCTTAGCCAGGCTGTGCGTGTCTTTATAATTGTCATAATTCTGATGGAACCACTTGGCCATCTGGTAAACCATCTCCTGGTTGACGTCCGCCCGGCTCCAGTAAATGAAGTTGGACGCCAGCGATTCGAGGCCGATGGAGGAGGGAACGCCGAAGTCGATCTTGGTCGGGATGGAGGTCGGACGCACCTGGAGCCAACGCTTCCAGGCCGCCTTATCCTTCAAGGGCATGTTCAGCCAGCGGATCTTTGAAGGATGGGCTTCCATTTCAAACGTGACGGCGCTGATCGTCGCGACGTAGGCCACATCCGCCTTGCCTTCCGTGACGCTCCGGCAGTTTTCCGCGTAGCTGGAAGCAGGCACGAATATCCAGTTTTTTTCCGCCTCTTCCTTCGTCCAGCCGACAAACGCCGGCAGGGCCTCTTTTGCGGCGACAACCATGGGCGGCTGACCGATGGCCAGGGCGACGCGGACGCCTTTCTGTTTCAGGTCTTGAATGGTTTTAAATTTGGAATCGCCGCGGACGACGAAGCCCCAGGGGGTATCGTTGTGGTGCCAGACGGCACGGACGGGATAAGCTCTTTTGTCGGCATAACCGATCATGCCCTGCATGGCATAGGATGTATCGGCGATGCTGACGGTATCCAGTTCGAATTCCCTGCCTTCCGTAAAGCGGATATAGCGGCGCACTTCGCTGTCTTCCGGAATGATCCGGACCTGCACGCCCATGGCCTCGCCGAATTTGGCTCCCCAGCCGTTGGTCGAAGCAAAAGCGGCGCTCTGGGTTCCCGGCGTCGCGATTCTAACCAGCGGCGGCCACTTGAACGACTGGGCCAGGGCAACAGAACTCAATCCCAGCAGCATCAACAAACAACAACCGAGTAACGCGCTTCTCATAATTTTCTTGCTCATGACAACCTCCTTTTTTCGATTCAATTAACCTGTATTTTTGGAATTCATCACTGAAGCTATTGCAGATTACCTTAAGAATGGATCATTTACAAGTCACAAAGACTATCCTTGAATGTCTTTTTCAGCCACTTATGAAATAATAATCAGCCCTTTAATTTTTGACTGATAAATTTTAATCAGCGGATATATCGGCATTTGCTTTTTTCCAGAAGGACAGGTAGCCTGCGCAAGGATTAAAGCCAAGAAAAGCGAGGAGAAAAGGCGATGCTGATGTCGGTGCTCGGGTTTCTGCGCGGCGCAATCGGAGTTACATTCCTGGTGATCAATACTTTATTCTGGGCCGTTCCGGTGTATATAACGGCCGTCTTCAAGCTGATCCTTCCCTTCCGGTCAGCGCGGGCGCTGTTTGACATGATTCTTAACTTTCTGTCTTATGCCTGGATCTACTGCATCAACGGCTTTATCGGAATCATCAAGCATGTTGAATACGCTGTGGAGGGGCTTGAAAAACTGAAACCGGACGAGTGGTATCTCGTCATCTCCAACCACCAGACCATGGTCGATATTATTGTTCTACAGAAAATATTCCACGGCCGCATTCCCTTTCTCAAGTATTTTTTAAAGCAGGAGCTGATCTGGGTGCCTATCCTGGGACTGGCCTGGTGGGCGCTCGATTATCCTTTTATGAAGCGGTACTCTGCCGAATTTCTAAAAAGAAAACCTCATCTCCGGGGCAAGGATATTGAAGCCACCAGGAGGGCCTGCGCAAAATTCAAAGACAGGCCCGCTTCCATCATGAATTTCATTGAAGGAACCCGTTTTACACACAGAAAACACGCGGCGCAGAACTCTCCCTACCGGCACCTGCTTAAGCCGCGGTCGGGCGGCATCTCGTATGTTCTTTCCATGATGGGTAAAAATATGCAAAAGGTGATTGACGTTACCATCATCTATCCCGGCGGCGTAGAGACGGCCTGGGAGTTCTTGTGCAGCAGAATATCCCGAATCATCGTCAAGATAGAAGTATTGCCGATCGATCAAAATCTTCGGGGCCAGGATCCCGATGACCAGGAATACAGAAACCGGTTTAACGGCTGGCTGAACGCCGTGTGGGAGAAGAAGGACGGTAAAATCAACCGGGCGATAAACGCGTGACGGCCATGACGCCGGATGGAATGATCCACGCCCGTCTTCGGCGGATGACCTCTGACACGATTCTCATTCCGCCCGCAATCTTCGATGCCGATCAATACGCTCACCCGGGCAGCGCAAGATGCAGGAAACTGCCGCCTAGCGCAGGCCGACGTTGATCATCATTCAAATTTTATTTGGGTCGCTGTTAACTTCTTTAACGTTCTCAGTTCCGGCCCTTTGTCTTTTTTGTCGGAGCGGCGTTCCAGGGGTCGTCGGGCCAGGGATGCTTCGGGTAGCGTCCCTTCAGCTCTTTTTTCACTTGCGGGTAGACGGTGTTCCAGAATTGGCTCAGGTCACGGGTGATCTGAACGGGCCTGCGGGCGGGCGAGAGAAGGTGGAGCAGCAATTTAATCCTTCCGCCGGCGATGACCGGGGTGTCGGCGAGGCCGAACATCTCCTGGAGCTTGACAGCCAGGACCGGGATCTCGCCTGCAACATAATCAATCGCGATGCCGGAGCCGCTGGGGACATTGATGGTCACGGGCGCGCGATCAGCAAGAAGGCGCCGCTGCTCCCACGTGAGCCTCCCGGTGAGCGCAGGCATAATGTTCAGGGCGGCAAGCTGCCCCGCGCTGCGGATGCCGGAAAGCCAGGGCAAAAGCCAGTTTTCCTGCGCCGCCAGAAGTGTTTCGTCGGAGAGGTCCGGCCAGTCTTCTTCGGGAAAGGTTTCTTTCATCAGGCGCACCCGGGCCTGAAAAGTCCGGGCCTCCCGGCTGAAGGTGATCATGACTGCCTTTGACCGGATGGCTTCACAAAGGACGGAAACAGCTTCCTCTTCCTGCGGCTTCACCTGTCTGGCCGAAAGGATGATCGCCCCCACACGTTCTTCAAGGGTGGCGGCAATGCGACCTTCCTGTTTATCCCAAACAACGCGCCGCCGCGTCTCGATCTGGTCGCCCAATACCTCACGAATGAGTTCCTCCGTCAACGGTTCGGCCATGTGCACCGTGCCTTCCGCTTTTTCACCTTTGTCGACTACGGGAGCAACAATATAGGGACACAGGCTTTGGTTCAACTTTGCGGAAAGCCTCACCCCTCTTCCCTGCCGCATGACATAACGGCCGCTGTCGTCTTCGCGCCTTTTGGCGATGCGGTCGGGAAAAGCGCAAAGAAGCAGACGGGGGATCATGGGGCCTGTTGCACCGCCTGCGGCTTCGCGTGTTTTGCCCAGCAGTCGCCGGAGCTGCTGCGATGTCGTTTCCACGGCGCGCAATGCTGAGACGTCGGCCCCTCCGGTCAGGTCCTTTTTCTGCCGCCATTGCCCCAGGAGCCCGAGGCGTTCGCTGAGGTCCAACCCGCCGGTTGGCTGCGGAAAAGAAGACCGGGAATGACGGATGATGTCCCGCTCGGAGAGCAGGGCCGCAAGATCCGCTCCGAGCGACGGGCAGTGAAGCTCAGCCGCTTGCAAAAGCAGGCGGCCCAGCCGCGGATGCAGCGGCAGGCGCGCCATGGCCCGGCCCACAGGCGTAATCGAGCCTTTGGCCTCGATCGCGCCCAGTTCTATAAGCAGATCACGGGCCGCGCGCCAGGCACCATTCGGAGGCGGATCGAGCCAGGAAAGCAGGCCCGGGTCCTGGACGCCCCAGCAGGCCAGATCCAGGACCAGCGACGACAGATCGGAAATGGCAATTTCCGGCGGGGCAAAGGGAATCAGGGATTGATATGTATGGCGGCTGTAAAGACGATAGCAAACGCCCGGGTACTGGCGGCCCGCACGGCCCTGGCGCTGGCGGGCTGCGGCCTGCGACACGGTGACGGTGACCAGGCGGTTCATCCCGGTTCCCGGATCGTACTCCAGCCTCCGGGTCAGACCGCTGTCAATCACCACGCGGACGCCGTGAATGGTCAGGCTGGTCTCCGCGATGTTCGTGGCGAGGACAATCTTGCGCTCGGGTGCTGGAAGGATCGCCCGCTCCTGCTGGTCAAAAGGCAAATCGCCGTAAAGGGGATGAACGGAAATGTCCTTCATCGCCCCTTCATGGAGCGTTTCTACAAGACTATCGCTGACGGCGCGAATTTCTCCGGCCCCCGGCAGAAAGACGAGGATGTCGCCTTCCGTCTCCCGGAGCGCCCTCTGGACAACATCGGTCATGCGCTTTGTCACGGATTGTTCCCGGTCGTCCCCGCAGTAGCGCTCCTCCACCGGGTAGGCCTGTCCCTGCGAGGTAATGACGGCCGCCCCGTCCAGAAGGTCTGCAACCGGCCCGCCGTCGAGGGTGGCGGACATCACGAGGATCTTCAAATCTTCGCGCAGGCCGCGGCGGATATCGAGACACAGAGCAAGCGCCAGATCGGCCTGAAGGCTCCGTTCATGGAACTCGTCAAAAATAACCATGGCGACGCCCGCAAGATCAGGATTGGCCAGGATGCGCCTGGTCAGAATCCCCTCCGTCATCACTTCAATGCGTGTGCCGGGCGAAACCCGGGAGTCAAAACGGATGGAATATCCCAGCGTCCGGCCGATTTCCTCGCCCAGAGCCTTCGCCATCCACCGCGCGGCGGAGACGGCGGCAATCCTCCGGGGCTCCAGCATGAGGATGCGTCCTTTTTGAGGTTCCAGAATATCCAGGAGCGCCAGGGGCACCCGGGTGGTCTTGCCGGAACCGGGCGGGGCCGAAAGCACAACGGCGGAATGCTTGCGGATGGCCGCTTTCAGCTCCGGGAGGATATCGTCGATCGGGTAGGACGTGAGAATGGGTCCGCTCGTGACATTCTTCTGCATGCCGGAAGTATAGGGTGGGCCGCCGTTCCTGTCAACAGGATCGTGCCTCATCGCCGCGGGTTTGATTTATCCCTTCCCTTCCGGGACAATAGAGGAAGATGGGTGCGGCGCGACCGGCATCATGCAGGTGAAGAGAGACCCTTATTTATACTGCTTTCTCAGCTCGATCTTATTCGTTTTGCCGAATAACAATAAGACGAGAATCATACATTAATCATAGGCAAACGTATGACAGATGAGACCGGACCGGGGGTTATCCTGCGGTCCTTCCCGGCCCGAATTTTTGGTTTACCCGAAAAGACCCTGAATAAACGAGCTGTCGGATAACGGCTCAATGCTTCGATATCATGATACAATTTTGCACAAGGGAAAGACCATGCCGTTGGTCGACACGCTCGGATAATTGTGTTAGGCTTCATGAGGAATGAAGGTCTTTCAACCAAATAGAAGGGGTATGATACAGAAGAAATGAAGGCTCAAGATATCGATCCATCCACCCGGCCGATAAGTTCTTCGGCCGAGCAGTTGCGGCAGGAGGAGCAGATCAGCAAAACCCTGCTCGAAGAAGGACAACTCTATCAAACCATCTGGAACCATTCTCTGGCCGGCATGTACCTCATCCAGGATGGAGCATACCAATTGGTCAGTCCGATTGCCGCAACGTTCATGGGCTACAGTATTTCCGAGCTGGTTGGCCGGAAATCAGCCAGTATTATTCATCCGGAGGACCGGAGGAAGGCCAGGAATAATGTCAAGGAAATGCTGTCCGGCCAGCTCGACCGTCCTTATTCCTACAGGATTATATCCAAACAGGGAGATGTCCGGTGGATTATCGAAACCGTCACCTCGACGACCTACAAGGGAAGGCCCGCCATTCTCGGCAACGCCATGGATATTACCGCGCGAAAGCTGACCGAGGATAAATTGAAGGAGTCGGAAAATTTCTACAGGACTTTATTTGAAACAACCGGTACGGCCACGATGATCCTGGAAAACGACATGACGGTTTCCCTGGTTAATTCGGAATTCGAAAAAATGACCGGCTATAAGAAGTCGGATTGGGAAGGCAAAAAAAAATGGATGGAGATGGTGGCGCCGGAAGACGTCCCGAAGATGCAAAAGTATCATCGATTGAGAAGGGTCAATCCTGCCGCCGTTCCGAAAAACTATGAGTTTAAACTGGTCGACAGCCAGAACAGACTGCGTGATATTCTGATAACGGTTGACGTCATTCCCGGAACAGATAAAAGCATCTGCTCCGACATCGACCTGACAGAGCTTAAAGATGCCGAAAGAAAGCTTACCGAATCGGAAAGCTTCTACCGGACATTATTTGAAACGACAGGCAACGCAACCATCATTATTGAAGACGACATGACCGTATCTCTGGTCAATTCCGAGTTTGAAAAGCTTACCGGCTACAAGAAAGAAGATTGGGAAGGCAAAAAGAAGTGGATCGAGTTTGTTGCCGGCAAAGAAGATCTGAAACGGCTTACCCATTACCACCAGTTGCGCAGAAAAAACCCGGCTCTCGTACCCAGAAATTACGAGTATCGCATGCGCGACAGCCAGGGCAGAATCAGAAATATCTATTGCACGGTGGATATGATTCCGGGAACAAGCAAGAGCTTTTCGTCCTTTACGGATATTACGGAAATCCGCAACGCCGAGCAGGAATTGAGCCGGAAATCCCAAAAACTTGAAGACCTGAACACAGCCTTGACGGTGCTGCTGAACAAGAGATCGGAGGATCTTGAGGAAACCCGGAACAGCATCTTGTCCAATGTGAAAGAACTTATTCTCCCCTATCTCGAAATGATGAAGCAAAGCAGCATGGATCAAAAATCCATGAATCTTGTTGAACTCATCGAAGCGAATCTCAAGGAGATTGTTTCGCCCTTCACCAACAAACTTTCTTCTCAATACATGAACCTGACCCCGAAGGAAATTCAAATCGCGAATTTCATCAAGGAGGGAAAAACCAGCAAGGAAATCGCGGAAATGATGAATTTATCCAAGAGCGCCATCGACGTTCACCGCTACCGCTTGAGGAGAAAGCTGGGCCTGAACAGCATTAAAACAAATCTGCAAAGCCACCTGGCCAATTTAAAATAAAGGGAAACCTTGCCAGTCGCCAAAAGCCTGCCGCGTCTCCGGCGGCGCTCCGATGGATGTGTTTTGAGAGGGACGGTGTTGAGAGGTATTGAACGCGACGTTGCTCACTGATTAACGTCTGCTCTTCACCCCGTGCTGTTTCTTTATTCCCTGGTTTGGAGCATATTCTGCCGCCGCTGATTACGCCGAAACTCGGCATCCGGGGTCGGTTGCGTCCATGATGCTTAGCGAGAAAAAGACTTAATCCCGGCCTGCCCCTCCCCGGTTAATCCCTCCTTATTGTCCACTGTCCTCCATAATGCCCTTCGACTTTCCACGTTGAAGACTCGCAATTCAATTTTTTGCAATGCCCATCCGTTTGACCGTCATTTGTGCAAACCGAAACGCCTTTGTTTGCACCATCATCGTGGCAAATATTATTTATGGCTACACGGTCCGGACATTTGGCGCCTGTTTCAAACTTTACCTCGTCATATCCCGAACTCTCTTTCGGTCCATAGCTGTCGCCGTTATACGTAAATAAATACACCTTCATGGAACAACTCGTCTTGTTTCTGACTTTGACTGTATGATTAACCCCTCCGCCCGCATCAGCAAGTTTGGCGGATATGAAAAGAATCAGTACGACGACCAGCATGGCAAAAAGTGCGTTGCTACGGCTTGGCATAGGGGCCTCCTTTTTATTGGTTTCAGATTTTTTTTCATCTTTTCAATTCTTTGCCGCCCCATCACCAGCCGGCAGTCTGAACATTTTTTTAAACACCCTCCGGTGCGATAAACATCCTGCGGCCGCCATCCCGCCGGCAGAGGCGCTTACAATTTGCGGAGTTCTTTTTTAAGGATTTTGCCGACCAGCGACTTGGGCAATGCCGGAAGGACAACAACCTCCCGGGGAACAAAAAAGCGCTTCAATTTCTGGCTGCAAAATTCCTTGATCTCATCCCCCGTCGCTTTCTCGCCCGGCTTCAGCGCCACATACGCCTTGACCTCTTCACCGTACACAGGGTCCTTGATGCCGATCACCGCGGCCTCGGCAACGGCCGGATGGGCATAGAGAACCTCTTCGATCGCCCGCGGCGAAATGTTTTCTCCGCCCTTGATGATAATGTCCTTTTTACGGTCGGTGATGAAGAAGTAGCCGTCGGCGTCCACATAACCGATATCGCCCGTGTGCAGCCAGCCCGCGCGGATCATTTCCGCTGTGGCTTCGGGCTGACGCCAGTAGCCCTTCATCACCATCGGCCCGCGGATGACGATTTCACCTTCCTGCCCCTGGGGCACCTCGCGGCCGTTGTCATCGAAGATTTTCATTTCCATGCCCACCATGGGATGGCCGATCGAACCGACTTTCTTCAGACCGTCGACGGGATTGACCGAGTTATTGGCGGCGGCTTCCGTGAGCCCCCAGCCCTCGCAGATCTCCCCGCCAAATTTTTCCTTGAATTGCTTCCAGACCTCGATGGACAGCGGCGCCGAACCGCAGATGAAATACCGGATGGAACTGATATCGTATTTCTTGTAATCGGGGTATTGCAGCATGTAGACATACATGGTGGGCACGGCGGGCAGGTACTGAATTTTGTACCGGTCGATGGCCGAAAATAATTTTTCCAGGTTAAACTGGCGCAGGACAACCGTCTTGCTTTTGGAGCGCAAAAATTGCCCGTTCATGCAGGCAATGCCGTAAGAATGGCAGAGCGGAAGCACGGCCACGCTGATCATGTCCACGGGGTAGTGGGTGGTTTTCTGAATGTGAACCACCGAATAATACAGCCCGTAATGCGTGTGCATTGCGCCTTTCGGCTTGCCTGTGGTGCCTGATGTATAGACCAGGGCGGCCAGTTCGTCATCATCGGTATGGACCGTTTCCAGCTGGTCGGAGCTCTCCGCCAGAAGTCCGTCATACGAGTAAGTGCCTTCGAAAACCTGATCGGAAACCACAATGATGTTTTTGATCGACGGGGCGCTCGCTTTTGCCTCACGGACCTTTTCCAGGTATTCGGGAGATGTGATGACCGTTGAGGCTTCGGAATCCCGGTAGATGTAGCTGGTTTCCTCCACGCCCACCTGATAATTGATGGGCACGCTGACCGCGCCTATTTTCCAGATGGCCTGGAAGGCCTGAAAGATTTCCGGACAGTTGGGCATCTGCATGATGACCCGGTCGCCGCGCTTCACGCCCAGTTTTAAAAGCGCATTGCCCAATTTTTTTGCAGCCCGATCGAGCTCTACATTGGTAAACTCCCGGCCCTCATAAATGATGCTGACCTGTTCTCCCTGTGCGACGCTGTTTGTAAGCAGTTCCGAAATGTTCATCACTCAACCTCCCTGATCATTGATTGAACTTTGGCGCCTGGATCCGGAATGCAGCCTCCTTATGACTGTTTTTGATGCGGCTTTCTCCAGCCACGGAAAAGTCCGGATGAAGAATGCGACTTATTGTTTAATCAAGGATGATGAAGGATGCAAGCAATATTTGGCAGATCGGAATAATCCCGGTTAGGTAACCTGAACTCCTTTTTTTGAAGGCCCGCCCCCCTTTCATTTGCGAGGCAGACTGCCGGTTTGTTTCCCGGTGCTCACCGTGGTTGGACGCGACCACCGCTTAAGCGGGATCATTCAATCGTCAAATCCTCCGGGAAACCGGCAACCTTCACAAGAGGGCGTTGATTTCGCCGCTCACCTGAAAACGCTTCATGAATTTCCTGTCGATGTAATTTTTCAAAAGAAAGGCAAAACGCCCGGAAGCGGCAAAGGAGCGCCGGGAAAGAATACCCCGGCCGTCGCCCAGGTTGAGGACCGAAAGATAATGGGATTGGGGCTTAAAGGTTCGAAGCGCCCGGCAGCCCAGCAGCGCGGCAATATTATCATAAAGCACCGGTCCCTGCCGGACCGCATACACACCCACGCGATCCAGCGGCCGTGGAGCAAAACTGATGCAGTCGCCGCCGCCGATGATCCGCGGCTGCCGAACACTCTGGAGACAGGCATTCACCAGCAGACCGCCGTCTGCTGCAACCGGCAGGCCGGAGTTTCGAAAGATTGACGGAGGACGAATGCCCGCAGCGTTAAACGCATAATCAAAAGCCAGTCGGCCGTCCTCCTGCAAAACAGCCTCGCTGCCGGAAAGATCCTGAACCTTGACATGCTCGATGATCCGGATTCCTCGTTTGGTAAAAGAAGCAAGGGCCAGCAGGCGCACCCGGGATGGGTGGCGGGCAAGAATTTCACTCTGGCTCACCAGGGTAATCTCGAGGCTGCCCGCCGTTTTTTCCCCCAGGCGCCAGAGATTTCCCGCCAGTTCAATCCCCGCCGCGCCTCCCCCGATGACCAGGGCGCGGACCCTTTCTTGCTTTAAGCGCTTCTCGATGTCTCGTCCGGCAAAAAAAAGATTCTCGATGGGTTTTACGGAGATGATCTGCTCGTTTGAACCGGAGACCGGAACGACGTCACTGCCCAGGTTGCATGACAAAACGTCATAATCGAACGACCGGCCATCCGACAGAACGACGCGGCGGTTATCCGCATCGATGCCGACCATGTCGCCCTGAATAAACCTGCCGCCCCGCTCCTCGGTCATGCGGCGCACATGAAACCGCGTCTCCGCCGGCTGATAGCGGCCCGAGAGAAGGCCCGGCCCCATGCCGGAGTAGTAATGATAATCGCCGCGCGCAATAACGGTTACGGATATACCCGCTGCGATCAGCCGGTCCGTTTTCATGAGCGTAAAAAGATGCGCGTGGCCCGCGCCCGCCAGAATCAGTTTTTTCATAGGACACCACACCTGCGAATCTTTCCTGTGCCCGGATGGCCGCAGGATACCGCACAGGAAAATCACGAAACCCCTTGCCGCATCGCCGCTAAAGCCTGTGCCCGATCCGCGGCCCGGCGCGTCTTTATTTTGCCGCGCGCCGGGTATTTCAAAAACAAGATGCAGGCGTTTTATATCACCGGGCGGACACCTCGATAAAATCCACGTAGCTTTTTGCTTTTTCGCCGGTGTTGTCCGCATCGCTCATTATCGCGATGCTCGCCTCAACAGGCGGGTCCGTTCCGAAAGCCCTGCGGTAATCCTCCAGAGCGTTCACCCGTTCATCGATCCACTGCCCTGTGCGATCCGGGCCTTTCTGCAGGAGAATCATCTGCGCTCTGGCCGTGTAAGTGTTGGGCAGAATTTTCTCCGGATACTTTTTATTGGCCCAGATGTAGTTGAGGCTGCTGTGCGGCGGATAGTCGCCGTAAATCAGCTTCGCCGCCGCATATTGGGCTTTCTCGAAAACCCCCGCTTTTTCCGGATCATATTTAAACATGACGTAGATGCGCAGCGGGTAGTCGTCTCCGGATTTCTTTTTCTCATCACCTGCCGCGTAGATGTTGGATACTTTCCAGCGCCATGTGACGATGGGTGTTTTGTAGATATTGAAGGACCTGGAATAAATGAGGCCGGAAGCGGAGGCGTTGGCCTCAGCCGCCAGAACGCTTTTCGCTTCTTCTTTCTCTATGCGATAGACGCTGTGGCGCGGGATCTTCGGGAAGGTGAGCGGCCTCCAGTCCGAAAGCGTCGCAAAATCTTCGCGAAAGCCCTGCTCCAGCATCCGGGAGTGAAGCGGACACGACAGCAGGAGAATTATTGCAATGATCAATAGGGGTCTTTTCATACACGCACCTATTCTTTGTAATAATATTTCACCAGCTTTTCAGCCGGCACGCCGAACAGATACAGCGCCTGGAGCACCCAGTTGCGCAGGATGGTGTATGCCACACCATCTTTCTCCCACTTGCGCGAAGAGGTGACCACGGCCTCGGGCAAAATCACAATGCGGCCGCCCTGCCTTTTCACGCGCTTCATCAGCTCCACATCTTCCATGAACGGAATTGCCGCGTAACCGCCCAGCCCCGCAAAATTGCGCCGCCGCATAAAGATGGCCTGATCACCGTAAGGCACACGCGTCAGGCGGTGTTTGAGCGACGCACACCAGCCGGTCGCGCGGAAAATCCAGCGCGGGTTGGAAAGCCCCAGATCAAAAGCGCCGCCGATGTAACGCCCGTCGGCCATGGCGGCTGTAATTTTACTCAAAGCGTTTTCCGGCAGGATCGTGTCGGCATGCAGAAAAAGAAGGATGTCGCCGCGTGCGCGTGCGGCCCCGGCGTTCATCTGGCTTGCCCTGCCCCGGGGCGCGGAGAGCCGAATGACATCGGCATCGGCAATGCGCGCAATCGTCGCGCCTGCCGGATCGCCGTCCACAATAATAATTTCACGGGGCACATTCCCGGCGGCAAGCGCAAGCGAACGCAGCATATCATTGATGCGTTCGCCTTCGTTCAGCACCGGAATAATGACCGAAACACTTATAATATCAGACACCCGTCGTCGCTCCCTGGCAGGAAGAACCCGCGCCCGCCACGCAGCCATAGCAATGATTGTTGATGACGATCTCGCGATGCGCAAGCCTTTGCATATCAAAATTCAGGATGTGGTCCGGCGCTCCGTGATTCACTTTAAGATCGAGCATCTGGTTGAAATCGCAGTCGTAGAGCGATCCGTCCCAGCCGACGGACAGCGTGGTCCGGCACATCACGTTATCCACGGCGATCAGATTGAACGAGTGGCACAGCGTGGCAAGATAATCTTCGAAATTTCCGGAGGCGAGCAGATAATCCAAGTAGCGGCCGACCGGCAGGTTGGTGAGACAAAAAAGACGATTAAACCGGACGTTATGCTCGATGAGCAGGCGTTCGCGGTATTCATGCTCAAGTGCGGCCTGTGAGCCGGGCAGATAGGCCCCGACGGGGTTGTGGACGATATCGAGCACCAGACCGTTCGACCCCATGCCGTATCCCAGACGGTTGAGTTCGCACATCGCCCCGATCACTCTGCGAAAAACGCCCGCACCGCGCTGGCGGTCGGATTTGCCTTCCAGGTAATCCGGCAGCGACGTCACGACTTCCACACGGTTCCGGGCGAAAAGCTTCGGCAGGCGCCGGTAAGGCCCTTCCGTTAAAAGCGTCAGATTGGACCGGACAATCAGGCGGCGGTTCAGACGGGCCGCCTCGGTGACAAACCATTCAAAATGCGGATTCATCTCCGGCGAGCCGCCGGTGACGTCAACAGTCGAAATCGGGAACGCCTTCAGAATCTCCAGGCATTTCTGCAGCACCGGCCGCGACATGATCTCCTTGCGATCGGGGCCTGCATTCACATGACAGTGCCGGCAGGCCAGATTACAGACGCGCCCGACATTGATCTGCAAAATATCAATCTTTTCAGCTGCCAGCGGCACTTTGCCGCTTTCCCGAATTTTCTCGAAAAAAGACGGAATGCCGTCAACTGCACCCAGAATTTTCAGTTGCTCGGAGGCGTCCATTACATCTCCTTTTTCTTGATGATTTTCCGCATCTGGGTGGCGTGCGCCAGCGTCACGCCCGCCATCATGGCTGCGCCCACGTGCGCCGCCTCCATCATCTCTTCATCGGAAACGCCCAGAGACATGCATTTATTCGTATAAGCATCAATGCAGTAAGGGCAGTTCTGTGTCATGGCAACCGTCAGCGCGATGAGGGATTTTTCCCGCTCGGTCAGTTTTCCTGCGCCGGTTGCCGCTCCATAGTATTCAAAGAACTTATTGCCCTGATCTGCCGCCCATTCGCCGATGTTGGGAAAATCGGCCAGGTCCTTTGGATCATAGTAGTTCATATCCTCACCTCTATCATTTAACTTTAAAAGTACAGCCCCTTTAATGGTTTCTGTTATGGATGCTGATCTCCGTCAGGCCCGGCGTCTGCTTGGCCGTCCGCCTGATCCCGGGAATAACGCCGCTTATACCTGTTCATAATTCTTTTGACCGCCAGCGGGAACAACCCCAGGATGACGAAGGAAATGATCAGGGTCGGCGAGAGAATACCCGAAAGCGATTCGATTTTCCCCAATTCCTTGCCCGCATTGACATACACAGCCGTACCGGCCAGCATCCCGATCTGCGACACCCAGTAAAAGGTCCAAAGCTTCATCCGGGTCAGTCCCATGAGCAGATTAATCACGAAAAAGGGAAACAGGGGTATGAGCCGGAGCGTAAACAAATAAAAGGCCCCCTCTTTTTCCAGTCCGGCATGGATCGCGGCAAGCTTGTCGCCGAATTTTTGTTCCACCCAGCTGCGCAGGAGATACCGGGAAACAAAGCAAGCCAGGGCTGCACCGATGGTGCTGGCAAAAGAGACGGCAACCAGGCCGGTCGCGAAGCCAAACAGCGCGCCGCCAATCAGCGTCATGACGGTCGCGCCCGGCAGGGACAGCGCCGTGACGGCGATATAGAGCAGCATATAGACGGCAATCGTCAGAATCCTGTTCTGGGCGTAAAACGCCGCGAAACTGTCGCGGGATTGCTTGATATAATCCAGCGTGAAATACCGGTTTAAATCCAGCAGAAAAAAGGCGGCCACCAGGCAGGCCAGGACAACAAAAAGAACGATCTTTTTTAACCGGGACGACATTCCACCTTCTCCATCAACTATCGATATCCTTTACATCTCATTGCATGGGAACCAAAAACATTTCTCTTTTTTACCCTGTACTTTCTTATACAATCCTAATATTTAATATACCAGAATTTTGTGTTGTGATAATATTCATCACAAGTTTTCCTGACAAGATGGTGTGCGCGTTCCTCAGAGCCTTTGTGAATTCTCATGATGACGGATTTCCTCAGTCCAAATGATTATCCTGTCTGGGGCGGCGATACAAGGCGATGGCAGCAGGGATGAGGGTGACCAGTCCAATGGCTAAAACGATGAGTTCGATGCGGTCAAAGTCGGCTGAAGCCAGTTCGCCCCCGAAATACGCGAGGGCGAAACTCACGGGCGTCACACCGATCAGTGTCGCCAGAATAAAGCGCCACGGCTTAAGCGGAGTCAGTCCGGCGGCGTAACTGACGATATCAAAGGACAGGAAGGGAACCAGGCGCATGGCCATGACCAGGCCGGTTAAGGCATTTTGTGAACCGAGCAGGCCGACGGACAAAGTTTTTCCAAACCGTTTTTGCATGGCCTCATATCCCAGAGAGCGGGAGATGAAAAAAGCGATGATGGCGCCCGCTACCGCACCGATGACGATATAAACCGTTCCCCAGAAATTGCCGTAGGCCATTCCCGAGGCCAGGGCAATCGGAGCGCTCGGAATCGGACTGACAACAACGGCCAGCGTCATAAGGCCGATAATGGCCAGCGGGCCGAGTAAGCCCCGGTTAAGAATTCGGTCACTAAGCGCGCCGCAGTCACAAATCGTTTCCAGAGCGCCGGATTGGGCCAGAAACACATAGAGGCCTCCCAGAAGAATGATCCCGCCGATTCCGGCTGCGATTTTGATGTGTGTTCTTCGATATTCGATGATGAGCGCCTCCTGCAATGATGTATAACATGGAGAAGGAGACGGCGCAACAGGACCGGCAAGATCAATGCGAGATCTGTAAACAATCCGGACGACGGGCAGGATTTTAAAATCTGACAGGAGGCTTTATGGCAAGTTATGATTACGATCTGGGCATTTTAGGAGGCGGCGCGGCAGGACTCAGCGCGGCCGCGGGCGCCGCGCAGTTCGGCGCGAAAACCATCCTGATTGAGAAGTCGCCGAAACTGGGCGGTGACTGTCTGCATTACGGCTGCGTGCCTTCAAAGACACTGATCCGGACAGCCGGTGTTTATGCCCTGATGAAAAGGACAAAGGAATTCGGCCTTCCCGCAGTCACACGGCCGCCGGTGGATCTGGGCGCGGTGATGGACCGCGTTCAGGGCGTCATCGACCGGATTCAACACCATGATTCCGTCGAACGGTTTTGCGGACTCGGGGCGCAGGTTGTCTTCGGCGAGGCGGCTTTTGCCGATGATCATACCGTTGTGCAGGGCGGCAAACGGATCAGCGCCAGAAGCTGGATGATCGCCACAGGCTCCGGCCCGTCCGCGCCTCCCGTTGCAGGTCTGGCCGCCGTTCCTTACTGGACCAACGAAACCGTTTTTTCCCAGCGGACCCTGCCTGCCCGTCTGATCGTTCTGGGCGGCGGCCCGATTGGCCTGGAACTGTCGCAGGCTTTCGCGCGCCTGGGTACCAGAGTGATCGTGGTGGAATTCATGGACCAGATTCTGGGCCCGGAAGACGCCGACATGGCCGCGATGATTGAAGACCGACTCGTTGCGGAAGGCATCGAAATCCTCAAATCCACGCAGGCGGTGAAGGTCGAACAGATCAACGCCGTCTTCCATCTGACCGTGGCCGCCCTGGCGGGCCATGGTCCCAAAAGCGTTCTGACCGCAGACGCGCTCCTGGTTGCCGCCGGGCGCAAACCGAATATTGACGGCCTGAATCTGGAAGCGGCAGGCGTGAAATTTACGCCGCGCGGCATTCCGGTTAACGACCGGATGAAAACCAACATCAGCCACATTTATGCCTGCGGCGACGTCAACGGCCAGATGCCCTTCACGCATGTCGCGGGTTATGAAGCAGGCATTGCACTCAGTAACGCAGTCCTGAGGCTGCCGCGCAAGGCGGATTACGGCAAAATCGGCTGGTGTACTTACACCGATCCGGAAGTTGCCAGCATCGGCTTCAACGAAAAACGCGCCCGGAAAGCAGGAATCGAATACCGCCTGTGGGAGGAGGCCTTTGCCGACAACGACCGGGCCGAAGCCGAAGCGGAAACCACAGGCAAAATCAAGCTGCTGGCAAGCCCCCGCGGCAAACTTCTGGGATGCCAGATCGCCGGGGCGCACGCCGGTGAACTGATCGCCGAATGGGTCGCAGTGCAAAACGGCAATGTGTCGCTTGCGACACTGGCCGGCGCCGTGCATGTCTATCCGACGCTTGCCGAAATCTCCAAGCGCGTGTCCGGAAAGATCTTTGCCGAAAAGATTTTCAGCGACGCAACCAAAAACGTCTTAAAGTTTCTCTTCAGCCTCAAGGGCAGAGCCTGCAAACTGCCGGATGAACCGGCTTAGACCGGCTGCCAGAGACGTAAAAGGGAGGTCCCATGGTACCGACATTGCTCAGGAAGCTTTTCATCCTGCATTTCATGATCGATTTTATTTTCGCCATCCCGCTGATGTTCGCACCGAAGGCGGCCATGGCGCTTATGGGCTGGCCCAACGTGGAACCGGTGGCCACGCGCCTCGTGGCCGCGGCCCTCATGGGGATCGGCGGCATATCTTTCATCGCGCGTAATGCCGACGCCGGGGCATACAGGCATATGCTGACCATGAAGCTTCTGTGGTCGAGCGCCGCGGTCCTTGGTCTTTTGCTCTCGATTATTGAAGGGGCGCCGACAGCGACCTATGGTTTCCTCGCCGTCTTCGTCACGTTCTTCGGCGTCTGGCTATACTTCCGGCTGAAGATTGGAAAAGAAATTTTAATATCTTGACATGGTTTTTCATCGTCCATAAAATACTGAACAGGCAAAGGATGAATCTCTTAAAAACGGAGGAATGCATGGACAAGGACACCTTGAAAAAGCTCCTCGCGGGTCTTTGCATAACGACACTCCTGTCAGGCGCCGCCTTTACGAGTGGTTGTGTAAAGAAAGAATCAAGCAGTTGATCAGGCAAACCAGCGGGTGCAGGTAGCACCCAGGACCCCCAGAAATCGAAGCCGGCCAGTGGCTGAAGCGGAAAGAAATAGTGCAGGTTGCACTATCGGCGAAGCCCTGACGCGTATCCGGCAAAACTGCAAAATCATGGATGCAGTGTGGAAATCCCGGTCTTACGCGGAAGCGTCAATATCGAAACAACAACTAAATGAAACCGGATTCATCCTTTGCCTTTAAGAATGATTCTATGGATCAGATCATGATCGATCTTGAAAACAGCTTTGCCGGCTGCCGGTCGCTGATCGATCCCGACGCCTGGCGCGGGATCGTATTCGGCTGGGATCGCCTGGAAACATCTCAGGCATTTTTGGACAGCGTTCAAAATTACGCCCGGAGCACTCAGGCCCCTTTATTTCTGGCAGAGCTTGCCCGCCTGGAATGGCACATCTGGAAAGTAAAGAACCAGGAGATCGAGATGCCGGCCTCCGCTTTGCAGATTGCGCTAAACCCCTCGCTTGTCTTATTGGATCTGGCATGGGTCGATCTAACCACTTTCCCGGACACCTTGAATCCGGCTGCTCCGCATCCCGGCCAGGAGCTTGTTCTGATTTGGAAACATCCCCAAACGCGCGAGGTAAACGTGGAGTCAGCCTTATCGGAGTCCCTGTTGGTTCTCAAAATGGTGATTGAAAATATTGACGCCGGAGACATCGCCAAAATCGGAGCCATTCCGCTTGCCGCCGTCCGGTCGGCGATTGACCGCGCCGCTGAAAAAGGCATTATCTTTCTTCCATCGTCCCGAATCCGCCGGAATCGCAAAGTTGAAGAAGCCTCACCCTATACGGATGAGCAGTTTCAGGTTTCATCGTCGTTTACCTTGCAGCTGCACATCACACAGGCCTGCGATCTTCATTGCCGGCACTGCTATGACCGCAGCGACCGCCAGGCGCTGACGCTCCCGGAGGCCCTGAGAATTCTGGATGAGATGGACCATTTCTGCCGGGAGCACAACGTCAGCGGGCAGGTCTCCTTCACCGGAGGCAATCCTCTTTTGCACCCCGATTTTCCGGCCATGTATCAGGCCGCCGCCGATTACGGTTTTACGCTGAACGTGCTGGGGAACCCCTGCGATGAAAAGCAGATCACGAGATTGCAGGACATTCAGCCGCTTAATTTTTTCCAGGTCAGCCTCGAAGGCTTGCCGGAGCATAATGACTACATCCGCGGAAAGGGGCATTTCGAAAGGACGATGCGGTTCCTCGCGCTGCTTCGCCGGATGAACGTCTATTCGATGGTGATGCTGACCCTGACCAAAGATAACATGGATCAGGTCATCGCACTGGGGGAATTCCTGCAGGGTAAAACCAACGCTTTTTTCTTCAACCGCCTGACACCAGTGGGAGAGGGAGCTGCGCTTGCACTTCCCTCCAGAGAATCATATATTTCATTTCTGTATCAATACCTCGAAGCAGCAAAACGCCTGCCGGTTTTAGGTTATAAAGACAACCTTTTGAATATCGCGATGCAGCAGCAGGGGATGGCGCCGTTCGGCGGCTGCACCGGCTTCGGATGCGGCGCCGCGTTTAATTTTCTGTCTGTCCTGCCTGACGGCGAAGTCCATGCCTGCCGGAAATTCCCTTCGCTGATTGGAAACCTGAAGACTCAGACCATCGCGGAAGTTTACGATTCGGAGGCCCCCCTGCGCTACCGCAACGGCAGTGAAGCGTGCCGCTCCTGCAGGATGCATCCGGTCTGCGGCGGATGTCTGGCCAGCACTTACAGCCACGGGCTGGACATCTTTACGCACAAGGATCCCTTCTGCTTTTACAGACCTTAAATCAGCTCAAAATTCAGCGAAATTCATATTTTTTGCGATGATCCGATCCTATCTTGTCTTGCTTTGTCGAAGAGCTCCCCTCATAAGCAACAGGAATACTCTCGTCTCATCTATAACTATTATTGATTTGATATATTACCAAAAATTAAATATGGGGCAGTAGGAACTTGGATATTGAACACCAGGCCGATAATCTGGCAAAGGAATGGGGATTTGATATTGACCGGTTTCGTAAAGTCTGCGGGCCGCCCCGGTTGAATAGCCGTTGCTGCAAATATATTGCAAAAAGGAGAATACATGTCTGATAATTTAGCAAATATAGAATGGGCGCCGAAAATCGCCGCGATCGTCTGCAACTGGTGTACCTACGCGGGCGCCGATCTGGCCGGTATCAGCAGAATTCAGTATCCGCCGAATGTTCGAATCATCCGCGTCCCCTGCACGGGAAGAATCAATCCTTTTTATATCGTCAAAGCCCTTCAGGAAGGGGCAGACGGTGTTCTGGTTTCCGGTTGTCATCCGGGTGAATGCCATTACATATCCGGAAATTTAGTCGCCCGCCGAAAATTTGCGGCGTTAAAAAGTTTCTTAAATTACATCGGCGTGGAAGGCGATAGAACGCTGTTCACCTGGGTATCCGCTTCCGAAGGCGACCGTTTTGCCCAGGTCATCAAAGGCGCAACAGCCAAAGTCAAAGCCCTGGGGCCTGCGCAGAAGATGGTCAAAAAGCTTTCGTAGCCAAGGTGGGCAACCACAGCGGAGCTACATGCCGCGAACGCTGTGGTTGTAATTATGATCGATAATCGAAATATTATAATTAAGGAGTATAGTGATGAAAGAAGGAATTGAACCTCTGGTTAATGATGGTTTTGCAGGCGAACCGGCGAAGCGCTGCGTGGGTTACGTTCAGTCTCAGCGCGAAAAAGGAAAAATAGTTGTGGGCATTTACTGCACATACGGTCCCCTGGAAGTCGTCCGGGCGGCAGGCGCCATGCCCGCGGTTTTGTGCGCCTTTGCCGATAAGACCATCGCAGCGGCTGAAGAGGATCTGCCCGCGAACCTCTGTCCGCTCATCAAATCGAGCTACGGATTCATCAAAACCGACACTTGTCCGTTTTATTCGCTGGCCGACGCGGTGATCGGCGAGACCACCTGTGACGGCAAGAAAAAGATGTTTGAACTGATTGCGGACATCAAACCCACCCACATCATGGATTTGCCGCAGTTGCCGGATCAAAAAGAAGCCCTTGAGAACTGGACCGGGATGATTAAAAAACTCAAAGGTTTTCTGGAGACAACCTTCAATACAAAGGTCACGGATGAAGCCGTCGAAGCTGAAATCAAAAATACCAATGTGAAAAACAAACTGTTGAATCAGATTCTCGACTTTGCGGCCCTGACCCCGACACCGCTGACCTGGCAGGAAATGTATGACCTGACCTATCTGGGACAGGCGGCAACGACAGCCGATATGATGAAGACGATGGAAGAAGCGCTGGCCAAAGTGCAAAAGCGCGTGGCCGACGGTGTGTATCACGGCAAACCCGATTCATCCCGCGTGTTGGTGACCGGCACACCGGTAGGCGGAGACGCGACCAAAGTCTTCAAGATTATCGAAGAGTCGGGCGGTGTGATCGTCGCGCTGGATTTGTGCACAGGGTTAAAGGCTTACGCGGGTCACATCGATGAAAATACCACCAACCCCTACCGGGCGATTTCAAAGCGTTATCTGGAAATTCCGTGCGCGTGCATGACACCGAATGACCGCCGACTTTCTGAACTGGATCGACTGATTGAAAAGTTCAAGCCCGATGCCGTGATCGACGTGGTGCTGCATGCCTGTCACGGGTATAACGTTGAATCCGCCAAGGTGAAGAAGCATGTGGAAGGCAAACACAATCTGCCTTACTTAAAAATTGAAACCGATTACTCGCAAAGCGACGTCGGTCAAATTCGCACCCGCGTAGCGGCCACGCTGGAAATGGTGCAAAAATAGGAAAGCTCTTTGTCAGTGGACATTTCCAATGAACCTTAGAGACCAGGCGCGCTAGGCTGCGACTGTTTGGAGGGTAACATCTTGAGCAAGGATATCTGGGTGATCGGCGTTGCAGCGGCTTGCCCCCGCTGTGATCTGCTGGGGCAGCGCGTTGAAAAGCTGGCAAAAGAGATTTTGCCGTCGCCTTGCGTCAAAAAAATGCTGAACACCGATGCTCAAGCCATTGAATGTGCAGCCGCCCTCGGGAAGAAAATTACAACAGTAAAAGAGATTGCCGCCTCGTCGCGGATCAAAATCGACTGGAAACACTTTACGTCAGTCGCTCATCAACCGCCGACCCCGCCCGAGGACATTGACAGCCTTGAAGGCCCGGCCCGGCAATGGTCGCCGGAACTGGATGAAGCCCTTCGGCCCTATCAGGAATACGCCGAATCCACGGGCGTGCTTCTGACGCCTGTTTTGGTTGTGGGGGGCGACGTCAAACACCACGGCAGCGTGCCATCGATTCATCAGATCCGGTCCTGGCTGTTTTAATTCTTCATAAGCTTCATAATATTTCCGAGGATGAAAGGGAAATAGATCAATGAATCAAGAACAATTTGAGTCGATTAAAGAGCTTCATCGTTATGATGAATTTATGGCGAGTATCTATCGGTCGCTTAACATTAACAATCCCGCTTCTGTCAATTCGTTTATCCCCAAAATCCTGGAGGTGGTTTTACAAAATTCGGAAAAGGATCCCGTCTCGATGTTCGATCATGTTTATGATCAGTTGAAAAACGTCTGGGACGCATCGAACAGTTTGCCGCTCAATGCGGGATGGTTTCACGGACTCCTTCCCGCCGTTCTCATGAATGCGCTCAAGAACAACGGCCACCCATTTACGGAAAAGGATGTCAAAGAGGCGTTCATGCGCGGGTTGAAATTGCCGGCTGCCGGATGCGGTTTTTGCGGCATCTGCGGCGCAACCGCCGGTCCCGGCATCATCGTGAGCATGGTCTTGAAATCGACGCCGTTTCACTCCGATGAGCGAACAAAAAGCTTCGAGGCCAGCTTGGCGGCGACAGAAAAACTAAAAGAGATCGGCGGCGTTCGATGCTGCCGGCTCAGCTCCTATGTTGCCATCCATGAAGCGATTGAAATACTGAAAAATTACAACTATACTCTGCCGATGAAAGGCGCAAATGAAAATTGTCCGGTCAGCGCGGTCAATGATGAATGCAACGGGGCTATGTGTCCTTTTTTTCCAAAAAAATAGCAGAAAAAAGATTTGAGGATTCAATATGAACGAAATCAAAATCGTCAATGCCACAGGGCTGGCCTGCCCGCAGCCGGTTGTTTTGGCCAAGCAGGCCATTGAAGAAAGCGAACAAGTCAAAGTGATGGTCGATAATGAAACGGCGCTGGAAAATATCAAACGACTGGGTAACAAGCTGGGTTGCACGGTCACAACCGAAGTCAAGGCGGGCGGCATTTATGAGATTCTGCTTGCGCGCCGGGCGGGTGCACCCGTGCCATCGGAAAACATGGCCGTTTCATGCAATGCCGCCCCCTCGACGGCCGGACCTTTCGTCATTGTCTGCGCCGAAGATAAAATGGGCCGCGGCAATGATGAACTCGGATCGGTCCTGATACGCGCCTTTTTGCATACGATCTGTCTGGAAAAAGCAAAGCCGGATGTGATGATTTTCTATAATACCGGCGTCAAGCTGACGATCGAGAGCTCCGACGTGCTTGACGATTTAAAAGAGCTGGCCGCGGCCGGTGTGGAAATGCTCGTCTGTGGAACCTGTCTGAATTATTTTGAGGTGAAAGATAAATTAGGTGTCGGCATCGTATCGAACATGTATGACATCGCGGGAACGATGAGCAAGGCCGGGCGATTGCTGACACCATGAACGGAAATAAAAAATCTTACGTGATTCTCTTCAAGTCAGTGAGTTACGCGCTCAAGGCTGAAAAGATTCTAAAAACCGAAGGACTTCCCCATAAGCTGATTCCCATTCCCAAGCAGATTAGTTCGGACTGCGGAATTTGTCTGGGTTTCGTACCGGAATTGCGAAGCCGCATCGAGACCATACTTTCGGGTAAAATTGAAATCGAGAAGATTGTGTAAAGCTTTCCGGTTAATTTAGAAATAGTTAACCATGACCGGGTTAGTCGGCTGGTGCCGGCCGCGGGCTTCAAACCCGTCGGGCGAACGATAAAAAAGTTTGCTGTTCAGTTCGATTCTGAACCCGGCCTGAACTTTAATATTCCTTTAAGTTATAATTCCAATCAGCATATTAATATTATGAATTTGATTATCGCTGCCGGTGTTGCTAAAAGTGTGCAACTTTTTGATAAAGGGAGGTTTTTGATGAAAAACATTTTTTCAACCCGCACAGGTATTATTATCGTTGGAGCCGTCATCGGTATTGGCGCGGCGCTGCTCCAATATTTCGGTAATCCGCCCAACATGGGAATTTGCGTCGCCTGCTTTGAACGAGATATTGCCGGCGCTCTCGGATTGCACCGGGCGGATGTTGTCCAGTATCTTCGCCCCGAAATCATGGGATTTGTTTTGGGTGCTTTTGCTGCGGCCCTCTTTGCCGGAGAATACAAACCCCGTGGGGGTTCGGCGCCACTCATCCGCTTTTTTCTGGGTATCTTTGCCATGATGGGTGCTCTGATTTTTTTGGGTTGCCCCTGGCGAGCAATTTTAAGACTGGCCGGCGGTGACGGCAACGCCATTCTGGGACTGCTGGGTTTGGTCGCGGGCATTTTTATCGGCGTACAATTCCTGAAACGTGGATACAGTCTGGGACGCTCTTACCCGCAAAAGAAAGCCAGTGGCTGGATTTTTCCAGCACTGATGGTTGGACTTTTCCTCTTTTTAGTCTTTCAAGTAACCTTCACACCGGGTGGTCCGATATTCTTCAGTTTAAAAGGCCCCGGTTCTCAGCATGCTCCCATCCTCATCAGCCTGATCGCCGGCCTGGTCATTGGCGCTCTTGCCCAGCGCAGCCGTTTCTGCACCATGGGCGCGTTTCGGGATGTTATTCTGATCAAGGATTTTCATTTGATCAGCGGTGTGGCTGCATTGCTTGTTTTTGCCTTTGTGATGAATGTGATTCTCGGCCAATTCAAACCGGGATTTGAAGGACAGCCCATAGCCCATACCGATCATGTCTGGAATTTCCTGGGGATGACACTTGCCGGTTTGGCCTTTGTTCTGGCGGGCGGCTGTCCGGGAAGGCAACTGTTTTTATCCGGAGAAGGGGACATGGACGCAGCAATTTTTGCAACAGGGATGATCGTTGGCGCGGGACTCGCACATAATTTTGCAATAGCCAGCTCGCCAAAGGGCGTGGCCGCCTTCGGCCCGGCCGCCGTTATCATCGGATTAATCTTCTGCCTGATTATCGGTTTCACGCAAAGAGATAAGATAACAGCTTGATCAACAGAATGGAGAATGATAATGACTACAAAACGTATTGATGCCAGAGGATTATCCTGTCCGCAGCCGGTAGTAATGGTTGACAGAGCTATAGCAGACGGCAATACCGATCTGGAAATTTTAGTGGATAACGAAGTTGCCCGGGAAAATGTCACGCGTCTTGCCAGCAGGCGCGGCCTGAAAACGGATGCGCGACAAGAAGGCGCGGACATTGTCGTTCGCGCCACCAAAGCCTGAATTCAGGCTATTTTGAACCTAGAGTTTAAATGAAATCAGTTTACCTGGATAATGCCGCCACATCGTTTCCCAAACCGGAAGCGGTGTTGGCGGCAATGATTCATTATCAGCAAAACGTCGGCGGCTCGCCCGGCCGCTCCGGCCACGGACGCTCCATCGATGCCGGCCGTATGGTTTATGAGACACGCGAGGCATTAGCAAAGCTTTTCAATATCAAAGACCCCCTGCGGATTGCACTGACAAAAAATTCAACGGAATCTCTCAATATTGCCCTCCAGGGAGGGCTCAAGCCGGGCGATCATGTGATCACGTCCAGCATGGAACATAATTCGGTAATGCGGCCTTTGCGGTATTTGCAAACGTGCGGCGTGGAATTGTCGGTAATTCCCTGTTCGCCTCGCGGTGAGTTTGATCCGGACGACATTCAAGGGGTTTTGCGGAAAAACACAAAAATGGTGGTTTTGACACACGCATCCAATGTAACGGGAACAATCCTACCGGTCGAGGCAGTCGGCTTGCTTCTCCGGAAAAGAGGAGATGTTGTTTTTTGCGTGGATGCCGCTCAAACCGCCGGGGCCTTGCCCATTGATGTTCAAAAAATGGGGATCGATCTGCTGGCCTTCACGGGACATAAATCGCTTTATGGCCCCCAGGGCACAGGCGGGCTCTATATCCGCGAGGGACTGGATGAAAAAATATTGCCGCTGATGATGGGTGGCACGGGCAGCCGCTCCGAATTTGAAAAACAGCCGGAATTTATGCCGGACAAATATGAAAGCGGTACGCCTAACGCGATCGGTCTGGCAGGTTTGGGCGCCGGCGTGTCCTTTGTCCTGCAGCAAACCCTTGATGCCATTCGTGCCAAGGAAGAACAGCTGACTTTCCGATTTCTTACTCAATTGCAGGACTTGCAGGATGAGGTCATCATTTACGGCCCGAAAGACGCCGCCAGGCAAACTGCCGTTGTGTCGTTTAACATCAACAACACCACACCATCAGATGCCGCTCTCTATTTTGAAGAAAATTGGGGCATCCTTTGCCGGCCGGGGCTTCATTGCTCGCCGTCCACTCACCATACGATTGGAACATTTCCGCAAGGGACGATCCGTTTCAGCTTTGGCTTCTTCAGCACGGATCATGATGTTGATCACGCCTGTACAGCGGTTCGTTCGTTTTTAAAACGATAAGATTCTGAAAGGGAAAAAGGTTACCGATGTCGACACAGGAATTTTATGCAGTTGCCCTTTTTGAATCTGTGAGCCATGCACTGAGCGCAGAAAAAACAATCAAGGCCGCCGGCATTGACGGCAAATTAATCCACGTGCCGCGCCATCTCAGTTCTGATTGCGGCGTCTGCCTGCGTTTCAGCGCAAGCGCCAAAGAACAGGTGGAAACTATTTTAAAGGGCAAGCTGAATTATTTTGAAATCAAACTTCTTTGACGCCTCAGCAGTCTGTATAAACGGTATGAATCAGGCGCAAGAACAGACACGTAAAAGTTAAATCATGCATCTCCGATTACTAAACCATAGAAGAATTTTCGGCCTGAATGAAACCACCATCTGTCATTACGCAATGACAGATGGGCAACAAATGCACGACGCTTCTGAAACCTGGGTCGCACTAAAAAGGCCCCCTGTCCGCAAGGACAGGGGGCCTTCCTTTTAACCTAACAGCCTTATGATCTATCGCCTATAACCTATAGCCCATAGCCTGCTTTTTTCTTACATTCCCATTCCGGGGTATCCTCCTCCGGGAGGCATACCGGGCATTCCGCCGCCGGCGCCCTTCTCTTCGGGCTTGTCGGCGATCATGCACTGGGTGGTCAGAAGCAGTGCGGCGACTGACGCTGCGTTCTGCAGAGCAAAACGGGTCACCTTGGTCGGATCAATGACACCGGCTGCGATCATGTCTTCATACACGTCGGTACGGGCATTGAAACCATAGGACCCTTTTTTCTCTTTAACCTTCTCAACCACAATGCTGCCTTCCAGGCCGGCATTCTGGGCGATCATTTTGATCGGCTCTTCAATCGCTTTTCTGACAATGTTGACGCCGATCTGTTCGTCGCCTTCCAATGTCAGCTTGAGCAACGCGGGCAGTGTGCGCAGGTAGGCAACTCCGCCACCGGGAACGATGCCTTCTTCCACGGCGGCGCGGGTGGCATGCAGCGCATCTTCCACGCGGGCTTTCTTTTCCTTCATTTCGGTTTCGGTTGCGGCGCCGACTTTAATCACGGCTACGCCGCCAACCAGTTTGGCCAGTCTTTCCTGCAGTTTTTCGCGATCGTAATCAGAGGTGGTCTCTTCGATCTGAGCGCGAATCTGTTTGACGCGGGCTTCCAGATCGGCACGCTTTCCGGCGCCGTCGATAATGGTGGTGTTGTCTTTATCGATGGTGATCTTCTTGGCGCGTCCCAGGTCTTCCAGTTTCACGTTTTCCAGCTTGTAGCCCATGTCTTCGGAGATCATCTTGCCGCCGGTCAGGATGGCGATGTCTTCGAGCATGGCCTTGCGGCGGTCGCCGAAGCCGGGGGCTTTGACGGCTGCTACATGCAGGGTGCCGCGAATCTTGTTGACCACCAGGGTGGCCAGCGCTTCGCCTTCGATGTCTTCGGCGATGATGAGCAGCGGTTTGCCCATTTTGGCGATTTGTTCCAGGATCGGCAGCAGGTCTTTCATGCCGCTGATTTTCTTTTCATAGATCAGGATTAAAACATCGTCCAGAGCGACCAGCATCTTGTCGGCGTTGGTAACAAAGTAAGGAGAGAGATAACCGCGGTCAAACTGCATCCCTTCGACGATTTCCAGTTCGGTTTCCAGGCCTTTGGCTTCTTCAACCGTGATGACGCCTTCCTTGCCGACTTTGTCCATGGCGCCGGCAATGATATTGCCGATGGTCTCATCGTTGTTGGCGGAGATGGTGCCGACCTGGGCGATTTCTTTCTGGTCTTTGGTGGGTTTGCTCATTTTGCTGAGCTCTTTGACAACGGTTTCAACGGCTTTGTCGATACCGCGTTTGATGTCCATTGGATTCGAACCGGCCGCGACGGCTTTGACGCCTTCACGGTAAAGGGCCTGGGCCAGAATCGTTGCGGTGGTGGTACCGTCACCGGCGACATCGCTCGTCTTGCTGGCGACTTCCTTCACCATCTGCGCGCCCATGTTTTCGAATTTATCTTCCAGTTCGATTTCTTTGGCTACGGTTACGCCGTCTTTCGTCACGGTGGGTGAACCAAAGCTCTTGTCAATAATAACGTTGCGGCCTTTCGGACCGAGGGTTACTTTCACGGCATCGGCCAGGGTATTGACACCCTTCAAAACGGCCTTTCTTGCTTCTTCATCGTAAAGAAGTATTTTTGCTCCCATTGTATAGTTTCCTCCTTAATTATTTTCTTATTTTTCAATAACGCCCAGAATGTCGTCTTCTCTCATGATCAGGTATTCTTCGCCGTCGATCTTAACTTCGGTGCCGCCATATTTGCTGAAAAGGACTTTATCGCCCACTTTCACATCCAGGGCGATCAGTTTGCCTTCTTCTGTCTTTTTACCTTTGCCGACTGCTACCACTTTACCTTCAATCGGTTTTTCTTTGGCTGAATCGGGAATGATGATCCCCCCCTTGGTTTTTGTTTCTTCTTCCAAACGTTTTACAATGATGCGATCCTGTAAAGGTCTGATTTTCATGCTTTTTATTCTCCTTTCTTCGTTTTTATGATTTCACTTTATGAGTGCAGCCCGTCAAGCCGCGCTATCTTATGCATTATTTCAGCCATGTCAAGGTTTTTGGACCATATTTCAACTAATTTTTTGAGAAGGAATCAGAAAAGATTCTCCAGCAATTCCTTAAGGGAGCTGATTGAACAAATATCTATTCTGGCTATTTTGGTAAGTGAGGCCGTATTCGTTTTGGGAACAATACAGCGGTTAAAACCCAGGCGAGCCGCTTCTTTCACCCGAATCTCCATCTGGGAGACAGCCCGCACCTCTCCGGTGAGCCCCACTTCCCCCAGAATAATTGTCCGGGCATCGACGGGCCGGTCCAGAAAACTGGAGGCCATCGCCGCGACAATGCCGAGATCAACGGCCGGTTCTTCCACCCGGACACCGCCTGCGACATTAATAAATATATCCGAGCCTCCGAGATGCAGACCGCATATTTTATCCAGAACAGCGACCAGAAGCGACACGCGGTTGTGATCGACGCCAATGGCCGTTCGCCTGGGCATTCCTAAATTGGAAACGCTCGCCAGCGCCTGAATTTCCACTAAAATCGGCCGGGTGCCTTCCAGGCTGGGGACCACTACGGATCCGGGAGCGTTTTGCGGCCGCTCGGCCAGAAAGAAGGCCGACGGATTGGGGACTTCTTTAAGCCCCTTGTCCTGCATTTCAAATACTCCGATTTCGTTCGTCGGGCCGAAGCGGTTTTTGATGCTGCGGATGATCCGGTAGGCATGCCCGGAATCCCCCTCAAAATACAAAACGGTGTCCACCATGTGCTCCAGCACCTTGGGACCGGCAATCGAACCGTCTTTGGTCACATGGCCAACCAGAAATACGGGAATCCCGTTTTTCTTGGCGGACAGGATAAGCCGTGACGATGTTTCACGCACCTGCCCCACACTGCCGGGCGCGGACATTAAATCGCTGGAATAGACGGTCTGGATGGAATCGATTACCACAATGGCCGGTTCAATTTTTTTAATCTGTTCCAGAATTTTCTCGAGCGACACTTCGACCAGCACCAGTAAATCCTTCGCCGCGGCACCGATCCGGTTGGAGCGCAGCTTGATCTGGCTTGCGGACTCTTCACCGGAAACATAAAGGACTTTTTGCCCGCTTTCGGCCAGGTTTTTCATCACCTGGAGCATCAGCGTGGATTTGCCGATGCCCGGTTCGCCGCCGATCAGAATCGCCGATCCGCCGACAATGCCGCCGCCCAGCACCCGGTCGATTTCCGCCATGCCGGTCAGCATTCGCTCTCCCTCCTCGGCCGGTATATCGCCGATAGGCGTCGGCCGGCCGCCGAACTGCATCTCAGCGCGATGGCCTGATTCCGGCTCGGAAATCAGTTCTTCGGCAAAGCAGTTCCAGCCGTTGCAGGACGGGCATTTGCCCAGCCATTTGGGCGACATGTAACCGCAATGCTGACAAAAGAAGCTTGTCTTGCTCTTTTTCAAATTCGGAAGTTCTCCTTGATTTGAGTGCGTCAGAAGATCACATTCTCTGTCTTCGTGTCAACATGAAATGGCAAACCACCTTCCCCGGATGCCATAAAGTGGAATTGCCGCTCGTCGGGGCGGCAGAAAGACACCGCCGGACATCATCAGATCTTCGGCGCCTCCTGTTCTACATCCGCAGCCGCGCTATTTTGTTTTTTCATTTTTCGATAGAGCGTCGTGCGGGATATGCCCAGTTTTTTGGCCGCCGTTGATTTATTACCGTCCAGGTCCTCAAGGGTTCGCAGAATATCTTCAGGATTGACCGCCGCCACTTTATTTAACGGCGGATGCGGGCTGTTTTTCACCTGGCCCGGCAGGGAGGATCGAACCGTGAAGCAATCCCGCAGAATGCGGATATAGGCATCCGCGTCCGGCTTGACATTCTGGACCAGAACGGAAAAACGTTCCACAATATTTTCCAGTTCACGAATGTTTCCCGGCCAGGAATAGCCCTGAAGAATCTGGAAAAAGTCAGCGAAAGACCCGGTAAATACATATTGCAGAGAAGGCGCTTTTTTAACCAGCATGGACCGAACCAGATCAGGTATATCCTCCAGATGTTCTCTCAAGGGGGGAAGCTGCAGTTCCAGCACATTCAACCGATAATAAAGATCCTGTCTGAATTTCCCCGCCTGAACAAGCCTCCACAGGTCCTGGTTCGTCGCGGCGATGATCCGGACATCGATGGGGATCAGCCGGTCCCCGCCGATTCTCATGACTTCCTTCTCCTGCAGAACCCTCAGCAGCCGGACCTGAACAGACGGCAGAATCTCTTCAACCTCATCCAGAAAGATCGTCCCGGTGTGGGCCATTTCAAACAGGCCGGTCTTGCCTTCGGCTTTCGCTCCCGTAAAAGACCCCCGTTCGTAGCCGAACAACTCGCTGTCCAGTAGAGATTCCGTGAGCGCCCCGCAATTGATGGACACAAACGGGCGACTGCGCCGGGAACTGCTGTCGTGAATGCCCTGGGCGACCAATTCCTTGCCGGTTCCGGTTTCTCCGGCGATCAGTACGGCGGAATCCGACATGGCAAACATCCTGGCTTTATCAATGGTGCGCCGGAGAACCTCACTGCCGCCGGCAATATCCTTAAATGTGTACTGGGTAACGAACCTTTTTTGATGCAGATCGCGGCGGATTTTTTCCTCCGCCTTGCGAATCGTGTCCGCATCCTGCAGGACAGTCACCTGGCCGTAATACTGATTGTTCACTTTAATTGGAACGGAGCTGAAAATGAGCGGCTTCTTGCCGTAATTACCCAGCTGGTTGACTCTGGGCAGGATATGGCCGTCTTCCTCCTGTAATTTCATGTCAGGGAAAATATCTTCAATTTTCTTCCCGATCACCGCCTGCGCCTTCAGTCCCAGCATCTTCTCCGCCGCGGGGTTGAAAGTGGAAACACGGGAGATCCGGTCCAAACCGATAATGCCCGTATAGGTGTAGTCAACGATGGACTTGAAGGTTTCCGCCCGCTCTGTTTCCTGCAGATAAGCGGATATCATTTGAACGGCAAATTTCAGCGCCTCCCGGACACCCTCCAGAGAGTAAATAAAAATGCTTTTGATGCCGTATTTCTCGGCCTGGTCGCAAACGAGACTGCTTCCAATGACGACTTTGCAGCCCTGTTCTTTCAGTTTAACCAATAGTTCGGTAAGATGCTCCGGGTAGCTATAGGCTACCTGATGGAGCTTAATATTGAGCAAAGAAGCATATTGATCGATTTCCGGAATGTCGGCATAGAAATTAACAATCGTAATCTCCCGGGAAAATACGATCGCTTCACTGATGGCCCGCAGCAGCTCAAATCCGGTTATCTTGATCGGGATGGACTTGATACTGTAGATCTGCTGCAGAGCGACCGATGTCTGATGACCGCAAACCAGAATATCGGATGGGCCTACTTTTGGCGCAGCATTACGCTGAAAAAATTCATGGGAATGAATAAGCTTGACCTTGACGCCCTGGGGGATTTCCGTTTCCTGCAAAATTTTTTGAGCCAGTTGCAGAATCGTATCGTAACCGCTGATGATAATGCTCGGATTCATGATATTATACCCCCTTCAAGTGTCCACAATTATGTAGTGTTACTGTATCTGTTACAATAGTTACACTTTGTATCATATAACACTTTCCTTGTCTAATTTATCATATCTCATTAATTTTAATGACTATATTTTTTGTTTTTGCCTGATACCGTTATCTGGCAACATGATTGCATAAATGCTTATGCAAAAACAATTCTATTGTCATGGCCGCCCGGTATGAGGTAGGGGAAAACATACGCACAAAACAAGGTTGTTGCCGGCTCATCGGAAAAATTAAAGCAGCACTGGCGTCAATGATGATGACGGCAAAGCATGCTTCCCGAGGGAAAAATTCAGGTGACCTCGTCAATTTATCGCCGGTGTAACTTTTTAAAAATCTGCATGATAATAAGGAGATAAGATGGGTAACTCTTCGAAAAGCGTATTTGGCGTTTTATCAGGTTTTATGGATAAAATCAGCAACGTCTCCGGCCTGGTGGCCGCCGGTTTCAATCTTGCCCTGACGCTTCTGGTCTTCATCGGCGTGTTTGCCCGCTACCTTTTTGGCCATCCCATCGAGTGGCGGGATGAAATCGTTCAATATTTATTCATCTGGGCCAACATTATGGCCCTTTGCTACGCCACCTATCAGGAATCCCATGCCTCCTCGGACATGCTCTACGAGCATCTGCCGTCCCGCGTGCAATTTGCCATTACCATGACCGGTTACTGCCTTGTTCTGGTCTGCATTGCTTTTGTCACCTACTATGGCTTTCAAACCCTGGGCACCTACTACTCGGGGGAATGGAGATCGGAAACGGAATATGAATTCCTGCTCTGGCCGATCATGGCGGTCATCCCCATCGGCTTTTTGCTCTTTGGATTAGAGTGCATCGTGATGATGCGCAAGCTGGTCATCCGGATGAAAACGACAGGTTCCATAAGAAAACAGCATTCAGCAATAAAGATGGAGGAATAATTAAAATGGGGTTGGAGTGGTACACATTCGGCGCAATCATGTTCGGCGGCTTGCTTTTTCTTCTTCTGCTGGGAATTCCCGTCGGTTTTTCTCTCCTCATCACGGCCATGGCCAGTTCGCTGATGCTGGGACAGGGGCTGATGTTCTGGGTTGATATTCCCGGGTATTTTTTCCATCACTTAAACAGCTTCACGATGACCTGCGTGCCCATTTTTATTCTCATGGCGCTCTTTGCCCAGCACGCCCGCTTCGGCGAAGACCTTTTCCGCAGCATGGGGATCTGGCTTCGAAAAATTCCGGGCAGTCTCAATATTGTCGCCGTCGCGACCTGCGCCATTTTCTCGGCCATCAGCGGCACCAGCGTTGCGACGGCCGCGGCGGTGGGCCTGGTGGCCATGCCGATCTTTCAGAAGTTCGGCTATGATAAGAAACTTTCCGTGGGAACGCTGGCCGGCGGCGGCGCCCTGGGTATTCTCATTCCCCCCAGCGTCCCCATGATCATGTACGCCATTATCACCAATCAGTCCATCGGCCACATGTTTGCCGGCGGCATTCTGCCCGGCATCATGACGGCCGGTATCTTTATGGCGTATATCGCGATCCGCTGTAAACTGAACCCGCAGCTGGCGCCGGTGATTCCCCGCTCGGCCATGGGCGATATATCCACGTTTAAAGCAATCCTCAATGTGGGTCCCCTCATGGGCATTATTTTACTGGTTTTGCTGGTCATCTATTTCGGCATTGCCACTCCGACGGAAGCGGCCGCCATCGGTACCGTCGGCATGGCCGTTTTGGCGCTTTTATATAAACGCATGAACCTCAAAGGCATTTTCAAAGCCAGCGCCGACGGCATGCGCATCGGTGCATTTATTATTCTCATTTTTCTGGCGGCCCTGGCCTTCGGCCATGTTGCCGTCCGCGGCGGCGTCGCCGCGGGGCTTTCCAACTATGTGATCAGCCTCGGCCTTTCCAAATACGCCGTGCTGTTCATGATCCTGGGCATTTTGCTTTTGCTCGGCTGTTTCATGGACCCCGTTCCGATTATTCTGACCACCATGCCGATTCTTTTTCCGCTGGCCACATCCGTCGGCTGGGACCCGGTTTATTTCGGTGTGGTTTGCACCATGATGCTGGAAACGGCGGCTATCACGCCCCCGGTGGGGATCAACCTGTTTATTCTCAATGGCATCGGCAAGGGACATGTCTCCATGACCGAGATCATCAGAGGGGCTCTTCCCTATAATCTGCTGTACTTTGCGGCCATTGTGTTTGTGGTTATTTTCCCCGACATCGTGATGCTGCTGCCGAACCTGATGCGGGGCTAGCGGGAAAGGGTGAGCCGGCGCGGTAAACTGCCCGAAAACTCGATGAATCATCAAAATTTACTGAGGAGGAGAAGGATGAAGAAAGCATTTTGGTTGGCCGTATTGTTTTTAATCAGTGTTTCCCTGACTGTCGGAGGAACTCCGCAGGCATTCGCCCAGGGGCCGAAGATCACACTCAGCTATGCGGATTATGCGGCGCCGGGCTATGATCAAATCAAATACATCGAACACTTTATCAAACGGATCGGCGAGGAAACCAAAGGCCGCGTGGAAATCAAACTGTACCCGGCAGAGCAGCTCGTCAAATCCATGCAGCAGTATGAAGCGCTGATGCAGGGCACAATCGATATGTGCAACATCACCCCCGCCTACTATGGCGGAAAAATTCCCCTGCTCATGCTGACCAATGAATCAAGTTATTGGGAACCGGCCGATTCCGTGATTATTACCTCCCGGATCAACAAGGAAATCAGCCAGATTTTTGCCAAAGACGGGATTAAATATATGGGCTGGTCCACCGAGCAGCCGCCGGTCGTCACGGTCGGCCCCAAAGCGTTTAAATCGTTTGACGATTACAAAGGGATGAAAATCCGGGCGCCGGGGAAAAGCGCGGCTGTGATCAATAAATGGGGCGGCACAGGCGTATCCATTCCGGCCCCCGATCTCTACATGGCCATCCAGAACAAGGTGGTGGACGGTGCGTTTCTCTCTGCCGGCACACTGGAAGGAACCAGGCTGTGGGAAGTAGCCCCGGCCGTCACGACGGCCATTACGGGCGGAACACCCCAGCTGGCCTGCATGAATATGAAAAAATGGAATAGCCTTCCGGACGATGTCAGGAAAGCATTCGAGAAGGTCAACCGCGAAATGGTGCCCTGGGCCTACCATCACGCCGTCGAATATAACGAGGGCCTGGATGATATGATGAAAAAGAATTTTAAAATTTACCATCTGCGGACGCCGGAAGAACATGCAAAGTTTGTTGTGGCCGGCAAAGACGTTTACTCCGCGCCGCTGCTCAAAAAATACGGCGAGCCGGCACAGGCGATGTGGAACAAAATACTGGCCGCGGCCAGGGAATGCGACGAGGCGCGAGCCAAAGGCAAAACGCCGCCTTTCTTTGTCAACTGATCCCCCCCTCTGTTAACCCGGCCCCGGGGGGATGTTGAGCATGATTCAGCATCCCCCCGGACGGAACGTTATGACACCCGGAGCAACCCTTTAAAAATACTTCAAGGATCAAGGAAATAACCATCATTATGAAACCATTGGAAAACATCACCGTTATCGATCTCACCCGAATTTTATCCGGGCCCTACTGCACCATGATCCTGGCCGATTTCGGCGCCAGAGTCATCAAGATTGAAGTCCCCGGCCAGGGTGATGAATCACGCCTCCTGGCGCCGCACATCAACAAGGAAAGCGGTTATTTTATGAGCGTCAACCGGGGGAAACAGTCGGTCACCCTGGATTTAAGGACATCGGAAGGACAGGAACTGCTCAAGGAACTGGTCAGGAAGGCGGACATCCTGGTCGAAAATTATCGCCCCGGCACCATGGACAAATGGGGGCTGGGTTATGAAGAGCTAAAGAAAATCAACCCCCGCCTGATTTACACGTCTGTTTCCGGTTTCGGCCACTCAGGCCCCTACATGAAATTACCGGCTTACGATATTGTCATTCAGGGCATGAGCGGCATCATGAGCATCACCGGACAACCCGGCGGGCAGCCGACCCGGGTCGGAACATCCATCGGCGACATCGTTCCCGGATTGTTCACGACGGCAGGAATCATGATGGCCCTTTATTCACGAACCTTCACCGGGGAAGGCCAGCGGCTGGATATCGCCATGTTTGATTCCCTGGTCGCCATTCTGGAAAATGCCCTGATCCGTTATCAGGCGGACGGAGCCGCGCCCCAGCCGATCGGGAACCGCCATCCGGTGATTACACCTTTCGATTCTTTCTCCACAAAAGACGGTTATGTGATTGTCGCCGCGGGAAATCCGAAATTGTTTGAAAAACTGTGCGCTATTCTCAATCTGCCGGAAGTTCTGTCCGACCCGCGCTTTAGTGACCCCCATGCCCGCCACGTGAATGTTGATGCATTAAAGCAAATTCTGGAGAAAGCCTTTTCCTCCTATACACAGGCACAGGCCCTGGAGCTGCTAAGCAGCATGGGCATCCCCTCGGCGCCCATCAATACCATCGATCAGGTGATGAACGATCCGCAGGTTGCGGCCCGTCAGATGATCGTGGATGTGGAGCACCCCATTGCGGGGATTCTGAAGCTTGCCGGCATTCCCATCAAGATGTCCCTGACGCCGGGGGAAGTCCACGCGCCCGCGCCGCTGCTGGGGCAGCACACGGAGGAAGTGCTCTCGGGGTTCCTGGGTCTGACGAAACAACAGATTGACGGATTGCGGGAAAGAAAAGTGATTTAATGTAACTGTTACTGTAACGCTACATCGTTCATCAGAGCCATTACAGTGGCCAAGCATTAATTCCCGAGCGTCAATAAGACGCAAAATATTGTTTTATTTATCATTATTCCATATTGCATCGATCAATAGCATTCTGGCAAACATATTGCAAAATACAAAATTAAAATAATCGCCACAGTCATGATTCATCCGCAAAAGAGAAACAACCGCAAAACGGATACATCAGGTTCTCTCGCGGCGCTGCTGACTGTCAATGATTATGAATGTGAAAGGCGATCGTGCAATGCTTCATTTATCGTTAAGATTTTTTTTCATCGCCTGCCTGATGCTGGGGGCCTGCCATATGGAAACGCTGCCCGATAAACGGCCGGCAAAACCGGCACAGGATCAGACATTGAATGCTGCTGAAAAAGCAACCCTGCGCAGGATCGCCCAGGGTGAACTGACCGGACTTGTCTCTGAAAACGGCGCGCTGGTCTGGCGCGGCATACCGTTTGCTCAACCGCCGGCAGGTGAATGGCGCTGGAAGGCCCCGCGCGCTCCCCAACCCTGGACCGGCCGCCTTGCCGCCACAAAGAACGGCAGCGCCTGCTTTCAGGATATGTACATGGCCTCCCCCTTTAAAGACACGGACGGCGACGGCTTTACCGGTTCGGAAGATTGCCTGTACCTGAATATTTTTACCCCCGCGAATGCCGCGGCGGGACAAAAGCTGCCCGTGATGTACTGGATATACGGCGGCGGCAATGTCGGAGGTCATAACGCGGCGCCCGCTTACGACGGCTCCGTCCTTGCGCAAAAACATCAGGTGATTGTGGTCGCCATAAACTACCGCGTCGGCGTCATGGGCTGGTTTATGCATCCGGCGCTCATGGGTCCGGGTACCGGCGCCGCGGACAGATCCGGAAACTGGGGGACCCTGGATACAATCCGGGGCCTGGAATGGGTACGCGACAACATTGCCGCTTTTGGAGGCGACCCCGGCCGCGTTACCCTTTTCGGCGAATCCGCCGGAGCCATCAATGTTTTTTCTCTGGTGCTCTCCCCCATGGCCCGGGGCCTGTTCCACCGGGCCATTTCCCAAAGCGGAGCACTGCAGGAAATGCCTCTGACCACGGCCTTAAATTTTAGCGACGACGCAGTGCCGGGTATGCCCGTGAGCGGGCCGGAAGTCGTCAATAAAATCCTCATCCGTGAAGGGCTTGCCCGGGACCGCGCGGAGGCCAAACGCAAACAGCTTGCGATGCCGGATGCCGAGATTAAAAAATTACTTTACCGTCAGACCCCTGCCCAGATCTATAAAATTGTCAATCCCACCGGTGTTCGCGTCTATCCGGCGCCGCGCCTGTTTTCCGACGGTGCGGTACTGCCTTCAGAACCGGCGATGAAAGCATTTGCCGCAGGCAGGTTTAACAAAGTCCCGATGATCATCGGCACCAACCGCGATGAACGCCGCTTTTATCTGCTTGCTGAACCGCGCTGGAGACAAGTCCTGAAAACGAATCCCGAAGATTATCTGCGCTTTGCAAAATACGGCTCCCTGGCCTGGAAACAGCGTTATGTCGACGACATCGCCAGGACCATGATCAAGGCGGGACATCACGATGTCTACGCGTATCGTTTCGACTGGGATGAAGAAGGCATGGTTTCAGGCATCAATATGTCCGTGGCGCTCGGCGCCGGTCATACGGTGGAAATTCCCTTTGTCTTCGGCCAGGGCAACGGCCTGGCCATCCCCCTGGGGAATCCCGACGATCCCGGGCGGCGGATGCTCTCGTCGGCCATGATGTCCTATTGGACGCAGTTTGCCGCAAATGGCAATCCCGGCCGGGGCCTGAAGGACACAGCAGTCCCATGGACACCCTGGAACAGCGAACCGGGAGCCGACAAAATCATGATCTTCGATTCGGCGGTCGACGGCGGCATCCGCATGTCGTCCGGGGACGTCACCCGGGACAGCCTCAGGCAGGCTCTGCTGAATGATCGTGAGTTTAAGGATCAAAGCATCCATTGCGAAATCTACCAGGCTCTGTTTCGCGGATTGGCATGGAACGAAGACGAATACAGGAAACTCGGACGGGACGGTTGTGCAAAATAGCCGGATCCGGCCGGGGAGCATCCTGGAATTTGCCCAGTGAAAAGCTGGAACCTGGTGATCGAATCTAAACCAAATGACGGAGGGATAGAATGAAAAGAAGAGATTTCGTAAAGATGATGGCAGTGGGAACCGCGGCAACCGCCGGGCTGGGCATGGGTGTTACATCCGCCTTTGCCGCCAAAAAGAAACCGGCCGCTCCCGCCATTAAAAAACTTAAACTGAGCAAGCAGAAAGAATGGGCCATCGAAGAATATAAAGGCATGGCGAATTTTATTCTGCCTTCCATGTCGCCGGATTTCAAAACCCTTGACGAAGAGGCTGTTCGCGCGGATGTCCAAAACAGCATCCGCCACGGCATGCTGGCATCGGTGCTCTATCCGGTGGGTTTTCATAAACCGGTGGAGACAGAGCAACACATTCAGACGATCAAAATCATCTGCGACGAAGCCAGGGGCAAAAAACTTTTTCCCGGCACCTGTATTGGAGCCCAGACTGAGGCGGAAGACATGGCGATGCTGGCCGGTGTCGAAAACATTGGCTGCTCGCATCTGCTTGTTCATTTGGACCGCAGCGGCATCTGCAAGACGGAGGAAGAGCTTTATGAAAAATACAAGAAACGGATTGAGGCAACGTCGATTCCCGTTTTTCTGTTTGCGATGGTCGCCCCCTGGTATAAGAAATTCGGCCCCAGCGGTATTCCCATTCGCGTGTTTGACAAGCTGGCGGACCTGCCCAACGTCGTGGGGGTTAAGTTTTCACAACCGATGAATCTGGCAACGGCTTTCCAGTGCTGCGAAGCGTTCTCCGACCGGTTATCCGTTGGCGTGGTCAATCTGGATTTTGCACCGATGCTGTCCAAGTTCTACAACGTCCAGTGGAGCGGACAATGGCAGGTCGAAGCAGTCCAGTCACCGGAAAAACCCTATTGCGTGGAGATGATGCGTCTGCTCAACGCCCGCAAATATACGGAAGCGATGAAAGTCTATAATCAGTTTTCCCCGGCGCTGGATTATTTCTTCGATCTGCAGGCGCCCACCATTCTCAAACACGTCAGTCCCTGGCCGCACCGGAAGTACTTCCAGTGGTGCACAGGTGGAAACGGCGGCCTGATTTATATCGACAACCCCAGATACCGTCATCAATACGTCCCGATTCTGGACGCAGCGGCGCGTGAAAAGGTCAAAGAAACCTACCGCAGCATTGGGATCGAACCCTACAACGGTCCGGAAGAAGAATTCATGGTCGGCAAAGCGGCCTACAAAAGAGGCGTCAGGGCCAAGGATCTGGCCCATACACAATATTACAAAGCATGAGAACAGCAGCCACATACCTAATTTAATTAAGGAGGAAGCAAGATGCAGAGAAGAGAATTCATGAAGATGTTGGCATTGGGAACAGCCGCCACCGCAGGTCTGGCCGGTCTGGGAATTCCGGAAGCCTTTGCCGCCAAAAAAGAAACCGCCAAAGGCAAGAAGAAAGTTAAGCGCAGCAAACAAAAAGAGTGGGCTAAAAAGAATTATAAAGGCATGTCAACCTTGATCTTCCCTTCCTTCACGCCGGATTTCAAGGCTATCGACGAAGAAGGCGTGCGCATCGACATGGCCAACAGCATTAAACACGGCTTTGTCGGATCGATGTGCTTTCCGGTAGGCGTCACGCCTGAAACACATGCGCAATTTACCAATGCCGCCTGCGACGAAGCCAGGGGCAAAAAAATATTCCCAGCGGACATCATTAGCGAGAAAACGTTGGAAGAGGATCTGGCGCAGATTGCTCTTAACGAAAAAAACGGCTGCACCCATCTGCTCATTTCTCCCGATCGCAGCGGACTCGGCAAAACGGACGATGAAATCGTTGAAATCTATCGAAAAAGATGTGAAGCAACGTCTCTGCCCGTGTGGATTTTTGCCATGATGGCCCCTCATTACCGCAAATTCGGACCCAGCGGAGTTCCCTACAAGGCCTTCGACAAAATAGCGGACTTTCCCAATGTCGTGGGCATAAAGTATTCGCATCCTCTGGAGATGGGAACTTCCTTCTTCTTATCCGAATTATTGGCGGATCGTCTGCTCATCAGCCCGGTGAATTTTGATTTCATGCCCATCCTTATGAAATTCTATGGGTCTCAGTGCAGCGGCCAGTGGTCCGTCGAAGCCATTCAGTCTCCCGAAAAACCCTATGCCGTTGATATGATGAATGCCATGCTGGCCGGCCGCTGGGAAGAGGCCCACCGACTCTATAACATCATTCAGCCGGCGCTCAATGACTTCTTCAGCATGCAGGCGCCCTGTATTCGGGCGGGTGTAAGCCCCTGGCAGCACAGAAAGTACCTCCAGTGGTGCGTGGGCGGCAACGGCGGCCTCGTGTACATCGCAAATAAAAGATACCAAGAGACGAGGGGCAAATTAATTCCCACCCTGGATCAGAAGGAACGCGATTTTATCAAAAACTGGTACCGTAAAATCGGCATCGAACCTTACGACGGTCCGGATGAAGAATTTATGGTCGGCAAGGCAGCCTACAAAAGAGGCGTACGGGCTAAAGATCTGGCCCATATTCAATGGTACAGCGAAAAATAATAATGACGGGAGCTTTCCGCCGCAGGAAAAATCCTGCGGCGGAAAGCTCAAAACGCCGGTTGTCAAGGTTGTGCAGAACTTCCGGTTTCGCAGGATCGTAAACATTGTATTATAGCCGGGCGGAGCAACGGGAACGTTGTTATCAAGTCACAATCGAATTTAAGGAAAGGCAAAATGGAGAAAAAACGAACAAAAAAGATGAGCGCGCAGAAAGAGTGGGCCAAAGAACGCTATCAGGGAATGGAGAATCTGCTCATCCCCTCCTTCGCGCCGGATTTCAGGACCATCAGCGAAGAAGGCATTCGCCACGACATCCGCAACAGCATCCGTCACGGCTTTTTTTCAGCGATGAGCATTCCGGTCGGCGTGACGACGGAGGAGCATAAACAGTTTCTCAAGATTGCCTGCGACGAAGCCAGGGGTAAAATTCTGGCCGGCGATATTATCGGAGAGAAAACCCTGGAAGACGACATGGCCATGATCGCCCATGCTGAAAAGGTCGGCTGCACCCATCTGTTCATCAGCCCGAATCGCTCGCTGCAGGCCAGAACAGAAGAAGAGCTTTATCAAGGTTACGTCGAGCGCATCAGTGCCACGTCTCTGCCTGTTGTAATTTATGGATCGTTTTCCGAATTGTATAAAAACTTTGGTCCCGGCGGTGTGCCTCTCGCGGTGTTTGACCGCCTGGCTGATCTGCCCAATGTTGTCGGGATAAAACTCTCCCAGGGATTGAATCTCACGACCGCCATTCAGATTTGCGAAAAGCTTAGCGACCGGCTGCTCATCGGCCCGGTGAATCTGGATTTTGTCACCATCCTCGCCAAACGATACCCTGTACAATGGAGCGGGCAATGGAATGTCGAATCCGTCCAGTCTCCGGAAAAACCGTATGCCGTAGAGCTGATGAGACTGCTCAATACCCGGCGATTGGAGGAGGCCCTGAAGGTCTATGCTCAGCTGGAGCCGGCGCTGAATGCCTTCTACACGCTCCAGGCGCCCCTGATTGTTAAAGGCGTGCATCCGTGGTCTCATTTGAAATACTATCAATGGTGCACGGGCGGCAACGGCGGCCTCATCCGCAACCTTCCGGGTGTCCCTGTTCCGGTTCTGGATGCGGAGGCGCGTCATTTAATCAGAAAAACCTACCGTCAAGTCGGCATTGAAACAACCATGGCTCCGGAAGAAGAATTTCCGGTCGGCAAAGCGGCATCCGCCCGGGGCGCGCGAGCCGAAGATCTGGCCGAAACGCCTTATTATCAGCAGGCGTGAGAAAGCATGAAACTGCCGGAAGAGGACACCCCTGAAACAACAGCGAAGGAGATTGTTTTATGTTTGGAATAGGAATACCGGAATTATTGATCATCCTGGTCATTATTCTGATTATCTTCGGCGTGGGAAAATTACCTGATATCGGATCGGCCCTGGGAAGAGGAATAAGTAATTTCAAGAAATCAGCTGCCGACCCTGGTGATAGCGCCACTGTGCCTGCTAAAACAGGCGACGGAAAAACACAGCCTGCGGAAAACCGATAAGCCGGAACACGCTTAAGGCTTGCCTGTTATCTGCTGAAAACAAACCTTCCGGCAGATCTATTTTCCCCGGAAAACAGGGTTGCGTTTCTCCAGAAAAGCGCGGCGGCCTTCAACGTAGTCCTCGCTCGCATAGCAGCGGGCATCGAGCTCCTCGCAGCGAGCATAATCAATATTTTCCGCCGGTTTCAGAAGTTCAGCAACTGTTCCCTTGGTTGCCTGAATGGACAGCGGCGCGTTTTTGCCCATCATATCACAATAAGAACTGACGAAGGTCTCGAGTTCATCGTCGGCGACAACCCGGTTAATGAGCCCCATATTTTGCGCTTCGGCAGCCGTAAAGTTACGGCCGGTAAAAAGAATCTCCCGGGTAAAGGCCGGCCCCACCAGATCGATAATCATTTTGATGCCGGGCCAGCCGTAACCAATGCTCAGTTTTGCCGCAGGAATGGCAAAACGGGCGCTGGCGGCGGCAATACGCAGATCGCAGGCCAGTGCAACGCCGACACCGCCGCCCATGCACCAGCCCCGGATCATCGCGATGGTCGGCTTTTCGATCGTCATCAGTTTCCTGGACGCAGCGTGACCGGTGCTGTTGTAGTGTGCGATCTGCTCAGGTGTCCGCCGCACCCGATCAAATTCAGAGATGTCGGCTCCGGCGGTAAAAGCCTTTTCGCCTGCCCCGCAAACAACGACAACACGGACATCGGAATTGCCGCTGTAATGATCCAGGACGACCTGCATGGCTTTCCACATCTCCAGGGATAAAGCATTATTGCGCTCGGGATGATTGAAGATCAGCCAGCCGACGGGTCCATCGATCCTGGCCATTACATGTTCACTGGGAGATATCATATCCGATTCCTTCCATCCGTCTAAATCACTCCTTTTGCCTTGAGTCCGGCAACAGCGTCGTCATCATACCCGAGAGCGGCGAGAACTTCAACCGTATGCTCGCCCTTCTCCGGCGTTGCCGAAACAAGCCGCGACGGCGTGCGGCTGAGGACAACCGGCTGACCGATTAAATCCAGCCGCCCCAGCGCCGGATGCGAAACAGACTGGACAATTCCCATGTGTTTGACTTGAGGATCGGCAAAAACTTCATCCATCGCATATACCGGACCGCAGGGAACGCCTGCGGCGTTAAACAATTCGATCCATTCGGCTGATTTTTTCTGTCGCATGAGATCGCCTACGGCCGCATTGACTTTCGCGCGGTTATAGTAGCGCGCCCGGGCACCGGCAAAATCCGGGTCATCTGCCAGGTGCTCCGCGCCTAAGGCACGGCAAAGACGGCGATAGATGTCATCCCCTGTCACGGCAATATTCAGGTGCCCGTCGCGGGTTTGGAAAAGACCGGTCGGAACCGCCGTGGGATGATCGTTGCCAGCCTGCGGCGGCACTTTATGGTCAATCGTCCAGCGCACCGCCTGAAAATCAAGCATGGCAATCTGGGCGGCCAAAAGCGATGACTGCACCCATTGTCCCTCCCCCGATTCCTCGCGCTCCAGCAAAGCAACCAGAACCCCCATGGCGGCAAAGATGCCGGCCGTCAGATCAGCGATCGGAATGCCGACGCGCACGGGGCCCTGGCCGGCAAGACCGGTGATTGACATCAGACCGCCCATGCCCTGGGCGATCTGATCCAGGCCGGGAAGGTCACGATAGGGGCCATCCTGGCCGAAACCGGAGATGCTGGCATAAACCAGACGCGGATTAATCTTTTTGAGACTCTCATAGTCAATGCCCAGCCGGAATTTTACATCAGGCCGGTAATTCTCCACAAATACGTCCGCCGTTTTGACCAGCCTTTTCATGATCTCCAGACCCTCGGGGCTTTTCAGGTCCAGGGTCATGCTCCGCTTGTTGCGGTGAATATTCTGAAAGTCGGAGCCGTGACGGTCGCCGCCCAAAGCCTTGTCCGGACCCGGCGCTTCAACTTTGATGATATCAGCGCCCCAGTCGGCCAGCTGCCGGACACAGGTGGGTCCGGCGCGCACATGGGCGACATCAATGACCCGGAATCGTGAAAGAGGGAGTTTGCTCATAACGTCTTCTCCGAATTGTTCATAAAATGAATGATGCTATCCAATCTGATTGCTTCCTTCATGTTCGTGATTTTCATCTGCGGCTTTCATTTTTATTGAACAGGACTTGTGAACATTTTGTCATCATTGATATAGCCTTTCGTCCCTGAACTTTCTACATAAAAAACCCCGGAATATTTCCGCCCGTTTTCCCGGGGTTTTTCAATTCAACGGCAATCAACGAAAGAACCTTTTAGAAGGTCAGGGTCAGCCTGTGCGTGACCATATAATCATTACTGAGTTCATTCGTATCTTTATCGGCTTTGTAGTATTTACCGGTAAACAGATAGCCGGCTCCTATCATATAGGATAGGTTATTGGTTATTTTGTAAGTTGCCGTCAGGTCCACTTCATAACCATAATCGTTGTAAAGCCACGCTGCGGTCGGTTTTTTGTCCGCGGTCGCATAAGACACGGCGGCCATGATGTCCAGGTTGTCAACCGGTCTTATGCCGCCGCGGAGCTGGAAAAAATAGGTATTGATCATCGGATTATTCTGGTTTGCGGTTTTCGTCCCTGACGTATAGCCGGTAAGCTGTCCAGCCCAGTTGGTCCGGTCGTAATTAAACATGATCAGGCAGGGACTCCAATCAAGTCCGCCGGTCAGGGTGCCGCCTTCGATCCTTTCGGTGGTGCCGGGGTCATCGCCGGAAACATAGGCAAATGTGCCGCCGCCATAAAACATCCCGAGATTAACTGTTCCGTCCACCCAGAAGGACAGCGGGTTTTCTTTAACAGCCGGTTTTGTCTCGTCATCATAATAGCGTTCACCCGGCAGGTAGTAGAGTTGCGTCTGCAGGAATACCGGCCCGAGATTTATCTTGGCATAAGGGCTTATGAGATTGTAAATGATTCGCATACCGGTTGCCGGTCTATACTGGCTGTATCGGAAATGCTTCCACAGGACGCCGGCTTCGCCGCCCTTCCAGATATAGAAGAGCGCCGCACTGCCGGCATTGTTGTCTCCATCCGTAAAAGCAACGGGCGCTATGGCCGTGCTGCTTCTTTCCACATTTTTATTCAGTTTGAGATTGACGCCAAATCCGTTTTTTGTGAATAAGTAGCCGATTCCGGCTCCCGGTTTTTCATCGTCTCCAAATTCGGTTCCCCACACGGTATCCTGCTGAATGCCAACCCTGAACCTGCCCAGCGGAGAGTAATAGCTGAGGTAGCAATAGTCGAACCCGATGTTTTCATTTTCTGCTTGTGTTCCCGACGACACAGCGGTGTTCGTGCCCACTGCTGTTTGCTGCGTCGAACCGGGGGCAGATCTTGCGGCCCCCCAGGCCCTCTCCATAATGTCCGCGCGGGTCGTCAAGACCAGGCCCTTGGAAACAATTAAGTCTGTTGTCAGGCGCAGTCTCTGAAAATAGAAAGCGGTGCTTGGACCCATGTCCTTTTTTACGGTGGTCTTATCAAGATACAGACCCGCGGCATAATACTCGCCCTTGAATTTCAAATCGACGGCAAAAGCCGATGTGCTGAAGACGGCCATCAGCCCCAGCAACACCAATACCAGCTCAAATCTCTTCATTTTCCCCCTCCTTAGAATTTCACTAGAATTATTTCCCCTGTCCAAAACGGGCATTTTAGACAGTAAATCCCTATCCGCTGAAAGACGCTTCGCCATCTTCAACGCAAAATGAATATTCAAATGGGTGTCAATCGTTACGCACTTTGTTTTGCAATAATGTTGCCAGAATATTTATGGAGTACCTGCGATAGGATAATGCTTTTAAAAACAGGATAATGAGATCTAAAGAAGGGTCTGTGCGCCTCACACGCTTGACTGTCCCGTCTGTAATGGAGACTGTAGCATTACAGTCCCTGTTACAGATCCTGTTGCGAAAAAATATTGTAAGGGAAATGTTTCATTCCGCTGAGACAGGCGATATTCGCGGTTCTACAGATTACTGCCTGGTGATGTGATCTGAACAATAACAGCCATTTCCTGTTTTGTCCTTCCGAAAATAACGTCTGTCCGGGGGATAGCCGCCAAAAATATTTCACCGACGGTTTGATATTTGCTTGAATAAAACATATAAACGGCACATGAAGTTGAAAAAATTTCTGCGGGAGACGCCCATGATCAAAATGGAGTTTTACAATCCGTCCGGAAATATCGACGTAACAGAGCCCCACGCGCCCAGGCTTGACTCGCTTGCCGGCAAGCGCATTGCCCTGTTGAGCAACGATCAGTGGCAGGCTTACCGCACGCTGCCGCTGCTCAAGACCCTGCTTAAGGAGGATTTCGCCAATTGTGACGTGCTGCCGCCGGAAACTTTCCCGCAGGGCATCACCGCAATCGCCCGCGAGGAAACAGCGACATTGCTGAAGGATCGTGGTGTCGATGCCGTTGTCATCGGCAATGCAGCCTGAGGGTCCTGCGCAATCGCCTGCGGCCGTGCAGCCGCAAGAATTGAAGCCAAAGGGATTCCGACAGTCATTCTGGCCCGCGCGGATTTTACGGGTGTGTTGAAAAACGCCCTTTCGGGGCTGGGGCTTGCCCCTGAAGCGGCGATGGTCACTTTCCCCATGGATGTCTTTTTACCCGGCAGTGATATTGAACCGATTCGAAAACGCCGCCATGAATTCTACGATGCCCTTACCCGGTGGAAGCCCGAACCGGCTTCGGCCGCAAGGACAGCCACCGGCATGATGAGTGTCGAAGGAACCGGCTATGAAGACGCTCTGTACAAAGCCAACGATCTGTTCATCACCAACCGGTGGGGCGACGGCTTACCGCTGATGCCCGCAACGGTTGACCGGGTAAACTGGATTTTACAGGGCGCCGCCCTGCCCCGCACGCAGATCCTCGGCAAATTCCCGCCGCGCGGTGCTGTCGTCACGATGGAGTCCTGCGCGATAGCCCTGGCGATGGCCGGAGGCCGCCCCGAGTACCTTCCGGTACTGACAGCCGCCGTGGAAGCCTTTCTCGATCCACAATCGGGCGGTGAGCATTTGCAGGCGGCATCCGGAAGCGCCTTCCCCGTGATCATTGTCAACGGCCCGATCGGCAAACAGATACGGCTCAGTTCATCTTTCGGCTGCCTCGGACCCGATCCGCAAAGACCCGCCGGCGCCAGCATCGGACGCGCGCTGCGCCTCATGCAGCAGAATCTGGGCGGCGCAATGCCGGGCACCGGAACGATGGCTAATTTCGGTCTGATGCGCTGCACGAATGCGGTGTTTGCCGAGGATGAAGAAGGATTGCCGCAGGGCTGGCCGCCGCATGCAACGGAGCGCCACGGCTATGCGCCGGGCACCAACTCGGTGTCTCTCGCTTTTGCCAACGGCGCGGCCAATATTCGACGGCGCGGTGCAAAGAAGGAAACCCCGCAGGAAGAAGCGCTGCAGGGAATGCATCGTCTGGCTGATTTTCTGCGCACTCCCAATGTGGCCGGCCTGGCCGGTTATGAAAAAGGGACTCCCGGCATTCTGATGATCCCCCAGGTTGTTGCCCACATCATGACGAACTCCGGCTGGACCAAGCGGTCCATGCGCGAATTTCTGTGGGAACATTCCAGAATACCGATGGAACATTTGCGCCGTTCGGGCGCCCGGGAATGGATTGAAGTTGATGCGGGGCCGGCTCAGCTGGCCAGTCTTGCGCAGGATCCCTGGCCGATTTCCGCGAGTCCCGACAACCTGATTATTGCCTGTGCCGGAGGCGACCACCCAACCAACAGTTGCTGGCTCCAGGGATACTGCCCGCGCGTCATTGGACGCGAAATCCGTTTGCCGGTGGCATTCGACCGCCTGCTTGCAGCGGCCGATCGCGATCTGGGATGCGGCGCGGATACCTGCATGATCTGAAATGTGCCTGATGGAGATGTTGCCGCCTGTCAACATGCCTGTTATTTCTTTTTTGCTCTGGCCGCCAGGTTACTGTCCTTTATTTCCGGGCGGTGTCCGTTCCAGCGGGCAGCGCCCATTCGCGTCCGGCATGCGGTCTTTGGCTGGAATTACCTGCGGCCTGTTATCAGGAATACTGTAAATACCCGTGTCTGATGATCATCGACCGGTTTTTCGATTTGAGCCGCCTGCATCATCCGGATATCCTGAAATCCCGCTTCCAGAAGCGTGCGTCGCATGGCCTCCCTCTCGAACCCGTGGTGAAACACACCGTCGGGGCTCGAATGAAACTGGCCGCCCTCCGGGTCCAGATCCGCGATACATACAAGACCTGACGGATACAAAGCATGATGGAATTGCGCGAACAGAGGTTCGATGGCTTTAATATGGTGCAGCGTCATACTGCTGACGATGAGATGAAAACAACCTTGCAGGATGCCGCCCTGCTCCAGATCCAGGGGCAGCACGTTAACATTTTTCAAATGACGGTCTGAAATTTTATTTTGCAAAACCCCGAGCATGCCCGGGGAACTGTCAACACCGGTAATGGATCGAACAAAAGGCTGCAGGGCAAGCGTGAGCAGGCCTGTTCCGCATCCGAAATCCAGAACATCCATGTCCGGGGTCAGTTTTATCTGGCTTAGGATCGTCTGCGCAATATCCGCCGCAACTTTCACACGTCCGGGGTTCAAATCCCAGGCAGCCGCTTCCCGGTCAAAGTTTCTACCTTCCTTATTCATCATCCCTCAAATCCTTCTGCCCGAAACGGCGATCGGATCAACAGCGCGTCGTATCATGCCCGGAGGCTGGGCCGTCAGCTTTTCTTTGATTTCCCGATGGTGGAAATATTGAACGGTGCATATAACGGGCAATACCCGATCGCGCTCGTCACCAGGAAAATCAGCGCGAAGATGCCCAGAATGACGGCCGCCACTCCCGTAATGCTTCCGTTCAGATAAAGAATCAAGACAACAATGGCCAACAGCGTTCTGACGATCCGGTCGATGGTACCCATATTTTTTTTCATGACTGCCTCCTTCTTGTTTTCTGAAAAAAGAACATTCCAGAGCATCTCAATGGCTGGCCCTCTCACGACACCTTTCAAGGGCATTAAATAACCGCCCTTTTATTTATTAACAACGACATCGCCTCTTGGCAAGGCGTCCGAACAAGCACGCTTTGCTTCTATTCTCATTTTACCCATTTTCCGGACATATCCAGCGTTTGTACCAGGGGTTCCCTGAACATCCCTGATTTCAGGGAAGGGTAATATTTACCTGCCAATTAACTTCCAGTTAACTATGATTGTCATTTGGTTTTGCCTGACTATTATAGAGGTGAGAGAGTTTCTAAGTTTGATCGTGAGACAGGAGGAAAAAACGATGAAGAAGTCCAGGGATAACGTCCCCTTCCTCGGCGATATTGCCGCCATTTATCTCATTATAGCCGGCGTACTCGCACTCTTGAGTTAATAAAACGGGAATGCCGGCTGACAGGCACAGGATCCTTCCATGGGGGAGAAGGGCAAATCGTCCGGGATTTATCGCGAGGTGAAAGGTTGTCGCCTGCCAGATCCCGGATCAATGCAACACCTGAAAGGAGGCCCGGGATGATCAAAAGTATGTTTCGTGAGATCAGAGAGGATGAAGACGTGACGGATATCATCGCCCGGTTTTTTGCTTTTATTGCCATTCCCGCAGCTTTGTTCGTCATTGCGGTCGCCTTATGGACGATTTTTCAGACACCCGGGAATCCCTGCGGACCCGGCAGTTGCTGAGTGTGCTCGTCTTAGCTTTTGCCGCTTTTGACCAGCCGTGTATAAGGCGGCGTTCCGGCAACCGGTAAATTGATAAATTTCAGAAAAGCGGGCTGGAATTTATGGAAATACTCAGGACCCTTTTTCGGATCGGATGTGGGCAGTTCCAGAGTAACGGTAAAAATATTGCGTTCATGTCCGGCATAGTTCCCCAGGGACCCGGGGAAGCAACCGAATTTTTTCAGAGGATGATTCGCTTCTCTGGATATTTTTTCCATCCATTGTTCAAAAGAATTCAAATCGGATGACGGCCCGTCATAATCGAAAAAATTGAGAGGAGAATGAGCGCTCAAAATCTTCTGCGGTTTAAATCGTTTGATGAGCGCAACCTGAAACAATGTTTCCTGCTCGGATCCCGCACTCGGGCCGGGATAGTAACGTCTGTTTTTCCGGCCCTTGGTCAGCCACTGGCGATGGGCATCGGGGTGCCAGCGCCGGGTCGGAAAATTCCGGTTGATGTCCACGCCGGTTGCATTCACCCGGGTCGGCAGCGGATTCAAATATCCGTCGGGATTCACCAGAGGCGCGATCACGATGCAGGTATCTTTGATCACCTGAGGGTGATCTTGAATATAGTGCGCCAGTTTGAACATCAGATAAACCGTCGGCAATTCGTCCCCGTGAACGCCTCCCAGAAACAAAACGCAATCTCCTGCGGGATTGCCGAAGCGAGCGAAGATCAGCGGGTGATGATTCCCGGTTCTCCTGTGATATTCCCAGGGGATACCGCTGCACTGGATATCCTTCCAGCCATGGCGCATATTCTGTTTTTCGAGCGCATCGAGAAACCTTTTCAACTCTTTCGACGGTTGATCGGCAGCCCCGGCCGGATAAGGCAGAAATAAAACCGATAAAAAGCACAAAGCCAAACAGAAGCAGAAGACCGTTTCCCTGCATCGAACCGTCATCCGGCGCGGAAAACATTTACCAACGGAAAGCAGGCTAATCATCCTTTTCATCGCCTCACGAATCTCCAAATTATCGACTCGCTTGCCGCAACCGCTTCCGGGCGGAATCTTCACCCAGGATCGCGAATACCTTATCCAGCTCCGGACCTTTGATCTTGCCGGTCAGCGCGGCCCGAACAGGCATGAATAAATCCCGGCCTTTAATGCCGGATTTCTCCCGGGCGTATTTTATCGCAGCCCGATAGATTTCCTGCGGTGAACCCGTGGCCTGCTCCAGATACTCGCTGAAATACAGGACTACTTTCCGTGCATTTTCGGTATCCAGAATTTCTTTCGCGTCGGATGTTATCTTGTATCGATCGTCAAAAAACAAATCAATGTGCCCGTCAATATCCGCGAGCGTCGTCAATTCATCTTTGACGGTTTCAATGACCGTTGTGAACCAGGGTGTCCTGAGCGTTTCGGGCTGATAACCCGCCTCGCGTAAAAACGGCTGAAGCCTGCCGATCAAATCGGCATTGCTGCAGTTTCGGATGTAAATCGCGTTGAGCCACCGGAGTTTTTCTTCATCAAAGACAGCGCCGCTTTTGGACGCCCGCGCCAGGGAAAAAGCTTCAATCATCTCGGACTGCGACAGTACTTCCCGGCCCTCGGCAAACGAACTTCCCAGGAGCCCCAGGTAATTGAGCAATGCCTCGGGCAGGAATCCCTTTTTACGAAACTCGCCGACCGATACGGAACCGTGGCGTTTGCTGAGTTTGGCGTGGTCTTTGCCCAGGATCAGGCAATGGTGGCCAAAGGCCGGCGGTTCAAATCCGAAAGCACGGTACAGCATGATTTGCAGAGCCGTGTTGGACAGGTGATCTTCGCCGCGGAGGACATGCGTCATCTCCATCAGATGGTCATCGATCACCACCGCGAAGTTGTAGGCCGGCATGCCGTTGGAACGGACGATGATGAAATCGCCGATAGCGTCACTCTCAAATTTGACGGGACCCCGGATCAGATCATTGAACTCGATGGAATCCGGGAGCACTCTAAAACGGTAGGATGGTTTGCGGCCCGACGCCGCCAGCGCTTCACGCTGGGCGCGGGTCAGGTTGCGGCATTTCCCCATGTAACGGGGCATGCGCTTGCTTAGAATAAGCGCTTGCCGCTCCTCTTCCAGTTCTTCTTCCGTACAGTAACAGGGATAGACCCGATCCGCATCGATCAGCCTTTTCAGATGATCTTCGTAGATATTCAGCCGCTCACTCTGCCTGTAGGGTCCGTAAGCGCCGTCTTTCTCCGGTCCTTCATCCCAGGTCAAACCCAGCCATTTCAAATCTTCGAGCAGGGTGACCTGATAGGAATGGGCGCTGCGGGATTCATCCGTGTCTTCAATCCGCAAAACAAACCGGCCGCCGTGGTGACGCGCGAACATCCAGTTGAATAAAGCCGTGCGCGCATTGCCCACATGCAGTTCACCGGTGGGTGACGGCGCAAATCTGACTCTGGGTGCATCAATCATTTTTAATCCTTTCCGCACCATTGGCGATGGCCAGCACCGCAATGCCTTCCCCGCGCCCTACAAAACCCATACCCTCATTGGTCTTGGCTTTAATATTGACGGCCGCTTCCGGAATATTCAGCGTTCTCGCGATATTGGCCGCCATCGCCGCGGCGTGGGGCGTCAGTTTAGGTTTTTCCATCACGACGGTGGCATCGATATGATGAATGCTCATCCGTTTTGCTTCAAGGGTTTGCTGGACCCGCTCCAAAAGAATGAGACTGGAAATATTTTTGTAGGCCGGATCGGTGTCCGGAAAATGCCTGCCGATATCCCCGCAACCGGCCATGCCCAATAGCGCGTCACAGACGGCATGCACCAGCGCGTCGGCATCGGAATGTCCCGCCAGTCCCTGATCACAGGGAATTTCAACGCCTCCCAGAATCAGTTTTCTGCCCGGTGCAAACCTATGGCTGTCATAGCCCAGGCCGCTTCGATAAACGACTTGGTCCTTTATTTTCTCACTCATCAGCGCCTCCGCCACGATCAAATCCTCCGGGGTCGTGATCTTGATATTTTCATAGGAACCGGCGATCATGCGAACCGGCAGGCCCATCCGTTCCACCAGGGATGCGTCATCCGTCCCGCGGAAGCGGTCTTTTTCCGCCGCCGCATAGGCACGGCATAAAAGTTCATACTGAAAAGCCTGCGGCGTTTGCGTTTGCCATAAATTCCGGCGGGGCACTGTTGCCTTAACAACACGGTCATCGGTTGTTTGCTTGATTGTGTCTTTCACCGGAACCCCGATGGACGCGGCTCCCTCTTCGACCGCCGCCTGGGCCACCTGAACGATCATGTCGTCCGTTACAAAGGGACGCACGCCGTCATGGACGATCACAACATCGCACGGCTTTGCAATGGCCTCAAGGCCGTGACGGACGGAGTCCTGACGCTCAGAACCTCCGGCAACAACGGCCGATACTTTTGTCAGACCGTATTGCTTGACAATCTTTTCCCGGACGGAGGCCAGATCATCCGGCGGAACAACCAGGATCATGTCATCGATGATCCCGGATTTCTGAAACACACCCAGGGCATGAACCAGCACCGGCAGTGATCTCAGGGAAAGATATTGTTTGGCAATTCCGGCGCCCAGTCTCCTGCCGGAACCGCCGGCGGGAATAATGGCCACTGTTCTCATAACCACCTCATCTGCGGTCATCCTGTCAACAGGATGCTTTGTCTGTTCCGCCGCTTTTTGAGAGATCATCGGCTCGCGACGGTTATCCTCTCCATCCGGCGGATTCCCTTCATAACAAAACAGGCCCGGAATATTATTTCCCGGGCCTGTTCGCCAGAGTATTTCTTTCCGGCTAAAATACATGAATACTTTTTATGCGTTGCTGTTTTTCTTTTCGGCAACTTCTTTCAACTCGGTAAAAATCATCCGGCCGGCCGTTGTTTGCAACACACTGGTCACCACGACCTCTACCGTCGTGTTGATCATTCTTTGTGCGCTGTCCACGATGATCATGGTTCCGTCATCCAGGTAGCCAACCCCCTGGCCCTGTTCCTTGCCTTCCCGGATAATTTTAACCAGCATTTGCTCGCCCGGGAGAACAACCGGCTTCATCGCATTGGCCAGTTCATTGACATTCAGCACCCGTACACCCTGCAGCTCAGCAACTTTGTTCAGGTTATAATCATTCGTCATGAGCTTGGCATTTAATTTCTGGGACAGAGCGACCAGCTTGCTGTCCACGCCTTTTATCTTTGGAAAATCCTGTTCAACGATTTCAATATTGATGGCCGAGCTTTTCTGCATTCGATTGAGAACATCCAACCCCCGCCTTCCTCTCGAGCGTTTCATCGAATCGGATGAATCAGCGATGAATTGAAGTTCATTGAGCACAAAACGCGGAACAATCAATTCTCCGTCGATAAAACCCGTATCGCAGATATCAGCGATTCTGCCGTCAATAATCACACTGGTGTCCAGTAAGCGGTGGTCGACATTGCTTTTGCCTTCAACGGCGCGGAAATTGAATTCCTCCGATTTTTTCGACCCGAGGACCAATCCCAGATAACCCAGGATACCGGTCAGGAGAAGATAGATCCATGGCACGACAAGCTGATTTTGCGTAATTTTGATGACCATGTTCAAGCCAAAACCAAGAATTAACGCGATCAGCAAACCGATGACCATGCCGATGACACCACCCGCTATGATTCTCAGGGAAAGCTTGCGGATATCTTTTTCGACTCTGATGACCAGCAGCGCAACGATTAAACCTACAATAAAGCCAACGATTGCCTGCAAATAAGCATACGAACTTGCCGCTGCCATGTAATAGACGATAAAGTAACCGCTGATCGAACAGGCTAAGACTAATAGAGCTCTTATGATCAAATACGTCACCTCCTTTTCTATAAAATGAAATGAATCTTATTCGTGAAATAATATAAGCAGACGACTTAACTACTTCAATGATATGGAGGTCCCTTTTTTCTTTGGCAACCAAAGAGGATCTGTCCTTTTTTCAGTTTTCAAAGAGCCAAAAATCACCGGACAAATAAAAAAATGCTATTGCACAGTAAAAATCATCTGCAAATCGCGTTCAACTTTAGCTTCCTGAGCATTGGTCGCTACCGATATCTCTTTAACCAATAAATTCTTAGCGGTATCCATCATCTTCCGTTCGCCAAAAGAAAGGTTCTTATCACTTTTCAGAATGAACAAGTCCCTTAAAACACTGGCAATCTCAAAAACAGAGCCGGTTTTGATTTTCTCCAGGTACTCCCGATAGCGTTTGTTCCAGGTCTGCTTGTCGATGGTCACGTCTTTGTTGCGCAGGATCTCGTAAACCTTGGGTATTTCTTTCTCCATGATCACTTCGCGAAGTCCCACGGCCTTGGCCGATGTCGTAGGAATCATGATCTTCATGCCGTTGCCCATGATCTTCATCACGTAAAAGGGCTGCTTCTTACCCATAACTTCTCTATTTTCAATAGCTTCAATGACACCGACACCCTGCGCCGGATACACTGCCAAATCCCCTACTTTAAACATTTTATGCTCCCTGCCTTTCTATAATAGCGGAGAAGATTAACATATATCGGGCATTTAGTCAATAATTAATACAATTTACTGAAATATTTCAGAAATGCTGCGAGTACCGGCAATCGGACCATGATCAAGGCAGATAAAAAAGCGGATTCCTGGCTTTACCTTTAAGACGGATTTCAAAATTGATGTAAGCATCACCTGCTTCGTCAATTTCTCCCACCAGGGCGATGGCCTCTCCCTTTTTAATGTTCTGATCCGCCTTAACGTATCTTTTCTTCAGATGGGTGTAGACTGTTGCGAAATCATTCGCGTGACGGATGATGATTGTTTCACCGAAGTCTTTCAAATTTGCTGAAAAAATGACAGTTCCGCCGGCTGCCGCCCTGACTTTTGTTCCCGCGGGACAGGTAATTTTGATCCAGTTGTGGTACGTTTTGTTCGGTTGAATCCCGAACCGGGTTTTTACGGTCCCCTTAACCGGCCAGAATAATCTCCCTTTTTCCAGCTTCACCTCTTCTCTTTTTTCAGCGGGAAATGGCTTTTCTTCCAATCGCGTCTTCTTTTTTTCAGCTGCGGGTCCGGACGGAGCATCCGTCGGCGCGCCGCCGGACGGTTCGGAAACATCCTGCTCCCCCGGTGGTTTTTCCGCCGCCGGATCGGAATTGGCCGGTCTGGCAGCTGCTGCCTGACCGGGACCTCTCTGGTCCTTGAAGCCGGTTGCTCTTTTCACATCCGCACCGGCCTTTCTGGCGGACACCATCACGTCATCGATGACCTGATCCGCATCAGGGATAAAGACAACGGACCCTTCCTTGATATGAGAGGCATCACTGATATTATTGACCTCCGCCAGGTCCTGCATGCTGATGGAATAGGCGCGGGCAATGCTGTACGCTGTTTCTCCCTTTTTGACGATATGATAAACGCCTTTTGCCTGGCTTTTTTGCGTCTGCGCACCCGCGCAGGAAATCAGCAAAAGCAGGGCAAAAACAACCAGAAGAATAAACACCGGAAAAAGTCGTTGATGTAAAACAGATCGACCTAGAGGATACGCCGCACAGCGGATCAGTCTTTCCATCCGCTCTCCCCGATCAGGCTGACAAAGCGGCAGCCGCCCAGATCTTCTTTCTTTATTTCAGAGGGATTTTCGGTCGAGCGGGTCAATTTATAAAGTGTTTGAACATCACGGCTGCCGACCGGTACAACCAGCCTGCCCCCGGGAACGAGTTGTTCGAGAAGATATTGCGGGACTCCCGGCGCGGCGGCTGTGGTAATGATGGCGTCGAAGGGCGCTTCCTCTTTCCAGCCGTAAGACCCGTCGCCCACGCGGATAGCGACATTGTAACAATTGAGACTGTCCAATATCTTTCGGGCGCGGGCCGCAAGCAGAGCCACCCGTTCGATGGAAAAGACACGATCGGCCAGATTGGCTAAAATCGCCGTTTGATAACCCGACCCGGTGCCGATTTCCAGCACCCGTTCTCTGCCCTTTAACTCCAAAGCCTGCGTCATCAATGCGACAATATAGGGCTGAGAGATCGTCTGTTTCTCTCCGATGGGCAGCGGGTTATCGCTGTAAGCCTGATCGATCAGGCCTTCATCCACGAAAAGATGACGGGGAATGGTTTCCATTACTTTCAATACGCGGGCATCGCTGATCGAACGGTTCCGAATCTGCGTCTCCACCATCCGTGCGCGCTGTTTTCTGTACCTGTCCATCAAATAGCCTGCATCTTTTTCTTTTTCGGGGGTATCCGGTAGAGTTTCTGAACCGTCTCATGCCTTCTGAGGCCGAGGGCTTCGCGAGTCACAATTAAATAATAATACTGGATTTCAGCTTTTTGACAGGCCGCATTGAATTGATCGATGCCGGCATTGATTTCTTCCAGAACCGATTGCTGATCCTGCGTGCCCCTCCAGGCAAAACCCGGGTTCCCGCGGCACCGCCAGGATTGTATTTTATCTTCAATCTGCTGCTCGATTTTCAGCAATTGCGCAAGCGCATCCTCCACGGCAAAACCCGCCCGGCCCAGGACAGCGGCGCGCTCCCGCAATAATTCTTCGCATAAGCTGTCATGCTGATTCTGTTTCCCCGCCCCGGGCGCCTGCATGAAAAAACCTTCCTGTGAATACTTGCGCGACCTCTATCATTTAAGCGCTTAATTTTCAAGTTAAAAAGGCTTTTCAACGGCCGGTTGATTTTTCCCCTTTACAGCCGGGAATTATTTCGCTAGACAGCACATCAATAAATTGATCAAGCGAATGAACAGGTATTTCCATGGGTCCTGAAATCAAGTTTCCGATGTCCCAGGCTGTCCGCAAAGCCTATTCCCGCGGCGAGGAGGATGAAACACTTCTCCCGCTGGTTCTGGCCGATGCCCAAAATAAGCCCGTCGGAAGAATCTCTGCGCAGGATTCGGTTATCTTCTACAATATCCGGGGTGAACGCGAGTTTGAATTAACGCGCAGCTTCACCGAACCGAACTTCAATAAATTCCCCGTTGACAAAAATCTCACCGTCAACTTCGCGACCATGATCGAGTATCAGAAAGGCTTGCCCGTCCAGGTCGCGTTCCCGCCCCAGGACGTTCTTTCCGATACGCTGAGCGATATTATCGCGGCGCATGGCCTCCATCAGGCCAAAATAACGGAAGCGGAAAAAGCGATTCATGTAAGCTTTTTTTTCAACGGCAAGAAGAACGACCCGCTGCCCCGTGAGGATAGACTGGTCATCCCGTCGCGCAAGGATGTTAAATTATTCGATGAAGCTCCGGAGATGTCCATCGCAGACGTTACCCGCGCAGCCCTCACCAAGGTCAAAGATCCCCACTGCAATTTTATGGTCGTGAATTTCCCGAATGTGGACGTCGTCGGCCATATTGAAAATGAACCGGCGGTGATTCGCGCCGTTCAGGCGGTGGACCGGCACGCCGGCATCCTGATCGATGAAGCGCGCAGACAGAACGTGGCCGTTATCGTCACCGCCGACCACGGCACGGTGGAAAAATGGCTTTACCCCGAAGGCGGTATTGACACCGGCCATACGGACAGCCCGGTATCCTTTATCCTGCTGCACCCGGACCCGACATTGACCCTGAAACCGGAAGGAGAAATGACGGACGTCGCCCCGACCATTCTGGACATGCTGGGTTTGCCGACGCCCGCTGCGATGACCGGCGCCTCGCTCATCCAGCAAAACAAGACTTCGTTCGCGCCGGTGACGCGTCTCCTGCTGATCATCCTCGACGGCTGGGGATATCGTGAAGACACGAACGGCAATTTAATCGCCCGGGCCAAAACTCCGGTCATGGACGCGCTGCTCAGGAACTGTCCCTCATCGCACCTTGCCGCATCGGGCCTGGCCGTGGGACTGCCTCCCCGAACCGTGGGCAATTCCGAAGCGGGGCATCTGCATATGGGCGCGGGCCGCCGGATTTTTTCCGACCGTGTGAAGATTGATCAATCCATTGCCTGCGGGCGTTTCCATCAAAACCAGGCCTTCACCAGCGTCATGCAGTCGGCCCGCCGGAATGGCACGGCCCTGCACCTGATGGGCATTGTCTCTTTTTTCAGTTCCCATGGGTCTATGGAACACCTCCTGGCCTTAATGGAGATGGCCAGGCAGCAAGGTGTTTCGCGGCTCTTCATCCATGGCATGCTGGGCCGGCGCGGCGAATTACCGGAAAGCGGCGCCCGCTATATTCAGCAGGTGGAAGAAAAATGCCTGTCTCTGCAGCTGGGGCAGGTGGTTTCCGTGATCGGCCGCTACTGGTCGATGGACCGCGAAGACAACTGGGACCGGATCGCAAAAACCTACCGGATGCTGGTTTACGGAGAAGGAGACCGCATCTCCCCGGAGTAAGGAACATGCAGGCCACCTTTCATCAAACACTCATCGAACTTGTCCTCGGGGACATCACCCGGGAAAGCACGGACGCCATTGTCAACGCCGCCAACAGCCGTCTGGCCGGCGGCGCCGGAGTGGACGGCGCGATTCACCGCGCCGGGGGACCGGCCATTATGGCTGAGTGCCGCAAGATCGGCGGCTGCCCGACCGGCCAGGCCGTCATCACAACGGGCGGCAACCTGAAGGCCCGGTATGTGATCCATACGGTCGGTCCCGTCTATGTGAACGGCACCCGGGGGGAGGCGCTCCTGCTGGCCTCCGCCTATCAAAACAGTCTGAAACTGGCCGTAAAGAATGGCTTGCAAAGTATCTCCTTTCCGGCTATAAGCTGCGGCGTTTATGGCTATCCGGTCCATGACGCTGCGCATCTGGCGCTGGCAACTTGCATGGCATTCGCCGGGAATGATACGGCCATTCGAGTCATCCGCCACGTTTTATTTGATCAACGAACACTCGATATTTTTACTGAGGAGTTTAAAAATTTAATGTAGTTAAAGATTGGGTGCGTTGATGGAAGCAAAGCCGACTTACGCAGAGCTTGAACAAAAAATCAGCGAATTGACGGAGAAGATTCACGAGCAGATCGGGATCGAAAGTCAATACCGTAATCTCGTCGATTCCACCAGCGATTCGCTGTATCTCGTTGACATCAGCGGCCGCTACCTGTTCATGAACAGCAACCACGCTCAGCGCCTGGACATTCCGAAAGGAAAAATCGCCGGCCTTTCCTTTAAAGACTTTCACTCACCGGAACAAAGCGCCGAATTTGAATCCAAAGTCAGAACCGTCTACGAAACGGGCATCTCCATCCATGATGAGCATCAAAGCTCCCCGGACGGCGGATATTTTCTCCGGACCTTCAGCCCGGTCAGAGATTCCGCCAACCCCCAGAATATTACCGCCGTCTCGGTCGTCTCGAAGGACATCACCAAAAGACGAAAAATCGAGGAAGCGCTGCTGAAATCGGAGGAAAAATACCGCCAGCTGATTGAATATTCCAGCGAGGCCATATTTATTTTAACCGACGGGAAAATAAGCTTTGCCAACGGCCGCACCGAGCGCATGCTGGGGTACCCGATTGATGATCTCCGGATGATTTCCTTCATCAACCTGGTCATTTCCGAAGACCGTGAAATGGTCTTTGATCAGCAAAAAGCCATCCTCCGGGGAGACACCTCGACTGTGAATAACACTTTCCGGATTGTGAATAAAGAAGGATCGACGATCTGGGTTGCAACCAGCAGTGTGACGATCCTCTGGGAAAACATGCCGGCAACATTAAATTTCATGCAGGATATCACGCGGCAGAAGAAAACGGAAACGCGGCTGCTCCAGGCGCAAAAGATGGAATCCATCGGCACGCTGGCCGGCGGGATCGCCCACGATTTTAATAATCTGCTGATGGGCATCCAGGGGCACACCTCTCTGGCCCTCCTGACACTGAATAAAGACGATCCCAATTATGAGCATATCAAAACGATCGAATCCCTCGTGATGAGCGGCGCCAGTTTGACCAGGCAGCTGCTCGGTTTCGCCCGCGGCGGCAAGTATGAAGTCAAGAGAGCCGACTTGAACGATCTGATAGACAGAACGGCTCATAACATCGGCCGCACCAAGAAAGAAATACGCATTCACCGTCTTCTCGAAAATAATCTCTGGCCGACGGACATTGATCAGGGACAAATCGAACAGGTGCTCTTGAATCTTTTCGTCAATGCCTGGCAGGCCATGCCCGGCGGGGGAGATCTTTATATCGAAACCAGGAACACCCACCTGGACGAGAATCGCTTTAAATCATACAGCGGCAAGAGCGGCCGTTATGTCAAAATTTCCATCACCGATACGGGTGTCGGCATGGATGAGAAAACCAGGGAAAGGATCTTTGAGCCGTTTTTTACAACCCGGGAGATGGGGCGCGGCACCGGACTGGGACTGGCTTCCGTTTACGGCATTATCAAAAATCACAACGGCTTTATCAACGTCTACTCGGAAAAGGGACAGGGGACGACGTTTAACATCTATTTACCCGCCTCTTTGAAAAAAGACAAAACGGATACGCAGCCGGACTCGGATTCCGCCGTCGGCACGATGCTGTATACGGAAACGATCCTGATTGTGGATGACGAAGCCATCATTCTGAATGTGGCAGGTGAGATGCTGAAAACGCTGGGCTATACCGTCATCACCGCCCAGGACGGTCCGTCCGCGCTCGACTTGTACAGGAAACAGCGGGGGAAAATCGATCTGGTGATCCTCGACATGGTGATGCCGGATATGGGCGGCGGAGATATTTTCGATGAAATCAAAAAAATGAATCCTCGCGCAAAAGTTCTGCTGTCCAGCGGTTACAGCCTAAACGGCCAGGCCAGCCGAATCATCGACCGCGGCTGCGACGGGTTCATTCAGAAACCATTCACCCTCAACGACATTTCCAGGCAGCTGAGAAAAATTCTGGGGCAGACCGCAGAGCAGCCCAAGCCGCGGGAATCCGCTCAAATACCTCTGCCGATTTTTGATTCACCTTGATCATCAGCGCAAAGTATGTCACATCTGAGCCATGAGAAAAAGACACTCCCAAAGGCGCCTGCAATCCATCGGTGAAATCCTTTTTTCCGCTTTGAAAAAAAGAGGCATGGCCGGCAAGCTGGAGGAAAATGCCCTCTTCCAGCTCTGGCCGAAAGCCGTCGGCGCGCAAATTGCCGCGCAAACCCAGCCGGAAAGCCTGCGCACCGGAACGCTGTTTGTCAAAACGACTTCGTCGGTCTGGGTGCAGCAGCTGCATTTCATCAAAGAAGACATCCGCAGGAAATTAAACGAGCTGGCCGGGAAACAGGCCGTCAAAGAAATCATGTTTACCGCCGGATACAACCCCGCACCCAGAAAAACCGGACGCCGGGCCGCTGATTCCCCTCCCATGGCTCTCCGGGAAAGAGATAAAAAGATGATTGTCGAGTGCACGGAAACACTGGCGGACCGGGAACTGGCCGAGATTGTGCAGCGGGTCATGAAGAAGGAAATCAGCCGCCGCCGATCGATGGAGGCGAAGCCAGTTCGCTGAAAATGCTTTTCATGGCCGGCGTGTATTTTTTGCGGTCTTCATAAATATAGAGCGGCGGCTCCATCTTCAATTCTTCGCGCGACCCATTTCGTCCCTCAACCAGAACAAATTCCGCATCGGACAGGGTATCCGAATAAACCAGTTTCATCCTTTTGGGTTCAATGGCTTTTTTGCGAAACAGCGTGATCAGTTCGACCAGACGGGTCGCCGGATAAATCGTAAACACCCGGCCTTTCGGCTTGAGTGCAACCTTCGCCGCTGAAAGAAAGTGATTGAGCGAGCCGCTGATTTCGTGGCGGGCAATGGCCTTCTCCGGCAGCGGATTGATCCGGCCGGAATCGAGCTTGCGATAAGGGGGATTGAAAACAATATTGTCGAACGCCCGGGCCTCGTAGATTTTTTTTATATCCCGCGCATCCCCCGGGTCAATCGTCACTCGCCTTTCCAGACCATTTTGTTCAACGTTCTTTTTCGCGAGCGTCGCAAGCCCTTCCTGAACCTCCAGACCATGCCAGCGCGACTGCGCATAGCGATTCGCCAGAACCAGTGCAATGATGCCGTTGCCGCAGCCCAGATCAAGATTAACGCTCTGTGATTTCACAGATACAAAATGCGCCAGAATAAGCGAATCCAGATTAAAACGATACCCGCGCCTGCTCTGGCGGATTTTCAGGCTGCCGTCAAGAATCTCATCGATTGTTTCTTCGTCCGTCATCCCGAAAACCTCTGTCCAGCCGTCATCCTGTCCTGAAAACGTTTCAACCCGAGAGGCGTCGCCGCCGATGGCAAAGAAAACTATTTGATGAGCAGAAAATAGAGTTCGCCTTTTTCTTTGAGGCTGCCGGCGGTCGCCTGGGCCTGGGGTCCGAATCCGCAGAACAAATCAACCCGACCGGGGCCCTTGATGGCCGATCCCTTGTCCTGATTTAAAACAAATCGTGAAAAATCGACGCGGGAGACCACGTTATAGTCATCATCCAAAACCGGTTTTCGCAAGCGGATGAAAGCCAGAGCGCCCTGCGGAAAATAAGCCGGATCGGTGGCAATCGTCCGGTCCGGCGTCACCGGCTGGCCCAGGGCGCCCAACGGTTCCTTGTCCACAAAACGGAAAAATATATAGCGCTCGTTGTGGCTGAGAATCTCGAAGATTTCTTTTTCATTTTTGCCCTTGAGCCAGGTCTTAAAACTCCGGTAGGAAATGTCGCTGCGGTCGATTCTGTTTTGATCCAGCATGTTCAGCGTCACGGAGCGGAACGGACGGCCGTTGTTCTGGGCATAGCTGACCGTGAGGATTTTCCCGTCTTCCAGGCGAATTTTTCCTGAGCCCTGGGTATGCAGAGAATTCAGTTCGACCGGATCGGAAACCCAGATAAGCTCCAGCCCCCTGCCCTGCAAGACCCCGTCGATATCGATCTCACGCCGCGTGTAATAAGGGACCGGCCGGCCGTTCAACTTGCGGCTGATCTTCGTTTCATGGGCCGATATTCTTTCCATCACCAGGTCCGGCGGCGGCTTATAAAGCGGATACTTATATCGATCCGTCCGCGTCAGGGATCCTTCCAGGAGGGGTTCATAGTAGCCCGTAAACACAATCGAGCCGTCGCCGTTTTCTCCGAACGCCTTAAGCACCATGAAGGTTCCGGCAATCTGTTTTTTCTTTTGTTCGACGCTCGTGTCGGATTGCAGGATGCCGCGAAACGCCACCAGCGTTTCTTTCATCTGTTGCGAGCCGACCCGTCTGTCCGCGACAGAAAAGGTCTGGTCCCGTCCGGCCCCGTCGAAAAATTGCAGGCTGCGATCAATGGCAACCAGGAGGGATGGCGTATCCAGATCATCGGCAAAGTCCAGGCCTGCCGCATCCACATCCGCCAGAGCGCGCTCCGGCGGCACTGTTTCCGGCTGGTACGTCACTTTCTTCGCACAGCCGGTCAAGACGACAATAACCATCAAAAGCAGAAGGCAGAGGTTTTGCAGCGCATTCATAATTCGATAATCATAGCGACTTCATCGCAGTAATCGGGATACTTGGAGCAGCGGAAGCAGTCCGACCAGATTTTTTCCGGCAGGGTGGTGCGGTCCACCTCTTTAAAACCGAGCCGGGCAAAGAATTCCTTTTTATAGGTGAGCGAAAATATTCGAAACAACTCGAGCGTAATGGCTTCGGAAATGCAGAATTCCACCAGTTTCCGGCCTATCCCTTTCTTCCGGTGCGCGTCATCCACATACAGGGAACGGATTTCAGCCAGGTTTTCCCAGATGATGTTCATCGCGCAGATGCCCACGATATTCTGTTCATCCTCATCGTAATAAACAATAAAGTCGCGGACGGAGTTGTAGATATCCATCAAAGACCTGGGCAGCATTTCCCCTTTTCCCGCCGACAGATTGATTAAACGGTGAATGGTCTTGACGTCACCGATGCGCGCTTTTCTTAGCATGCCTGCTCCTTCCTGTATCGTGGGCCGCCCGGGCCGCGGCCAGCATCTCGCGGGCATGGTCTCTCGCGGTCTCAGTCACATCCACGCCGCCCAGCATCCGGCCGATCTCTTCTATTTTCTGTTGTTCATCGATCTGATCCACCGCGGTTGCCGTCCGGCCGTCGATCACGTGCTTGGCAACGCGCAGATGATGGCCGCCAAAGCTGGCAATCTGCGGCAGATGCGTAATGCAGATCACCTGGTGATGGGCGGATATGTCCTTTAATTTACGCCCGACAATTTCCGCCGTGGCGCCGCCGATGCCCGAATCCACTTCGTCGAAAACCACCGTGGCCACCGATCCGGTCCGGGACAGCACATTTTTCAGCGCCAGGACGATGCGCGACAATTCGCCGCCGGAGGCGATTTTATTCAAGGGTTTCGGCGCTTCTCCGGCGTTCGCCGCCAGATAAAATTCAATGTCGTCGCCGCCTTTCGGACCATAAGCGCTTTCCGTCTCCGTACAGCGTTTCAGAAACTGCACAAAGAAGGCGGCGTGCGGCATATTCAGATCGCCGATTTCCGCATCGACAGCCTCTTTCAGCAAGCCGGCCGCCCGCACCCGCAGTGACGAGAGCGCCAGCGCTTTATCCCGCAGTTCTTTGACGATGCCCTCTTTTTCTTTCGCCAGCGCGGCAAGGTCTTCCTCCGCCCCGCAAACCCGCGAAAGCTCTTTTTCCATCTCCTCTTTATACGCAAGCACCGCGTCCAGCGAACCGCCGTGCTTGCGTTTAAGCCGGTTCAGCGCATCGAGACGCTCATCAATCGCCGTGAGCCGCTCCGGATCAAAGATCAGGCGCTTCGTGTAATCGCGCAGCGTCAGCGCCGCTTCCTGTAAAACGGCATAACTGCCCTCCAGATCGGACTGAGACAGATTCAAACCCGGATCAATCTTCCGGATTTCCCGCACCTGCGCCAGAACGTCCTTGAGCTGTTCATTGATACAGCCGCTCTCGGCGTAAAGCCTGGCATAAGCGTGATTGGCGAAGTCCGCAAGCTTCCGGACGTTCGCCAGCACTTTCTTCTCGTCGGCCAGCGCTGCGTCTTCTCCCGCGCGGGGATTCAGGTCTCTTATTTCTTTCAACTGAAATTCGATCAGATCTGTCTTTTCCGCGCGCTGGCGGAGCATCGCCTCCAGCTTCTGCATTCCGTCGCAGATCTGCTGATACCGGAAAAAAACGGCTTCAAAAGTCTTGCGGGCCGTGAGGCATCCGCCGAATTCATCGAGGACATCGATGTGGTTCTCGGCGGAAAGAATTACCTGATGTTCATGCTGCCCGCAGATATTAATCAGCGATTCACTGATCTCGGCCAGATTCGCCAGGGTGGCCATCTGCCCGTTGATTTGCGCCCTGTTTTTACCGGTGCGCGAAATCACGCGGCGGATAACGAGTTCCTCCCCCGGCGCAAATCCCATGCCGGCCAGTTTTTCCTGAAGCGGCCGGTTCTCCCGAATGTTGAAGAGCGCTTCCACGGTGGCGGTATCGGTCTGGGTCCGAATCAGGTCCGCCGTCGCCCGGTCTCCCAGAAGCAGGCTCACCGCGCCGATCAGAATGGATTTTCCGGCGCCGGTCTCTCCTGAAATAATGTTCAGGCCGTCGTCAAACGAAACATGCAGTTCGTCAATAATGGCAAAGTTGGTAATGCTCAGCTCATGAAGCATTTTTTCTTTTCCCAGCCCCTGAAGGAAGACTCCCCCAGCCCAGTTTCGAACGCAAAATCTCTCCGTAGCTTCGGTGCGGTGAAAGAACCAGTCTTGTATAATATTTTGATTTTCGTATCGTCATCACATCGCCGGAACTGATCCGGTAGGATTCCTGTCCGTCCAGCGTAACCGTCGCGCCGCTTTCTTTCGACCACAGCGTAATCTGCAAATCCGCAGTCTCGGGAAAAATGACCGGCCGGTTGGTCAGCGTATGCGGACAGATCGGGTTGATAATGATCAACTCCTTGCCGGGAAAAACAATCGGACCGCCGGCTGAAAGCGAATAAGCCGTTGATCCCGTGGGCGTGGAAATGATCAGGCCATCCGATTTATAGGTGGTCAGATACTGATGATTGACGGCTGTTTCCAGCTCCACGATGCGGGAAAGATTGCCGCGGTTGATCACCACGTCGTTTAAAACAATGCCCGATCCGATAATCTTATTCCCCCGGCGGATTTTGACATCCAGCATCATTCTTTTTTCAGTCAGAAAATCGCCTTTTAAAATCAATTCGAGCGCCGCGTAGGTTTCGTTCAAATTGACTTCAGTAAGATAGCCGAAAGTCCCCATGTTGATGCCGACAATGGGCACGGGATGCTGCGCGACATAACGCGCGGTCCTGAGCATCGTGCCGTCTCCGCCCAGAACGGCGATCAAATCCACTTTGGCCGCCAGATCTTCGAGTTTGAATCCGCCGCTGCCGCCGACGGCCGCCGCCAGATTTGCCTCCAGGGAAACTTTAATCTTCCGGTCTTCCAGCCATTTTTTCAGGGCGCCGGCAAACGCGGCGATATTTTCTTTTTCGATGTTGGCGATAATGCCAACTTTCTTAATTTTCATCATGATTCGCTCCAGAAAAGACGTCGTTTCGTAACATAAAAAAAAGTCGCTGTCCACGGATAATTTATTTTGAACATGAATGGAAACTCTTTGATTTATAAAGATAATCTTTGAGCATAAATCCTTGACAGAGAAGCTTCCGATAAGATACGGTGCGCGCCTGTGAGGTGATAAATATGGGTTTGATCAAGGGCAATTTCTCTTTTATGCAGTTTTCAGTTGAAGGCCAGCTGCCGCAGGCCTTTACAACATTCATCAACAACCGGATCAAGGGGAATTCCTTTCGGGAGGCGCGCAATTCCACGGAGGAAAAACGAATGGGCTGGGTGTCGGCGACGGATATCCTGGATGCCGACTTTGAAAAAGCGAACTATGCGCTGGGCGACTATCTGATTTTTTCCCTGCGGATCGACCGCAAGCTGATTGCCCCCAAGTTGATGAAAATTCGCTTAATGGAAGAGCAGCGGCGGTTTCTGGCCGAGCACGGTCAAACCCGCATCGGCAAATCCATGAATGAAGGCATCAAGGAAAAGGTCAAACTGGAACTCATGACCAAAAGCGACCCCGTTCCGTCTTTTTACGATGTAGTGTGGGCTGTGGGGCAAAATAAAGTTTATTTTTCGTCGCTGTCCGATAAGGTGGCCGACGATTTTGTCGATCTGTTCAAGAAAACGTTTTCGCTGGGGCTCAAACGCATCCTTCCGCAGGAGCACCCGCTGGCCCTCGAAAACAAAGCGAAAAGCGATGCAGCCGTTGAGGATATTTCTTTAATCGGGCGCGAGTTCCTCACCTGGCTGTGGTTCAAATCCGAGGAAAGGAACGGCCGCATTGCATTAAACCAAACGGAGGAAGTGGAATTGCACCTGCTCAAGCGCGTCGCGCTGGAAGCGGGCGAGGGGGAATATTCGCAGGGCGTGGTCTGTTCGGGCCTGCACGCCGAACTGACGGAAGGCAAGGAAGCCATTCGCCGGGGCAAGAAAGTGAAAGAGGCGGGCATCAAACTGCACCGTGATCAGAACGAATGGGAATTTAATTTTAAAGCCGACACCTTTTATTTCCAGTCGCTGAAAATGCCGGTCGTGGACTGGCAGGAAACGCCGGAAGACCCGTCCGCAAGCCTTCTGGAGCGCATCTATCTGATCGAAAACGCCGTCCGGACCATTGATGAAATGTATCAGTCTTTTTTAACAGTTCGTTTCTCCAGAGAATGGGCCGAAAAAGAAAAACCGCTGCTGACCAGGTGGCTGAAAATAGATCAAAGCTGAGGTCCAGGAATCGCCGTTCACGGCTTTTAGTCCGCGTTGGCGGGCCTGCATCCATTCACCCGCCCGCGCAATATGGACGGGTCGCGTCACCATTTTGAAGGGTCTCCCCAAAACGGCAAAACGGGCATTCAACCTAAGCTATCATGATTACTGCCGATCTTTAATAATCCCGTCCTGGCATATCCGTTGCTTGTTATAATAAAAGTGGATCTTAAATACACTTGCACCGCTGAATTACAGTTAAGATTTTTTACGGCATCAGGAGAACCCGGCAGGATTGAGCAAGCAGAGGTTTTACGCAGATCTGTCACCGGACAGACTCCAATCATACATAAGAGGAGGGCAGGCCATGGATCGCAAAACAATTGCCAAACAGTTGATGCAGTTCAATGGGTCAGACCGTGACAAGACCCTGGTCTCGATTGCACTTCCGCAGGATCATTCCGAGAAAAGCTTTTTTAGCTTCGTCGATAAGAATCCGCTGTTTCCGGACAACTCGGCCGATGCGGTCCATGAATTCATTCTCACGTCGCACAGAAGGCGATCCGATTTTAAAAATCGTTCCGGTAAGCGGGATAAATAGCTTTACAAATCAAATTAAGTCATTAAACTGGATAGTAAGTTCAAGCAGCAAACTCATTAAACCACAGCCAACAGGGGGAAAACGCGATGGAACAAAATCAGATAGCCAGGCAGCTGATGGAATTCAATAAAACGGCTTTTGACAACAGTTTCAGTGCGATGTCGGCGCTGCAGGATCAATCTGAAAAACTGGTATCCAGCTTTCTGGACAAAGCGGCCTGGATTCCGGCGGAAGGAAAGAAAGCCATGACCGACTGGATCGCCGGTTATAAAAAAGGCCGCGAAGATTTCAAGGCCGCCGCGGATGAAAGCTACCGGAAAGTTGCCGACTATTTTGATCAGACGGAAAAACAGAAGACAACCAAAACGAAAAAGAAATAAGCAGCTAAACGACATAAAAAAGGAGGTAAAAATGGACCCGAAACAAATCGCCAAGCAGATGATCGTTTTCAACAAAACGGCTTTTGATAACAACTTCCGCGCCATGCAGGCACTGCAGGAACAGACGGAAAGACTGGTCAATAAATTCTGGGAGAAGTCCCCGATGTTTCCCGAAGAAGGGAAAAAAGCAATTTCCGACTGGATGACGGCCTATAAAAAAGGCTGCGACGATTTCAAAAGCACCGTGGATGACAACTTTAAAAAAGTAGAAGATTTTTTTAAAGAAACAAAATAATCCGGACCGCGTCCTCTAACGCCTGCGATTAACGCTTCAGGTAAGGCTGAAGCGTTTTTTCCAGTGTCTGCCTTTGTTCTTCAAAAACATGATCGTCCTGAATCGGCGGCAGCTTCATGAGCGGACAGAATGTCACGGTGACCCGGGCAAAAGGTTTGGGCACCATATACTTATCCCAGCTCCTTGCGTACCAGGCGCGATCTGCGGTCACATACGCGGGCGCGATGGCGGCATCCGCACCGGATGCGAGCGCGATGGCGCCTGCCTTGACCACACCGGCCGGGCCGCGCGGACCATCCAGCAGGTGCCCCGCGATGCAGCCCTGCCTCAGGCGGGCAATGATTTCCTTTAAAGCCGGACCGCCATTTCGCGATGATGACCCTCTGACCGGAAAAACATGCGCCGCCTCGGATACGCGCGACGCGATATCCCCATCCGTGCTTTTGGAGATCATCACGCAGGTGGGATATTTCCGATAGCGGAGAAACAGCCGCAGACCGATAAAAAACTGCTGATGCCAGCAGCCGATGACCACCCGCCCGCCCTGCTCCAGATGATGAATCCACTCGGCGTCGTTAACCACCTTCAAACGAAACGTCATCGAATAAAACAAGGCCAGATAATAAATCAGGCTTCCGCCCAATTTGACGGTCGCCACTCTGCGCAGCTTTTTGAACATGCTTAAGCTCCTTTATGAATCGGCCGCAAAATAATCATGGTTGACGTTTCCATGCAAGGATAATTTGATATTTGCCCTTGATTATCAGCGGAGGATTGTTTAAAGAACCTTTCAGATAGCGGCGGGATCCGTGCTTCAGAAACCCGTCGAACCCGGAGGCATCATGATCCATTCCAGCATCGCGGCCGGCATGTCCCGTCCCGATTTTTACCCGCACCGGCCGCAGTCGGTTGAAGTCCTGCAGACTCATATTTCTTATATTTTCATTGCCGGTGATGATGTGTACAAAGTGAAAAAACCGGTCGATTTCGGTTTCCTTGATTTCACAACGCTCGCCAAAAGAAAATTCTACTGTGAAGAAGAACTGCGCTTGAATAAGCGGCTGGCCCCCAGCATCTATCTTGACGTCGTGCCGATTGTGCAGGACGCACGGGGATGCCTGTCGCCCGGGGGCGACGGAGACATCGTCGAATATGCCGTCCACATGAAGAAGCTGCCCCTCGACAGGATGCTTAAAATCCTGCTGGCCCGGGGGAAGGCTGATGCAGGGGTCATGGATGCCGTGGCGGCGAAAATTGCCCGTTTTCATATGACGGCCCAGACGGGCGGCGCCATTGACGAGATGGGGTCCATCGCGATCATTCGCCGCAACCATGAAGAAAATTTTGCCCAGACGGAAAAGTATACCGATGTCACCATTCCCGCCGATCAATACCGGTTCATCAAAGCGTACGTGGATCGGTTTCTGACGGCGAACCAGGCGCTCCTGGAAAAAAGAGTGGCGGCTCATAAAATCCGGGACTGCCACGGCGACCTGCACCTGGAGCATATCTGCATTGCCGGGGAGATTATTGTTTTTGACTGCATTGAATTCAATGAACGATTCCGGTTCAGCGATGTGGCGGCCGAGGTGGCTTTCCTGACCATGGACCTCGACTACAACGGCTACCCCCGCCAGGCGGCGGACTTTGTGCGCTCCTATCTCCAGTATTCGGGCGACGCGGATATGCACGCCCTCTTGAATTTTTACCGCTGCTACTATGCCTATGTTCGCGGGAAAGTCATCAGCTTCCGTCTGGATCAAAAAGAAATACCGGATCATGAGCGTGATGAGATCAAACGGACCGCCTTGAAATATTTCGATCTGGCTTACACCTACGCGGCGCGGCTGGAAAAACCGGTTTTAATTCTCACGGCGGGATTGATCGGTTCGGGGAAAAGTTACCAGGCGCGGAATCTCGCCCACCGGCTGGGCGCAGACGTCATCCGGACGGACGTCCTGCGCAAAGAACTGCTGCAGATCGCGCCGGCCGAAAAGCATTACGAATCATTCGGCGAGGGCATCTACGCAAGCGGCATCACCCGGAAAACCTATGAAAAAGCGGTCGAGCTGGCCGCCGAAAAAATCAAGCAGGGTAAACCGGTGATTATCGACGCCTCTTTTAAAAACCGCATTGATCGTTCACTGGCGGTCGATCTGGCCAGGAAGTTTCACGTGCCGTTTTATGTCATCGAATGCACCTGCCCCGACGACATCGTGAAAATCCGTCTGGAAAAAAGAAAGCTTTCTGCCGATAATCCATCCGACGGCCGCTGGGAAATCCTGCAGGAGCAGAAAAAACAGTATGAAGCCATCACGGAAATTCCCGCCGGCAGCTTTTTCAAAATCGACACGTCGGCCGATCCGGAAATGATCCGCCGGCGCATCATTGATACAATTAAAATGGCTGAATGAGCGTGAGCGGTGAACCGCTCACGGTTTAGGATTTTCTTTGCTTTTGGCTTTCGCTTTTTCTTTCTCGGCTTCCAGCTGTCGCGCCTTTTCCACTTCGGCCAGCCGCGCCTTCGTCTCCGCGATGTACGATTCGACCTTCAAATCCAGGCCCACACCGGCATAGTCGCGCCTGATCGTTTCAAAACGTTTCAGCGCGGCGTCATATTTTTTCTGCTTGAAATAAAAATTCCCCACATAAAACTCATGCTCGGCAAGCTTCGTTTTGCAATCGCGGATCATTTTTTCAGCCAGGACGGAAAATTTGCTTTGCGGAAAACGGGCGACCAGTCTTTCAAACTCTCTCCGGGCTTTAAGGGTTTCCGTCTGGTCCCGGTCAACCGCCCCGATTTGCACGAAGTGGCACATCCCCAGCTGATAGATCGCATAGGGAACATTTTCATTCGTCGGATAAAGCGTGGTGAAATCACGGTAGGCCACTTCCGCATCCGCATATTCTTTATCGCTGTAAAATGAATCCGCAATGCCCAGTTCGGCCAGGATCGCCAGATCATGCAGCGGATGCTCTTCCTTGAGCCGGACGAAGACTTCCCGCGCTTTTTTATACCTGCCGTTCTGATACTCGGCCGAGCCGCTCGCATACAGGGCCTCCGGCGTGGACTTCACCGGCTCTTTTTTCACGAAAAAGTCATAGATGTTCCCTTTCAGCACGCCGGGCATATCAAAGGAACAGCCGCTGAAAAGCAACACAAAGAGCGCAACCATGCTGATGTTTTTTAACTTCACACGAATTCCTGTCCAACGTTTATTGAGATTAAATGATTCCCGCCATGATCGTTCCAGGATATCACAGACTTTTGTTAATAAACGCTTCGAGTTTCTCTTTCGGCACAAGACCGATGAGGGTGTCCGATACTTTGCCGCTTTTGAAAATAATCAGGGTCGGAATACTGCGAACACCGTACGCCGCCGCCGATTTCTGGCTATCGTCGACATTCATTTTCATCACTTTGATTTTGTCTTGATATTCCGCGGCGATTTCTTCCACAATCGGTCCGATGGCCTTGCACGGCCCGCACCAGGGCGCCCAGAAATCAATGAGGACCGGTTTATCACTTTTCAGGACTTCTCCCTCAAAATTGTCGTCGGTAGCCACACCCATAAATTGGCTGCTCATAGTTCACGCCCTCCCTCTTATGTTTTGCCGACTATATGTCATAGCGAAGCAAAAAAAGTCAAATGCTATTTGCCGCCGCGGGCGACCCCTTTCTTTTTTGACTGTGATTTCCTTATCTGCTATAAAGCACACCCGGTTAGCCCCGCTTTTCAAAGATGACGCGCACGAAGGAGGTCGATATGGGACGGGTAGGTGTACTGGCAGGCACCATCATGATGGAAAGAAGCGGCCTGATTCAAAAATGCAGCAGGCACACCATCAGAAATCTTTACGGCGAATCGCAGGTGATGGTCACGGATCAGATGATTTTCATTATCCGGCACGGCAATGACCCCGCCGAATATATTCTGCCGCACCGGATCAACCATCACGCCAACCTCCAGACGCTGAAAGATTTCGGCGTCACCGACGTGATCGGCATCAACTCCACCGGCTCGCTGAAGCAGCATCTGCGTCCGGGCATGATCGTCATCCCGGATGATTTTATCACCCTCACGGCAACGCCCACCATTCATCACAGCAAGGCCGTCCACATCACGCCGTTCATCAACGAGTCGATGCGCCGGAAGCTGATCGCCGCGGCCCGAAACTGCAGCCTGGATGTTATGGAAACAGGAACCTACTGGCAGGTTACGGGTCCCCGCCTGGAAACGAAAGCCGAAATCCGGATGATGGCAAATTTCGCCGACATCGTCGGCATGACGATGGCCAATGAGGCAGTCATCGCCCTCGAGATGGGTTTGGCTTACGCCTCGGCCTGCTCCATCGACAATTTCGGCAACGGTCTCGTGGAAACACCTTTGAGCATGGAAGAGATTATCGCGGGAACGCGTCAAAACGCGGACATGATGGCGAGGCTCCTGGAGCAGTATATCCACTTGCACGCGTCTCAGTCATCGGGCCGGGCCTCTGAATCAGGTCATTCCTGAGGAGCGGGTTCAAGCGCCTTTTTCACCAGCAATTTATCGACCCGGTTGCCGTCCATATCAATAATTTCAAAAAGATACCCGCCGGCTGAAAATTTGTCGCCGATTTTCGGAATGCGGTTGAGCTGGTACATCGCCAGGCCGCCCAGGGTATTGACATCAGGCTTCTCTTCCTCTTCGTCGAACAGCGAATAGACTTTCAGCAAATCCTCAACGTCTTCCACTTTCATGGAGCCATCCATCAGATACGACCCGTCTTCACGCTGGAACGCTTCGGGCTCATCGAGATCGCCCAGCGCCGGCAGATCGCCCATGATATTTTCAGTCAGATCGTGCAGCGTGATGATGCCTTCCATGGAGCCGTATTCATTGATGACAATCCCGAAATGTTTTTTCGTTTTGCGGAACATTTCCAGCACTTTCAGCGCCGGCGCCTGCTCGGGGATATACAGGGGTTCGAACATGATCTCATCGAGGCGAAGCGTCTGGTGCCTGATATAGTAAGCCAGGATATCCCTGACATTCACCACGCCTTTGACCTGGTCAATCTCGTCTTCGCACACCAGCAGGCGCGGAAAAGACGATTTCAAAGATTCCGATAATATTTCTTCGTCCGCCTGATGAATATCGAGCCAGGTCACATCCACCCGGGGCGTCATGAGCGCGCTCGCCCGTTTGTCGCCGAAGCGGATGACTTCATTGATCATATCGGATTCCTCTTTTTCAATGATCCCGTGTTCGGAACCCTTGCGGAGAACCATCCGCAGCTCTTCCTCCGTCACCGGTGTTTCATGGCGGTTTTCGATGCCGAAAAGTTTCAGGACCAGCTTTGTGGAAATGCTTAAAATCCAAACCACCGGATAGGTCACCGAACTGAATAATTTCATGGCCGGGGAAAGGACCATGGCGATCGTCTCGGCATTGTTGAGCGCGATCGTTTTCGGGACCAGTTCGCCGATGATGAGCGAGAGGTACGTCATGATGCCTACAACGAGCACGATCGAAAGGGTCTGGGCATAGGGAGCAAGAAACGAAACATTCCTGAACAGGGGGGCGACATCTTCCGCCAGGGCCAGTCCCGCGAAAGCGCCGGAGACAATCCCGATGAGCGTAATGCCCACCTGGATGGCGGAAAGCACTTTTTCCGGCTCCGCAAGGAGCGCCAGCGCCGTCTTTGCGCCCATCCGGCCGGATTTCGCTTCATCCTCCAGGCTGGAGCGGCGCGCGGAAACCAGGGCAATCTCATACATGGCAAAAATTCCGTTGATGATGAGCAGCAGGGCAATGATCAGCACTTCCATGATATTTTATTCCCGGAAAAATATTTTTGCGCCAGCCACAGGTTGACGTCCGCCTTTTTGACTTCTATCTTAGTTGATTCCATTCAATTCCGTCAAGCAGTAGTTGTCCTTTGTTGCTCATCCCCGGCGTTTCAATACCCCCGCGCGGCCGTGCGAACATTATTCGGGTTTCGGCGTTTAATGGGTATTGCAGGAACGGCCTTTATGGTCTATACAACAAGCCATCAATCATCAGTTAACGTTCGATCATGCCGGTGTCAAAAACGAGAGAAGCGGAGCGCTTGCCGCATCTGTTTCATGGAATCCAGGCGCGCACAAAAGAGCGCGGGAAAAAAAGGGGGAAAGAATGGCAACCATCGCGGTTAAAACCAGCATCTTCATCACCTTGATTATTCTGATCATCGTCACATTCTGCTGCCTGTCCTTCTGCGCCGAAAACCAGGCCCGCGTCGCCACGGACAAAAACCTGTATACGTACGGCGAAAAGATCACGGTAAGTTTCTTCGCCGCACCGGGTACTGACGACCGGGATTGGATCACCATCGTACCCGAGGGCACGGCCGACAACGAGGCAGGCGATTATCAATCCCTGCCCCGGGGAACCCCTCAGGGAACGATGACATTTGATTCTCCGGCGCCGGGAAAATATGAAGCCAGGGCCTACTATCATTATAGCCGAAAGGGATACAGCGTATCAGCCCGCTATCGTTTTGCAGTGGCCGAAAGCGAGATTTACGAAAGAAAAATGGCTGAGTTCATGCAAACCATGGAAAGAAGATTCAATCCGGGCAATCCCCTGGAATCCAATGTTCCTCCCGGAAACGGCCTGGTCTATGTCTTCAGGGAACCGTGGGGCATTTCATCCGTCCGGAGTATCCAGATGCAAGCCAACGGGAATAAAATGGCCGTTATGCCCGATGCCAGCTATTATCTTTTTTCAGCCCCCGCCGGAGAGATTAACTTTAAATCAGAAAAATATACCGTACAGAAAAATATCGATGAGATGGTCTGGACACCCCAGTTCGGCGAAGCCATCATCCATGTGAAAGCGGGACATGTTTACTATTTGAAAGTGAGGTTGATCTTCACCGGGTTTGACAGCGTCAAGATTGAGCATGTTCCGCATGAAGAAGGGGCCGCATCCATTCTCCGCAACCACTTGACCCGGCTTCCCTAGATCCGTGAGCGCGGTGTTGCCTCCGGAAAGGCAGGAGGCTCCGGCCGATCGGACCGCATGGCCTCAAAGCGCGCAGCTGGCAAACTCCGCCGGTTCCAGAACCGTGATCTTTCTGCGTCTGAGATATTCCGGAAAACCGTAAAGCCGCTTCCCGCGATACTCCATCACGACGGCGTCCGCCGGGCAGTTATTCAGACAGCCGAAGCAGGCCAGGCATTTCTCCCGATCCACAAATTGTTTCTCCGGCCGGATCGCCGCCACCGGGCACATCTTCACGCAGGTCCCGCACAGGATGCATCTGGACGCATCGACGGTATGGATATTGATCGCCTTCTTGTTGAACCAGACCAGGGGCAGCATCCGCACCATTTCCCGAAGCGCGATTTCGGACGCATAACCGACCGGCTGGCCTTGTTTGATCTTTTCCAATATCCGTCGGGTGAAGTCCCGCACCTGGTTGTAAGTATCCTCATCGGGCAGGTGTTCGCCCGCACGCTGGTTGGCGCTGTCCCAGGCGGGCGTCGGATAACCCGCAATACTGCGGAAGGCATCCATGCCGACGGGAACGCCTTCCTTGTCCGCCAGACAGCGGAGGCTGTGACACAGGGCGTTGTGCTGATTGCCCTCCGGACCGCCGAACGACACAAACGCCGCGACGGGCGTGCCCGTGATCTTCGGCATCGAGGCCAGCCAGTCGCTGACATTGTCCGGGATATCGTAATAGAAAACCGGCGACCCGATCAGGATCAGGTCATAGTCCGTCATGCGGTTTTTATCGAAGCTCCGGAAGTCGGCCAGATCGGCCTTCAGCCCCTTGTCTTTCAGGATGCAGGCGATCAGATTTCCATAGCGGCGGGTAAATCCCGTCTGGCTGTAGCATAGAATCAGGGCGCGTTGGGGATCGCGGGTTTTGAGTTCGCGCAAAGCGGCCTGCCCGGTGAAAGACAGCGCCGGCGGCAGGCTCAAAGCCGCACCGAGGATGATGCTTTTTTTAATGAAGTCTCGTCTGTTTTCCATGGCACCTTTCGCCCGTCCTTTCCCGCCGTCGATTGACGGCTAATCTTTCCCGGGTTCTTCGTTTTCAAAATTGATTTTCAGTTCGTAAACGCCCGTATCCAGATGCGTGGTCATCGGATAACCGGACTTGGCAAAGACCTGCATCATCGGCTTATTGCGGGACAGCACATCCGCCGTAAAACCGGCGATGTTTTTCTCCTTTGCGATGCGGATCAGATATTGCAGCAAAAATGTTCCGATGCCCCGGCCCTGCCAATCCTGATGAGTGGTGAAAGCGACTTCGGCATAACGTGTCTCCGGATTACTGATATAATGACCGATGGCGGCGATCTTTTCCCGGCCCTCCGGCTCCTCCTTGCCGATGACCGCGGCAATGGCCATCTTGTCCGTGTAATCAATGGCGGCAAAAGGCATGGCTACCTTATGGGAAAAGGATTTGAGGCTGTGGAAAAACCGGGTGAAAATATCCTGTTCCGGCAGGTCGTAAATCAGATCCTGAATGGCGCGTTCGTCCGTAGCTTTCACCGGACGGAAAAAGAGCGATGTCCCTTGTTTGTCGACCCAATTGGCCTCGTATTCTTTCGGGTACAAAACCGCCGGCAGTGACTGATCGCGGTAAATGTAACCCTGGCGTTTGGCCGCCGCCAGCAGCTCGTCGCGGAATTTCGGATGGGCGATGTTGATCAGCATCATGGCCCGGTCCCGGATGGATTTCCCATGCACATACGCTATGCCGTATTCCGTCACCACGTAATGAATATCCCCGCGTGTCACGACCACGCCGCTGCCGGGCGAAGGATAGGGCACGATGCGGGAAATGGTTCCGTCCTCCGTTGTCGAGGGCAGCACCATGATCGATTTGCCGCGCTTGGACATGGCCGAACCCCGCACAAAATCGACCTGTCCGCCGATGCCGCTGTAAAACTCAAATCCGAGGGAATCCGAACAGACCTGTCCGGTCAGATCAACGGTCAGCGCGGAATTGATGGACACCATCCGGTCGTTTTGAGCAATCACGTAGGGATCGTTGACATACTGACTCGGACGGAATTCAAACAGCGGATTGTTGTCGACAAATTCATACACGCGCCTTGTACCCATGCAAAAGGATGCGACAATTTTTCCCGGATGCAGTGTCTTCTTCCGGCAGGTCACCACACCGTTTTCTACCAGATCGATCAAACCATCGGTAAACGTTTCCGTGTGCACACCCAGATCTTTTTTGTTCACGAGATATGGAAATACCGAATTGGGAATCTTGCCCACGCCGGTCTGGATCGTGGATTCATTGTCAATCAGATCGGCGATGAGCCGGCCGATGGCCTGAGCGATATCATCCGGCGCTCTTTGCTGAAATTCCAGGAGCGGCGTGTTGTTTTCCACGAAAGCACCGATTTGACTGACGTGCAGGAAACTGTCGCCCAGCGTCCGGGGCATATTCGTGTTCACTTCGGCCACGACATAACGCGCCACTTCCGCCGCCGTTTTGGTGATGTCCACGGAAATTCCCAGACTGACGTAACCATTCATGTCCGGCGGCGATACGGTGATCAGGGCGACATCGATGGGCATGGACCCCCGCTCCATGAGCAGCGGTACTTCGGAGAGAAAGATAGGGGTGTAATCGGCGTGGCCCGCCTTGATTGCCGCACGGGCGTTCGCGCCGATAAAGAGCGCGTTATGCCGGAAATGCTCGGTATAAATGTCCGACGTATAATCGGTGAGCCCCAGATCAAGGAAATGGATGACTTCCACATCGGAAAAACTCGGCGCCATATCCAGAAGCGTCTTGACCAGCAATTGCGGCTCCCCGCAGGCGGAGGCGATGAAGATGCGCGCTCCCCGGCGAATGCGCGACAATGCCGTTTTCGCGTCAGTCAGTTTTTCTTTATAGAGGGGTGGCCAGTTGAGGATCATATCGCTCACCGCTTCTTTCAGGCATCAAAAAGGACGCCATAACCTTCGACATTCCCGAGGTCACGGGTATGCTGGAACCGGGGGTCCCCTGCGTTTCACATCAGAAAGCGCCGAGTTGACAGGGCTTGACTTTGATTTTTAATTTTTCGCAGGCGGCGCAGACGTCCAGGCGTTTCACGGCCAGGTTGTCCGCGATGGCCCACGCCGCGATGCAGGGCAGCCGGTCGTTGACCAGCGCCGCTTGAATGGCAGACGCGAGCGCGGGCGAAACGGAATCGGCGGCAACGACAATCTTCTGCTTGCCTTCGTATCCGAAAAGCCCCAACTGGCACTGGGTGATGTTGATATTGAGCATATCAATCGCCACGCCGGCCTCGCTCATCGCCACTTTTTGGGTTTGAGAAATTTTTTCCGCCGCCTTGCAGGAGATATTATTGTCCTTCGTCTGCCGGAGAATCTCCTGCTTCAGAGCTTCATCGATCTTCGTCTGATTCGGGTGCTTCTCAAAAAATTTACCTTTGTCCATGTGGGTCATGATGTTATCTCCCTTAATGTCTGCCTTAATAAAGATGCGATGACGTCGTCTGGTGCGCCCGTGTTGGGCGGCGTCATCAATATTTCATGTAATGGAACGGTTCAATCGCCGAGAGGGCTTCCGTATCCAGCGTTTTAAATCCATTTTTCTCGATCAGTTTTTCTGTTTTTTCAATTTGATCCACGTCCACCACAAAAACAGCTTTTTCCGCACATTCCAGAACAAAACCGCAGGCATTGTTGATATTGATGCCTTCCCGATACAGCAGCTGCATCAGCTTGTCCAATCCGCCGGGCTTGTCGGGAATCAAAACGGCCAGAACATTTTTCAGGTGAACCGTCATGCCGGCTTTGGTCAGCGCCTTTTCCGCCGCTTTGGGCTCATCAACAATCAGATTGATCACCCCGGACGTACCGAACGTCGATATGGTTGTCGCCCGAATGCTGATTTCGGCTTTGGACAGAACGCTCGTCACATGGGCCAGCTGACCCGGTTTATCTTCCGCGAATACAGAAAGTTGATAAGCAATCATCTTTTTCTCCTGAGGATTATGATATCTTCTTAAAAGGCGATCCCGTCTGTCATTCCCGGCATCGTTCTGCTCCGGGCAGAAAACATTTTTTTCTTTTGTACATTTGTGCGGTTATTTTATCAAGTCAAATCTATGGCATCCCAGGACAGCACAGCGAGAGCTTTGCATAAGATATTACCGTAGCCGGCTAACGCTCCGTTTCCATCTCGACCAGGCTCACGCCGCCGCAATACTTTTCGCGCAGCTTCGGCTTTTCGATTTTGCCGGTGGGATTGCGCGGCACCGTATCGAAGATGATTTTGTGCGGCCGTTTGTAACGCGGCAGCGCGGTGCAAAACTGCGCGATCTCGGTCGCGGTCGCGGCAAAACCCGGCTTCAACTCGATGATCGCCGCGGTGATTTCACCCAGCCGATGGTCGGGAAGGCCGATCACGGCCACATCCTTGATGGCATCATGCGTGCGCAGAAAATCCTCGATTTGCACCGGATAGATATTTTCGCCGCCCGTGATAATGACGTCCTTTTTGCGGTCCACCAGATAGATAAAGCCGTCTTCATCCGTGCGCGCCATATCACCCGTATACAGCCAGCCGTCCTTGAGGATTTCGGCGGTGGCCTCGGGATTGTTGTAATAGCATTTCATCACCCCCTCACCTTTCACGCAGAGCTCGCCGACCTGACCCTTCTCCACCTCCCGGCCGTTTTCATCGACGATTTTCACCTGCCATTTGTAGCCGGCCCTGCCGATGGCGCCGACTTTATGAATGTTTTCGATGCCGAGATGGACACAGCCCGGTCCGATCGATTCCGAAAGGCCGTAATTGGTGTCGTAGTCATGTTTGGGAAAAATCTTTTTCCAGCGCTTGATGAGGCTCGGCGGAACCGGCTGCGCGCCGATGTGCATCAGCCGCCACTGATCGAGGTTATAGTTTTCAAGCCTGATATCCCCGCGGTCGATGGCGTCCAGAATATCCTGCGCCCACGGAACCAGGAGCCAGACAATCGTGATCTGTTCCTCGGAGACCGCTCTCACGATCCATTCCGGCTTGACGCCTCTCAGCAAAACGGCTTTGCTTCCGGCAAGAAAGCTGCCGAACCAGTGCATTTTCGCGCCGGTGTGATAGAGCGGAGGGATGCAGAGAAAATTATCCGCGCGCGTCTGCTTATGGTGGTCCATTTCCACTTCACACGATATCATCAGCGCGAGGTGCGTATGGAGAATGGCCTTGGGAAAACCGGTGGTGCCCGATGAAAAATAGATGGCCGCGTCGTCATCGTCGGAAAGCGCGATTTTCGGAGCCGCGGAGGAACAGCAGGCGGTGAGCGCATAGTAACTTTCGGCAAACGCCGGGCAGTCCTGTCCCAGAAACAGCCGCATTTTGATATTCGGAATCTTCTCACTGATCGCAGCGACTCTGCCTGTGAATTCCGGCCCGAAGATCAGAACGTCGCACTCGGCCAGTTCGAGGCAGTATTTGATTTCCTCTTCCGTGTAGCGGTAGTTGAGCGGCACCGCGAGGGCGCCGGTTTTCAGGATGCCGAAGTAGATCGGCAGCCACTCCAGGCAGTTCATCAGCAGAATCCCGACCTTGCGGCCTTTTTCCAGGCCCCTTCCCAGCAGAAAGTTGGCCAGGCGGTTGGCTTTGTCGTCAAACTCGCGCCAGGTCATTTCCCGCCGGTATCTCTTTTCGGGATTGGTTTCGACCAGTTCGTAATCTTTCCAGCTTGCTGTTTTTTCTTTGATATCGGGATTGATTTCAATGAGGCTGACTTCATCGCCGTAAAGGGCGGCATTGCGCGCAAGTATTTCGGTAATCGGCATTTTTCATTCCTTCAGTTTTTCATTTTTGCCGTTTTGCTCCGGCAGGACACGGGAACCCTGCTCACCAGATCAGAACTCCTGTTTTTTACGGGGTGAAGCATAGGAAACGAGGTCTTGTAAGTCAAGAAAATCTTGGCCGGAAAATTTATCCCGCTCACGCGGGACAAGCGTTAATTCTCCGTGGCTTACTGCGAGGTGTTTGATCACAGCACCGCGGATTTCCCGTCATTGCACAAGCGCGTTTCCAGTTTCATTTCTTCACCATCAGGGCATCCGCGACGCGCGCCCCTTTGGGGAAGACGATGAGCGGGTTGATGTCCAGCTCCCCGATCCCGTCTTCAAAATCAACGGCTAAACGGGAAACCTTCAGAATCACGTCGATCAGGGCTTTCATATCCGCAGCGGGCTTTCCCCGCACGCCTGCAAGCACGCGGGCGCCCTTCACTTCACGGATCATCTCTTCGGCGTCACCAGCCGTGAGCGGCGCCACTCGGAAAGACACATCCTGCAGGACTTCCACAAAAACACCGCCCAGGCCGAACATGACGCAGGGTCCGAAGACGGGATCGTGCGTCACGCCCACAATCACCTCCACGCCGGGTTCAAGCATTTCCTGGACCAGGACGCCTGAGACCTCCGCGTGCGGCGCGCACGCCTTCGCGTTTTGCAGAATTTCCGCAAAGGCGTCCCGTACGGCTTTGTCGCTTAAAAGGTTAAGCCTGATTCCGCCCGCGTCGGTCTTATGCGGGATGTCGGGCGACAGCACCTTGAGGGCCACGGGGTAACCGATCCGGCGGGCCTGGGCGACGGCCTCTTTCGCTGAAGCCGCCGGCGCCTCCCTCGTCACCGGGATGCCGTAGGCGGCCAGGACTTGTTTGCTTTCATACTCGGTGAGCTTTCCCGTTTTGTGCAGAATCGTCTTTGCCGTCTCTTTTGCTTGACGCGGAATCTTCGCCTGCGCACCCTTCCCGGCCATGAACATTCTTCTTTTTTCAGCATACCGGACCATGGCGGCCATGGCGCGGGCGGCATCCGAGGCCTCCGGAATCATCGGAATCCCCTCTTGCCTGACGCGCGCCACCATCGCCTGCGACTCGGGCGATGAGTCCGTCCACACGGGGCACAAAACCATCGGCTTTTGCGATGCGCGATAGATCGCCAGGGTTTCATTGAGCAGATCAGGCGAGACGTAGCTCATAAAAACGCCGGGAGCAAAAACGATATCAATCGCGTCATCGTCGAATATTGCCCGAAGGCATTTCCCGTAAAGGTCCTGATCGGTCATGATGGCGGCTGTCATATCAATGGGATTGCGGGCGGAACCATAATGCGGGATGGCGGCCTGGATTTTGGCGCGAGTTATTTTAGACAGCTCCGGAACATGAAGGCCATACTCTTCGCAGCGGTCGGCCATCTCCACGCCCGGACCCCCGGAATCCGTCAGGATCGCGGCATTCCTCCCCTGCGGCACCCGGCCGCTCTGATGGGCCAGCGCGAAATACGTCAGGTCCCGAAGCTCGTCAATGCGGATAATCCCCGTCTGGCGGAAGAAAGCGTCATAGATCCGGTCATTGCCCGCCAGCGACCCCGTGTGGGAGGCCGCCGCCCTCTTCCCGGCCCGGGTCCGGCCGACCTTCTTGATCAGGATGGGCTTCCCGGCCGCGAGTGCGGCTTCGGCCGCGCGGCGCAATTTCTGGCCGTCCTTCGCGCCTTCCAGGTAGACGCCGAACAATTTGGTCCCATCATCGCCCAGTAAATGGCTGATGAAATCCGAAAATTCCAGATCGGCCTCATTCCCCACGCTGATAAAGGCACTGAAGCCGACCCCCTCGTGGGCGGTCAGCATGAACGTCTTTTCGCCGTAGGCGCCGCTTTGCGTGATGAATCCCAGGGAGCCGCGGTAATCACCCTCGACGAACATGATATCCGAGAACGAGGCCATGACGGCGTTCGGGTAGTAAATAAACCCCAGGCAGTTCGGCCCCAGGATGCGCATGCCGCTTCCCTCGGATATTTCGGCAATTTCCGCCTGCAGCGCGCGCCCTTCCGCCCCCGTTTCGGCAAAGCCGGAGGTGAAGACCACCGCCGCCCGGACGCCCTTGTCCGCGCAGTCCCGGAGGGCTGCAAGCGTCCCCTCGATGGGAACGGAGATGATGGCCAGATCAACCGGTCCGGGAATGGCCCCGACCGACGGGTAGCAGGGATGTCCGGCAACTTCCTTATAACGCGGGTTGACGGGATAGATCGCGCCCGCAAACTTTTTCTGAAGCAGCGCGGCAATCGGCCGCCCGCTGAGCTTCGTCAGATTCGCTGACGCGCCGATGATGGCGATGGATTTCGGGTTGAAAAAATATTCTATTCCGGGCGGACACAGATCACTTCGTTCTGATTTCATCTTGATTTTTCTCTCCTCGCAGAATCGGGTTTTTGTCATGGATGCTTTGCTCATCATGACCTTCCGTGTCATACAGTAATTAATATTTATTTGATTTTCAACGAGTTTTTATGTAAAAAGTTAACCACCTTCAGAGCCGATTTTACGAAAAAGTGCGCCGGGGTTAAGCCGTCTTCAAAATAGCATTAAGGTTTTTAACCGCGCCCGACCGCTTCGCCCGGGGTGAGCTTTTCATTGGTCAATGATTGATAAAAACATGAAACGAATTTTCCTGATATTCTTTTTTATACTCGGCGGGTGTTCACCAAATACCCCGGAAGACGGTTCCTGGACGGCATTCTGGAATGACGATGCGGGGCTCATGGGATTCAAGGATCAAAACGGGAAAATCAGAATTGAACCCCGCTACACGGGCTTCACGACCGCGAAAAAATTCGACAGCATCGTGGCGGTCATGGAAGAAAAAGACGGCAGGACTGAAATTTACTATCTTACAAAATCCGGAAAGAAAGTCGGCAGGGACCATATTTATCTTTTCGATAATGGTCCGGATTGTGAAAGCGAGGGTTTTATCAGATTTCGGGACAAGAAGACCGGTCTAGCAGGCCTGCTGAACGGCAAAGGCGAAATGGTTGTCCCCGCACAATACAATGATTTAACCAATGTCAGAAGTGGCCGGGTCATCGCCTTGAAAGGCGCCCGGAAAAAATGTCCGGCCGGCGGAATGCCCGCGGATTGCGATCATTTCAGCTGGGTGGGAGGGATGGCGTATCTGATCGACACCCGCAATCGAATCATCATTGAGAACTTCAAGCCCAATGCGAATCTAGACCTCTCCTCGCTGAAAACAGGCGATGCACCTGCCCGGGACGCCAAGCGGCAAAGTTTCCGCGGCGTGGACGGCAGGGTTTACTCATTTCTGGACTATGAAAAGGAATTTCGCGCCTGGCTTGACACAGCCGTGCAAAATCCGCTTTCCCGCGAAAAGCTGATTGCTATTTCGTACAAAAATATTTATTTCTGGAAAGAGCCCGACGGCTGGACAACCGAAGCAAGCCGCACCTTCATGAACAGGAATTTTAAAATCATTCAAAACCGGCTGTCGGAGCTTACGAAACAGAATTCAGACTATTTTATTGCAAGCGGCGGACTGAACCCGTTTATTTACAACGGAGCGGAATTTGATGCCTATTACAACCATTGCGGCGAGCCCAAAGAGTGGCAATACCCGGTGATGGATGTCGTTGTGAATCACAAAACGAAAAGTGATTCTTACCAGGACCATTTTGAATTTTTAAGAACGGATAACGGCTATCGATTGATCAGCATGACCGTCAGGAGCGGACCATTGCAGTAGCAACAGAGAGCGGCAGAGATCGGGCTTGCGCCCCGCCGGGTTGCGCCGCTTGCTGATCAACGGGCCAAGGGAGCATAACATCAGATGCGCATCACTAAGATCAGGTTACTTATGGCCACCCTCCTGTCTTTTGTCTTTTCGCTTGTGTACAACGGGCTTGTTCATTTCGTCATCCTGGGATCGGCAAACCGGCAGACGGAGCAACTGAGGCGGGTTGATTTTTCATCAATGATCTGGATATCCCTTCTTTCGACTTTGGCAACTTCTTTTCTTTTCATCATCATTTATGCTCTCTTTGTATCGGCAAAAAATACCAGGACGGGATTGTTGTACGGTTTCTGCTTCGGTCTCTTCATGGCGCTGATGGTTGACCTGAACCAGTATGTTCTCTATCCCCTGCCGTTCTCACTGGTGGCAAAATGGGCTTTGTTCGGAATCATCGAGTTCACCGTTATCGGCTTGATTGCCGGCGTCGTTGTTCAGGATAAAACATAAGGCCGGCCGGCCGGCCGGCGCGCATCTTACTTTTCCGGGTCTGTCTTTTTATCCGCAGCGAATTTAGGATAGAGTTTTCCCACGCAGTCCGGGCAAATGCCGTGGGAAAATTGCGCTTCGGTGTGCCGGGACACGTAGGCGTCAACCTGTTCCCAGTAGCCTTTATCGTCGCGAATCTTTTTGCAGTTGGCGCAGATGGGCACGATGCCTTTTAAGGTTTTGATTTCTTCAATGGCCCTCTGAAGACTGGACACCAGCGTTTCCAATTCTTCTTTCGCCTTCTTCTGAAGCGTGATGTCCCGGGCGATGCCGTAAAAACCGACGCTGTTGCCTTCTTCATCCTTGAAAGGAACGGCGCTTGACGAATGCCAGTACCAGGTCCCATCGCTGTGCTGTACACGGTATTCTATCCCTTCCTGTCTTTGTCCCGTGCCGATCACGGACCGCAGGAACGCCGCGCATCCGGGAAGATCATCCGGATGGATAAAAGACTGGAAGGATTTTCCAACGACCTTGTCCACCGGGTGTCCCAATAGCGTAGTCCACGTGGTTGACACAAAAGTAAATACGCCATCCGCGTTCAGCATGTAAATAATGTCATGGCTGTTTTCGACCATCAGGCGAAATTTTTCTTCACTCTCCCGCAGAGCCTCTTCCGCCTGCCGGCGCTCGGTAATATCCAGGATCGTCCCGGCGGCGGCCGGCCTGCCTTCATGGACGCTCACCGATCCGTAAACTTCCGCAAGAAAAACCTGGCCGCTTTTCCTGACCCCCCGGAACGTGTAATGAACGAAATCGGCTTCGCCCGATATTCGTCTTCTGATCTGTTCCCGGACTTTCTCCAAATCGTCGATTGCGACCAGCCTGTCCAAAGACATGTCCTCGCTCAGGCATTCTTCAACCGTGTATCCGAACATTTCAGCATACTTTGGATTGACATATTTCAATATCCCATCCTGCAGGAGATAGGTTCCCACAAACGCCTGTTCGGCAAAACTCTTGAACTTGATTTCGGATTCAATAAGCTCGGCCTGGGCCTGCCTGCGTTCCAGCTCCTTGGCCTGCAGGGCCCGGGCCATATCATCAAAGGATTGCGCCAGTTCTCCCAGTTCGTCTCCCGTCTGACTCAAACCGGTGCGCGCGGAAAGATCACCCTGACCCAGCCGCTTGGACGCATTCACCAGCCTGCCGAGTCTTTTCACAACCAGCAGATCTCCCAGGATCCATGCCACCAGGAGCGCGGCCATCAGAGAACCGAGGAGCAATCCGATGTTCAGAAGAAAAGTGCTTTTAGCGCGGGCGACCGCCAGCTGCTGTGGTATACCGATGCGCATAAACAGGTAGGGCGAAGAACCACCCTTGAGGAAAAACCCTTTATAAGCGAACAGACGTTTAACCCCGTCAACCCCGATAGAAGTAAAAACGCCCTCCCGGGGACCCGCCGACAACTGCTTCACGATCTCGGGCAAATCGGCTTTTCCGACATATTTTTCATTATCGGGATAATGGTACAAACGGACAAACTTGCTGTCCAGAAGGTTGAGGGTGGAGCTTTTGGGAAATTGGGTCATCGCCACAAAGTTCCGGCCGTACTTTTCGAGGTCGATGGCGATGCCGACCACACCGGTCACCCGACCGTCGGAGTCCATGACCGGATAGGCAAAAGGCAGCACCGCGCGGCGCGAGACGGAGCCCAGAACATACTCGCCCACGGAGAATGTTTTTGTCCGCAGGGTCTCCTGAAAATACCGCCGCTTGCCAATACTGATCCTGCCTGCAGGCAGGGCGCTGGCAAAAACCAGTCCCTCGCGGTCTGCCGCGAATATGGCGGTGTATTGCGTGTTTTCCTTGAGCAGTTCCCTGAAAAGCCTGGCGCAGGCGGCGGCATTCCGGTCCTGAACGGCGGGCAGCCTGGCCAGAGTCATGAGAAATCTGCGCGTGGCTTCAATATCATTTTCATGCCCGTTGGCCAGGCCTTGCAGAATACCCAGAACATCCGCTTTTGCCACAGCCAGGTCATGGCGCTGACGTTCATAATTAGAATAGACAAGAATGCCCAGGGCGGGCAGAACCGCGGCAAAGATCAGTATCAGCAATTTGAATTTAATGGATTTCATCTTCGGATCACAAACACTCACCCGGGATTTTTAATGACATCTCAAAATCAGCAGCCGGCTCCATAGCACTATTTCGGAAGAAATAACAATTACTGAAATAATTTCTCATGAGAGACGTCATGGCGGCGCCAGCAGGGTATCATCAGCCTGGTCATCCGGGTAAAGAACCCGTGTTGATCGGCGGTTTACTAAACGATCATGCTTCGCAAGCCGCCCTTTGCCATATCCGGCTTCCTGAATTTAGTTTTACCTTTTTTTAAATAACGGCTGGAATGAAATCCGAAACTTGCGGCATCCGGCCGTTTCAGTTCGGAAATGTGGCCCCCTCGACCAGGAGTTCCACGATGCCGTCCTTCTCGCCGGCAATCCGGTAGCGTCCAAAATAGGACAGGCTCTCCCGGGCGACGGCCTCGTACTCACCGACCGTCCCCTGGAGGCGATTGTTGGCGGCGAACTTCGGCAGGTCGCCTTGGGCTGATTCTAAGAATGTGCTGCGATGTTCATTGCTCTGATTATTTTGCGTACGGGTCCGCCGCATGAGATCCCGGGCGCGAGGGTATAGCTTCCCCTCGCGCCTTTTCTGCTATTTTTGCTGCCTTACCGGGCAGCTTTTCCCGCTAATTGATTCATCACTTGAGCTATCGCCAATTCCTTGCCAACGGCATTCGAGAAGGAACTGACCGGGGACAGACGGCGCAGGAATATTATCTCCTCATCCGTAGGTACGGGAAAAGATGACAGCGGATCGGCAACTTTGAGGTCCCATGGGACGTCCGCACGGACCTGCGCCACTGTGACGCCCGGGAAAAGGGCGTCGAGATACATTTCTTTCGTTTCCCGGTGGAACTTGAAGATCCCCTTTGGCGTGATGAGCAGCCTCGGACCGGAGCCCGGGGTGTAACGGCCCGACCGTTCCCGCTCATCTCCACCTCCCAGGTACCCCGGAGACGTTACATAGGACAACTTTTCAACAAAGCCCTTTCCCTTCATGGTCAGAATTGTCTGCCGGGCATACGCATAGAATTCCGGTGCTCCGCCTGCCGCCGTGATCCGTTGTGCCTCGGGGGGCATGCCCAGAAAGGACGTATTGATGTTGCCGTATTTGTCCACCTGACCGACTCCCAAGAAGGCCTTGTCCAGGTAGCCCGCATAGGCAATCGTGGAAAAAACGCTGAACAAATCAACAGCGTAGCCGTAACCCCGCGTACAGGTGGCATCTGCGACATTGACCGGCAAAACGCACGGTTCAAAATCAATGATGCCTGACTCCATCACCAATACGGCATCCGGCGCGTGGGTTTGTTTTGCCACCGCCCCGGCTAAAATGGGCAGACCGACACCCAGCGCTACGACGTCGCCGTTTTCGATCTGCCGGGCCGCCGTCACGGCCAGTAATTCCTCTTTCGTAATTTGTCTATTCAACATGGACGATTTCACCTCTCTCAGAAATCAATTTCTCCAAACCGGCCATATCAACCCCAAGCTGCAAGGCCAGACCGTTTGTATCCCATCCCGACTCGAAGGCGATGCCGTAATTGGCCGGCGCTGAGTAATAGGACCGGGCCCGGAAACGGTCCAGGGCTTCCTGGCCGAAGACCTGTATATAGTGACTGATATAAGCGGCGCGGGTAGGCAGACCGTAGATCCATTCGTCAAAGAGGGAGCGGAGACCCTCATCGGAGGCACTGGCATGGGTAATCAAATTGAACATGATCATATCCGGGTTTCGGTAACCCGGCAGCTCCGCCGGGTGACAGCCATAGGGCTCCTCAATAACGGCGCTGACCCGGAATCCGGGAACAATGGTATGATGAGGGCTGGACTTGATAATATCACTGTCCACCAATTCCTCGCAGGTGACGATGATGGTTTTGCTGGCGAGGCAGGCATGGACCGTGGAACCCAGACCGCCCCAATGCTGAGCATTCCCGTGCTTGTCGGCCCGCTGGACATGAAGGAGACAGACATCGGGGTTGGCCGCGGGAACCACTGGAATGTCTCGCCTGGTAAAAGGACACTGAACCACGCCGAACTTTTCATCTCCCATATAACCCTTCACCCTGAAGACGTCCGAATCCATGATGGCCGGCAGAACAGGCATGAAGGAATAGCCATAGGCCCCGGCGGCCAGACGCGCGTTGTACGTGAAGTTGCTGTAATCCTCTACCTGCAGTTTCCCCGCCCGCTGGTATCGCTCCACCATACCGCCCGCGGACCTTCCGCCCCATTTGTGCAGAAAGGCGGTGCATAATTTCTCCACACAGTCTCCGGCTACCATGAATTCGGGGTCCGCCGAACCGGACTGACTGTAATAGGTCAGCCCCTTCTTTTTCTGACGGATAATCTCGAAAATCAGGCTGTAGGGCTGCCCTTCCGTATAATTACCACTGATGACGCTGTCGCCGTCATGAACGAAGCGACTGACGGCTTCCTGCGTCGTCATTACCTTGGATGAGCGAAAATTCATCATAAGCTTTTCCTCTTTAATGTCTGGTTTCCACCTGAAATCATCTTTTTTCTCCCACGCTAAAAAGAAACTTTGTCAACATGATCAAATGATCTGTAAAATTCATCCGACGACGAATAACGGATCGGCAAACCGCGAATGATCATGGATTCCGGATCGCACATCCCCGGTCCGAAATGATGCAAACAGGATTTCAACACGCGCTCAAAACGAGAAAAAAGAAGAGGCACGGGGAACACACGCCGATGCGTCGCTCCCCATGCCGTCTTTCTGGTCTATTGGTTTATTCGCCCCAATCGCTTTTTCCCTTGCAGCGATCCAGCTTCTGATCCATCCAGGGCAGGATCTTGGGTGCGGGAACATTGTGTCCCGGTCCCGGTGCGGAACGTTCCTTCGACCAATAATAAGGCGGGATCGTAAAGTTCACCTTTTGCTGCTCCGGCGGCACAAACTCTCTGATGGTCATGTTCTGGATAGCCTTGTGATCACAGGCCCTCATCTTGATCACCCGTCCGTTTACATATTGGTACGTGTCGCCCTCCCAGACTTTAATGATCTTTTCCGGATCCGTACTTTTGGCTCTTTCCAGCACGCTGAACAGCCAGTAAGGCGCCAGGGTAAAGGCACCGATAGCCTCATTCCCATGTTCAAACGTTGCGCTGTTGAACGGCATTGTCTTCCACTTCTTCCACTGGTTGTTCCAGGCCTTGTAGAATTTTTCAGATCCCGGATGTTTGAAATACGGGAAAACATCATGATAGTCGACATTGACCAGTCCGTTAGTTCCCGCCACACCAACCTCATTGAGTTCGGCCGGCGATGTCATGTAAAGATTGGCAAAAGGAATGTTGATCCCCATTTGACGGGCCTGTTTGAGGAGGTTGCCGGAATCAGGTGTCCAGTCGCCGGTCCAGATAACCTCGGCGCCAGAGGCCTTGATTTTCGTCAAGTAAGGTGCAAAATCGGTTAGGAACAGCTTATGGTAATCTTCTCCAACGATCTGTGCTTCCGGATAGTATTCCTTCAAACCTTTTTTGAACCCATCCGCCATTCCGCGGCCAAACGAGTAATCCTGGCAGAGGACATAGAACTTCGTCTCCTTTTTCCGGATCTGCCCGTAATAATAGGCCATGGCGCGGCCGATCTGCTCTGTGGAGGCGGAGGTCATGAAGGAATAGCGACCGAAATTCGTCGCATCCTGCATTTCATCCGACGGAGCCCCTTCGTCGACGGCAATGACCTTATACTTATTGGCCACTTCGTTGATAATCTTCATCAGGTTGCTGCCGGAGGTGCCCATCAGGATATGGACCTTCTCCTGCAGGATCATTCGTTCGCAGACTTTCTTGCAGGTATCCGGCTTGGACATATGGTCCACCGGAAACAGCTCGATCATTTTTTTCTTGCCGTCAACCCAGATGCCGCCCCTCTTATTAATGTCGTAGGCGGCAAACATGATTGGAACAAAATGAATCCACCCGTTAATGGCAGCCGGTCCGGAAAAGGCATTTACATAAGCGATCTTGATCGTGTCTCCTTTGGGATTTACCCAGGCGGCCGGATCAAAACCCGACATATCGGCCATCTTATTGATGTCAAAAGCGTCGTTAATCTTCCCCGCCCAACTATATTCGGAGTCGACCTTGACGGCCTTGGCCTTTTTTGCCGCCTTGGCCGCCTTGGCGGACGATGGAATTAAAATGACTAAAAACATCAAAAGAAATATGCACGCGAATGCCCAACACTTCTTACTTCCACTTTTCATTTTAATCTATTCTCCTTTGGTTTAAGATTTCATTTAAAATCATCCACATTTACACAAAAAATGAGGATCGACTTCATCTCATGGATGAATCGAATCTCCATCATTAGATAAGTAACCGTCTATGCTAAAACTTTTATAGGGGAGGGAGACGACAAGGACAATATGAAAAGATTCATAAATTATTCATAATGCATCATTATGGATATCAGGGAAAACTGCTCAGATAGGCCTTCAAATTGGTCTTCTTCTTATTCAGGCCCAACTTGCTTCTGACATGGTAACGGTGCACATCGACACAGACACGGGAGACATTCAGGATGCGGGCAATTTCTTTGCTGTTTCTTCCTTGTTTGATGAGATTCGCCACCTCAATTTCTTTAGAGGTCAGGTTTGTATATTTCGCCGAAAGTCTGTGGGAAAAAGGGGCCATGATATTTTCCAGGTTGGAGGCCAGGAGATCAATATAGGCCAGATGCTTTTCATCCATTTTACTCTCTTTGATCTTTTTGACATAAGGAAGCACCAATTCCTTCATATTGGACAAGAGCGTTGCTTCGAGTTCCCTTCGGTCATCTTCTCGTTGTTTCAACAGAACTTTCAGCGCGGTATTCAGCTCCTCCAGCCTTTGGGATTTTACGATTAATTCATTTTCCTTCTCTTTCATTTCCGTAATGTCCATTGCGGAAGATACATGTTTCCTCGTTCCTGGAATGATGCTGACCGTATTCAACAAGGTCCTGATTTCCCCTTTGCTGTTGATGATGTTGGATTCATAAGTCCGCGGCACTGAGTCGGGATCGATCCGCCGTTGCCGATGGTATGCTTCCAGCCGGGGGACATCCTTCTTTTCAAGCATTTCCGTCCACTTCCTTTTGCCTTCCCAGTCTTCCTTACGGTAGCCGGTCAGCTTTTCAAATTCCGAGTTGACCATAACGATCGTTTTGTCCTCTGCATTGATCGTCGTTGAAGTGCCTGTCGTTTCAAAAATTGTGCGATAGAGATTTTCCGACTCCATCAGTCTTTTTTCCGCCAGTTTTCGTGCGGTGATGTCCATCGAATTTCCCAGAATGGCCGGCTTACCCTCAAACAGAATAGGCGCCACGGCTTCGACGATCCAACGAATCTCTTTTTGCTTGGTGACAATTCTGAACTCATAGGGATAGGCCAGATTTCCGGACAACATGGCGTGAGCGTTTCTTTTCACCTCCTGCCTGTCGTCGGGATGGATCAGATAATCCGCCTTTTTGCCGATCATTTCTTCCCGGGAATATCCTGTGTAAGAGATGACCGTCGGGTTGGCGACACAAAAAATTCCTTCCGAAACGATGTAATAACCCACCAGAGATTTTTCCAAAATGGTGTTTTGAATATTTTTAGTTTCAAGCAGAGTCTCGTTTAACCGTTTCCGTCGGATGACATCTTTTTCGGATGATCGGTTTTTCTTTTTTGATTTAATTGCCGGCTGTTTTTTCATTGCATGCTCCGCAGATATCGGCGACGGCCGTAAGAAAGCTGTCCATTTCCCCGTCGGTTCCGATGCTCACCCGCAGAAAGTTGTCAATCTTCGGTTTATCGAAGTAGCGAACGAGGATGCCTTTTTCCCTCAGCCGCCCGAACAGGTCACGTCCGGGATACTGCGGATTGCTGACAAAGATGAAATTAGCCTCCGACGGGATGACGGTAAATCCCATGTCTCTGAGTCTTGCCGATACCCGCTCGCGGGTCTTCATGATTTTAGCGCGTGTTTCTTCAAACCAGGCAACGTCTTTAATGGCTTCGCGCGCGCCGGCCTGCGCCAGGCGATCCACGGTATAGGAATTGATCGAATCTTTGACCCTGATGAGTCCCTCGATCAGTTCTGCGCCGCCCAGGGCGTATCCCACCCTTAAGCCCGCCAGTGCATGTGATTTGGACAGTGTGCGGATCACCAGTAAATTCGGGTAACGGCTGACGAGGCCGGCGGCCGACTGTCCGCCAAAATCGATGTAGGCTTCGTCAAGAATGACGACGCTGTCTGCATTTCGTTCCAGAATCCGCAAAATGGCCGCCAGGGGGAAGCTCTTGCCGGTGGGCGCATTGGGATTGGCGATGATGATGCCGCCGTTTTCCTGGAAATAACCGTCGACCGGGATATTGAATTCACCATCCATCGGAACCAGCCGGTAAGGGGTGTTAAAAAACGCCGCGTAAACCGGGTAGAAGCTGTAAGTGATTTCGGCAAAAAGAATCGGCTTGCCCGCCGGTTCAAAAAAAGCGGGGAAGCAGAAGGCCAGCAGTTCATCGGAGCCGTTCCCGGCAAAGACGTTTTTTCGTTGCAGGCCGAAGGCGCCCGCAAGGGTATCGCGCAATTCATCGGAGGACGGATCAGGATAAAGGCGCAGGGTATCATTGGCGGCACGCACGATGGCGTCAATGGCTTTCGCCGATGGCGGATAAGGGTTTTCATTGGTATTGAGTTTAATGTATCTCCGGTCTTTCGGCTGTTCTCCGGGAATATAAGGCTTGATGCTTTTAACCGCGTTCGTCCAATATTTGCTCATGGGCGTCCATCCGTATTTTCTTATGATTTAATATGCGAATGTTGAATATATGAAATGCACCGGAATTTCCATTATTTATTTTTGACGGCCGGGCGGTGCGCCGCAAATCCCCTGGCATCAATGGATGATGCACGACGCCGGAACAAGGGGCCTTGCCGCCTATGCGAAAAGGGATTGAAACAAACGGCCATTTTCAGTATAAAGAGACCGCTCATCAAAGAGACAACACCGTTGGAGTAAAAGATTCGGAAATTATAAATGCTTCATCAAATACGACAGGCCGGAATCAGGCACTCCGGGAATTAAGAAATGATTTTTACGGCACGAAAAATGAGGGATGATCGAAAGTGAACTCATGCAAAGAGGGTTTTCAACAGGCTCATTGAGCCAATACAAAGGAGGTCAGGTATGAAACAGATCATTATCTTGTTGGCTGCGGCGATGGTATTTTGCGGGACATCAGCGTTTGCCGAGATCAAATCCTGTGAAGAGCTGAAAACGGAAATCGAGGCCAAGTTGAAGGCGAAAGGCGTAAAAGAATACACGCTGGAGATTATACCGGCGGAACAGGTTAAGGATCAAAAGATCGTCGGTTCGTGCGAGGGCGGCACCAAGAAAATTTCCTACTCCCGTCAAACGGGAAAATAGCGTTCTGCAGACTGGAATTTTTGCCTCCGGGTGCCCGTGCTGAGCGAGCCGGAACCCGGAGGCGGATAAGTCTTGCCGGGTTTGTCTTGATCTGGCTCGCCACTTTTAATCTGAGCCTGCCTGCGGGCACTCTTCATCTTTTTGCAGTGCCGCCCCCGTTTGCTTCACGCCGGGGTGGAAAAGCCGATATTGCCGCGGCACTTTACACTGAAAACAAGAATTTATTTTTTAACATCTTCCTTAAGAAATCCGGGCTGCGAATAGGCGGGCATCGGATAGGAATAAAATCTTTTTTTCGTCCTGGCCCCGAGTTCGCCCCTGTCCACATACTGTTTAACGAAGTCCGCATTCGCCTGCAGTTGATGGGCCGGAATATCCTGAGTATGATGCGCCCGGTAATCGGCGACGGTCCACACGGTCTTGAGCCCCATCTGGTCCATGATGCCGAAAGGTCCTATGGGCATGCGGGCAACACCCATCCATGCCCGGTCGAGGCACACTGCTTGCCGACCTCCGTGATCCAATGACCACGCCCTTTTTGCTCATAGCCCGTTAGACGCTCGACCGCGCGGTGGATGCCGCCTGCGGCAAAACCTATTTCAGAACCGAAGCTCAACCACCGCAAAGTGTAACGTCTATACAGCCATCATGATGATGAAATTACGGATGGAAAGACAGTCCTTATGATTTTGCCAGCTGCAGAATTCGATACGCGCCTCTTCCGACCAGTACGAAAACAACCGTTCCGACCATCAAGTCGGGAAGCATGGAGGCTGTCCAATAGACCATGATACCGGCCATGATGACACCGATGTTGACAATAACATCCATCGACGTGAAAATCATGCTTGCCCGCATATGCGCTTCCCGGCTTTTGGACTTCTGCAGAAGATAAAGACAAAGCGCATTGCCGGCGAGCGCAAGAACAGAGATCATAATCATCAATTGAAAATCAGGTATTTCTCCATGCCCCGCAAAACGCCGGATCACCTCCGCAAACCCCAGGACAGCCAGCGCCAGTTGAAAATAGCCCGCTGTTCTGGCGACATTCTTTTTCCGTGAGACCGCCCCTCCGACGGCAAAAAGCGACAGACCGTATATGATGCTGTCCGCCAGCATGTCTAGACTGTCAGCAACCAGCCCCATCGAACCGGCGATGAAACCCGTGAGCATCTCCAGGATAAAAAAGAATAAATTAATGGCCAGAACCTGCCGAAGAACCCTTCTTTCCCGACTCTGGCTGTCCGTGCTGTTCTGCATGTCCGCGGGTTCGGAAGAAACGAGCTTCGTATCCAGCCGGAGGCTGCTAAGCGCCGTAAGGATGCCGTCAGGGCTGTCCGTATGATGCACCTCCAGCTTGCGGCCCGGTATATCAAAGTGCAGAGATTTGATAGTCGTCAGCCCTGCCAGTTTCATCCGGATCATTTGTTCTTCCGAAGGGCAGTCCATTTGGGATATGTTGAAGATTGTTCTTCGCACAACTTTCGCTCCCCGCTCATTTTTAACGCATCAAACAAACGGTCGTCTTATACGGACGTCTGATTCAGGAAGGGAGAATAAATTTTCCGCTCCGGCCGCCCCGGATCATCCTCCTGGCTGCCGCCCGGCGTGTCCGGTCATCAAAACATGAAATCATAACTCACCATCAGGGACCAGTCCAGGCCCCTGCCGGACAAGCCTTTCTCCAGGATGACGCTCGCCGAATGACGCTCGTTGAATGTCCGGGTATAGGAGGCCCCTGCCGTCAGGCGCCCTGCGCCCTCTTCACGCTGATCCGGAATATACCCGTAAGAATAAACACCGAAAGCGTTTTTTTGATCCAGGGTATAATCGATCTCCAGGCTTGCCTCAAAATCAAAATAACAGGGCTCCCCCTGTGCGTCTGCCGCATAGGTTGTTCCCGCGGAGCCGGTAAATTCAAATGCTCCGGCCGCCTGTGAGATCGTCAGCGCGAGCGTGGGCTGGATGCCCGGATTACGAAATGCCGGGCTGCCCGCAGGAAAACTCAGATATCCCGAAACAGCCAGGGTCAGAGAATGCCGATCATAGAAAGTCCATTGAACACCCGCATAGATGTCGGAAACGCCAAAATCCGGCCGCTGATAAGATAGAAAGTCGCTGCCGACAACGAACTCCCAGTTTTCGACCGGGTAGGCCCGGAGCAGCAGACCGGTGTAATAGGATTCGGCTGTCTCTCCCTTGTATTTCTTGTAGCAGGGGGTGACTGAAATCTGCAGCTGACCTGTTTCCATCTGCTGAAACTGACCTTTTAAAATGGCTGTAACCGGTGAGCGTCGATTTTCCTGCGCCCCGGCGGTCGATGGATTCCATAAACAGGTCCCCGTCATCATGAATAACGCCATCATCCAGAGACTCCATCGCCTGCCAACTTCCGGAAAGAGTAATATGGGCTTGATCATGATTCGTCTGCCGTGCCGGAGAAACTTCGTTTCTTTCAGGGTGACCACGCTCAAATTTTTTTCCGTTCATAGCGGAAATGCCGCGGAATTTCCATTTGATTATGCTGCGACGGACATCATTCATGCGGTCATTGAAAAAGAACCGGGCTTCGTTGGAAACGGTCAGCGTCCCAGGATGACCTCGCCTGTATCCGTGATGAGCTTTTCGGGCAGTTGAAAAAGCCGCCGGAAGGTATCGACCGTCCCTCTGGCCAGTGACCTGGCCGGAATGGGACGCACGTCGGGGTCCTCCCAACTTCCCTCGACCTGGAAATGGACGGTGATCAGATTACCGCCCTCGTCGGTCAGCACCCATCCGGCAATGGGAATTCTCGCAGCGATCCGATCAAGGGTTTGCAGGGGATGAACGCCGACGATGCCGTCAATCTGCTTCTTCAGGATATCCACCTTGCCCTGAGCGGAAATCTTCATCGCGTCGCTGTCGATCAGGAAATTCTTCGAGGATAAAACACCTTCCTTGATCAACAGATCGGCGGTAATAGTTTTATAGGGCATCCCGTCTTTGGCCATATCCGGCAGCTGGAACTTCAGTAATTGAGAAACATTGAGCAAAGAGAATATCTTGGATAATACTGAAAACTTTTTCAGGACTCCCTTTTCAGCCTTGACTTTCAATGTGCCGCCGGCCGTCTTCCGGAGATCATCCATTTTACTTCCGGTCCAGGCCAAATCGCCGGTGAGCGACAATTTTCCGGTAAGCGAGCGGTCCTCAATGGCCAGGATTCCCTTGAACTTTTCGAGCGATGCCCGGTCAATGGAACATTTAACCGTATAAACATTCTGACCGTCCGGATGGAACGCCACCCGGCCGCCGCCTTTCAGGCTGCCATCCAGGACACCGGCCTCCAGGGCTTCAATATTCAGACTTCCCCGGGCATACGTTAGACCGGTTTTGAGTTTTTTGAAATCAATGTTCTCGAATGAACCCGCGTCCACGCGCAGATTCAAATCCAGTTCCGCGCCGGCAGCGGAAGGTTCCTCCTGCTTGAACGTCTTCAGGGCCATGAGGCGGAAGGCGTCATCCGAATGGATATAGGCGGAATTCAGGTCCCCGACAATCCTGGGACCGGCAAAATCCAGGACGTCCCCCGCGAAATTAAAAAAGGACTTGCCTGACTGCAGCGAAAGCCGGCCGATGTGGAGGCGGTCATCCTCAAATGTAACGCGTCCCCGGACATTATGGAAAGTCACCGGACCATCCGGACCCGACAGGCCCAGGTCCGCGGCCTGGAGCCGCGGTGCATCAAACCGGCAGGCGACTTTCACCTTCCCCAAATCCCGGATCCGGCATTGTCCATGGATAACGCTTTCGCCGATCTGCGCTGTAAGCGGTGTTGTTTCCATTTTGCCGCCCTGGAACGCGGCCGTACCCGTGAGCCCGCTGATTCGTTTAACGGCTCCGGGAGGCTGAAACGCGACATCGGCAAAGGAAACACTGCCCTTCCAGAGGAGCGCTCCGGGTTCCGGGGATTCACCGCGGCCTGCAAGATCAATCTCACAGGACCCGGCAGGATCGTAAGGACGCAAGCCCGGCAGAACCGAGACAGCGTGACTGAGGTCCATTTTATTGGACCGGATTGCCAGCGAGAAAGATTTCTTCCCGACAAAGCGATAAGCGGCTGACGCCCGGAAGGCCAAAGGCGGCAGATCACAGGTCAGGGAAGAAATCTGGAAGGCGTTTTCAGTCAATGTGATTTCGGCTTTCAGCCGGTTCGTTTTTGCCTTCGGTTTTTCCACAATATCCGGATAGGCATAGGCCGCCCCGGTCAGGTCCCAGTCGGCGCTGATCCGGAAGTTTTCGGCGGGCCCGCTGGCCGTAAGAAGAAGCAGGGAAGGCCCGGCGAACTTTAGCTTGCGGAATTTTTCTTTTCCCAAAAGCCAGATGACCTCGCTTTCGGCGGGCTCCATGCTCAGGCGGGCGGTGTAAACCGCGGGCGAAGGCAGCGCAAAATCGGAGATGCCGCCTTCGAGCCGGCAGGGCGAAGCGCCAAAGCGGCCCGTCATCTGCCGGAGCGCAAACGCCCTGTTTTTCAACTCCAGCGCACCGCTGATCTCCCGAAAATCAGGTGTCCCGTCTCCGGCGCCGACCGCAAAAACACCCTTCTTCACTTCCGCGCGGATCGAGAGGACTCCGGCATTTTCCGGTTCCATTATCCGCGTAATCTGGCTCAGTCTTCCGTTCAGCCGTCCTTCGACCAGCCGGAAATCGCCCCCGGTGATGTGCGACTCGATGAAACGCCCAATCCCCGGAGGGATGATTTCCCAGGGGATATAGAATTTCATTTCGGCGAGCGAAAAAACGGATGTTGCGGCCACGGCTTCGAGCATTGGATCGTCCTTATCGAGGTCGCGGATAGCAAAGCGCCCCGCAACGGCAACGCGATCCACCACCAGACGGGCCACCGCCAGGTTAAGATGACCGCCGCCGCGCGTCAGCGTGTAATCCATCCGGAGGGCTCCGGGCTGCAACACCTTCCGGAAGACCTGCGCATACTGGAACCGGGCGTCTTTCACCGCGACGGTTCCCTTTAAGGTAAACAAGGCGAGGGTTCCCGAGATCGTCGATTCCGTACTCAGACGCCCGGCCGCTTGCAGCCGAGGCGCCAGAGCGTGCAGGTAGGGACGGTAATGATCTATGTCCATTCCCGCAAGCCGCACGGACGCATCCCACCTCCCCTCCTCCATCGGTTTGCCGGAGGAGGCCGGCTGAAAGGTCCCGGCAAGCGCAATCGTTCCCTCACTTTTATTTTCCCGGAGCGTTGCGGTCATCTGGAAACGGGAGGCGTCGCCGAAAGTCGCCGCATCGATGCGGCACTGCACATTCGTCAACAGCGTCGTCAGGCCCGGGGCGACGGCCGTTTCGTCCGTGAAGGTCAGCGACCCGTCTTCAATGGTTACTTTCCGCAGTTTCAGGAGTTCCGGCTTCTTTTGCCGGGACAGAAGATCGGCGATGTTCAGCGCGCCGGCTTGATCCCGCCTCAACAGCACGCGGGGCTGGTCGAGAAAGACTTGCCCGAGGGTCACGCGATTGATCAGAAGGGGAAGCAGGTCCACCCGGAAAAAAGCGGTGCGAACAGTGAGCAAATCGGATGACCGGTCTTTCTCCCGAATCACCAGACGGGTCAACCGGATCGCCAGCCCGTCGCGGAGCGTCAGCGCGGCTTTCCCCTGTTCGTAGGTCACTTCACGATCCAGGGCCTGGCTCAAGGCGGTCGTGATATCCTGCTTGAAGGCATCCAGACGCGACACCTGGTAGGACAGAAATGCCCACCCGGCCGCTAAGAATACGACCAGCACCATGGCGGTGATCGAAAGGACTTTGATGAGGATGCGTTTTTTCATAGTTGCGAACAGTCTAATTGTGAATCCGAAAAACAAACTTTATTCCCGGGGCCGAAGCGATAATCAAAGGCGATCATTGGACAGTCGTCTTTTATCACCCTTTCCAATACAATCTTACACTTTAATGATGGAAACATAAGCAGAACGGTCTTGCATGTCAAATGAATTTCAGGCCGGATTGATCGGCCATTTCCCTGCGGCGGAACCGCTCCACAGCTCTTTTGGGACATAGCAGACGATTGCGATGCAAGCTGGAGCATGTTCCGGATAGTGCCTTCGATACTTGCAGCGAAGCTGCTTCAGAAAAGATTTCGCCAGGAACGATCGAAGCTGTCCTGTTCTCCCCGCGTATTGCCGGATGATGGCTTTCAAAAAATAATGGTAATCTTTCCGTGATAAAGTTATGCTTCAGAACAGTGACGAAAATCCGTAATAAAGGGAGCCTCTATGGAGAAAGCGATCAAATATCTCATGCTCGGCTTTGCCGCAGCCCTATTCCTGTCCGCAGGCTATGTTCATTTAGCACACGCTTCGGGAGATAAAATAAAAGTCGCTGCGTTATTGGATTTATCGGGGCATTACAGTCAATTTGGTATGGAAGCCAAACAGGCCATGGAGCTTGGTTTGCCGGAAACGAAACAAATCGACGTCCAGTTCTTCGACACAAAAGGCGATCTGAAAATAGCAGATCAAAAGCTGGACGAAGTCATCAAGCGGGGCGGTTATCAAGTGGTTGTCACTCTGTCCAGCTGGATCAGCAACGGGCTCGCCGCCAGGATCAAACTGAGCAAGATGCTGCAAATGGCCGTGGGAAGCGCAGCTTTTGATCATGCCGGCCAAAACAACTGCGTGCGGTTCACCGGCGACGTCGGCCACGAAATTCGCTACCTGACAAATTATTTGAGGAAGTTCGACAGAGTCGCCGTCATGTATTTCAATAACGACTATGGGATTTCCTGGAACAGCGCTTTAAAGTCGGCGCTCGGAGGCAAACTCGTCAAGTCCGTATCTTACACCGATACCGACATGGTTTTTACGGGTCCGCTGAATAAAATAAAGGCAGCCCACCCGGACGCCATTGTCCTCATCAGCACCAGAGAAGCTGTCCAGATTGTGAAACAGGCATCCATGATCCACATGCAGGCCGGTATGTTCGGGGCCAGACCCACATTAACCAATCAGTTGCTTGCCCAGCCCGCCGCCAGCGGCTTAATGTTTTCCTATCCGGATCTCCACGAAACACTCCCGATTTTCGCATTGTTCAAGAATAAATACGGATATCGAATGTCTGCCTTCGGCGCTGAAGGATACGACTTGATCAAATCCCTGGATCAGTTCTATCATCCCGGAAAAGCGAACGAAGCGATTTTTGCGGAATATCGGAACCGGACTTATCAGGGAGCTTTGGGCCGAATCCGGTTTAATGAAAATGCCCAGGCGGACTATGACTACACCATCTGCATCATTCAAAACGGAACCTGGGAAAAGATGCCCTGATCAATCGGCCCGGATATGTTCATTTCCCCGGCCGGATAGGGCTTTAAAAGATCGCAGAGCCTTGCCGGGTCTTTGATGTTGGGATTGAGCCAGATTTCCCGGGCAACTTCGGGGACAATGACCGGCATGCGGTCGTGAATGGGTTCCACGATCGCATTGGGCTTCGTCGTGATGATGGTGCACGTATGGACCGGTTTTTTATCCGGGGCAATCCAGGTTTCGTAAAGTCCGGCAAAGCCCATCGGCCGGCCGGACTTGAGGAAGAAGTAATAAGGGATTTTTTTGCCGCCTTCTTTTTTCCACTCGAAAAAACCGTCGGCGGGAATCAGGCATCTTCTGCTCACAAATGCATTTTTAAAACTGGGTTTTTCGTTAATCGTTTCGGCCCGCGCATTTACGAGCTTTGCTCCGATAGACGGATCCTTGCACCAGCAGGGAATCAACCCCCACCCGTACGGCACCAGCACATTCTGGTTGCCGCGCCGGATGACCGCAGGAATCTGCTGCCCGGGGCTGATATTGCGGCTGGGCGAAAAACTGACGGAAACGCCGGGCACGTCAAAATCCCGGGCAATCGCCGCCAGATCCGTAATCAAAACAAAACGCCCGCACATGGCTTCTTTGTCCTAAACCGTTATTCCGATAATTTGATCATTGCGATATCCCTGCCTCGAATGCTTATTCGCCCCGTTCCCTCGAAATGATCTGCCAAAGGCGATGACGTCATTACTTATCGCGGTCCTTCGCCCAGAGCCACTTCTGCCTCGGCTTTAACGTCGGACTGACTCTGGACATGGCCTTGTAGCGTTCAAATTCCTCCTGGCTTTTGGGCCACCAGGCATAAAGTTCCGGGGGATCGGCCTTTCCCTTCGTCCGCTTCTGCACAATGCACCAGCCGTAAAAACGTCCCTCTTCGCTCATGCCCAGCGATTCCGCCGGATACTTGTCTCCGGCCATCGGAAACACTTTCGGCAGGGCTTCCCGAATCTTATAGACGTCACCGGGCGTTTGTGCGACGGCAATCGCCTTGGCCAACGCGTGCATGTAAACGTAGGGAACCGTGCATTCCCAGGTCGGCTTGCGGTTGTTGTAACGTTTGCGGTACCGGTCGCCGAAATTCTGTCCGGGATAAGGCGGAAAAGCGTCGAGACCCGCAACACCGATCATATCGCCGAGAAGCGATTCGTTTTTCAGCAGTTCGGCAATGTAGTCCTGCTTCGCCTGGTCGATCATGATGAACCCGCCTTTGAAACCCAGCGCCCGGGCCTGTTCGATCACCAGCGCCGTCGGCCCCGAAGGCCCCCCGACGAGCAGGCAGTCCGGTTTTGTGGCAAGCGCCGCGGTCAGAGGCGCGGAAAAATCCGTTTCGGTGTAATAGTTGGCGGGTTTCTCGATGGTGATCGTTCCGCCTTTTTTCTCCCAGGCCGCGCGGAAGGCGGCCCGCCATTCATCCCCGTAAGCGCCCAGCGTAATCACGGTCGCGCAGGTCTTCCAGCCTTTCGTGTAGCGCGCCCAGTTGGTATGAATCTCGACATAGGATGTAAAGGGCTGCGGCATGACGATCAGGCGATTGGACATTTCCGTAAGCTTCGGTGAACTGGTGTAGGCCACCAGAATAAATTCCCTGCCTTTCTCGCTGTTGATCCGCGTCATAGGGGCGACGGTGGTGAAGACGGAATTGAAGACGGCGATGGCGCCCTGCTCCTGAAACCGGCGCGCGTTGTGCAGCGCGCGCGTGGGATCAACGCGGTCGTCCAGTTTCTCCAGGCGCAGTTTATAGGTCTCGCCCTTGATTCTGATGCCGCCGGCTTCATTGACTTCGGAAATGGCCATTTCAATGCCGTTGCCGACATCCTGTCCGTATTCCGCGGCGACGCCCTGCAGCGGCCCGGAATAGCCGATCAGGATATCTTTGGCCTGGCCCCGGGAACCCGCCAAAAGAATAAGAACAGCAGTCAGTGACACGAATATTGCTTTTGAAAATTTCATGTTTTCCCCCTTCTTCGTCTGCTTTAAAAAATGACTTCCAGGATACCGCAAAAAACGATCTTCAGCTTATTTTTGTTCTCTGATGCTTATTATTCTTTCAACAGTTCTGATGATACCGCGATGAACAAGGGGACTTGCCACCCTTGAGCGGTGGCCTGCCACCCTTTAGCGGTGGTAAAGCCCCTTGCTCTATTTAGCCGGGCCACCACCTTTCTGCGACGGCCCATTGAGCCGGCAGACGCCTTGTTCTCTATCAGTAGCCCGTGATTCCGCCATCCGCGGTGATCACGGTGCCGGTGATATACCGGGCGCGAGAAGACGCAAGAAACGCGACGACGTTCGCGATATCTTCGGGCATGCCCGGTTTGGGATCGTCGGGCATCAGCTCTTTCCAGCGGGTCGGGTCGTTGAATTTTGATTGCGCGAAACCCATGAGAAGCGTTTCCAGCCTTTGCGTTTGAATGAAGCCGGGATTGACCGCCACCACCCGGATGCCGTCTTTCAGGCTTTTCGCACCCAGCGCCCGGGTAAAGGCCATGAGCGATGCATTGGCTGCGCCGCCGGCGATATAGTCCAGACGCGGCCGCTCACCCGCCGCGCCGATGACATTGACAATGACCCCCCGGCCGCGCGCTTTCATCTGCGGATAGACGGCGCGGCACAAATTGATATACCCGAATACTTTAAGGTCCCAGGCTTCGCGCCAGCGGGCTTCCTCGATCTGCCATAAATCGCCGCGCGGAATCGCGCCCGCGTTGTTGACCAGAATATCAATGTCCGCGCAGTCCGCCGCAAGACGCCGTGCCTCATCCCCGATGCTGAGATCGACGGGATGACTACCGACCGATACGGCAAAGCGCATTTCGATATCCTTCCTGACTTGCAGCAATTCAGCTTCATTGCGCGCCGCCAGATGCAGTGCGCAGCCTTCCGCCGCCAGTATTTCCGCGCAGGCCAGACCGATCCCCTTCGAGCCGCCGGTGATGAGGGCAACCTTTCCTTTCAAATCCATATCCATCTTCTCACTCCTGTTCCAGTTCCACCTGCAGTGTTTCCAGAATCCGGCAGACCATTCCATAATAACCGATGGCCGTGGTCAGTTCCACGATCGCCTCTTCATTTAAAAAGGACCGCACACCGGCGAAGGCCTCATCCGTCGCGCGGATTTGCAGCGTCACTTCATCCGTGTAACGAAGCACCGCTTTTTCCTGATCATTAAACTCCGGGGAGTTTTGCCAGCGAGGCAGCGCGTCAATCTGGGATTGACGGACACCCACCCTGAGCGCAATCGTCACATGCTGCGTCCACTCGTATTCTGCCGAATACAGGTTGCCCACCCGCAGGATTGCCAGTTCGCGCAGCGTCTTCGGCACAACGCCTTTGAGCAACAGGGCATTCCCCAGATTCAAAAACTTTGTACCGACTTCGGGAGAATAAGACATGATTTTAAAAAGGTTGAGAACCCTGCCTCCCCGTTCCCGAACTCTTCTATAGGTTTCTTGAAATTCCGCCGAAGCGGATTCTTCGGAAGGATACGTCAGACGTGCCATGGAAACTCCTAAAAACAAGGTCATAGGTCATAGGTGATGGGTGGTGGGTAGCTTATAACAAATAACCTATAACCCATCACCTATCACCCATTACCCATTACCCATTACCCATTACCCATTACCCATTACCCATTACCTCTCTTTTACCCTATTCTTGCCGATTGACCCCCGTCGACCGGCAGAACGGCGCCCGTGATGAATTTGGATTCATCGGAGGCAAAAAACAGCGCGGCGTAGGCCGTGTCCCAGCCTGTGCCCATGCCCCCTTTCAAGGGTATCCTGCTCTCCCGTTCTTTATAAAGATCTTCCCGGCTGATGTTGCGGTATTTAAGATTGCCTTCGATCGCCATCGGCGTGTCGATGAAGCCGGGCATGATCACATTGGCGCGGATCCCCTTGGCCGCATAATTGTAGGCAATCGAATGCGTCAGAGAATTCAGGGCGGATTTTGAGGATTTGTAGGCCAGCATGCCGGAGGCGGCCACTGCAGCAATCGATGAGATGTTCACTATCGAGCCCGCGCCCTGCTTCTCCATGTAAGGCATGACATGCTTGCAGGTCAGGTAAACGCTTTTCGCGTTGACGTTGTAGATGCGGTCCCAGTCCTCCTCCTTGAGATTGATCGGACCCAGCGCCTCGCCGCCCGTGCCGACATTGTTGACCAGGATGTCGATCCGGCCCCAGCGCGCGGCGCATTCATCAGCCATCCGCCTGCAATCCGCGGACGAGGTTACCTCAACGGCGATCGCGAATGATTCGCCGCCTTCCCTGGCGATCATCTCCCCCGTTTCCCTTGCCGATTCCAGGTTGCGGTCAACCAGCAGCACCTTCGCGCCCGCCCGGGCAAAAAGGATTGCAATCGCCCGGCCATTGCCGATCGTTTGTCCCGGTGTCTGCCCCGCCCCGGTTACAATAGCAACTTTACCTTCCAAACGCTTTTCCATCCATTCCCCTCACCTGCCGATAGATAAAATCCTCTGTCGCCCCGGCTGCAAATTTGCAGGGAACGGCTTGCGACCTCTCGTCACCTCGTGCTGCGCCACCTTTAGGTGGTGACCGTCAGGTCATCAGGTGGTCAGGTTATCGCGTCCGTTCCCTGCAATATCTTATTCACATCCGCATCAAACTTTAATTTTGCCTTCCTTCATGGTGTTTGTGGCTTTAAAAATATCCAGAGGGAATTTTTTGTAAACCTCATCGAGTTTGGCCAGGAGGACCGGGTAACCTATCCCCTGAGCTAATGCAAAAGGACCAAACGGCGATCCGCCGCCGTTCGCCATGGCCAGATCGATCTCTTTGGGATCATCGGCAACGCCTTCTTCCAGGACTTTGGTCGCTTCGTTCACCTGCAGGGCAACCAGATGATTCAGATCAAATTCCTTGGTGGCTTTGGCGAGATCGATCGTCGGCCGGCCCTTCGACCAGTCATAGAACCCTTTGCCGGTTTTCTTGCCGAGGTTGCCCGATTTCAGATAGGCCATAATGGCGTCGGAGGGCTTGTAGTCTTTGGAAAGAACCTGCGCGAAGTATTCCAGTCCGTGCAGAGCGACGTCGATGCCGACATAGTCCAGCAGTTCAAACGGGGCCATGGGCATGATGGGTTTCAGTGCCGCGTCAAATTCCTCCGGCGTGGGATGACCCGCTTCCACGATTTTCGAAAGCAGAACCAGTGTCGGCTCATTGACCCGGTTGTAGATGAATCCCGGAGAGTCCTTCTTCACAATAACCGGCACCTTCTTGATTTTCTTGGCCAGGTCATAACCGATCTGAACGGATTCATCCGCCGTCTTATTGCCCTTGATCACTTCGACGAGTTTCATGAGCAGGGCCGGATTGAAAAAATGATAGCCGATGACCTTGTCGGGCCTGGCTGTTGCCGTGGCAATTTCGGAGATGCTGATGTTGGACGTGTTCGACGCGAGGATGGCGTGCCTGGGCGCAAATTTGTCGAGGTCGGCAAAAACGCTCTTCTTGAGCTCCAGCTTTTCCGGAACCGCCTCAATGATAAAATCCGCGTCCTTTACCGCTGTCTGCAAGTCGACCATCGGAATCAGGCGCTTAAAGGCGTCGTCATAGGCTTCCGGTGTTATCTTGCCCTTCTCCTTAAATTTGTCAAAGCTGGCCTTGATGCCGGCCATGCCCTTGTCCACAAACCGCTGTTCGATGTCCCTGAGAACAACGGTATAGCCGCCCTGTAAAAAAGAGGCCGCAATCCCGTGCCCCATATCCCCTGCGCCGACCATGGTAATCTTCTTTACGTCTTCAGCTTTCATATGGTGTCTCCTTATTTCAAATTAGATTAGAACAAGGGGATGTATCCCCTTGTTCTGTTTAATTGCGTCAACAATCTCTTCCAGAGATTTGGCGCACCTATCCAACCTGTTACTTCTTCAGCTTGCTGATTTCTTCATCCCTCAGCACCTTGCGCAAAATCTTGCCGACAGCCGACTTGGGCACGGCATCACGGAATTCCACCACCTTGGGCACCTTGTAGGCCGTCATTTTCTCTTTGCAGAAATCGATGATCTCCTGCTCGGTGGCTTTTTGACCGGGCTGCAGGACGACGAAGATCTTCACCGTCTCCCCCCGGTAGTCATGCGGAATCCCGATGGCCACCGCTTCGGAAATCTTGGGGTGCTCATAGAGGACCTCTTCAATCTCCCGCGGATAAATATTGAAGCCGCTCGCGATGATCATGTCCTTCTTGCGATCTACGATGAAGAGATAACCGTCCTCGTCGAGCTGCGCGATATCACCCGTGTGGAGCCAGCCGTCGGTCAACTGGTTCTTCGTCTCTTCCGGATTATTCCAGTAGCCTTTCATCACGGTGGGACCCTTGACCAGGAGCTCGCCTGCTTCGCCCGGTTTGACATCGTCCACGCCGTTTTCGACGTTCACCAGCCGGAAATCATTGTCCGCCATCGGGATACCGATGGAACCGACCTTGCTTGCGGAAATCGGGTTGGCGATCGTGATCGAACTTGTTTCACTCAAACCGTATCCTTCATTAAATGTAATACCCAGATCGATAACGCGTTCGATGAGCTCTGTCGGCATCGGTGCGCCGCCGGAGTTCAAAAGACCGATGTACTTGCCCAAATCGAGGCCGGCGGCCTTGGGATGATTGACGATGGCCGTGATCATTGTCGGAACCGCGGGGAAATAGGTGATGTGGCCGGCCTTAACGATCGTGTCGAGAATTTCGTCAATATCGAACCGCGGCACGATAATCTGTTTGGCGCAGCCGAAAAAGGCCCAGTTCATCGCGGCGATATTGCCGTAAACATGGAAGAACGGCAGCGCACACAGGGCGCTGCGGTCGGCCTGCGGCATGGCGATGGGAGAATAGGCCCCGGGGGAGGCCCACAGGCCGCACTGGAAAGTGGCGGCCACCAGGTTTCCATGGGTCAGCAGCGCTCCCTTGGGAAATCCCGTCGTGCCGCCGGTAAACTGAATCATCACCGGATCGTCGGGCACGATGAGAACCCGCGGCGGCCTCGTATCCTTGCAGTTCTCAATGAGTTCGGAAAAATGCAGCCAGCCTTCTTCCAGGTCGAGGCCCTTGGCCGTGCTCACACCGAGGCCGTTGATGTAGTCGGTGATCTTGGTTACAATGACGCGCTTGAGCCCCGTTTCCTTGACGACGGGGCGCACATTGGCCAGAATCATGTCGAAGGTAATGAGCGTCTCCATCGACGTGTTCTCGATGATGAATTTGAGTTCCGTGGGGGTATAGAGGGGATTGATATTCACGACGATTCCGCCCAGATGCAGCACCGCCAGGTAAGCGACAATGAACTGCGGGCAGTTGGGAAGCTGGATGCCGACGCGGTCGCCCTTTTTCACGCCCTGGGCGGCCAGAGCGTTGGCCAGGCGCAGAACCTGTTCGCGCACCTGCCAGAAGGTCAGCTCCGATCCGTAAAAGCTGGTACAGACGTTATTCGGGCAGGCGCCGGCCGTCAGTTGAAATATTCTGTGCGCCGGATACTGGGGATAACGGATGGTTTGGGGAACATAGTAATCGTAGAATTTCTGCCAGGGTCTTGCCGTCATGCTTTGGAACCTCCTTAATGAATGTGATTTTTGTTTCTCCTTTTTTCCCTCAGCCGTTTTATCATCCCTTGTTATTTCTTCGTGGTTTTCGTCTTGCTCAGCGCGTCCCGATCGCCGCCGCTCATGCCGGCGATATACTTGACCAGTTTTTTGCGCGATTCGATATCATACTGCGTCGTGATCGCGATCTGCTCCATGATCGGGGAGCCGCCGCCGTGATAACCGCCGACTTTGGCAATGCCGCCGGAGGCTGAACAGAGGCTGTCGCCGATCAGGCGCCAGAGCTGGGCCTGGTCCTCAGCCGACATGTTGGGACTTCGTTTGGTGTATTTCAGAAGAAGTTCTCCCGTTTCCGGATTCAAGAAATCCTTCTCGTGCGGGAATGTGGCGGGAACACCGCCGGCGATGTCACAGACAATTTCCGCCTCCCGCCAGACCGCTTCTCCGGACATGCAGCGGCCGACGTTGCAGTAGATGGAATGGGGAATATAGGAGCCCGGTCCGAAGGGAACAAACCCGTATCCCGGAATGTACAATTCCGGCTTGCCCAGATCGGAAGCCGTGTAGCCGGCCGCGTAGCCCAGTTCGGTTGTCATAATCAACTCGGCCAGTTTTTCCCGGACATGGGATTCTTTGTGGATGTTGTTCGCCTCGGCGGCCAGAGCGGCCGTTCCCAGGATGAGGTCACCGATCGCCGGTTTGCAGCCCGAGTAGGAATGCCTGTGGAACAGAGCGAACAGCAGCGCCATGGCTCCGCCCAGCATCGTTTCGCCCGCCAGAAAGACCCTTTCCCACGGAACGAAACAATTGTCGAAGATCATATAGGAATCCGTGGCCCCCTGGGTCACACCGCGTTTGTAATGTTCCCGCGGCCGGAGATTATGGATGGTGACGACCTGCGTAAGCCCGTCCCAGTCTCCGGGAACGGCAAAGGAAACCGCCCAGTCCTTATCATCTTTGAGCAGCGCCCGCGTGGGGGTAACCAGCACCTCATCCGCCACGGAGGCCTCTGAAATATGCACCTTGCATCCTTCGACCACGATCCCGTCTTTGAGTCTTTCCTTAATCCTTAAATAAGCGCCCGGATTGGGCTGCTGCGAAGGCCGCAGCATCCGATCCCCCTTCACATCCGTCTGGGCGCAGCAGCCGATCAGGTCTTCCGTCTGGAAACGGGTCAGCCATTTTTTAAAGTTCTCATGATACTGGGTTTCTCCGTTATTCATTTTATCGGCTTCGTAGGACACATTATAGATAGCATTCGAAGCATCGATGCCCATGCAGCGCTGGATGCAGCCGCCGACTTTCTGGCACAGCATGCGGGTCATGTCCTGCTTCTTGTGCAGATCATCCGTGTTCTGGTGGATATGCGTAAACCGGTTGATGCGCTCACCGGTCAGATGGGAAACAGCCGTCATCAGGTCCTGGTTTTCAGGTTTTTCGGCTTCATCGTAGGTCAGACCGATCGTGTTGAGGCAATCCTGTTGAAGTTCGTCAGTGCGGTCAATCAGCTGGCCGTCGAAATAGAGATTCCGCTTCATCTTCGACAGGCCCTTTATATAATCCTGCTTGGTTCTCATTACCCCTCCTTCAGTAAACAGCACATCAGCGATTGCTCCTTTTCATGGAGCAATCGCTGATGCTTATCATTATTTTACCTTGAGCCTTGTACCTTGAACCTTGAGCCTATTAGTCTACTCTTTTAATGCTCCGGTAAAGTTGTCCGACTCTACCTTCAGCGCCGCGCCTTCGTTGTTCATGATGCAGGCGAGGCGGCCGTAGAATTTCGGGAATTCCGCACCGATATAGAACTGCGACGACAGCACGCGGCCGCTGTAGTAGGCGGCTTCGGGATTGTCGGCCAGAATCTTCTGCCGGTCGGCGCCTTTGGCATCGCCCAGAAGCGCTTTGGCTTTGGGCGTGGTGATGGTGAGGCTCCACAGATGCAGCCAGGCCAGAATCAGCGGATACATGGCCTGCTGGAAGGGGGTTGCGTTATTGAGCAGAAGGAGAATCTTCATTTCGCCCAACTGCTTCTTCATCATCTCGATCATCTCGTCAAGTTTGGACAGACCTTCGACGACCGGATTGACATACTTGTCGTCGACGACGCCCTTGGCCTTTGCAATCGTGCCATTCATCCATTCCCTGAGCTGAGAGTAGTTGTACATCTCGGGATTCATGAGAATCTTGCGCATGACCAGGTCGAGTGACTGGATGGCGTTGGTCCCCTCATAGATCGAAAATACTTTGGTGTCGCGGGCGTACTGTTCGACCGGGTATTCCTGGCAGAAACCGTAACCGCCGTAAACCTGCATCGCCTCGGCGGTAACGAGCCAGGAGGCGTCGGAGATTCCGGCCTTCACGATCGGGGTCAGGATTTCGACGATGCCGGTCGCCCTTTTCACTTCTTCGGGATCCTTCGAAGCATGCATGATATCCTCGTGATAGGCAAGGAAGAGGCACAGCATACTCATCCCCTCAACGTTGCTCTTCATGTAAAGGAGCATCCGCTTCACGTCCGGGTGATTGATGATGGCGACGGGGCCGCCTTTGGGATTCGTGATCAGGGCGCTCTGGACCCTGTTGCGGGCGTAGGTCACGGCATGCAGATAAGCGGCACTGGAGCAGCCCAGGGCCTGGACGCCTGTGTGGATGCGGGCTGCGTTCATGAGATGGAACATGATCTGCATCCCCTGGCGTTCTTTACCCAGCAGGTAGCCGACACACTTTCCGTTATCGCCAAAATTCAGCGATGAGGTGGCGTTTCCTTTAAGGCCCATTTTGTGCTCGATGCCCGAACAGATCATGTCGTTACGCTCGCCCAGGGAGCCGTCCTTGTTGATGAGGACTTTGGGAACGACGAAGATCGAGATCCCCTTGGTCCCTTCCGGATCGCCTTCGATCCTCGCGAGGACCGGGTGAATGATGTTCTCGTTCATGTCGTGTTCGCCGTTGGAGATGAAAATCTTTGAGCCGGTGATCAGATAGGTACCATCGGCTTGCTTGACCGCCTTTGATTTCAGAGCCCCGACATCGGATCCGGCGCCCGGCTCCGTCAGACACATGGTGCCGCCCCATTTTCCTTCCAGCAGCTTGGGAACGACCATGTCATAGAGTTCCTTATTCGCGAAGGGGGCGATGATGGCGAGCGCCCCGGTGATCGAGCCGCAGTACATCGTCAGGGCTGTGTTCCCCGCGTTGAAATACTCCGCGCAGGCCATCGAAATACTGGAGGGCATACCCATTCCACCCATTTGCTGGGGCAGGGCCAGGGAATGGAATCCGGACTCGATATAGGCATTGAATCCCTTTTTGAACGATTCGGGAACCTTGACCTCGCCCGTTTTGGCATCGAACTTCAGGCCCGTCTTGTCCCCTTCGGCATTGGTCGGATAAAACTGCTGGATGGCAATCTTCTCTGCCAGTTCGAGCGTATCTTCATAAACGCTCCGGTCAAAATCTTTGAATGCCTCAAACCGGTTCAATTTTTCCAGTTCCAGCATTTCAAACAGGGTAAAACGGACATCACGCGAATCGATTAACTGATTTAACGACATTTTTAACTCCTCCTAAAATAATATTTTTATCCCTTTCAGTACGGGACGGGTACCCATATTTTTTTCACGTTCGGATTCGAACGGGACACTTTCAATTCTCCCTCAAATTCTTGTTTGCTCTTCGCCCACCAGCAACTGAGAAACGGCGGATCGGAAACACCCTTGCTGATCGTCTGAACCGTTCCGAATATTTTTGCGCGGCCTCCTTCGGTAATTCCCATAAACTCGGAGGGGAACTTGTCGGCCAGGAGCGGATAGGCTCTCGGGAAAGCCCTGCGGATTTTATGAACGTCGCTCGTCGTTCCCGCCGCTGTAATCGCCCGCGCCAGGGAATTCATGGCGGTATAATTCAAGGCGCATTCCCAGGTGGTCATTCTCTTATAGGCCCTGGTGTATCGCTGATCAAAAGCGTTTGTTCCGAAGGACGTGCTCAACACACCGCCTGTGCCGATCAGGTCTCCCATAATTTTCGTCGTGCCCAGCAGTTTGCCGATGATATCCTGCTTGGCCTGATCGATCATGATGAAACCGCCTTTGAAGCCCATCTGCCGCGCCTGCTCAATCACAAGGGCGGTTGTGGCCGACGGTCCGCCGATGAGCATGCAATCGGGCCGGGTGGCAATCGCCGCGGTGAGCGGCGATGAAAAGTCCGTCTCCATGTAATAATTGGCCGGCTTGGAAATCGTGATCACACCGCCCTTCCTGACCCACGCTTCCCGGAACGCCTGACTCCATTCGTCACCGTAAGCCCCGAGCGTCACCACCATGGCGCAGGTCTTCCAGCCTTTTTTGAGCGCCCAGTCCGTAAACACTTCCACGTAAACATTGAAGGTCGGCGTGGAGATGATGGTCAGCCGGTTGTGCAGCTCTTCGATCTTCGGCGTGCTGGTATAGGCCATCACGAGAAATTCTTTTCCTTTTTCTTCATTGACTTTCATCATGGGAGCCGTCGTCGTAAAAACGCCGTTGAAGACGGCAAGGGCGCCCGCCGCCTGGAAGCGGCGCGCATTGTTGACGGCCTGCGTCGGATCGGCCCGGTCATCCAGTCTGTCCAGCCTGACCGCATACTTCTTCCCGTTCACAACGATGCCGCCGGCTTCATTGATTTCTTTGACGGCCATGTCAATGCCGTTGAAAACATCCTGACCATACTCAGCCGCAACCCCGCTGAGCGGTCCCGTATACCCGATAACAATGTCGCTTGCGACGCCGAAAGTTGACCAGGAAAAAAGAAGGCCGACAGTGATCCCCAAGATGATTCTTTTTAAACGCCCCATGTCCGCTCCCCCCATTTTTTATTTTATAGAGTGCTGAATGACGTTGAAAAAAATGCTCTCACACTGATTGACGCCCGCGGAATTTTATCGAACGATCGTTATTTTTCTTAGCAGATAAAAAAGGAAATGCAAGAAATATTTTTAATTATCTTCAATGTTTATGATTTTTATGGCTGGAATAAAAAAATCACATATTTTTAAATAATTACGTTGTCTCATGAGAAAAATTATTGTATGACCTATCGACATTTCGTACTCCGGAACAAAAAGGGCAATCCGTATGGCGCGTCTGAAAGACAAAAAACAAACAGTGGAAACCAGGATTAAGAACCCCAGGCTGGTCCGGGAAAAGCACCTGCTGATTGCGAATAAGGCAACCAAACTCTTCATCAAAAAAGGGTTTTCCGATACCAGCATGCGCGATATCTCCCGGGCGACGCGAATCACGCTGGGCAATCTTTATTCTTACATCAAGAAAAAAGAGGACGTGCTTTGCCTGGTCTTCGAACTGTACCACAAATCCTGGATAAAAATTCTGGAGAAGAACGGCATTTACGATATTGATGATCCTCTGGAGCAGATTCGCATGGCTGTGCGCGCGATGCTGCTCAAATGCGAAGACTATCAGGATGAAATCAAGATCATGTACCTGGAATCGCGCTTCCTGCCGAAAAAAGTTCTGAAGATCGCCATGGAAAATGAAAGGCAGCTGGTTTACGAGTTTGAAAAGATGATTCGCCGGGGCATTGAAAAGGGCGTTTTCCAGGCGGAAGACCCGTTTTTCGCGGCGAATATGATTGTTTTCCAGATGTCCGTGAACCCTTTGCGCGGCTGGAATTTACGGGATAAATACACCTACGAAGAAGTGGTGCGTTACACCGAAAATTTTATTTTGGAAGCTCTTGTAAAGAAATAACCGTTCAGCATCTCATGCCTGGGTAAGCGGATCATGCCCCGGGATCCATCCGGAGATGCCGGCCCCGCTTCAATGATCCCGGCCTGCAACCCTAGCGCAGGTAATACCGTCCCCCTTCCAGAATCCGGACCACGTCCTGCTTGATGAGTTCCTGCAGGGCCGGGGGCCGGTAGTCCCGAAGCCCGATATTGAACATCTGACTTTTCGCATAAGAAAGCTCCACCGCCGAAGCCGGATCCACCGCGTTTTTCTCCTTGAGATCGCGAATAATGAAGTCCCCGGCTTTTTTCATCTTCCAGCCGCTGATGCGGAAGGCGAAAAACAAGGCCCCGATCACAAAGAGAATCAACAAAACAGCCTTCATGGCTTCCGTCATGGCTCCCATCTCCTTTGGCTTCATTGGTGAAGCGCATTTCGTTCAAATGGTTATGCCGCCCGCGGGGAAAAAGGGCCGCGGCGGCATGAAACCGGGTCGCAGGATCGCATCAGGTGCTTTCCGTATCGAGACCGTATTTCTTTATTTTTTTGTACAGCAGGGTACGGTGAATACCCAGGATGCGGGCCGCCCGGGCCTTATTGTGGTCGGCTTCATCCAAAGCCTGGCGGATAGCCTGAACTTCGGCGTGAGCCTGAGCCTCCCGCATGGGGGAGTGCCTCTCCGGGGGCAGGATGTCCAGTCTGGATTTCAGGTAGAAAGGCAGGTCCCTGTCCCGGATGCAATTGCCTTCGAGGGAGGACAGGGTCCATTCCAGCACATTGGACAGCTCCCGGACGTTGCCGGGCCAGCTATGCTCCATCAGGACTTTTTGGGCGCTTCGGTCGAGGCGGATGTCAAACAGAGCGGCGTCCTCCGATAATTTCTGCAGCAGCTGCATAAAAACGGGAATGATGTCTTCCCGGCGTTCCCTGAGGGGCGGAATCGTGATGGGAAAAACGTTCAGCCGGTAAAAGAGATCCTTGCGGAAGCGTCCGTCCCGGATCATGGTGTCCAGATTCTGATTGGTGGCGGCGATCAGTCGGAAATTGGAACGGATCACCCGGGTGCCGCCCACACGCTCGAATTCCTTTTCTTCAAGGACGCGCAGCAGTTTTGGCTGCATCGGCGCGGGCAGTTCTCCGATTTCATCAAGGAAGATGGTTCCCCGATGGGCCAGTTCAAACTTGCCGGGCTTCCCTTCCGATTTCGCTCCGGTAAAGGCTCCCTGCTCATAACCGAACAATTCCGACTCGAAGAGGTCCTTGGGGATGGTGGCGCAATTGATGCGCACAAAAGGATAGATCTTGCGCGGTCCGGCCTGGTGAATGGCCTGCGCGAACAATTCCTTGCCGGTGCCGCTTTCGCCGGAGATCAATACGGGGAAATGACTGGCGGCGGCTTTCAGCGCCTGCGCTTTCAGAGAGGTAATCGACTCGCTCACACCGATGACACTGTCCAGTGTGTAGCGTGTGGATCGCATGGCTAGCAGTTCGGCTTCATAAAGTTTCACCTTGGATTCGAGCAGAGAGAGCTCTTTGGCCAGCTTGCCCACATCGCGGACATCCTTGAAAACCAATTGACCGTAAACGGCGATCACCTTGCCGTCTTTTTTGATGGGGATGCGGTGCACCACCATTTTCTGGCCTTTTACGAGGTGGCTGTTGCTGAATTCCGGCTTGCCCGTCTGGGCCACGATATGCATGCGTGAATTTTCGACCACCTCGGTGCAATGCTTGCCGATCTGGTCTTGCGGATCTAAATTCAGAAAATTGCCGTAAGGTTTGTTCATGTGGGTGATATAGCCCTTTTCATCCGTGACCAGGCTGCCGTAGTGAATGCTTTCAAAAATCAGTTCATACATTTCCAGCCGCTTCCGTAATACTTCGATCTCCCGGATATCGGAGTTCGCCGTATCGCTTTTCGGCGTGCGTATCAGAGACAGATTTGTATTTCTTTTCATACTGACTCCGTAGCTCTAAAGATACATGTATTAAAAATGATACGAATTTTAACTTTTTTTTATACCATCTTCAACGGTTTGTCGAGAAAAATATCATGAATTTTATATTATGCAACTTATTGATATTGCATGATAATTATTAATTTCTATTTTTTTATCTTCCCGATGATGGCAATGGTTTCATTTTTGCTTAGAATATTACGTCATTGCATGGCCGAAAAATAATTACCGTTCTTCATTCGCTGTTTATGTAGATACAGAAATACCAATGCAACAAAAGTTGTTCCATTGCCCGGCTGTATTTTTAACAATTTGAGGAAAGAAGGCCATTATGAATCAAGAAATATCCAAACGCATCCACCCCATGCTGTTGCAACTCCGCACCCAACGCGCAAAGAAGGGCAAGGTGGTTTCAACCGAGGAGGCCGTACGCATCATCCGCGATGGCGATACCGTCGCGACGGAAGGATTTTGCGGGGCCTGTTTTGCGGAAGAGATTGCCATTGGTCTGGAAAAGCATTTTTTGGCGACAGGCACACCGCGAAATCTGACTATCATTTATGCGGCCGGTCAGGGAGACGGTCAGGACAGGGGCTTGAACCATCTTGGACACGAGGGTTTGATTGGAACAGTCATCGGCGGCCATATCGGTCTCGCGCCCAAGCTGCAAAGATTAGTCCGGGAAAATCTGGTTTTTGGATACAATATGCCCCAGGGGGTTGTTGCCCATCTGTTCCGTGATATCGCCGCCGGCAAACCGGGCACCATCACACAAGTAGGGATGGGAACCTTTATCGATCCCCGGATCGACGGCGGGAAACTCAATGAGAAAACATTTAAGGAAGGCAGGAATCTCATTGACCTGATTCAGATCAACGGTGAGGAATACCTTCTTTATAAAGCCTTCCCGATCAATGTCGCTATTATTCGGGGAACCACGGCGGATACGGACGGCAATATCTCAATGGAGAAGGAGCCCCTGACTCTGGAATCCTTGTCCATGGCCATGGCGGCAAAGAATTCCGGAGGTTTTGTGATAGCTCAGGTGGAACGGATAGCGGACCGGGGGACACTCAAAAGCCGTGATGTGAAGATTCCGGGGATTCTGGTGGATTGTGTCGTTCTGGCGCCGCCCGAGAATCACTGGCAGACGTTTGGCGAATTTTACTCCCCCTCTCTCAGCGGAGAGGTCAAGATTCCCATGCACTCTATTCCGCCGATGGAACTGGGCCCGAGAAAAATTATCGCCCGCCGGGCGGCCTTCGAACTCACGCCGAACAGTGTCGTCAATCTCGGCATCGGCATGCCGGAAGGCGTGGCCAGTGTGGCGAATGAAGAAAAGATCATCGAGTACCTGACCCTGACGACGGAGCCCGGTACCATCGGCGGCATGCCCCTTGGCGGACTGTGCTTCGGGACGGCCACCAATATGGAATGTTTGATCGATCAACCCTACCAGTTCGATTTTTATGACGGCGGCGGGCTGGATACGGCTTTTCTCGGCGCAGCGGAGGCGGATGAGGAAGGCAATGTCAATGTCAGCAAGTTCGGACCGCGTTTCGTCGGGCCCGGAGGATTTATCAACATCAGCCAGAATGCCAAGAAGGTGGTTTTCGTGGGGAGCTTCACCGCCGGCGGTCTCCAGGTGTCCATCGCCGAGGGGAAACTCCATATCGACCAGGAAGGAAAAGAAAAAAAGTTTATTAAACAAGTAGAACAAAAAACCTTCAGCGGACGCTTTGCGGCGCATCATCATAAGCCGGTTCTCTTTATCACGGAGCGTTGTGTCTTCCATCTGACTGAAGAGGGGATGGAATTGATCGAGATTGCCCCGGGGATCGACCTGCAAAAGGATATCCTTGACCAGATGGGATTCCGGCCTGTTATGAACGGCACGCCGAAGCTGATGGACGCCCGGATCTTCAGGAACGAATCCATGGGACTGAAAAGCGACCTGCTGACCATCCCGATTTCGGATCGCCTGATTTACAACGCCAGGGAAAACGTCTTTTTTGTCAATTTCGAAAATCTGTACATTCGCTCCCGTGGAGAAATTGAGAAAATCAGGACGCTGGTTGATGAAATTCTGGGTCCGCTCGACAAGAAAGTCAATACGATCGTCAATTACGACAATTTCAACATCCTGCCCGATTTGGTCGATGACTATACGGATTTGATCAATTACGTCGTACAATATTACGAAGACGTCACGCGCTACACGACGAGCGCCTTCCTGCGGATGAAAATGGGGGACGAATTGGAAAAGCGCAATCTGGCGCCGTATATCTATGAAAGCCCCGAAGAGGCCCATCAGGCGCTGCATAAGTGAAATCCATCGTGAAGGAGAAATCTTCAATACCGCTAAAGATTAAGGAACGGATCGAGGCACCGAAGCAATGGTATCTTTTGATAGGTTTGGATGTTTTTTATAACCGGCTCTATGAATCACTAAAGAAAGAAGGAGGAGGGAGAAATGAAAAACAGACGGGTAGGTTTTATTTTTGTTATGATGATGGTGTGTTTTTTTGTACTGGCAGGGTTCAGTTACGCCAAAGAGCTGCCCAAAGTGAGATGGACTGTGCAAACCACCTGGGCGAAGGGCATGTTGATACATGATGAGGTAGAAGTTTTTGCCAAGCGTGTTAGTGACATGACCGGCGGCAATTTTGTGATCAAAGTTCTTCCCGCGGGTGCTATTGTCGGGGCCATGGAAAACATGGAAGCGACTTCCAAAGGCACGCTGGACGGCTGGCACAGCTGGACCGGCTATTGGCAGGGCAAGCATCCGTCGGCGAATTTCTTTGCTTCTATTCCCATGCATCTGGAGCCGACCATGTACATAACCTGGATGTATCAGGGCGGCGGCAAGCAACTCATGCAGAAGATGTATGATGAAATGAAAATGAACGTCGTCGTCTTTCCCGGCGGTTTGACGCACCCGGAAATCCTGGCCATGTCCAACAAACCCCTGAGGAATGTCAAAGATTTTAAAGGTCTCAAATACAGAACTCCGGGCTGGTGGGCTGAAATTCTTAAATCGATGGGCGTCTCTGTTACGATGGTAGCCGGTGTGGACCTGTATCCCTCGCTGCAAAAAGGCGTTATTGATGCCCTGGAATTTTCCACTCCGATCGTCAACAAATCGCAAAATTTCCATGAAGTCGTCAAGTATGTTGCCGGTCCCGGCATGCATCAGCCGACCTGCTACTTTGAGCTCGGTTTCAATAAAGACAAATATAATGCGCTTCCCCCCGAATACAAAGCGATTCTCGAAAGCGCCACTATGGCAATGAACATTGATATGTGGACGAAAGATATCACCATGGGTATCGAAACCCTGAAATTCTTCAAAAGCAAGGGCTTGACGTTAACCCGCGTTGAAGACAAGGACCAGAGAGAGTTCCGGAAAGTCGCCTGGGCATTTATTGATAAAGAGGTAAAGAAGATCAATAGACCCCATACGACCGAAACATGGGCTTCCGCAAATAAAATGTGGACAGAATTTTCCGACTACGAATATTTTATGCTGCCTATTCGTAAGTAAAATCAGTTTCTTTTGCCTAATAAGAATCTTTCCCTGCGTTACCCGGTCGGAACTCTTGTTTCCGGCCGGGTGCGCGGCTGAAGGGGCCAATGTCCTGTTTTAAGGAACGAGAAACTCAGGAGTGTTATGATGAAAACCGTTATAGCCATTATGAAGATTATCAATATCGTCAACGAGAAAATCGCCCGGATTGCTTCTTTTTGTATCCCTTTGCTGATTCTCGCGCTTATCTATGAAGTCGTTGCCCGCTATGCCTTCAATGCGCCGACGACCTGGAGCGGGGATGCGACTTATTTTCTCTGCAGCCTTGCCCTGGTCCTTGCCCTGGCCTATACTTGGCAGGTCGGAGGACATGTCAGCGTGGACATGATTCTGGTCAAGTTCCCGGTCAGGGTGCAGGCATTTTTGAATGTATTTTTTCTGCTGACCATGTTCTTTTTGTGCTGGTTTTTGATTGTCTGGGCGATGGTGCCCACGGTCATAGAATCCTGGCGGATTCTGGAGAGATCCACAATCGGCTATTTCCCCCCCATCTATCCTTACAAGACCTGGATACTGATCGGCACCATCATGCTGGTTTTCCAGGGGTTTAATGTGTTCGTCTCGGAGCTGTACCGGCTGATTAACGGAAAGGAGCTGACTATCTCATGAGTATTGAAATGATCACTTTTATGATGCTGGCCATTCTGATCGGGGTCATCATGATGGGTTTCCCGATTGGTTTCTCGCTGGCCGGCGTCGCGACGGTTTTTGGCATTATCTTTGTGGGGCCTCAGATCAGCAATATTTTCATGCTGCGCATGCATGTCGCCTTTTCCGACAGTACTCTGATTGCCATTCCGCTGTTTATTTTTATGGGAATCGTCATCGAAAAATCGGGAATCGCTGCCAGGCTCTTTGATGCTATGTACGTCATGCTGGGCGGATTGAGAGGCGGACTCGCCATGTCCACCGTTGCCGCTTCCACGATCTTTGCGGCGGCAACCGGCGTGGTCGGGGCCACCGTCACCACGATGGGCATCATTGCGATGCCGGCGATGCTGAAATATAAATACAACAAACCTCTGGCCTGCGGCGCCATCTGCGCCGGCGGTGCTCTGGGCATTTTGATTCCGCCCAGCATCATGATTCTGGTCTATGCGCCCACCGCGAATGTTTCCGTCGGCGCTTTGCTGATCGGCGCTTTTCTGCCGGGTGTGATTCTGTCGGCTTTGTATCTTCTTTACATCGGTATGGTGTGTTTTTTAAAGCCCGAAATGGGACCGGCCATCCATGAAGACCTCCGGGTGCCGTTAGCGAAAAAGCTGCAGATGCTCGTCACCTCGGTCTTGCCCGTGTGCATCCTTATCCTGGCCGTTTTAGGCGCAATCTTTTTCGGCATAGCCGCACCGACGGAAGCAGCGGCTTTTGGCGCTTTTGCCGCCGTCATTATGGCTGCCGCCTACAAAGCATTGAACTGGCAGGTTATTAAAGAGGCGTCATTCTCCACAGCGAAGGCATCCGCCATGGTTTACATGGTCTTCATCGGCGCCTCGTTTTTTACGAGTGTCTTCATGCGTCTGGGCTGCGGCGACATCGTTGAGGAAATGGTTCTGGCACTGCCCTTCGGCAAGTGGGGTGTTATGGTGGCGATGTGGACGATTATCGTTATTATGGGAGCTTTTCTGGACTGGATCGGCATCGTGATGATTGTCGTGCCGCTCTTTTCACCCATCGCACTCAAGCTGGGCTTTGATCCGATCTGGTTTGCCCTGATGAATATTGTTGTCTTGCAGACGTCGTTTTTGACGCCGCCCTTCGCCTATACGATCTTTTACCTCAAGGGGGTTGCGCCACCCGAAATAACGCTCAATCATATCTATAAAGGTGTTGTGCCGTTTATCCTGCTGATGCTCGTGGCCGTGGCTATCTTTGCCATTTTCCCCAACATTCTGCTATGGGCGCCACGGGCGGCGGGACTTGCGGGTTGAGATAAAAGGGAATTTTCGGTATCTATCAAAATAGCGGTGTCAGACGGGTTAATATTTTTCAGGTAAGGCAAGTCTTCCTGAACTCGTTTTCAGATGAACAAGGAGGAAAGAGAAAATGATTCCCAAGGTACAAACTGTTCTGTATGCGACCGATCTGAGCAAGAACTCAGCCTATGCTTTTCGCTATGCGGTCAACACGGCGCGGCAGCATGACGCGAAAATCCATCTTCTCCACGTCATCGCGCCCCTTTCGCCGCAGGACGAAGCGCTTGTTCTCGTGTATGTCGAAAAGGAGGAAATCGACCGGCGGCGCAAGGATGCAAAAGAAAACCTGCTCCAGCGGATCGAGGAACGCCTGAGACAATTTGCTGAAAGAGAACTTACCAATGATCCGGAGACACTGAATCGGGTTATCGGGGTCCATGTCGTGGAAGGCGATCCCGCAACGGAAATTCTGAATATGGCGGAAGAGCTGGGTTCCGACATCGTCATCATGGGGACGCACGGAAAAGGCGTGATCCGCCATGCCTTCCTCGGCAGCGTCGTAGAAAAGGTCCTCCGCCGGATCCGCAAGCCGGTTTATGTCATTCCACTGCCGGAAGGAGAGACCGACATTACCCTGGGGGAGATTTAGCCGCCGCGGATAACATTTATATTAACGGGAGGAAGTCATGAGTCAAAAGACCTTTAAGGCGCTGGTCGTCGCGGAAGACAAGGATAACACATTTGTAAGGAAGATTACGGAGCGGAGTCTTGATGAACTCCCGCCGGGCGATGTGCTCGTCAAAGTCAAATATTCATCGCTCAATTTCAAGGATGTTCTTTCCGCCACGGGGAACCGGGGCGTCACCAGAAAGTATCCGCACACGCCGGGAATTGACGCCGCGGGCATCGTAGCAGAGAGCCAAAGCGGCAGCTTCTCGGCGGGTGATGAAGTCATTGTCACAAGCTATGACCTGGGAATGAACACCAGCGGAGGGTTTGCCCAATACATTCGAGTGCCGGCGGATTGGGTGGTGAAGAAACCCGCGAACCTCTCCCTGCGCGAGAGCATGATTTTCGGCACGGCGGGATTCACCGCGGCCCTTTCCCTTTACAAACTCTTTGGCTCCGGCATTACCCCGGACATGGGGCCGGTCCTGGTTTCGGGAGCAACGGGAGGGGTCGGCAGCATTGCTGTGGCCATCCTCGCCAAACTAAACTACGACGTTGCAGCGGTCAACGGCATCGTGGACGAGAAGGAATACCTACTCAAAATCGGAGCAAAAAACGTTATCAGTATCGATGAAGCAACCGACACTAGCGCGAGGCCGCTTCTCAAAGGGCTCTGGGCCGGGGCTGTGGATACGCTGGGCGGCCCGATTCTCGCGACAACGCTTAAGTCCACCCTCTACGGGGCCACCGTAACCTGCTGCGGCAATGCCGGTTCTCACGATCTGCCTACCAACGTCTATCCCTTCATCTTGAGGGCCGTGACCTTGATCGGCATTGATTCCCAGAACTGCCCCATGCCGACGCGTCTGAAAGTCTGGCAGAAGATCGCCGGTGACTGGAAACTGGATCAACTGGATCAGTTGACGACGGAAATCCCTCTGGAAGGCCTGAATGACCGGATCCAGATGGTTCTGGACCGGACGCACAAAGGGAGGACGATCGTACGGTTGCCCGAGTGACCTTCGACGAATCCGGGTTCCTTATTCAGTTGGTCGGCAGGGCGCCCCTGCCTGAGAACAGGTTTTCGTAGAAAAGGCGCCCCCATCTGTATTTCGTGATCGGCGGCGTGCTGACCGGATCTCTATCATTTTTTACATGTCGTCCGTCAGAACTTAAATGTTTTCTCGGCCATGATAATATCCGGGCTGTTCCATTTCTTCTGAACCATCACGTCAATATAGGCGCGGCGGTAAATTAATTTTATCGTCACCGTGGAGCCTGCGCCCGGAGCATAAAAGACATACTTGGTGCTGTCGCCGGCGAGCGCGGCCAGCCTGGTGTCGCTTTCCACCTCCGTATGCCTCCAGTAACTGACGGCGGGGACGACATTCGTCCACATCTCTTTGAGCACTTTGGCGTAGGCTTTTCCCGGCAGGTAGGCATAGTAACCTTTTGCATAATCTCCGACGCCGCACCAGGAAGGAAGCGTTGGTCCGGATTTTAACGTCAGCATGTTTCCGGCGCTGTCTCTGGTCTCCACGAGCAGGATCATCTGTCGCCACGGAGAGTCGGTGGGAATGTGGTGTCCGGTTTGATCGTTGGTGAGCGTGACGTCGACAGTAATTTCATTGCCGGAGGTGGAAACGTCGGTAGCCGTGGCCTTCATGGTCAGCGTGGCGTTCCGAAGCATGTCCGCGGTAATCGTCATGTTATGGGAATGCAGGGCGTTTGGATTTCTTTCGACGCCGCCCTTTCCCGGCGCGATGTTCGTCAGCACGCTGCCGTTGTATGTCGTCGGCGACGGCATGTGACAGCCCTGACAGGTCTTGAATCTGGCCGATGTTGCATCCGCATAAGACGACTCGGCCCACTCCTGGTAAGAGGTGTAGACAGCCTTTCCCCAGAAGCCTCCATAGTGGCAGGCGGCGCAGTACCGGCTTTCGCCGTACAGATTTCTCTTAGCTTCCAGGGTGACGACATCAACCCCTCCATAGGGAGAGGGAACACCTTGATCTTCGCTGTTGCCATCGGCCAGCGATCCGAGGAAGAGCTGGGACCACGGAGAGCTCGCCGATGGATCGGGCCGGAAGAGATCGATGCTTTGTATGCCGGGCAGAGAGACGGGGGGCAGCCCCGTGTTCTTTTCCAGATGAACCGTCCCGATCTTGTGGCAGAAATCGCAATGCACTCCGTATTTGTCCGCGCCCGTCACGCTTTTGGGGTCAACATCTCCGTTTGTTGCGGCGCCGGGAATATGGCAGGATGTGCATGTACCCTTATCGCTGGGAAAGTCGATGCGCCAGCCGGGACCATAGTAAGGCTTCGTTGTATCATAGGGTTCGGGAACTTCAAAAGTGCCCCACTGGGTCGTAATGATCGTGTAAGTTGTATCCGGGCTCTGATGACCTTGAACATCCTGCCCGTAATAGGTGGAGAGAAAGCGCGGGTTTGTGGCCGATCCCATATGGGCGTCTCGCTTGGACATCGCGGTCAGAGCCGGGTGGCACTGGATGCAGCCGTTCTGAACATTATCGGGAGAAATCCATTCATAGGATGAGAAATCGATCAGCAGATGTCTGCGGATGCTCACCACGACGCCTTTGGCGGGAACGATCACGTCAACCAGCAGACCGCAGTAATAGCCCTCTTTCCATGAGCTTATTCTGGCCAAACCAACCGGGATATTGTTCAAGGTAAATGCGCCTGAGGCATCGGTCACCGCAAAGACAGCCGAACCCTGAAGCGTAACCGTCACGCCGGCCACCGGCTCCTCTCCATCCTTAACCACACCCGAAATGCTGCCGGTGGCCGTTACGCCGCCGGTCGACCCGCCGCCGCAGGCTGATATCACCAGACAGATGCATAAAATAAGGAAATAGGCCGGATAGCGCTTCCGCATGAAAGTCGTATTGGCCTTGCTATATAGGATTAGTTTCATCGCTGCTTCCTTTCCGGAATCTGCTGACGTATTGTTCTTTAGCGCGGATCAATCGGATCGCTGGTGTACTTGCATGAGCCGGCGATATCGCCGACCAGATAATCACTCCAGTTGATGTTCCATGTGGACGGAAACGCCTCGGGCGCGGGACGGTGAGACGCCCCGTCCGCCGCAAATGTCGAAGGCAGCGTAAACTGGAAACCGATGCAGCCGTTCGCCGGGCACTCCATCGCCCTGGTGGACCACTCGCAGACAGACGGCTCGCAGGTATAATTGATGTCTTTCCCTTTGGTCTGAGCGCACCCGCAGGACGTGCCGTTCCAGGCACAGACGGAAGAAGGTTTGCAGGCTTCTTTTTTTCCGTCGGTAAAATCATGTGCAAACGGAGACATGTCTATCGTCACTTCCAGAATACCGGTTTCTGCCTTGTATTTAGGGCTTATCCACGGCCAGGATGCCTGCGTATTAAATTCAAAGGGATAAACAATAACATACCCATCTGTTTTGGGTGTGCCCAGCCTGACCAGCTTGACGGAGTCCAGAACGCCCGGCGCATTTGTTCCCACGTAAAGCTGAAAAGTAACTTGCGTATCGGCCTTGGCGTACAGAAGATATACATAATAGGTGTGGCCCTGCTGAAAATCATTTTTGGCGGCTGAACTTTGCGCTGTCTCGATATAATACTTTCCATTGCCGGCGACAAGATTCACCCGCTGTCCCTTGCCCTGTCCCAGCATTCTGATCAGTTGTTTCGCGCCCGGAACCGACTCGTTGGTGTTAAGGTACTGCCTGTAAAGCGGAACGCCGGTTTTACAGGCGCCATCGCCGCAGTCCGTCACCCACGAGCAGCCGGGGGCGCCTGCGTCTCCGCCTTTGGCAAGACACTTGGGAAATATGTTGGCCGTCACATGATCATAAGGCACCTGCAGGGAGCTCTTCCCGGAGGCGCATTCATAGGTGATTTTCGGCAGGTAATAAAACGTATCGTCGTTCAGAGAAATGGAGCCGATGTCGCCGATCCCCTTGATTCCGCTTAAGCTCCCGTCGTCGTCGTTGAGCTCCGTCTGCCGGTCTACATCGGTCCAGGTATTGAATATATCATCCGCAGAGGTACAATATTGCTGATGCAGCGTAACGGTATTCGTCGTCTGTTCCCCCTCTTTAAAGAGTGGGACAAGAACAAAGTGGCGCAGATCGACATTCTTGAAAGCCAGGTTTTTAGAGTGGAACGCCGGAGGATAGTAAAATCCGTTGGGCTGCTTCCAGGCAATCGCCGCGTTGGTGAGAATGCAGTCACCCACAGCATATCCGCCGTAAAGGCCCGCCTCCTTGGCCCTGGGAATTCCCAAGCCTCTGTTGGCGTTAAATCCGTCGGCATCGCCGCTCTTCAGGCCGTAAATATATTCACTGTTTTCGGTCCCGACCTTCATCCCCCTGATGTTGAGGAAGGCATTCCCTTCCTGATAGACCGGTCCGTCGTAGATATTGTAAAAACGCTGATAGTTTAAAAAATTGTCCGTCGGGATGCTGATCCCGTCTTTGCCGAAAATACAGAAGCCGTTGGCGTTGCCTGCGCACTTGAGACCGGTTGCGGCATTTAATTTCGGGCCGGCGGCCGTGGCAAAGTCGTTGTTTTCCTGTGTCTGCCCCACAAAGACCGTCCGGCGCGTAAGCGCCCAGTAGCCGTTCAAAACCTGTTCATAACTCCCGCCGGAGACCATCGTGAGTCCGGGGCCGAGAATATCGGTCAAGGCGCTGTCGGTAAAGAGAAACCAGTTGTTGCGAAGCCAGATGGCCGACCAGTTCTGCTGCCCCCAGTGAAACGACGAGGTATAGTTGTCAATGACCGTAACGGAGCAGCCCGCCGTTTCCCCTTTGCTGCACGCCATGTTCTGATGATTGGCATCCTGGATCACCGGCGTATAGTTGGAGGCTTTATTGATCGCCAGAGAATGATCGATCGTATTTTTTACGGGAACGAGAAGCGGGAGAGGCTGGTCGTTGCCCCATAAATCCTGGCCTTCATAATCACTGTTGGTGGTCACGCCATTGCAGGCGGTAATACCGCCTATTGTCAGAAGCGAGTACTGGGCCGTGGAGCAGAAATTGCCCTTGAAGGAATACAACGGCGCATGAGCGGCATCCTGCATGGCGGAGATATATCCAGCGGGCGCGTGCTCGGGCGGCGCCGTCGCCGGCCCGGGGACAATCCAGTAGCACGATCCGCAGGCGCCCGCGCCCACCGCCATGTTATGCTCGTAAGTGTTATACGGATTGGCGATGAGGAACACGGCCGGCGTCACATAGTCGCTTTGCGTGGCCATATCCTTATTATCCGTGCCCGTGTAGCAGTCACGGGATGCAGGCGTCTGGGCATAGACGCCCGGTACATTGCGCGGGTTATCCGGATAGTTGTAAGCATCGGCGTATTGGGAATTCCCCCGGAAATGCTTGAGCGCCGGCCGGGCGTAAATGCCGATGTTGGCCCGGTAAATGTTGCCCGCCTCAAAGCCCGCCGACATGTATCCGTGGCCGATGGACTTGTAGCCGACATTCCGTTCGATCAGCAGATTCTGAGCGCCGCGCACCTCGATCCAGCGCGTCATGGAATCGTGGATCGAACAGTCCCGGACAAACGCGCTTCCGTCCGCGGGCGCATCAAAGACCCCGAGAAACAAAAGCGGGCTGTGCGCCAGCAGGCCGCCCTGCCCCATCTGGTAGAATTCCACCCCCTGAATCTGCACCTGGGCAACCCCCTGGCGGATAACGGTTTGAGCGCCGAAGTAACGGTTGGTATTCGTGGATTCCGCGGCCGGAAGATCTTCACCAATCACTTCGCCCGCCGAAACGATGCGGATGTTTCGCGTCAGGAGCGCCACGGCCGCCCGGGTTTCCACGGTCCTCCGGGTAATCTTCTGTGCTGAAAGATCATACCGGGTCAGATCGTAAGCCTCGCCGTTGTGCTTGTAGGTCAATCCGGCGGTGAGCGTGATGCTGCTTTTGCCTCCGCCGGCAGAGATGCTTTTAATCTGTCTTTGTTCCGAATGAGCAGGTAGAAAGTCCGTTGTCGTAACGACAATCTGATCCCCCGCTTCCCAGTCAACTTCCCTGTCCAGCGTGATGCTGGCGTCGCCGGCTGCCGCCGTAACGTTCAGCCGCGCCCAGCTCTTGCCGGAAGCAGAACTTGCATCGGCAATCGATCCTTTCGTCATCCCTTTCGCGCCGAACAACTGCAGGGCGCCGCCGTAAGAGACGCCCAGCACTTTCCTGCCGAAATAAGCAAGATGGTCATTGGCCAGCCTTTCGTCGGGGAGTTTTTCATAGTTAATCTCGTGATCATCCCACTGGCCGGCAGGAACACCACAGTAGGCATTCGGCAGATGGGTGGTTTTGCATTCTATGCCTTTTGTTTCGGTGTTGCTCCCGTATAAATGGAAAACAAGCATCGACTGAAAAGGGACATCCTCACTGCCGGCGATCAGTGATCCGCCATTTTCCACCAGGATGGATTTTGCCCAGAAATGGGTCGCCGTCTTGGCCGCTTGGCCGGTCACTGCCTTTTTGATACGGTAAAGTACGGTTTCCACCAGCGACAGATTGTCGGCCTCCGACACAACATCATCAAAAATCAGCTTGCCGCCGCTGTAGATATTGACATTCTGATAGGCGTAAATCTTCCCCGCCATCACATGGATCTCTCTGGTAATTGGCAGATCCGTCGTTCCGTCACCGGTCGGAAGATATTCAACGTTGGGGGGAGATGATAACAGTGCACTGCCGTCAGTCGTTCCACCGCCGCATCCCGCCAGCAGGATAAAGATACACAAGAAAAAAAATAACCCGGATGACGCTTCCGGATTCTATTCCCGTCGGCGTTGCCTGCTAAAGTACGTTTCATCGCTGCTTCCTTTCGACAACCTTCTTTCAGGATTGTCTTTGCCGCAAGTCAAGCTCTTCACTGGATATCGCCAAGAGCTAAAAACCGCATAAAAAGGGAAAGGTGAATGGGAAAAAGACAAAGGGATAATCTTACCTGATGCCCAACTGTTTTGGTGCACTTCATCATAGACTTCCTTCATTACGACGTTGAACTTATATGAGGACGATTTCTCTGTGTTAAGATGAATATGACCCATTGCTTTTACTTTGACAGGACGACGTCGAGTATGGTTACTTCAATACGGAAAGGATAAGCAATGGTTCATTTAGCGCCTCAGATCTTACTCACCTGTCTCGGATATGCCGGTGTTGCAGCCAAAACAGAAAGACTGGCGTCAGTATCTGCTGATGAATGGCGCCGCGTGATTGTGCTGGCGCGTCAACACAGCGTCTCGCCGCTTTTGCATCACCGCCTCAAATCATTGGCCCTTTCTCTGCCCGTTGAGCCGGCAGATGAATTGAAGAAAGACCATCTTGTGCTGTCAATGCGGAATGTCCGTTTGTATCATATTCTGAGCGACGTGTTGCAGCTTCTTCAGGAAAAGAATATTGCCGTGATGGTGCTCAAAGGCGCCTATCTGGCCGAGGCGGTATACAGCGACATCGGACTGCGGGGCATGAACGATATTGATTTGCTGGTGAAAAAAGACGACCTGCCGCGTGTTGAACAAACACTGCTGGCCTCAGGCGGCGAAGCGACAGATTGCCAGCGCGTGATCACGCAAGACAATTACCACTTCGGTTACAAACTCCCCGGCAGCGGGATCAAAGCGGAAATCCACTGGACGCTCATGGCCATGGATAACGTCACGAACGATATCCATGGGATGTGGGCAAGATCGCAAGGCGTAACGATTGCGCAGACTGCCACGCGGGCGCTCTCTCCCGAAGATCTTCTCCTCCATCTTTGCCTGCACATGGCCAAACACGTTTTCGACATGCAACTCCGGATGCTGTGTGATATCGGGGAAGTCGTGCGGCATTATGAGGCAAAGCTGGATTGGAGCCAGATAGATTCACGCGCCAGGCGGTGGGGCATCCAGCGGGCCGTTTATGTGATTCTGCGACTGGCGCAGGAATTGCTGGAAGCGGCTGTTCCAGCCGACCGGCTTGCTTCTCTGTGTCCGGATGATTTCAACGAATGCTACCTGGTTCAGATGCGCGACCAAATCTTCGCCGATATCACGTTAAAAGTAAACATGAACAAAACTTTCAGGGTCGCACGGTTGTGCGAGCTGAAAAGTGCGGATGGTAAACTGACGTTGCTTTTTCAACGCCTTTTTCTTTCGCGCGAAGCCATGGCGCTCATTTACCCCGCTCCCCCCGATTCGTGGCGCATCTACCTATACTATCCAGCCCGGATTCCGGACATGCTCAAGCGTCATGGCGCGATCCTCTGGCGTTTGCTGCGCGGCGATCCCCGAACGCAAGCCTCGGCGCAACACATAAACAAGGTCGCCGCGCTTAAGGACTGGTTGGTATCCGGTTGAAAGTGGCTGTGATTTTCTTGACAGACGCGACAGCTTTTCCTACATTTCCCCGGCCAAAGGAGGTTTGACAGCACATGACATCAAAAGCCAGATTCATCATCAAGGAAGTGGATTCAGACCTGCTGTTTTACGACGGTGCAAGCGATGAAGTGCATATTCTCAATCAGACGGCGCGCGCTGTTTATAATCTTTTGCGTGAAGGGAAGACACAGGAACAGATTGTAGAAATTTTACAAAATACTTCACGGGTGAGCGAAGGCGATCACCTGGAAGATGACGTGCGTGCATGCATCAAATCTTTGATACAAAAAGATCTTATTCAAACGCGTTGATCCCGTTCTCAGTAATGACCGATCGTCCCCGCGGACTTCGCCCGCTTGAGGGCAAAAAGAAAACAACCATAGCTTACCGGAAGGCCGATCAAGCCCCATACAGCAAGAGCGGCAAGATGTCCGGCCACGTCGCCCACGCCGCCCAGGCCCAAAAGAAGCACTCTTAACGCCTCGAGCGTGTGCGTCATGGGAATATAATTGGCAACGGTCCGGAGCCACTCGGGAAAAAGCGCCACCGGGTAATAGACCCCGCCCAAAAGCCAGGAAATGACCGAAAAAAACCAGTTGAGGGGATCGCCTTTCTTAAAAAGCATGATAAAACTCGCCGCGAGAATGCCCATGCTGGAAAAAGCCGCGATGGACAGGATGATCGTTAAGATCGCCCATGGGACATTCCTGAGGTCGAAGACCATGCCTGCCAGAAGATATCCCACCATGAAATAAATCACAATCCTCAGCGTATTGAAAACGAAGGCATAGAGGGCAGAACCGAAGAGGAAAGCCGCGGTGGAAACCGGCGTGCAAAAAACCGCTTCCAGAGTCCCTGAAACCTGCGACTCCCGGATGCTGCCCGCAAAGCTGTTCAAGGCGGTGGAAAAGTAATTCTGAACGGCGATCCCGATGAGAACAAAGGGGAAATACGCCCCGCCATAGGGCTTAAGCGGTCCCGAGGCAACATCGCCAAAGAGCCGCGAAAGAAAAAAGAACAGGAGCACCATGGGAAAAATGTTCAGGAGCTGAAGGATAAAAGAGAGGTTGTAACTGATCGCGATCCGGAGATCCCGGAGGAGAAATGCGCCCATCATTCGCATCATCATAACCGCCCCGCAACCGGCAAAGAACCCTCGCGGATGATACCGGTCCGCATGGACAGGTCTCCCGGTTTTCCCCCGGCCACAACCCTGCCCTCATCCAGACAGACAAAGGTGTCGGCCAGGCGATCCACTTCCGCCAGATTGTGGGAAGCAAAGAGGATGGCCTTTCCTTTTTCCGCTTCGTCCCGGATGATTTCATGAAACCTCTTCGCCGCGTCGGGGCTGAGACTCCGGGTCGGCTCGTCAGCGAGGATAACCGGCGGATCATGGAGCAGCCCCCTGGCAATGGCCAAAGCTTGTTTCATCCCCGTCGAATACTCCTGGAATCTTCTTTCACCCATTTTCTCGAGCCCGAGGCGCCAAAGCAGATTGTCTATTCTCTCCTCACTTTGAGCCGCTTTCATCCCCTGAAGCACGGCAAAGAACCTCAGATTCTGCCTCCCCGTCAGCCTCCAGTAAAAACTCCGTTCCTCCGACGATATATACCCGATACTCTTGCGCACCCTTTTCGACTTGCCGGCAACGTCCTCGCCGCCGATCCGGGCTTGACCGGTTGACGGCGTAATCAGAGTAGCCAGAATCTTAAGCAGAGTCGTTTTGCCTGCTCCGTTTGCCCCGATCAGGGCGTGGACCGTTCCCGCCTCCACGCTGAAGGTGACGTCGCGCAGCACGGCCCGCGAACCATAATCCTTGCCCAATCCGATGCAGTCGATAGGAATCACAGCAACCTGCCCATGATGTAGCGTCCCCGGACGGCCTTCATGACACCGCCTCGCAGCATGCCGGACAACCTTGACAATGGCCTTATCAAAACCCGCTTGACAACGCGCAAAAAAGACATCCGTCCGACGCCCGGCAGGGTGTTTTTCATTTTCGTAAGACACATTCCCAGCGCGACACATCCCGCCCCCCAGACGCCAATACCCATATTAATCCATTTCCAGGGAAACCCCGTCATCTCCACCATGACGCCATGACAGCCAAAAGACGTCACCCGTCCAAGAACATCCTCGCCGGAAATCCAGCTCCAGCCGGAAAGATGATCCCCTTTCTGGCAATAGCACCTGCCGATTCCTCGCCTCTTTTTCCAGATGAGGCGATGAGCAATCAGTTGCTCATTTTGCCTGAAAAGTATGACGTCCCCCGTGCGGAGCTTCCCGGGCGCAACCGCTTTCACCGTTATCCGGTCCCCCTGCTCAAAGAAAGGCAGCATGCTGGTTCCCTGAATATCAAGCGTAATCTCCCGGTTTGCTTCCCGCACCAGGAAAATCAGGGATGAGAGATTTCTTTGAGCATCATCCATGGCAACTTTTCGCCTTTCACCATTGGTTTTACAGCGCTTCCACACTCCCGAAGAGCGAGAAAATTCTTCCTGTCAAAGCGGGTCTGAAGACCCGCACTACATCTACAATCTACGAGCCATCTGCCCCTTTTGATTTTTCACCCTCCCCCGGCCCCGCCCAGCAAGGGCAGGGAGGGAGCTGCTTGAGCTCCGAGCTACGAGCTGCGAGCCACGAGCTATTCACATCCTCCGGCTCTTCCTGAGCCTGAACCGCAAAAAAAGAAACGCGGACAGAAGAAGTCCTGCCGCCGCCAGGGGGAGCAACCCCGAAAGCAGCAGCGCAGAAAAGCCGATCAGGGGATACAGAGCGCTCCGAACCGCCGCCCGGGCCAGGGGGCTGTCCTGCAGGTAGCCCGCAATGGGCGGACTGTGGCGGTAATACCAGTTCACAAACGTCCGCCCGAAGGCATGGGGCATCAAGTATCTATCCCGGAACTGCCGCAGGATTTCCACCTGTCCGGCCAGCGAAGAACCGAACGCCGCCGTTGCGATAAAACATCCCCCGCCCCCTCCGCCGTCGCCTGCGCCGCCTGCCGCCCTGGTCGTTACACTGAAGGCGCCGGACACGGAGCCGATGGTTAAAACGGCCTGTGTCGTGGTCAGGGGAGTCCCCGATGAAGTCAGTTGGACTTTTACGGTATCGCCGTTTTTGACTGTACCTGCGGCGCTTTGGAATGCGCCGTCGTTGACGGCATATGTTCCGCCGGTGATCGAAACGGGCGCTGGAGCATTTATTCCTGACACCGTTATCGAATTGGATGAAATCACCGTGTTCAGGGCAACGCCGGTCTGATTATCAAAGATGAACGGATCCGGTGTGACATCAGCAAAGCCTTCATCCTTCAGACGCGTCGCGGGATCCCCCAGAAGCGTGAACGTGCGCACCAGGTCTTCCGAGGCGCCGCGCGCAAAGGCCTCCATTTTGGAACCGGTTGCCAGTACCCCCGCGATGCGGTTGCCCTGTTCAAACAAGGAGGCAAAAAACGCATGCCCCAAAAGGCTGTGTTCCGTCGTATAGCCCAGACCGCTTGGCGAAAATGCGGCAATGGCGCCCCGGTCGGGGTCGGCGACAAAAGACTCGCCGATGGAATAATAGGACGGGTGCGCAAACCACCCGTTGAGACAGTCCAGCGTCATGAGAAACGTCAGCCTCTGGGCATTGTTCAATCGGGAGAGGTATTGCGGCACGAAGAGCCCCTCGCCGCTCATATGCGTCACGTCGCCATGGCCCGTGTAGGTGGTAACCAGCATGCCGCTGTCCAGATGGCGGATGAAATCCTCCGTTGCCGCATCCACGGACGCATAGGCGCTCAGATTCACCCGGCGGGGCGTCATTGCGGCCGGAAGACGGGTGATGAAACTTTCGCTGACCGTCTCAAAAATGGATTCGTTATCGTCGGCGGCAAAGAGCGCTTCCCGGGGCTGATAGGCCGCATCCGTTTCGTATCGCACAATCTTGTCGGCCATCAAAGCAGCGGCGGCCGTGCTGGAAGCGGGAAGTCTGCCGATCATCATTTCCGGCAGCACATCATCGCCTTCCAGGGTCACGTACCAATTGTCGTCGGGCGTGATACCCAATCCCGACGTGTGGGAAAGATGAACGGGCAGCCTGCTTTTCTTGCCGGTGCCCAGGTAATCCCGGTAGTCATAGGTTGCATCGCCCACAAAAAGCACGTACGCAGGCGCAGGTTTTTGCCAGTTTGCGTAGGCGAAGGCCAGGAAATCCCTGATCGCCCGGGGATCGGTCAGCCCGAAATTGAATTCATTGTAGATATCCTCCACGGCGATAGAGACGACCCTCAGCCCCTGTTGCTCGCGCAACTCGGCGAGGGACGCCAGAGAGGCAAGAAACTCCCGCGGGGCAATCAGCAAATAGTCGGCGCTGCTGGCCGGGCTGGCGAGGCCGGGAGAATTCCACACCAAAAGCGCTGCAGGGCTTTTGGCCGCGCTATCCGCCGCGGCAAAAAGATTTTTCGCGCCTGTTACAAAATCTTCCAGGATCACATCGTATCCCTGGTTTCCCGCCTGCACCGTGGCGTTGGCATAAACGGCGACCGCGAGGGGATCGGAGATATCATAAACCGCAATGCTCGCGCCGCTGAACCCTTCCACGACGGCCCGTGACCTGTCGCCGTTTCCTTGCAGGGAAAAAGCCAGCTGATTTTCCGCCGCCGTAAAACGCCTCAAATAGGAAACCGTAAACCAGTTGAAATAGACCGCGTCAACGGCGGAACCGGAATCACCCGGCGCCTGAACCGTCAGCGTGTTCGCGCCCGACTGAAGCAGAGAGAGATTGATCGATATGTCCGCGGTGAACTCGGCATCCCCGCTCCAGGTGAAGTCTCCGATTGCCGAGCCGTTGAGCAGAATCTTTGTATGGTGGTTCAAACTTGTGCGTCCCCTAAAACAGACCCGCACGGTCCCGGTTCCCGAATCGGGGCTTACAGCGGAAAGTGTGAAAGAATAGGTTTTAGTGGCCGGGGCCGTGATTCTCGTCCAGAACCAGTAATCGGAATCGGGCGCGCCGGGAGTCAGTCCCCAGGCTTCATGATTTTCTTCAAACCGGACCGTATCGGCAAACGAGGAAGGGGCCGCCGTCTGGCCGGTCAGGCTTCCGTCTTTCACTGCCATCCGTTTGCCTGCCTGGCCCCCCCAGGAAAGCCAGTACACATTCGTATCCGTGAAGGCGGTGTCGGCGCCCGTGGCGTAAAACGCCACATAATCGCCGGAGGCAAAACGCCCGGAGGCGGCAACCACCTTCAGGGTGGCTTCATTGCCCAGGTGGGTCAGGCGGAAGGTCGCCGGATCGATCGCGCCCGCGTCAATGCCCAGGCCTTGCAGGTCGGCAAAGCTCACCCGGTAAATGCCTTTTTGCCTGATGTCGATTTTTACCTTCATGCCGCCGCCTTCGGTGGAGACAGCCTTTGCTTGAGACACGCCTTGCTTTGCCCGGCTGTATGAAACAGGCGTGTCATTTAAAATCGTCTTTGCGCGAATTTTGGAAAATGCATCCGGCGCCGGCGGGAAAAAAGCGTTTAAAAGTGAGCCGGGATAAACGGAAAGAGATTCTTCAAACAATACTTTTACTTTGATTTTCCGGTGTTGTCGAAGCTCTCCCGTGGCCGGGTTCCACTGGAAAGGATGCATCATCACCCGCGCCACAGACACCCCGCGCATGATGCCCACGCGTTCCACTTGCGCAATCTGCGCCGGGAAAAAGCCTGAACCGGAATAGATGGATCGGTCCTTGATGTATTTTTTATCCACAACGCCGGCATCAGAAACCGTCTGCGTCGGAACAGGAGCAATGTGAACCCCCGGCACCGAAGAGGTCTCTTCCGCCGTCGCCTCCAGCGTGATGCGCCCGTCGGGAGGAACCTGCACGAGGACGCCCCGTACGGGCAAATCGGGCGAACCGGGCGCAAGCGTTGCCGACCAGCCCCGCACCCGCAGGCGCGTTGCCACGCCCTCCGATAAAGTCATTTTCTCCATCATAAGAGAAGGGGCTGAAAGCTCCAGCGTCAGTCCGCTATGGCCGGACGAAACCAGATTCACCTCACCCTCCGATGAACGCGAACAGGAGATCGTCAGCATCGCCGCAAAAAATACCGCGGCAACCGGCCAAATGGCACAAAATCGCCCGCTCTTCATTTCATCTCCTTCAGTGTCATGGATTTTATCCTTCTTCGGCCAGCGTCCCGATGGCTGCTGATTTCATCCGGTCAAGTCTGCCTGTGGTCAGACGCCAGCAGCGCGCCTGCGCCAGATGTTCGATCATCTTCATGAAATACCGCCCCGGCAACTCGCGCAGCGTATCCGGGTCCGATTTGAGTTCCCCCAGAAGCAAATGCGCCATTTCGTGCGCGGCAAGCGGCGTGAGGCGTGGCACCTGATTAAAATCGGGCTTGTAGGAATCCACCCGATACTTATTGAGCGTATAGGGTTCAATGGCTTTGAGCAGGGCGATGACTTTCGGGGCATGGCCGCTGCCCCGCGGATACCGGATTTCCCAGTTCATGGCACGGCCGGGCCGCGGCTCCACCGTCACGCCCCTTGCGTCGTTTGCCGCTTTCTTCAAAATATCTTTCCCCGGGGCCGAAAGCTGCACCCGCGTGATCAAGAGCCGATCGGCCTGATCCCCCGGATCAATGTAGATGACGCTTGCCGCCCGGCAGGGTTCGGAGGCGATTGGAATCTTTTCCGGATCCAGCCGCAGAGGCGTTTTGCCTGCCCGGACAAAAACACCCGCGGCAGGATTGCCGGCCTGGCCTGCCGTATGCTCATCATCCGGGCTCACACGCCACATGGTGCGGGGAAAGGGATGAACCAGCCCCGTCTCATCGTTGAACGGACAGAAATCGTCGGAAAAATATTGAAAACCTTCTTCGAGCAGGGCCGCGCCGAGCGTCGTTTTTCCAGACCCGGAAGGGCCGCAAATCACCAGCGGCCGGTTTTCTTTGGCCACGACGCCCCCATGAACAATCGTAAATCCCCGGACGTCCTTCATGAGCCTGGCCGTCAGGATTTGATAGGGATGCAGGGGCGTATCCAAAGACGCAGCCTCAAGACAAGGCGCACCATTGATGGACAGACGCGCGCCGCCCTTGCCTTTTTCAAAAAACTCGCACGACAGACGGCGCTCCCACGGCGGCCCCGACAAGGCAAAAAGCCCATAGTCCATCTCGAAGCTTTCCGCAAACGAGACGGAATCGGTTGTGAGCGTCAGATCCATATCCAGGATGCCGTATCTTTTGTTAATCAACGTAGGCTCTTTCCCCGAGGCGCTATTCGCGCCGTCAGCCGCTCTCACCCGCGCAAAGTTTACAAAACACCTTTTCGTACAACTTTTTGCGGTAGGCGCAAAACCTGCCTTTGTCCCACACCGTCGAGGCATCCTCCAGCGCGTCTCCCATGCAGCCCGCCTGACAGAGATTGCGAAAGGGGCAAACCGCGCAATCGTCAATTTTGCGGATTCTTTCCGTCAGCATGCCGCAGGTTTTGCGCATGGCGGGCGAGCGCATGACGACCGCCAAGCCTTCCTCAAACACATTGCCCAGAACGAATTCCTCAGTCTGCATCAGCGCGCAGGGAAACGCCCGGCCGTTGGGCGTTACGACCAGCTTGAACCCCACCGGACACCAGATGCCGTCCGGCGAGATGTCGGACGAAACATCCAGGAGAAATCCGGAAAGCCCGCAGCTGACGTCCACGGCCGGTTCGCAAAAGAGCCGTCCGTCACCGGCAAAATCAAAAAAACGCTCGTACTGCCCGGTCGTCACCGTACCGATATCGCGCCATTGACTCCTGGCCCGCCCTTGTCTTCGAAGCGGCAGAAACCTGACGCTGGGCACACCTTTGTCCTTGGCCAACTGGATGATGTCGGGCAGCTCGTCAAAATTCTGCGCCATGATTGTTGTGGCAAAGTTGATCCTGTCTTTCAGGCCCGCCTCCTGGAGAAGGCCCACGGCCCGGAGCGCCTTTGCAAAAACACCTTTGCCCCGAATGGCGTCGTGGGTTTCCTTACGCGCGCCGTCTATGCTGATCTGAACGGAAATATTCCGAAGCCGTCCCAGAAACGACGCCCAATCTTTGTCGATAAGCGTGCCGTTGGTCAGCAGCGCCGGGGCGCACCGCCCGTTTCCGTAAAGCAGCCTCCGGCCTTTTTTCGTGGAAAAGAACCAGCCGGCCGTCATCCCCTCCGGAACCGGAGGGGATGTACTCAAAAAAAGGTCGGGCCGGAATCTTTTCCTGTTTCTTCATGCTGTGCATGAATGTTTTCCTTCCCGTCAGGGACCTATAACGCAAGGAGAACCACTGCACGCCATGGCGGGACCGATTTGTTCCAGAAGTTCCTCGCTGGTATACGTGATGATTTGCGGCGGCACATACGCCGGTTTTTCATCGTTTTTCAGATTTGTTTTCTCCTCGATAGGCTTCTTTTGTTCCATAAATTCCCCTCGATGTGTCATGTTTATTTATGTTCAACTTTCTGTACTTTTGCAGTCTCAACGCTTCATCACGACCGAAAGCGCAAGAAGATTCTTCCTGTCAAGGCCGGTCTAAAGACCCGCACTACATCTACAATCTACGAGCTATCTGCCCCTTTTGATTTTTTACCCTCCCCCGGCCCCGCCCATCAAGGGCGGGGAGGGAGCTGTTTGAGCTCCGAGCGACGAGCTACTCACATCGCCCTTCGCCTCCTGAGCCCGAAGCGCCAATAAAGCAGCGCGGCCAGCAAAAGACCTGCCGCCGCCAAAGGCAGCCAGCCGGAAAGCAGCAGCAGAGAAAAACCGATCAGGGGATACAGAGCCGCCCGCACTGTCATTTGAGCCGCAGGGTTTGCCTTTATGAAACTTGCAACCGCCGGACTGTGGCGGTAGTACCACGATACAAACATCTTCCCTAAAGTATGGGGCAGTAAGTATTGATCCCGGAACTGCCGCAGGATTTCCACCTGCCCGGCCAGCGGTGAACCAAACGCCGCCGTGGCGATAAAGCAGCCGCCGCCGTCCCCGCCGACCCCCGCGCTGTTTGCGGAATCGGCACGCCTCTTCTTCACGTCTTCACATGCAGCAGCGGCAAACCCAGGTGACGGCGCTTCGTTTCACCTTTGAGCTCGGTCTGTTCGCGTGCGGTGGGCGTGCCTCTTCGCCCTTTTCCCTGTTTTTCAATCAGGTGCGAGGAACCCAGGTGCAGCGTGTGCTTGCCGAATTTTTCGGCCAGCTCATCGGCCACGGCGTAGACATCCTTGATTTTTTCCGCCTGCACGGGATTGTCGAAAAGCGTGTATTGGATGCTGGCGTCGGCAACAAGATCCAGCAGAATAACGCCGGTGGCGCGGTACAGTTCGCGCGGGCGATAACAGGCGTCAAAAAGTTCCCGAATCATGCCGGAAAATTCCAGCGGGCAGGCGCAGGGGCGCGTGAGCACCGCTTCGCTCCCCGCCGAATCGAAATTCTGCTTCTTCAGATACACCACCATTTTTCGCGGGGCGAGCGCATAGCGCCTGGCTTTGATGCAGGCCGATTCCACGTTCCGCATGAGCTGCGCAAAAAGGTAGTCGGCATCCGCTGTGGGCGGGGCAAACGTTCTGGTCTTGCTGATGGAGGCGTAGGCGCTTTTTTCCTCGGCCGTCACGGGATAAACCGACTCGCCGCGCAGTTCCTGCCAGATTTCCACGCCCGGCTTGGTGAATTTCTGCCGCACGGTTTTTTCGGGAAGCCTAGCGAAAGCCAGCGCGGTCCGGATGCCCAGTTTGGCCAGATAACTGGTCGTCGCCGGACCGATCCCCCAGATTTTTTCCACCGGCAGTTCATTCAGGTATTGAACGATGTCCCGCCCTTTGATCACGGTCATGCCCGCGGGCTTTTGATGCTTGGAGGCCACTTTGGCCAGCACCTTGGTGACGCTCAGGCCCACGGACACGGTGATGCCGAGTTCGCGCTCGATGGCTTGCTTCATCTGAAGCGCAATGTCTTCGTAAGCTGAGTGCAGGGCGCGGCGCATGCCGGTAATATCGGAAAAGGCTTCGTCGATGGAATATTCTTCCACGTCCGGTGTGAAGCGGCGCATGATGGCGAACATTCGCCGGGAAAACAGGCTGTAGGTTTCGTAATCGGAAGGCAGAACGATGAGGCCCGGACAGATTTTACGCGCCTCATGCAGAGGTACGCCGCGCTTGACGCCGATCCTTTTCGCGGCATAGCTGGCGCAGGCCACGATACCGCGTTCGCCGCCGGTGATGAGCGGCCTGCCCCGGAGTTCCGGATGAATCGCCTCTTCACAGGACGTAAAAAACGCGTCGCCGTCGATGTGCACAATCGCGCGCGGCCAGGAATGAAGGGAGAAGATTAAATCAGTCATAAAAAAACAATAGGCTAGAGGCAACGGGCAATGGGCAATAGGCTAGAGGCAATGGGCAAAAAATGCCAAAACTTGCGCAATGAAATGCTGCACACACTCCTCCATTATCCTCAAAATGTACTCAATACCTATAGCCCATAGCCCATCGCCCATCGCCTTATCTATGGTACTTCCTCACCAGCGCCGTGATCACCCCCGCGATGCGCAATTCCGTTTGCGGAACAATCGGCGGATATTTGGGATTGGCCGCCTCCAGCGTGATGGTTTTGCCTTTCCTGCAGAAATATTTCATCGTCCAGTTGCCGTCCACTTCCGCCAGAATGATGTCGCCGTTTTTCGGCTGGCGTCCCCGTTCCACAATGACCAGATCCTTTTCCATAATGCCTGCGCCGATCATGGAATCGCCTTTGACCGAAAGCAGAAATGACGTTTCCGGATGCGCGACCAGATAGTCATCAAAAGAAATGACATCGCGCAATTCTTCTTCCGCCGGCGACGGGAACCCGGCGCAAACCTCTCCGTTGATCATCAATCCCACTACCCGGCAAAGGGCTGGAATGAAGAACGGCTCTTCCGGTTCGGTGCAGACCCTACGCGCGACCAGGTTATGCGCCGGAGTTCCCGTCGTCGGATCAAACCTTTCCCTGACAGACCTTCTCCCCTTTAACGCGCCGAAAAGTTCAATTATTTTAAAGCCGCCGGGAATCTCCCCTTCCCCAGCACGCAAAAACGCCCCCCATGCCTTCGCGGCCGGTATGTCTCTTCTTTTTTCCATGATTCATTCATATAGAACGATCGTTCTAATGTCAAGATAAAATCAACTTCCGTGATGAAGTTATTTTTGGCGGCAGGCGCATCCTCGATGCGTTCACGACCATAAAATTCCGGACGGCGCTTTGATTTCAATTGACAGGCAAACAAGGTTTGCTTATGCTGACAGCCGACTGAAGCAACCGTTTTTCAATTAACAGGCCCGCGGAAACACGACGTGTTTCATGCATGATTTCGATTCAGGAGCATCATTGAAAAACGATCTGAAAAAGATGCACATGGACTGGTTCACGCTCCGTTTTACCGGGCCTGACGCGATTCTGGAACAAACCTTTTATCAATACTACGCAACAAGAACCCTGTTGCCCCTGCGCATTACCCTGGTGACGGGGATCCTGGTGTACGGCGCATTCGGCATTCTCGATGCCCTGATGATGCCGGATCACAAGACCATTCCCTGGTTGATCCGTTACGCCGTCGTCTGCCCATCCCTTGCCGTCATGCTGGGCATCACCTATTTCCCCCGTTCCTATCGTTACATACAGCCGATCATGTCTTTTATTGTCGCTCTGGGTGGCCTCGGCATTGTTGCCATGATCGCCATTGCCCCGCTTCCGGTGAACTATTTTTACTACGCCGGTCTGATTCTCGTTTTCATTTTCGGTTATACCTTCGTTTATCTCCGTTTTCTCTGGGCCTCGCTCAGCGGCTGGATTATTGTCGCTTCCTATGAAATGACCGCCTGGTTCACCGGCACCCCCACCATGGTCCTGATCAGCAACAGTTTTTTCCTCATCTCCGCCAATCTTGCCGGCATGCTGGCCTGCTATAATATTGAGTACGCGCACCGGCGGAACTATTTTCTTACCCGGCTGTTGGACCAGGAGCAGCAAAAGATCCGGGAAACGAACGAACTCCTGGAGCAGCGTGTGGCCGAACGAACGGAAACGCTGGAAAGAACGAACCGGCGGCTGACACAGGAGATCAACGATCGTCAACTTCTGGAAAGCCAGCTCAAGCAAGCCGAGAAAATGGAGACCATCGGAAATCTCGCGGCAAGCGTCGCCCATGATCTCAACAACATCCTGGTCGGCCTGGTGGGCTATCCGGACCTGCTCCTCATGAAGATTCCGGCAGCGAGTCCGTTGAGACAGGACATCATCAGGATTCAGAATTCAGGACAACGCGCTTCCGCCATGGTCCAGGATCTTCTGGCTCTCGCCCGCAGGGGAGTTGCCGATAAAGAGGTGATCCAGCTCAATGAGCTTCTGGGGAACTATCTGCAGACAACGGAAATTCAGCAGCTGCAGAAAGAGCATCCCCGGGTGACCCTGGAAACAAAATTCGCAGCGGATTTACTGAATATCCGGGCCGTTCCGGGACAACTGCATAAAACCCTGATGAATTTGCTGACCAATGCCGCCGAAGCGACAATGGCCGGCGGAAGCGTCCTCATCGCGACATCCAATCGCTATCTTGAATCCGTTCATCGGGGACTGGAGACGGTCCCTCCGGGCGAGTATGTCGTTCTCAGTATTCACGACAACGGCATCGGAATACCCGCCCAAGACCAAAAAAAGATTTTCGAACCTTTCTACACAAAAAAGCGGATGGGCAGAAGCGGCACCGGCCTGGGAATGACCGTCGTATGGAACACGGTCAAGGATATGGAAGGATTTATCGATGTCATCAGCGCGGAGGGAAAGGGCACAACCATTGAACTCATTCTCCCCGTCACCCGCGAGGAACTTAAAAAAATACCGGAGCGCGTCTTCGTCGATGATCTTCGCGGAGATGAACGGGTCCTGATCGTGGACGATGTGGCCGAGCAAAGGGACATTGCGTCCTGTCTTCTCGAGAAACTGGGTTACCGGGTCATGACCGCCGGCAGCGGCGAAGAGGCGGTTGCTTTGCTCGTCAAAAACGATACCGATATCGCCGTACTGGACATGATCATGGATCCCGGAATCGATGGCTGCGAAACCTACCGGCAAATGATTTCGATAAAACCGACGCTAAAAGCCATCATGGTCAGCGGCTTTTCCGAATCGTCGCGTGTCAAAGAAGCCCAGTCCCTGGGCGCCGGCGCCTATGTAAACAAACCCTATACGATGGAGAAACTCGCCGTTGCTCTGCGAATGGAGTTGAACCGGACGAATCAGCTTTAGACTTTTTGATTTTAGCCGATATTGACTTTGCGTTTCTTTAATGGTTAAATTACTGCAAATCCAATACTGATCAGCACAGGAGGATTTATGTTAAAAAAGCTGGTTTTGATGATCTGCGCCGTCATTTTGCTGGGCGCCGTTTCGGGCTGCGAAAGAATGGAGGACCCCTTTTATGGGACCGGCGATCTTACGTTGTATAATAATACATCCCTGACGATAAGCGCCTTCTATCTGACACCCGTAAACCAACCTTCATGGGGCCCCAATCGACTGGAAGCGCCCGTGCCGTCAGGAACAAATTATACGATGACCGGATTCATCCCCGGCACCTACGATGCGAAAGCGACAATCATCGGAGCGCTGAGCACATATTATGGATATATATACGATATTCCTATCTACCCCTGGGAGACAACTGATCTGGATGCCTACAATTCGGATTTTTCAGGGTCGGTGGAGATTGTCAATGATACGGCGGGAGCGAATATTACCGGAATATATATATCTCCGACAGGTTCAGGCACCTGGGGCCCTAACCAAATAACGTCCAGCATTGGGCCCGGTCAGTTCTTCCATTTTTACGATCTTCCTGCCGATTCTTATGACATCAGGATTGTCTGGAATATCGGGCCTGATTCTTTTTATTATTCCAATATTGTCGGTTCACTTACGTTACTGACCCTTTATGTCAATTGATTTCCGGGAGGATCGTTATGAAGAACTATATTAAAATTATCTTGATTGCGTTCATGCTGGCCGCTTTTTCGGGGATTGCCCTGGCGGAAAAAATAACCGTCCGGCACGAGGTTTCGCAAGAAGTGCAGCAGGGGAATGCTGTAACGCCCGGTGTTCAGAAAGAGTACAGACTATCCTCAAAAAGAGTCAAAGATAAAGCGGATTCCGCACAAACGGACGTCAGCCGGTCAGCCGGTGACCGGATGATCCGGTATCAGCAATTTAACGATGGTGAGGGTGAGGCAAAAACCAGGAACTAAAAAAAGCCGGGAAGCCTGATGAAATGCATTCCATTGCTGTCTTCATGGGTACAGCCCCACAAGCCTCCCATGACCAATCGAATAACAATGCCCGCCTTCAGATTTCTGGTGATCTTCTGCATCAGCTTGCTGATTCTCTCGTGCGGAGGCGGGGGCGGATCTAACCCGCCACAGCCCATCCCGCCTGTTATCGCCGGCTTTGGGGCAAATCCTCCATCCATCACAACCGGGCAGAGCAGCACCCTCAGTTGGAGTGTCACAGGCGCCGTCAGCCTGTTTATTGATCAGGGAGTGGGAAATGTCACGGGATCGATATCCCGCAGCGTTTCACCTGTGACCACAACCACCTTTACGCTCACGGCCACCAATAGCGCGGGTTCCACCACCCGGACGGTGCTGCTCACGGTCAATCCCCCTCCCGCACCGGATTTCCAACTCTCCCTGAACCCGTCTGACCTAACGCTTCGCCAGGGGCTAAGCGGGAATGTGGAGGTCACGATCACCCCGGTCGGCGGATTCTCGGCGGCGGTGACCGTCTCAGCCGGGGGCGGGCTCCCCACCGGGGTCGTTGCCGCCCCGATCCAAATCCCCGCAGGCTCCACGCAAGGCACTCTGATACTTAACGCCTCCGCCTCGGCTGCCGTGGGCAGCGCCACTGTATTCATCCAGGGCAGCGGCGGCGGACTTACCCGGACCGCAAACCTCATCCTCCGGATCGTCCCGTCCGGCGGTGGTCTCGCCGGGGTGTCCACTTCCTGGACCAACGGGTCGCCCCCGGAACTGCTGGGCTACAAGCCTTTCCCGGCCGACAGCCCCTGGTACCGGGACGTATCGGCGGATTCCGTGGATCCGGACTCCGACAACATCATTGCGGACCTGGTCCGGGATGATCCCGGAACCATGCTCCACCCGGATTTCGGAAGCAGTCTTTACGAGGGGGCTTACGTCGGGCATCCTTACGACGTCGTTGCACCCAGCGTGACGCCCATGGTTCACGTCGCCATCGGACCCGATGGATATGCGGATGAAAGCGACCCCGGCCCCGAGAATGCCGCGGAACGCGTCCCCATTCCGGTTCCTATTCCCGCGACTGTTCATGTCGAGGGCGGATTCGATCATCATATCTACCTTCTGGACAAGGAAGGCTACTGGCTCTATGAACTGTACCATGCTGTCCAGCTGGCGGGTGGAGGGTGGCAGGCCGATCAGGTAACCCTGTGGGACCTGAACGACAATACCCAACGGCCGTGGACGTGGACGTCGGCGGACCAGGCGGGACTCTCCATTTTCGCGGGGCTTGTAAAATATGATGAAGTCCAGGCAGCCATTCCGGGCAACGGGGATTTCGGCCACGCCGTACGCTTTACGGTCATGCCGACCCAGGAACCCTTCATCCCGCCGGCTACCCATCCCGGAGGCGGGAACGACGGAAACCTCCATTCCCCGAAAATGGGACAGCGCTTCCGTCTGAAGGCCGCCTGGCTTTCGGCTCACGCGTCCGAATTCAGCCCCCAGTGCCGGGTCATCCTGCGCAGCCTCGCCAGGTATGGGATGATCGTGGCTGACACGGGGGGCAATCTCTTCATTCAGGGAACCCAGGATGCCCGGTGGATCGAGGATGCCGACGCGGGCGGCGTGGCCCAACTCCTGCGCGTTCCTCCCCAGGCATTCGAGGTGCTTGCCCACACCGTGGAGTACACCCGGGAGAATCATCCCCTGGGTCCCCCGCCGACCATCAACGCCTTCACGGCGACACCGGCCCAGGTAGCCAGCGGCGGGACAGCCACACTCAGCTGGTCCGTGACGGGGGCATCCACGCTCATTATCAGTCCCGCGGTTGGCCCGGTTCGGGGCAGCTCGACTGCTGTCCGCCCCGCTGTCACCACAACTTACACCCTCTTCGCCACCAACGAATACGGCCGCAGCAGGGCAAACGTCACCGTAAACGTGCCTTGATCACCGGGCCGGATCACACCCATCCGCAGGATTTTCAGCACCGGCTCGCACGCGCACAAAGGAACACGGGCATGGCAATCAAGACAAAGTGAACGATTTCACCCTGGCATATCTTTGTATTGCAACCGGAAACGGTAAGGGGAAATAGGATATGATGCAAAGGCATGAAGGGGATTCAACCGGGGGCCGTCAGACGGATTTCGCGCCTCTTAAAATGCCTGATCACCTGATACCCGAAAAGGCGCAAGATGTTGCACGGGGCGCGTGTGACCTTTAGGTTACCTGTGACCTTTAGGTTACCTGTGACCTTTAGGTTACCTGTGACCTTTAGGTTACCTGTGACCTTTAGGTTATGCACTGCGTTTCTGAAAACTAAAGAAAAGTAAGGTGTCATTAATCCCTACTCGCGCTGCTCGCGGGATAATTCGACTAGCAAATTTCAGTCACTGCGTTTCTGAAATTTGAGTCTCATTAAAGGCAAAAGCCCCTTCGAATAATCGAAGGGGCTTCATGTTTTAAATCAGGCGCTCTTACTCTTCCAGAAAGTCGTTCATGAGTAACATCGACAAGCCGAAATTACGAAAAGCCTGAAACCGGTTACCGGGCGGACATGCGACGCAAACGAGATTACCGGAATGGAGTTGATCAGGCGCGGGGAAAGAAAGTCCCGCACCTGCCCCCCATGTTTCATCGGGCTATTTATTCACCCCAGCCATTTTTGCCCTTGCACCGGTCCAGATTCTGGTCCATCCAGGGAAGGATTTTTTCCGCAGGAATTCTGTAAACGGGTCCGGTATAAGAAGCATTCTTAAACCAGTAATAAGGAGGAATATTGAAAGACACTTTCTGCTCCTCGGGCGGCACATATTCGACGATGGCAAGATCCTGAACCGCTTTGTGATCGCAGGCTCTCATCTTGATCACTTTGCCATTAACAAATCGATAGGAATCGTTTTCCCAGACTTTGATGATCTTTTCCGGATCTAAACTCGCGGCCCTCTCAACAACGCTGAAGAGCCAGTAGGTCTGCATCAGCCAGACGGCGCCATTGGCCGTGGCGTGCTGGTAGGCAATCGTATTGAAAGGCGACGTCTTCCATTTATTTTTCCAGAGATTAAGCCAGGTATTGTAAAACTTGATTTCTTCCTTCGTCTTGAAATAAGGATTGGGCACGCTATAGGAACTGATATTGATGAGTCCCTTCGTTCCTTCGACACCAACCTCGTTTAAGAAATTCTGGTTATCCATGTACACGTTGGCGAAAGGCAGCTTTATTCCCATCTGGCGGGCCTGCTTGAGAAGGTTGCCGGCATCGGGGAGCCAGTCGCCCGTGAAAATGACTTCGGCGCCGGAGGCTCTGACTTTCTCCAGATAAGGCGCGTAATCCGTCAGGAACAGTTTGTGGAAATCTTCACCGACAATCTGCGCTTCAGGATAATATTCAGACAGTCCCTTCTTGAAACTGTCCGCCAGCGTATGACCGAAAGCGTAATCCTGATTCAGGATGTAGAATTTTTTCTCTTTCTTGCGGATCTGGCCATAGAAGTACGCCAACCCGCGGGCAATCTGCTCCGTTGAATAGGATGAGTGAAAAGCGTAGCGGGAGAAATTGGTGGCATCCTGCAGGTCATCGGAAAGGCAGGGAACATTTAAAGCAATAATTTTATATTTGCTGGCCGTTTCATTGATGATCTTCATGAAATGGCTGCCGTCCGTGCCCCAGAAGAAATGAACCTTCTCCTGAAGGGCCATTCTTTCCGTGATCTTCTTGCACTGATCGGCCTTCGACATATGATCGGCCTTGAGAACTTGAATCATCCTTCTTTTTCCATCGACCATCAGGCCGCCCCTTTTATTGATATCATGGGCAACCCACTGGGCAATGAAGAAATAGCTCATGCCGTTAAAAGCGCTGGGGCCGGAAAAAGCCGCCACAACGGCTATTTTGATGGTATCACCTTCGGGAATGACGGGATTGGCGGGATCATAATCGGACATGTCGCTCATTTTGTTAACGTCAAATGCGGCATTGGCTTTGATCGCCTTGTCCGCCTGCTCAGCTTTAACCGCTTTTGCTTTTTTTTCAGCTTTTGCGGCAAAGACCGCTGATGGGTTGTAAGATGATAATAAGAAAATTGAAAGAACACACGCGACAAAAATTACGCTTTTTCTGATACTTTTCATCCGCAATCTCCTTCTTGATTAGTGAAACCATTGAGTGTCTATTATCATTCTAAAGCCTAATAATTTTCAGCAAATACTATATTAAGTAATCCTCCTTTCTTAATTATTCAAGATACTTACATATTTTTAACCAAAGCTGCTAAAACAAACGTATGTTTTCTAATAGAAATATTTAAGTCTGTCAATCTTATTCGGCGGGTTTTTTCTATTCCCTTCTTGCACCGGTTTTTTCAGAAATTTTTTCCCCGTTAATCATTTGAATCTCATGTTTTTTCGGCTCATGATAAAATTTGACTTACGGCATCTGTAAATAATGATGAAATCGGCGGTCTCGCAAGCTACGCCGGAAGAAAAGTCGCGAAGCCCGATGAACGAAGCCTACTTTCTCCTGTCCCGCCCCAATGATGAGAGTAATGCAACATTCACCTGGTGATTATAAACAGCCTATGCGCGCACTCTCGTTCACGTCGCAGCCAATAATCCCGCTCGGCTTCGCTATGGAGTGTATAATATTTTTCATGTAAGGAGCACTCACGAATTTTCATGGGCATGCTTGCTTTCGGTAATCTGACACAATGTACACTTGACAAACATCGATCATTCATATCACCTTTTGTGGCCATGATTTCTTTTGACATACTGTCTTTTGTCAAATAATTAGATATTGTTTGCACTGGAGAAATGTAAAAAAATGATCTTCAACAACTTAAATAGTCTCCGAAAAGAATTTGCAAAACTTGGAACTTTGACTCCACCGATTTGGCATAGCGCTTTAGCAATAATACGAATTGAAATACATAAAAATAATGAACAGGATGAATTTAAATACCTAAATATGTTTTGTAATTTATGTCTTCACGATAAACTTGAACGAACAAATACAGCAACAGAGTTTATTGTTGCTTTTCTGACGGCGTTGGGTTGTTGCGATTCCTTAGGTTCAAGTGAGATAGATAAAGCAAGTGATACAATTTTTGATAGCTTTAAAAAAGACGTAGCGACGTTCTTTCAAAAAAACAGAATTAATGATGAACTCATAGTTGATGATAATAAGTTTTTTGCTGTATTAGGATTTACTCTTTATTACAGTGTTGGTAAAAAAGCCGCGATAACCGATAAAAATAAAGTTAAAGAAATTCATTCATTAATGAAAAAAATAAAGATTTTTGACAACAGCAATTATGATCCGTTTCCTTCATTAGAAATCATCAAAAAAGACGATGGGAAGTTATTATGGAAATTAGCAGCGATAGAGTCCACAGATATTCTATTTCCACTCAAATATAAGAACAAGCGTCCTTTAATGCCCTTTTAAGTCTTCGTTTGGCCATTTGTTTTTCGGCTCATGATAAAAAAACGACTGCCGTTTAGCTAACTCTTCCCCTTGCCAGGCGAGTGGCGGACTTTCACCGCTGAGTGGGTGCGCCCTGCCGGGCGCACCAATAAAAAAAGCCCCGCTGAAAAATCAGCGGGGCTTCATGTTTTAAATCCGGCGGCACCTACTCTCCCACACAGTCGCCCATGCAGTACCATCGGCGCGAAGGAGCTTAACTTCCGTGTTCGGGATGGGAACGGGTGTGACCTCCTCGCGATAGCCACCGAAAT